>NZ_CP036524.1:0-1277913 GCF_008281175.1 [Clostridium] hylemonae DSM 15053
ATGAACATTGTTAAGGAAAAATGGCAGGAGATTATTGAGCATCTGAGAATTGAGCATGAGTTATCCAATGTATCTTTCTCTACATGGATCCAGCCTTTAAAGGTATATGACGTCATTGACAGCACTGTATTTATACTTGTCAATATGAATGCAAGCGTCGAATATATTGAGAAAAAGTATCTTCTTCCGCTCAAGGTCTGTATCGCAGAGATCACGGGCACGGAATATGAGATTGTGTTTTTATCGGAAGATGATGACAGGATCGACGAAATACAGAATATGGCGATCGAGGCGAGCCAGAAGAAGAAAACGAAATCCGCTGCCGAAAAAGCCGGTCTTAATCCAAAGTATACGTTTGATACGTTCGTTGTAGGAGGAAATAATAACTTTGCTCATGCAGCGTCGCTGGCGGTGGCCGAATCTCCGGGTGAAGTGTATAATCCGTTGTTTCTTTACGGAGGTGTCGGACTTGGCAAGACCCACCTTATGCATTCTATTGCGCATTTTATATTGGAGAAAAGTCCGAAGAAAAAAGTCTTATACGTAACGAGTGAAACTTTTACAAATGAATTGATCGATGCATTGAAGAACGGTAAAACGGCCGGAAATGAATCTGCCATGTCCAAATTCCGGGACAAGTATAGAAATAATGATGTTCTGCTTATCGACGACATACAATTTATAATAGGAAAAGAAAGTACACAGGAAGAATTCTTCCATACATTCAATCATCTCCATACATCCGGAAAGCAGATCATCATATCAAGTGATAAACCGCCCAAGGATATTGAAACATTGGAGGCGCGGCTGCGCACACGGTTTGAATGGGGGCTCATCGCGGATATATCAGCTCCGAATTATGAGACAAGAATGGCGATCCTCCAGAAAAAGATCGAACTGGACAAACTGGAAAAATATAATATTCCCCAGGATGTGATCGAATATATCGCTACAAATATCAAGACTAACATCCGGGAACTTGAAGGTTCACTCAACAAGCTGATCGCTCTGTACAAGCTGAACAACAACGCCACACAGATCGATATCACACTTGCTTCTGAAGCGCTGAAAGATATCATATCTTCCAAGAATAACAGAGAAGTGACACCTGAGCTTATACTGGATATCGTTTCTGAACATTTCGGCGTATCGATCGCTGATCTGAAAAGCAATAAGAGAAATGCAGATATTTCCAATCCGAGACAGATCGCAATGTATCTCATCCGTTCCATGACAGATACACCGCTTAAATCAATCGGCATCTTTCTCGGCGGGAAAGACCATTCTACAGTAAAGCACGGAGTTGACAAGATAACAAAAGAAGTCACAACAGATGAAACATTATCCAACACAGTAAGTATCATAAAGAAGAAAATTAATCCGGCATAATGTTAATAAAATTGTGGACAACCTATGGATATCTCCTATTACAGAAATAAAATAGTGAATTACGAAAAAGTTATCCAAACCACATCCACATATAAACCTGTCACATTCCACACAGTTTTAAAATGCCGGAACATTGACAGCCAGAGGGCTTAAAGGGGTTTTCCTCTTTTCCACAGCCCCTAATAAGAAGAAGACGGAAATCTTTTATATATTTATATATTTGCGCCGCAGGAAAGGAGTTATACACATGAAGATCATATGCAGTAAATCAAATCTTGTAAAAGGAGTCAGCATCGTTTCAAAAGCTGTCCCTTCTAAAACAACAATGCCCATACTGGAATGTATTCTTATTGATGCCACTGCCGATATTATAAAGCTGACAGCGAACGATATGGAACTTGGCATACAGACAGAGATAGAGGGAGAGATCACAGAACGGGGAATGATAGCCATTGACGCAAGAATCTTTTCTGAGATCGTAAGAAAGCTTCCTGACAGTGACATTGTGATCGAAACAGATGCAAATCTTCAGACAGTGATCACGTGTGAAAAAGCAAAGTTCGATCTGTCAGGAAAGCCTGGCGAAGAATTTTCATATCTGCCGATCATAGAGAAAGAAGAGTCCATAGAAATATCACAGTTTACTTTGAAAGAAGTTATCAGACAGACTATCTTTTCTATTGCTGATACGGAAAGCAATAAATTAATGACAGGTGAACTCTTTGAGATCAAAGACAACATACTGAGAGTCGTTTCACTTGACGGACACAGAATATCAATACGTAAGATCGAACTGAAAAATGAAGTTGCCGACAAGAAGCTGGTCGTTCCCGGAAAGACACTCACAGAAGTGAGTAAGATACTGTCCGGCGAGGCGGAGAGCATGGTAAATATCTCCTATACGAACAATCACATTGTATTTGAATTTGACAATACGATCGTCGTATCAAGACTCATAGAAGGCGAGTATTTCAAAATAGACCAGATGTTGTCAAGTGATTACGAGACCAAGGTTAGAATCAACAAAAAAGAGCTGCTCAACTGTATAGACAGAGCGACTCTTCTCGTAAAAGAAGGAGACAAAAAGCCTATCATCATCAACATAGGTGATGAAATAATGGAACTTAAGATAAAATCACAGATTGGTTCCATGAATGAAGAGATCATGATCGAAAAAGAGGGAAAGGATCTTCTGATCGGCTTTAACCCGAAGTTTCTCATAGACGCGCTCCGTGTCATTGACGACGAAGAGGCGACACTTTACCTGATGAATGCAAAGGCTCCATGCTTCATAAAAGATGACGCGGAGAGTTATATCTATCTCATTCTTCCGGTAAACTTTAATGCAGCATAATAAAAATACACATATGAGCAAGTAAGGAAAATAAAATGCAGAATATAAAATTAAGAGAAGAATTCATCAAGCTCGGCCAGGCGCTGAAGGCCGCCGGTTTGGTGGATTCCGGCGTAGAGGCCAAAGAAGTCATTCAGGACGGCCTCGTCAAGGTGAATGGAGAGACAGATACCCGCCGCGGAAGAAAGCTTCATGCAGGAGATGTGGTATCTTTTGGTGGGGAAGAAATAAAAATTGAAGATTAAATCTTTGAAATTAAAGAGTTTTAGAAATTATGATTTTTTAAAACTGGAGTTTGATAACGCCACAAATATCTTTTATGGGGATAACGCACAGGGAAAAACAAATATCCTGGAATCTGTATATCTTTCCGGCACAACAAAATCCCACAGGGGAACAAAGGACAGAGATCTCGTTCAGTTTGGGAAAGAAGAGTCACATATAGAGACTGTTGTGGAAAAAAACGGCATCACTTATCAGATAGACATGCATCTTAAGAAAAACAGTCCGAAGGGGATAGCCATAAACAAGATACCCATACGCAAAGCAAGTGAACTGTTTGGAATAATCAATATTGTATTTTTTTCTCCTGAAGATCTGAATATCATAAAAAACGGACCGTCGGAGAGAAGAAGATTTATAGATCTTGAATTATCACAGCTAGATAAGGTATATCTTAATAATTTATCTAATTATAATCGTATCGTAAATCAGAGAAATCATTTATTAAAAGATATCACCCAGCAGAGAAATCTAATGGAGACACTGGATGTATGGGAAATCCAATTGATCCAGTACGGTAATAAAATTATTGAGAGAAGAAAACAGTTTGTGAAAGAGATAAACAAAATAATTTCTAATATACACAAAAAATTAACTGGTGAAAAAGAAGAAATTAATTTGATCTATGAACCAAGCGTCGGAAATCTTACGTTTGAGCAGGCTCTGGCCAAAAACAGAGAACGGGATATGAGAATCAAAAGCACTTCAGTGGGTCCCCACAGAGACGATATATGCTTTATGGTCGGGGACCTTGATATACGCAGATTCGGATCCCAGGGACAGCAGAGGACTGCCGCGCTGTCTCTCAAACTTTCAGAGATAGAACTGGTCAAGCAGTCAATTCACGATACACCGGTCCTGTTACTTGACGATGTATTGTCTGAACTTGACAAACACAGGCAAAACTATTTATTAGATAGTATTCATGATATACAGACCTTGATCACCTGTACAGGCGTGGATGAGTTTGTGAATCATCGTTTTTCTATAAACAAAGTATTTCATGTCCAGGACGGACAAGTAGCGAAAGAGAACTAGGAGGATTAGAATGAGTACAGAAAAGGTGCAGCACGAATATGGCGCGGACGAGATTCAGATATTAGAAGGTCTGGAAGCTGTCAGAAAACGGCCGGGTATGTATATCGGAAGTACATCGGCACGCGGTCTTCACCATCTCGTTTACGAGATCGTGGACAATGCGGTCGATGAAGCTCTGGCAGGATTCTGCGACACTATATACGTGACGATAAATCAAGATAATTCTGTAACGGTTGTGGATAACGGCCGCGGTATCCCTGTGGGAATTAACAGTAAGGCCGGACTCCCCGCTGTTGAAGTAGTTTTTACGATACTGCACGCAGGCGGTAAATTTGGCGGCGGAGGATACAAAGTATCCGGCGGTCTCCACGGCGTAGGCGCTTCAGTCGTAAATGCTCTGTCTAACTGGCTGGAAGTTGAGATCTACAGTGAAGGAAAAGTTTATATGCAGCGTTATGAACGCGGCAAAGTGGCAAAAAAGCTGGCGGTGATCGGGGAATGCGGCTCAGACAAGACCGGTACGAAGGTAACATTTCTTCCAGACGACACGATCTTTGAGGAGACTGTCTTTGAGTATGACGTGCTGAAGCAGCGTTTCAGGGAAATGGCCTTCCTCACAAAAGGCCTTAAAATTGTCCTGCGGGACGACAGGCCGGAAGACGAGCCGGTAGAGAAGACATTTCATTACGAAGGCGGTATCAAACAGTTTGTAGAATATCTGAACCGCAGCAAAACGCCTCTTTATGAGAGCATTATCTACTGTGAAGGGCTCGTAAATAACGTGGCTGTTGAAGTGGCGATGCAGCACAATGATTCCTACAGCGACAACACATATGGCTTTGTCAATAATATCACGACTCCGGAAGGCGGCACGCATATCGTCGGTTTCCGTAATGCGCTGACAAAGACATTTAACGACTATGCCAGAAAGAATAAACTGCTCAAAGACAGTGAACCGAATCTATCCGGCGAGGATATAAGAGAAGGGCTCACTGCCATCATCAGTGTAAAAATAGAAGATCCTCAGTTTGAGGGGCAGACGAAACAGAAGCTTGGAAACAGCGAAGCGCGCGGGGCTGTAGACAGCGTAGTGAGCAGCCAGCTGGAGATATTCCTGGAGCAGAATCCGTCTGTGGCAAAGATGACGGTTGAAAAATCAGTCATGGCGCAGCGGGCAAGGGAAGCCGCGAGAAAAGCAAGAGACCTTACAAGAAGAAAATCCGCCCTGGACAGCATGTCACTACCAGGAAAGCTTGCAGACTGTTCTGATAAAGACCCGAAAAACTGCGAGATCTATATCGTAGAGGGTGATTCAGCCGGCGGTTCTGCCAAGACTGCCCGTGACAGAGGCACACAGGCCATACTTCCTCTGCGCGGCAAGATACTGAACGTAGAGAAGGCAAGGCTTGATAAGATTTATGCAAACGCAGAGATCAAAGCGATGATCACGGCGTTTGGGACAGGTATACACGATGATTTTGATATATCAAAATTACGTTATCATAAAATCATCATTATGACAGATGCCGACGTCGACGGCGCGCATATCAGTACGTTATTGTTAACATTCCTGTACCGTTTTATGCCTGACCTGATCAAAGAAGGCTATGTTTATCTTGCACAGCCGCCGCTCTACAAGCTGGAGAAGAATAAAAAAGTCTGGTATGCTTACAGCGATGAAGAGCTGGATACGATACTGCGGGAAGTAGGCCGTGACGGAAGCAACAAGATACAGCGCTATAAAGGTCTTGGAGAGATGGATGCCGGGCAGCTCTGGGAGACGACCATGGATCCGGAACACCGCATACTGCTTCGTGTGACGATGGATGACGAGACTACGTCCGAACTCGACCTTACATTTACGACACTTATGGGTGACAAGGTAGAACCGAGACGTGAGTTCATAGAAGAAAATGCAAAATACGTACAGAATCTGGATGTGTAGGAGGTAAACAATGGAAGATAATATTTTTGACAAGGTCCATGAAGTGGATCTGAAAAAGACAATGGAGACCTCCTATATCGACTATGCCATGAGCGTTATCGCTTCACGCGCGCTGCCCGATGTAAGAGACGGACTGAAGCCGGTACAGAGAAGAATACTGTATTCCATGATCGAATTGAATAACGGACCGGACAAACCACACAGAAAATGCGCCCGTATCGTCGGTGATACGATGGGTAAATATCATCCGCACGGCGACAGTTCCATCTACGGAGCGCTTGTCAATATGGCACAGGAATGGTCTACACGATATCCGCTCGTGGACGGACACGGCAACTTCGGTTCCGTGGACGGCGACGGCGCGGCCGCCATGCGTTACACAGAGGCACGGCTCAGCAAGATATCTATGGAACTGACGGCGGACATCAACAAAGATACGGTTGATTTCATACCGAACTTTGACGAGACAGAAAAAGAACCAGTCGTACTGCCGGCAAGATTTCCGAATCTGCTCGTAAACGGTACATCCGGCATCGCGGTCGGAATGGCGACAAATATACCGCCCCACAACCTGGCTGAAGTCATCAACGCGGTCGTAAAGATCATCGATGACCAGATCGAAGAAAATGAAGAGACGACGATCGAAGATATACTGAAGATCATAAAAGGGCCTGACTTCCCTACCGGCGGAATGATACTCGGCACAAGAGGCATTGAGGAAGCATACCGCACCGGCCGGGGAAAAGTCCGCGTCCGCGCGGTGACAGACATAGAGACGATGCCGAACGGGAAGAGCCGCATCATCGTGTCAGAGCTTCCGTACATGGTCAATAAAGCCCGTCTGATCGAAAAGATAGCAGAGCTTGTGCGTGACAAGAAGATCGACGGCATCACAGATCTGAGCGATCAGTCAAACAGAGAAGGAATGCGTGTCTGTATAGAACTCAGGCGGGATGCCAACGCCAACGTAATATTAAATCAGCTGTATAAGCATACACAGCTGCAGGATACGTTCGGCGTCATCATGCTCTCTCTCATCAACAATGAGCCAAGAGTCATGAATCTTCTCGATATGCTGAACTATTACCTGGAACACCAGGAAGAAGTCGTGACGCGGCGCACGAAGTATGAGCTTAACAAGGCAGAAGAGCGGGCCCACATTTTAGAGGGGTTACTCATAGCGCTCGACAATATCGACGAGGTGATCCGCATCATCAGAGGTTCGGATAATGTGCAGGCCGCAAAGGCTGAATTGATGGAGCGCTTCGGCTTGTCGGACGTACAGTCGCAGGCTATCGTAGACATGCGTCTGCGCGCGCTTACCGGACTGGAGCGGGAGAAGCTTGAAAATGAATATAAAGAGCTCATGGAAAAGATCGGAGAATTGAAGGCGATCCTAGCCGACAGAAAACTGCTTCTCGGCGTGATAAAAGAAGAGATCATCATTATCAGAGATAAATACGGTGATGAGAGAAGGACGTCCATCGGATTTGATGAGTTTGACATCTCAATGGAAGATTTGATCCCGAGACAGGATGTAGTTATTACAATGACAAAGCTCGGTTATATCAAGCGCATGTCAAACGATACGTTCAAAGCACAGCACCGGGGCGGCAAAGGCATCAAAGGAATGCAGACGCTGGAAGAGGACTATGTAGAAGAACTCTTTATGACAAACACTCATCACTACATTATGTTCTTTACAAATACAGGCCGCGTATACCGCCTGAAAGCATATGAGATCCCAGAGGCAAGCAGGACGTCGAGAGGGACCGCCATCATCAATCTGCTGCAGCTGATGCCTGAAGAGAAGATAACGGCAGTCATTCCGATCGAAGAGTATAAAGAAGGCGAATATCTCTTTATGTCCACAAAGAAGGGACTTGTGAAGAAGACTCCGATCACGGACTACGCCAATGTGCGAAAGACCGGTCTTGCGGCGATCACACTCCGGGAAGAGGATGAACTGATAGAAGTCAAGTATACGAACAATGAACGGGACATTATCCTTATCACCAAATACGGCCAGTGTATCCGGTTTAATGAAAGAGACGTACGTTCCACAGGAAGGACATCCATGGGAGTGCGCGGGATGAACCTGGCAGACCGTGATGAAGTCATCGGCATGCAGCTCGATTCTCAGGGAACACATCTGCTCATCGTGTCGGAAAAAGGTATGGGGAAACGTACCGGGATGGATGAGTTCACAAGCCAGAACAGAGGCGGCAAAGGTGTAAAATGTTATAAGATCACAGAAAAGACAGGAAATGTCGTCGGAGTAAAGGCCGTTGATCTCGATGATGAGATCATGATCATCAATACAGGCGGCATTATCATCCGTATGAAATGTGATAATATATCTTCTCTTGGCCGTGTGACGTCCGGCGTTAAGCTGATCAATCTTCCGGACGGAGAGACAGTTGCCAGTATCGCAAAAGTGAGAAAAGGCGACGATGAGGATGAAGAAGAAGATACAGAAGAAGTACAGGCAGAAAATACTTCAGAAGAATAAAGACAAACATTGAACAGTAAAAAGGTGAGACCCGTACAGTGGATCTCACCTTTTTTTATTTCAATATTATTTGAATACTTTTGAATGAATTTATGGAGTTAATTTACCTCAGCCCGTTTTACAGTAATATAACTTGCAGCCGATAAAAGTCCGAATAAGACTGCAAAAAACAGAAAAATAAGCAGCATGTTCTGAGAACTTATTCCCATCACAGTTAAGAGAAACCGTACAAATGTGTTCCCTATGGATGGAAATATGCTGATGAGAACAGGAAGTATAACAAAGAGGAAGACCGGCAGACAGATCGCAAAAGGTGTCTTAAGCTGTTTTGGAAGCCGGTAGAATATACCTGCCAGCAGATAACCGACCATAAACAGGCATGCTGTCATAACTGCCGTGAGCATAATATTTAAGATGAATCCCATTCCTCCGTCCAGCTTTTCATGAAGGGAAGGAAAAATCATCTTTATCGAAGTCTTCACAATAATATTTCTGTGCGATAAAAACGTAAGTTCAATAAGCTTTGACATTAATCCTTCTGCTATTGCAAAGACGATACTTAAGATACTTATCGTACACAGACTGCTCTTAAAATAGATCTTTCTGGTGAAGCCGTTCTGAATAAGCATCCAGAAATGTTCCTGAAACATGACCATTCCTGTTATAAGGCAGACAAAAGCGCCGCTCAGCCCTATAGATACAGATCCGCTGCTGAAATTAACTTTTACGGTATTAAGTCCTATGGAACCTATGGCATAAAGGAAGACCAGGATGGCAAAATAGACGATAAATACAATTCTTAGATCTGATAACTGATATTTCAATGCTTTTTTCATTTTGATTTCCTCCTATTCTCCAGTAAGCTGAATAAATAATTTCTGCAGATCCATAGCCGAAAGTTCCAGCCCGTCCGGAAGCATATCATCCGGCTTTCCGAGAAGATAAGCAGTTTTAAGGCCGCCGATAACATCTTCCCCTATTATTTCCCGGCCTGATACATAAGAATCTACCAGAGATGCACGGCCTGAGATACAGTATCCGTTGTTAAGAATAGCATCTCTTGATTCATTTCTGATAATTTTTCCATTCTTGATAATGATGACCTGCTCCACAATATTGGTGACTTCTTCAATAAGATGTGTGGAGATAACGGCAGTAAAAGGATGTTCTGCATATTTTTCGATCAGAAGTCTGTAAAACAAATCTCTGTGATAAGCGTCCAGTCCAAGTACAGGCTCATCTAAAAATACATAAGGCACATTGACAGAAAGAGCCATGACATTTTTAAAGATCGACTGATATCCTGTGGATAAGTTTTTTATTTTCTTCTTTAAAGAAAGTTCAAATACAGCGCACAGTTTCCGGGCATAATCCATATCAAAGTCCGGATAAAATTTCTGGGCCCAGAAGAAAGCTTCTTTTACTTTCATTCCTTCCGGATAGAGATTATTTTCATTTACAAGAAAGAATTGAGAGAGTATCTCCTCGTTTTCCTCCATACGGTCTCCATTCAGTACAACAGTACCTTTGTCCGCAAATATCCGGTTATTGATAATATTGAGCAGCGTGGACTTTCCCGCGCCGTTTCTGCCGAGAAGACCGTAGATCTTCCCTTCTTCCAGACAGAGATCCACATCTGTCAAAGCTTTTGTATCCTTGAAACTTTTGGAAATATCTTTTATCTCGATCCCGTTCATTTTACATATCCCCTTTCTATCATGGCAATAATGTCGTCACTTGTGATGCCAAGTCTCCTGGCTTCCTCTATCATCTTACAGATATAGCTGTCATAAAACTGACTCTGCCTTTTGTCTTTTAATTTCTGTACGGCTCCTTTTGATACAAACATTCCTACACCCCGCTTTTTAAATAAGATCGATTCGTCTACTAATAAGTTGATTCCCTTCAGCGCCGTCGCCGGATTAATTTTATAATTAACGGAAAATTCTGTTATAGAAGGAATCTGCTCTTCTTCCCGAAAAGCGCCTGTCAGTATACCATCTTCAATAGTTTCCGAGATCTGGATAAAAATAGGCTTTTCCTGGTCCAGTTCTTGTTTCATAGTGTACCTCCTAACTTATTTAGTTAGTTACTTGACTAATTAACTATATATGTATTAAATCATAGATCAAATATATTGTCAATTATTATTTTCTTTATTGAAATATCTTTTTGAAGAATTGTGTTTAAAGAGTAATATAATAATGATATAATTTATCATATCAATAATTACGTAAGATAAAAAATATAAGAAAATTATGATAAGAAAAGGATGCATATAAAATGTATAAAGTCATAATTGCGGATGATGAAGAAAAAATCTGTGTTTTATTAAACAGCAGTATTCTGTGGGAGGAGCTTGAACTGGAACTTTGCTGTATCTGCCACGATGGTCTTGAATTAAAAGAGGCAGTGGAACGAAAGAAGCCGGATATACTTATAACAGATATCTGTATGCCCGGAATGAATGCCATTGAACTCATAAAAGATATGAGGGAAAAAGACAACGATGCTAAGATTCTCATAGTAAGCGGATACCGGCAGTTTGAGTACGCGAGAGAAGCATTAAAATATGGTGTGGACAATTATCTGCTGAAGCCGATAGATGAAGAAGAACTTAATGACGCGCTGAAAAAGATCTGTCTGGAGATCAGTGTAGAAAAAAATGAAATATTGTCAGATGATGCCGAAAAAATTAAAGATACTCTTCAGAGCTTTTTTCTTCAGGATATAAGAAATAACAGTGAGATCGGCAGACATATGAATCTTTCCGATATCAACCAGAAGTATTACGCAGACTTTAAAGAAGGATATTTCCGCGTCATATACGTGAAGATCGATGTAGACGGGAAAGCAGATGAAAAATTCAATCTTCAGATCATACAGAAAAAAATACGTGAAAAATGTATGAGCTCTATCAGCAGAATACACAATGACACGATCGTTTCTTTTGTGCAGGGAGGATGCATATTTACAGTAAATTATGATCCGGAAGCGGATGCATCCATCCGTCAGCTTGCCAAAAACATACTGGAGGATGCCAGACAGGCAGTCTCCCTGTTCAGCGGATTAAATGCGACCGTCGGTGTGGGAAACGCCTGCGGCAGCGTACAAAACGTGCGGCAGTCCTGTGAATCAGCTGTTGACGCGGTGATATACAGAATAATCTCCGGTACAAATAAGGTGTATTTTTCGGAAGATATGGAGCTTCAATACAGAGACAGCTATCTCGGAGAAGATGACAAGAGAAGTCTGATCCGTATCTTTGAACTGTCCAACAGGGAACTGTTCAGACAGAAGCTTGAGGATATTGTGAGAGCTGAGAGAAAAAATGTACTGGTTCTTTACAAGATTCTTGAGGAATGTGTACAGCTTTTTTATGATACGCTGAATAGAAACAGGCAGGAAGGCTCCGACAATATTATTGTCGGCAAAGAGATCTTATATGAGATGGATAATACGCTGACTGTGATGGATCTCGTCTCTGTTGTGGAAGAAAATATCTGCGGCCTGATGAAGCGGATGCTGGATGAAAGAAAGCAGAAAGGATATAAGCCGATCCGTGAGGCCAAAGAATATGTAAAGAAAAATTACGCCTCAAAGATAAAACTGGAAGATGTAGCCGGCGAGGTATCTCTGAGTCCTGCTTACTTTTCTTCTGTGTTCAGCAAGGAGGAAGGGATGACTTTCGTAGACTGGGTCAACGAATACCGGATCGAAATGGCAAAAGAACTTCTGAGAAAAGGAGATCACACAGTCGCGGAGACTTGTGAAATGGTCGGCATCAGTAACCAGAGATACTTCAGTAAACTCTTTAAAAGCAAGGTCGGCGTTAAACCGATGGAATACAGAAAACTTTACAATTAGGGAGACGTTATTTCCGGGAGCAGAGATTTGAAGATAATTAAAGAGATGAACAATTTAAAAATTCTCCACATTGCAGGTATATTGAGCGCCGGCATACTGTTTCTGGAAGCTGCGTTCAAAGAAAATGCGGATAAATGGCTCTGTATCATACTCGTCTGCGTGATCATGGCGGTTCTGGTACTGACCGTTTTTCAGTCAAAAAAGGTCAGGGGCACGCTTATTAAGCTGTATGATGAAAAGGGAGCCGGACAAGATATAAAAGAAGAGGTGCTCAATAACTATGAAATGGAGCTGCTGCAGAACCAGACAACTGTCATAATGCTCCAGTCTCAGATCAATCCGCATTTTCTTTATAATACGCTCGACTGTATAAGAGGGGAGGCGGTACAGATAGGCGCTGCTGAGCTGGCAAGCATGACAAAAGCGCTGTCCAATTTTTTCAGCTACAGCATAAGCAGGAGCGGGCTTCTCGTTACGATAAGTGAAGAACTGGAAAGTGTACACAATTATTTTCTGATCCAGCAGTTCAGATTTAACAGACGGTTTCATCTTACGGTCAACTGTGATAAAGAGGATACGGCTATTATGGAAAATGTCATACCAAGGCTTGCGCTGCAGCCGATAATAGAAAATTCCATATCGCACGGATTCAAAAGTGCAGTCTCGGACTGTGAGCTGAGCATTACAATATTCCGCACAGAGGACGCTGTGCTTATCAAGTGTTCGGATAATGGATGCGGAATGTCTGAACAGGAACTGGAAGACATAACGGTCAATCTGGAAAACTGTGTGGATTATATCAACGATAAGATCAAAGAAAAGAGTACACACGGGCTTGGGATCGTAAATATCAACCGGAGAATAAAGCTGCTTTTCGGCAGTGAATATGGACTGTATATATCAAGCATGGAAAATGCAGGAACTGACGTACATATCCGCCTTCCTCTTCAGAATACAGGAATGGAAAAGGGAGTGTGACAAGAGGTATCATATGGAAAAGAAGGAAATGCTGCGCTTCAGCGGGAAAAGCGCGGACTACCAGGGATTCTGTGCTGTAAAGCATCTATATATGGAGTTGTATGAAAGTGAGACGGCCGGCATTCTCCAGCGCAGCGATATAGAAAAAAATGCGGTCATCGGGCTGATCTTAAATGAGACAAAGGCTTATTATATCGGAGAGCAGCCTTCCCTTATAAAAGAAATGACAGTGGCAGATAATCTGTACACAGTCAGAAAAGGAAGAGGGGCAAAAATCTACCATAAAAACGCCGTATATAAAGAGGCGGACAGGATTCTGCGGGAATTTAACATTGACGTGGATGCTGGCAGTCTGGTGGAAGAGCTTCCAAAGACAGATATAAGAAAGATAGAACTTATCAAGGCATATGTACAGGGATATCCTCTTATTGTCATCCGTGATCTGCTCATGGACTACAGCAAAGAAGACCAGAAAGAGTTTCTCAGAATACTCACACTGCTCAAGGAAAGAAAACAGACCTTTGTCATTACAGATTATAACATCGGCGTGCTGATGAATGTCTGTGACCGCATCATGATCTTTGAAAACGGCCGTATCGGGAAAACGTATCTGAAAGAAGAATTTCCGCTGTGCCGCCTGCATTTTAAAACTTCAGAGACGGTATCCGCCGCGCCGCCGCAGAAAAGTACCGGGGAAGAAAGGAAAGAAATCTTTTCAGTGAGAGGACTTACCGGACAGTTTCTGAGGAATTTGTCATTTTGTATATACGAAGGCGAGATCGTCAGCTTATCTGACCTGAATAAAAATGAAAGGACGGAATTGGTCTATTATCTCATTGGGCGGAAAAAAATAAAAAACGGCGCCGTACGGTATAAAGGCAGCATATACCGTCCCAAATCTATTTTACATATGAAAAAGCAGGGAATTAATGTACTCAGGATGCAGATTCTGGCGGACAGTTATGTGTTTCATAATCTTACGGTTCTGGAAAATGTTTATATTGGTTCCATAAAAAAGATGAGCAGAGCAGGGGTGATAAGCAAAAATTTCTGCAACTTTGTAAAGTGTGAATTTAAGTCAGGATTTTTCAGCAGAAAAGAAAACTGGGATAAAACAGGCGGAGAACTGGATGAGACAACAAAGTGGCACGTATATCTGAAACGGCTGGAGATGCAGAATCCTGCATTTCTCATCTGTGAAGAGATATTTGCCATTAACGATGAATTGGTCGATAAAGCTATCATTGAATTTCTGGAGCATATGAAGAAGAATGGGACTTCTGTGCTTATATTGTCGTCAAATAACAGAAATCTAAGTAAAGTAAGCGACAGAGAACTGTCCCGCTTCGGACAGTAAGCTGATGTGAGTGAACAAAACGGGAAGGGAGACCTTCCCGTTTTGTTATGTGCACAGAAATAAAGAAATTGTTGAATATGTATATTATCTTTTGCTGAAATTCGTAAAATAGTGCACATATTACAAAGATTGCCGCATTAAAACAAAAAAAGATAGTTGTTATACTGTATTTAACAAAAAAAGACGGGCCTGTCTGAAAATTAAAATGTGATGGAGGAAAAAGATGAAGAAGAAATTATCATTATTAATGGCTGCGGCATTAGCAGCATGTTTGGTTATGAGCGGATGTTCAAAAGGAGGAGGAGAAAGCGAAACAAAGAAAAAAGGTTCTGATGAAGAGATATCCATCGGTGTGACTGTAATGACACTGGCCAATACGATATGGGCGGAGACGTGCACGGCGATAGAAGATAACTGCAAGGAAAACGGCTGGAAATGTACGGTCGTAGACTGCAGTTCCACCGCGCAGACACAGATCACACAGGTAGAGAACTTCATACAGAAAGGTGTGGACGCTATCGTCATCAATCCGACGGACCAGGCGGCTCTTGAGACGGTCATGAAGGAAGCAATGGATGCAGGGATCAAAGTGATCTCCTGGGATATAGACTCTGACGCCGCAGACTGCTGCCTGCTCGTTGACAATTACAATGTAGGGTATGAGATCGGTAAACAGGCGGCGGACTGGATCGAAGATAATCTGGATGGAAAAGCAGAAGTCTGTATTCTGGACTATCCGGAAGCCGGAGCAGAGGTTATCAAAAGAGCCGACGGCATCAACGATGCCATTACAGAACTGTCACCAAACTCAAAGGTCGTAGCACAGGTCTCTCATCAAGGTTCCACGGACGGAGGGATGCAGGCAATGGAGAACGTGCTCCAGTCCAATCCGGACTGCCGTGTTGTCTGTTCTGTAGGTGACGGAGGAGCTATGGGAGCCAACGAAGCTTTAAAGGCCGCGGGGATCAAAGGTGAGGAAGCAGGTATATTCAGCGCTGACGGAACGACTGAATTTTTATCCAAAATAGCCGCGGGCGAACCGTGTAAGATGTCCATTCTCCTGGACGATCCGCTCTCCAAGGCGGCATCCATAACAGATACTCTGGATAAACTTCTGAAAGATGAAAAAGTAGAAAAAGACCTCTATACAAATGTACAGGTGATCGATGAGAGTAATCTGAGTGAATATTACAAATAAGAACATATGCGGCCGGGAAGCGCTCTCCTGCTCTTCCCGGCCGCGGGAACAGGTGATTATATGGCTGATAAGATATTGGAATTTAGAAATATAGAGAAAGCCTTCGGTGGTATCAAAGCCTTGTCAGATGTCTCTATAGACATTGTAAGAGGAGAAGTACATGCAATCGTAGGGGAGAACGGAGCCGGAAAATCAACGCTGATCAAGACATGCGCGGGCGCATATGTACCGGATGCCGGAAAGATCGTCATCAATGGAGAGGAATTTGAAAGGCTGTCGCCCTCATTATCACAGGAAAAAGGAATCGGGGTCATTTATCAGGAATTTAATCTCGTAAATGAGATGACGGTAGCTGAGAATGTTTTTCTCGGGCACGCCGTGCGCAGGGGGATCATTATTGACAGGCAGGAAATGAACAAAAGGGCTGCGGAAATATTTGAACAGCTCAATATAGATATTGATCCGGAAGAGCTTGTAAAAAACTTAAGCGTCGGATATCAGCAGATCACAGAGATCGCAAAGGCAATTTCCATGAACGCAAAGCTGCTTATTATGGACGAGCCCTCGGCTCCTCTTACAAATGCAGAGGTAGAAAGAATGTTCCAGCTCGTTGAGACACTGAGAGACCAGGGTGTGACGATCATATATATATCACACAGACTGGAGGAGATATTCAGGCTGTCGGACAGAGTGACGGTCCTGCGGGACGGACAGAAAGTAGAGACACGGTGGACAAAAGAGACAGATACAGAGCAGCTGATCCGGCTGATGGTCGGAAGAGAGCTGAAAAATACATTTCCGGAACGAAAACCAATGTTCACGGAAGAAAAGATACTGGAACTTCAGGACGTGACAGGGAACGGGCTTAAAGATGTGTCCTTTTCTGTCAGAAAGGGTGAGATACTTGGTCTTGCCGGCCTTGTAGGAGCAGGCAGGACAGAACTGTCCCACCTCATCTTTGGGCTCGTGCCGCTCAAAGAAGGAAAGATGTATCTGGACGGGAAAGAGTACAGTCCCGGGAATGCAAGAGAAGCAATCAGCAAAGGGATCGCCCTCGTTCCCGAAGACCGGAAGCAGCACGGCGTACACGTACATCTGTCCATACGTGAAAATATATCAATGGCTAATCTGAGAGCGCTCTCGAAAGCATCTGTCCTTGAAAAAGCAAAGGAAAACAAGATCGTAAAAGAGTACGGGAAGACACTGAACATAAAATGTGCTTCGTACGAACAGCAGGTCAGACTGCTGAGCGGCGGGAATCAGCAGAAAGTCGTTCTGGCCAAGTGGCTGGCCACAGAACCGGAGCTGATCATACTGGATGAACCGACAAGAGGGATCGACGTGGGCGCAAAATATGAAATATATAAGATCATGTGCAGACTCATAGAGATGGGAAAGACGATCATCATGATCTCGTCGGAAATGGAAGAACTGCTCGGTATGGCGGACAGAATCATCGTGCTGGCAGAAAAGAGGATCGCCGGTGAAGTAGAAAGAAGAGATTTTACTCAGGAAAAAATTATGAAATATGCTTCCAAGGAAGTCTAGGAGTGAGAGATATGAAAGTAGCTAAATTTCAAAAATACATAAGGTTATATGCAATGTTCATCGTTCTTCTTATATTGGTGATCGTATTCTCGGTAATGACGCCGGCATTTCTTAAAAGCTCCAATATAAGTTCAGTTCTGCGTCAGATATCGATGCTCGGAATCACAGCGGTCGGCATGATGCTTCCGATTCTGCTTGGAGGTATCGACTTATCGGTCGGCGCCATCATCACATTCGTAAATATAATCTGTGCGTATATGATGGTGAACAAGGGATGGAACGCAGTGGCGGCGGTTGCTGTGACATTAATAATTTCTATTCTCATCGGTATGATAGACGGCATTATCATTGCAAAAGTAAATATTCCCCCATTGATCATGACATTTGCCATGCAGATGATACTGGAAGGCGCATCATATGTCCTGTCGGACGGTCTTCCAATCTACGGATTTCCGGAAAAGTTTGCAGTCATCGGACAAGGTTACATAGCATTTGCGCCGATTCCTGTCATCATTATGATCCTCTGTTTCGCGTTTGGAGCCTTTGTACTGAACAAGACATACTTCGGCAGGTTTTTCTATGCGGTCGGAGGAAATGAAGAGGCGTCAAAGCTGTCGGGCATCAATGTATTCAGCGTAAAGACACTCGCCTATACTCTGTCCGGCCTGTTTGCCGGCATCGCCGGCATCGTCATGCTCTCCAGGACAAATTCAGGGACACCAAACGCGGGCAAGGGGTTTGAGATGGATGTGCTGACTGCGATCGTGCTTGGAGGCGTCAGCATCAACGGCGGGCGAGGCAGGATCCATAATGTCATCGCGGGCGTGCTCATTATCGGTGTCCTCCAGAACGGGCTTATACTGATGAACGTCGGCACATACGTGCAGTACATCGTCAAGGGTATCGTACTTGCGGCGGCAGTAGGATACGACTGTCTGCAGAATTTAAAGAAGGCAAATTAAAAAAGCAAATCAGGAAAGTCACAAAAAGATGATCAGATAAAAGGCGGTGGATAATATGAGTTATAAATTTTTATCTTATAAAATAACAAAAACGTCAGCAGTATGTCCCGGGGCTGTCCGGCCCGTATTTGAACAGACGCGGCATGTCACGGAAGGATGGGCGCAGAACGAGTGGAGTATAACCGTGCCAAACCATCTCGGAACACATATGGATGCGCCAAATCATCATTACGATGGGGGGATCAAGATCGCAGATCTGCCCATGGACCGGTATGTATATGAGAAACCTTATATCATAGATATACCGAAAGGATTCAATGAGCTTATAACAGCGGAAGAATTAAAACCATATGCAGAGCAGATAAAGCAGTGTGATCTGCTCATGCTGCGGACCGGCCACTCAAGATATCACGATACAGATGAAGAGATATACGGGGCAAAGGGACCGGGAGTAGGTTCTGACGCGGCAGAATACCTGAATAAAAACTTCCCGAATATGAGAGGGATCATAATGGATTTTATTTCTTTAGCAACTTATACAGATCCTGACGATGGAAACAAGGCGCATAAATGGCTTCTCGGAGAGTGGAGCGGCCACTACAGTACGATCATAGAAGACGCTACATTGGAAGGACTTGACAATGATACACTTGTCAGAGTATTTTCGCTTCCCATCCGTTATGGGGAAGTGGACAGCTGCCAGGTAAGCGTGCTTGCGGAGATCAGAGACTGACGTGAACTTTAAAATGAGGTGGTAGTATGGAAACAAATAAATTGCTTTTAGGCTGCATAGCAGATGATTTTACCGGCGCTGGCGACATCGCTTCCTTTCTGACCAGGGGAGGACTGCGTACGATACTGATCAGCGGCATACCCGCAGCCGGCGATATACCTAAGGATGCAGATGCAGTCGTCATTTCTCTAAAAAGCAGGACGGCCCCGGTCCGTGAAGCGGTCCGCGATACACTGGAAAGTATCAGATCTCTGGAGACATTAGGATGTGAGAGGTTTTATATAAAATATTGTTCTACCTTTGATTCCACGCCTCACGGTAATATCGGTCCGGTGCTGGATGCAGTGCTGGAATACTTGAATGAAACCTGTACCGTACTCTGTCCGTCGCTCCCTGTAAACGGGAGAACGGTGAAAGACGGCATCTTATATGTAGATAAGATACCATTGTCCAAAAGCAGTATGAAGGATCACCCGCTGACACCGATGTGGGATTCCAGGATCGCGGTACTGATGAGCGGACAGAGCAGGTATCCATGTCTGGAGCTGGGCAGAAAGTATTACAGCTGTACGAGTGAAGAAGCATACGACTATATAAAGAGCGCGGCAAAAGGACATTCCCACTATTATATAATTCCCGATTATGAAAATGAGGAGGATGCCGCACATATCATACGGCTGTTTTCAGATATGAGAGTAATGTCAGGCGGTTCGGGACTTGCGGCTGTTCTTGCCGGCGGCTTAAGTGCGCAGAGAAAAGATGTACACGTCCGTCAGATGGATATCAGGGCAGAAGGGGCGTCACTGATCGTTGCCGGAAGTATTTCAAAAGCTACGACAGGGCAGATCCACTTCTATAAAGAACAAGGCCTTCCGTATTACAAGATCTCCCCGGAACAATTATGGAAAAGGACAGAGACAGCATCATCGATATGGAATGAAATAAAACAGAGACTGACCGGTGAACATGACTCTGTGCTCGTCTACTGTTCGGACAGCCGGGAAGATGTAAAAAAGGGGCAGGAACTGGGAGGACAAAAATTTGCAGGCCTGCTGGAGGATACGCTTGCTAAGCTGGCTGCAAAAGCGGCGGAGGAAGGGATATACAAAATCATAGCGGCCGGCGGGGAGACATCCGGCGCAGTGACAAAAAAGCTCGGATATAAGGCCTTTTACACAGCACAAAGTGTGGCTCCCGGCGTCCCGGTACTTATACCGGCAGACAGCACGGACAGAAGGCTTATCTTAAAGTCCGGGAATTTCGGACAGGAGGACTTTTTCATCCGCGCGCTGGAGGTGACCCGCGCATGATAAGAAAGATATGGCCCGCGCCGGACGGGAAAGGAGAGTTATGGAACAAAGTTTAGAGACATGTTTTGAAGAGGCAGTGCGCGCGGCAGGGCTTTTGTTTGACAGAAATAAAGTGACTGGTTCGACGGGAAATATAAGCTTCAGATACGGGGGAAATATGTATATATCCGGAAACGGAACATGCTTTGGGTGGCTTGGACGATCGGACTTTGCAGTGATCGACAGCAGCGGAAGACAGCTGTCGGATATAAAACCGAGTAAGGAATATCCGCTGCACAAGATCATATATGATGCAAAGCCGGAAATACATGCAGTCATACATACTCACAGCTTTTATTCAACGCTTGTCTCCTGCATGGCAGATGAACAGAGCCGGGATGTTTTTTCAGACATCACACCTTATCTCAGGATGAAGGTGGGGACGATAGGAATGATACCAAGGGCAGTACCCGGGTCGGCAGAGTTATTTGACGCACTGGCGCAGCGGGTGCATGACAGCGGCGGATATCTGCTGGCTGACCATGGCCCCCTTATCGGAGGAACGGATATCCGGAGTGCATTTTATGGAATAGAGGAAATAGAAGAGACTTCAAAGATACATTATTATTTACAGGCGATTGAAAGGAGAGAATAAAACGATGGCAAAATTATTAGTGACCGGATGGATACCGGAAGATATCATCGGAAAATACAGGGAGCAGTTTGAGGAGATCGTGCTGCCGGACGAGAAAAAGACAAATTATACGGTCGGGGAAGTCAGCGGCATGATCGGACGGTTTGACGTCCTCTTTACGATATCAGCGTTTCCGTTCAGAGACGATCTGATAGAAAAGGCTGTGAATCTGAAAGCAGTGTGTAATCTCGGGGTAGGATATGACAATATTGATGTACAGGCCTGTACTGAAAGAAATATATGCGTCATCAATACACCGGTATCTGTGTGTGAACCGACAGCGGAATTTACCATCGCGTTGATGATGTCGATCACCCGGGGAACGCTTATGTATGACCGGGAGGTAAGGGAGACGAAAAGAACGGCATCGGTATGCTTTTTTGACCGGGATATCATGCTGTACGGGAAGACACTTGGCATTCTGGGATTCGGCAGGATCGGTCAGGCGGCCGCAAGGAAGGCAAAGGGACTTGGCATGAACATCATCTACTATGACCCATACCGGAAAGAGGATGCAGAAAAAGAGATGGACGCGGTCTACTGCACCTTTGACGAGGTGTTGGAAAAGGCAGATGTAGTAAGCTGCCATATGCCGTATACAGAAGAAAATCATCACGTTATCGGCGCAGAAGCATTCCGGAAGATGAAGAAGACCGCTTATTTTATAAATGTTGCCAGAGGTCCGATCATGGATGAGCCGGCGCTTGTATATGCAGTAAAAAATAAAGTGATCCGGGGCGCCGCGACGGATGTATACGAAAATGAGCCGCATATAAGTGAAGAGATCACAAAGCTTAACAATATCGTACTGTCCCCGCATATTGGAAGTAATGTATATGAGGCGAGGAGGAACATGGCGTGGGAGGCGCTGGACGGTTCTCTGTCTGTACTTGCACATGCCAGACCTCACAATCTTGTCAATACTTCTCTCATGGGTCAGATATGATGAAGAGTATGAAGGTGGGGACTGTATTAGAGGCTGCATTTCCCGGATGTCAGAGGAGACCAGACTATTACATGAAGTGTCTGAGACGGATCGCAGACGACCCTTTCTATGAAGCAGTTGAGCTTACATATATTTCAGATCCCGGGCTGAGAGAAGAAGCGGGAAAGATGCTGAAAGACAGTAAGATGACAACAGCTTACTGCGCTCAGCCTGTAATTCTGCAGAATGGCCTGAATCTGAATTCCCCGGTAAGGGAAGAACGGAAAAGAGCCCTTCTTCGGATGAAAGAATGCATCGATGAGGCATGCGGGCTTGGCGCCGGGTCGCTTTCGTTTCTGGCCGGTACTTTTGCAGAGGATGCTGTTGAGGAAGCGATGGAGTACCTGGAAGAATCTGCAGGGGAAATGTGCAGTTATGCGAAGGGAAGGCTGCAGATCGAGATTGAATTATTTGACTATGATGTGGAGAAGCGTTCCCTTATAGGGCCGTCCGAACGTGCGGTAAGACTTGCCGAAGCGGTAAGAAAAGAGCACGATAATTTCTGGCTTCTCCCGGACTTAAGTCATATTCCGCAGCAGCACGAGATGATAGAAGAGGCGCTCCATAATCTGCTTCCCTATATGAGAAGGACTCATATCGGCAACTGTGTGATGGAAAAAGGTTCTCCGCTGTACGGAGACTGTCATCCACCCTTTTCATATTCCGGCAGTTGTATCGGTAAGGAAGAGCTGTCCGAATATTTGGGGATACTGGCCCATACCGGATTTCTGAACGAATCAGACCGGCCGGTCGTTTCATTTGAGATCAAGCCGTTGTCTGATGCGGATATTGAGGATGTCCTGGCAGAAAATAAAAAGCTCCTCCTGCAGGCAATGGAAATGTTGAAAAAGGAATAAGATAAAAACAAGGTATAGACAGAAAGGAAGGTTAAAGAAATGGGAAAATTGTCGCACGCAGATTTACTGGAACTCAGGAGATGGAATACACCTACTATATACAACGGATGGGAATCAGTGGCAGAAAGAGACCGTCTTTCCTGCTGCATGAGCAGAGAAGAAGTGCAGGACTATGCGCCCCAGATGGGAGCGATGACAGGATACGCGGTGACAGTGGAATATGTATGTTCGGATGCGAAGACAAAGGAAGAGAATCCGGACTGCTATCTGAAGTTTTACGAGTATCTGGCCGGCATACCGGGACCGAAAGTAATTGTGGCAAAAGACCTGGACGCGCCGGACATGACAGGTTCTATCTTTGGCGAGGTCACAGGGAACGCTTATAAAGCGTTGGGGTGTGTCGGCTGTATAGATGACGGATTTGTCCGTGATGTGGATGAGGCCGCATACGGCGGGTTTAAGATGATGGCCAGGCGGCTGGGAGTATCCCACACGTATTCCTGCCCCTTAAGGTTTGGGAACGAAATAGAAGTATTTGGGGCAAAGGTAAAGCCCGGCATGCTGATCCATGCGGATAAATATGGATTTATAGCTATACCGGAGGAGGAGACGGAGCACTTGCTCGAGGGAGTCCGTTTTATGGACAGCAACGAATGTCAGACGACGATCCCGTCGGCCAGGGATACGTTCGGCCTTACGCAGGAGGAAGTGCTGGCGCAGCTTAAGGAAGCGCAGATAAAGTTCAGCAGTAATGCGGCTGTATTTAGAGATCGCATACTAAATGAATAAATAAGAATAAAAAAGATTGGAAAGGATGGAGCAGATGAAAAAGATAATGAACAGCCCGGAGACTTTTGAGGATGATACTCTGCAGGGCATTATCGCGGCTTACGGGGATAAATTGGGATTATTGGAGGAGAACAAAAGAGTGCTGTATTCCAAATATCCAGCGGACGCACATAAGGTCGGGATCGTGACCGGCGGCGGAAGCGGACATCTTCCGGTGTTCCTTGGCTATGTCGGGCAGGGGCTTCTGGATGCATGCGCAGTGGGCAATGTATTTGCAAGCCCTTCCGCCCGGACGATGGCGGACGCGATCACAAAGGCAGACCGGGGAAGCGGCGTACTGTGCCTCTATGGGAATTACGGCGGAGACAGGCTTAACTTTGACATGGCCTGTGAAATGGCCGATATGGATGGTATCAAGACAGAGACGGTCATCGTAAGTGATGATGTGGCGAGCAGTCCGGCAGAAAAGGCGGATAAACGAAGAGGCGTAGCAGGTATGGTATACGCGTTTAAAATTGCCGGGGCCGCTGCGGATCAGGGAATGTCTCTGCACGAAACAGCGGAAGTGACAAAAAGAGCGCTGTCTTCTGTTAGAACGATAGGCGTCGCGCTTTCTCCGTGCATAGTTCCGAGAGTTGGAACCCCCGGATTTTCCATTGCAGATGATGAGATGGAAGTTGGAATGGGCATCCACGGGGAGAAGGGAATCTCTGTAGAGAAGATGATGACCGCGGATGAGACCGCCGGGAAAATGTTTAGTGCGCTCACTGAGGATATGCCTCTTAAAAGAGGAGATGAGATATCCATTATGATAAACGGACTCGGAGGTACGCCGCTGGAAGAGCAGTTCATCGTTTACCGCGCAGTCTGCAGACTGGCAGAACAAAAGGGAGTGGTGGTCATCATGCCTCATATCGGCGAATTTGCCACTTCCATGGAGATGGCAGGGCTGTCCGTCACAATGATAAAACTGGACAAAGAATTGAAAGAACTGCTGCTTCGGCCGGCAAAGTCACCTTTCTACACTAACTGCAACAAATAAAAGGAGTTGATATATATGCAGAAGGAAAGCTTAAACAAGGCTGTGGACTTTATCAGCCGGAAGATGGATGAAAAGTGTCTTTATCTCGTTGAACTTGACCAGCAAAACGGAGACGGAGACCTGGGCATTTCCATGAAGGAAGGTTTCGCAGCGGCGCGGCACTTTTTATCAAATACAGATGAAAAGGATCTTGGCCGCCTTATGATGGGTATGTCAGGTACGTTCAATGAGGCCGCTCCATCCAGTCTCGGCACTATATTGTCTATCGGCATGATGGGTATGGCGAAAGCGCTGAAAGGAAAAGAAGAGGTGTCGGTAAAAGAGACGGCAGATGCTTTCCGGTCAGGCCTTGAAAAAATAATGGAGAAGGCCGGATCCATGCCAGGTGAAAAAACAATTCTGGACGCACTGTATCCGGCGTCAGAAGCATTGAAGGAACACGCGTCAGAAGAGCCGGCAAAAGCATATGAAAGTGCGGCAGAGGCGGCAAAAAAGGGGGCTGAATCGACAAGGATGATGCTGTCCAGACACGGACGGGCAGCCTACTATGGAGAAAAAAGTCTGGGCATCCTGGATGGAGGAGCAGCAGCCGGACAGCTTATATTTGAAGCGATCAAAGAGTCCGTATGTTCTAATTCATACTAATATATATGCAAAACAGGTCACCGGCTCAGCCGGTGACCTTGACCAGACATATATATCTGTCAGATGTTTGCTTTAATGCTTTCTGCATTTGCGCTTTCTGTACCATACGCCAGAAAGCATTCCGATTCCCGAGGCAGCCAGTATGATCCACAAAGACAGGTTTGTCTCATCCCCCGTTTTGACGCCCTTGCCTTGATTTTCTATTTTTGTCTGCCCGTTCTTGCTTCCGTTTTTCTGTCCTTGAGGCACGTTTTTCTCTTTCACCGTCAGTGAGGCGGCATTGCTGGCCAGCGTCTGCACATCATTATAAACGATGCAGCGAAATTGGCTTCCATTAGCGGCCAGAGGTACATTTGTGAGGGACAGCGTATCCGTGGCAGCGCCGGAATAGACGCCGGTATCGGGCAGATCCTCCCATCTGCGTCCGCTGTCTGTGGAGATCTGCCACTGGTAGCTTAGAGCCGGAGAGCCGGCGGCGGCCACGGAATAGCTTGCGTCCTGTTTGTCAAAAATATTCTGTACGGACGGATGTACGTCGATCTGTATGTCCGAGTATTCTTTGCGGGACCACTGATTCAGATACGGCGCCGCAAACACGCCGCTTTCATATCCGCCTGACCCGGCAGGGTAGTACAGCGTGCAGCTATTGTCATTGGGAACGCCAATGAAAGATCCGGAGTCAACGGTTGGAGTGATTTTATTACCGACAAAGGCAAGCGTTTTCAGATAACTGCAATTTGCAAACATTTTAGATGGTATAGCTATATCCACAGGAAGCCGGACTTTTTTGACATTGCTTTCTTCGAATGCGTTGCTCCCGATCGAGGCTGCACCGGACAAGTCGATGACGCCATCGGTAAAGGGTCCAGCGCCGCACACCATCGTACTCAGAAAATTACAGAACCTAAACACCATGGATGGAATTACTGCATCAGCCGGAAGCCGGACTTTTTTGACATTGCTGCTTTCGAATGCACTGCTCCCGATCGAGGCTGCACCGGACAAGTCAATGACGCCATCGGTAAAGGGTCCGGTGCCGCACACCATCGTACTCAGAAAATCACAGGACATAAACATCATGGATGGAATTACTGCATCAGCCGGAAGCCGGACTTTTACTACGCCGGACAAATAAAAGACGCTATTTCCTATGGAGGCCGCACCGGTCAGATCAATGATGCCATCCTGGATGGAGACCGACTCCGCCGGACCGCATACGAGTGATTTCAGGTTCTTACAGCTGCGAAATATAGAATCGGGAATTACCGCGTTTGCTGGCAGGCGGACATTTTTGATACTGCTGGATGCAAATGCGCCTCCCTTGATGGAGGCTGCGCCGGACAAGTCAATGACGTCATCAGTAAGACGACCGCTGCCGCACTTTAATGTTTTCAGATTCCAGCAGAGATTGAACATAAAATATGACACGTTTGCATTTGCTGGCAGACGCACCTTTTCTATGCCGCTGTCGGAAAATGTATACTCTTCATCAGAAAGGACCGCGCCTGTCAGGTCAATGACGCCATCCTCGAACGAGACCGAAGTCTCGGGGCCGCAAACAAGCGTCCTGAGACCGGAACAGTCCTGAAACATATAGTTTGAAGGCTTTGAATCAGCGGGCAGCCGAATTTTTGATAATTGAGTGTTTGCGGAAAAAGCATACTTGGAAAATGTACCCTTATAGTTACTAAAATCCAGTTCAGCTGCATGTGGGAAATTCTCCCTGAGATATCTCCCATCGGCTTGTGTCCAAATACCGCCGTCGGTTTTTCCCGTTATGATGAGTTTATTAACACTATCAGGTGAGGAAATTCCTGCTCCTGCGGCTGCCTCTTCAAAAGTGCTAGATCCGTTCAGAGATACCGTTTTAGTGTTAGGGGCCTGATTGGCGGCGCGCGGCTCCCCTTGGTCTGATACATTGGGGGAAGTTGGAATCTGTGACTGGGTGATCGGAGTCTGCACTGTTATTGTTACAGTAATGCCCTGCTGCTGTGACTCCGGAGGAATATACCCTTCGGGCAGCACGGCAGTAAATAGATATTCTCCGGGCTGATCGGAATGATATGTGCCGCAGTTCCATGTAACGTTCTCCAGTGCAGTCTTTCCTCCGTCTGCTGTCAACTCCGGAAATGGGATGGCATCCTGTTTTGTACCAAAGGGAACACTGACAGCGTCCGCCCCGTCCGGCAGTTCGTCCACAGTCACGCCGCCGGAATTTTCCGGTGTTGGTCCGTCCTGCGCCAACACGACAGTGGAAAACGATGTTAGAATAAAAGCCCCTGACATCAGTATGCAAATGGATCGTTTTAATGTTCTCATCTTACTCTGTATTTTCATTACAATACATCCTCCTCTGCCATATATCTGTTTCGGCTGCAGAAGCATATGATCCCCGCCGTTATACAGGCTGTGTATATAAACAGACATCTAATATGTAAGGAGTATACTTATTTTTGCGTGACAAGTAAATCATACGGTATTAGGTTTTTGAGAAAAAGTTTAAATTTAAAGCCGACGCCTAAAGGCGCCGGCTCGTAATAAAGATGAGCAGATGGATATTTTTAAAGCTCATCATTTTCATGGAATTCTTTTTTATGTCTGTACATGTCTTCATCCGCACGTTTGAACAGTTCTTTCAGATTCTTATCTTCTGCGGGGTCATATAATTCCCATCCGATTGAAAGTGACAAGGGTATATTCGGTTCAATTTCCTCTGACATTTCCTCCAGGCTTTGACTGACATTTTCCTTAAAGCTTCGTATTTCCTCCTCATCCGTATCCCAGGATAGGATGACAAATTCATCACCGCCAAGCCGGTAGGCGGCGCTGTTCTTCGGCAGGACGGACTGTATTGCCCTGGCGGCGGTCAGTATGCATATGTCCCCGCTGCTGTGGCCGAACTGGTCATTGACAAGTTTTAAATTGTTAAGGTCGGCAATGATAATGCCAAAATTGTCTTTTTTTGTCCTGGCATCCAGATTATTCAGATCTGTCTCAAATGAATTACGGTTTTTAAGCTGTGTCAGCTGGTCCGTGTTCGCCATATCTTTGTAGGCCGGATTGGAGACTCTGCGGAAAACGAGGACAGCTATTACAGTTCCGATAATACACGTCACAAGGATGATGACCGGAAGAAAAAGCTTCATCATGTGGTATGTGTCATACTGGTGGGCTGCCTCAAACTCAATACCGAGCACGCCTACGACTTCATCTTTATCATGTATGGGAAAATAAGTAATAAATATATTTCCCCAGTCTGTCTTTTTTATCTCTTCCGGCAGTACGGTCTCCCCGTTCAGGGCGAGCTCCATATCTTTATATATTTCCTGCTCTATCGTATCTCCGGGATAGCGGAAGTCCTTCGCCTCGTAATCCAGACCGTCGATCACATAGACGAAATTTCCGCTGCTGTCCTTTTTGGCAGTGTACAGGTAGCGGACGTTGGTCGACATCTTTACATCTTCCAGGACTTTTTTCATGGAGATGTAAGAGAGCTTGTTCATATCTTCCTTTGTGTTGATATCCCGGAAGGTGCTTTTGTCAAGGCTGTCTTCAAGATAATCGTGGATAGCGGTGACTCTGTCTTCCAGATTCATTATCATGTCGTTGTATGTCAGCGTGTAGCCGATGAAGAACACGACAGAAGAACAGAATATAGTTGTGACAATGATCAGGATAGAGACCTGGACATCTACCCTCCGTATCTTTTTTCGTAAGTTTTTTCGAGTTTCCACAACCTGTTCCTTTCTTTGACGGTTTTGCTGCGCGCGGCTACAGCTCTCTTATGATGATCTCAGCTGTCTTTTTGACCGTATCAGCGACAAACTTTGTACACTGTGCTTTTCTCTCAGGTGAATTCCGCTCCATTCCCCTTGTAAGAACACGGCAGCACGTACCGCCGCAAGTTTCTTTAAAGTGATCATGAAGCTCATTGGTAAGCTCAAAACACTTATTGATCTTCTCATCTCCCGGCGTTGTCCTGCCGAAGAAATACCCGATGCACATCGTGCCCCCGGCAAGCGCGCCGCAGATACATCCGCCGCCCCCAAGCCCCCACGGAAAGCCGGAACTCATCGCGATGGCGTCATCAGACATGTCCAGCTCAAAGTTTTTTTTGATGGCATAGATGATAGATTCAGAACAGGCAAAACCGGAGTGAAAAATATCTACGGCGTCCTTTTGCAGCTGTTCCATATTTATATCTGTTGTCATGATAGAAACCTCCCATTTCTTATATGTAGAATTATCAAAAAACTCCTGGTCATATTATAGCCTTACTTGTGGAAAAGTTCAATCGGGGACAGGGGAAAATCGGGTTGGGGACGGGGGAAATTTAAATTTCCCCCGTCCCCAACCCTCCCCAACCTGATTTTGACATACAGCGTCAAAACCTTTATACTATAAAATGAGTGAAAACTATCCTAATTTGAATCCGGGAGGAAAATTATGCGCACAGTTGACGTAAGTGTTATTACAGATAATATTAAAGAAATGTGTATAGAAGCGAACCATTATTTATCGAAAGATATGGACAAGGCGATGAAGGATGCCGCCGGAGCGGAAGAGTCTCCGCTTGGCAGACAGATTCTGGAGCAGCTGCAGGAGAATCTTAAGATCGCTGCCGGCGATATGATCCCGATCTGTCAGGATACAGGCATGGCGGTCGTCTTTATCGAGGCGGGGCAGGACGTCCATTTTGTGGGCGGAAGTCTTGAGGACGCTGTGAATGAAGGCGTGCGTAAGGGATATACGGAAGGGTTCCTGCGCAAATCCGTGGTGGGAGACCCTGTTATAAGAGAGAACACAAAAGAGAATACCCCGGCCGTTATCCATTACCGTATCGTTCCAGGGGAGAACGTGACCGTCAAGGTTGCCCCGAAGGGATTCGGCAGTGAGAATATGAGCCGGGTATTTATGCTGAAGCCGGCAGACGGACTGGACGGGGTGAAACATGCTGTCCTGACCGCAGTCAAAGACGCGGGACCCAACGCATGCCCGCCCATGGTGGTGGGTGTCGGTATCGGCGGCACATTTGAAAAATGTGCGCTTTTGTCGAAGGAGGCGCTCACGAGAGAAGCCGGTTCCCACTCGGAGATCCCGTGGGTGCATGAGCTGGAGGAAGAACTGCTTAAGCGGATAAACGGTCTTGGCATCGGCCCCGGCGGACTTGGAGGCACAACGACGGCGCTGGCGGTGAATGTTAACACTTACCCGACCCATATTGCCGGGCTTCCCGTGGCAGTCAATATATGCTGCCATGTAAACAGACACGTGATAAGAGAAATATAAAGCAGTTAAAAATACAGGAAAGGAAAGACAAAATGATGGAAAAGCATATTGCGGCGCCGATCACAAAGGAAGTCGCCCGGACACTGCGCGCGGGGGATTATATCTATCTGACCGGGACGATCTATACAGCAAGGGACGCTGCCCACAAACGAATGGATGAGACACTCTCCAGAAAGGAAGCGCTGCCGGTGGACCTGAACGGCCAGGTGATCTATTATATGGGGCCGTCGCCGGCAAGAGAAGGCCGCCCTATCGGTTCGGCAGGCCCTACGACAGCCAGCCGCATGGATAAATACACACCGAGACTGCTCGACATGGGACTCGGGGCCATGATCGGAAAAGGAAAGAGAAGCAAAGAGGTGCTGGATGCGGTCGTCAGAAATGAAAGCGTATACATGGCGGCGGTAGGAGGAGCAGGAGCGCTTCTGTCCAAATGTATCAAAGAATCAGAAGTCGTTGCGTACGATGACCTCGGCACGGAAGCGATACGTAAACTGACCGTGGAGGATTTTCCGGTTATCGTTGTGGCGGACAGCGCCGGCAATGATCTATACGAAACTGCGATTAAGGAGTACGAGAAATAATGAAAAGAATATTACTTATGGTATTCAGGAATATTATCCTGGTTCCGTTTATGTGGGTAAAGCTATGCTATTATGCTTCCCATGTGGACAAGTATTCGGAAGAAAAGCGGTTTGAAATGCTTAAGTTTATCACGACCCGAGCGAACAAAGGCGGAAATGTTACGATCGAGGTCCACGGCAGGGAGAACATACCTGAAAAAGATGGATTCATGTTCTTTCCAAACCACCAGGGCCTGTATGATGTACTGGCGGTCGTACAGGCGTGTCCCAGGCCGTTCTCTGTAGTGGCTAAAAAGGAAGTGGCGCACATACAGTTCCTGAAACAAGTATTTGCATGTATGAAGGCGTATATGATAGACCGCGACAATGTCCGCCAGGCAATGCAGGTGATCATCGACGTAGCGGATGAAGTAAAGAACGGCAGAAATTATCTCATATTTGCAGAAGGGACCCGCTCGAGAAACGGCAACGAGGTGCAGCCGTTCAAAGGGGGAAGCTTCAAGGCTGCCACAAAGGCGAGATGCCCCATCGTCCCGGTTGCTCTTGTCAATTCATTCGTGCCGTTTGACTCAAGTACGATAAAGCCTGTAACAGTCCAGGTACATTTTCTGAAACCGCTGTACTATGACGAGTATAAAGACATGAAAACAACAGAGATCGCCGGGCAGGTGAAAGACGTCATCCAGCAGACGATAATGCAATATGACTCAAAGTAATGAAAACCGGTAGACCGTCGTATGGTCGTACTGCCGGCCCGCCTTAAGGAACGGCTGCGCCCACCCGGGATGGCTGACGCTGTCCGGCGCGTACTGCGTCTCTGTAAAAAAGGCGCACTGACTGTTATAAGGCGTCCCGTACTTTCCCGTCTCACTGCCGGTGAGGGAATTGGACGTATATACGTGGACACATGGCATGGTCGTCAGACATTCCATGACCCGTCCGCTGCCCGGATGGGAAAGCGTAAGACAGCGGCGCATAGGCGATTTGTCCTCCAGAAACCAGTTGTGGTCCAGACCGCCGAACGGTTCCGTATGCCTGGACGGAAGCAGAAGCTGCGCTCCGAGAAGCCGTTCTTCCCTAAAGTCCAGATTCGTATGTTCCACCGGGAGCACTTCCCCTGTCGGTATGCCGTCCGGGGAAGCAGGAGAAAAAGTACGTCCGTATATCGTAAGCCGGTGGTCAAGGCACGTTGTCCCGCGGCATGTATTCAGGTTGACTGCCATATGATTTGAAAGATTACATACCGTATCCCTGTCACTGACAGCGAGGAATCGGATGGAAAGCTCATTGCGCCTGCTCAGCGAGAAGCGGACACAGACGGACAGATTTCCGGGAAACCCTTCCTCACCGTCCGGGCTTAACCGCTCCAGCTGGAGATATTCCGTGCCGCTGCCGCACATATGAACAGAAGGATTCCACATATATCGGTGGAATCCTTTTTTTCCGCCGTGCAGATGGTGTATTCCGTCGTTTTGTGTCACCTGTATGTCTCTGCCGTCCAGCGAAAACCTTCCGTTCCTGATCCGGTTCGCATACCTTCCGACAATGCCGCACGGTGCGAAGGTACAAGCCTCATAGTCATCCAGACAGTCAAAACCAAGAGCGACATCGCCGGGTGTTCTGCCGCAGTCCGGAACAAAAAGCGAAGTGATATACCCTCCATAAGAGCAGATCGTCACCGACATCGTTTCATTTGAAAGTGTGAACAGCGGCGCTTTTCTTTTTTTATCTCTGCTTTCTAAATATCCATTCATAAAGATTCCCATATCGTTTTCCTCCGTAACATCCCACTATGTGTATATCAGCTTATATTATAGAGCGTATTGCCGCATGTCAACATTCCGGCAGGGAATGAAACCGTTCCGCCGTAAATACTGTGATAAGTGATAAAAATGAAAAATCAAATTATGTGCTTTCGTCAATAGCAAATGAACATGTCCAACATTAGAATTAAAGTTGTAAATGAACCGGTTCATACTTACAGCGCTTACAACCATTTATTACCAATATTATTTTAACAGTCCGTATAGGATAATTAAATTGTACTGGTTCAAGTTAAAGCAGCAGGGGTGGCATATGGGAAAAAAGAATCCAACGTTGCGGGACGTGGCGAAATTAGCCGGGGTAGCTGTCGGCACGATCTCGAATTATCTGAATAACCCTGACGGAGTGAAAGAAAAGAACAGAGAGCGCATAGAAAATGCGATCAAAGTGCTTCATTTTACCCCGAACACAATGGCTCAGAGACTGGCGAGCGGCAGGACAAATACCATACTTCTGTACATATTGTCCGAGCAGGAGATCGGAGATTCCACCTGGCTTCACCAGCTTCCGCTTATCCAGGCCATCAATGACCGTCTGCACAAGACAAGATATAATCTGCAGATCAAGATCGGACAGATAGGGGAAGAAGAGTATTCTCTCGGCTATATGGAAGACTGTATTCAGGGCCGGATCATTGACGGCGCGGCGATACTGTCGGCGTGGGAAGTGCCGAAAGAAATGCTGAAGCTGTTTCTCAGAGAAGATTTTCCATATGTACTGCTGGAGAACAAAAGCGATTTTACAAACCATGCCTGTATACAGTTTGACAATGAACAGATGACTGTCAGCATGGTAGATTATCTGGCGGAACTCGGCCATGAAAAGATCGCGTTCGTGGATGTAAAAAGTGACCAGCAGCATATCCGGCTGCGGTACAGAGGCTATATCAAAGCAATCACAAAATATGAGTTTAAGCTGAACAAAGAATATGTAAGAGACGGGGATTTTACGATAGAAAGCGGACGGCGCTGTGCGAAAGAACTGCTGATGCTGCCCAAGCCGCCCACAGCCGTTATATGCGGCAATGACAATATGGCGGTAGGCATGATAGAAGAGATCCAGGGCAGCGGATACCGTGTGCCGGAAGACATTTCCGTCATGGGGGTCGACAACAGCATCGTTTCAAAGGCGGTCGTGCCAAATCTGACGACGATGGAGATGCCGCTTAAGAAAATGGGTGAGGTGGCAATAGAAGAACTGTTGGCAAAAATCAGCGATCCGGAGCATCAGATAGAAAGCACTATGTTTCAATGCAGAAGGATAGACAGAAAATCGACAGGAAAGGTATGCGATTCTGTTTTCCGCCGCTGACAAAAGGCAGAAGACAGTCATTACCGATAAAGATCAGGAGGAGAACAATATGAGCAAAGTAATAAAGATAACGAGCCCGGAAGGGATTCTGAATGAGGAGCAGGCAGCTCCGGTGCGCCTTAAGGACAGCGTATACCGGAAAAGAAAAGAGCTTCTTACAAAAAGGATACAGGAGAAGCATCTCGACTTTGCGGTGCTCTATGGAGACAGGGAGCATTTCGCAAATATTGAATATTTTACACGGTACGACTGCCGGTTTGAGGAGACGCTTCTGATCGTCAGAAAGGACGGAAAGACGTGGATCGTGGCCGGAAATGAGGGAATGGCCTATAGCTACATAATACCATACGAAGCGGAGCGGCTGTATTACGGCAACTTCAGCCTTCAGGGACAGCCAAGAAACAACGCCGCTTCACTGTCACAGATGATGGAGTCTGTCGGCATCCGCAAAGGCAGCAGGATCGGACTTGCAGGATTTAAATATTATGAGACGGCAGTGGAGGAGGAAGAGGCCTATACATTCGACGTTCCTTATTATATCGTCCGCTCGCTTCAGAAGGCGGCGGGAGAAGACCAGGTGACAGACTTTACGAGAGAGATCACCGGCCTGCCGGACGGGCTGCGTATGACGGTAAGAGATGCAAACGAGATCGCATTTATCGAATATCAGTCAGTGACTGCTGCCAACTGCGTAAGAAGAATGCTGAAAAATGCCAAGGCCGGCATGACTGAGATGGAAATATCCCGGAAAGCAGGCGCGGATCTAAGAGAGTGCATGGCATATCCGAACATTTTGGCAGGTGAGCGCTCCGTGAGCCTCGGGCTTAAGAGCCCGGACGACTTTTCCGTGCTCGAAGACGGCAGTCCGATGACGATCTCATACTCCACGCGCGGCTCCATGTGTGCCAGGTCCGGAATGGCTGCCACAGGTTATGACAGGCTCGGGGAAGAACAGAAGAAAGAATTTGACGCGTTTTATGAAAATTACTGGCACGCGATCGCCTCGTGGTACGCGGCAGTGACCGTGGGTGTGACAGGGAAAGAGATCTTTGAAATCGTACACCGGTACGTTGGAGACAAAAAATACGGAGTTGCGCTGAATCCGGGACACTGTATCGGCATGGATGAGTGGAGCAATTCTCCGGTCAGCGGACAGTCAGAGATGAAGCTTTACAGCGGCCTGCACTTTCAGTGTGACATTGTAGCCTGTATGACAGAGCCGGTCATGGCTGCTATCTGTGAAGATACGATCGTCATTGCGGATGAGCATTTAAGAGAAGCGTTAAGAAGTGAATATCCCGAAGTATACGATAGAGTTGTGAGACGGCAGGAGTTTATGCGTAAGAAGCTTGGTATCCCGGTACATGAGGATGTGCTGCCCATGAGCGGCAATAACGGGGTGATGTTCCCGTTCCTCCTTGACAGGAGCGAGATATTTGCACTTGAAAAATAGAAAGGTCTGCATAGAGGAAGGGGTGTGAAGCAGTGTCAGATAAAATTGCAGTTTGCCTGGAGCATATCAGTAAGACGTTTCCCGGGGTGAAGGCATTAAATGATGTAAATCTTGAGCTGAGAGAGGGAGAGGTACATGCGCTTGTGGGCGAGAATGGGGCGGGGAAGTCTACGCTGATCAAAGTTCTGGCAGGCGTCTACCGCCCGGACGAGGGTGGTAGGATCCGTCTTGGCTGGACAGAAGAGACTGTCACGGATCCATATTCTGCCATCAAACAGGGCATCTCCATCATATACCAGGACATCAGTCTGTACCCGAACCTGTCCATTGCGGAAAATATCTGCATGGGCAGGGACAAGAAAAGACTCATCAGCCATTCCCGCCAGGAGAAGGTGGCCAAAGAAGCGCTGAAACTTCTGGATATTGAGATCGATACGAGAAAACGGCTGGAGGACGTGAGCATCGGGGTACAGCAGCTTGTAGCTATCGCAAGGGCAGTGTACTTTGAGTCAAGAGTGATCGTAATGGATGAGCCGACTGCTTCTCTGTCAAGCGGGGAAGTGGAAAAGCTGTATCGCATAATAGACATGCTCCGGAAAAAGAACATATCTATTCTGTATATCAGTCATAAGTTCGAGGAGATCTTCCGTGTGTCAGACCGCATCAGTATCCTGCGGGACGGAAATTACATCGGAACGTTTCAGACGGAGGAAATGTCAGAAGATCAGCTGGTCGTCCATATGGTAGGAAGAAAAATTGATGAGATGGAGAAGAAGAAACCGGTGGAACGCCGGGAAAAACTTCTGGAACTCAAGGGATATTCAAAAAACGGCAGCTTTGAGGATGTAGATTTTACGCTTTACAGAGGCGAGGTCGTAGGGCTTACCGGACTTGTGGGCGCCGGGAGAAGCGAGCTGTTCCAGAGCGTATTTGGAATAACAAGGCCGGATGCGGGCGAATTATATCTGGACGGTGAAAGGGCCGTCATAGGAAGTCCTCAAAGCGCGATCAGAAAAGGACTTGCCTACCTGCCGGAGAACCGCATGACGCAGGGCATCATTGTGAAGCAGAGCGTGCGCGCCAATCTGTCTGCGGCGGTGCTCGAAAAGATAAGCGGTAAGCTGGGGCTTTTGGACCGAAAGAAGGAAGAGGCGCTCGTGGCGGAGAATATGGAGAAACTGGATATCCGTCCGCGCCTTCCGGAGATGGATATAGAGAACCTCTCAGGCGGAAACGCCCAGAAAGTAGTAGTTGGAAAATGGCTTTCCACAGACCCGAAGATCTTCATAGTAGATGAACCGACAGCGGGAGTGGATATCGGCGCGAAAGCAGAGATCCACCGGCTGCTGCGGGATCTGGCCAGAAAGGGGATGGGTGTGATCGTCATCTCCTCCGAACTGCCGGAGATCTTGAAGGTCTCCGACCGGATCGTCATTATGAAAAAGGGGAAGATCGTCGGAGAGATGGAGTCAGGTGAGGCAACACAGGAAAAGATTCTGGAGAAAGCGCTCTGATATCCGGAAAGGAGTATGAAATGAAGAAAATATTTGCGAAGCGGGAAACGACCCTTCTGCTGGCGATCCTCATAGTGGCGGTGATCACGACTGTGATAAACCCGCAGTTTCTGACGCCGTTTAATATCATCAACATAATATCCACCAACGCCGCCAACGCCATCATGGCAGTGGGCATGACGGCAGTGCTCATCGTAGGTGGCATTGATATCTCTGTGTCCGCGCAGCTTGTAACAGTCGGGGTACTGGCGGGAAAGCTCATGCAGATGCAGGCGCTTAATATCGTTACGATGTTCCTTGCATTTTTTGTGATCGGCAGCCTTCTCGGGGCGGTAAATGGTACGCTCGTGGCCAGGACGAACCTGCCGCCGATCATTGTCTCTCTTGCCATGATGAACATCTTCCGCGGATTCATACTGGACTGGACGAGAGGAAGCTGGCTCATGGGGCTGCCGAAGTATTTTCTGTCGCTTGGCACCGGCAAATGGCTCGGCCTTCCCATAAGCATATATATACTCGCCGCCGCGGCCGCCGCAATGCACTTCATACTGCGGTATACGGCTATCGGCCGCCAGATATATGCAGTGGGCGGCAATAAGACGGCTGCGGTGCGGATGGGAGTCAGCCTGAGCAAGGTGTACATCTTTGTATTTGCCTCCCTCGGAGCGTTGACCGGAATCGCGGCGATCGTTTACTTTTCGCCGAGCGGCGCGATTCTTCCGACGGCCGCAAACGGTCTGGAGATGACGATCGTTGCGAGCGTTGTGCTGGGAGGGACGAGCATCAACGGAGGAAAGGGGAATGTCCTGTCCACGCTGCTCGGCGTCCTGCTGCTCGGCCTCATACAGAATGCGCTCGTACTTGCCCATGTGCAGGCATACTGGCAGAATATTCTGAACGGCATCTGTATCGTGATACCGGTCATTATAGACGCGGTCAACACAAAGAGGGAACAGGGGGAATACAGACTCCCGCATATATTTGACCGGATGCAGCCGGCCAAGGCAGACTAGGGGGAAGACAGATGAAGAAAAAAACGAAAACTTTAGAAGGAAATGACAGGCTGCTTCTCATCGTGTTTCTGGGACTCACCGTTTTTCTTGCCGCGACGACACGTGAATTTCTGACATTCGGCAATCTGATGAGAATTCTGCAGCAGATGAGTGAGCTTGGCATCGTGTCCCTTGGGATCATGCTTGTTATACTGACCGGAGGATTTGACATGTCGAGCTCTGCAATGATCGGCATGACGTCGGTGACGGTGGGAGTCCTCTTTAAAAGCGGTATGAATATATGGGCGGCGGTCCTTCTCGGACTTGCGGCGGCGCTGGCGGCCGGGCTCTTTAACGGATGGCTCGTCGGGGAATTAAATATTGCCCCCATGCTTGCCACACTTGGAACAATGACGCTCTATCAGGGGATCGGACTGGCGTTGTCAAAAGGAGATGCGATCTCCGGTTTCCCGGAAGACTTTCTCATGCTCGGGCAGGGCTATCTGGCGGGAATACCGCTCCAGCTCTTTCTGCTGGCCGCGCTTGTCATACTGATGACGGTCGTGATGAACAAAGGCAGATTCGGACGGAAGGTATATCTGATCGGCTCCGGACAGACCGGTTCAAAATTTGCGGGGATCAACGTCAAAAAGACGATCATCCTCTGCTACGGGGCGGCTGCGCTTATGGCCGGACTTTCCGGCGTGGTGGTGACGTCCAGGCTGGCGACGGCCAGAGCCGACGCGGGCGCCAGCTATATGTTTGAAGGTGTTGCGGCTGTTATGCTCGGAGGGACGGACCTGGCGGGCGGCAGCGGAAAAGTATCGGGGACGATCATCGGAGTGTTGATCTTCGCCATATTAGGAAACGGGCTTAACCTGAACAAAATATCATCGCTGAAACGGCAGATGCTCATAGGGATTGTTCTGCTTGCCGTCCTGTTGATCCGGCAGTTTTCCGGAAAGCTGAAGGAGAGACGGATGATAAGCGGTCAAAATAAATAATAACTTATTCAATGTAAGGAGGAAAACTATGAAAAAAGGAAAACAGTTGACAGCGGTCATTCTGGCATTCGTCCTTGTATTTGGACTTGCCGGATGTACAAGAGGCGGGGCGGAGAAAAAAGAGGATAAAACTTCGTCTTCCGAATCAAAGAAAAACGGAGAGGACCTGAAAGTAGTAATGATGCCGAAGGTCATGGGGATGCCAATCTTTGAGTCCTATTATAACTCAGCCAAAGAGCAGGCAGACGAACTTGGCATTACACTGGACTACATAGGACCTTCGGAGCTTGACGCTTCAAAACAGGTGAACCTTGTGCAGGACTTGATCAGCGGAGGAGACACCGACGCGCTGCTCATATGCCCGGCAGACGGGGAAGCGCTCGTCCCGGTGCTGAAAGAGGCTATGGATGCAGGCATTCACGTATACACATGGGATGATGATGTGGTGGATGAATCCGCCCGGGAATATTTTATCAATATGTGCAGCGATAAGATATACGGAGAGCAGATGGGCAAGACAGTCGGTGAAATGCTGAAGGGGAAAGGAAAGATCGGCGTTGTCAACGGAAATATGACCGCTACATCCCTGACTTTGAAGGAAGAGGCGCTTCAGGACGTACTGAAGAACGAATATCCCGACATAAAAGTGATGCCGACCGTTTATCACGGCGGAGACCAGCAGAAGGCTTATGCGCTCTGTCAGGATCTGCTGACGGCCAACCCGGATCTGGACCTGATCGCAGTCATCGCGACACCGGGGCTTCTCGGCGCAGCGCAGGCGGTAGACGCATCCGGAAGAAATGAAGTCATTGTATACGGCGCAGAGCAGCCGAACAATATCAAGGAATATATGAAGAAAGACGGACTGGAAGTAGTGGGCTGCCTGTGGGATGTTATGACGCTCGGAAAAGAAGCAGTCAACATCGTATACAGCTGTCTGGCGGACGGAAAAGAATACAAAGAGGGAGATACTGTTGAAGGCTATCCGGAATCTTCTGTAGAAGGAACTAATATTACATTCAACGCAGTGCTGGAATTCGATAAAGACACTGTGGACGACTACAATTTTTAACGAGTGATACAGGCAGAATAAAGGAGGCGCGCGGGATGATCATTGATGCGCATATGCATTTAATCAGAAAAGAGAACTTTGACAAAGAAAGATACCAGTGGCTGGATAACTGGAGAATTCCAGAGAACATGAATCTGGATGAGCTGGTAAAGATGTGGAAGGGAATGGGGATCGAGAAGATCGTTGCCATGGGACAGGCCATGTACCGTATCTGGAATACCGACATGGCGGAAAACTACATACAGGAAGCTTACGAGAAATATCCGGATTTTATCATTCCGTTTGCAAGTGTGGAACCGATCGACAAAATAAACAGATTTAACCAGGCTTCTTTTGACAAGTTTGAGGAAGATGTCCTGAACAACAGAATACGGGGAGTGCTTTTCACCCCTCCGTGCGGTCATTACAATGCCAACGACAAAACAGTCTATCCGTTCTACCAGCTGGCGCAGAAGCACGGAATTGTCGTACAGTACCATCACTCTGCCATGAGCGAATGCCCGCCCTATTTTGCGCCGATGAAATATTACAGGCCGGAGCATCTGAACGATGTGATGATGGACTTCCCGAAAATGAAGATCGTAGTTGAACATATGGGCTATCCTCACACAGAAGAACTGTTCATACTGATGGCCAATTCAGACAGAATGTACACGGACCTGTCCATGGCGTATGACCGGGAGATGACGATCGCCTGGAACCTTGTGCAGGCAAGGGAATACGGGGTACTTAATAAGATCATGTTTGCCACAGACTTTGTGGCGCCGGACAATTACCCATTCTCCGCAGACCCTTCCGTGGAGATCCGGGGACATATCGACAAAGTACGCAGCGGATTCAATGAGATAAACAGACGATGCGGATGGCCGCTGCTCACAGAAGAAGAGATTGAAGGCATCATGTACCACAATGCGGCCAGGCTCTATGATATGGAGTAGGATATGGTTGTAGAAGTTGGGGGGATTGGGGGTGTACGGTGAGGAGTCCGGGTGTGCAGGGGTGTAAAAAGGACGCTCCGGCAGGCGGGAAGGTGTAACTGCAGTAAGCGCCGGAATCAGACAACCGAGCCTATTCGGGATGAAATCCTGAAGGGATTTCTTCCCTCAGAGGCTCTCGGGGATGTTATTTGTGATAACATCCCCGTGTCTGTTTCCGGCGCTTTCTGCAGCAACGCCTTCCACACCTGCCTCCGAACGCCCTTTTTGCACCTCTGCACACCCGGACTCCTCACCTGTTCCTCCTAAGCTGCTGAACTTTTACACCCGGGAGGGCTCCCTGGGCTGTCGCAACGGATAAGTTTAAGATGTAAATCCATTGTATCAGTTCCGATAATCCTGCGCGAGAAAGAAATTTGAGCTTTATGGTATACCAGGCGAAGGGAAGGGAGAGGGTAACTCAGGGCCGTTGGAGGGAGCTTTGCGAGCCGTTAGTGCAAAAAACACGGGCGGAACAGACCAGGAACTGCGCTTCAAGTGCAGTTCCTGAGACAGCTGAGACAGAAAATCATCCAGATTTTCTGACGAATCTGTCGGTGTCTGTTCCGCCCGTATTTTTTACACTTACAGATCGCAAGCGCACTGACCGGCTCTGAGTTACCCCCTTCCTTCCCTTCGCCGTACACCATCAACTCCCTCAAATATCATTCTCCTGACACACTGCCTGGTAAGCCCATACGTTTCTTTCAGGTATGATACGCTTCCCACTTGCCCGAACTGGTCGTTCACCCCGATCTTTCTGAGGGGGATGCCTGCGCCGGCCTCTGAGAGTACGTCGGACACGGCGGAACCGAGTCCGTTGATCACGCTGTGGTTTTCAAAGGTGACGATGAGCTGTTTGCCTTTTGCCTCCTGCAGGATCAATGCGCTGTCCAGAGGCTTAACGGTAAACATATCGACGACCTCCGTGGAGATGCCGTCCTGTTCCAGTTCATTTGCGGCTCTTAAGGCGTCGCCGAGCACTTCTCCCATGGAGATGAGAAGGACGTCACTGCCTTCTTTTATGATGTTTCCCTTTCCGATCTCAAAGGTAGAGCCCCGCTCGTATATCCGGTCCGCCGCTTTCCGGCTGGCGCGGATATAGTGTATTCCCTTGAGGGGAGCCAGCGTGCGCACAAGCCATTCAAGCTGGACATCGTCCGCCGGGTCAAAGACGAGAGCTTCCGGCAGCGCCCGCATAAAGGCGAGATCCTCGAAGGAAGTATGGGTGCCTCCGTTTGTCGCCGCGCACACACCGGGGTCAGAAGCATAGATATTTATCGTATTTTTTGCATATGCGCCGGAGAGAAAGAGCTGGTCCTCCACCCTCCGGGACGCAAACGGGCAAAAGGTATGAACGTACGGAATATACCCGAGCATGGACAGCCCCGCCGCCACCCCGATCATGTTTGCCTCAGCGATCCCAACGTCCAGAAACTGGTCCGGGTGTGATTTTTTTATGTCCAGGAAACCGGAGGCGCCTCCAAGATCTGCTTCCAGGGCGATAACAGCTTTATCTGCAGACATCATGTCCTGCAGTGTCTCCGTGAAAACCTGTTTTAACTCTTTGCTTTTTTCTTCTGTCTCACTGCATAATCTCCACATTATTGTTCCTCCAGTCTGTAAGCATCGGCCAGTTCCTCAAGTATTTTATCTACTTCCCGGCAGTCCTGCTCATTAAACTTTACCGAATGGTTGGATTCCATTTTCTCAAAATACGCGGCTCCCTGCCCTTTGACAGTGTCCAGGATGATGCAGACCGCTGAGTCCTCAACCGCTTTCGCCCGGCGCACAGCGTCCGAGATCTGTCGTTCATCGGCGCCGTTAACCGTCTCTGTGTGAAAACCAAATGCCTTCATTTTATCTTCGAGGGAGAACGGATTGAGGATGTCGGCTGTGTAGCCGTCGAGCTGCCGTTTGTTATCGTCGATCAGTACGATGACATTGTGAAGCTTATGATGTGCGATAAACTGGAAAGCCTCCCAGCACTGTCCCTCATTCAGTTCGCCGTCCCCTGCGATGAGGTACACAAAACGGCCGGAATTTTTCAGTTTCAATCCATATCCAAGTCCTGCCGCCACAGACGTACCCTGACCGAGGGAGCCGGTTGTGGCGTCCACGCCCGGCGTCTTTGTGCGGTCCGGGTGGGAAGGGAAACGGGTGCCGCCTTCATTTAATGTGTACAGTTCCTCTTCAGGAAAGTATCCCGCCGTGCACAGGGCAGCATAGAGCCCCGGCCCCGCGTGTCCTTTTGACAGGACGAGCAGATCCCGCTCTTCCCAGTCCGGATCGCGCGGGTCATACTTCATCTGCTCTCCGTATAGTACAGAGAGGACTTCCACGATGGACATGGAGCCGCCCAGATGCCCGCCTTTCTTGGCTTTCAAAAGCTTCAGAAGGACCGTGCGGATTCTGGCAGAATACTGTTTCAGATTTTGTTCCATAGATGTCGCCTCCTTAAACGAGTGAACGGATGATCTCTTTTCCCGCGCTGGCGCCGAGACGGTCCGCGCCTGCGGCCAGCATTTTTTCAGCATCTTCCAGTGTGCGGACGCCACCGGAGGCTTTGACTCCCACGCCGCTGCCTACGGTTTTGCGCATGAGCGCCACATCGTGCGCTGTCGCCCCGCCCTTTGAAAAACCGGTTGAAGTTTTCACAAAATCAGCGCCGGCTTCTTTGGCGATCTCACATACCTTCACTTTTTCCTCATCTGTGAGAAGGCACGTCTCAATGATCACTTTCACAAGAGCATCCTTTTTAACGGCCGTTACCGCCCGGATATCTTTATTAACGAGCTCCCAGTCGCCGGATTTTACCGCGCCGATGTTGACGACCATGTCTACTTCCTGCGCGCCCTGTCCGATGACATAGGCGGCCTCCATTGCTTTCATCTCAGGAGTCTCGCTGCCGAGCGGGAAGCTGATAACGCAGCACGCTTTTACGCCGGTCTCCTTTAGCTGTTCTGATACGAGTGAGATCCACGCCGGATTGACGCATACAGATGCAAAGTGGTATTGTTCTGCCTCCCGGCAGATCTGCAGGATATTTTCTTTGGCTGCGTCGGCTTTCAGAAGTGTGTGATCTATATAAGAAGCCATCTCCCGGCGGGTGTAAGTTTTTGTGTCCATGTCTGTTCCTCCTTTTTTGTGCGTCTTAGATCTCAATGACGACTTTCTGGGCAGCAGCCCGGTTATTTTCTACATATTGATAAGCTTCTGCATACTGGTCGAATGTAAATGTCTTCGTTATGAGGCTCTTTAGATCAGCCTTCTGCTCTCCGGCAAGGCGTACTGCGTCCATATAATCTTCGTGGGTGTACATCAGTGTTCCAAGAAGTGCGTATTCCCGGTCCTGCACGGCCGCCATATCGACCTTCGGCATATCTTCAAATACACCTACGATGACGATACTGATACCTTTTGGGGCAATGTCGATGGCGTCGTTTAATACAGATTCTACGGCAGAGCACTCGAGGATCAGATCGAGCTGTTCTTCGCCAAGTGTTTCACGGACCGCGTCCCGGAGGCTTTTGTCCTTAACGTTGACTGTATTGGAAATGCCGCATTTTCTGGCCAGCTTAAGTTTGTAATCCGAGATATCGGTGATGATCACGTTTGCCGCGCCAAGGCCTAAGGCTGCCTGGGCCGCCACATTGCCGATCGTGCCGGCGCCGCAGACGAGTATGTTTTTCCCGGCCGGGTTCCCGGCCCGCTTGACCGCGTGCACGCCGACGGCCAACGGTTCCAGAACAGTGCCTTCCGCATAGGAAAGGGTGTCCGGTATCTTATAAAGAATAGAAGTTTCCACGGCAAAATATTCAGAGGAACCGCCGGTGCTCAGGCAGCCGAGCACATTTAATTCTTCGCATATATTGTAGCGTCCTTCCCTGCACGGACGGCATTTTCCGCACGTGCGCTGCGGACGGATGACGACACGGTCCCCTTCTGTAAGGCCGTCATGCGCTCCGGGTCCGAAAGATACGATCTCGCCGCTGGCCTCATGCCCTAATACAATAGGAGTATGTACGAAGGGATGCTTTCCAAAATAAGTGTGGATATCAGAACCACAGATACCGACCGCCTTCATTTTCAGCAGCGCCTGTCCTTCTCCTGGTACGGGAATTTCTACATTCCGGCATGCAAATGATTTTGGCTCATCTAAAATGACTTGTTTCATCATAGGACTCATAATTATTGACCTCCTTTAAATGTATGAGAAATTTTGAGCTTATTTTATCATGTTATGATTGCTAAGTCAACAAAATGAATAAATAACAATCAAAAAAGAGAAAAATAATTGACAATAAGTCAAAAGTATGATAATTTAAATTAAAATAAATGATTGAAAAAGATTGGAAATGATTACCAGTTAATTTCCGCTCACAAGTATTCAATCAAAAACAAACTATCTTATTTAAAGAAGGAGGAACAGATATGAAGAAGAGATTATTAAGTGTGCTTCTCTGTGTAGCGATGACAGCGTCCATGGTGATCGGATGCGGCGCGAAAGAGGAGAAGAAAGACGATTCTGCCAAGACGGAGAGCAGTGACAACAAGGATGGGAAGATTTATCTTCTGCACAAAGGGCTTGACTACTATGCATGGGCGGCCATGCAGGAGGCGTTTGACAAGTACGCGGGTGATCTGGACTGTAATTATGAGATCCTGAATGCAGAAAACGATGTTTCCAAACAGGTGGAACAGTTCAAGACTGTACTTACCCAGGATCCGAAGGCGATCATTGTTACAGCGATCGACTCGGAAAGTCTGATCGACTGTGTAAAAGAAGCAAATGACGCCGGCATTCCGGTCGGCGTATACGACACTCCGATCACAGGCGGAGACATCGATATCACGGTAGACTGCGATAACCTCATGGCGGGGCAGCAGGCGGCGGAGATCATCGTAGACAAACTGAAAGAAAAGAACGGGGAAGAAAAGGGAAAAGTGCTGAATGTATTCGGCGATCTGGCAAGCCAGGTAATGCAGGAGAGAAAACAGGGATTTGACAATGTAATGGAGAAATATCCGAACATTGAAGTCATCGAAGCAAGCGGCAAGGGCGACCGTCTGCTGTCTCAGGACGCGGCATCCAATGCCCTGGCGGCAAATGAAGACATTGACGCGGTACATGCTCCGTGTGACAACGCGTTCTATGGCGTATACGAGGCAGTTGAATCAGCGGGCAAGCTGAAAAAAGTCGGCGAAGAGGGACATATCATCATGGTTTCCCTGGACGGTGAGCCGGCGGCACTCGACCGTATTTCTGAAGGCTATATGGACGGAACGGTCAATCTTGACTGGCATGCAGTTGCGGCGATCTGCCTGGAAATGATGGACAAGTATATCTTTGAAGGCAAAGACCTGCCGGATACATATGAAGCAAAAGATTCTTACTTTAAATTCGCATGGGACAGCACGGAAATCAAGGACGCCACAGAGTGGAAAGGCCCATGGATCAGCCTTCCGACTCATAAGATCGACAAAGACAACGCACAGGATCCGAACAATTCCGGACGTTATTCAGCGGATGTTCTCGGTATCGAGTATTAATTCCGACGGGTCATGCTGGAAGCCAAATAAGTAATTAACACGGTTTGGGTGAGCATGTGGCAGATTGTCATATGCTCATTCCATTCATAAGGAGATGAAGACATTGTTGCTGGAAGCGAAAAATATATGTAAGAGTTTTCATACGAAGCAAGTCCTTAACGGCATTGATTTCCAGGTAGAGGAAGGGGAGATCCACGGACTTGTCGGAAAAAACGGGGCGGGAAAAAGCACATTTGTAAATATAATCACCGGACTCATATCAGATTATGAGGGAGAAGTTTTCTTTGAGGGAAGGAATATCGACAGAGAGTCTGTACTGCACAGACAGAAGTCGGGGCTCTTTCTTGTACCGCAGCATTCTTCCATCGTCACGGAATTTTCAGTGGCGGAGAATATTTTTATCGGTGTGTGGCCAAAGAAAAAAAACGGTACGGTAGACCGCAGGAAGATGGAAAGCATGGCGGAGGAAGTCCTGAAAGTGTACGGTCTGCGCGTCTCTGCGCAGACAAAGGCAGGGAAGCTGAGCCTCGTGGAGCAGAGAAAATTAAATATCATAAGGGCTCTCTTCAGCGAAGCAAAGCTTATCATACTTGACGAGCCGACGACATCGCTCACAAAAGAAGAAAGAAATAATCTGTTTCAATTTATAGAAGAATTAAGCAAAAAAGGGGTCAGCTTTATATTCATATCCCACTATCTCGATGAAGTCTTAAAAATCTGCAGCAACATCACCGTATTCAAGGACGGGTATGCCGGTTCCCTCCGCCTGAAGGAGGAGAGGACGGAGCTGGAGCTGTCTAAAATGATCGTCGGCGAAAGCGTGGATCTGTTCAGCAGGAAAAAGAATGTGAAGCCGCCGCAAGGACCTTGTACGCTGGAGTGCCGCGATCTTCAGGCAGAATGCGTAGACCATGTGTCCATGAAGATGTATCCGGGCAAGGTGGTCGGGTTTGTCGGATTCCCGGAGTCGGGTGCGCGGGAGATGCTCCGGGTGCTGGGCGGCCTTAACCGGCTTGCGTCCGGTAAACTTATGGACGGAAGCGGCGGGGAGATACGCGTCAGAGATACGAGAAGCGCCATCCGCCAGGGCATCATGTATGTGCCCTTTGACAGGCACGAGGAAGGTCTCGTACAGGATATGTCTATTCTGCACAATATCAGCATATGTGTGATGAAGGATAAGCTGAGCACGATGGGATATATCAAAAACAGGCTGGAACTGAAAAATACGATGCAATACTATAACCGGCTGGAGATCAAGGCACAGAATGCCAAAGAACCGACCCGGACACTGAGCGGGGGCAACCAGCAGAAGGTAGTTCTCGCAAAAGCCCTCTGTACGGAACCGAAGCTGCTGCTTCTGGACGAGCCCACGATCGGCATTGATATCGGGAGCAGGGAAGAGATCCTGAGTCTCGTAGACGAGCTGGCGGGAGAGGGTATATCCATCGTTTATCATACAAGTGATTATTCAGAAATGCTGAGAATCTGCGATGAGATTTGTTTTTTCCATGAGGGCAGGTTCGTCAGACAGATCGTAAATGAGAATCTTACTGTAGAAGAGATCACAGACATACGGGATTCTTTGAAAGGAGCCGAGACAGATGAAAAGTAAAAATTACAGAGGAAATATGGTAGAACTGCTGAGCAATAATATTGTATGGTTTCTTCTCGTCATATCGCTCATAGTGATGGGAATTTACCAGCCCGCGTTCTTTACCGTCACGATCATTAAAAATATTCTGATCCAGGCGTCGGCCCTTGGCATCATGACCGTGGGACTGGCGCATGTGCTCCTGCTCGGAGAGATAGACTTGTCTATTGTAGGGAGTATGGCGTTCTCAGCCGGGCTCGGCACATATTTGATGAAAAATAATGTCCTGCCGTGGTGGCTTGCCATTATCTTTATCATAATCTTCGGCTGTCTCATCGGACTGGTCAACGGTCTGATCATCACAAAGCTGAAAGCCGCGTCTCTCATCGAGACGATCGCCATGAACCTGATCCTTATGGGAGGGCTTCTGGCATTGACGGCGGGACGCACATTCACCAATTTTCCGCAGGAATACAATTATGTCGGAAAAGGAAGCATAGCGGGGATACCACTTATGTCGATACTGCTCGTGCTTGTATTTCTCTGCATCGGATTTCTCTGGAACAAGACGACATTCGGGCGAAGCCTCTTTGCCGTGGGCGGAAATATCAGCTGCGCCAAGGCAAGCGGCATCAATGTAGACTGGGTCAAGATCATGGCGTTCGTCATTTCCTCCGGGCTGTGTGCCCTGGCAGGATGGATGTATTCTGCGTATATGGGAGCTGTTCCCGCGTCCTTTGGCGATAACATGCAGATGTACGCGCTTGCGTCGGCCGTCATCGGAGGGGTCAGTCTGACAGGCGGCGTCGGCAAAGTAAACGGTGTGCTGGGAGGCGTTCTGCTGATCACCTTATTCCAGGTAGGGCTGAATATACTCGGCATCAATCCGTACTTGATCAACACAGCCGGCGGCTCAATGATCATGGTGGCGGTTATCATCGACGCGCTGAAGAATAAATACAAAGCAAATCACTAAGGAGGTGACGTACATATGAAATATAAATATGGAGTTCATTACGCCGCATGGGGCAGCGAGTGGGATGTGGACATAAAAGAAAGGATCCGTCTGGCGGCGGAGGCCGGATTTGAAGATCTGGAAGTCACTCCGCCTGATTATGTCCCTGCCATGGACATTGATAAAATGAATGAGCTGAAAAAGTGTGCCGAAGATCACGGCATCGAAATGAGCTGGTGTATCGGCTTTCCGAAGGAATATGATATGGCCAGCGAAGATCCGTCCGTCAGAAGAAGAGGGATCGAGTATACCAAGCATATGCTGGAGGCGATCCATATGCTGGACGGTAAGATTTTAAGCGGTATCCTGTATTCCAGCTGGCCGTATGATTTCAGGAATCTGCCGGACAAAGAGCGCACATGGGAGCTGGCGCTTTCTTCTGTGAAAGAGTGCGTAAAGACCGCGCAGGACTATGGGATCATATATGCGATCGAAATGGTGAACCGTTTTGAACAGTTTGTGCTGAACAGTGTAGAGGAAGGGCTTACGTTCATCGGACAGGTCGGTTCTCCGTGCTGCCGCCTTCTGCTCGACATGTTCCATATGGGAATTGAGGAGACGAGCACGCCGGACGCGATCCGCAGGGCGGGGAAAAGCCTCGCGCATCTGCACGTCTGCCAGAATAACCGGCAGATACCCGCGCCGTGTGACAATGTACCGTGGGATGCGGTCGGGCAGGCGGTAAACGATATCGGCTATGAAGGCCGCATCGTCATGGAGCCGTTTGTCATAAAAGGCGGACCCGTCGGCAGAGACGTGAATATATGGAGAAATCTCATGGACGATGTGTCACAGGAACACATCAGTGAAGAATTGACAAAAGGACTTCATTATATCCAGGGTATCTTCGGGTAAAAAACAGGAGGAATCATATGGCTTGTATTTTGGGAATCGACCTTGGAACTTCCAGCGTCAAATCTATGCTTCTGGACGAGACGGAGGGTGTGGTAAAGACAGCTTCCCGCTCCTATACTGTCAGCATCCCAAAGTCCGGCTTTGCGGAGCAGGACCCGGAGACGTGGTGGGAGGCTGTAAAGCAGACGATCCGGGAACTGAAGACTGACTGCCCGGACCAGTTTTGCGCCATCCGTGCAGTCGGCTTTTCCGGGCAGATGCACGGGCTTGTTCTGACGGGGAAGAAAGGGGAGGTATTAAGACCTGCCATCCTGTGGCTCGATCAGAGGTCGGACCGTATGGCAGAACAGATGCACAGGGAACTTGGAATGGAACGGATGGGAGAGATCTTTCACAACAGGGCTTTTTCCGGATTCGCCTTTCCATCGCTTCTGTGGGTGAAGGAAGAGGAGCCGGAAGTATTTAAAAAGATCCATAAGATACTTCTGCCAAAAGACTATATCCGTCTGCGCATGACCGGAGAATGGGGGACAGACGCGTCGGATGCCTCCTCCGCCTGCATACTGCGCACAGGAGAGCGGGACTGGGCGTACGATATCATAGGCCGGTACGGCATACCGGAGGACATATTTCCGGATGTGCATGAGTCGGAAGAGACCGCAGGCTGTATCACCCCCGCCTGTGCGCAAGAGACCGGGCTGCCCGCAGGCATACGGGTCGTGTACGGAAGCGGGGACCAGCCGGCCCAGAGCATTGGCAACGGCGCGGTGCGGGAAGGCCTGATCATCAGCAACATCGGCACGGGCGGGCAGATTTCCACATATTCAGGTACGGATACATACGACCGCAGGCTGAGGCTCCACACGTTTTGTCATGCGCTGAACAGGGCGTATACTATTTTCGGGGCCACTCTTTGCAGCGGCATGTCGATGAACTGGCTGAAGGACAAGATCCTTGGGGCCGGCAGCTTCCAGGAACTAAGTGAAGCGGCGCAGGAGACCGAACCTGGCAGCGGCGGTCTCATCTATCTGCCTTATCTGACGGGAGAGCGGACGCCGCATATGGATGCCGGCGCCAGCGGCATGTTCTTTGGCATGAAGCTGGCACACGACCGGAGAGATCTTATCCGGGCTGTGATGGAAGGGGTTGTATTTTCCCTGAAGGATTCGCTGCAGATATTCGGGGAGATGGGACTTCGGGCCGAGCGTATCATCGCGTCCGGCGGAGGGGCGGCAAGTCCGGTATGGCTGCAGATCCAGGCGGACATTCTTGAGAAGGAGATCTGCGTGTGCAGTGTAAAGGAGCAGGCGTGCCTTGGAGCGTGCATCGTGGCCGGAGCAGGTACCGGTATGCTGGAAAGTGTGTCAGAAGGTGTGAGTCGTTACGTAAGCTTCCGTGAGGATACATATGAGCCGAGAGAAAAACTGCAGGAGATGTACCGGGAAATGCACAGGAAATATCAGAAGCTGTACGAACATACGAGAGACCTGATGAGATAGAGGAGGGGTAAGAACGTTGCACAGAAAAGAAGAACGTTGTCTGAGGCTCGGTGTTCTGGGCTGCGGCATGATCTGTCAGGCGGCGCATTTTGAGGCGGCTTTGAAAGCGGGAAATGTGGAATTGTATGCGATCTGTGATGTGGCAGAGGATCTGCTTGGCCAGATGGCGGATATGTATCACTGCAGGAAGAGATATACCTCCTATGAGGAAATGCTCAAAGATCATGAGATAGAGGCGGTGCTCATCGGCATCGGGGACCAGTTCCATGCAGAGTGTACAAAGCAGGCGCTGCGGGCGGGAAAGCACGTACTCGTAGAGAAACCAATGGGTGTAACGGTGGAAGAATGCCGGGAAATAGAAGAACTTGTCAAAGAGACAGGACTTGTACTGCAGGTTGGGTACATGAAGCGGTTTGATGAAGGCATACAGTTTTCCCGGAAGTTTATCCGCGAAGAAATGGGAGATGTTCTCTCCATCAAGGCGTGGTATTGCGACGGAACGTCCAGATATACCCTGACCGATAACGTGCAGCCATATATCTTTACGAGCGGGCAGTCGAGAAAGCCGTCCGGATGTCCGAAGGAAAACAGGGAACATTATTATCTGCTCGGGCATTCCGGCCATTTATTTGACACGGTGCGCTACCTTATGGGAGACATTGTCAGTGTGGAGGCAAAGCTCATACAGAAGGGGGATATGTATTCCTGGCTCATTTGTGCAGATCTTGAGAACGGCACGGCAGGCATGCTGGATCTTACGGTGGCAGTGCGCCGGGACTGGTATGAGGGGTTTGAAGTATTCGGGACAGAGGGGACTGTCATCGGGAAGACCTTTAACCCATGGCTGTTCCAGTCGACGGAGGCGGAGGCATATTCCCTCCGGCGGAATGAATATTTCCGCCCCATGGCAGCGGACGGACATTTTTACCGGCGGCAGCTGGAAGGGTTTGCAGATGTGATCCTCACCGGCGCACCTCAGAACGGAGCGGACGCCTCCGACGGAACTGCGGCCATGCGCGCCATGAAGGCTGTCTATGATTCCGTCCATGAAGGCGGAAGAAAAATCTTTCTTAAAGATGTAAGAGGTGGACTCTGATGAAAATAGGTATCTTTGCAAAGACATGGGCGGGCCGCGGGGATCTGGCCGCGGTGTTTCGCGCCGCCGGCGCGTATGGCATCGAAAGCTTCCAGTTTAATATGTGTCTGGCCGGGGGAAAAACACTGCCGGACAGGTATGATTCGAGGCTCGTGAGTGAAATTGGAAGTCTGGCCGAACAATACAAAATAGAACTGGCAGCCATGTCGGGGACGTTTAACCTGCTGGATAAAAACCGGCTGGGCGAATATACAGAAAAGACAGAGATTCTTATGGAGACGTGTGCTGACCTTTCTATTCCGGTTCTGTCTATCTGCACGGGGACGAACAGCACAGAGAGTATGTGGACGCGCCACCCGGATAATGACTCGGAGGAAAGCTGGGGGCTGATGAAGGAGCACCTCGGGCGCCTTCTCGTCCTTGCCGAAAAATATCCGCTCACTATCGGCGTGGAGCCGGAGACATCAAATGTAGTCTCTTCTGCCCGGAAGGCCCGGCGTCTCATGGATGAGTGCCGTCATTCCAGACTGAAGATCATACTGGATGCGGCCAACCTGTTCCGGCCCGGTGAAAAACAGTTTATGAGAGAAAGGATCGGGGAGGCGGTCACTCTTTTGAAAGAAGATATCGTCCTCGTACATGCGAAAGACTGTAAGTTAAACGGACATCTAGTATATAAGGCGGCCGGAAAAGGAGACATTGACTATACATATTATATTGCCTGTCTGAGGGAAGCAGGATATGACGGCAGCATGATCCTGCATGGCCTTTCGGAGGAGGAAGTGGCAGACAGCATTCGTTTTCTGAAGAGTCAGCTTCAGGCATAAAGGAGTTTATCATGGGGTATTTTGAACACGGAGGAATCAGATTCTATTACCGTACGGCCGGAAAAGGCGTTCCCTTCATTCTTCTGCACGGGATGGGAGGAGATACAAAGCAGTGCGGGAGAGTATTTCATCCTCCCCAGGGCATTCAGATGATATATATGGATCAGCGGGGCAACGGCTATACAGAGATAGGTCCTGCAGAAGAACTGCGGTTTGAAGCGATGGCCGGGGATGTTGAAGCGCTTGCGGATCATCTGAAACTTGACCGCTTTCTTCTCGGCGGCATTTCCATGGGAGCCGCGGTCGCTGTCAGATACGCCATTGAGCATAGAGACAGGGTTACGGGGCTTGTGCTCATCCGGCCTGCATGGACGCACGTTCCGATGGAGGTTGAAGTGCGGGAGCTGTATCATCGGGTGGCATACCTGATCGAGACGTCCGGGAGCCCGGAGGAAGCGGCAGATGCACTTTTAAAATGGGAAAAATACCGGATATTAAGAGCAGAGGAGCCCGCCGCGGCAAGATCACTGCTTAAGCATTTTTCAGAAGATAGTATTGAGAAAAATTATGAGAAGTTCCGCATACTGCCGGAGCAGTCCCCGTTTCATAATCCGGGACAACTGAAACAGATCACATGTGAGACGTTAGTTCTGGCGTCAAAAAAGGATTTTATCCACAAGTTCCAGTATGGTCTTTATTACAGGGATTATATAGAAAATGCACAATTAGCCGAGATCGTCCCAAAGAGTAAAAGCGTGAGAATGTATAACCGAAGCGTGCAGGAGGAAATAGATAGGTTTCTTCAGAAAATATGACAGATATCAGCCTGACGGCAGACGTACAGCGTCTGCCGTCTGTTTTTTTGCTGGCTAAACCGTAAAAACTCCGATTTCATGTTCCTTATAATAGGAAATGTATTTCTGGTCCGTAGACGCGTTTGTGATAATATTCGGTATCTCATCCAGATCACATAGATGCGTAAAAGTACGTTTGTCAAATTTTCCTTCGTCAGCCAGGAGATATATCAATTTGGAATTCGAGATCAAATGATTATACAGAGGGAGCTGCGCCCGGCTGATGATGGAATAGCCATTGTTGAGTTCTATGCCGTCTACCGTAAAAAACACTTTGTCAAAATAAAGCTTGTCCAGCGCCTGCACCGTGTACTCGTCCAGAGTCTCGATATGATTTGTGCCGATATGGACATTTCCTCCGAGAAGCAGAATAGAGATGTTCGGGTTCGGCACAAGTTCCATGACTGCGGTCAGGTTAGTTGTGACGACTGTGATGTTCTCTTTGTCGTTAATATATTTGCTGAGCAGATTGCACGTCATGCCGGCGCCGATAAATATAATATCTCCTGCGGAAATAAATTCGGACGCCTTCCTGGCGATCTGTTCTTTTGACTTTAAAAACGGGTCGTAATCCAGCGACGGCCCGGGGTATCCGTGGTAGGACCTGGATGAGATACACTGGGCGCCTCCGTGGGTTTTTTTCAATAACCCGCGCTTGTCCAGCTGATTCAGATCCCTTCGGATCGTTGCAATAGAAGCGCCTGTCAGTTCGCAGAGGAACTTTGTTGTAGCTATTTCGTTCGTATTCAGGTACTCCAGTATCATTCTTTCTCGTTCTGATGCTAACATTCAAATTCTCCAAACTAATAGTATTTTCCTAATTATAATATAAAAAATGAAACAGGGTCAATAGATAATCTCAAAAAAGAGCAGAAAAGAACAAAAAGAAGCAGAAAACGCATAAAAAGTATAAATGTATTGTAATTTTTTAATAACAATGTATTATAATAATGGCGGTATATATCATAAACTTATCGCAGATCATATAAAAGCAGGAACGCAGCAGCCGATTTATGAAAATGAAATAAAAAGGTAATGATAAGGTTATGGAAAAGGAGAGGATGGTCGTCCTCTCTTTTTCATACGGCCAGCGTATCACTATTAAGTAATTTCAAAATCAGTGGGGTGAAGAAATGAGCAAGACATATGGATATGTACGAGTATCAACGAGAGAACAAAATGAAGAAAGACAGATGATAGCACTGCACAATTTTCCCGTTCTGCCGGAAAACATATATATGGATAAACAGAGCGGAAAAGACTTCAACCGTCCCAAATACCAGAAGCTGCTGAAAAAACTGAAAAAAAAGGATATCTTAGTGGTCAAATCCATAGACCGGCTCGGAAGAAATTACAAAGAGATACTGGACCAGTGGAGATATCTCACAAAAACGAAAGAAGTATATATCGTAGTTCTGGATATGCCGCTGCTCGATACAAGAAAAAGCAATGATCTGATCGGGACTCTTATCGCCGATATCGTGCTGCAGCTTCTGTCTTATGTAGCGGAGACGGAGAGGGAGAACATAAAACAGAGGCAGGCGGAAGGGATCGCTGCCGCCAAGGCAAGAGGCGTAAAATTCGGCAGGCCGAACAAAAAGGTGCCGGTCAACTTCTATAAAGTATATAAACGCTGGCACTATAAGAAGATAAGCGGCAGAGAAGCGGCCAGACAGCTTGGCGTCTCTTACTCCACGTTCATGAAATGGGCCGGCTGTGCGGACAGAACTTCTGACAGAATAAAAAAGTAGACTTTATCAGGCGCTTCATATATAATAAAATTATCGGTAAAAAAGAGAGAATTTTGTAGATAAACGGAAGAATCGTGAATACATATGCAATAAAATGAATTAACGTCGTTTGTTCAATAAAGTCTACTTTTATAAACAGTATTCATTCACCTATATAAAGGAGGGACAGGTGTGGAAAAGAAAAGTTTTCTTGAATATCTAGCCCAGGAAGCAGGATGCGACTGTCTGTCAGATCTGCGGCTCAGACAGGAACAATGGTCATCCCGCATTATAGAAATATTGGAAAATGTAGATACAGAAGAATATGTATTCAGCGACTGGAAAGAGGCGACTTCCTATCTCACAGATACGGATCTAAGTATATTAGATGGAATAAAAACTAAAAAAGAAGCAAAAGAATATATTATTGATTGGATGAATTCAAAAAAGCATTGACAAGGGAGATTTCCTTTAGTATAATAATGCGTGCTGGAGAAATACTCAAGAGGCTGAAGAGGCGCCCCTGCTAAGGGTGTAGGTCGGGTAACCGGCGCGAGGGTTCAAATCCCTCTTTCTCCGTTAGTCATGAACGACTGTCTGGGACTGAAGTTTCAGACAGTTTTTTATGGCCGCTGGGCAGACCGGAATATTTGCCGGCCAGGGGCTGGCACTTCAACTATTATATATAGTAGAAAGTGGTCTGTGTGGTACAAGTTATAGTGTCTGTTAAGAGCTTGTTTAAAAAAAGTAAAAAAAAGATAAAAAAGCACTTGACATTTACAGCCAAAAAATGATACTATATCTGAGCTGACCCAAACGGGAACGCAAAGAACCTTGATAATTAAACAATAGACAACAACCCTGAAAATTTCTTAAATAGAGAAAAATTCAGAACGGACATCAAAAAAGATGTCAACCTAAAAAACAGTAATAACGGGATAGGATTAGCTAGTAGTTAATCCTGACCGCGATTAAACACTTTTAACGAGAGTTTGATCCTGGCTCAGGATGAACGCTGGCGGCGTGCTTAACACATGCAAGTCGAACGAAGCAGTACTGTGTGAAGAGATTAGCTTGCTAAGATCAGAACTTTGTATTGACTGAGTGGCGGACGGGTGAGTAACGCGTGGGCAACCTGCCTTACACAGGGGGATAACAGCTAGAAATGGCTGCTAATACCGCATAAGACCTCAGTACCGCATGGTAGAGGGGTAAAAACTCCGGTGGTGTAAGATGGGCCCGCGTCTGATTAGGTAGTTGGTAGGGTAACGGCCTACCAAGCCGACGATCAGTAGCCGACCTGAGAGGGTGACCGGCCACATTGGGACTGAGACACGGCCCAAACTCCTACGGGAGGCAGCAGTGGGGAATATTGCACAATGGGGGAAACCCTGATGCAGCGACGCCGCGTGAAGGATGAAGTATTTCGGTATGTAAACTTCTATCAGCAGGGAAGAAGATGACGGTACCTGACTAAGAAGCCCCGGCTAACTACGTGCCAGCAGCCGCGGTAATACGTAGGGGGCAAGCGTTATCCGGATTTACTGGGTGTAAAGGGAGCGTAGACGGCATGGCAAGTCTGAAGTGAAAGCCCGGGGCTCAACCCCGGGACTGCTTTGGAAACTGTCAGGCTAGAGTGTCGGAGAGGCAAGTGGAATTCCTAGTGTAGCGGTGAAATGCGTAGATATTAGGAGGAACACCAGTGGCGAAGGCGGCTTGCTGGACGATGACTGACGTTGAGGCTCGAAAGCGTGGGGAGCAAACAGGATTAGATACCCTGGTAGTCCACGCCGTAAACGATGATTACTAGGTGTCGGGAAGCAAAGCTTTTCGGTGCCGCAGCCAACGCAATAAGTAATCCACCTGGGGAGTACGTTCGCAAGAATGAAACTCAAAGGAATTGACGGGGACCCGCACAAGCGGTGGAGCATGTGGTTTAATTCGAAGCAACGCGAAGAACCTTACCTGATCTTGACATCCCGGTGACAAAGTATGTAACGTACTCTTTCTTCGGAACACCGGTGACAGGTGGTGCATGGTTGTCGTCAGCTCGTGTCGTGAGATGTTGGGTTAAGTCCCGCAACGAGCGCAACCCTTATCTTTAGTAGCCAGCATTTGAGGTGGGCACTCTAGAGAGACTGCCAGGGATAACCTGGAGGAAGGTGGGGATGACGTCAAATCATCATGCCCCTTATGACCAGGGCTACACACGTGCTACAATGGCGTAAACAAAGGGAAGCGACCCTGTGAAGGCAAGCAAATCCCAAAAATAACGTCTCAGTTCGGATTGTAGTCTGCAACTCGACTACATGAAGCTGGAATCGCTAGTAATCGCGAATCAGAATGTCGCGGTGAATACGTTCCCGGGTCTTGTACACACCGCCCGTCACACCATGGGAGTCAGTAACGCCCGAAGCCGGTGACCTAACCGAAAGGAAGGAGCCGTCGAAGGTGGGACCGATAACTGGGGTGAAGTCGTAACAAGGTAGCCGTATCGGAAGGTGCGGCTGGATCACCTCCTTTCTAAGGAAAAGAAGAAGTAGGGGTTGTTGTTTATTGTTTAGTTATCAAGGAGTGAGTGCGCAGACTGGAAGCCAGTCCTGTGACGCAAGCGGGCTTGCAGGAGCAGGAATGGAAGACAGGATGCATAAGAAGGCTTGAGTCTACCGAGAAGGAACGAAGTGGATTCGAGGTAGAGGAAAGACTGCACTCACGGAGAACAACTAAACGAGCTTTTTAAGCCTTCAAAAGTTTAAAAAGGACTGCTGGTGGCGATGCGCCTGGGGGAAACACCCGTACCCATCCCGAACACGATGGTTAAGGCTCAGGCGGCCGATGGTACTGCGCTGGAGACGGTGTGGGAGAGCAGGTGGCTGCCAGCACTAAAAAAAAGAGCAGATGCAGAACCGCTGCAAATGTTCGGGATTTAGATAAATACAGGCAAAGATGAGCAACAACTTATCACCGCCAACCCAGTCAGCAGGGCAGTGCTGTTCAGATAACTGGTTTTACCAGTGATTAGATAAGAAAAGCCATTTTCTTATGTAATGACTGATAAAGATTCAGTCTCTATGTACCTTGAAAATTGCATACAAAGAAATAAAGATTAAATATCTTATTTAATCAAGACATCCGAGGTAATGAAAGACTTGCTGGACGTTACGTCCGGTGAGAAAACATTATTTATATTCGAGACAACGAATCAAAAAAACAAACCTAAGAAACCAACGCATATCACGCTAGATATGTGTAGCAAGGGAGACACACCCGTATCTCCTGAGCAGTTGGTCATGCTAAAAAGAGCATATGGTGGATGCCTTGGCACTAAGAGCCGATGAAAGACGTGATAAGCTGCGAAAAGCTTCGGGGAGGAGCAAATATCCTTTGATCCGGAGATATCTGAATGGGGAAACCCAGCTGAGGAAACCTCAGCTATCCTTACGCCAATCCATAACGTAAGGAAGGGAACCCGGTGAACTGAAACATCTAAGTAGCCGGAGGAAGAGAAAACAACATGTGATTCCGCAAGTAGCGGCGAGCGAAAACGGAAGAGCCCAAACCAGGGTGCGTGCACCCTGGGGTTCGGACCGCACAATTGATTCAGGAAGAGTAGCAGAACGGTTTTGGGAAAGCCGGCCAGAGAGGGTGAAAGCCCCGTAAGCGAAAGTCTGACTGACATGGCGGTATCCAGAGTACCACGAGACACGAGAAACCTTGTGGGAACATGCGGGGACCACCCCGTAAGGCTAAATACTCCTTAGTGACCGATAGCGCATAGTACTGTGAAGGAAAGGTGAAAAGGACCCCGGGAGGGGAGTGAAAGAGAACCTGAAACCATATGTTTACAAGCTGTGGAACACCCTTATGCGGTGAACCGCGTACTTTTTGTAGAACGGTCCGGCGAGTTACGCTGGCTGGCAAGGTTAAAGACTGAAGGTCTGGAGCCGAAGGGAAACCAAGTCTTAATAGGGCGAATGAGTCAGTCAGAGTAGACCCGAAACCGGGTGATCTATCCATGTCCAGGTTGAAGTTGCCGTAAAAGGCAATGGAGGACCGAACCCACATCCGTTGAAAAGGGTGGGGATGAGGTGTGGATAGGGGAGAAATTCCAATCGAACCCGGAGATAGCTGGTTCTCCTCGAAATAGCTTTAGGGCTAGCCTCATACAAGTCTTGCGGAGGTAGAGCACTGAATTTCCTAGGGGGCGTCAAAGCTTACCGAAGAATATCAAACTCCGAATGCCGCGTAGATGATGTATGGGAGTCAGACTGCACGAGATAAGTTGGGTAGTCGAAAGGGAAAGAGCCCAGACCTGCAGCTAAGGTCCCAAAATGTGTGTTAAGTGGAAAAGGATGTGGGATTTCAAAGACAACTAGGATGTTGGCTCAGAAGCAGCCATACATTCAAAGAGTGCGTAATAGCTCACTAGTCGAGAGGTCCTGCGCCGAAAATGTCCGGGGCTGAAACACACTACCGAAGCTCAGGGATGTACGAAGTACATCGGTAGAGGAGCATTGGATGCGGGAAGAAGCAGTACCGTAAGGAGCTGTGGACTGCATCGAAGAGAGAATGCCGGAATGAGTAGCGAGAGGAAGGTGGGAATCCTTCCGGCCGAATATCTAAGGTTTCCAGAGTAAAGCTGATCTGCTCTGGGTAAGTCGGGGCCTAAGGCGAGGTCGAAAGACGTAGCCGATGGACAACAGGTTGAGATTCCTGTACCACGATATAACAGAACTGTGGGGACACGTGTGGAAAGCATAAGCCGGGAATGGAAAGACCGGCGCAAGCGGGGTAGGCGTACATCAGGCAAATCCGGTGTGCAAACCAAATCCGTGACGCGTACCGAACTTAAAGTAGGGAAGTATGTGAGCCATGCGTCAAGAAAAGCCGCTATCGTTTATATCGTGCCCGTACCGTAAACCGACACAGGTGGATGAGGAGAGAATCCTAAGGCCGACGGGAGAAGCATTGTTAAGGAACTCGGCAAAATGACTCCGTAACTTCGGGAGAAGGAGTGCCAGAGAGATCTGGCCGCAGAGAATTGGCCCAAGCAACTGTTTAGCAAAAACACAGGTCTATGCAAAACCGAAAGGTGAAGTATATGGGCTGACGCCTGCCCGGTGCTGGAAGGTTAAGGGGAGAGGTTAGCGCAAGCGAAGCTTTGAACTTAAGCCCCAGTAAACGGCGGCCGTAACTATAACGGTCCTAAGGTAGCGAAATTCCTTGTCGGGTAAGTTCCGACCCGCACGAAAGGCGTAATGATTTGGGCACTGTCTCAACAATGCACCCGGTGAAATTGAAATACCAGTGAAGATGCTGGTTACCTGCGCCAGGACGGAAAGACCCCATGGAGCTTTACTCCAGCTTGATACTGGGATTCGGTATTGCATGTACAGGATAGGTGGGAGGCGAAGAAGTGATGACGCCAGTCGTCACAGAGCCGCTGTTGGGATACCACCCTTGCAGTATTGGATTTCTAACCATCAGCCGTGAACCGGCTGGGGGACAATGTCAGGTGGGGAGTTTGACTGGGGCGGTCGCCTCCGAAAGGGTATCGGAGGCGCTCAAAGGTCCTCTCAGAATGGTCGGAAACCATTCGCAGAGTGCAAAGGCAAAAGAGGGCTTGACTGCGACACCGACGGGTGGAGCAGGTACGAAAGTAGGACTTAGTGATCCGGTGGTATAAAGTGGGATTGCCATCGCTCAACGGATAAAAGCTACCCTGGGGATAACAGGCTTATCACTCCCAAGAGTTCACATCGACGGAGTGGTTTGGCACCTCGATGTCGGCTCATCGCATCCTGGGGCTGAAGTAGGTCCCAAGGGTTGGGCTGTTCGCCCATTAAAGCGGTACGCGAGCTGGGTTCAGAACGTCGTGAGACAGTTCGGTCCCTATCCGGCGTGGGCGTAGGATATTTGAGAGGAGCTGTCCTTAGTACGAGAGGACCGGGATGGACTGGCCGCTGGTGTATCTGTTGTTCTACCAAGAGCATGGCAGAGTAGCCAAGCCGGGACGGGATAAACGCTGAAGGCATCTAAGCGTGAAGCCCCCCTCAAGATGAGATATCCCTGCGCAAGCAGTAAGACCCCTTGAAGACGACGAGGTAGATAGGGCAGAGGTGGAAGTGCAGCAATGTATGGAGCTGACTGCTACTAATCGGTCGAGGGCATGACCAAGAGCGTAGAGAGCGCGGAGTACAGGAATGATATGTGGAAAGAGGAATGCTTGCATTCCGAAGGGAACATAGCAGGCCTGGACAGAGCATTCGCGGAGCGAAGGCACTGAGAAAACGAAGTTTTCGAAGTGAGCGCTCGGAATAACGCATCTCGAAGCGAGAAGGTGGATAGGTAATGGATGAATTATTTCTTGTATGCAGTTTTCAGGGTACATAAATAAAACCTCTTGCATAAGTTGGATGTAAGGGGATATAATAATATAGGTGATCCTCGATAGCTCAGTGGTAGAGCATTCGGCTGTTAACCGAAGGGTCGTTGGTTCAAGCCCAACTCGGGGAGTTGTGAAGATCCTGTAAGCATTTATGCTTGCAGGATTTTTTTGTTTACTTAACTATTAAACGGAAGTGAAATGTAATGTATGGGATGCATAAAACATATTCAAAAAAGATGATATGTATATCGACAAATGCCTTCGGGTGGTAAGACAGAAAACCGAATATTGATGTTACAGAATATTGCAGACAGAGAGGTATTCATTTCTATAGATTTATGGTATGGTTAATTATAGATATTGTCAGTATTAATAACAATGATGGCAGGGAGGTAAAGAAATGCAGCCAATTAAAAGTTTCCGGGAATATGTAGAAAAACTGAAGGAAGAAAATGAAATAGTAACGGTGACACAGGAGGTGGACTGGAATCTGGAGATGAGTGCGATCACGAGACATGCGTACGATCTGCCGGCTCCGGCCCCGATTTTTAAGAATATTAAAGATTGTACGCCTGGCTTTGAGGTGCTGGGGGCGCCGGTAGGGCTGAGCCCTGATAAAGAACATCCATTTAAGCGGGTGGCGCTTTCTCTTGGGCTGCCTGTGGATATGTCTGGCCCCGCGCTTGTGGAGGCCTGGTCTCATCTTCCGGACGTGGAGCCGATTCCGCCTCGTCTTGTAGAGACAGGAGCATGTAAGGAAAATAAAGTATTTGGCGAAGACATAGACCTGACAAAGCTTCCTGTGCCATTTATTCATTATGGGGACGGAGGACGTTATATCAATACATACGGGATCTTCATTGCACGTACGCCTGACGGTTCGTGGGTGAACTGGGCTATCACGCGCGCAATGCTGGACGGTCCCCGGACGATTGCCGGCGTCGTGATCCCCACACAGGATTTCGGTAAAATATATGCGCAGTGGAAGGAGATCGGGGAGGAGATGCCATTTGCATTGTGCCTCGGGGTGGACCCGGCCATTGCGATGATCGCCGGATACCCGCTCCCGTCCGGTGTCAATGAAGGGGAAGTGATCGGCGGCTGGTACAAAGAACCTGTGGATGTTGTCAAGTGTGAGACGCACGATCTTCTTGTTCCTGCATCGAGCGAGATCGTAATTGAAGGGTTTGCTTCTTTGGAGGAAATGGTTCCGGAAGGGCCGATGGGTGAGTATGGAGGATATGTCTGGGCCGGGCGCAGTAAGCCGGTACCGTGCTTTCATGTGACAGCGATGACACATCGGGATAATCCTGTCATGCCTGTCTGTGTGGCCGGAGTTCCGACAGAAGAAAACCATACGAACTGGGGCATGAGTATAGCTGCCAGCATACAGAATGTACTGCGCAGGCAGGGATTTCCGATCAGGGAATGCTTTATTCCGATGGAATCAGCGGCCCACTGGTTTGTTGTGTCGGTTGACCGTGAACGGAAGCAGGAGGACGACGAACAACTGGCTGTTGATATCGGAAAGGCAGTTTTTGCGTCAAAGGGCGGCTCTTATATTCCGAAAGTGTTAGTCGTGGACGACGATGTTGATCCAGGCGATATCAAACAGCTTGTATGGGCGCTGGCGACCCGGCATCATCCGGACAGAAGGGTGGTCATGGAAGACCAGTATATCTTTCCGCTTGTGGCATACTTAAGCGCAGAGGAGAAGAGTGAGGCTATATCCACAAGGGTGATTTATAATTGTCTCACACCGTTCCACAGATGGCCGCAGGAGCAGCGCCCTGTGGAGGCGTCTTTCAGGGGATACCCGGAAGAGCTGCAGAAGCATGTGCTTGATAATTGGGAGAAATATGGATTCTGACAGGAACAGGAGAGAAGAAATGAGGATCATTGCAGGGGTGACAGGCGCTACCGGGGTGATAATGAGTTATTATCTTCTGAAAGCGCTCAAAAGCATAGAAGGCTGTGAAGTATATCTGATCTTAAGTGACGGTGCAAAACTTACATGGGAACTGGAAAGCAGTATTCCGCTGGAGGAGATGGTGGAACTTGCAGATCATGTATATGATGAACGAGATTTGGCGGCTCCGGTATCCAGCGGTTCGTTCGTGACGGACGGCATGATCGTTTTGCCATGCAGTATGAAGACACTTGCCGGGATCGCGTCCGGATATGCGGAAAATCTGATCGTCCGGGCTGCGGATGTCTGTATGAAAGAGGGACGGAAAGTTGTTCTCGTTCCGAGAGAGATGCCGTTTGGAAAAATCCATATCCGGAACATGAAAGAGGCATCTGAGCTGGGCTGCGTCATTGTGCCTCCGGTTTTGACATTTTACAACAGCCCCGGAACGATAGAGGATATGATCAACCATATTGTGGGCAAGATATTGCTGCAGTTTGGGATCTCATACGATAAATTTATACCATGGACGGGGGAGCCGGAAAAGAAATGCTGAAAGAAGAGTTATTCAACGGTTATTATATATACTGTGATGTGATCCGTATGGGGAAGGACTGTACAATGGCTGTGTATGGAGGAGATTCCCCTCATGTAGGCTGCGCTGTAATGTCTGCAGCGAGGCCCAGTCTTACCGGAGAAGGAATTGGTGTTACTACTTCGGTATTATCCGCTATGGGGCATAAGGATGACGTGATAGCGCGGATGTTTGCGGAGGCTGCGGCAGAGAGGTGGAACTGCACTGTAGTGTGTACCTGCGGGATTCATGTGGAAGATCTTACACCGGAACAGCTTGATATTGTCCGGGAGAAATGCGCCGGACTTTTGCAGAGAATGCTGGAGCAGACAGATGAATGACGCAGGGAACACCCGGACGTACATGTCCGGGTGTTCCTGTATGGCTCTGCTGTTTACTTTTGGTATTCAAATTGAAACTCCACGAACTCGTCTATGAAGCGTAACATATAATCAACGACAGCCTCACAGACTTCTCTGCCAAGTTCCGCGGAAGCATCCGCCGCACTGCGGCTGTAGTCAACACCTGAGGAATGTCCGTGCTCGATCAGGTCACCGGTCTTTGATACATCCCTCGTACGCAAGTTCAGATAGACGCCGGCGCCCTCGAATTCACCCCGGTGAAGATCCAGAAGTTTGATATTGCCTATTTTCTGATTCTCTGGAATATGGGCGCGTTCCACCTTGACGGTATCCGGAGCTATGTGCATCATTACAGACGTTTCTGTAATATCGCCGTGTCCGATAAGTCCCCACTTGCTGTCAAGGTCACCGGCAACTTCAAACCACTGGATATTGGCAGCCGGAATGTTCTGAAGCCGCAGCTGCTGGCCCACGTCATACAGCGCATTGTTGTTGCCTCCGTGTCCGTTGATGAACAGGAAATGGGTGAAGCCGTAAGAGATGAGCTGCTGACAGACTTCAGACACATAAGCGGTAAGTGTTGTCTGGGATACTGCCATTGTTCCGGGAAAGTCAGCATGATACAGTGCGTGGCCGAAGGGGATAACCGGGGTCACCAGGCCCTTGTCGGTCCTTTTTCCGACCATCTCTGCCAGATACTGTGCGATGATCCAGTCCGTTCCTACCGGAAGGGCAGGTCCGTGCTGTTCAGTGCTTCCCACAGGTATAATGGCAAGCTTTTTTGTCCTGATCGCCTCTTCATTTTCTTCCCATGTGTTTTCAAAAATAAAGTTTGTCATAGAATGCCTCCTTTTTGCCGCCGTAACGATCTGTTATGGAGCTGGTTTATACGATATGTCCTATACACAGCATACGTGAAAAGGAGAAGGTTTGCAAGAATAAGAGAAAGGTGTGTGTATGGATGGACGCTGCAGAAAGAAAAATTTATTCGGTCATTTGCAGTTATGAGGGGATAAAGGCAAAGGAAATAGGAAGATATACAGGAGAGACACGCCAGACAATTAATCGTTATCTGTACGGCTCACCATACATAAAAGAGCTCTGTTACCAGGATAAAGAATACCGGTGGCACGGCCTGATACGCCAGAATGTGCCCCATTATGGAATAGAAGATTTCTGCGGGTACTACAGCTTGGCCGGCGAGTTTTTAGACATTGATTTTGATGAGTTCATCGGCAGACTAAAACAGGGATGCCGGCATATCGGACGGAATCTGAACGATACGAGGGGATTATTCCATTCCTTTGAAGACACTTATAATACGATGCAGAATCTGTTCGGTGATTTTATTGCAGACGGTCTGCCAAATACCATATGGAGAGAGTGGGAGATCATTTTTGAGCTCCGTATTAAGCGTGCGAAGACCATACGCATATACGCGGATGTCATACTTGTGACAGATGAGAAGGTCTTTTCTCTGGAGTTTAAGATGAAGAATGAAAAGACGGACGAGGACATTGAACAGGCGGCAAAATACAGTGAATATCTGGAAGTGCTGTTTGGGCCGCGGTATGACGTCATACCGGCGCTCGTACTGACGGCGGGAGAAAATATTTTGGAAGATGTTGAGTTGAGGCATACAACTGCAGTGGTGCCGGTGTGCTCGGGAGACAGACTCTGCGAACTGATAAAGTATTACTGTTCATTTAGATAAAACTGTCCTGCCGGTACTTCAAGTATTCAGAGAATCTTTTCACTGCGAGTGAGGCGGTCTTTTTATTTCTCACCGCAAAGCAGATATCACGATATATCGGAGGATCCAGTTCCTTGACAATAATGTTGTAAGGCGTCCGCTTCAAAATAAGCTGATGGAGCATACTGATTCCGAGACCTTTTTCAACCATGGACATAACTGCATAGTCATCCCATGTGATAAGGCGGGTCTGTGGCTTCAGAGAAAACCGACTGAATATATCCGCAATCTCTGTATTATTTTCCCGTTCAAGCATTATGAAAGGTTCTCTGCAGAATGAAGAGATGGGGAATCTGTCACAATCTGCCATCGGATGTGAGACCGGGAGGACCGCGAGCAGCGCGTCCTGCTCCAACGGAAGCGTATCGAGGTCTGAGCGGACAGGAAGCCGCAGGAAGCCACAGTCTACACTTCCCTCCAGCAGCCATTCCTCAATCTCACTGTAGTTTCCAAGACGCAGTTCATATTCAATATGAGGGTATGATTTCTGAAATTCATGTATGATATTCGGAAGCCAGTGTGTTGCAACACTTGAAAATGTACCTATGCGGATAAAGCCAGACTGAAGGCCATTTAATTCGTCCACCTGCATCTGCAGCATTTCGTATTTCCGACACACTTCTTTAGCAAATGGAAGCAGTTTCATTCCGTCACTGGTCAGTTTAACACCGGTTTTTCTGCGTTCCAGAAGGATAACCTTCCATTCTTTTTCCAGGTCGTTTATCATCCGGCTGATGCCGGATTGGGAATAATTTAAAATCTCAGCAGCCTTTGTGAAGCTGCCATATTCTACTGTTTTTATAAATGCCATATATTTTTGAATATTCATGTCCATAGTGTCTGCCTCCTGATATATCTGAAAATATCATGACTAACATGAAAAACATTCGTTATTGTAATTCTTAATGGTATGATACAATAATAGCTGAAGATACCCTGAGTTGGCAAGTAAAATCACAATATACCAAAGGAAGTGGATATATAATGTTTTATGTAAGCGAGATCAGAACAACGGAGCCGGGCAGCTTTAAAAGCCCGCTGCAGAAAAAGGTATATCAGGTTCTTGGTGAATTAAAAGTACCTTATAAGAGGGTGGATACGGACGAAGCCATTACAATGGAGGACTGTGTGCTGATCAACAGAAGGCTGGATATGGATATGGTTAAGACATTGTTTTTATGCAATAAGAAGAAAACACTGTTTTATTTGTTCATTACAACAGATAATAAACCGTTTGACACAAAGAAATTCTGTGAACAGCTCAACATACCGAGGGTATCCTTTGCGCCGAAGGAATTATTTGAAGAGATACTTGAAACGAAGATCGGCGCAGCGACTGTTTACAGTGTATTGCACGACTGGGACAAGACAATACAGGTAATATTTGATAAGGATGTTGCAGACACGGAGTATTATGGCTGCAGCGATGGAACTACGACCGGATATATGAAAGTAAAAACAGAGGACATATTGAATAAGATATTGCCGTATTCAAAACATAAGTATAAAATTATTGACATTTAGAAAAGGAGGAGATTCATTATGAAAACAACGATAGTATATGCGCATCCGTGGGACGGCTCTTTTAACAGGGCTGTTTTGGAGGAAGCCGAGAAAGCAGCGGGGGATTGTTATCTGATTGATTTGTACAAAGACAGATTTGACCCTGTTATGTCTGAGGAAGATTTAAAACTGTACGGTGAAGGGAGAACATCGGATCTGCTCGTAAAGCGATATAATGAAATATTGGATGATACAGACAGAATTATATTTATTTTTCCTGTCTGGTGGTATGATATGCCCGCTGTTATGCGCGGATTTTTAGATAAGGTCATGTTGAAAGATTCGGCATATTACAGTGATGATACAGGTCTTCATGCGTTGCGCAGCATAGAGGATACCTATATATTTACAACATCTTCTACTTCAACTGACAATTTGATACATAAATTTGGTGATGCCATAAATGGCACCTTAATAGGAGCTACGTTTGAGGCCGTCGGTTTCCACAATGCCGTGTGGAAGAATCTGGGCGGGATCGACAGCCTTACTGAGCAGGAAAGAAAAGAGTACCTCGGTCAGATATCTGAATATTTATCAGGTTCTGACGCGTAGCTGCCAGGCCAGCCTGCCAAATAACTTATAGAAGTCCCTTTAATACAACGTATCCAGATGATGGAGTGCAGACGGATTTTATTAAACAAAAAAGAAATTAATATATACTTGTGGTATAATTTTCAAAAGAGAATGGAGGAATGTTATGGAATGTGCTATTCGATGCTGGAGAATGGAAGACGCGGCAGATGTTTCCAGGATGCTGAATAATAAGAAGGTCCAGGATAATTTAAGAGACGGTATGCCGTATCCTTACACGGAGAAAGATGGTAAGGAATTCATAGCGTCCATGCTGGCTGCGGACCCGGAGGAAACGATTGCATTTGCCATTACGGCGGATGACAGGGCGGTGGGAAGTATCGGGGTCTTCCGGTGCGGTAACATTCACTTCCGCACTGCCGAGATGGGATATTATATCGGTGAGCCTTTCTGGGGAAAAGGGTTAGGAACGAGCGCCGTACGAAAGACGTGCGATTATGTATTTGAACATACAAATATTATAAGAATATTTGCGGAGCCTTTTTCTTACAATACTGCCTCATGCCGCGTCCTTGAAAAAGCAGGATTTCAGTTTGAGGGACTTTTGCGCAAAAATGCGGTCAAGAATGGGAAGATCGTGGATATGAAAATGTATTCGCGTATTAATGATTGACATATCAGGAGCTTCTTTTAGCAGAAAGAACGGCTGTTATCCTAGGAATGTAAAGAGTTCTTGACATTTAAAACTTACATGTTATGATTGAAATGTAAAGAACTTTTTACATCAGGAGGTGTACTATGAAAAAGTTGTTCAGACGCGCAGAGCTTCGGAGAATGGACGAGATGGAGAGAAGTATAATCCTGAAAGGACAGCGCAATGCGCTGGTATATGTCACTGTGGTGCTTGGTGTCTGGTCCTTTTATGAAATATATAAGTTATATGTACAGAAGACATCAGCCAGCTTTATGCCTTTAATTTTACTGTGTACTACTTTCACGGTCGAAACTTGTTCGCAGCTTTATTACCAAAAAGAAGCGGTCAAGGGAGAGGAGGAGTACCACGAACTTTCATTTTCCAGAACACTCTTAACTATTATTTTTATGGGGATTGTGACGGCGGCCGTTTTAACCGGTATTATTATAGCTGTATATGTAAGGTGGGAGCATTAGTGAAAAATAACATTAAGCAGCTGAGAAAGAGCAGGGGACTGCGTCAGGAAGATCTGGCCGCCCGTTCCGGGGTGTCGAGGCAGACGATCATTGCAATTGAAAATGATAAGTACAATCCGACACTTGAGCTGGCTATGAAGCTTGCAAGACTGCTGGATACTACGGTGGAGGAACTGTTTATATTACAGTGACAAAAGCTGGAAATGAATAAATTTTTACGCAATGGTAAAGAATGACAGAAGGGACAAATTCTTTAAAAAATGAGCAAAAAGTATTGCATTTACGGCAGGTTTATGATATTATAATTTTCGGTCACTCCATGAGACAGGCCGTTTAAATATAAGTATTTTGGCTCCGTGGTCAAGCGGTTAAGACATCGCCCTTTCACGGCGGTAACACGGGTTCGATTCCCGTCGGAGTCATTTTTGATTTGCCGTTGTGGCTCAATTGGCAGAGCAGCTGATTTGTAATCAGCAGGTTACCGGTTCAAGTCCGGTCAACGGCTTAGTTCCTATAAGGGACTTATAAGTTTTTGGACCCTTAGCTCAGCTGGTTAGAGCAATCGGCTCATAACCGATCGGTCCTGGGTTCGAGTCCCCGAGGGTCCACTGCAGCGTCTCAGCACTAAGTCCGTATTTCAGGATAAGTGCTGCGGCATGCGTTGTTTTAAACAATTCATCAAATTTTCAAAGTAGTAATAGTTAGGCCCAGTGGCTCAGTTGGTTAGAGCGCCGCCCTGTCACGGCGGAGGTCGAGAGTTCGAGTCTCTTCTGGGTCGTTATATGGGATCTTAGCTCAGCTGGGAGAGCATCTGCCTTACAAGCAGAGGGTCATAGGTTCGAGCCCTATAGGTCCCATATGCCGCAGTGGCGGAACTGGCAGACGCACAGGACTTAAAATCCTGCGGGACTTATACTCCCGTACCGGTTCGATTCCGGTCTGCGGCATTAGTGAGAGATGCTTCAAACCCTTATAAATAGAGGGATTGAGGCATTTTTTGTTTTAAGTAAAAAGTTGTGTATCCCGTAAATACGCGGTTTATGTCAATATTTTTGCCATTTTAGAGGCATCTCTCTCAGACACTCGCTGTCCTATGTAATGCTCTGTCATGGTAAGTGTAGAGTGTACTAAAAAGGCTGGATATCAACGGCTTTATTCCCGCATTATAAAGCATAGAAGCACCTGTAAACCGAAGCTTCATCATATGTTTTGGTTTTATTTCCATAATTTGCTTTGAAGATATTTCAGAATTGTCTATGAAACGATGCCATATTCCGATATCTTCATTAATCGTCTTGCCGGATACAATCTTTGTCTCGAAACGGTGCTGTTCTCAATTTTTATAGACATCTTCCAGTATGTTGTCAAAATAGTGTTCTTACAGCCTGTTTACATCAAAGATTTATTATTATGGAATTGATGGGGAAATCTGTAAACCTAAGATAACAGAATTGAGTTACTCTCAAAGAGCAAAATGCTATAAACAGGAGGAAGAATCTGATAAACTCATAATAGATGCATTTTTGAAAGAAGTGGAAAAAGAAGCGTTATATTTCGCAAAAGAAGATCAATAACAGACAAGAGGGCTTGCAAGGTTTATCACCTTTCAAGTCCTCGTTAGTATCATGGTATTGTTGGCTTCGTCCGTTCTGTAAAGAATTGCCCTGCGCCGTATCGGCTTCGCCTTGTTCCTTACTAGAAAATATTTTATGAATCAACAGTCCTATATTCAGATTCTTTGTGATTTATAATAAAATGGAACATCTTGTTTTTATTGTAATGCACTTGTTTTTACAAAACCGGCTTTTGACCCATTTGATACTTTAACATATTTTCGGCCTTTTAAAGGATTGTCTTTGTCAAATGTTGTTATGTTGTTTTCATAGATACCTTTCCACGAATCGATATCTACATAAACTGTTTCACCTTCTTGAAATGAATCGCAAGAATATTTTATTGGCGATAAAAGAGGAAAACAATAGATAGTATTTTTACCTTCTCGATATCCAGTATAATATATTTTTGCCTCTTTTTTTAGTGTATATTGTACTAATGTATCTTTTGAATTCATATCTTGGACTATGTATTCAGAATTGCTTCTAGTACAATTGATTGCACTGTATGAAAAAGCAACAATTAAAATAATTACGGGTATCAAAATAATTATTGTTTGTATAAATTGATGTTTACATAAACGCACACTATATAATGCAATTAAGAACATTAAAAAAGATATAAAAAGAGTAATGCCTATTTTCCATGCTTCTCCATTTTTGATAGTACCAAATATGTCTGGCTTCTTCAAATTTTGTAATTCATATAAACTTAATGGTACTATAAGTGAAGCTATGGTATATAATACAAAGCCTCCCCAAATAAAGCCATAATTTACTTTTTCATAGGACTTTTTGGCGAGTTTATAAAAGGATAATATTATTAGCGCAAATCCTATTATAGTCATTACACCTAATAGCAAAGTTACTTTGTGGTCTATCAACATCTTTATGATAGCCAATGGTAATAACATAATAAATAATATACCTATCATAAACATACTCATAATTCATCCTCCTATTTTCAATATTCATACTAGAGTCTATATTATTGCCTTAAAAAAAGTGACTATAATCTTATACATCGATTTAATTCTAATTTTAAATTTGTCTAGAGTATGTTTTGCATCGTAGGTATAGCTAAAATTAGAAACTCAGTTGCATTTAATTACAAAGCTTTTCATAATCTTCTGTCAAAGACTTCTTGGGGTTTTGTAGGCGAGCATTGTTATTACATTTATAGTACGATAATAATAAGTACATAGCAATATAATTATTAGAGAAAGTGAAGAAATTGCAGAATGATAAAGTACGATAAGTTGTGGGAGACAATGAAATCTAAAGAGATTACTCAATATGATTTATATACAAAGCACCACATGAATCGCTCTCAACTGAACCGATTGAGACATAATAGAAATGTTGAAGTGAATACCATAGATAAGTTATGCAATATTTTGAATTGCAAGGTTGAGGATATTATGACGCACTATCCTGATGATAATGTCTTTTGATGGATAAAGGCAAGGCTTTAATATGTACAAAAAATTGTACATATTTTGTGCAACTAACAATAGAGATGGCGCAATCCCCCTTTCTGTGCGGTTTCAGACTGAAAAAGATTATCTCGAGAAATCAGCTCCAAATGGAGAGCTTTCCATCCCCACATTGCCAGCTTTTTCAGATTCATGGCAGCATATTTAAGCCGGACCCACATACTGCCCCGTTTCAGTCCGCGGTATGCCGTGTATCTCATTTTATATTTTTCTTTTGCATCCGCAAATACCTGCTCAATCGTCTGGAGCGTATCCCGTAGCTTTCTTGCCCTTTTGGCGAATGGCGGATATCTTTTGACTGATCTATATAATCTTCCCAGATATGTCTTGTGACTGTCTTCTGGCAACGCTTGCTTTCGGTACAGATATCTCTTGTATTACATTTTTTGCATTGATAGCTTATACTTTTATATTCCCGGTATCCATTTCATTGGTTGTACTGTAAGACATTTAGAGGAATAAGAAAGGCAGGAAAAGGGGAGTGCAAATTATACAGACCATATTAAGCGTCTGCGGTGGGATAAGTATTATAGGCGGGACCGGTGCAATTGTATGGAAGTGCTGCGGCCGGCGTTCAAAACTTCCAAGTGAGTGAAACAGCTGGAAGAATACAATGAATTGAATTATAAACGCCTGAAAGCTTTGGGAGAGATGCAGAAACAGCAATTAAAATGTCTGTCAGCAATGCTGAACCACCAGATTACTAGAAATGTGATAGATAACATAAAACGGATTCATGATGATTGGCTTGAATCAATCTTCGACAAGTAGAAAAGGTGAGAAATATGGAACAGATTATGAATTATGTATAACTGGAACTAATTATCGTGACGATCGTATTATACTTTTTGGGTATGTGGTTTACACAGGTCCCATTTTTGAAGGACAAGTATATTCCGTTGGTACTTGGCCCATAGGTATCTTCGTGTGTAGAATTTGGGTAATGACCACGGCCAGTTATGCTACAGGGCAGGACGTAGCCCTTGAAGTCTTTACAGCAGTTGTCTATGGGATTCTGGTAGCAGGAGTGAGTACATAAATAAACCAGCTTATAAAGCAGGCGGGAAAAGCTGAATAGTAAATAATTTGTGCAGGTGTCCCTCTTTGTCCTGGTAGTTGTTGATAAGATACAGCTATCAAATTACAAGGAGGAACACAAAATGGAAGAAAACGCAAGTTTCATACCGGAAATTTATATCGGTGAAAATGGAAACTGGTTTATTAACAATTATGACACAGGGGTAAAAGCAAGAGGTGACGATGGCATCACGCCGCATATCAGCGCCAACGGCAATTGGTATATTGGTGACATCGACACAGGAGTGTCGGCAACTGGTCCGAAGGGCGATAAGGGTGACGCCGGTCCGATAGGACTGCAGGGACCAACAGGCGCCACAGGACCACAGGGGTTGACTGGTCCTCAAGGACTGACGGGACCTCAAGGTCCAACTGGTGCTACCGGTCCACAGGGGGCTACAGGGCCCAAGGGAGATACCGGTGCAGTTGGTCCGCAAGGTCCGCAGGGAATCCAGGGCCCAAAGGGTGATAAAGGAGATCAGGGGCCGGCCGGTCCAGTGAATATTGCGAACAACCTTGAGACCACGGAAGAAGGCTACGCGTTAGATGCCAGACAGGGGAAGATTCTAAGTGACAATTTAGGCATTGGTGGCATTACAGAATCCGGCGATGGATATGTACGATATAAGGACGGTACGCAACTATGTTGGATATCCAAGAGCGCAATATATAATTACAGCGTGGCATATGGATCCGTGTACCACACCGGAACTCAATATTTTAAGTTCGCGAAGGCGTTCGTTGGCAAACCTTCAATAACCGCTTCTGCCGGTTCCGCCGGCTTAACATACGTTGCAAGCATACGTTCATCAGGTGACTTACAAACGGTTGGTTTGAAATTCTGCAATCCTGTAAGTACGTCAGAATTGTTAACTGATATCAGCATTATAGCAGTCGGCCGCTGGAAATTATAGTAAAATGCGGAGAGATTGGAGACAGGCTCTCTTTTCAATAAAAGGAGAAAGAGGATATGAATATCAAGGAAACGAACTTATCCTTCGGATCAATGAGCCGCAGGAGTGCTACGAAACTTATTATCCTGCACCACGCGGAGGCATCGAACTGTACCGTACAGGACATCCACCGCTGGCACAAAAATAATGGATGGGCGGGCATCGGATACCATTTCCTGGTGCGTAAAGATGGCTCTATATACCGCGGACGGCCGGAATGGGCGGTTGGCGCTCATGCATCCGGCAGCAACTCTGACAGTATCGGCATATGTTTTGAGGGGGCATACATGACGGAGACCATGCCGGCAGCACAGAAAGCGGCCGGAAAGGAACTTGTCGCAGAACTCAAAAAGAAATATGGCATAAGTAAGGTACAGGCGCATCGTGATGTATGTGCGACATCTTGCCCTGGAACTAAATTTCCGTTTTCGGATATTGCAGGCGCCGCCGGCAGCGCGGCAACTACGACACCGACGCCAGCAAAGCCAACAGAGAAAGGTGACGCATGGGTGTCTCGCCTACAGGCGGAATGTAACGCTCAGGGATTCAGTTATCAGACCGTTGACGGGCTTACCGGTCCTAATACACTGGCCGGATGCCCGCAGCTTGGGCGGACGAGCCGGGGCAATATAACGGCATTGCTTCAGGAGCGGCTAAACGCTCTCGGGTATAATTGCGGAGTTGTCGATGGCATCAACGGAACTAAGACACAGGCAGCAATCAAGGCATACCAGAGAGCGCATGGACTCGTGGCAGACGGTATCGTTGGTGTCAAGACATGGAGCAATCTGCTTGGATTATCTTAATAATTGATACAACATAACCCCAGAGCGTAAAAACTTTGGGGTTCATTCGTGATGCATAAACACATATTTTTAAACGCAAACAGAAAGTATGTTGTCACTTTTCTACCATGAGTTGCGTAAATATATACTCCGCTGTATAGATTGCAACCGAGGTTTTTGGTACTATTCTTTTATCAGGAAAAAATGGAGGGACCCTTTATGGAGTTTGCAGAAAAAATTTTGACATTGCGTAAAAGCAATGACTTAACACAGGAAGAACTAGCGGAGAAGTTAAATGTTTCAAGACAGTCTGTTTCAAAATGGGAAAGCGGTCAGGCAGTACCTGAACTGGAAAAGATAGTGGCGTTAAGTTCTGTGTTCAATGTTACAACCGACTATCTTTTGAAACCGGCTGAGATTGATGAGTTATCAGTTAAAACGAACATTTTGGAGAAACAACAACAGCAGATATTATTGAGGGAGAAACAGCGTAATAAAATTGTCCGTTGTGTCATGTATGCAGTTGGTGTATATCTTCTGTTTTTTGCAGTCGCTTTTATTGGACATTATATAGCTTTTGATTTTGGATTTGGCAATCCATCAATCATTTTTTCGGAATTTCTCATAGCAACAGCAATAGTCATTTTTATCTGCGTGAGGAGTATTAGGAAAGAAGATTAGTATTTTCTCGTTTAAGAGGCTGTGATGAAGTCTTTAAAGCCCTTTTTATCAGTATTTTGGTTATTTAAAACTGTCAGATTCCGGTCAGAGGGATTGCAAAACCGACGTGTTTACGTCGGTTTTTTGATAGTTGTGTTGTATAAGAGACATAAAATAGTTGCCTGCTTTTATATCCGTCCATTCTTCCATCTTTCATTTATAGGCGGCTGGAATCGTTATTCAGAAGAGGGAGCGGTACCCTGAAAAAGTTAATATGTGTCCCTCTTTGTCCTGATAATTACTGGTAGGATACACTTATTATATAATTTAGGAGGGACACAAAATGGAAGAAAATGCAAACTTTATACCGGAGATCTATATCGGTGACAACGGAAACTGGTTTATTAATGGCTATGACACGGGAGTCAAAGCAAGAGGTGACGACGGCATCACGCCGCATATCGGGACCAACGGCAATTGGTACATAGGTGATATGGATACGCAGGTGCCGGCAACCGGCCCGAAAGGCGATAAGGGTGACAAAGGAGAGACTGGTCCGATGGGGCCCCAGGGTTTGACCGGCGCGACAGGTCCGCAGGGATTGACGGGTCCCCAGGGACTGACAGGACCTCAAGGTCCGACAGGAGCGACAGGTCCGCAGGGTGCCACAGGTCCAAAAGGTGATACCGGTGCGGCCGGGGCACAGGGCCCGCAGGGAATCCAGGGACCAAAGGGTGACAAAGGAGAGCAGGGACCGGTCGGACCTGTGAATATTGCGAACAACCTCGAGACTACGGAAGAAGGGTATGCGCTGGATGCACGGCAGGGGATGATCTTATACCACAATTCTATTGTGGAAGCTGGAAGTAATGACAATGGAAGTTATCGCAAATATGCGGATGGGACGCTAGAAATGTGGGGAGTAAAGGAGGCAGATTACCTGTCTAAGACAGCGGCGGGCACTTGCTACATATCCGAAGAGATCCCGGTTACATTTCCTGTTCCATCCATAACGAGAGCGGTTATTGTTGCTCAAAAAGTCACGGCAAGGCAAGAGTCATCATGGGTAGGAATTAATGCAGATAAAGCAATGACTGGATTTAACGTATTTGTAATAACTTCCTTTTCACTTACATCTGTACGACGTGCATATATCCATTGGCACGCGGAGGGTACTTGGAAATAAATAATAAAACTATAGTAAAATGCGGAGAGCTTGGAAACAGGCTCTCTTTTCAATATTAAACATTAACTCACAAGCAGCCTGCCTATGCAGATGAATCATTCTATTCTCATAATCAGTATCTTCACACGTCATAGCAGCTTGGGTAAAGTGAAAGCCAGCGTCTTGAAGCATTGGCCGGTAACCGGGGCCTATAGCCTCAGAGTTAACCATCCGCATGACGGGTGGCCGTGATGGAAAAGCTGCGCTGGAGAGACAGAAAGTTATGAAAAAAAGTGGGACATTTTGTGAGGAGATCATCTTGAAAGAACAGAAACGCTATCAAGCACGTTTTATCCTTTCAAAACAAGGAATTCTGTTGTAAAATAATAGCAGTATAGAAAATGTTTGCTTCTTCATTGAAGAAGTGCCGACAAGATAATGCTGCTTGAGCGGATCTGTTTTATGCGTAGGCTTGCCGAATGATAAGACCAATCATACTTTACGTTTATGAACCTCTCCTTTCAGGTCATTGTCTATTTTCACAGGTAAGCATTCCTTGTTTTAAAACTATCCGGACAATTCTCTATACACTTAGTAACGTCTTGCTTTATTTTATAAAAGTATTTGAGATGAGAACCATGGCGTATATATTGAAGGATTAAAAGCTGCTGATTGCAGATTATGGAGATAAGACAAGGAGAGATTGTTATGAATGAATATGATACGATTTTATCGGATGAATATATAGAACAGCTAAAAGATATGGTGGAATATTTCCCCCTGGCCTGTTACTTTTTAAAAAGGGATACTGAGCTCACGATATTGTACGGTAATGCCGCTTTTTATTCGATGCTGCAGCAGAGCAGGGATGATGTCAGATATAAATATAAAAACAGTCTTTCATCCTTACTTTCTACAGAAAAGTTTTTCGAGGGATACCAGGAGGATATAAAAAGCAGGGAATTTCTTCATGATGCGGAAGTACATAATAGAAAGCACCGTTTTTATACCCGGATGAAACTGAGCGAAGCAGATGGAATTTACTGCTGCATGTCATTGGATGTAAGTGATTTTGTACTTGATAAAACAAAAAATGAGGATATGCTTCAGCTGCTGCACATTTTATTTACACAGATCCGGCAGGAAGCTTTTGTCGTAGACGTTAAAAACCAGATCGTCTATATGGCCAGCCAGAAAAAAATCCTTTCAGGTTTTCCTAAGGTGCTTACTTTTTCTGCATACTCTTCTGAGTATGCAGAAAAGGTCCTGCCATTGAGCAAGGCGGACGATGACAAACTGCAGCATGCATTTCATAAAACGCTGAAGCAGCACGTCCGTACTATAAACGAAGTGAGGCTGACGAGTGGGGAATGGGTCCGTTTTCAGTTCAGTTCCTATGAAAAAATAGAGGACAAGGGGCCTGTCATCCTGGGGTTTATCGAAGACATATCCAGGGAAAAGCAGGAGTATTTAACATATCTGAAGGAAACGCAGTTTTATCATATGCTGTTATCGGAGAAGAAGGCATATGGACATATTAATATAACTCAGGACCAGTTTTATGGAATGGGCGGCATCTGGAACCTTTATAATGAACTGACTGAAGAGATGACCTATACACAGCTTTATACACGTTTCATTCATAAGGTCGTACATCCGGAGGACCGCGGGGGTTACATGGAGCTGATGGACCGGGATAACCTCAGGCAGTCTTATCAAAACGGCCTTACCAGATTGAAATATGAATTCCGCAGGATCATAGAACAAAATAAAATGATGTGGATGGAGATAGAAATCCTGCTGTTTAAGGAGCCGCTTCAGAATGAACTAATGGCGCTGATGTATCTGACGGATATTGATGAACGGAAGAAAAGCAGCTTCCAGCTGCGCTATGAATCGGAATTCGATCAGCTGACGGATGTGTATAATAAAAAAAGCGCAGAATCAAAAATCATTCAATGTCTCCGCGAACCGGCAGAACTGCGGGCCTTTCTGATTCTGGATCTTGATAATTTTAAAGATATCAATGACAGCTACGGACATAAAGCCGGCGATGATACCCTGATACTGTTTGCAGACCATCTGAAGGCAGTCTTTCACGAGCACTGTGTCGTAGGACGTTTCGGCGGTGATGAATTCCTTGTTCTTATGGAACAGATCACGTCTGATAAAGAGGTCGATGATGCATTGATGGATCTGTATCAGAAGCTGCAGGAGGATAAGAGGTATGATATTAAATTCAGCGCAGGCATTACCCTGATAAAAGGCAGCAGTGATTATGAGACTGTGTTTGAACAGGCGGATAAGACGCTGTATGAGGTGAAAAATTCACAGAAAGGTTTATATCAGTATTACAACAGGGAAGTAAAGCCCAAGCTGGATATAAAAGAACTTCAGTCAATGACGGCGGCGGAAGGTGCAGAGGCAGGCTATGAAAATCTGGAGCTGTTGGAAAAAAAGGATTTTGATACCTATCTGGGAGAGTTTGGCGATATCTCCTATCTTGTTGATCCGGACAGCTATGCTCTGCTCTTGGGAAACCAGGCGTTTTATGACCGTGTCGGGCTTACGAAAAGCCAGTGCCGTGATAAAAAGTGCTATGAGATCATGCATAGGAGGAAGACGCCGTGTCCGTTTTGCGCAAAGGCAAACTGGTCCAAAGATAAATTCTATTTATGGAAGGACATGAATACCGCGCTGGAACAGGAATTTCTCATCAAAAATAAACTGATCACATGGAAGCAGCAGGTTGTTTTACTGGCGATCGCCGTTGACATATCCAATGATAAGAGTATTGTGGATTCCATGGAAAGTAACGCCACAGAGAGCCATTTTCTGCTCAGCGGTATTCAGCATATGCAGGAGCGAGTAAGTTTTGATGAGGCGATGCAGAGTATTCTGGAGACGATCTGTCATTTTTTCAAGGCATATCATGCGGGGATCTGGATGATGGATGAACAGAGCGGTCTTTATGCACTGAACAGCGAATGGTTTGTCGGGGACTCAGGGGACCAATGGACACTGAGCGAAGAGGAGGTGGCAGTGCTCAGCGCATGGCTCAGTGCGCAGAAGTGGAACGAACCGGTGAAGCTGGAGAATCCGCAGGCAATGATCGGAGAGTCTTTCGACATGTACCAGCTGATGCAGAGCCATCATGTGGAAAATCAGCACTGGATCCATCTGGAGGAGCATGGGGAGGAGTACGGCTGTCTGGTCATAGATAATACCAATGCCAATTTTCAGAATGTTTCATTTCTGGAATCCCTGTCCGGTTTTATAGTCAATGAGATCAAACGCCACCGTCTGTTCCAGGCTGCGCTTCATGCCAATCACTATGATCTTCTGACAGATGTACTGAACAGAAACAGTTATGAGAATAATCTGCCGCGTTATCAGACAGAGGAGGTAAGTTCACTCGGTGTGATCGTCGCCAATATAGATAATCTGAAGAAGATCAATGAGGATTATGGTACTGTTACCGGAGATCAATATATCCGCCATCTGGCAAATCTGATGAAAATGATCTTTGCGCAGACGGATATTTACCGTTTTAATGGGGATGAATTCCTGATCATTGCCGTGAATAGTGAAAAAGCCGTGCTGGAGGACAAGGTTCAAAAGCTGCGGGAGAAAATCGAGAAAAATGAAAATTTCAGTGTATCTCTGGGATTTTCATGGGACAGTGTAGAACATGATCTGGCGGCATTGATCCATGCCGCAGATGATGTGATGAAGTTGAATAAGAAGCGTCATTATGATGAAATGCATGGGAGTGATGATGCGCAGCACCGCCAGCTGCTTAGAAATCTGATCAAGCAGATCCAAAGAGGGGAGTATGTCGTTTATCTGCAGCCCAAATACCATCTGGAAAACCACAAATGGATCGGTGCGGAGGCTCTGATCCGCCAGCAGCACCCGGAATTCGGCATCCTGCCGCCTTCTGAGTTTATACCTGTTTTAGAGTCAAACGGGATCATCCGCTATATTGACCTTTTCGTTTTGGAAGAGGTATGCAGACTGCTGGAGAAGTGGAATCGGAATGATTTGATCATTTCCCTGAACTTTTCAAGAGTCACACTGATGGAGGATGATATTATCAACAGTATGAAGAAAGTTCTGGATAAATATGATTTTTCAAGGAGATGTCTTGAGATTGAGATGACAGAGAGCACGGTGGAACACTGTTCAGCCATGCTCTATAAGACGGTACAGGAGATCAGTGATCTTGGCCTGCGTATATCTCTGGATGATTTCGGTATCCGCTACAGTAATCTGTCTGTACTGAATGATATTCATTTTGATACACTGAAGCTGGACAAGAGCTTGATCCAAACGCTGGTCAGCCACCAGCGGAGCCGTATTATCCTGCGCAATGTCATACAGATGTGCAGGGAGCTGGATATAGAAATGATCGCAGAAGGTGTGGAAACAAGCCGCCAGGAGGATATTCTGAAATCACTTGACTGCCCGAATGGACAGGGGTACCTGTTTGCGCGTCCGGTTCCTGTAAAAGATTTTGAAGAGGATTATATTCTGGACAGAGCTTAATGGGAGCATTTACGTAAACAGACAGAACACGATCACGACCGCGGCGGTGACCAGACCGCCGATGATGGCAGGATGAGCCGCCTCCGGGTTGTACAGCGGGTTGAGCGGGGAGACATAATCACCCCATGGACTCATAAAAGAGGCTTCCAGTTCCCGTTTTCTGCGCATGGAAACCGGCAGTCCGTCCACAAACTGCCGCCAGTCCTTTTTCAACAGCAGGAACCCCTTTTTACAGTCGCTTTTTGACGGGTCCGGGTGTGCGAAAAAGAAACCTTCCTTTCTGTCTTGGTTTTCGTACTGACTGTAAGCATACTTCAATATGGAGGTAAGCGCTTTTCCGGCATTTGGTTCCTTTTGACAGAGCATCCTGAGCCGGCAGTATATATCAAATACTGCCGGCTCACGGTTTTCTTTATCCGAGGCTGAGTCATGGGATATATATGACGATGCGGCGGTACATTTTTGTGCTGCCGCACTGTTGATATAAAACAGCATCATCCGGTCGATCGCCCGTGAAATGCTGCCTGCCAGTGTTTTCTGAATCCCTGATGCCTGAAGATAGACAATGGATTTCAACCAGGTATCTGCAGCCAGAAATCCCCTGAGCTGAGGATTCCAGGCAGTTATCTGCGTATTACTGAGCAAATTCCCTTCCCCGAGAAAATGGGTCAGAAATGTTTCAGCGGCCTGTAGGTCCTGCACCTGGAAGAATATATTTTGCCTTGGGCTGCTATGTGTAACCAGCTTATTTGCATCCGTAACTTTTCCATATTCCGGGAATGTGCCGCTCAGGTAATCGGCTTCCACCAATTTTCTGCCGCTGAAAGCTTTGCTGTACGGAACAGCTTTTTCAGATAAATGTCTGGAATACAAAATACCCTCGTGTACGTTCTTTGTATGTATTATCTCTTTATAGTTCTCTTTGCCGTTCCAGGCAGAGTTCGCTTCATCCAGCAGCCGGCCGACTGTTTCCGGCGGGAGACTCCTGCCGGTGGCGGATCTAAAAAGACTGTTGAACAGACTGGTCCGGTTCCAATGTTCTCCATACTGGTGAAGGAAACCGTCCAGCGTGCTGAAATGCTTTTCCACGAGTTTTGCCAGATTCCCGAATGTGTAAGAATCCAACAGGCTGAGCAGCCTTTTTTGTTCGTCGTGTTCTGTCAGACTTACGATCTGTTTCAAAATAGTCATATAGAGTTCTTTTAACCGTTCCAGTTCTTTTTCAGAATCAGAACTTAAAAGCGGCTGCCATATCCGGAGTTTTGCCAGGAGCTGTTCGATCCTTCTGACCGCTTCTGCCTCTTTTGATGTATCAGCTTTACTCTCGTCTGATATTTCAGAGGTGTCGTTTCTTTCCGCCGTTTTATGGTATGATGCTTCCGCGTTTTCCACAAACTCCATTTCAGCCTCAGGCTTCCATGTGCTGATATGTGACGCAATGTCAGCTAAAGAAGCCGTTTTATCGTCTGCCGGTTCCTTGCCGGGAAAAGGAATACTTTGTATTTCCATGCACTGCATCTCCTCTCATTTGTGGTTTCTTATTATCATTATCGTCACAAACATACTTCACATAAGCGTCCATGCCCAGAGAAGCAGAGGATGGGAGTGTGCCGCTAATGCAGCGGACAAAAAAGAATGAAGCTAGGTTATAAATACTATGATAAAGGCCAGTAGTGTGACCAGAGGAGGCAGAAACAGTGCAGAATCATTTGCTGCGGAGGCGGTATACGCCTTGCCCGTTATTGCGTTCCTCAGCTTTACAACAAGTCTGAAGCACAGGTAACCGGCGGCCGTGCCGAGAACATTTGTGATCAGATCATTGATATCTGTAGCTCTGTACAGTGTAAACATCTGGCTGACTTCGATCAGGAGTGAAAGTAAGAAGCCGAGGAAGATCACTTTTTTTAGTTGTTTATATGTGCCGCTGATGAGCGGACAGAGAAAGCCGAACGGAATAAAACAAAGGATATTCAGTATGAAATCAAAGCTTATCCCATCGGCAAACGGAATCCAGTTAACAATAGGATTAAAGATAGATTCCCCGAGACTGTCCAGCCGGATAAATTCTTTGATCGTCGGTATACCGACAACGTTGCGAAAGACGATGCCCAGATAATAATATAATAAAAGTGAACCAAATGCTGTCCTGAACCGGGGCAGTCCTTTATCCTTTCGGAAAAAGAAAAACAGCAAAATTCCAATTAATATAAGACTCGCCGCATACAGCGGCCCAGGCATCAACAAGTCTAGTATTGCTTCAAAAAAACTTAATTGAATCGTCGTTTGTGTCATATGCTTCTTCTCAGCCTCCCTCTTTTTCTTATTATCATACAGACAACTTATTAAGAAAAAGGGAAGACGAGAGTAATTCTTTTTGAATATTGATCTGCCGTGGAGTGTAAGGAGAAGGCCTGGGTCACGCGTATTTACGTATCCTTAATGTGATGCCGAGAGAGTCTGCCAGCGCCTGGCTTGCTTCTATTTTATCCTGGGGAAGCACATCTACGATGGTAAGCCTTACATCGGGAATATAATCTTTACATTCGGACGCAAACTGCAGCAGCGCATCGAACGCGCCGGTAAACCGGGGGCGTGTCACTTTATCGTATTCTTCGCTTGTCGGGGCATTCAGGCTGATAGATACGGAATCTACGATCCCGGCGAGCGCGGGGATAATGTCCCGGCCGTAGTACAGGTTTGCGAGTCCGTTCGTGTTGACGCGGATGCGTACACCGTACTTTTCTTTTGCGTATTTTGCGGATGCGGTCAGAGTTTCCAGAGCGCAGGTCGGCTCTCCGTAACCACAATAGACGAGTTCGTCATAGCCTGTAAAGTCAAATGCGTCCATGGCGGCTATGACTTCTTCCAGGGAGGGATCTGTCTTGTGCCAGAGCGTCTTGGCATCCCCCACGGAATCTTCGTGGCTTCGTATACAGAAGGTGCAGCGGCAGTCGCATTTGTTTGTGATATTGGCATAGACCTGATTTTTGTAAGTATATAGGATATCAGCCATTTTATTATCTCCTTTCAGATATTACTTCATTATTGCAGGAACAGCAGCTGATCTGCGCGGTTCTTCATGTGGATTCTGTCGAGCGCCGCGGCGGCGGCCAGAAAGATAACGGCGCTTCCGCCGGACTGCACGGCGCTGCCGGTCAGTGAGGCAATAGGAGACAGGAAGGAGCCAAAGAGGATCCCTTCTGCCAGATAGTAGCCGGCGGCTGATATGAGCGCGGCGATAAACGGCGCCGCCACATTCCTCGGGCTGAGCATCCGGCCGTTGTGACTTGTAAATGGGAGGGTGATCAGCATCTTTATGATGATGGTGGCCGGCGCCCACATAGGCGCGGTGAGCATATCCGCAAGACCGCCTCCGATCGCTGCCGCTGCCAGAGCATAAGGTCTGGGGAGCAGGACGGCCGCAATGTATATGAAAGTATCTCCAAAATGTATATATCCGCCGTTTGTCCCATAAGGTATGTGGAAGATATAGGCTGTCATAAGTGTGATCATCGCAGCAAAGAGCCCGGCAGCGGTGAGCAGCGGGATCGCTTTTCCCTGTTGCATGTTCTGTTTCATAATCATCAGTCCTTTCATTGTTTGGTGATAATCATAACATTAAAGTGGATGTATTAAAAAGTCCAGATATTTAATATTTGAGCAGTCCAGTTTAAAAAAATAAAATAATATAAAATAATCCTTTACTTTTTGTAATATACATGTTAAGCTAAGCAAGTAATCAAAGAGATTTGAATCGTACCTATGTTTGTAAGTCGTTTCAGGATGATTTACAAGTAAAGGTACTTTTTTTTATCTCAGATACAAATATTATTAAAATGGAGGTACTGACAATGAACAGCGGTACAGTAAAGTGGTTTAACTCACAAAAAGGATTTGGATTTATTACAGATGACCAGGGCGGAGATGTATTCGTACATTTTTCAGCGATCGTTTCTAACGGATTTAAGACTCTGGAAGAAGGACAGAAAGTGACTTTCGACACAGAGACAGATCCGAAAGACAGCAGCAAGCTGAAAGCAGTTAATGTTTGCGCAGCATAGTCTGTAAGAAGATTCCAAGATAAGAATTATTAAGAAATATGTTTCAGAGCAGAAGAGTTTTACTTTCATTTGAATATTTGTATTTTTGATAATTTAACGGACAACGGCCTGCACTTCGCAAGAAGGGCAGGCTGTTTTTGTCGTCCGGTTTTCTGAGAGGGGTCAGGCCCCTTTCAGAAGCATGGGAAGGAATTTCTCATAATTCACACCGTCATTGCGGGGGACCTGTTCTTTCACGGAATCGGCAAGGGCAAGCTCCAGAAATGCTCCTGCAGTCTCCATGATATCCGGTATGGAATCGCCGCGGGCAATACCTGCCGCGAGACACGAGGCGAATAGATCGCCGGTCCCGGAGTAACTTCCGCCGATGTAAGGGAAAGAAGACAATTTGCAGAATTCTTTCGTGATATACAGGTTGCCCATCATGTCAGTCCCATTTTCACTTTTGTGGCGGATGCCGGTGACGATGATCTCACCGGGACCTTCTTTACACAGTTCTTTGCCGGCCCGGTCAATGGTTTCAGTCAGATGCCCGGTATCCTTTATATCCGCAAGGGTATGGTAGTCTGTGCCTGTAAGGAGGCACAGTTCGGTAAGGTTTGGGGTGATGATGTCGGCCCGCAAGGCCAGTTCCCGCATCTGGCACCGGAGTTGTTCGGTGAACATGGCGTAAGTATTCCCGTTGTCTCCCATGACAGGGTCTACGAGAAGAAAAGTATCTTCGCCGCAGAATGTATCGATAAACCTGTGTATATGCCGGATCTGCATTTCACTGGCGACAAACCCGGTGTATATGCCGTCGAACCGTACATTCATTTTCTTCCATTCGGAACGGAAGGCTTCCATTTTGTCTGTATAGTCGTCGCAGAAGTAGCTGGGATATCCTGTCTGTGCACTGAGAATTGCCGTAGGCAGCGGACACGGCTGTACGCCCATGGCGGCGGTGACGGAGATGGCGGCGGTGAGCGAACAGCGGCCAAATCCGGATAAATCGTTGATTATTGCTATTTTTTTTGTCATATCATCCAATCCTTTTTGTCATCTCGTTATCGCGAAGGCGCAGCTATGGTGAGGCGCCATGAGGATATTCTACCACTAACCGCCCGTATTTGAAAAGGTCTGTCTCACTTTTATGGTCAGACGCCGCTGCGCTCCAGTGTATCTGCAAGCTGCAGAAGATATGCGGTGACCGAAGATTTTTCTTTCCGCTTAGGCGGTATCCTTCGGATGCAGCGTTCAAATGTAACAGATGCGGCATTGACGATACTTGCCTCGTCGCTCAGGCGGAAGCCTTTCTGATCCATCTGCACCATCCATGTATTCTGTTTGCACCAGCAGTTCATCTCCGGGATTGCAGGAAGGGGAGCATTATCTCCCTCCGATAAAAAGACGATCTCAAGGTTCTCATGTTTGTCAAGAGCGTCTGCCAGGCTGCGCAGGCAGCGCGCATACTGAGGTTTTGTCACATTTACCTGCCGGCCCCCCAGCAGAGTGAGACTGCAGCTGATGAACGGGGTCCGAAACGCCCGCCGCTCCATTTCTTCCAGCTGAAGTATCTGTACGATCCGTTCCGGCGCGTCTTCAAGTCCCCTGAACTGTGTGTGTACGATATCCCGCATTCTCTGGTTTACAATGAGACACTGGTCTGTGGTGGCCGGATCGATATGATTGCCTGTAAGGATCTCACTGAGAAGTTCCGACTGGGCGGAGACAAATGCCGGCGCCGGAAGATAGGCGTAGAGCGTCCCTCTCTTGCGTATGACTCGTATGTATTCCACCACATCCGCGCATTTTTCCACCGGAAAATTGACAAACAGCTTTTCGCAGCGGCTGATGACCGATTCTGCCATCGTCCAGTGCCGGATGATAGAAGGGGTGTCTGTGAATACCATGGTCGTGGAGTTGTCCTGCCCGGCAGAGATACCTAAAAGCGAGATGGCTTTGTCGAGTATAAACTGGGAGAACTGGAATACATTTTCATCGTAGTATTCATAGTAAAACCATTCCACATTACGGTGGAACAGCAGGAGGTTGCACATCTCAAAGAACCGGACAAACCGCTGGCGGTATGAAGAAAAATGAATTACAAAACGGGCAGAAAACCCACGTCCCAGCAGCACATTCATCTTTTCCGCAAAGTGCCTGACAAACGCTTCATCTTCTAATAGCCATCCGTATTCTTCCGAGTCTATAAAGATGATCCTTCCGGGTACGGGGAGCGTTTCCGCATAATCCAGAAGCTTTAGGACAGCGTGCCTGCGGCCGCTGTTCTGTTCACAGGAGCCGATCTGTATTTTGGGCTGTATCCCCGGCGCGGTAAATTCTTTCAGGTTGGGCAGCGTAAGTTTTTCGCTGAAAAGCAGCTTCCGCACAAAAGGCTCAGGGGATGAAGAGCCTTCAAGTCCTTCCAGAGGATATATTTCCGATAGAGCCTTTGAAAGAAGCTGATGGTCTGATTTTTCACTCACTTTCATTATGAATCTGATGATATCTTCAAAATACATGGAATTGCTGTTCAGACTCCGGTCGCCGCTCTTCCATTTGCTCACAAGGCTGGCGTCCACATGGAGTTCTCTTGACAGCGACACGGTCTGGATATTCAGGCATTCCATCAGGAAGCCGAGGGGGGAGAGTCTCTTTGTACGCATATCTTCCTCCTGTCTCTGGTTTACTGTTCATACAAAATAATTCGATTAAAATACTGATAATAAATTAAAATAAATAAAAGTGTCAATAAAGTGTCAGTGTATGGATGCTGACATATAGACAAATAGGGTTGTAGAAAAGGATTTGATTGATTATTATAATAGCATAGAAAATAAAAGAAATAAACAACAGCGGAATATTTCTTTTATGCGGCGCCGCGAAAGCAACTGAATAACATTTTTGATCAGGAGGATCGTGATATGGCAGAAAATAAAGAGTATAAGTTTGTGGATCATTATGAGTTTGATGAGGAACTGCTTAAGCGGGCGTTTGCAGAAGCAAGAAAAATATATAAAGAACGCGGTTTTATGAGAAAGATGGGCTTTGGAAAGGCGCCTGCCATAACGACGGTGGATATGGCAAAAGCGTGGATGAGCGAAGGGCACGTATTTACGTGTGACCATTCAGAAGAGGTGTGCGCGGAAGCGCTTAAGGTTCTGGAAGCCGGAAGAAGATCAGGAGTGCCGATCTTCCACACGACGACCGGGTACATAGGGGAGAAGCAGTGGGATCTTCCGAGATGGGACGAAAAGATCCCGATGAGCGCGCTTGACATAAATGACGACTGGCTGCAGATAGACCCGAAGCTCAAGCCGCAGCCGGAGGAACCGGTCATCCATAAAAAATATGCATCTAACTTTTTCGGGACACATCTTGCACAGACGTTGAATTTCCTGGGTGTTGATACGCTGATCGTTATGGGAGCCACCTCATGTGCCTGCGTGCGCCATACGGTCATGGATTCTACCGGATACGGCTTTAAGACTATCGTGCCGGAAGGAACAGTAGGCGACCGCGTGCCGGGAGTTATCGAGTGGAACTTATTTGACATGGAGGCAAAATTCTGTGACGTGGTGCCTGTAGATGAAGTTGTACAGTATCTGGAAGGCATCGACGCGTCTGTCTACCGGAAGCATGAAAGACTGTATGATAAATAGTGACTGAATCAAAAGGGGACATTGTGCGGAATGTCCCCTTTTTAGAAAAGGAGGGTACTATGAGAACATTGATCAGAAATGGAACGGTTGTGACCTCTGTAAATGAGTATGAGGCGGATATCTATATTGAGGACGGTATTATAAAGGAGATCGGGAAAAACATAAGCCGGGACGCAGAAGAAATCATCCATGCAGAAGGGAAACTGATCTTCCCGGGCGGGGTGGATGAACATGTGCACTATGGATCATTCGGCGGCCGCCTCTTTGAGACGACAGATGCCGCAGCGGCCGGCGGCACGACGACGATCGTCGACTTTGCGCCGCAGGAAAAAGGAGTGCCGCTCATTGACGCGATCAAAAAGCAGGCGGCGAAGGCGCAGGGAACCGCCTGTGTCGACTTTGCCTTTCACGGGATCATCATGGACCCGAAAGAATCTGTGTTTGAGGAGATCGCGCAGCTTCCGGAAGTCGGCGTGTCAACACTTAAGCTTTTTATGGCATACAAGGGCACTGATTTTTATTCCGACGATGAATCTATATTGAAGGCCATGATGAAGGCCAGGGAATGCGGCGTCACAATGATGGTGCATGCAGAAAATGCGGACATCATCAATGTGCTGCAGAAAAAGTATCTTGCGGAGGGACATACGGAGCCGGTGTACCACTATTATTCCAGGCCGCCGGTGGCGGAAGAAGAGGCGACAAAGCGGGCCATCGCTCTGGCCAGGACGGCAGACTGCCCGCTCTATGTCGTCCACGTCAGTGTGAAAGAAGCGATGGAGGCCATCAGGGAGGCTTATACGCAGGGGTATCCTGTATTTGGGGAGACATGTACCCATTACCTCACTCTGACGACCGAGTATCTGGCAAAGCCGGACTTTGAAGGGGCAAAATATGTGTGCGCCCCGCCGCTTCGGCCGCAGAAACATGTGGACGCGCTTTGGGAGGCAGTACAGAAAGGATGGCTTCAGGCGGTCGGTTCCGACCACTGCGCGCTGGAGGGCGGTTTTGAGACAAAGAAAAGAGGACTCGGCGACTTTACAAAGATACCAAACGGATGTCCGGGCGTACAGGACCGTCTTGCGATGCTCTGGACGGAAGGGGTATGCAAGGGGCGGATCACCCGTCAGAAGTTTATAGAGCTTTTTGCCACCATGCCGGCGAAAGTGGTGGGACTTTACCCGCAGAAAGGGGAGATCGCCGCAGGTTCAGACGCAGATCTGGTAATATTTGATCCGGACTATGAGGGCGTTATCCGGAATGAAGACAGCCTGCACGGAATAGACTACAGTCCATTTGAAGGATTTCCGGTAAAAGGACGTCCGGAACAAGTATACCTCCGGGGAAAAAAGATTGCCGAAAACGGCAGATTTATCGGGCCGAAAGGTGAAGGAAAATGGCAGAAGTGCAGGCCGTACGCCATGTGTTATGATTATTTCTCCTTGAACTGATATCGGAAAAATGTCCAATATACCGGAAAAGAGTTGCAAAAAATGAATTATTAGACTATTATTAAATTATAAAGAAATCGGCAGTTAATTTATGACTTGAGGGGGCATTATTCTTAATGTCCCCTTTTGAAAAGGAGGGAAAGAAGTGAAACTGGAACTGGGAAAAATATTTATTCATGATGTTCAGTTTGCAGAGCGGACTTATGTGGAGAACGGCACACTCTACGTATGCAGGCAGGAGATCATCAGCCTTGTGCTGGAGGACGACCGGCTCGTGTCGGCGGACGTGGATCTGGCGAAGCCGGGAGAGTCTGTGCGGATCGCGCCGGTGAAGGATGTCATTGAGCCCCGGGTAAAAGTGGAGGGAGACGGAGGGCTTTTTCCGGGAATCATTAACAAGGTCAGACAGGTCGGAGCGGGAAGGACGCATGCGCTCGTGGGGGCAGCGGTCGTCACGTCGGGAAGGATCGTAGGGTTTCAGGAAGGTATCATCGACATGTCCGGGGAGGCGGCAAAGTATACGCCGTTTTCCAGGACAAATAATGTGTGTGTCATTTTCCGGGCAAAAGAAGGCATTGACGCCCATGAACACGAGACGGCAGGCCGTCTGGCAGGACTTAAGGTGGCCGCGTATATCGGAGAGGCGGCGAGGGAGCTGACGCCGGACGAGATCGTCACCTATGAAACAAAGCCTTATCTGGAGCAGATCGCGGAGTATCCGGATCTCCCGAAGGTTGGGTATATCCATATGCTCCAGTCACAGGGACTGCTTCATGACACGTACTATTACGGAGTTGACGCGAAGAAATTTATTCCGACGTTTATGTATCCTACAGAGATCATGGACGGGGCGATCGTAAGCGGCAATTGTGTGGCGCCGTGCGACAAGGTGACAACGTTCCATCATCTGAACAACCCGGTCATTGAGGACCTGTACAAACAGCACGGGAAGGATCTGAACTTTATCGGTGTCATACTGACGAATGAAAATGTATTTCTGGCCGATAAGGAGCGGTGCTCTGATATGGTGGGCAAGCTCGTTGAATTCCTTGGGCTTGACGGCGTGATCATCACGGAGGAAGGATATGGCAATCCGGATACGGATCTGATGATGAACTGCAGGAAAGCAACCGCGGCGGGGGCGAAAGTAGTCCTCATAACCGATGAATTCCCCGGGCGCGACGGGAAGTCCCAGTCGCTTGCGGACGCGGTTCCTGAGGCTGACACCGTAGTATCATGCGGGCAGGGGAATCTTATCATTCATTTCCCGCCGATGGATAAAGTGATAGGCACGCTGGAATTTGTAGAGACGATGATCGGCGGTTACGAGGGAAGCCTGAAACCGGACGGAAGCATTGATGCGGAACTTCAGATCATCATAGCCTCCACGATAGCGAACGGCTATAATCACCTGGCTGCGCGCACTTACTAGGAAGGGAGGAGCTTTGAATGTCAAAAATAAAGATCGTTCATTATATTAACAACTTTTTCGCCGGAGCCGGCGGGGAAGAGGCGGCAGGCATGGCCCCGGAACTCCGGGAAGGCGCGGTGGGACCCGGGCTTGCGCTCATGCAGGCGTTCGGCGAGGAGTATGAGATCGCTGCGACCGTTGTATGCGGCGACAATTATTTCGGCGAACATCTCGAGGAGGCGAAAGAAGAGATCCTCCGTATGATAGAGCCTTACGGACCTGACCTCTTTATCGCGGGACCTGCGTTTAACGCAGGCAGGTACGGAGTAGCCTGCGGCACGATGGCGCTGGCCGCGGAGGAAAGATTCGGTATCCCTGTATTGACAGGGATGTATGAGGAGAATCCGGGGGCCGATATGTTCCGGAAAGATCTGATCATCGTGAGGACGAAGAATTCCGCGGCGGGCATGCGCCAGGCTGTCCCGGTGATGAAAGCCATCGCAGAGAAGCTGGTAAAGGGAGAAGAACTGCTCGGACCGTCGGAGGAAGGGTATCTGGAACGGGGGATACGTGTCAATTATTTTCATGAAAAGCGGGGTTCCGAGAGAGCGGTCGATCTGCTTGTGAAGAAGATGAACGGGGAAGATTGTCCGACGGAATATCCGATGCCGGTGTTTGACCGTGTGCCGCCCCTGCCGCCGGTGGAGGATGTGAGCAAGATCAAGATCGCGGTCGTGACATCCGGGGGTATCGTGCCGCAGGGCAATCCGGATCATATCGAATCCTCCAGCGCCACAAAATACGGCATATACAGTATCAAGGGGATGGACCATATGGATAAGGCGGATTTTATGACGATCCACGGAGGGTATGACAGAGCGTTTGTCACGGAAGATCCGGATCTGGTAGTACCACTTGACGTGCTGCGCGAGATGGAGAAAGAGGGGGGTATCGGCGAACTGGCGGATTATTTTATCACGACGACGGGGACCGGGACATCGACAGGAAATGCAAAGGGATTCGGCAAAGACTTTGTGAAGAAGCTTCTGGATGACAATATCGGGGCTGTCATTCTGACTTCCACGTGAGGCACCTGCACACGTTGCGGCGCAACGATGGTAAAAGAGATCGAACGCGCGGGGATCCCTGTCGTACATATCGCTACCGTTGTTCCGATCTCACTGACGATCGGGGCAAACAGGATCGTACCTGCAGTCGGGATCCCATATCCGCTCGGAGACCCGAACCTTGGAGAAGAAAAGAGCAGAAAGATAAGGCGTGAACTCGTTGAACGGGCGCTCGGGGCGCTCATGACACCGGTGGAAGAACAGACGGTATTCGAGAAATAGCATCGAAAGCAAAAAAAGTAAGACAGGTGTATTGACAAAACAAGCTGGATACGTTAATATTATATACGTTGCAAATAAGCAATGTATATAATATGTGGGCGTAGCTCAGCTGGATAGAGCGTTTGGCTACGGACCAAAAGGTCGGGGGTTCGAATCCTCTCGCCCACGCTGAAAAGCCTTTGTATGACAAAAGTCTGCAAAGGCTTTTTTTTATTTCTATTGCGAAAGAGGAAGTGTTGCCTTATAATTATATGGATAAGGTTCCAAGAAACAGCCTGAAAGGAGAACCGGTAATTAATATGAGACGGAAAGATAAAAAGAAAAAAGGAGATCAGTGGGGGATATCGTTCTCTCCCATCATACGTTACAGCCTGGTGTTCTGTATACTGGTCGTGGCGATCATCTTCCTCGGAGGGGGCGTGCTGTCGGTCAGCCGGATGAAGTCAGATGCGGAAGCTTCGCTTCACAGCAGCCAGGCACAAATATCACAGCGGGTCAACGAAGCGATCCAGCTGCTGGAGTCTCTGGCTGGATTTCCGGATTATTACGATCCCGGACTCCCTGCCATAGATAAGGTAAAAAGGCTGGATCAGATGAGTCCATATTTTGGCTTTATGATGCTCTGCTATGTAGATGAAAATATCATAGTCTATTCTGACGGGGATGAACCGGCCAGCCTCGCCAGCAGGGATTACATGCAGCGGCTGTTTTCAACCGGGCAGCGGCAGGTTACAGACAGCTTTGCGGCAGGCGCTGACGGTACGACGCTCAATTACACAGTGGCTGTTCCTCTGATCGACCGGCAGGGAAGTATTACAGGAGCTCTGTTCAGCGCGATCTACTTTGATGAAGCTGTGCAGATCCTGGAGGAATCAGCAGGGAATCTGGACGCTGACGCAACTTTGATCGGCACCCGGGGACAGATCATGTCATCTACGGCAGGGCTGCCTTACGGCGACTCCGTGATGGATGTTCTGCGGGACGATATACTTTTCGGCACGACATCAGACGAACTGGAAGAACTGCTTCTTGCCGCGCATCCGGGTGATTACTGGAGTATTCAAAATGGAAGTCTCTGCTATACGACATATCAGCGTGTGGATAACACGAACTGGGATATTCTCTGTACGGTCAGCTTTGGAAGCGCGTTTTCGCAGATACTCCCATCTCTGGCGATGGTTGCGCTCCTTACTGCATTTGCATGCGTTGTACTGATGATGTTCGTGCGGAATTACATAGCAAAACAGATGCTCGTTGTAGATATGCTCGTACATTCGATGGAAGAACTGGAAAAAAGAATCTATCAGAATGAATCGCCTGAAAATGTTGATTTTAAAGAAATCCTGCGTCTGACCGGGGAAGGCCTCTCTGACAGTCTGACCGGCGTAGTCACGCGTTCCGTGTTTCTCAATAAGGCGGAGGCACAACTGAAGAATGCAGATCGGAATATGGTCCAGGCGCTGTTCTTTGTCGATATGGATAACCTTAAATATATAAATGACACATGCGGTCATGAAGGCGGAGATATCGCGCTGAAAAGTATAGGATATATTCTGCGGGAGTATGAAAAGAAATATGACGGAGTTGTAGGGCGGTACGGCGGAGACGAGTTCCTGATGCTGCTGACGGGCCTGGATGACAGGAAGGAACTCAACGATGTATTAGATGGTCTCGTCCTGCGCTTCCAGTCTAAAATACAGTCGGGAGACCGGAATATTCCGGTACAGTGCAGCATAGGTGTGTCCATATACGAACCTGGTATGGATCTGGAACGGATGGTCCTTGATGCGGACGAGGCGCTTTACCATGTGAAGCAGAACGGAAAAGGATACTATCATATTCATCAGAATTGAGGATTATAATGAAGAAGCATAGCAGACGGAGCATTCTCTTTTTTGCCGGTGCGGTACTGTTGATTCTTGCTGCAACTGCAGTATTAGGTTTTTTTCTGCGCGGCGAGATGATAAAGATACGGCAGAGAGAGGCTGAAAATATATTATATTATTATAATGAAAAAATTGTGCTGCAGCTGCAGGGGACTATGAATGAAGCCGATGCCCTGGCGAAGACAGCTCTTGTGGAAGGCACAGGGGAGACGGAATGGTTTGAGCGTGCGTCTGATACGCTTTTGTCACGGGAGGAAGTCCGCTTTGTCTGTCTTTTTGACGGGGACACCGTAGTCAGCGCTCAGCCTGAGGAGAAGTACGCTGAGCTTGCGGGACGTGATCTGCAGGATTTTTCCTATGCGTATACACTGGCTAAAGTAGTCAAGGAGCTGGTCGTGGAGGGGCCGGTGGCGCTTGATATTGACCAGGAACAACAAAAGGTGTTTTTGTTCCTGCAGCCGGTTGTGGGTGGAGAGTCTTATCTGGGAGAGGTCGCAGTGGCTCTTGACCGGGAGTATGTATTGGAACAGCTGAAACTGGATGACCTGCCGGACCGCGGGTATGATTATGAGCTCTGGCGGGTAGAGCCGCAGAATGGCGCCAAAGAAGTCATTGCAAAGAACAAGGATGATATTGATTTTTCATACGCGGAAAAAACCACCTTTTATCTGCCGAGCCAATGGAATCTCAGCATCCAGCCGTCATCCGGCTGGCTGAGCCCTTCGCAGCAGATATGGATCATCATCGCCAGTGTGGTGGCGGCGTGCGTTCTGCTGGCGCTTGCCTGGCTTGGATACCTTCACTATTACCGCAGACACGCCATAAAGCAGCTCAGGACAATGGATGGAGCCACCGGACTCTATAACCAAAAGGGATTTACGGCCGCGCTGGACTGCTGGCTTTCAGATGAAAGCAGCCCGGTTATGCTGTTTTACTTCTCCATGGAAGGATACAGCCAGGCGGCGCGGCTGATCGGGACGAAACAAGAAGCGGTTTTTTTACGGAGTATACCGGGGCGTCTCAAGGAGTACATCCGCAGTCCTTTTTTAGCTGCGTACCTCGGTTCGGGCAACTTCCTTATCGCCCTTCGCGAGGGGATGAACAAGCTCCAGCAGGAGGAGTTTGCAAAAGGACTGTCGCTGGAATTACTGTTGAAGGTACGTGTCAGGGATGAAAAGAATTTTGTCATGGCACGCTATAAGTATACGCGCTGTAAAAATGGTACTGGCCGGGCAGCAGAAGAGATGGAATCTCTGATCCATGCGTATTATGCCGAGGTAATGCAGGAATCCCCCGTGCGGATGATGACTGAGAAATGCAGACAGCTCATTGAGGGAAACAATGACGTGATATTTGATGAGTATACTGATTTCGAGATGACAGAGCTCTCCAAAACTTTTAACCGTTACCGTAAGAAGGTGGAACAGCTGGCTTATTTTGATCCGGTGTTTAATGTCGGAAACCGTCCTAAATATTTCCGGGATACAGAAATGCTGATCTCCTATTCGCCCAAAAGACCGTTTAGTCTTTTTTGTGTGGACATTTGCAGTTTTAGCCAGTATAATGAATTATTCAGTGCTGATGTGGGAGATGAGATCCTTCATGAGATGATAAGGCGTCTGTCGAGGCCTTTTGGTTCTTATCTGTACCGTATCAACGGCGATGTGTTTCTGGGCATTTCGCTGACAAAGGAAAAGACAGATGTTTTTGCGGCTCGGCTGCAGCAGATGCTGACGGCCCCTGTCATGGCCGGAAATCTGTCTATTCCCCTTCAGATCCGTCTTGTGGCCTGCCGGTATCCGGCACATGGCAGCACGCCCGGTATTCTGCTTGAGCGGCTCCAGTCAGCCATGAGCTTTTCAAAGACGACGGCAAGAAGTACGGTCATCTATAATGATGCGCTGGACGAGATGCTGCGCACAGAAGCCCATATTTTACATCGGCTGAGCGACGCGATTCAACAGAAGACTTTGGAAATTTGGTATCAGCCTCTGATGCATCTGGAATCAGGACAGTACAAAGCAGTAGAAGCCCTCGTCCGTCTTCCGGACGGAGAAGGCGGCTATTTTCCGGCCGGCCAGGTCATATCTCTGGCCGAGCGGAACGCAATGGTGGAAGCACTCGGTGATTATGTGCTCGCTAATGCCTGTTCCTTTATGCGGGAATGGGGAGAGGAGCTGGGCGTGCAGCGTATGGGGATCAATCTTTCTGTGCAGCAGCTTTTGGTCGGAAACAGCGCAGAGCATCTGCTGCAGCTTATCAGCGCTGCCAATGTTGAGCCTGGCCGTATTACGCTGGAGATAACCGAGAGCATCCTGATCCAGTCTATTGACCACGCGGCTGAAACGCTGGAGAAGCTGAGGAAGGCGGGCATTCATATAGCGCTGGATGATTTTGGGGTAGGGTACAGCAGCCTGAATTATCTGTCCAATCTTCCTGTGGACATCATCAAGATAGACCGTTCGCTGACGCAGCAGATATTGACGAATGAGAAGCAATATGCACTGCTGAGATCGATCGTAGACATGTCGGTGATCAATGATCTCAGTGTCGTCGCCGAAGGTGTTGAGAGCGGAGCGGAACAAAAGATGATCGCTTCTGCAGGTGTGCAGTATATTCAGGGATATTATTACGCCCGGCCTATGCCGGGGGAGGAACTGATCGTCAGTCTGAAGGGACGGCAGGGATAAAGTTTCCCGGTACAGTTTGTAAAATTATAAGAAAGGTGTCTGCTTTCGAGGCAGCCAAATACATGTTTCAATACAATACCAGCTTTATAGACAACAGGGCGATGATCGGACTTTTACGCCGTGCTTATAATCATGTGGATATACGTCTGATGGACCACGGTATCCGTGTGGCCTATATCGTATCCCGTCTGCTGCGGCAGAGGACGGAGGCAAATTCTGCCAGAGTGCGCAATATTTGTTTTTTGTCCGCCCTGCATGATGTGGGTGCTTATAAAACAGAAGAGATTGACCGCATAGTGCAGTTTGAGACAGAAGATATCCGGAGACATTCTGTGTATGGATACTTGTTTGTGAAGAATTTTACGCCGCTGTCAGAACTGGCCCATGCGGTCCTCCACCATCACACGCCCTGGAATGTGCTTAAGGAACTGGATGATATAAGTGAAGAAAATAAAAGTATCGCCCAGCTGATCTACATTGCAGACCGTCTCGATATATGGCTGAATATGGAGGGACGGCCATACTCTGAATTTCTTTCCGTTATATCTGCCGGGCGCGGCAGCCGATATAAACCGGAGCTGGCGGACCTCATGATGAGGGAGCGGTTTTCTGCATTTTCGGCGGAGGAAGCAGAGTGCGATCCTGTGTTCAACCGGATGCAGTCCGAAATCACCTTTACCCATGAAGAGGTCCGCAGCTATCTCGGAATGGTGATATTTTCTATTGATTTCCGCAGCCGGCATACGGTGACCCATACGATGACTACCGCGAGTATCTCAAACGAGCTCGCACAGTATCTGGGGGTTGGCCCGGAAGAGCGGAATCAGATCATTGTGGGCGCGATGCTGCATGATATCGGCAAAATAGGCATTCCGGCTGAGATCCTGGAGTATCCGGGCAGACTTGCGCCCCGGGATATGGAGATCATGCGCAGTCATGTAGATATTACAGAGGAGATCCTGGGCAGAGATATTCCAAAGCCTATCAGGAGGATCGCCCTGAGACACCACGAAAAACTGGACGGTTCAGGTTATCCGCACGGTCTGACAGCAGAAGATCTTACGACAGGAGAGCGTATTGTAGCTCTAGCCGATATTGTCAGCGCACTGGCCGGAACCCGCAGTTATAAAGGGGCCTACAGCAAGGAGCAGATAATCACTATCATTTCCCGTATGCGGGATAACGGACTGATCGACGCCGGTCTGGTCAACTGTATGATCACACATTATGATACTATTATGAGCAGGACGCTGGCACAGTGTCAGCCGGTAATGGATATTTATGAGAATTTGCAGGCTGAATACAGTTTACTATAAAAACCTGGATCAGAAGTCAAATGAATGGATTAAACATTATTATTATGTTATAATTTTTTTGATCAGTAAGCGGGGGTTAAAAAGATGAAACAAAGAATAATGATGGGCATGTGCGCGGTGCTTCTTGTATGCAGCCTTATTTTAAGCGGATGTAATGAGAAGAATAAGGTGGTCAACTATAAAAAGGCGGACGAAAATACGGTTGATATCACTTTTTTTGGTAATAAATATGAGCCAGATAATGTCACAGTGATCGAGGAAATTATTTCTGGTTTTATGGAGGAACATCCGGACATCCGGGTGTCGTATGAAAGCCTGAAAGGAGAGGATTATTATACTGCTCTTGAAAAGCGGATGGCTGCAGGAAAAGGCGACGATGTTTTTATGGTGAACCATGACGCGGCGCTGGAATTGTCTGAGGCGGGCAAGCTTGCGGATCTGTCGGGCATGAAGACGATATCGGGATATACGGACAAAATGATCAGCCAGATGGATGAGGATGGAAAGATATATTGGGTGCCTACGACAGTATCAGTATTCGGCCTTTACTGCAATATGGACCTTCTGGAGGAGCATGGGCAGAAGGCGCCGGAGAATCTGAAAGAGTGGAGGGAAGTTCTCGATTATTACAGGGACCGCGGGCTGACTCCTGTCATTGCGAATAATGATATATCACTAAAAACGCTGGCCATCGGAAAGGGATTTTACAGTGTGTATCAGGAAGGACGGCAGGGGGATGTATTTTCAAGTCTGAATGAAGGCGGCGGGAAAATAAGCACTTACCTGTCAGATGGCTTTTCACTCGTAGAGGAGTTCATACAGAAGGGATATGTAGACGCGGAGATTGCCCTTGGCACGGAGAAAACTTCTGATGATCTGGAACAGTTTATAAAAGGGGAAGCCCCTTTTATGCTTACCGGCGCCTGGGCTGCGGGAAGAGTAGATAAGATGGAGCCGGATTTTGAATTTCAGGTTGTCCCGTATCCGGTTCTCGAGGACAGTTCCCTTGTTGTGATCAATCCTGATACCCGCCTGAGTGTGAACGCGGACAGCGGGCATAAGGATGCAGCCTTAAAGTTTGTGGAATATTTTACCGGGGCTGACAATATTCAGAAGTTTTCGGACCAGCAGGCGTCTTTCAGTCCGCTCAGAGAGGGCAGTCCATCATCTGTGGAAGAGATTCAGCCGCTTGTTTCATGCTATCGGTCTGACCGGACTGTCATAGGGGCAGACGGGATGCTCAAGCTGCCGATCTGGAAACTGACAGCTCAGGCTTCTGTAAAGCTGCTGTCGGGAGAAACACTTGATTCTGTCATGGACTGGCTGGATATGCAGGCTGATGAGGAAGGAAGTACGCAGTAATGAAAACAGAAGGAAGCAGAGGTACAAAGAGAAAGATTGCTCTGGCGGCGGTTTGCGTCGGGGCTGTTCTTTGTGTCCTGACGTTTCTGTTTATTGAGGCTGTAAAACAGCAGTTGTGGGAGCAGTCCGTTGAGACGATCATGGAAAGCACCCAGCAGGGATGCACAACGCTTCGGGTTCAGCTTCAAGATGACATAGATTCTATCCGCAATATAGCAGATTATGTGAGCGGCTATACGATGGAGCAAAAAGAAGATATCCGGCATACTGTACAGAGTTACGCGGGCATCGAAGGCGGCGTCAGTCTATATCTGGAAGAAGGCGGTGATATCCAATCAGATGTACCGGCGGACAGCACTGCGGCAGAAGCGCTGCGGGAGTCAGATAAGGAGGAAGGTGTTATCAATCCTCATATCAGCAGTGTTACAGGCGTAAATGTATTCGACGTCTTTGTAAAAGTGACGCTCAAGGACGGCACGGAAGGATATTTTCTGAAGGAATATGAAGTAGAGAGTATTGTGGACAGCTTCAGTCTGTCCTTTTACAACAATGCAGGATTCTCCTACGTGATCAACGCGGAGGGAGAGGTGCTCATACGTTCGCCTCACCACAACAGTAATAAGACAATGAAGAATCTGTTCGATATGCTGTCAGGTCCGGACAATAATGCAGACAGCCTGAAGGAATTCGCGGGGGCGCTGGAAGGATCGAATACGGGCTGGGCCTTGTTTGACTATATGGGGGAGGAGACTGTATTCTGTTACAGCCCGTTAAAGCTCGAATCAGACTGGTTCCTCGTTTCTATCATCCCGGAAAAAGTAGTAAACAGCCAGACGAATGATATTATTCTGCGTTCTATGATCCTCATTGCCAGCATCATAATCGGGATATTGGCGCTCGTTATTTTTTATCTGAGATATGCAAACAAAACGAACAGAAGGCTGAGAAATCAGGCGGAATACATAGGCCATCTGTATAATGCCATACCGGAGGGGATCGCCCTCATATCTGCAGATGCCCCATACCGGCTGCTGCAGCTCAATGAGGAAGGCCTGAATATCCTTTCGTATCCGCACGACGCAATGTCAGGCGTACTGGAGAATGTTCAGTTTGAAGAGTTGTTTCACCCGGAAGAGAGTAAAATGCTCCGGCAGATGTTTGCGGACGTGACGGGGAATGATGAAAAACATACATTTGAAAGTCAGATGAAGAAATCGGACGGCAGCTTTATATGGACGGCCGGAATCATTGAAAGGACGCTGGATGAGGAGGGAATTCCCGTTCTTATTGCCGCATTCCATGACATTACCGCCGAGAAACAGAAGGAAGTGGAAGCAGAGCGTGTGCAGCTGCAGGAGAGAGTGACGCTTGTCGGGGCGATTTCCAATGCATATCCCGTGATCGTCAGCGTTAACCTGACCAGGGATCTGCTCAGCTTTATATATGTGAAACAAGGACTGCTGCTCCACCTCGGGGAGGAGACTACGTACAGCGAACTCTTTTCAGATATAACAGCAAGTGTTCATCCGGATCATGTAGATGAATACAGGCGCCGGTTTGCGCCGGACAGGATCAAAGAAATATTGGGCAGTACGAAACAGGAGGTATTCCTTGAGATGAGACAGAAGCTCTCAGACGGGAATTATCACTGGACTTCCACGCAGATCATATACGTAGATAATCCGTATTCTGAAGACAAACTTGCCATTCTCATATCGCGCCGTGTTGATGAACAGCGCTATGAGGAGGAGCAGCAGCGCCAGGCACTTCAGACTGCCCTTGACAATGCCAGAGCTGCCAATGAGGCAAAGAGTAAGTTTCTGTCCAATATGAGCCACGATATCCGTACTCCTATGAATGCGATCGTCGGTATGACGGAGGTCGCAAAGGCACATCTGGGCGAACAGGACCGGGTGCGGGAGTGCCTCGATAAGATCAGCCGTTCCGGCAGCCATCTGCTCGGCCTTATCAACGATGTACTGGATATGTCCAGGATCGAGAGCGGGAAGATGTCGCTCAGTGCAGAACCGTTTAATCTTGCGGAGATGGTGACAGAGGCGGCAGAGCTTGTGCGCCCGCAGGCAGAGAATAAGCAGATTCATATTGACATTCATCTCTACGGGCTGAAAAATGAAAAGGTTATTGGGGATGAGCTGCGCCTCCGGCAGGTCGGCGTCAACATTCTGAGCAATGCTGTTAAATATACGCCGGAAGGCGGAAGTGTGGAAGTTGAGGTCAGGCAGGCAAAGAGCAGCCGTAAAGGATACCAGAGCTTTATATTCCGGTGTGCCGATACCGGTATTGGCATGACGCAAGAGTTTCTTGAAAAATTGTTTCTTCCCTTTGAACGGGCGAAGGATTCTACGGACAGCAAGGTAGTCGGAACAGGACTGGGCATGGCTATCACTAAAAATATAATCGATCTCATGAACGGGGATATTCAGGTGGAGAGTGAGCCGGGAGCCGGTTCCGTGTTCACTGTGACGGTTCCGCTTAAGCTGCAGGAGGAAGTGCAGGGAGAAGGTCCAAAAGAATGGAAGGATGCGCGCTGCCTCATTCTTGATGATGATAGACACAGCTGCAGAAATGCGGCAAACATATTGAGTGAACTGGGACTGGACGTACAGTATGTCTGTGAGGCAGAGTACACGTTTGAACGTGTAAGAGAACTCTGTTCTGAAAATGTCCGGCTTATCTTTTTCGGATGGGATGCTCCGTCCGAGAGCAGATGTGACATCGTGCGGAGGCTGCGGCCGGAACTGGCAGAAGATGTCCCGATAGCTGCGCTCGGCGGCCGGCGTTCCAAAGAGATGGAGGCGGACGCTGTTTCAGCAGGAGTTTCCATTTTTCTGTACCGCCCGTGCTATCGATCCAAGATGGCCGGTCTGCTGGAGCGTCTGAGCGGTGAGGAGAAAAGAGAAGAACAGAGCGAGATACTTCCGGACTATTCTGGCAAACGTCTCCTTCTTGTGGAAGACAATGCGATCAACAGAGAAATTGCCAGGGAACTTATTGGTGAGACTGGTGTTCAGATTGAAGAAGCATGCGACGGAAAAGAAGCGGTGCGGAAAGTGGCGGAATCGGAAGAGGGGTATTATGATCTCATATTGATGGATATTCAAATGCCGGAGATGGACGGCTATGAGGCGACGAGGGCAATACGCGCCCTCGTGCGCAAAGACGTCTGTGACATGCCGATCATTGCAATGACAGCCAATGCGTTTGACGAGGATGTCCGCATGGCGCTTCGGGCCGGCATGAACGCACATTTTTCAAAGCCGATAGATATCCGGACGCTCCGGCATATGTTATATGAATATTTATCGCGCAGACGGAAGGACGGACCGGAATAAAACAGGTATCTGAGAACTCAGAGTCATACAGCTGAGAACTGGCTGTTGTACAGGCGGGCGTAAAACCCGCCTTTTTTCAGCAGCTCCTCGTGGACGCCCTGTTCGATGATATGGCCTTTATCCATCACGAGTATCATATCCGCGCTTTTTATGGTGGACAGGCGGTGCGCGACCACAAAGCTTGTGCGGCCTTCCATCATCTTTTCAAAGGCCTTCTGGATACGGATCTCTGTCATCGTGTCTATGGAGGAGGTCGCTTCATCGAGTATGAGCATGGGCGGAAGGCAGAGCATGACGCGGGCGATGCACAGGAGCTGCTTCTGTCCCTGTGACAGATTGCTGCCGCCTTCGGCGATGACGGTGTCATAACCGTCGGGCATACGCATGATAAAGCTGTGGGCATGCGCCTCTTTTGCCGCCCGGATAATATCGTCTTCTGAGGCGTTTGGTCTTCCGTAGGCGATATTGTCGCGGATGGAAGCCGCTTTCAGCCATGTCTCCTGCAGCACCATGCCGTAGGCCGCCCGCAGGGAATGCCTCGTTATATCTGTTATATTCTGTCCGTCAACCGTGATGATTCCGGAGTTGACATCGTAAAAGCGCATGAGAAGATTGATGAGCGTTGTCTTGCCGCAGCCGGTCGGCCCTACAATGGCAATGCGCTGTCCGCAGCCTGCCTCCAGATTCAGATTCTCTATAAGCGGTACTTCAGGCACATACGAAAAGCTGACATGTTCCATTGTTACGTGGCCTTCAGGGTTCTGAAGCCGCACTGCGCCTGCCTTGTCTTCTGCTATGGATGGCTGGTCGATCAGTTCAAATACCCGGGCAGCGGAAGCGAGCGAGTTCTGGAACTCGGTTATGACACCTGTGATGTCGTTAAACGGCTTTGTGTACTGACTCGTGTAGCTGAGGAAGCTGGAGAGCTGCCCGACGGTGAGCATTCCCCGTACCACGGCAAAGCACCCGGCAATCGCGACGCCGGCATATATGACAGAATACATAAACCGTGTGGCAGGGTTTGTGATGGAGGAAAAGAAGGTTGCGCGCATGGAATAACCAGACAGTCTTCTGTTGATCTCCTCGAATTGTTCCTGTGCTTCATCCTGGTGGCCGAATGCCTGCACGACTTTGATGCCGCCCAGCATCTCGTTCGTGAATCCGGTCAGTTCCCCTCTCGCCTCCGACTGCTTTTTGAACATGGCGAATGTCCGTTTGGAGATGAAATTTGCGATCAGAAAGGAAAGAGGGCTTAAAACGACCACGACGAGTGTGATATAAGGGTTAATGCTCAGCATAAAAAGTATCGTGCCCACAATAGTGATGACACCGGTAAACAGCTGAGTAAAGCCGAGCAGCAGGCCGTCGGAGAACTGGTCGATATCCGTGATGACACGGCTGATCAGGTCCCCGGAGGAATGACTGTCCACATAGGAGAGCGGCAATACCTGCAGCCGGTTGAAGGCGCAGATGCGAAGATCCTTTACTACCCGGTATGTTATTTTATTGTTGATATGGTTCATAAACCACTGGCAGACAGATGTGACTGCGATACATGCCAGTATCGTGATAATGACCGCGGACAGTTCCTTAAAATCCACATTTTCTTTTCCGATGATCTGATCTACGCCATGGCCCGTCAGAATAGGAATATAAAGCGTCAGTACGACCGTGATGACAGAGAGCAGGAGCGATAAGACGACGAGCGCGGTGTGGGGCCTTATACAGGTCAGGATGCGTATCATAACGGTACGGCTGTGCTTTTCATTTTTCGGTCTGTTTTTATGCATTTGCATATTGTGTCTCCTCCTGTCCTGATGTCTGTGATTCACAGATCTCTTTATATACCGGGCTCGATCTAAGCAGTTCTCCGTGCGTGCCATATCCGGCCATCTCACCGTCGTCGAGAACGATGATCATATCCGCGTTACGGATGGCGGATACACGCTGGGACACGATAAAAACAGTCATCTGCCCGGTGGTTTCCCTGATCGCCTGGCGGAGTCTGGCATCGGTGGCGAAGTCAAGGGCGGAGGCGCTGTCATCCAGAATGAGGATTTCAGGTCTGCGCACGAGGGCGCGGGCGATGGTAAGCCGCTGCTTCTGGCCGCCGGAAAGATTGCCCCCTTCCTGCTCTATCATCAGTTCCAGTCCCTTTTCCCTTGCATCCACGAATTCTCTTGCCTGTGCGGTGTCGAGCGCCTGATAGATGTCTTCATCGCTGGCATCCGGTTTTCCCCACCGTATATTTTCTCTGAGTGTTCCCTTAAAAAGCTGCGCTCTCTGGGGAACAAGTCCGACGCGGCTTCGCAGAGAGACCGGGTTCAGCGTCCTTACATCCTGGCCGTTGACCAGTACGGCTCCTTTTGATACGTCATAGAAGCGGGGGATGAGGCTTATGAGACTCGTCTTGCCGGACCCGGTGCCTCCGATGACGCCTATCGTCTGTCCCGGCATAGCGGAAAAGCTCACGCCGCTCAGCGTTTCTTTTCCGGAATCTGTGTAGCAGAACGATACATTGTCAAATTGTACGGCAGGTATTACAGACTTTAATTCCACGGTATTTCCTGAAAATGCGTTCTTTTTTTGTGACAGCGGCAGCCCTGTGCTGTCGATGGAAGGCTGCATATCGAATACCTGATTTACGCGGTTTAAGCTTGCCATAGATTTGGACAGCAGAATGATAAGGTTGGCAAGCTTGATAAGTTCTGCCAGTATCTGTGACATATAGTTGATCAGGGCGATCACCTGTCCCTGAGTGAGTGTGCCGAGGGAGACCTGTCTGCCGCCGGTCCAGAGAATGGCGATGACGCCCAGATTGATAATGACGTAGGTTAGCGGATTCAAGAGCGCGGATATCTTTCCCACATGAATCTGTCTGTGAAAGAGAGCAGTGCTCTGTTCGCGGAAATGTTTCATTTCACTGTCCTGATGGTTAAAAGCTCTCACGACTCTGATCCCGAGAAGATTTTCCCGTGTGCTAAGAAGCACTTTGTCCACCTGTTTCTGTACTTTACGGTACAGCGGCATGCTGACAAGAAGGATGGCAAAGACGACGAGAAGCAGCAGCGGTATTGCCACCGCGAAAGGGAGCGCCGCTTTCACGTCCACGGTAAATGCCATGATCATGGCCCCGAACACGACGAATGGGGACCGCAGAAACAGACGCAGAAACATATTGATTCCATTCTGCACCTGGTTGACATCATTTGTCATGCGGTTGATCAAAGTAGAGGCGCCGACCGCATCTATCTCTTTGTACGACAGTGTATTAATGTGTGCGAACAGGTCATTTCGCATCGCCATACCGGCAGATACCGCAGACTTGGCCGCAAAATACTGGGCGGTGACAGAAAAGCCGAATCCGACAACGCCGAGCAGGACAAGGACTCCGCCCATCTGCCAGAGATAGCCGGTCATCTGCTGTCTGATACCCGTATCGATCATTCTGGCAACTACAAGAGGAACGAAAAGTTCAAAGCTGGCCTCAAGCATTTTAAAAAGCGGCGCCAGAACCGTTGCCAGAGGATGCTCTTTCAGATATTTCAATAATCGTCTCATAACGCTAGTCTCTCCTTTACAGAGAATAGTATAAGCGGTGGCGGAGGAAAAAGCAATTTCAGGATAGAGCCATTTGGAAAAATGTCATTGTTTTTCATAAGCTTTCACCCTATAATGTATTTAATACGTTGGACTGAACGGCGGATCGTACGAAGGAGGAAAGAAAGATGTATGAATCGAGATGCGGCATATGCTGCAGTGACTGTGAACGTAAGGAAGAGGTAAGCTGTTCCGGATGTACGAATATGGAAAAGCCTTTCTGGGGCGGCGACTGCAAAGTTAAGAGCTGCTGCGAAGGAAAAGGAATAAATCATTGTGGGGAATGTGAACAATTTCCATGTGAGATGGAGGCAAATATGGGGAAGGATGCGGGATTTGACCCGGCTCCCAGGCTTGAGAGCTGCCGCAGATGGAGAGGGGAAGCGTAGACTCCGGAATGTATGCCCAATGGCGGGACTTTTATTGTGGCAGATGCTTCTGTCATGATAGAGGTCTTTTTTCGTTTATATAATGCTGTCTTTATAAAGGAGGTGAAACGTATGGGTTGTCTTGGAAATGTGCTCTGGTTTGTGTTTGGAGGAGCAGTCAGCGGACTGAGCTGGTGTCTGGCAGGTCTTCTCTGGTGTGTCACTATTGTCGGCATACCGGTGGGAATGCAGTGCTTTAAATTTGCGTCGCTGAGCTTCTTTCCATTCGGAAAGGAAGTCAGGTACGGCGGAGGTGCAGGCTCTCTTCTGCTGAATATCATCTGGCTGATCATATCCGGAGTTCCGCTTGCACTGGAGCACGCTTTGTTTGGACTGCTGCTCTGTGTCACTGTTATCGGGATCCCGTTCGGCATGCAGCACTTTAAACTGGCCAAGCTGGCGCTTATGCCGTTTGGCGCTGAAGTTTAGTGACAGTGATGATTTTAGAAATGTTGTATAAAGCAGGCACAGTCTGCGCGAATCATAAGGAGAACAGAATGGAATTTATTATCGAACATTTGACAAAAAGCTTTGGGACCAAGGAAGTTTTAAAGGATATATCATTTACATTTGAAAGCGGCAAGATATACGGGCTGCTCGGGAGGAACGGGGCCGGAAAGACGACGCTGTTCAACTGTGTCAACAAGGATATAAAGGCGGAGGACGGAAGCTTTTATCTGAACGACGGAAACAAAGCGCAGATCAGACCGGAAGATATCGGCTATGTGCTGTCTGCGCCCACGGTCCCGGCATTTCTCACGGGCCGCGAGTTTATCAAGTTTTTCATAGAGATCAATGAGAGTTCCATTCCCGACTTACGGCCCATCGATGAATATTTTGACATGATGAACATAGAACCCGGGGACAGAAACCGCCTGCTCAAAGATTATTCTCACGGCATGAAAAATAAAATGCAGATGCTGGTGAATATTATTGCAAGGCCGCCGCTTCTGCTTCTGGATGAACCGCTGACCTCGCTGGATGTTGTGGTGGCGGAGGAGATGAAAGAGCTCCTTCGTTCATTGAAGAAGGACCGTATCATAATTTTTTCCACTCATATCATGGAGCTTGCGCTGGATCTGTGCGATGAGATCGTCATATTGAATCACGGCGAGCTGGAGGTCGTGGATAAGTATGATCTGGACAACAGCGGCTTTAAGGATAAGATCATCCGGGCGCTCAAGGAGGAAGAAGATGATTAAAGCATTCCGAATTTCCTGCGATCTGAAGAATACGTACCGGGTAAACGGGATCATTTATTCTATTCAGCAGATCCCTGTCATAAAAAGACTGTTTACAGACGAGCTTTACGCGAGCAGAGGGCTTAAGATTTTTGCCGGTATTCTCTCTGCTGCCTGGGAGATCGTCTCTGCGTTCCTCGGAAAGTATTTGTACCTCCTGCTGCTTGTTGCGCTTCCGGCAGGTTTGTACAAAGGTGGGGGCGCAGGGAGCGTCAGCATGCATATTCTGCTGTTTCTGACGATTATCGGTACGTTCATGAATACATATATGTTTGACCCGTCTAACGATAAATACTACGCCATGATACTTATGCGTATGGATGCCAGAGCGTACACACTGTCCAATTATCTGTATACATCCGTAAAGACAGTAGTGGGATTTCTGCCGTTTACGATATATTTCGGTATGAAATGGGGGGCGGCTCCGGCGCTTTATATTTTACTGCCGTTTTTTATCATGGGGGCGAAGATGACTGCGGCATGGCTGCTCCTGAGCCGCTACGAAAGAAAGGGCATATGCATGAACGAGAATCTGCCGCCCAAATTTGCATGGCCGCTGACCGGTATTCTCCTTGTGCTGGCATACGGGCTTCCCTATATAGGCATCACGGTGCCGGCAGCTGTGATATCAGCGGCTGCGGCGCTGTCTTTGGCGGCCGGTCTGTATTGCCTGACAAAGATCATGAAATTTGGCCGCTACCGTGAGATGTACCAGCTTATCCTGGCAGATAAAAGAAATGCGGTAGAGGTGGGCGAGATCATACATAAGACGACGGAAGAGCAGAGCAGGAAGATGATCAGCCAGGATACGGCCATTACGAGCCAGAAGAAAGGGTTTGAATACTTTAATGAACTGTTTATACGCAGGCATAAAAGAGCGCTGTGGCGCCCCGCCGGAAGGACAGCCTGTATTGCGGCGTTTATCATTGCGGCGCTTCTTGTTGTGATGCAGGTAAATATGGAGGTCAAACTTGCGGTAAACAGGCTTCTTCTCGTCTTTCTTCCATACTTTGTTTTCATCATGTATGCGATCAACCGGGGGACTTCCTTTACCCAGGTGTTGTTTATGAACTGTGACCACAGTATGCTCACGTTTGCCTTTTATAAGAAGCCGGAATTTATCCTCAGACTGTTCTGTATCAGACTCCGGGAGATCATTAAGGTCAACCTGCTCCCGGCAGCAGTGATCGGGACAGGCTTTGCTTTGATGCTCTATGTTTCCGGCGGGACAGATAATGCGCTGAACTATATTGTTCTGTTCGTCTCAATACTGGCGCTGAGCGTATTTTTCTCGGTGCACTATCTGACGTGTTATTATCTGCTTCAGCCGTACAATGTGAACACAGAACTGAAAAGCGCTACATACAGGATCGTCATGTCGGGCACATACATCGTCTGCTTTTTATTTATGAAGCTGCGTATGGATACATTTGTGTTCGGTATTGTGACAACGGTATTCTGTATCCTTTACAGCATCATTGCGTCGCTGCTCGTATACCGTTTCGCGCCCAGAACGTTCCGGCTGAGAAATTAAATAATATTTTATGTCACAGCGCGGCCAAAACGGAGTCTAATATATCAGGAGGTATAATTATATGGATGATACATTACAAAACGAGATGGCCTGTCTTGTCGGCCGGGCCGTGGCAGGGGACAAAAGTGCGGTAGAAAAAATACTCACAGAGATCCAGGACCTTGTATTTAACTTTTCTCTGCGGATGCTTGGAACGATAGCGGACGCGGAGGACGCTTCCCAGGAAATACTGATCAAAGTGATGACGAACCTTTCTTCTTTCCGCAGAGAAAGCCGGTTCACGACGTGGGTATTCAGGATAGCTGCCAATTATCTGAGCGATTATAAGAAGAACATGTTTTCAAAATATCCGCTCAGCTTTGAGTTCTATGGAGAGGACATCGCCGGAGGAAGGGAAAAGGACATACCTGACCTGACCCAGGGAGTAGAACAGGCCATTTTAGAAGAAGAGCTTAAAATGTCCTGCACCAATGTGATGCTCCAGTGTCTGGACAAAGAGAGCCGCTGCATCTTTATACTCGGTACGATGTTCAAAGTGGACAGCACGATCGCGGGGGATATTCTCGGGATCTCACCTGAGGCCTACCGGAAGCGTCTCTCCCGTGTGCGCGCAAAGATGGCCGGGTTTATGAGAGAATACTGCGGACTGGAGGGCGGTATGTGCAGCTGCAGGAAGCGGATCAATTACGCCATCGCAAGTCACAGGCTTCGGCCGGATGATCTGGAGTATTCCGCTCTGGAGAAGGGGAAGGATGAGATCCTGAACGGATTTAAAAATGCGATGGAGCGTGTAGATGATCTGTCCTTTGTCTTTTCCGGCATGCCTTTCTATCACGGAGGCAGAGAGGTAAAAGAATGGCTGCAGAGATTTTTTGATTCAGATGAATACCGTACGATCACAGAGGCATAAGGAGGGAAGCGTATGAACCTGCAGATGATTTTGGAGTATTTAAACCGCCTGAAAGAAAACAACAACAGGGAGTGGTACCATGAGCATAAGCCGGAATACGAGGCGGCGGCAGGAGAATTCCTGAAGCTTGTGGAGGCTCTTATGATGGAGCTTGGGAAAGAGGAGCCGGGTATCTTGAGGCACGAACCAAAGAAGCTTACGTACAAGCTTGTCAGGGATACCCGTTTCAGTAAGGACAAGTCTCCGTATAACCCCGCGTTCAGGGTGCATTTGTCCGAGGGCGGCAAGCAGCCGGTCCCGGCCGGATATTACCTGATGCTCACGCCGGGGGGCTCATTCCTCGGGGGAGGTCTGTTTGCAGATATTTTTAAAGAAGAGACAGGGATGATGCGGGATTATATAGCCGCACACGGCGAAGAGTGGGAGGCGGTTATCCGTGACGAAAGCTTCAGCAGTCTCTTTGAAGTAAAGGGTACTGCCCTGAAAAATGTACCTGCCGGATACGACAGGGAACACCCGCAGGCACAATATCTGAAAAACAAGAGCTGGTACGTAGAATACCCGCTGGCAGATGAAGCGCTGGCCGACGCAGACAGATTTATCAGTGAGACAGTGGAAGTGTGCAGGATCATAAAACCGTTCAATGAGTTTATCAATAAAGCGCTGGCGGGGTCACCGTTTTTAAGGCAATCGTAAAAAAGCAGCGTTTTACGTGAATTTTACAAAAGCTTTTCTGTTACAGGATTTCAGTTCTTTCATTTATGCGTTACACTCAGCGTATGTGCCCTGGCAGACCGGCACTGCCCTCGTCATAAATAATCCGGATAAAAGAGGGCATTCTATGAGAAAGAACATAATAGAGGATGAAGGATATCATGAAAGAAAAGCAAAAGGGAATATCATACAAAGAGATAAGAGAAAATGAAGAATTACAACTGCTGATCGAAAATGGAAATTCTGTGCTGAAGGTGCTTGGATTCACGGAGCATTCCAGAAGACATGCGGCAAAAGTGGCTGACCGGGCGGGCAGGATACTGAAAGAACTCGGCTACGGGAAACATGAGATAGAGCTGGCTAAAATTGCCGGGTACATGCATGACATCGGAAACAGCGTAAACCGCCATGACCACGCCCATACAGGCGCAGTGCTCGCGTACGGAATATTAAAAGATCTGGGAATGCCGTTCAAAGATGTGCTCACGGTGACGACGGCGATCGGCAACCATGATGAGGCGACGGGAACAGCGGTGGATGTCGTGTCCGCGGCGCTTATCCTTGCCGACAAGACGGATGTCCGCCGCAACCGTGTGCAGAATCTGGTGATCGCCAATTTTGATATCCATGACAGGGTGAATTATGCCGCGCTGTCTTCCGTGCTGGATGTGGATAAGGAGAAGAAAAATATCCGCATGACGCTGGAGCTGGATGATTCTATGTGTTCCGTGATGGATTATTTTGAAATATTTATGAACCGCATGATAATGTGCCGCAGAGCGGCAGAAGTGTTCGACTGTCAGTTTAAGCTTGTGGCAAACGGCAACAAACTGTGTTAGTGAGCGGTTAACGGCAATATTTTCGCGCGATCTGCTTGTCACCCGGGAATGAATCATATACAATGATTAGAGAAAAGAGGTGTGACATGAATAACCAGTTTGGAAAATCACTTCGTTCTCAGATGGAGAAAGCCGGGGTAAAAGAAAGCGAGCTGGCGGATGCGCTCAGCTATGATGCCACATATATCAGCAAATGGATGAATGGAAGTAAACTGCCGTCGGAGCGGAATGCAGAACGGATCATCGGGCAGATGGCGGATTTCTTTACGGCGCGTACCGATGCGGCGGATGAGGCGGAGAGGGAAGCCGGGAGGCAGAAATGTCTGGCGGACTTGAAAATGTCCTACGCCGGCGACCGGAATTACCACATATTCCAGGATTATAACAATAACGAGATGTCCTTCGCGGATAACCTGCAGATGCTGATACAGCTGACGAGAGCCGCTTTTGTACAGGCCTTGAACATGTACGGCGGATGTATCAGCATTACGGCTACTTTTGACCTTTTCCGCCTGTACGGGAAAGAATTCAGGAAGTTGATGACGGAGCTGCACGGCGCAGGAGTGAAGAAGGTGGAGCTGCGACTGGCGCTGGATCCGGAGGAGCTGGCAGCAGATCATAATTATTACGCAGCCAGTATTATAAATACGATCGGAAGCTTTGATTATATAGAGATGTATATTGTCAGCAGGAAACCGGAGCAGCCGCGCATACTCGTCATAAATGATCTGCTCTGCCTGCAGGTTCTCTGGAACATGGGCGGTGAGACAGGGGCTGTCTTTTCTATGGAACATAAGATAATAAGGCAGTTTTCCGGTATCTGCCAGCAGGTGATGGAAGCGGGGGAAAAGCTGCTGGATCCGGCGGAGCCGGAGAGTCTGAGACGGACCAATGTGCAGCTTGACTCTTATTCTGACCGCCGTCAGTGGCAGTTTTTTAACGAACCGCCCGCCATGCTCTTCCCGAAGGAGATCATGGACGTATTTATTGCAAATGCAGAGGATGACAGTTACGCGCGTTATCTTGTGAAACTGAAAAATGTATTCGCCAGGCATACGTGCAAGGCGCGGATCGATCTGGTGCTGTATTCCTCCAAGCTGAATGAGTATCTCACAAACGGAAATATCAGTGTCGGTAACGTCAGCCATCATCTGACCGCGGAGCAGACACGCAGCCATCTGACATATTTGAGCAGAGTCATGTCGGAGAATCCGCAGATCAGGCTTTATGTGATCCGTGATACTGTCGTGCTCAGCGAGGAACTCAGAAGAGCGCCGTCCATTTTTCTCGATACGTATTCCCTGAATATTGAAAATTCTAAAAAACAGCCGAACGATAATTATCATATCTCTTTGGACCCGCGTATGCGGGGCGCCTTCCAGCAATTCTTTGAAAATATGCTCGGCATGCCTTTCTGCAACCGGCTGACAGCAGAAGATGTGCTCCGTTATCTGTAAAACCAGTTTTCCGGCGGACTTGAATTTCTTGAATTCAGGTCCGTTTTTCTGTTTGTCAATTCATTCACATTGGTTCAAGTGTAAACCGGCAGAAAGGATTTTATAATAAAGCCATAGCAGCAATGCTGCAGAGGATCCGGCCGCAGACAAAATGACGGTCTGCGGGCAACACTTAACACTACATTTTTTAGAAAAGGGGGAACAGATATGGAAGAAAACAGGGCGAAAATTGGACAGGTGATCGCCATAGGCGGGGCGTTCATGGGATTTGTCATCGGCTCCAGCTTCGCGTCGGGACAAGAATGCATGCAGTATTTCAGCGGCTTTGGCGTGGCAGGAAGTATCGGGGCCGGGGCGATAGCGCTCATACTTTACGCATGGTTCGTAAGCACGATCGTGGAAGACGGAAGATATCTGAAGCTGAATAACTCCGGCAAGATGTTTAATTTCTACCTCGGCAAATATCTCGGGTTTGTGATGGAATGGTTTACGCCGATCATGTTGTTTTTCGTATATTCCATGATGATCTCAGGCGCAGGTTCGACGTTTGAGGAGTATTATGGAGTGAACGGGAATATCGGACGTGCGGTCATGATCATCGCTTCGCTTGGAACTGTCCTGCTCGGGCTTGAGAAACTGGTCAAGATCGTGGGCTACATCGCACCGGTTCTGCTCGTTGTTACGATGTTCATCGGCATCTTATCCATTGTGAACAATCCGGAAGGCATCGCGCTGGCAGATCAGAACCTGAAGACAGTCCAGGTGAATACGAATTTTAATAACTGGGCGTTATCAGGACTTATGTATGGCGCGTATACGGTCACGGGGGTCGTGCCATACCTGGCGGATATCGGGAAATCTACGGCGACGAACAGGAAGAACTCTATACTGGGAGGTCTGTTTGGAGGAGGCGCTTTCCTGATCGCCGTAATGATCCTGAACTTCGGGCTTCTGGCCAATATCACGGATGTCTACAACCTGGAGATCCCGTCTCTTTTTGTGGCGGCATCTATAAGTCCGGTATTTGGTCATGTTTTTTCCGTGCTGTTGCTCCTTGGTATCTATACAACGGCGGTGCCTATGCTTTATACGGTCTGCAATAAAATATCCTCTGACGGAAAGAGCAGGGCATACCGTATCGCAGCCGTTGTAACAGCCATCGTGAGCATTTTCGGCGGACAGCTGTCGTTCTCGACAATGATCAGTATCATTTATCCGATTTCCGGATATGCGGGCATCGTAATTTTTGCCGGAATGATCTACACTAAGTATATCAGAAAGAAAAAATATGAAGATTTTGATGAAGCAGATGTTCTTATCAAGAAAATATAAAGGAGGATCATTATGAAAAAAGTATTGGTAACCGGAGGCACACAGGGAGTTGGTCTTGAAACTGTAAAATTACTGCTCGGACAGGGATATGAGGTACATATTACATACCGGCGCTCTGCGGGTAAGGCAGAGGAGCTTATGCGGGAAAATCCGGGGCGCCTGTTTGCGTATAAGCTGGACCAGGGAAAACTCGAAGAGATCGAGGATGCTGATTTTCTGACAGAGCATGAATGGTACGGCGTGATTTTTAACGCTGCCCTCGGCTCAGGGACTGTCAAAGATTATGCAGAACAGGGAGACCCGCTGAAAGCGGCAAATGATGTGGCGATGATGACGGTAAATGCCCTTGGCCCTCTTTGGATATACAAAAAGATCCAGCCGGTGATCGAGGCAAAGACGGAAAAGACAAAACTGATCTTCATTTCCTCGGTCGGAGGCGGGATCGCCTGTTTCCCGAAGTTCACTTTAAGCGACGGCATGAGTAAATGTGCGGTGGCATATCTTGCCAGACAGCTGGCGGCAGAAAATACACACACGCCGATCGACGTATTCTGCATCAGCCCGGGGGCGATCGAGACACCGATGTTCTATTCCAGTACATTAAAGGATATGACGCCGGAGGAACGGGCGGCGTTTGATGCCGCACAGGCGAAGAAAAGACTGATCCAGCCGTCCGAGATCGCGTTCTGGCTGGGAGAACTGCTGCGGGATGAATCTACTCTCATGCATGGAGCTAATATTGACGCTACCATGGGGCTCGGCGTGCGCCCCGGCATACAGACAGAGGCGGGACTGGAACACAATTAAAGGGAGGTGGGCAGAATGCTCGAATTTTTATCAGAACGCGGGAAAAAGTGGGTTCGGACCTTGCCGCCGCTCGTGAAGGCCCATTTTGATAATTTTTATAATATGTATGACAAAGAGACAAATCCGAAAGGCTTGATCAATATGGGGACCGCGGAAAGCCATCTCGTCAACGGGGAAGTCTGCGGCCTTCTGCGAAAAGCGGCAGAGCGCATGGATCTGACAGGGTACAATATCCATTATAATAAGTTCGAGGGCAGTGATGAGTTCCGCTCGGCCATCGCGGACCACTGGCAGAAGCTTATTTTCGGAGCCGGAAGCGAAGTGAAGCTGAGGAAAGAGAATGTGGCGGTATGTGCAGGCTGTACAGTTGCGCTTGAGACGCTGGCTACACTTCTGGCGGAGCCGGGAGATGTGTTCCTCATTCCGTCGCCATATTATTCCAGCTTTGTAGATGACATTCATGAACGCGCAGGGGTGATCCCTGTCGGTGTACCCTGCGATGAAAGTCTGGACAGAGAAGCGTTTGAAGAGGCTTATGCAGGAGTGGTGAAGGAAGGGAAAAGAGTGAGAGCCGTGCTCTTTTCTTCGCCGAATAACCCTGTCGGGACGGTATACGGCGAGGCGGCGGTGCGGGGTCTGCTTGACTTTGCCATGGAGCATGACCTGGATGTGATATCCGATGAGATATACGCGCAGACCGTCTTTGATCCTGAGGCTGAATTTGTCAGCACGCTGAAGCTGGTTCCGGATGCATACCGTCACAGAGTGCACGTCACGAGCAGTTTTGCAAAGGACTTTGTCCTGTCCGGGTTCAGAACGGGCTTGTGTATATCGTTTAACCCTTGTATTATACAGGGATTTGCATCGATCATATATTACTCCTGCGTCTCCTCCCACACCCAGTCGCTGCTCACGGCCCTGCTGAGATCCCCTGAGCTTCCCGGCATCATGGAGCTATCAAGAAAGCGGCTTGCGCAGGCATATGATATGATCACCAACGGGTTTGAAGCGATAGGCGTACGGACGATGAAGGCGCAGGCCGGCATATTTGTTATGGCAGACTTTTCTGCTTACATGGAAAAGCAGGAATTTGAGGCGGAACATACATTGTGGGAAAGGATATACAATGAGCTGATGATCAATGTGTCTCCGGGGCAGCTGTTTGGTTGTACCAGACCGGGCTGGTTCCGCGCGTGCTATGCTTTTGACCGCGACACGGTGGAAGAGGCGTGCCGGAGGCTTAAGACACTAAAAATATAAAATTGAAGAGACAGATTTCATTTTAATTTTTTACTATGAACGGCAATATGATGTTATAATTGTAGTTAAATAGCTTTTGTGCTTCATGAAAGGGAACCTATGCAGAAGATATTTAAGAAGTATACGATTATAATAATGTCTATTGCCGTTCTTTCTATACTTGTGATCAATTTTTTTCTTTCGGAAAATGCACTGCGGGGAAGGCAGCTTGAAACATTTCACGCAAAGATAGACCAGGTTATCCAGACAATGGAAAATAACCAGACAGAGCTGGCTTCCATTAAAAAGAACCTGGACGAGGATTACCTGACCCGTGCAAGGGCTGCGGCTTATGTGGTGGAGAAGAATCCCGGAGTGCTTGACAGTGTGGAGGAGCTTGAGAATCTGGCTTCCCTTTTGAATGTGGATGAGCTGCATGTGACAGAATCAGACGGGATCATCCGTTATTCCTCCGTTCCAAAATATATCGGCCTGGATTTTCATAACGGGAAGCAGATGAGAGGCTTTCTTCCCATACTGGAAAGCGCAGGCGGCGATGAGTATATTATACAGGAGGCACAGCCTAACACAGCGGAAAAGAAGATGATGAAGTATGTGGGCGTCTCAAGGAAGGGCGTGAAAGGACTTGTGCAGGTGGGACTTGAGCCGGTGCGCCAGATGGAGGCACAGGAGAGAAACACGTATGATTATATATTCTCCAGATTCCCGACAGATGTGGGGGAAGGCTTCTTTGCGATGGACGTGGACAGCGGGGAGATTGTCGCGTACACCGGACGAAGCGAAGAGATAGCCGGACTGGAAGATCGCGGTCTCGAGAGTCTGAAAAAGTGTGAGACAGGGGCGTTCCAAACTCTGGCCGGCGGGACGCAGAACTATGTCGTCACGAGATCCCATGAAGGCGTGCTCATAGGCGCATTTATATCGAATGCCGCGCTGTACCACACTTTCTGGAAAAATATACTGCTTACATTTCTCTATCTGCTGGCTGTGGAGATCGTTGCGGTACTCTTGCTGAACTATCTCGTGAAACAAAAGGTCGTAAGCGGCATACACAAGCTCCGGGACGGCCTGTCCAGAATAACAAAAGGAGAGCTGGGTACGACAGTGGAAGTGGGAGGCGCTCCGGAGTTCTTCGACTTAAGCCATGGCATTAACTCTATGGTAAAAAGCGTCGTGAACAGCTCGGACCGGATCTCGAAAATCATTGCCATGTCACAGATCCCTCTTGCGGCGTTTGAGTATCAGAATGATATGGACTATGTCTTTGTTACGTCCAAACTAGGAGAACTGCTCGATATGGATAAGGAAATGCTGGAGCGGTATACGAAAGAACCGGCGGCATTTTTGCAGATGATCCGTGTGTTCATGGAAGGTCCGGTTGAAAATGAAGAGGATGTGTACCGCGCCGGCGCACAGAAATATGTGCGGATCCATTTCACCATAGAGGAGACGGGGTATTATGGAACGGTTACAGATGCCACGAAAGAAATGATGGATAAGCGGCAGATGCTGTATGAAAATAACCACGACCAGCTGACCGGGCTTGCGAGATATCCGTACTTTAAAGAGACGGCTTCACAGGTACTGTGCAGTTTAAAAGAGGATGAAATATGCGCCTGTGTCATGATAGATCTGGACGCATTCAAAAGTATCAATGATACGTATGGGCATGATGTGGGGGACAGGTATCTTCAGGAGTTTGCGCAGGTCATGAAAGAGCTGCCGAAAGATCATTGTCTTGTGTCAAGGCGTTCCGGAGATGAATTCTGTATCTTTGTCTTCGGATTCGAGACGGAAGACGAGATAAGGACTCTGCTGGATGGGTTCTGGAAGGAGCTGCATACCAGGGCAGTCAGCCTTGGAACAGGAGAGAAATGTATGATAAGTGCCTCCGGCGGTTATGTATGTACGAATGACAGAGAAATGAGCATGATCAGGCTGCTTCAGCAGGCAGATAAGGAATTGTACGAAGTAAAACGAAAAAACAAAGGACACTACTCTTGGCGGCAGTGTACGAGATAGATAAGGAGCGTACGGATATGAAAAGCAGCAGGCTTTTTCAAATTTTATATCTGCTGATGGAGCGCCGCGACGTGACCGCGGGCATGCTTGCAGAGCGGCTGGAAGTCTCTGTCAGGACAATATACAGGGATCTGGACGCGCTGTCGGCGGCGGGGATCCCGGTATATGCCCAGAAGGGACAGGGAGGCGGGATCCGTCTGATGGAAGAGTTTAAGATGGACCGTTCCCTGCTGAGCGGGGAACAGCAGGAGCAGATCCTGACGGCGCTGCAGAGTCTCGACTCGGTAGGCGCGATCGAGGGCAGCAGTCTTCTCACACAGATGTCCGGCCTGTTCGGTAAAAAGGCCGTTGGATGGCTGGAAGTTGATTTCGGCAGCTGGGGAGCTATGAAGAAGGAGAAAGAATATTTTGAGATATGCAGGGAGGCGATCCTTCACTGCAGGCTTTTATCCTTTGAATACTTTAACTCTTCCGGCGGCTGGTGTGAGCGGACGGTGGAGCCGCTGAAGCTGTGTTTTAAGGGCGGCAACTGGTATGTGTCCGGGTATTGCCGCAGACGGCGTGGGTTTCGTCTGTTCCGTCTGAGCAGGATATTGAAGCTTTGTATAGAAGATGAGACATTTACACCAAAGGTGTACAAAGAAGGGGAGCGCCCTGAGCCGGTTCAGGAGATGATCCCCATGAAGATCCGGTTCTCCGGCGAGGCGTCTTTTCAGGTGATGGACTTTTTCGCTCCGGATGACATCGAGGTGGAAGAGGACGGGACTCTTCTTGTAAATACCGCATTTCCGCCGGGCATATGGATCAAGCGGTTTCTGCTTTCGTTTGGCGCCCTTGCGAGGGTGATCGAGCCTGAGTGGGTGTGCCGGGAGCTGCTGGAAGAAGCAGAAAAAATCCGGATGTTGTACGATATATGACAGAGGTTGTCATATTTTCCGGTGTATGATGGCGGCAGAATGATAAAAACGAGGGAGGTAAGAGAATATGATCGAATTGCCGGAGGCGCTTGCAAGGGCAGCAGAGCTTGATAAGACGATCGCGGGAAAGACGGTGGCGAAGGTGTATCCGCCTTCTTCACCGCATAAATTCTGCTGGTTTAATGGGGAGCCGGAAGCTTATGACAGACAGCTGCGGGGAAGAGAAGTGCAGAAGGCGGAAGGGTTTGGCATCTTTGTGGAGCTTCGGTTCAGTGGTGGCTTTGGACTCTGTTTTAATGACGGCGTCAATGTGAGGCTGCTTGAACCGTCCGCCGGGCTGCCGGAAAAATATCAGCTGCGGATCGATTTTACAGACAGCTGGGTGCTGATATTTACGGTGGCAATGTATGGAGGGATTCTCTGCTATGAGCATACGTGTGCCAATGAATATTATGTGCTGAGCAAGGAGAGACTGTCTCCGCTTGCGGACGAATTTGACGAGGAATATTTCCGGGGACTTCTGGCAGGTGTGAAGCCTGGCATAAGTGCGAAAGCGTTTCTGGCAGCAGAACAGAGGATTCCGGGGCTCGGAAACGGGGTACTGCAGGACATTCTCTTTCGAGCCGGGATCCACCCGAAAAAAAAGGTCGGGAAACTGACGGCGGAAGAGACAGAACGCTTATTTGGGAGTGTCAAGGGAGTGCTGGCAGAAATGTCCCGCCTTGGCGGCAGGGATACGGAAAAGGATATTTGGGGAAGTCCCGGGAAGTATCCTACGGTTATGTCTAAAAACACATACAGAAATCCTTGTCCTATATGCAAAGGAGAGATAGTCAAGACAGCGTATCTCGGCGGCTCGGTCTATTATTGTCCCCGCTGTCAGCCGCTGGATTGAAATTGAAAGGAGAATCAGCTATGGCGAATTCATATAAGGTCATTGACGAAAAAAACTGGAAGAGAAGCATGCATTGTCAGGTGTTCAGAAACAGTGTGGAGCCTGCATTCTGTGTGACTTTTGAGCTGGATATCACGAACTTTCTGAAGGAAGTAAAGGTGAAAGGCTATTCTTTCACGATGTCGCTCATATATACGGTCACAAAATGCGCCAACAATATCGAAGAATTCCGCTACCGGTTTGTGGACGGGCAGGTGGTCCTGTTTGACCATATAGATACGGCTTTTACATACATAGATAAAGAGACAGAACTGTTTAAAGTTGTAAATGTTCCCATGAAAGAAACGGCGGAGGATTATGTGAGAACAGCACTGAAAGCGGCGCGGGAGCAAAAAGAGTATTTTACAGGGCCTCTTGGAAACGATGTGTTCCAGTTTTCTCCATTTCCGTGGGTGTCATACACGCATATATCCCATACAAATTCGGGCAATAAAGAAAATGCCACCCCGCTGTTTGACTGGGGGAAATTTTTTGAAAGGGATGGCAGGATTCTGCTGCCGTTTTCGGTACAGGCCCATCACTCCTTTGTAGACGGCATACATGTCGGAAAGCTGGCAGATTTACTTCAGGATGCACTCAATAAAACGATATGACCCTTTTGTTATCTGTCTTAAAAAGTGTATTGGTACAATATGCGGCATGGCAGATCTGGAGATCAAAATTATAAAACTGGAAAAGAAAGGTATAAGATATGCGGGAGGTAAAAAAGATATGTGCCGGGAATGTTATGTAAATGAGAGCAGAATTACGCCGCTTTTGGGAGCGCGGGAGTGTCTGGAAAACCATACACAGTATATCTGCGGAACATGCGGCCGCTGTATCTGTATACAACGTGACGAGAAGCGGGGACTGCAGAGATGGAATTTTCCCTTCAAGTCGCTGGAGATAGCGAGATTGTATTTAAGAACCGCTGACTATACAGTAAAGCGGCCGTGCGGTATATATGAGATGAAAAACAGCAAAGGACGGGTCTCCTATAAAATCTTTGCGTGTTCTGAAGATTTTCAGGATTATCTCAGAAAGAACAGAGATAAAGAGGCTACACAGGCAGAACCATTGTTTACTGCAGGCAGATTTGTAGAATATCCGGATACAGAGGTCCGCCGGCTGACTTCTGACGAAGTTGAGAACTATCTGTCCGAAAGACGGCAGCCGGATTAGTCAGCCGCAGCAGGCTCTGTCCTATCCTATTCTGTTCTGCGTGAATTAAGATAATGTGCGCCAAAGCAGACGGCCGCTAATACAGACAGGCCGAGCGTGTTCATCAAATATTCTGAAAATGTCTGCCCCGGCTGCCGGGTAAATAAAAAGATCACGCGGTTTATTCCGATGCTTGCAGGTATGGCCAGCAGAAACGATATTCCTGTTGCGCACAGTTTTCTGCCGGGAAGAATGAAAAAAACAATGTAAATACACCAGAGTACGATAGCAGTGATGACTGATATGCAGGCGCCAAGAGTAAAAACAAGCGGCTGTTTCAATATCAGGCTTAAGGCTGCCAGATAAGGTATCACGAGAACACTCGCCGCGGCGAGTGTTTTTTTGATGATTTTATTTTTTGCCTTAAAAGAAGGCAGAAGAAATACCCAGCAAAAAAGGAGGGAGACAATGACGATCAAAGACCAGGACAGTGAGCTGTTCAGGCAGAAGTCGCAGATCAGACATGTGACTATCGCAATAAGAAAGGATGCGGTCAGCACGATCAACATAATATGTCTGTTTCTTTTCAGCTTAAGCTTTGAACTTCTGTCAGAATAGTGCAGCGCTTCTTCCACCATAGCTTCCGCATGTTCAGGCTGCTCTTCTGACGCGCGTTCTCCGTTCAGAAGTTCGCTGGTAGTCACATCCAATACTTTAGCCAGAGGGATCAATAGAGATATGTCGGGACAGCTTATTCCACGTTCCCATTTTGATATTGCTTTATCGGTCACATCAAGTTTTTGTGCCAGATCTTTTTGGGTCAGATTCTTTTCTTTTCGCATGACACAAATGAATTTCCCCGTTTTTTCACTTTGATTGATTTCCATATTCTTACCTCTCTTCGTTTCAATTCTACTGTATTTGCCAGCCGTTGGCAACAGTATAAGAGTATTATGAGGGCGAATCAACCGATTCCTGGTTGAACAGGGACTCTACCGCTGGTTTACCTCGATCAGGAGATCAAAAGAAAGGAGCCCGCAGAGCGGGCCTATCCTTCCTGGCATAAGTAATTGTAGAGAATATCAATAAATTCTCCGTTGGCTGGTTTCTGTTTAAGTTCATAACCAGTGATGCTTATAAGAAGATCACGGTTGCCTTTATACCAGCAGTTTGCAATAGCAGTACGGATACAATGGTCTACATTATCTCTGGAAGTACCAAAATGTGCCGCGATATCCATATACAGAGTTTTGTAGACAGAAAGCAGGTATTCTTCGTTTGATAAGCACAGCTGCAGCGCATACAGAAGGAAGTGAAATCCTTTCAGCGTAGACCGTATGCCGAGCCTTAGTAATAAAGCTCTTGGTTTATTCATAATGCCTCCTCACGACCTTACAGAGTAATTGTATACGCTGCGCTCATATATAGAAGAATAGGGACATAAACAGATGATAAAAAGGCATAAACGACAATATTCGACAAATTCAGACAAATAATGATAAGGTGTTGAAAAGAAAGAGGCCCGTAAAATGGGCCTATGCTTCCTCATATAAGTAATTATAGAGAATGTCTATGAATTCTCCATTGGCTGGTTTCTGTTTAAGTTCGTAGCCGGCGATACTTATAAGAAGTTCCCGGTTGCCTTTATACCAGCAGTTAGAAATGGCAGTGCGGATACAATGGTCTACGTTATCTCTCGATGTCTTGAAGTGCACTGCGGTATCCATGTAAAGAGTTCTGTAGATAGAAAGGAGGTACTCATCGTTTGACAAGCACAGCTGCAGAGCGTACAGAAGGAAGTGAAATCCCTTCAGTGTAGACCGTATCCCGAGCCTTAACAGCAAAGCTCTTGGTTTGTTCATAATGCCTCCTTATGACCTTACAGGCATATTGTATACATTATGATACGGTTTGGAGAAATATAGATAAAAAAAGATTATAATAGATAAAAATAAAGGAAAATAGATGAAAAAAGAAATAAACCGAAATGTAACGACATATAAACAAAAGAACTATTTCTGATTCAGAAAGATTTTTACATATGCAGATAAGCAATATTTGTTCATGTCCCTCTTTGTCCCTGCAGCTGCTGATAAGATAACACTGTCAAAAACAGATTCGTATGATCTGCCGGACCTTATTAGCGGCAAGTAGAAGGAGGAAAAAAATTATGGAACAAATTATGAATTATATAAAACCGGAACTGATGACTGTTGCGATCGCATTATATTTTTTGGGTATGTGGTTCAAACAGGCTGCGTTTCTGAAGGACAAGTACATACCGCTGGTCCTTGGCATTATCGGCATCTTCATGTGTGGTATTTGGATAATGGCAACGGCCAGCTGTGCCACGGCCCGGGATATTGCAATCGCGCTCTTTACAGCGGTCGTCCAGGGGATCCTGGCGGCGGGAGTGAGCACATATATAAATCAGCTCATAAAGCAGGCTGGAAAAACAGAGGAATAAATAATCTGAGACGGCTTTTTCCTTTTGCCGTCGTGCGGCAGAATTACCGCATACTATTTACTTGTCTTTTGATTGTGTTTAGAGTTACCGGAGTAGGAAAATAGCGGGTCACATAATTTAAAGCTAAAATTCTCTCTATCTACTGTACCAACTATTTTATTGCTATCATATAATTCCAACAAAAACGCTGCCATTTGCTGGCTGGTGTGATATGTTCCAAACAATTTATCATAGTCATAATTGCTGACATCGTTTGCTACTTTTCCAAACTCTGTTTTTGTCGCGGCGGGGGCCAGCACTTTTACCTGCATTTTAGCGCCGCTTTCTCTTAGTTCGTGTGCTAATCCCTCTGTAAACGTACTTACATAAAATTTTGCAGCACAATAAGTGACAGCGGTAGGTACAATCGTATACCCTCCGGCAGAAGAGAGGTTAATGAGTTGTGTTCCCGCAATGTCTCTGTAGTCCCGAACGAAAAGTGATGATAGAATTGTGAGGGCTTCAACATTCAGATGAAGCATGGTTTCAATCTTTTTTAGATCTTGCTGTGCCACGCTGTCGTAGTTTCCAAAGCCTGCATTGTTAATCCATGTTTCCAGCGAATAATCTTTCAAGTCTGTATAGAGACGATATACATTTTCCAAAATAGACAGATCCGTGACTTTGATTACAATATCCAGTGCCGGATATTTCTGCAAGATTTCATTCTTTAAGGCTTCAAGATTATTCTGACGGCGGGCGACAATGATCAAGTTTTTACTGCGGGCGGCAAATGCTTTTGCTGTCTCATAACCAATACCAGAACTAGCCCCTGTAATGACTGTGTATTTTTCTGATTTCTGTACCATTGAAAAACCTCCTTGTGAAACTGGACGATAAGATCGGCTTTTATCGTCGGGAAATCGAAAAAGCAAAACAAGATGTGTTATACTTTATCATAGCTGCCTTTTAATGTGAATTGGGCTAAAATATGTCCTTCCATTTTTGAATACAACTCATTTAGGAAAAATCCGTTATTAAGCTCCAACAATTTATCTAATGCGAAAACGTGTAGTTCATAGATATGCGCTCGGTCTGGGGGTGTCATTCCTCCGTAGAAACAAGATAACGCTTTGCTTTGCTGATTCCCTTGAATACTCGTCCAACTGTTGTTCCCCTGCACAAAGTCTTGAGCTTTCTGGCTCTCGTTCTCTTTTAGTTCTCTTCGTGTGATATTTGCAGCCAGCCAGTGTACCCAGACAAATCCTCCTGTAACAGGATAGGCGTCTTTATCTTCCAATACAAGGGCGAATGATACCGTCTCTTTTGGGGCATTTTCAATTTTAATTGGCAGAGAACAGGTCGGGATGCCATTTTCATTAAATTGTGTTCCTCGCCCGCCAAATTTGTCTTGAATAGTATTATCAATAATTCCTGTACTTGTTACATTCATAACAATACCTCCACATGGTTTCTGTTCAATTACATAATAACCACATGGAGGCAAATAGTAAATTACCCACTTTTTTGTAAGTATCTTATTCGGGAACAACGCCTTTTTCGATCAGCACATTTTCTTTACCTTGTTTTTTTAGGTATTCAATACCGATATGCTGCATGATCGTTAAGGCCTTTAGCAGCTCACGGCCTTGTCCTTCCGTTAGAGAATATTCCACATGGAGAGGATAACCCTCAAACGATTTCTTTCCGACAAAACCATAATCTATCAGCTCTTTGAGCTGTTCCAGGAGCATTTTCTGTGTAATGCCATCAATGTCTTTTTCCAGTTTTGAAAGAGAGGTTGCGCCTAATCGCAATCTCCACAAAATGATTGGTTTCCACTTGCCCTTAATCATATCGTGAACCAGTTCCAGAGGGCAGGTAAATTCCTCACGCATTTTCATTCATAACACCTCGCATTTTTGAACTTGGCAAGTCTTGACAAGCTTTGCCATTGAAATATGCCCTCCTTTGCCCATATTGGCCATAAGGTTTTTGTTTCATGGTGTTGTCCTGACTTCCAGCTGGAACGTCGGTAAACCGGTCCCATCATTTTATATTTTCGACCATTATACCGCTCTGTTTGATAAAATACAATTCTCTATTGCGGTAATAGGCCTAAAACTGCGGTATACACAACTGTTTGAATGTTGTTTTCTCACCTTTTTGCCATTTCTCAGACATTAACGTATATAGAACATATTTTAATATCAACAGAAAATATATTCTATATACGTAAAATCCGCAACCCCTTGATACTAAAGGGATTGCGGATTCTTAACGTTTTTTCACGACATGGAGTATACGGGATTCGAACCCGTGGCCTCAACAATGCGAATGTTGCGCGCTCCCAACTGCGCTAATACCCCATACCGACAGTATACCACCAGTGGTTAAAAAAGAAAAGTAATGAATTAAATTTCTTCTAAAATGAACAGTGGTTAAGTATTGATTTTTATACATCCTGTATTATTGAAAAAGATGTGGAAAGCATTTAAGATGTGTCTATACGGAGGTAGTAAAATGCAGACGAAGAAAGAAAGCATCGGAGAAGAGATACTCAAAGCGGCACAGAAAGAATTTCTGCTTCATGGGTATGAAGCTGCTTCTATGCGTGTGATCGCCAGAAAAGCCAATACAACACTCGGAAATATATATCATTATTATCCGAGTAAGGAGTCCATCCTTTCGGAGATACTAAAAGAACCTCTGGAAAAGCTTGCGAAAGTTACGGAAGGACATCTTGAGCAGCAGGATAAAGTATATTCAATGGAGGAACTGCTGGATGCGCTGAAAAATATGAATGATTTAATGGATTATGAAGAATTTCAGTGTCTGCTGGATGAAAGACTGCTGATTTTATTTGACTTAAGAACGACACAGTTTGTTGAGAAACGGGAGGAGTTTGTAAAAAAGTTTAAGAGCCATATGGCATGGCATCTCGGATTAAAAGACAGCGATTCTCCCTATATCGACATACTAACGTCAACATTTATCTTATGTATCCGTCACGTATTGCTTGAGCACAAAGACTCCGAAGATGCACAGAAGGAATTTATCAAAGTTTTTAAAATGCTATGTACGGGACTGGCAGTCAATGAAGAGAAACTTTGATTGCAGCCGTGTGCAGTTTCGTGTAAAATAAATAATATAAAAATAGATGGGGGTAATTGTCCATGATATTTCGTCTGGAAGAACAGATCGATCATAATGATGTGGAACAACTGACAAGGGAGGCATTCTGGAACGTTTATCAGCCGGGATGCTGTGAGCATCTTGTACTTCATAAACTGAGAGAAAGTGAAGCCTTCATAAGAGAACTGGATTTTGTGGCGGCAGAAGACGGTAAAATCGTTGCAAATATTGTGTACAGCAGAATGTATAAGGACGGCAGGATGTGCAGCAGTATTGCTGCCTTTGGTCCGGTCAGTGTGCACCCCGATCATCAGGGGAAGGGGATCGGCGGGAAAATAATCACCTATACATTACAGAAAGCAAAGGAAACAGGGATCAAGGCGGTGATGATAACAGGCAGCCCGCAATATTACTGCAGATTTGGTTTTGTCCCTGCCAGTAAATATGATATTTATCTGCCCGGGGCAGACCGGGATAAAGAGAATGAATTTTTTATGGTAAATGAGTTGGAGGAAGGATATCTGAAAGCATGTGCAGGTACCTATGACTTTGATAAAAGTTTCATGGTTAAGGAAGACGAGGTGGATGCGTTTGACAAAAAGTTTGTGCCAAAGGTGAAAAGAGAAGCCAGAGAGAGCGATATATTGTAAGCAGTCCGGACTGTCTTCATGCGAGAAGGCAGTCTTTTTTATATTAAAATATTCGGGAAGGACAAAGGTATAACTTAGCATTCATCTTTAAAGTGAACGAATGTTAAGTTCTGATTTTTATACGGCAGGCGCTATTGAAAAGGCTTCTGAAAGCAGATAATATAAGAGCCACGAGATGGGCAAAAAAATGAGGTCCTGTTTGGTGATCCGGTATTACGTACAGCAGAAGGAGGCAGAAAAATGAGTATCGTGGCATTAGAAAAAGTAAGCAGAATATATGAGAGCGGGGGACAGAAGCTATATGCTCTTAATAAAGTGTCCTTTACGGTAGAAGAGGGAGAGTTTACTGTCATACTTGGTCCAAGCGGCGCAGGAAAAAGTACACTTCTTAATATTCTCGGCGGAATAGACCGGGCAGATGAAGGAGAAGTAAAGATCGCAGGCAGAGATATTTCTGAGATGAATGAAAAAGAGTTGTCCACATATAGAGCAGAAAAAATAGGATTTGTGTTCCAGTTCTACAACCTGATTCCGACCTTGACTGTCCGGGAAAATGTGGCGCTTATGAAAGAACTGAAAAAGGATGCTGTACCTGCGGATGAGGCGCTGGAAAAAGTAGGGCTCAGAGGACATGGGCGGAAGTTTCCGGAGCAGCTCTCAGGTGGAGAACAGCAGAGGGTGTCCATTGCCAGGGCGCTCGCAAAGAATCCCGATCTGCTGCTTTGCGATGAACCGACAGGGGCTTTGGACAGTGAGACCGGCTGTATGGTGCTGTCAGAACTTAGACGGCTGTGCAGGGAAGAAGGACGCACAACACTTATCGTCACCCATAACGCGAATCTTGCCAAAGCTGCAGACCGGTTAGTGAGGGTGAAAAACGGGCAGATAGTCGAGAACCGGGTAAATGAACATCCTGTCAGTATAGAAGAGGTGGAATGGTAATGTTGACAAAAAAGATGCTGAGGGATATACACAGAAATAAAGTTCAGTTTATGGCCATTTTTCTCATGATGTTTGTCGGCTGTTTCCTTTTTTCCGGAATTACCGGTGAATGGAGAGGCCTGGAAGAACATTTTCAAACTTATATAGATGAGCAGAATATGGCAGATATGTGGACGTATGGTGATCTGACCGGCAGAGACATTGATAAAATCAGAAATGATGTCCGGATTAACGAAGCAGAAGGCAGGATGGTACTTCCGATGGTTCCGGCAGGAAATAAAGAATCCACGTTACAATGTTATATGGCGCAGAGCAGCCATATTTCAAAGCTCTATGTAAAGAAAGGGATTGCTTACGACAGCAGTAAAAAAGGAATCTGGCTGGACGCCCTGTACGCCCGGGAAAATAGCTATAAGGTGGGCGGGCAGATCGAGCTGGACTACAAAGACATGGAAATCAAAGGGGAGATCCTTGGTCTCGTCTATAGTCCGGAATATATATACGGGGCATCCGAAGGCGAAATGATGCCGGAGCATAAGAACACGGGGTTTGCCTGGATAAGTCCGAAGCTGCTGCCCGCAGGAGTCCCGCTTCATTATAATGAGGCGGCGGTAATAACTGCAGGTGTTCAGAGAAAACAGATCATACAGGATATACTCGGGGAAAAGGAAGTCAAGACAATTGTAAGGGCAGAACATCCTGCAATATCCATGGTGAAAGATGAGATAAAACAGCATCAGACGATAGGAACGGCTTTCTCGGCGGCCTTTCTTCTGATCGCAGTGATGATCGTCATGACGACCATGCACCGGATGCTGAAAAACGAGAAGATGCAGATAGGGATATTGAAGGCATTAGGCTTCACTAAAAAGAAACTGATCCTCCATTATCTGTCTCACAATGCATTTATCTGCCTTACCGGAGCGCTGGGCGGGTTTATATGTGGCTACCGGTTCCTTCCGGGACTTATCTACAAGTTTATGCGGCAAATGTATGTGATCCCGGTATGGGGAGGATATCTTCCGCCTGTTTATTACCTGCTTCCGCTGGGCTGTACAGTATTCTGTGTGCTTATCAGTTTCTTTATATGCAGGAGGTATTTGAAGCCAAATGCCGCGGACATTCTATATACAGATATGCCTTTTGCAGGCGGAAAGCAGTTCCCCGGGACAATGGAACTGCTCGGATTTGCGGGCAGATGGAACCTCAGGGATATTGCCAGAAACAGACTGAGAAGCTTTATGAGCCTGTGCGGTGTCCTTGGCTGTACGGCACTTCTGTTCTGTGCTTTTGCGCTCTACGATACGTTTGTGAATCTGTCTGACTGGACATTTACCAAACAGCAGAATTATGAATGCAAGATAACAGATCTGCCGGAAGAAAAAGGACAGAAAGAACTGCTTGCAATGACAGACGGGGAATATTTGATGGAGAGCAGCGCGTCCATTCTTACCGGCGGCACATCCGGGGAAGGTGCAGACAGGGAAAGAGGGAAAAAAGGGGAGAAAGAAGTTGCTCTTACAGTATCTGAGAGTACAAGATATTTAAAGCTGGCGGAGAATCTGGATACATTTACTGCCGTGGACGGGGGCGTGGCGCTGTCAAAAAAGACGGCAGACAGTCTCGGAATCAGGAAAGGCGGCTTCCTCACATGGAAACCGGCGGGAGGCACATCGTATATATGCTCTGAGGTAAAGGCCATTGTCCGGACACCGCTCAGCCAGGGAATCATCATGCAAAGGTCAGATTATGAGGCTGCGGGACAGGTATATAAGCCGACTGCTGTTATTGGAAAAGAACCTGCAAATGGATTTGGAACATATGAGGAGCAATGCAGTATATCTCATCAGAGAGAGTTGGTCGAGGGTGTGGATTCCATGATGGATGGAATGGTTATGATGATAATGCTGCTTGTGCTTGGAGCCGTAATTCTTGGAAGCGTTATGCTTTACAATCTTGGCATTTTGTCATATATGGAGCGTTACCGGGAATTTGCGACTATGAAAGTGCTCGGATTTGCAGATAAAAAGATTCGGAAGATCATGATCCAACAGAACGTATGGCTTTCGGCGCTGGGAATCCTGCTTGGGATGCCTGCGGGATACGGCCTGCTGTATTACCTGTTGTCCACTATCCCTGAATCCATGGATGTACCTGTGTTTATAAGGACTGCATCGTGGCTCCTGAGCGCTGCGGGGACGCTTGCATTATCTTTTGTGGTCAGCAGGGTCGTATCGAGGAAGATACCACGTATTAACATGGTAGAAGCACTGAAGCAAATGTAGAACGGCAGAGAAAGAATAGAAGTGTACGAGCAGCCTGCGTTTCTATACTTTCTCTTTTGCGCTGTACACTGTCATATTTTGAATTCACGTAATAAAATTATGATACTACTTGAACAGATCACTGTGTTGTGGTACCATATGAGCACAAATCAAACATTCTGAAGTTCTGATTTCATTAGCGGCAGTTCGCCGTACGTATCCGATGCTTGTGTCAAATCTAAATATGAAGGAGGGATGCCTGTGTGCGTTGTTCTTGCGCTTTTTGTCTGTTAACTGCCGGTGATCTATGATAAAATAAAGGAGAATCATATGAACAAAAGACAACAACTGATACCATTAAATAACTTAAATCTTACGGACCGATTTCTGTTTGAGGAAGTGATGGAAGATCCGCTGACGCACAGGGAGGCGCTGAGCATTATCTTTGGCAGAGAGATTCCGCTTCTGGATCAAAATGAGGCGGAAAAAGAACTGAGGATCTCGCCGGAGGCCCGCTCCATCCGGATGGATGTCTTTTCTATGGATGTAGAAAAGACAGTTTATAACACAGAGATGCAGAAGCAGCGCAGGGCAGACCTGTCTAAGAGGAGCAGGTACTACCAGTCGCTGGTCGATATCTCCCTGCTGGAACCTGGGGTTCCGGATTACAGTGCGTTGAATGAGTCATATATTATTATGATAACACCCTTTGATCTGTTTGGCTTCGGAAAATATCGTTACACCTTTCGTCCCGTGTGTGTGGAGGAGCCTAAGTGCGTCCTTGAAGACGGAGCGACACGGATATTTCTGAATACCCGGGGGAAGAATGAGGACGAAGTTCCGGCGGAGCTCGTACAGTTTCTGTACTATGTGGAGCATACGACGGACGAGGCGGCTGAGCAGACAGGAAGTGAGCGGATAAAGCGTATTCATGACCGGGTCCGGAAGGTAAGAAACAGTGAGGAAGTCGGGGTGAAATATATGCAGGCTTGGGAAGAAAAATACTATGAAAAAGAAGAGGCAAGAAAGGAAGGACTAGAGCAAGGAGCAAAAAAACAATTGATAGAGTTGATCAAAAAGAAACTTGAAAAGGGAAAATCCGTCGAAGAGATCGCTGATGCCCTTGAAGAAAGTACAGACAAAATAGAGGAACTTATAAAAGAAATGGAACTGGAATAAATGAAACATACGGAGGAGGAACAGGTGGCTGGCATGGATGTGCAAGATTGAACTTTACATCTGCCACCTGTCCTGCGCCGGTCGGATTATTTACCGTTTTGCTGACGCTACTTGTTAATTGTATAACAGGGACTCTTTCTTTTATATTCCCATTTATGCTCTGATATCCAAAGGCCTGCCAGAGTCAGCAGCATACCAATGCAGGCTTTTAAAGTGATCTGCTCCTTCAGGATGAGTACGGAGGCTGTCACGGTGATGACAGGAACAAGATAGATATAGACGCTCGTTTTCACTGCGCCGAGGATGCGAACGGCAGCGTTCCATGTCACAAAGCATAGCGCTGAGGCGCCAAGGCCAAGGAAGAGTATGTTTCCGAGATTGACCGGGACGAGCAGTGCTTTCATGTCAGGACGGAAGCCGGAGAAGAACATGACAGGCACCATGAACATGATGCCGTAGAAAAAAACTCTTCTTGTAGTTTCAATTGTAGAGTATCCGTAACCAGAGATCTTTTTCGTCAGCACAGAGTAACAGGCCCAGATAAAAGCGGCCAGCAGCGCGAGGAGATCCCCGGTCGGATTCAGGCTCGCCCCGCCGTCTGAAAAGCTGATCAGGCAGATCCCGGCCATGGCAGCTATGAATCCGAGAAAGAAGGGGAGGCCGAGCTGTTCCTTTTCCCTGGAGACAAGTTTCGTAAGTATTGCTGTGAAGAAAGGGGCTGTTGAGATGATAACGCCCACATTGGATGCCTGGGTAAACGTCAAGGATATATTCTCCAGAAGGTAATAGAGACAGATGCCGCACAGGCCTGCAAGGAGAAAGATTCCTTCCTGTTTTCGGCCCCTTAACGGCATAAATTTCGGGCGTACGCACCACAGTGCGGCATAGCCGATCAAAAACCGGATAAACAAGATCTCAATTGGTGTAAAGCTTTTCAGGAGCACCTTTGTAGAAATGAAGGTCGTGCCCCAGATAAATATAGTTATAAAGGCGGCCAGATGGCCTCGTGATACATTCTTTTCTGTCATGTCAGTTACGGTTCCTCTCTCTCATCATGGTCTGTTCCCGTAAGCACTGCTTCAGGCGAAGCGGCGTGTCTGGAATCTGTAAATATTCTTTGATACTGTTTGGGCGTAAGCCCGGTGAAATCCCGGAAAAAATTTGTGAAATGACTCTGATCGGAAAATCCTGCCATATCGGATGCATCGATGGGCGGGACACCTTGTTCCAGAAACTTTTTAGCCCGTCCAAGGCGGACGGTCTGCAGGTAACGGTAAGGGGAGACACCTACCTGGCGTGTAAATGAGCGTATAAGGTAGGATTTTCCAAAGCTTGTCATGGTGAGCAGGTCGTCCAGAGTGATATTTTCGGAGAAATGTTCATCCATATAGCTGCACAGCATCTGTACCTGAGGGTTGGGCTGGATAAGCTCTGCCTCGTCAAAAGGAGCTGCGTAGTCTTCCAGCACCTGGTGGAGAAGGAAGAAAAAAGCTTCCTCCCGCTCCATACGGGGCCCTCCTTTCAGGATGGCGTCATACAGTCTTCCGAGTGACTGGGTGATGTCGCTTTGATACACAACATTCTGCGTAAAATGGGGAATAAAATTTTTCCCTGTTATTTCCGACGCTGCCTTCTCCATCACATCCGGAGGAATATTGACAGCCCGGTAATCGAGAATCTCACCGCCAAGCGGTGCACAGTAATGATTGTCATGGGGATTGAAAAGAATAAGATCCCCCGCTGTCAGGTCATACTCCTGCGCTTTGCACCAGAGGTGCCGGCTGCCGCCCTCCACAAAACCGATCACATAGAATTCATGAAAATGGTTGGGGAATTTCTGGACGATGCCGCTTAAATTGTATGCTTCTATCTTTAGATCACGGTCGTAGTATACGTGCCGCTGTTCCTGTTCTTTTGGCATTATAAAGTCTCCTCCGCAGATAATATTTTACGATGATGTTATTTTAACACATCTTCGGAAAGAATTCTTGAATGATGTGACACTTATGTTATACTTGGTAAAAAAGGAGGATGCGAATATGAAATACGAAATACAGGGAGAGACGCTGCCGGTAGTTATCTGCCAGCTAGAGGCCGGAGAAAAAATGATCACAGAAGGCGGCGGTATGGCCTGGATGTCCCCGAACATGTTAATGGAAACAACGACCAACGGCGGTATCGGGAAAGCGTTCGGCCGGATGTTTTCCGGGGAGCGCATGTTCCAGAATATTTATACGGCGCAGGGCGGAGAGGGTATGATCGCATTTGCGTCAAGCTTTCCCGGATCCGTGGAAGCATTTCAGGTGGGGCCCGGACAGGAAATGATACTGCAGAAAAGTGCGTTTCTGGCAGGGGAGGCTAGTGTGGAGCTGTCCGTATTTTTTAATAAAAAGTTCAGTTCAGGGCTGTTCGGAGGAGAAGGTTTTATTATGCAGAAGGCGGGTGGGTACGGTACGGTCTTTGCCGAGTTCGACGGCCATGTGATAAAATACGAACTTCAGCCCGGACAACAGATCGTGGTAGATACAGGCCACCTGGCGGCAATGTCGGCGACGTGCAGTATGGAGATTAAGACTGTGCCGGGGGTAAAGAATATGCTGTTCGGAGGAGAGGGGATATTTAATACCATCATCACAGGTCCGGGCAAGGTGTGGCTTCAGACGATGCCTATCAGCAATGTGGCCGGTGTGTTAAGGCCGTACTTACCGTCTTCAGGTTCATAGAAGGAAGAGAGACAATACATAAAACAGAGATGGAGGGCGAATATGACAGAGAAAGAATTGATGTTGTCGGGACAATTATATATTGCAAAGGACGAGGAACTTACAGAAGAATTTATGCGTGCGAAAAGACTCACAAGACTGTTTAATAATACGACGGAGGAAGAGGCGGAGTACCGCGCACAGCTGCTGAAGGAGCTGTTTGGAAAGACGGGGGAGAATCTGTACATTGAGCCTTCGTTCCGCTGTGATTACGGCAAAAACATCTCAATAGGCGACAATTTCTATGCGAATTATGACTGTATCATTGTAGATGTGTGCAGTGTGAGTATCGGTGACAATGTATTCTGGGGACCGCGGGTGTGCGTATATACCGCAGGCCATCCTATTGACGCCGGAATCCGCAATACGCAGCTGGAATTTGGCAGCAAGGTGTCCATAGGAAACAATGTGTGGATCGGCGGCAGCACAGTCATCAATCCGGGCGTAAGTATCGGTGACAATGTGGTGATAGGTTCCGGCGCCGTCGTGACAAAAGATATCCCGTCAGGGGTGATAGCCGCAGGGTGCCCGTGCAAGGTGCTGCGTGAGATCAATGAAGACGATAAGAGGTACTGGGAAGAGCAGGCAAAGAAATACAGAGAGAATAAAAGGACAGAATAGTCAGAGGGTTTTGTGATACGATAATGGATAAATACGAAGTTTTAAAACAATATTTCGGATACGATGAGTTCAGGGACGGGCAGAATGTACTGATCGACAGTATACTTGAGGGCAGGGACACGCTGGGCATCATGCCGACCGGGGCGGGCAAGTCTCTCTGCTACCAGATACCCGCGCTGCTTATGGGCGGTATTACGATCGTGGTCTCGCCGCTTATATCGCTTATGAAAGACCAGGTAGAGGCATTGAATCAGGCCGGCGTGCATGCCGCGTACCTGAACAGCTCTCTTACGGTGAATCAGTATTATACTGCGCTGCGCTATGCAAAGGAAGGCCGCTATCCGATCATCTATGTGGCCCCGGAGCGGCTGGATACCGGTGAATTCCTCGACTTTGCAATGCACACGGATATTTCCATGGTAGCGGTAGATGAGGCGCACTGTGTGTCGCAGTGGGGGCAGGACTTCAGGCCGAGTTACCTGAAGATCGTTACGTTTATAGAGAAACTGCCGAAACGGCCCGTAGTGAGTGCGTTTACTGCAACCGCAACGGCGGAGGTCAGAGCGGACATCGCAGATATACTGAGGCTCCGGGAGCCGCTTGTCACGACCACAGGTTTTGACCGTCCGAATCTGTACTTTGCGGTGCAGTCGCCGAAAGATAAATTTGCCGCGCTGTTAAACTATGTAGAGCGGCATAAAGGAGAGAGCGGCATCATTTACTGTCTGACCCGGAAATATGTGGAAGATGTGTGTGCAAGGCTGCAGGCTGAAGGGTTTTCCGTCACAAGGTATCATGCAGGTCTCGGCGACGGGGAACGGAAGTCAAACCAGGAAGACTTTATTTATGACCGGGCAGATATTATGGTGGCCACCAATGCTTTTGGCATGGGAATAGACAAATCCAACGTAAGATATGTCGTGCACTATAATATGCCCAAAAATATGGAGAGCTATTATCAGGAGGCCGGCAGAGCAGGAAGAGACGGAGAAGCTTCCGAATGCATACTTTTGTACGGCGGACAGGATGTAGTGACCAATCAGCTGTTTATAGACAATAACAGGGAGAATGACGAGCTGGATGAATTTACGGCAGAGGTTGTGAAGGAAAGAGACCGGGAGCGGCTGAGAAAGATGACATTCTATTGCTTTACAAATGAATGTCTGCGGGATTATATCCTTCGTTATTTTGGGGAATACGGGGAAAATTACTGCGGAAACTGCAGCAACTGTCTGTCACAGTTCGAGACTGTAGATGTCACAGAGAGCGCGGCCGCTGTCGTTAACTGTGTATCCGCGTGCCGTCAGCGTTACGGCATCAATGTTATACTGGACACGGTACACGGCGCTAATACGGCAAAAATACGCCAGTACAGGATGGATGAAAATCCGCAGTACGGTGTGCTGGCAAAAGTGCCCCTTTACCGTCTGAGGCAGATCATCAATCATCTGCTGCTGAAAGAATATCTGATGCTGACGACAGATGGCTACAGTATTGTGAAGCTGACTGAAAAATCCAGACAGATCACATGCGGGGAAGAACAGATCACGATGAAAATGCCTAAAGAGGCAGAGAAAGAAACGAAAAAGCACAAAGAGACAAAGGGCAAAAAGAAAAAAACAGCAGGTCTTTCTGCGGCTGACGAGCCTATGTTTGAGAAATTGAGGGAGCTCAGGATGGAGATCGCAAGAGAAGAAAAAGTGCCCCCGTATCTCGTATTTTCCGATAAGACACTCGTCCACATGTGTGTGGAAAAACCGGCAGACAGGGCAGGCATGCTGTCTGTGTCCGGAGTAGGTGAGTATAAGTATGAAAAGTACGGCGAGCGGTTCCTGGAGGAGATCCAAAAGCTCTGCTGAACCGCAGCGCGTACTGTCTGTTATCTGAACGTTATAATCCGTGTGCCTGCAGAAATTTTTCAAATTTCTTTTCACTGAATATTTCATTTGTTACAAACTGACCGTTGTAATAGAAACTATATGTTGTAAAAGGAGACGGTGCGTTCTGCGCCTGGGCGGCTGTCTCTAATTTGCGGACCGATACAGAGGTTCCGTGCTGTTCGGCAATGGAGCTGAGAAGCGGAGCGTATTTGGCCGTATGGGGACATTGGTTCGTGTAGTACAGTACCATTCCCTGCTCGTCTATCTTCCCTGACCTGGCGCATTCTTTAAACCGGGGCAGAGGCGCGCTGTCGGTAAATGGAAGATAATAGAGGACGAAAAAAGGGCTGGCGGTGTCTGCGGCAGTAAATCCCTTATATTTCATATAGTCCGGGTCTGGCAGAAAGCTTCTCTTTTTTTCGGAAGAGATTATCGTGATACCGCATTTTCCTTTTTTCTTTGCATCCTCAATGCACTGCTCCAGAAGCTGGTTGGCATATCCTTTGCCCTTATACTGTCCGGATATCCAGAAACAGTTGATGTGCATATAACCGGGCGCGTCGATCGGATACCAGGCATTTTCGGCAGGCATGTATTCGATGAACACTTTTCCCCTCACATCTGCTTTCAAAAACACAAGCCCGTCCTTCAGACAGCCCTGCATCCATTCTTTTTTTGAGGAAACGCAGTTTTCTCCTTTTTTGTTTGTGATACAGCAGCAGATATGTTCTTTCTCAATATTAGTGTCATCTACTTTTATAAAATCCATTTTATGATCTCCTTTTTTATCCCATTTTATCATATGTAATCTGACAACAGTATGTCAGGTTTCGAGACGCAACAAAACAACAAGGAGCTGTAACTTAAGCACGCAATTCTGTATTTGAAGACATTCATATTGTCGGTGTAACTATTTTTCTATATAATTTAGACAGGAAGAAAAGAGAGGGCTGAACAAATGTACCGTGTTGCGATATGTGACGATGATTTCAATATACGCAGGCTTATCCAAAGAGCAGTAGAAAATTCCGGAACAGAGTGCGGAATAAGTGAGTTCGCCGGCGGTATGGAACTGCTTGACGGGTATACGGGCTATGATGTGCTGTTTCTGGATATTGACATGCCCGGAATGGACGGACTGGAGACAGCATCCAGAATCAGAAAGTCGGATCGGAGTGTCAGGATCATATATGTCACGGGGTATGAAGATTATATGAGGCAGTCTTTTAATGTCCATCCGTTTTCCTTTCTTCTGAAGCCTGTCAGCGAAGAGGACATCAGAAGACAGTTTTCCGAGGCGTGTGCCTACGGGCGGGAGAGAGAACAGAAGCGGACTCTTCACTTTGCGGCCTTTGGCGGTACCATTGAGACGGACGTATATGATATATATTATATGGAATATGTAAGCCGGAAGATACGCATGGTGACACAAAGCGGAGAGTATATCCTGAAGGGGAAGATAAGCGAACTGGCCAGGCGGATGGAAGGGTATGGATTTGCGGCGCCGCATAAAAGCTTTACCGTGAACCTTTATCACGTAAAATCTATCAAAGGGTATGATATTTATATGGTCAACGGTGATATCATACCGCTGTCACAAAAGCGCTCCACGCAGTTCCGGGGAAAACTTGGCAGACTGCAGGCGGAATATATATGACACATACTCTGATATAAACAGCAAAATATTATGACAGGAGGTGGCGCAGGTGGGCTTTATGGAGTCGGCTGCATGCAATATCATTCTGGCTGTGTCAGAAACCGTGTCCGTCACAGTCTGTACGTGGTATTTTACAAGTCATACAAAGGGGAATATCAATAAGCCGGCAAGAAGCAGAGCGCTGGCGTTTCTCGGGTTCTGGGCGGGATATACCGGGCTGGCTTACGGCTTTCGATCTACAGCATATGCGAATGTTCCTGCGATTGTATTCATGATCGCCGCGACTATGCTCATCGGACATAATATGTATAATGACCGGCGCATGTATTTGTTTTATTATTTTCTCTACCCGGTCACGTTTGTCCTCATGCAGTTGTTTATCATTTACCTCGTACTCGGATTCATTGTGTCACAGTGGGGACTGCCGGGTTTTGATCTCTATTCGGCCAACATAGCGCTTATCATCAAGCAGCCGGCCGCCCTGCTTTTGACAGGAGTCTGGACGGCGCTGCTGAACCGCAGACAATTTGAAGATGTGACTGGTTTTCAGTTTGCGGGGCTTTTTCTCCCTCCGCTTATCAGTGCGTTCATTATCGCCTCCTTCTTTGTCCTCGGTAACGTGTATATACAATTGTACGGCGTATTCTTAATCATTGTGGATATCTGCTGCCTTGTGTTCATGAATCTCTATATACTGTATTTATTTTCTTACCAGTCCAGGAACCGGAAGCTCAGGGAAGAACTGAGGCTGTTCCAGAGGCAGAGTGAGATGCAGTACCGCTATTATGAAAGGATCGAGCAGAAGTACGAGTCGTCGAGGAAGCTTATCCATGATATGCGCAATCATCTCCAGTCAATAGAGGCACTCTACCATATGAATGAAAGTGAAGCGGGCAATGCATACGCAAAGGATATGCACAAAATGCTGGACCGTTTCGGACAGCGGCTGTATACAGACTGCCATATGCTGAACATTATTCTAAATGACAAAGCAGAGACCGCACGGCAGAGGAACATTGACATGGAGGTCAGGATAGGTGCAGTGGAGCTTCATCATATGAAGGATATGGATGTAACGACGGTGTTTGCCAATCTTCTGGACAATGCGCTGGAAGCGGCGGAGCAGTTCGGGGGGAGGAAATACATATCCGTGAAGGCGGATGCCTTTCGTGACTTTAATGTTGTGAAAATATGTAATTCATACGATCCAGAACAGAACGGCAAAAGGAACAGGGGCGATTCGGGACATAGGGGGCTCGGACTTGGCAATGTAAAACAGACGCTTAAGCGTTACGGAGGGGGGATGGACATTGAGGAAGGAGACAGTGTGTTTACGGTAAGTATCACGATTCCACGTCCGGAAGCTGCGGCGGGGAAGGAATGAAAGCAGCATTGAGAACAGATAGTAAAAAGACAGAGGAGGAAATGAGATGAAGAAATTTTTTGCGGCATTAGGTGTGTTGCTGCTGGTGGGCGGTATTACAGGCTGCTCCAGGAGTCAGGAGCTGCCGGATGATTTCGATGAAAATGAAGTGAAAAAGGCTGCGGAAGAGGTCATCGATCTGGTAAATGCAGGAGAGTATGAGAAACTGACGGAAGAAAAATGGAATGCCCAGCTCAAAACAGCACTTCCGGCAGAGAAAATGTCAGAAGAGATCCAGCCTGTCATAGAAGAACTAGGTGCGTTTCAGAGCTTTGAAAATGAGGCGGTGGCCGGGGGAGAGGATAAGGATACGGAGCAGGAGTTTGCAGTGGTCGTAGTGAAGGCGAAGTATGAGGAACGAAAAGTCCAGTTTACGATTTCATTTGATAAAAATATGAAAACAGCGGGATTTTTTATTAAATAGCGGGAGATGAGAAAGAATCCAAAGTTCGCGTATACGTAAAGGCCGTCATGTGCAGGAGTCTGGTTTTAACCAGACTCTTTGTTTGATTATACATTTGTACGTCATTTTGCTATAATAGGAATTAAGACACAACTGCAGCAATAAAGAGAGAAGGAAGGGAATAGGGAATGAAAGAAAAAAGCGGTATCATTATTCTGAGCATTGTGACATTTATATTCAGCGCTCTGGCGGCAAGTATAGGCTTTGGACTGCTGGGAGACTCCGGACTTAGTTTTACACTTCGGGTGCTGTGCGGGTTTTGCTTTATCGTAACGCCACTGTTGGTCATACAGCTTATTATCGCATTATTCAGGAAAAGAAAATGACAGCAGAGCATACAATACGGAAAATGAAGGCAGAAGATTTAGATGTGGTAATGGAAATCTGGCTGGATACCAATATGAGGGCTCACAATTTTATTTCACAAAGTTACTGGGAGGATAATGTCCAGTCTGTGAGGGATATGATATCAAAGGCAGAAGTATACGTATGGGAAGAAGACATCGGCGGAGCGATCAGGGGCTTTATAGGGCTTTGCGGAAATGATGTGGGAGGTATCTTTGTGAGCAGCACCGCGCAGTCCGCAGGGATCGGCAGTGCGCTCATGGCGCATGTCAAGAAGATAAGGCAGTCGCTGACGCTGACTGTCTATGAGAAGAATAAGAGGGCGGTCCGCTTTTACGAGCACGAGAGGTTCCGAATAAAGTCAGAAACTGTCGATGAAAATACGAAGGAAAAAGAGTTTATCATGGTATGGAAAGCTCAGGGCCAAACGGATTGAGACAGAGAAAGCAGGATAGAACGATGGATAACAAAGAAATCAGAAAAATTCTGGAGAAGATGGCAGAACCAGAATTTCAAAAATTTGCAAGTTCTCTCATACCAGAGATGCCCGCGGAGCATCTCATCGGCGTCCGCCTGCCTAAGCTTCGCAGACTGGCAAAACAGCTGGCAAAAGAAGACTGGCGCGGCTATCTTCGGACGGCTTTAGATGAAAGCTTTGAAGAGATCATGCTTCAGGGAATGGTCATCGGTTATGCCAAAGCCGATATCCAGGAAATCAAAGCGTGGACAGACCATTTTCTGCCAAAGATAGATAACTGGTCTGTATGTGACAGCTTCTGCGCCGGCCTTAAGGTAACAAAAGAATACCCGGAGGAAATGTGGGACTACATTCAGGGATACCTTACGTCAGAGCGGACGTACGATATCCGCTTTGCTGTAGTGATGCTCATAAATTATTATATTGACGATACACATATCGAACAGGCGCTCCGGTCCATAGAAAAGATACAGAACGGATCATATTATGTAAAGATGGCCGCAGCCTGGGCCGTGTCCATGTACTATGTATATGATTCTTCCCGCACAGAGGCATTTCTGAGCGATACGGTTTTGGATGATTTTACATATAATAAGGCACTTCAGAAGATATGCGAATCAAGACAGGTGTCAAGAGAAACAAAAGAAAAAATTCGGGCCATGAGGAGGAAATTTCCATAGGGGTCAGACCCCTGCGTTGAAAGGGGTCTGACCCCTATGGAAATTTCGGAAAAAGTCAGTTAATTTGATCCATTTTTTTCAGAGTCTGGATCAATTCAATATCCTCCGGCATCAGTTTTATATTTGAAGTATAATTCTGCCCGCCGGGTGCGGCCACGGTGATCTCTATGACAGTTCCCTCCAGAAGTGCATTCTCAGAAACTGCATTCAAAAACAATGGGAATTTCGGATGTCTCGTTTTAAATTTTCCTATTTGATTTTTCATCTGCTGAAGCAGAGCGAGTGAATTTAAATTCATAATTGATACCTCCGGTTCATACCAGCTTTATGCTGGTTTTTCTTACATTTGCCATAGTATAATATAGCGGATTTCATTGAAAGTGTCAAAGCACATACGTGCCGCAAAATAAAGTTGTCCAGATAATGAAAATGTATTGGATTTAAACAGGAAATACTGTAAAATGTTAGGAAAACGGTTGATTATGACATAACATAAGGAGGTAAAACAATGAAGATAGATATTCCCGATTACAAAATATTGGATCTGAAATATCTGGTGCTTGATTACAATGGAACGATCGCGGTGGACGGAAAGATTCCCCAGGGGGTGCGGGAACAGCTGAAAGCTTTATCAAAAGAGCTGGAGGTCTATGTACTGACGGCCGATACTTATGGAAGCGCCATGGAAGAGTGCGAAGGCCTGCCCGTAAAGATAGAGACCTTTCCATCCGGCAACGCGATGGCAGCAAAGGACGCCATCGTGGAATCTCTGGGAAGAGAGAACTGTGCCTGCATGGGAAACGGAAGAAATGACCAGCTCATGTGCAGGATGGCTGCTTTGTCCATCGCAGTGATGGATTCGGAAGGAATGTGCGGCAAGCTGATCAGAGAGGTGGATGTATGTGTCCGCTCCATTGAAGAAGGACTTGAACTGATGCTGAACCACAAGCGGCTCATCGCAACACTGCGGGGATAATACAGAACTTTATTGCGCATCCGAACACAGAAAAAACACAGTATCATCATATTTTTACCAAATTATCCGTATATAGTAAATGTTGAATTTACGCAGTGCGGTGCTGCCCGTGACATGACGGACGGCAATACCGTGCCGATACACGATGACAGCTGCGGCAGAAAGGGTGAACGATATGAAGAGAGGCGTTGTCTGTGTTCTGGCAGGGACACTCCTGACGGCTATGGCCGTGTCTGGATGCCAGAAGGGAAGCGCAGAAGAAAAGACAGAGACATTGTATGGGGAAATTACGGAGATAGACGGAAGCAACATCACGCTGGCACTTGGGGAGGCGCCTGAGGCGGGTGAGGCTCCGGAAGAAGGTAAACCGGACGGGGAGGCACCTGACGGTGGAAAAGCGCCGGCAGAAGGCGCGGCATCGGGAAAGGAAGAAACGCCGCCTGAAAAACCGGAGGGGGAGACCGCTTCCGACGAAGAGGCGGATGATGGCGGCGGTGCGGCAAAAGGTGAGGTCCCGGACGGCGAAGCTCCCGGCGGAAGTGACATGCCCAAGGGCGGTCCCGGCGGCATCACTTTGACGGGAGAAGAGAAGACGATAACGGCAGATGATGAGACAAAGGTAGAAAAGATAAGCGGAATGCCTGCTGCGCCGCAGGGCGGAGAAAACAGTGAGGGCAAAAAGGAATCGGACGCAGATAGTGATGAGGGCTCCAAAAAAGAAGGCGCCGGGCAGCCGGAAACGACGGAGGCATCGCTGGATGACCTGACAGAAGGAGATATCGTAACCGTTGAGATGCAGGGAGAAAACGTAATAAGTATTACGCTCAGAAGTATGGACGGCGGTGCTTTGTCAGGTTCAGCGGAAGGTACCGTGGAGCTTTCCGGAGTGTATACGGTAGACGGAAAAGAAGAGATGTCAGACGGCGAGACATACAACTCTGAGGCCGCGGACGAAAATGCGGTCCTCGTAAAAAACGGAGGATTTCTTGAACTCACGAATGCTGTGCTCAATAAGTCCGGCGGCAGCAGCAGCGCGGACGAGAGTAATTTTTATGCGGTAAATGCAGTTTTGGCTGCGGCCGGAGGAAGCACTGCAACCGTCAGCGATATCACACTGACCTCTGATTCCGAAGGTTCCAATGCCATCTTTGCCACAGGAGAAGATTCAAAGATCACAGCAAATAATATAAAGATCCATACAAAAGGAAATTCATCCAGAGGGCTGGACGCCACATATGGCGGCAGTGTGATAGCGACCAATGTTGACATCACTACAGAAGGAGATCACTGCGCGCCGGTCGCCACAGACCGCGGGGAAGGGACGATCACGGTTGACAGCGGCAAATTATCCGCAGCGGGGGAAGGAAGCCCGTGTGTTTATTCCACCGGCAACATTACGGTAAAAGGTGTGACCGGGACAGCGGCCGGGAGCCAGGCGGCCGTCGTGGAAGGCAAGAACTCCATTACGCTGGAGGAAAGTGAACTTACAGGCGCCGGAGAAAACGGAGTGATGCTCTATCAGAGCACATCAGGCGATGCCGAAGAGGGAACGGCCCGGTTCACAGCGACAGATTCAGTCCTTACTTATGCGTCTACAGGGCCAATGTTCTATATAACAAATACAGACGCCGAGGCGACACTGGAAAATACAAAGCTGACGTACAACAGCGGAGTTCTTATAAAAGCTTCAGGAAATAATACGAATAACTGGGGAAAAGAAGGTGAAAACGGCGGAAATATTAAGCTGAAAGGCATAGACCAGGAGTTGGACGGCGATGTGACATGTGATGAGATCAGTACGGTGGATATAAGCCTCACAGAGTCGAGTATCTTAAGGGGAACGGTAAACGGGAAGAATACGGGGAAAGAAGTGCGCATTACACTGAGTCAGGATTCTAAGTGGGAAGTTACCGGAGACTCTTACGTGACCTTGCTCACGGACAAGGATAAAGATTTGAAAAATATCGTTTCCAACGGCCATACGATATACTATGATGCCTCAGACAGTAAGAATGAATGGCTGAACGCAGAGACGATCGAACTAAACGGCGGTGGCTCACTCACGCCGGCAGAATAACTAAATGTAAGCCCGCATTTTCTAAATCAGAAGTGCGGGCTTACTGCTGACTTAATGACAGGCGTGCAGGGAGGATGTTACCGGCGCGCCGGCGCCCTTCGCTGCCGGAGGAGCAAAGTGGTTAATAAAACGTGCAGAACTGCATAATGGTATTGGTAGAACGCCTCGAGCAGACGCATTATAATAAAAACAGATAAAACATAAAGGAGGATCCACCATGAGCTTAGGAAATAACTTGTTTAACATTAGATGAACTGATCGAATTTGACATTGACGTAAAGGAGATCCAGGAAGTGATCGAGAGGACGAGTGACGAAGCAACGGATAAGATCGACTGGACAAAGGCGTGGAGTAAAAAATATCCGATCCTCGGCCGGTATCAGAACGAAGTGGAGGTATCCTATTATGCCTCAGAGCTGTGCAGATTGATCTGTGACCTGGAAAAGAAATATGGATATGATGATTTGAACGCTTTTCTCGTACTCAAAGATATACTGGCAGCCGTCTGGAAAAACAGGAAGAAGCGGACCAATGGGGACAACTCTTAAGGGGCAGACGGTAAAATTATAATGAGTAAGCAGTCCGGTTGTGGTATAATCTGCATATGGATACAGGCAGTAAGACTTATGAGAGGTGATTATATGGCAAAGTACGTAATGGCACTGGATGCAGGGACAACGAGCAACCGCTGCATTCTGTTTGACGAAAAGGGCCGGATATGCAGTGTAGCCCAGAAGGAATTCACCCAGTATTTCCCGAAGCCGGGCTGGGTAGAGCACGATGCAGATGAGATATGGTCCACACAGCTTGGGGTGGCGGTGGAAGCCATGAGTAAGATCGGGGCTGAAGCAGGAGATATTGCGGCGATCGGAATTACAAACCAGAGGGAGACTGTAATCGTGTGGGATAAGGTTACCGGAGAGCCGGTGTACCATGCGGTCGTCTGGCAGTGCCGGCGGACGGCGGAATACTGTGACAGCCTGAAAAAACAGGGACTGGAGGAATTCTTCCGGAAGAAGACGGGGCTGAAAATAGATGCTTACTTTTCTGCCACAAAGATCAAATGGATCCTGGACCATGTAGAAGGGGCCAGAGAGCGGGCCGGGCGCGGCGAGCTGCTGTTCGGCACTGTGGAGACGTGGCTTATATGGAAGCTCACAAAGGGAAGGGTGCATGTGACAGATTATTCCAATGCATCCAGAACGATGCTGTTCAACATCAATACGCTTGAATGGGACAGGGAGATCCTGGAATTGATCGGAATTCCGGAGTGTATGCTGCCGGAAGTAAAACCGTCTAGCTGCGTATACGGGGAGGCGGACGCCTCATTTTTCGGAGGGGCAGTGCCGATAGGAGGCGCGGCCGGAGACCAGCAGTCCGCACTGTTCGGGCAGACATGCTTTCTGCCGGGAGAGGCGAAGAATACATATGGGACCGGCTGTTTTCTGCTTATGAACACGGGGGAGAAACCGGTGTTCTCAGAGAACGGGCTGGTGACAACGATTGCATGGGGATTGGACGGCAAGGTCTGTTACGCGCTGGAAGGTTCCATATTTGTGGCCGGGGCCGCCATTCAGTGGCTGCGCGATGAACTCCGCCTGATCGATTCTGCGGCGGACTCTGAATACATGGCCAAAAAAGTGCCGGATACAAACGGATGCTACGTTGTACCTGCTTTTACAGGTCTTGGGGCGCCCCATTGGGACCAGTATGCAAGAGGTATGATAGCCGGGCTTACAAGAGGAGTGAACAAGTACCATATAATCCGGGCTACGCTTGAGTCTCTGGCATATCAGGTAAACGACGTGCTGAAGGCAATGGAGGCCGATTCCGGGATCCACTTAAGTACACTGAAGGCCGACGGCGGCGCGAGCGCCAATGATTTTCTCATGCAGACGCAGGCAGACTTAAGCGCCGCGCCTGTAAGCCGGCCCCAGTGTGTGGAGACGACGGCCATGGGAGCCGCATATCTTGCGGGACTTGCGGTCGGATATTGGGAAAATAAAGAAGACGTGATCAAAAACTGGGCGATAGACAAAACGTTTGAACCTCACATAACCGAGGCGGAGAGGAACAAGAGGATCAAAGGATGGAATAAAGCGGTTACTTACGCATATGACTGGGCAAAAGATGAGGGAGAGGAAGGCGTGGACTGATGTATGATGCAGTGATCATAGGAGCCGGAGTGTCCGGCTGCGCGACAGCGAGAGAATTGTCCGCATATGAAGGAAAGTTCTGCGTATTTGAGCGGGAGGAAGATGTCTGCTGCGGGACATCAAAGGCCAACAGCGGTATCGTACATGCCGGGTATGACGCGGTTCCCGGCACATTAAAGGCAAAGCTTAATGTGCGCGGCAATGAATTGATGGAAACGCTGGCCGGCGAGCTGGATATACCGTTCGTGCGCAACGGCTCTGTCGTTGTGTGTACAGAGGATCAGGACAGAGAAAAACTGAAGCGGCTGTACGAGAACGGGCGGCAGAACAAAGTGCCGGGCCTTAGACTTCTTACCGGAGAGGAAGCGCGCCGATTAGAACCTAATATAACCAAGGATGCGGCAGCAGCGCTGTATGCTCCCACCGGCGGAATCGTCTGTCCCTTTGAACTCAATATAGCGCTGGCAGAGAATGCGTGCGTAAATGGGGTCGAATTTAAGTTTGGCGCTGAGGTGAGCGATATAAAAAGAACGGAAGGCGGGTATGAGATAACCGCAGGCGGCAGAATGTATGAGACGAGGGCAGTCATAAACGCGGCGGGGGTCTATGCGGATGTATTCCACAACATGGTCTGTGAGGATCAGATCCACATTACGCCGAGAAAAGGGGAATACATGCTGATGGATAAGCCGGCAGGCGCCCATGTGGGCCGGACGATATTTACCGTGCCGGGAAAATACGGAAAAGGAGTGCTGGTCACTCCCACGGTACATGGAAATCTTATGGCGGGTCCGACAGCGCTGGATATTGAGGATAAAGAGGGCACGAATACAACTGCGGCAGGGCTGGAAGAAGTACGCAGAAAGTGCGCCCAGGCCGTGACAGGTGTTCCGCTCGACCAGGTGATCACATCATTTGCGGGACTTAGGGCCCATGAGAGCGGGCGTGATTTTATCATACAGGAATCAGGACCATACTTTTTTGACTGTGCGGGAATCGCGTCGCCCGGGCTTACAAGTTGTCCCGCCATCGGTGAGATGCTGGCCGGGATGACCGCCAAACGTCTTGCGCTGCACAAAAAAGACCGTTTTATCTCGAGGCGGCAGGGAATTGTGCGGCCCGGCGCACTGCCGGAGGAAGAAAGAAACGAGCTCATGCGCAAAGAGCCGGCGTACGGCAATATCATCTGCCGCTGTGAGATGATCACAGAGGGAGAGATTCTGGATGCGGTCAGACGGCCGGTCGGCGCCAGGACGATGGACGGGGTCAAACGCCGTACGCGGGCCGGAATGGGGCGCTGCCAGAGCGGCTTCTGCGCCCCTAAAGTGATGGAGATACTGGCGCGTGAACTGGGAGTGAGTCTGCTGGACATAACAAAGTCAGGTGGGGCTTCCAGGATGCTTGCGGGCAGAGACAAAGAAGAATTGTAGGAGGAGCATGAATGCAGGAGTATGACATCGTGATAATCGGCGGCGGCCCGGCAGGGCTTGCGGCAGCTCTGTCTGCAAAGGAGCATGGGGTCGGAAGTATACTTATACTGGAGAGAGACAGGGAATTGGGCGGGATTTTAAACCAGTGTATCCACAACGGGTTCGGACTACACACATTTAAAGAAGAATTGACTGGTCCTGAATACGCATACCGGTATATTGAAAAAATCATCGAACAGAAAATGGAATACCAGCTTCAAACGATGGTGATGAATATAGAGGTGCTGGAAGACGGAATGAAGATAGTCACAGCGATGAACAGCCGGGATGGCATGATTCATATCCGGGCCAGGGCGGTCATCCTCGCCATGGGCTGCAGGGAACGTCCCCGCGGCGCCCTGAATGTACCGGGGTACCGGCCGGCAGGTATCTATACGGCCGGCACGGCACAGCGGCTTGTGAATATGGAAGGATATATGCCGGGCAAGGAGATCGTCATCCTCGGTTCGGGGGACATCGGCCTGATCATGGCAAGGAGAATGACACTGGAGGGAGCCGTGGTGAAGGCGGTAGCCGAGATCATGCCCGAATCAGGCGGACTGAAGCGGAACATTGTACAGTGCCTGGAGGATTACAATATACCGTTAAAGTTAAGCCATACGGTGGTAGACATCAAAGGTAAAGAACATATAGAAGGCGTGACGCTTGCCAGGGTGGACGCGCATAAAAAGCCCATACCGGGGACAGAGGAAGAATACAGATGCGACGCACTGCTTCTGTCGGTCGGGCTCATTCCGGAGAACGAACTGACAAGGGGAATGGGAGCCGCCATGAATGAACGTACAAAAGGACCGGAAGTAGACGGCCGGCTGGAGACGACGGTTCCCGGTGTGTTTGCGTGCGGCAATGTGCTGCATGTCCATGACCTTGTGGATAACGTGTCACGGGAGGCGGCAGAAGCCGGCAGATATGCGGCGGAATATATAGAAGGAGACGTAAGAGCATGGAGACAATAGAGATGACCTGCATCATCTGTCCAAATGGCTGCGCCCTGAAGGTGCAGACAGAGGATAAAGAGGTGGTGGATGTCACCGGTAATATGTGCATGCGCGGTTATGCGTACGCGCAGACAGAAGTACAGAATCCGACACGGATGCTTACCTCTACGGTGGATGTGACCGGAGGGGAGCTCCCGCGCGTGTCCGTGAAGACGGAGAAGGAAATACCGAAAGAAAAGCTGATGGAATGCGCAAGACAGCTGAAAGGAATCACGGTCGCTGCTCCGGTGTATATAGGGGATATCGTGGCGGAGAATATAGCAGATACGGGAATTGACATAGTGGCGACTGTTAATGTGCCTAAGAAAACTTCATTTTTATAGACAATTCTGTGGAAATATACTAAAATAGTCTTATCGACCTCAGAACAGAGTAAAGGAAGGGAGCCAGTTATGGAGAAAAATGTTATTGTAGGACAATCAGGAGGGCCCACGGCGGCCATTAATTCAAGCCTTGCCGGTGTGTACCGCACGGCAAAGGACCGGGGAGCAAAGAAAGTATACGGGATGCTTCACGGAATACAAGGACTGTTGGAAGAGCGTTACATTGATCTGGCGGACCACATTAAGACAGAGCTGGACGCAGAACTGTTAAAGAGAACGCCGGCCGCGTTTTTAGGTTCCTGCAGATTCAAACTGCCGGAGATACACGAGGACAGGGAAGTGTACGAAAAGATATTTTCCATTCTTGACAAGCTGGAGATAGAAGCGTTTATCTATATCGGCGGTAATGACTCCATGGACACGATCAAGAAGCTGTCTGACTACGCCATCATTACCGGACATCCGACCAGATTCGTCGGCTGCCCGAAGACGATAGACAATGACCTGGCACTGACAGACCACACGCCGGGATACGGAAGTGCTGCAAAGTATATCGGTACCTCCATGAAAGAGATCATAAGAGACAGCTTCTGTCTTGAGTATAATAAAGGGCTGGTCACGATCGTAGAGATCATGGGCCGCAATGCAGGGTGGCTGACCGGCGCGGCAGCACTATCCGAAGGAGAAGACTGCGAAGGGCCGGATCTTATTTATCTGCCGGAGCTGCCGTTTGACATCCGCAAGTTCGGTGAGAGAGTGAAAAAGCTGCTGGCGAAAAAGCCGTCTGTTGTTGTGGCATTGTCAGAAGGAATCAGGACCGGAGAGGGCAAGTATGTATGCGAACTTGGCAACAGTGTAGACTTTGTAGACGCGTTCGGCCACAAGCAGCTGTCCGGGACAGCGGCGTTTCTTGCCAATTACATTGCCGGCGAGCTCGGCTGCAAGACGCGTGCCATCGAGCTCAGTACACTGCAGCGTTCTGCGTCACATGCGGCGTCCCGCGTGGATATACTGGAGGCCTATCAGGTGGGAGGCGCGGCTGTAAAAGCAGCTGATGAAGGAGACTCAGGGAAAATGGTCGTACTTCAGAGATTGTCCGACGACCCGTACCAGTGCGGAACAGAAGTAAAGGATGTGCACAAGATAGCGAACGATGAGAAGCTTGTTCCGAGAGAATGGGTGAACAAGGAAGGCACATATGTCACAAATGAATTTATCTCATATGTCAGGCCATTGATCCAGGGTGACGTGTCACCGGTCATGGTAGATGGAATTCCGAGGCATCTTTACCGTCCGATAGAGCTGGTAAGGAGATAGGAAAAGTTTCAGGGGGGGCCGTCGTTTAATTGTTCTTTCAAGATTGTGATGAACTTTTCAGCCGGTTTGGATAAGATCTGGTATTTCTTCCATATGAGATTCATCTCGGCCTCCACTTTTGGTGTCAGGGGACGGAAACAGAGGTTACTGTTCCCTGTCGTATTGATGATTCTGTCGAAGCTTATGGCATATCCCAGTCCTTCATCCACCAATATGGAGGCATTAAAAATAAGATTAAATGTGGCCGTAATATTTAATTCCCCTGCCTGCTTCTTGAGCCACTGCGTTATGTCCCCGCCCCGGTTTTCCTGCTGGGACAGGATCAGTGGCTTATCCCACAAATCTTCGGGGGAAATCACTTCTTTGGACGCCAGCGGAGAATCTTTCCGCATCAGCACGCCCCACACATCTTTGGCCGGTATCCTTATGGCGTTGTATTTGATTAGATCCACTTCTCCGAATACGATTCCAAAGTCGAGCAGACCTTTATCCAGACGCTCTTTCACAAATGTCGCATTGCCGCTGGAAAGGTGGTAGTGGATTCCAGGATAATCCTTCTGCAGTTTCTTTGCCGCTTTGGCGATAATACGCATGGCATCGGTCTCGCCGGCGCCGATATAAATGTCTCCGATGATAATTTCGTCGGAGCAGGTAATTTCTTTTTCTGTCTTTTTCACCAAATCAAGAATTTCTTCCGCACGTTTCCGAAGTATCATTCCTTCTTCCGTTAAAGTTACCTTCCGTGAACCCTTTGTGCCCCGGATGAGAAGCTGCTTTCCAAGCTCTTCTTCCATATTCCGAATCTGTGTAGACAGTGTGGGCTGGGAGAGGTGCAGCGATTCAGCCGCCCGCACGATACTCTGCTCCCTCGCCACAGCAAGGAAATACTGTAATACTCTTAATTCCATCGAAGACTCTCCTTTCAAAATAACTTTTTGCAATAGATTTATTAGTCACTAGTTTATCAAAAAAATGAATAGGTTTCAACTATACAAATCTATTTAATATAAGTATTTGATATTTGAATATTGCAGATTTATAGTAGAGTTGTAATAAGGTATAGGAATTCACCGCGGGTATAGGCCCGCTCATAACAAGGAGGAATAAATGATGTTAGGAAATTTTGTGTTTTCAAATCCCACGAAGCTATATTTTGGAGAGGATTCTTTGAACTATCTGCATGAAGAGCTGCTAAAATACGGAAAGAATGTGCAGCTGGTGTATGGCGGCGGTTCTATCAAGAAAAATGGAATCTATGACAAGGTAATTGATATTTTAAAGGCAAACGGAAAGGCAATATTTGAGGATGGTGGTGTCATGCCGAACCCAACGGTAGAGAAGCTTTACGAAGGGGTTCGAATCGCAAGGGAGAATCAGGTGGATTTTATTCTCGCTGTTGGCGGGGGCTCCTGCTGTGACTATGCCAAGGCAGTGTCTATTTCGGTGAACTGTGAGGAAGATCCTTGGGAGAAGTATTACTTGAATTTTGAAGACGTGGATATGGATACAAAAATCATCCCGGTAGGGTGTGTGCTCACTATGGTGGGAACCGGTTCTGAGATGAATGGGGGCGCGGTGATTACGAACCACGAGAGCAAGCTGAAAATCGGGCATGTCTTCGGAGAGCGTGTATTCCCCAAATTTGCAGTGTTGAATCCGGCTTTCACATATTCCCTGCCAAAGTATCAGATGACAGCAGGGTTCTATGATATCATGAATCACATTTGTGAGCAGTATTTTTCCGGTGGGGATGACAATACATCCGATTATCTGATGGAAGGGTTGATGAGGTCTCTCATTCACAGCTCCAGAATCGCAGTCAAAGACCCGGAGAACTATGAGGCAAGAAGCAATATTATGTGGACTGCCACATGGGCGCTCAATACGCTGGTGGCCATGGGCAAATCCACAGACTGGATGGTGCACATGCTAGGGCAGGCGGTGGGCGCGCACACAGATGCGACCCACGGAATGACGCTTTCCGCAGTCTCCCTGCCCTATTACCGCCACATTATGCCCTATGGACTTGCCAAATTCAAACGTTTTGCAGAGTATGTATGGAATATAGAACCGGAAGGAAAATCGGATAAGGAGATTGCAGAAGAAGGACTGCGTGCCATGGAGGCATGGATGAACGAAATCGGGGTGGCCATGAACATCAGGGAGCTCGGCGTGACGGAGGATATGCTGGAGAATCTTGTGAAAAGCACTCTTGTCATGGAAGGCGGATATAAAGTGCTGACGCAGGAAGAAATTTTAGAAATATTCAAAGAGAGTCTGAAGTGAAGAAAATGATGAATTTAGAATCCAGAGAAAAAGTTGTTCAAAATCTGAAGGACGCGGGATGCGGTCCAGATATCATTGAAGATTTTCTTTTATACTTTGACAGGGAGCAGAAGGAAGAGCAGATTACACTGCTGGAAAAACATAGAAGAGAACTACTGAACGTTGTGCACAAGGCGGAAAAGAAGATTTACTGTCTTGATTATCTGATATACCAGATAAAAAATGAAAAAGAAAGAGGGATATAGATGGGAAAAAATATTTTAGTCATTTCGACCAGCCTGCGGAAAGGAAGCAACTCGGAAATTCTGGCTGACGCATTGATACGTGGGGCCAAAGAGGCAGGACATCGTGTGGAAAAAGTATGTATCCGGGATAAGGAGATTGCTTTCTGCAGAGGCTGCCTTGCCTGCCAAAAAACAGGCAGATGTGTGATTCAGGACGGCGGGGATGAAATCGCCCGTAAAATGCTGGCGGCCGACGTTCTTGTCTTTGCCACACCGATTTATTATTACGGGATGAGCGGACAGATGAAGACGATGCTCGACCGGGCAAATCCGCTGTATTTTCTGGATTACCGGTTCCGGGACGTCTATCTGCTGGCGACGGCGGCTGATGAAGAGGAACAGGCCATGGACGGCGTACTCAACGGCATTCAGGGATGGATTTCCTGTTTTGAAAAAGCACAGCTTGCAGGGAGCGTTTTTGCGGGCGGAGTCGATCAGGCGGGAGAGATTGAGAACCATCCGGTACTTGAAAGAGCGTATCGGCTGGGAAAGGAAATATAAGGAGAACATAGACTATGGATGCAAAGATGTTAGAAGGAAAAGTTGCAATTATTACAGGGGCAAGTTATGGAATGGGTCAGACAATGGCAGAGCTGTTTGCGGAAGAAGGAGCCAGTGTTGTACTCACCGCCAGAGGAAAAGAAAAACTGGATAAGGTGGTGGAGGGAATCCGTGAAAATGGCGGGAAAGCCATTGGCGTTGTGGCGGATACCTGTTCCACGGAAGATACAAAGAGAGTGATGCAGGAAACACTGGCGGCTTTCGGCGATTTGGATATCCTGATCAACAATGCGGGAATCGGGGAGCAGAAAATGATCGATGAGACGGACGACGAATGGATGATGCAGGTGATGAATACGAATCTGGGCGGGCCTATGCGGTATATCCGGGAGGCACTGAAAATATTTATGCCCAAAAACGAAGGAATCATTATCAATATCTCCTCCGTAAACGGAGACAGACCTTTCTGCGGGGCAACCTATACTTCCACAAAAGGCGCGCTGAATACGCTGACGAAAAATGTAGCCATGCGGCTTGTGGATACGAACATCCGGTGCAATGCCGTTGCGCCCGGAGCGACCATCACACCGGCCCATCTTGCCAACAAGGCGGGAGAACAGCCCGGAGGCAACGAGATGCTCAAATACAGCGGCCATTACGTGTATTTCCCGGGTCCGGAATGCGATGCCATGGATCAGGCCTATGCCTGCCTGTATCTTGCCAGCAAGATGGGAAAAGCGGTGAAGGGGCAGGTGCTTCAAGTCTGCAATGGAGCGTTTCTGTAAAAAGGGTATTAGTCGTGGCATCGTCCAAAGTGATGAAGGTGATACATGAAAATTGAGAAAGAAGGGATTTATAATGATGAAAGAGCAGTTGAATTTAACAAAAGAATGGGATAAAACGTTCCTACAGAGTGAAAAAGTAGACCACAGCAAGGTGACTTTCCACAACCGTTATGGAATCACGCTGGCGGCGGACATGTATGTGCCGAAGAACGCAGAGGGAAAACTGGCGGCAATCGCGGTATGCGGGCCGTTTGGCGCGGTAAAGGAGCAGGCTTCCGGACTGTACGCGCAGACCATGGCGGAGAGAGGCTTTTTGACCGTCGCCTTTGACCCCTCCTTCACTGGGGAAAGCGGCGGGATTCCCAGATATGTGGCTTCACCGGATATCAATACAGAGGATTTTCAGGCGGCAGTGGACTTCCTGTCCGTTCAGGAAAATGCCGACCCTGAAAAAATCGGTATCATTGGTATCTGCGGATGGGGCGGGATGGCGCTGAACGCAGCGGCCATTGACACCAGAATCAAGGCAGCGGTAGCTTCTACGATGTACGATATGGGCAGGGTCAACGCGAAAGGGTATTTTGATTCTGAGGACAGTGAAGAAGCCAGATATGAAAAGCGCAAGGCTTTGAACGCCCAGAGAATTGAGGATTATAAAAACGGGGAATATGCCCTTGCAGGAGGCGTGGTGGATCCGCTGCCTGAAGATGCGCCGTTCTTTGTAAAAGACTATTATGATTATTACAAGACAGACAGAGGATACCATGCAAGGTCACTGAATTCAAATGGCGGCTGGAATATCACCTCCTCCCTGTCATTCCTTAACATGCCGATTTTACAGTACAGTCAGGAAATCAGGAATGCAGTGCTGTTGATTCACGGTGATAAAGCACATTCCTGCTATTTCAGCAGAGATGCCTTTGAAAAACTCGAAGGGGAGAACAAAGAACTTATGCTCATTCCGGGGGCAGTCCATACGGATTTATATGACCGGACAGATGTGATTCCATTTGATAGGATGGCAGAATTTTTCAAGAAATATCTAGTATAAAAATGATTTCGAAAAATATGAAGGAAGAACAGCTACCATACAGAATCGTACTCAGATAAGATAGGAGAGTGAATATGAAACGAATCATGGCCGCCGCATTAATCATCTGTATGATGCTCACACTGGCATCATGCTCTTCACAGGAGAAAGCGAAAGGTGCAAAAACAAATCAACAGACTGAAACAGATAGTGCAAAGCATATATTGACCGCATATTTTTCCTGCACGGGAACGACAGAACAGATTGCCGGCTGGATTGCGGATAAGACAGACTCGGATATCTATCAGATTACGCCCCAATCCCCATATACCAAAGACGACATGAATTATGGTGATTCATCTTCCAGAACGACGACAGAGCAGAATGATGCATCTGCAAGACCCGAGATATCCGGCCGGGTAGAAGATATGGATAAATATGACGTTATTTTTCTTGGCTACCCCATCTGGAATGGGCAGGCCCCGCGTATTATCAGTACCTTTTTAGAAAGCTATGATTTCTCAGATAAGACCATCATCCCGTTCTGCACGTCCCACAGCAGTGGAATTGGCTCCAGTGACACACAGATGCATAGTCTCTGTCCCGATTCTGTAACGTGGAAGCCCGGAGAGAGATTTTCGGCAGATACCACAAGCGATGAGGTAAATGACTGGGTCGGTGGATTGAATATAACGATGGAAACAAGCGCGAATACAGGCGTATTTCATTTCGAGACGAAAAAGGTTTTATTAAACAGCGGTTATGAAATGCCAATCATGGGTCTTGGCACTTACAGCCTGTCAGATGAGGAATGTGAGAACTCTGTTAAGGCATTGCTGGAGGCAGGCGGCAGACTGATAGACACCGCCTATATGTACCACAATGAAGGGGCGGTCGGAAAGGCTGTCCGGGAATCCGGCATTCCAAGAGAAGAAATCTTTGTTACGACTAAAATCTATCCGAGCCAGTTTGAGAATGCTGCCGGCGCCATAGACGAGGCATTGGAGAAAATGGATATGGAATATATCGACCTTATGCTCCTGCATCATCCCGGTGACGGAGATGTAGAGGCTTATAAAGCGATGGAGCAGGCTGTGGCTGACGGGAAGCTCCGCTCCATTGGACTTTCCAACTGGTATGTGGAGGAGCTGGAAGATTTTCTTCCCCAGATTACTATCATGCCTGCCGTAGTACAGAATGAGATTCACCCCTATTATCAGGAAAATGAAGTGATTCCCTACATTCAGGAGAAAGGAATCGTTGTGCAGGGTTGGTATCCATTTGGAGGACGTGGCCACACAGCGGAATTGCTGGGGAATGAAACCATATCTGCCATCGCACAGGCCCACGGTGTCACATCCGCACAGGTGATTCTCCGCTGGAATTTGCAGAAAGGTGTGATTGTGATTCCCGGCTCCAGCAATCCGGAGCATATTCGGGAGAATCTTGAACTTTTCAGTTTTGAACTGACAGCCGAAGAGATGGAACAGATCAATGCACTTGACCGCAATGAAAAACATGATTGGTATTAAAGTCCGGTGCGGATGTCTCCGTATCGACGCTCAAAATCGGGGAGACAATCCGCTTTGACAGGACAGAACAATAATTACACCGTAACCGTATCCTCCGTCTGGCTCTCCCAGCCGGCAATCTCCTCCAGCCGCCGCACGATTCCGAGGTGCTGGGTACACTCCTGCTCACATTTCCTGCACTTGATACAGTCCCCGGCCCTCCCCTTCGTGTTGGCGCTGTAGTTATAATACTCCAGCCCATACACCATATCGATCATCTCTTCATCCGTCTTATGAAACATCTGCTTTTCGTTATACAGCAGCATATAGGCAGGAATATTGATTCCCTTTGGGCACACACGGCAGTACCCGCAGCCGGTACATATTTCCTTTGTGGCCCCATGGAACTTTTCCTTGATACGCTCCAAGTCGGATGCCCGAAACGGTACTGCATGGTCCGCCATCTCACATGCTTCATCGATATCGCTCTTGCGGCTGAACCCAATCAAAGAAATTGTGATTTCGGGACTGGCAATATTGAAGCGCAGAGCCGCCTGTGTCACGGTCTCCCCGGGTTCGGCAAGAAAGGCCAGCTCTTTTTCATGAGCCGGGATTGTACCACCGCAGAGCGGGTTCATAGCCACGACGCCATAGCCTTTTTGGTAAGCATATTCTACACCCTTCCAGCGGTATGGAAAATTAAGCAGGTTAATCCCCATAGTTACGCCTGTAAAAGTGTGGGCATCCAGCACTTGTACCACTTCCTCGCCCGGCTGGTGGGAGGAGAAGCAGATATGGTCGATAAGACCCTGTTCCTGACACCACTTCAATCCTTCGTACTGTCCGCCTTCTGCCATGGACAGCTCATAATGTTCCATTTTCCGGATACACCATACATGGTAAAAGTGGATTTTCGGAATCCCCATGATTTCCAGAGAGCGTTTCACGGAAGCGATTGCCAGTTCCTTTGTCGGGCACATTTTCGGCTTGCTTTTTGTGGAGACGTAAAAGTCCGTCTTTCCTTCTGCCAAAAGCTTCCGGAACGCGATACCGAATATTTTCTCGCTCCTGTCATCACAGTATCCGGGAGCGGTGTCAAAATAATTGATTCCCTTATCGTAGGCATACAGTATCATGTCAGCGTTCTCTTCATCGGTTTTATCAAGGTCAAACCGCAGACCCCCGAATCCCACTACTGATACCTGCTTATCAGTTCCGGGATAATTTACATATTTCATAATAACCTCCAGCTTTTCTTTCTGCTTTCTATTGTGACATAAAAATGGAAAATCTGCTACTCATAACTTTACGTCAAAAACGGTCTGTATACAATCATATATACTGTAAAAGTGATGACAAATATGGCAGCAGTATATATTACTTTACTTTTTACCCTTTTATAAAACATTGCTCCCAGTGTGACGAAAGCGATTATATCCATCAAAAGTTGAAATAGAAATACCTTATTATTCATAAAGTAGATTAGTACGCCTATTGTCTCTGCCAGCAAGGCCCCAATGGGTAATGCATACAGAACGGCATTTCCTTTTATTTCCTTATTCCACCAATACAATATGTAAGCGCCTATGCCGCAGCCAAGCGAAAGAACCGAATATAAAATAAAAAGATTTGTTTGAAATTCATCATTATCAAATGCTGGTGAGAGCAATCCCAGTATATATTTCAATACATAAAAGCTCAGTGTCATCCCAAACATATATAAAAATGTGTTAATTCCTGAGCTTAAATTAGAAGTGCTTTTCAAAACGATAATTACAATACAGATAATCCAAAATCCAAAAAGTGTGGCGACGGATGAAAAACACCAAATGCTGTCCGCCGGACAAAAATCTGTCAGGCGGCATAGTATTCCCGCAATAATGCCATATATAAAAAATATCGGTGCCGCATTCTTTTTCATAATATTCTCCTCAATTTCATTTTTATCAGGTTCATTTTATTATTCTCCTACGCTAATGTCAAACAATTCTACAATCTATTAATTGGAAAAAATAATTGACAGAAAAATAACCATTATTGACTTGACTTGTCGGAAAAGATATAATGATGATAGTAATTAAAAATGATAATCATTATTAAGAAGGAGGATGGATACATGGAGGTTAAGAAACTTACAAATGAAGTAGGGGCGCCGGTAGCTGAAAATGAAAATTCGTTGACAGCAGGTCCGAGGGGCCCGGTTGCGATGCAGGATGTATGGCTTTTAGAAAAGCTTGCGCATTTTGACAGAGAAGTGATTCCAGAGCGGAGGATGCATGCCAAAGGCTGGGGAGCTTATGGAACATTCAAAGTGACGCATGATATTACAGAGTGGACGAGAGCAAAGGTGTTTGAGCCGGGGAAAGAAACGGAAGTGTTTGTCCGTTTTTCCACGGTGGCAGGAGAGCGTGGAGCTGCGGACGCAGAACGGGACATCAGAGGCGTTGCATGTAAATTTTACACCGAGGAAGGGAATTGGGACTTGGTAGGCAATAACACCCCGACCTTCTTCCTCAGGGACGTACATAATTTTCCGGATTTGAACCGTGCAGTTAAAAGAGACCCGCGTACCGGAATGCGCTCTGCGCAGAATAACTGGGATTTTTGGACACTGCTTCCCGAGACCTTCCATCAGACCACCGTTGTGATGTCTGACCGGGGAATTCCTGCATCCTTCCGCCATATGCATTTTTACGGAGAGCACACCTTTAGTTTTTACAATGCAGAGAATAAACGTGTGTGGTGTAAGTTCCATTTCCGCACCCAGCAGGGGATTAAGAACTTAAGTGATAAAGAAGCTGCCGAGCTTATAGCCGTGGACCGGGAAAGCCATGGGCGTGATTTGTACGAATCCATTGAAAAGGGAGAGTATCCGAGATGGACGTTGTATGTACAGATTATGACGGAGGAACAGGCATTGAAGCACTATGAAAATCCGTTCGACATTACAAAAATATGGCGCCACAAGGAGTTTCAGCTCCACGAAGTGGGAGTTTTGGAATTGAACAGGAATCCGGAAAACTACTTTGCAGAGGTAGAACAGGCGGCGTTCACACCGGCCCATGTGGTGCCCGGTATTGGATTCTCGCCGGATAAATTCCTGCAGGGAAGGCTGTTTGTCTACGGGGACGCGCAGCGCTACAGGCTGGGCATCAACTACAATCAGATTCCGGTAAACAAAGCGCGCTGCGAGGTCAATGATTATCACCGGGACGGGGCCATGCGTGTGGACGGCAACTACGGCGGAAGGCCGGCCTATACGCCGAACAGCGCGGGGGACTGGGCGGCACAGCCAGACGTGATGGAACCGCCGCTTGATTTGTCCGGTGCACTGTATGCGTATGATCCGAAGGACGACCCGACGGACGACAACTTCCGCGCGGGCGGAGATTTGTACCGGGTGATGACAGAGGAAAAGAGAGCGGTTCTTATTGAAAATACGGCGAATAATATAGCGCCGGTGACAGAGAACATTAAGTACCGCCATGCCGTACACTGTTATCTTGCGGACGTGGAATACGGAACCCGCATGACAGAGGCTCTGGGATTGGATTTTGATAAAGTGAAAGAGCTGTCAGCGCTTTCCAATGAGGAACTGATTCGGGCGACTCTGCGGGAATAAAGTGGGAAAGAATCTAGGATCGCATTGTCTTAACGGCTGAAAAATGATATACTTCACCTAAAAAAGTAGTTATCATTGGGAGGCGGGGAAGGGATGTACCGTATTGCGATTTGTGATGATGATGAGCAGTTCCTCCATCATCTGAACCGGAAAACAGAAGAGATTATGACTGAAAACGGCCTGACGCGCGGCCGGGATTTTGAAATCGATGTATTCAGCGGGGCGGCGTCGATGCAGCGCAGAATGCCGGAGGACATAAACTGCTGGAACATTCTGCTTTTGGACATCGAGCTTTCCGATGAAAACGGGATAGAGCTGGCAAGGACTTTGCGGAAACAGCAGGTTACGTGCAGTATTGTCTACATTACGGCCTACCGTGACTATGTATTTGACTGTTTTGACACGCAGCCCCTTTGGTATCTGCTAAAACCAGTGGATTTTAAAAAGTTTGAAACTATTCTTATGGCGGACTACCTCAGAAGTTATGCGGGGACAAGGCTTTCCCTTAAGATAGAGGGCAGGCAGGTATTCATCCCGTTTCCGGATATTTATGCGCTGGAATCCACCCAGCACCGCACAAGAATATGGCTTGGCGACAGCTTCCGCGACTGGAACGGCGCACTTTCTGCCTTGAAACCGCAGCTTCCCGCATTTGGTTTCTGCCAGTCCCACAACAGTTACATCATTAACCTGAGCCATGTCAGGGAGATACAGCGCATGGACGTGCTCATGGACAATGAAAGGACGTTTCCCATAAGCCGCCGCTGTTATGACCAGTTCTTTGAGAAATATTTTGCTTTTTTGAAAATCTGACACAATTTAAAACACTGCCATTTCCATCCGAAGGAAAGGGCAGTGTTTTTTATTGTATAGGACATGTTACGTCGGGCATGAGGAGGGCGGTACGGACGGTGACGGTATCGTCTTCCTGTTTTATCTGAAGCTTGCTTTGGTATTTTTTCGCAATATCCGACATGGTTTTCATGCCATATCCGTGCCCGGCGCCTTTCATGCTTCGGAAAAGCCCTGTTTCTTTGTCTGTCAGGGCAGTGCCATCACAAGGGTTCATAGTTTCAACAAACAGATAGCGTCCGCGCACGTGCATAGTCAGTTCGAGTACCCGCTCCTTTTTTCCGGGGAGCAGAGACAGCGCCTCTATAGCGTTGTCTAGCATATTCATCAGCAGAGTACACAAGTCTGCGTCTGGGATAGAAATATCTGCGGGCACTTCCACGTGTAGATTCATTTGGATACGTTCTCTTTTTGCTTTGGCAAGAGCCCGCGTCACAAGAGCGTTGACAACAGGATGCTGGCACACTCTTAACGGCGGGATGGTTTCTGTTTCTTTCGTCAGTTCTTCGAGATAACGCTGTAACCGCTCGGCATTTCCCGCGTGGCTCAAATCCAGCATTGTGTGCAGATGGCGCAGCATATCATGGCGCATGCCCGCAATCTCGGTACTGCTTTCTTGAATACTCTGAATGTTCTCTTGAATCAGCTCATTTTTTGCCGATATCACAGACAGCTCACTCTGTGTGTCCGCCGCCTTATGCACAGCCTGAATAAAACTGACTCCTCCGCCAAGGAGCAGCAGGATACCGCCGTAAAACTGAAAGGCTTCATACAGCATGACAGTCGGGAAACGGAGCATACTTACAAAAACGGAATCCCCGTGCCCAGTCAGCATAAGGTATGAAGCGGCTGTGATGCCAACGACAATAACCGCAAATAAGGCCGGTGTGAACAGGCGAAAGACCGCATTCTTATCCTTCCATTCTAAAACGGCAAACACACACAATGCCAGCAGAGGAAGATACAGTAATGTATCACACGAAGAAGCGAAAGAGGAATCTGGCATGAGGTGGGCTGCAAGCGACAGTACAAGCGGCGCTAGTATAAACGGCGCATACCATTTCTTCCAGCGTTTCATCTGTAGGAGCAGGTACAGGATTGGCAATTCCAGCGATAAAGGGATAAGCAGCCCTACCGGTATAAAATTGAGTGAAAAATGAGAGCTGAAATAGAACTCAAAGTTCAGCAGGACACGCAGTGACTGTATTAAGGCCGCTGCTGTCAACAGCAGGATGGAATATGACTTTTGCCCGTGATACCAGTTGTAAAAGAAGAGTCCTAACAGCAGGAGGGCAGCCGCCATATAAGCCGCGGCAGGCATGGCAATCCGGTTCGCGTCACTGACAAGCATCTGTGTCAGAATGTTCTCGCTGGACAGACGGACCATAGGCAGTCCGCGGTAGTCTACCGTAGTGTTGAACGCGGCGGCGATTGTCAATGTCTTTCCTGCATAATCCGGGGGCAGTGTCAGGCGTACATACTCACCCATCCCCGGAAGCCCTTCATATTCTTTCGGGAATTCCACGAAGCCGATGCGGTTGTCCAGACCCGGATTGACGGTATAGAGAAGCTCTCCGTCTAAAAAGACGCTCTCCTGCCAAGTTGTGCCATCCAATTCCAGTACGGTATATCCGGCCCGCTCCATGCCTTTATCCAATACACGGGAAAGATAGAACGTCTCACCGGAACTGTCAAAAAGCTCCTGAACAGAGGCCTCTTTTTTTGTACCGTTTTCCATTTTATAGATATCCCAGCCATTAGAATCCTCAAATGTAGGCGTGAGGAACAGCCTGTCTGCGTCTGTAACTGTATAGGAGCGCATGAAAGTAAACGCCAAAAAGATGAAGAGTGCATAAAAAGGGAGCAGCACTATTTTCCAGTTTGATTTTATGTAATTCAAGAAAAATACCTCCTTTTCTATCAGCATACCAGCAAGGAGTGGGGCAAATCAAGGGCAATCCTTACCAGTTAGGGGCAGTTTCCTGCCAAATAGGAAGCCCCTCTTTTTTCGTCCTCTGTTTTTTTGCTAAGATTAAATCCGTAGACATCAGAGGGGGCAAAAGACTTTTTGACCCCAACATCATCACATGAGTGTATAGAAAAGCGCAAGGGAAGAGAGGTATATAGAAGAATGAAACGAAAGAAACGACTGGCGGCATTTTTGGCAATCACACTGACGCTTCTGTCATCGAACTTTACCGTTTTGGCGGAGGAGACGGCAGACGAAATCATGGTGAGCGGCACGGTAACCGATACGAACGGCTACGATGTAGACGGGGCGGTGGTGACTCTCGCCGGCGGCGGACAATCCTTTGACACGGTTCTGACAAATGGCAGTTACAGCGTCTATGTGCCAGAGGGAACCTATGAGGTTACCGTGGCGAAGCCGGGATATACAATAGAAGTCAAGGACACTACTCCCATTGAGGTAATAGACAGCGACGTTTTCCGGGATATCAGCGTAAGCGTAACGCCGCAACCGAATAAATCAGCCGCGAAAACAGACGTGCCGGCCCCGCCTGCTGATGAAATCCCATTTGATAAGGTCCATTTTCCGGACGACGCATTCAGAACATACCTAAAGGATACATTGAAAATTGATAAGGATGGGAATGGCGCCCTGTCAGAGACTGAAATTGCAGCCGTAGACCGAATATGGATTCAGGATAATCCGAATTTGAAATCATTGGAGGGACTGAAATATTTTACGGCCTTGGAAATATTGACCTGCGGCGGCGCAGGCCTCACAGAGCTGAACATCAAAGATAATAAGATATTAAAAGGGGTGTACTTATACAATAATCTGGGTATTACGAGTCTGGATACCAGCAGCAACACGGAGTTGGATGCGATATCGTGCTACAACACAGGAATCGAAAGTCTGGATATCAGTCAAAATAAAAAATTGACCGCTTTGAATTGCTCCAGTACAAACCTGAAGACTCTGGATGTAAGCGCAAATACAATCTTAAAAGGCTTGGATTGCCACGAGACAGCAATCGAAAGTCTGGATGTCAGCAAGAATACGGCATTAATCTATTTGCGGTGCTACAACACAGAAATCAAAAGCCTTGATGTCAGCAATTGTACGGTCTTAGAAGAATTGAAGTGCAAGGATACGCCGCTTGCGTATCTGAAGATAGGAACGAATGCTTTATCAAAATTAAAGACGTTGGAAAAGCCAGAGCCATCTTCGATTAAATTGAAAGAGAAAGCGAAGACCTTTAAGATTACAGATAAATTCACAGGAATCGATCCTGCGAAAATAACAGTTAAAAATGGCGCGAAGTACGATTCAACTACCGGAATTGTAAGCGAATATAACGATGAAGATCCTATTGAGTATTCTTATGATTGCGGTATTTACAGTAACAATGACGATTCAGTGACATTAGATGTCAAATTGAAGGTGTTTCAAAAAGAGGAAAGCAGCATCAAAATTACTGCCAACGATTTGGATAAGACTTATGATGGAACCGCAGTCAGCAGTGCACCAGCTGTTACAAAGACTGGAAGCACCGGAGCCGTAACCTATATCTGGGAAAAGCAACAAAAAGGGGGCGTGTCATGGGAGAAAATCTCAGGCACTCCGACAGACGCAGGATATTACAGAGTGACGGCCCATGTGGCCGCGGATGACGATTATAAGGCCGCGGACTCTTCGCCAAAGGAATTTATGATTTGGCAAGCGGACAACAACTGGACCAGCGGACTTGCAATCGGCGACTGGGTTTATGGAACGCCAGCGAATACACCATCGGCAACTCCGAGATTTGGAACAGTTTCTTATACCTACAGCAATTCCCGGACCGAAACCTTCAAGGAAGATGTTCCGACAGCGGCGGGCACATGGTATGTGAAAGCGGCGGTTGCCGGGACAGACAATTATACAGGGTTAGAAAAGATTATCGATTTTAAGATTACCAAAGCAAATGCTCCGGCAATTACGCTTCCGGATAACCTCAGCGGTATACAGGGTGACTTGCTGTCCACAGTTAAGCTTCCATCCGGCTGGGCATGGGAGGATGACAGTCAGACTTTGGCAATCGGCAATAACGGTTATAAGGCTCGCCTTACGGTCGATGATTCCAATTATGACTATATGGGTGTAACAGACTATGATGCTTCAGGACATTATGTGGAAAAGGTATTATCAGTAACTGTATCACTGGAACAAAACAACTGGACCGTGTTCCCGTCGATTTTGGATTGGACATATGGGGATACTGCCAGCACACCGGCTGGCCACGCGGCGTATGGTACAGCCACTTTTACCTACAGCGATTCAAAGGACGGAACCTTCAGTAAAGAGGTTCCTACAGCTGCCGGAATCTGGTATATGAAAGTCAGTGTAGCTGCTGAACATGGATATACAGGACTGGATACAATTGTAAAATTCACGATAATGCCAAAAAATATGGAGACAGACAATCAAATCAAAATTCCGGAAATATCCGCCGATACCAACCTTGATGAGTTGACTCTGATGGACGGCAAAAAGGTTTTGGTACAAGGCAAAGACTACGATGTGACAAAGAAGCAGGACGGCAACAAGGTTACAGTGACAATTACCTTCAAAGGAAATTATACCGGAACAATTACAAAATCCTATACAGTCGATGATAAAAAGCTGGTTCTAAATCCCAATACGGACAAGAACACACCGTCTGGCCAGACTGGCGCGGTTAAGACAGGTGATAACGCTGCCTCCGGTTTTTGGATAGTGCTCATGGCGATGGCTGCGGGAACAGCCGTGCTGACGGGAAGAAAGAGATATAAAGAAAAATAGAAGAACGGGAAATAGGAAGGGGGCTATCGGGAAATAGATAGTTCCAAACAGGGGAAGGTGTGACTCATACGAGCCACACCTTCCCCTAAAATTTTTTCATAAAAAGAGAAAAAGATGGCTAACGACAACCATCTTTCTCTCCGTTACATGTTATAATGTAACTATGCTAAACAATAAATATTATAACGAATTTTTTGAAATTGGGCAACAGAAAATCAACTTTAGTTTCTTCGAATTGTGTTTACCCGACGACGATCCAGTCTATACCCTGAAAAAAGTGATGGAGGAATTAGATTTTTCTGGCTTGTTAGCCAATTGTTCAGATAAGGGAAGAATCGGATATAACCCAATTATGATGTATGCTGTAGTTACTTATGCAAATATGCGTGGGGTAAGAGCTGTTGACCGTATTGTAGAATTGTGTGAAAGAGACCTTGCGTTTATCTGGCTTACCAAAGGGCAGAGACCAAAACGGGATGCTTTTTATGAATTTAAAAACAAAAAAACTGACGGCTGATGTTTTGGATGAGTTGAATCATCAATTCCTTCGCCGCTTGCAAAAAGAAGGATTCATCACATTGAAAGAACTTTTTATTGATGGTACGAAAATAGAAGCCAATGCAAACCGCTATACTTTTGTGTGGAGAGGGACGATCAACTATCATCTTGCAGGGCTATTGGATACGATTGATTCGTTGTATCAGAAGTATAACGTATTGATCGATGAAAATGAGTATGGTACGAAATATGACATTCCTCATGCACATATGTTTGTGATCGAAGGGATGGATAAGGTAAGAGATGTCATTGAAAAGAATCGGAAACGAAAACTGACAAAACATAAAAAGCTGTCTAACAATACGAACATTGAAATCGATAACTGTTCTCCGTTAGAGAGCTTGAAACTCCAGAAAAACCTGGCACAGATCGCAGAGAAGGAACAGATCGAGTTTGTTTACGGAAAAGGAAAGAAAAGAGCAGAAATCCAACAGCTTTATGACGAATTAGAAATCTGCGGCGACCGCCTTATGGGATACAAAGAGTGCTTTGAGATCATGGGAAAGGATAGGAACAGTTATTCTAAAACAGATTTAGAAGCCACCTTTATGAGAATGAAAGACGACCACATGCTGAACGGACAGTTAAAAGCAGCATATAATATTCAGATCGCAGTAGAGAATTATTTCATTGTCCATGCATATGTGAGCAATGACCGGACAGATTATAACACACTCATCCCCGTTTTGGAAAAGCATAAAAGTGCATTCGGGGAGATCTTAGAAGATGTGACGGCAGACAGTGGTTATTGCAGTGAGAAGAATCTGCTGTATTTAAAGGAAAATAAAATATCCAGTTACATTAAACTGCAGGATCATGAAAAGCGGAAAACACGTGCTTATACAGAAGATATTGGAAAGTATTACAAAATGAAAATGCAAGTGTTTGAAAATGAACTGTATTATGTTTGTCATGCTGGAAGAGAGCTGCATCATATCCGCACAGAGACGAAAGAACAGGCAGGATATACACAAACTTTTGAGGTATATGGATGTGCAGACTGCAGTGGTTGTGAACACAAAGCCAAATGTTTATATAAATATAACACTGAAAAAGATACAGAGAAAAATAAAATCATGAAGATCAATGAACAATGGGAAACATTGAAAGAGGAATCCCATGCAAACATACAGAGTGAGAAAGGGATCCTAAACCGCCAGATTCGTTCCATTCAAACAGAAGGACATTTTGGGGATATCAAAGAAAACGATAGCTTCCGAAGATTCAACTACCGAACATCGGAGAAGGTGTATAAAGAATTCATGCTGTATGCCATTGGTCGAAACCTGAACAAATATCATCGTTTTCTTCATGATAAGATCAAAAAATTTGAAGGAAAAACGGAAGAAAATGCTGCTTAGAAAAAGTGTACTTTCAAAAATGCAGTCAAGGGGTTTTTGCGCGCTAAAATATCTACAGAAAAGAAAAAATACGAATCTCTCACAGAATATCGGGTACTAAAAATGCTGATTTCTATGAGAGATTCGTATTTTAAGATTTAGAGTTTAAAAATCGGGATTTCCCGACTGCCCCTTTTTTGTCTACTGAGACAGAAATAAAAATAGAAAAGGGGGCTTGTGTTTTTGCCCGGAATCAGTTATCATATATATCACTCTAAAGTATCTGAGTATTCTTATTCAACATTTTCATTTCCAGCCGGATATTGCCGGATCATTCCAAGTAAAGCAAAAAAAGAATAAAAGAGGTGGTTTTATGGCATCAGAGGGCTTTGATGTACTTCGCCTCATTGAGCATAACCGCTCCTGTTATGTCAGTTCAGAATTCGTACAGGGCAGTGTTCTGATTCAATGGCTGAAGTATCATCCCAATGTCCCAAAGAAACAACTGTTTTCGTGGATGTACGAGATTATGAGGCAGCTGGCCCTGTTTCACAGGCTGCGGGGCAGGCCGTGCTATCAGTATGTCAATCCGTACAGCGTTATCGTAAGCAGCGAAGAGAAACTGTACCTGCTCGATGCGGGAGCAAAGTCCAGCGAGATCCTTATAAGAAAGATGCAGAGAAAGGCTGTGCGGGAAAATTTTCTGCCGCCCAAAGAGCATATATACCGTAAAGCGAGTGAAGCGCTTGACATATATGGCCTTGGAAGAACATGGCAGTATATACTGGCAGTCACGGAGCCGGATCCTCCGCTCACAAAAAGAGAAGAACAAAAGTTAAGAAAAATCATTTCCAGATGTCTGAACAGACAGTCAAAACATGCATATCAAAAAGTCGAAGAAATTCAAAAACATTTTCCAGCAGAAAGAATGAAAAAAACACAGTTCCAAAGAAGAAGTAAAGTGCTCGCAGCGGCAGTGATTTTAATACTCGCGGCTGCGGTAATAAAAGCAAAGGTCTATTCCGGCGGCCTTGCCGGCGCCGGGCGGCAGAACGCCGGCGTCAGTGACGCTTCCCCCAGAGGTAAAGAGGAAAAAGAAGAGACTGATGACAGTGACCTTTTGAAATTTGACATGGGTATGGTCTGTCTTCTGGAGCTTGAAGAATACGCTAAAGCGGCCGGATATCTTGAAGAGATAAGCCGGTACGGCGCAGACTGCTACGCCGCCATTGCAAGAAGTCTGGAAAAAGATACGGCTGCCGCGGAGAGCCGGAAACTGGAGGAGGCGCTCATACGCGCGGAGAAAAATATACCGGCCGGCAGAGAAGAGGTGTGCCTTAAGGGACTGATAAAAGGTTATACATTACTGGATACAGAAGAAGCGGGTGAGGAAATCGTGAGGCTGGGAGAAATATATCTCAGGCTTGGGGGTGAGAAGGGGGGTGCCAAAGAAGCGGATAAAGAAATAATGGAAGCTGTGGCGCTGTCCTATGAAGGAATGGATAAAAAGAGGGAAGCTGCCTCCATGTATGAAAAGGTACTTGAACATGAGGACGGGAATGAGAAAAGAGAGGAGCTGTACATGAAAATGACGCTAATGTGGGAAGGCACAGGTGATCGGGAGAAAGCCTGGGAGTGCTGCAGAAAAGGTATCGATGAACTGCAGGAATCGGCAAAACTCCGGCTTTTATATATCCGCCTTCAGTGTATGGACACTTCGGTTGGAAGAGAAGTATGTGAGGAGACGATAAGAGAATACATAAAGAGTATGCCAAAGCTGACTGGGCTGGAAGAGTTCAAGAAGCTGCAGAGAGAATATGATATCAGGGTGGAAGGGGAAGAAGTATGGGTCGGAAGATAAGAGAGATAACAGTTGTGATCATAATAATGCTTACAGTGATGGTCATTGGATACTCACAAGTTTCAAAGAGTCTGGCGGTAGATACGGATAAGGAGCCAAAGAGCGTTTTGGGGACGGAGGATAAGGACGGGACAGAAGGAACAATAGAGCCGGAGGAACCGGACGGGCCAAAAGAGCCGGACGGGCCCGAACCTCCGGAGAGACCGGACAGGCCGGTGGAAAAATATGAGTTTAAATGTCCCGCTCCGGACGGAAAAAACGGATATTATGTGACAGCCCCCAAGATAGAGCTTATCCACGTAAGTGAGTATGGAATCACAAAGTACCGTTTTACGGACAGTGAAGGCGGTACGGCTGAGGGAGAGCTGAAAGAAAGCGGAGACCGGGTCTGTATCGGGCCGGATCAGTTTAAGGACGGCGGCAACAGCATATATGTCTGGATGGAAGATGAAGAGGGAGTACAGGCAGAGGATTCCGAATACAGTAAAGAGTTGTATATAGATACGGCGCCGCCTGATATTCAGCTTCGGGCGCCGCGGGGACTGGATGCATGGTACCAGAAACAGGTTATGCTCAACGTAAAAGGAGATGACGGGGACAAAGGAAGTCAGGTGGAGCAGATATCAGTATATGCCGGTAAACAGCTGCTCGGCACGACTTCCAACTCTCAGGCAGCGTTCCAGATCAGCCAGACATCCGTTAAGGGAAATGGAGTTTCCGTCACAGTTGCTGTTGCTGACAGAGCTGGAAACAAGAAGGAAGTGACGAGGAAGCTTTATATTGACGGCACGCCCCCGGAAACCGCCATCCAGGGTATTGACAATTATATGATAACGAGCCGTCCGGCAGAGGTTCATTTCCAGGCGGAGGATGACAACGTGTTAAGTTCTGCTTCCGCAAAGATAGTCAGGGAGAGTCCTGAGGGGGAACTCGAGGAACTGACGGGAAATAAATGGGAGAGCGATGGAAGAGTCAGTGACATGCGCCGGCAGCTGAGCGAGGACGGAATATATAAAATGGAGCTCACGGCTTCGGATAAGGCCGGATTTTCAAGGAGCCAGACCGCACAGATCATCATAGACAAAAAGAATCCTGTCATCCGGTATGTAGATGAACTGGACAACCGTGTCATGAGAGAATTTCAGTGGGAGCATCCGATGGAAGAAGCGATCAAAGACTTTACATCGTATGTCTACGAGATAAGACTGGACGGAAAAATCTATACCCCGGGGAAAAAAGTGAAGACTGAGGGAGTGCACACACTCAGGATCAAGGCCGTAGACGCGGCGGGGAATGAGGCGGCGGCCCAGGCACGGTTTCTGATAGACAGGACTCCTCCTGAGATACTTTTTGAAGATGTGAAAGAAGGAGAAACGTACGAGGAAGAGTGTACCTTTAAAGTGACAGTAAAAGATGGCAACGATACGATAGAAGGGATATGGTTGGACGGAGAAAAGCAGGCGGTAAATCCGCGCAGTAAAGTCTATCAGTATACGGTTCAGGAATATGGAGAACATATCGTGCTTGTCAGAGCGTGTGACAGGGCCGGAAACCGCGCTGAGACAGACGTGGGATTTAAGGTTGTGAAGAAGGAAACCATACTTGATAAAATTATAAATCCAGTCAGACAAAGGCTTGTACCTGAACAGAGAAGTACAGGGGAAGCGGCAGGAAAGACGGATCACGGCAGCGTGAAAAAACGTACGGTCTTCCTTTTATCGGCCACGGCGGCCGGAAGTGCCGCAGGCATTGCGGTATACAAGAAGCGGAGAAGAAAAAAATGACCGGGACGGGGAACCGGCGTTGCACAAGAGAACTCCCGTATGACAGATCAGTCAGATGACCCTGTAAAGGGAAGATGCCAGGAAACCGGCGGCCGGTTCCTGGCATGTATCATGTATGATTTGATCTGAGAACGTTAGTTTACAGAGGAATCAGCTATCAGACTGTTTTAAGAAAATTTTCTACGTTCAATAAAGCAGCGCCTACCGCGGTAGCATATCTTTTAAAGCGGCAGATACGGAAATATTCAGCTTCCTCGTGGTACGTATTTCGTTCTATCAGTTTTTCCCTGATAATATCCTCAAAATCTTCCAGGTAAGGCCCTACGTATCCGCCTACAATAATAGAGCAGTCAAAGAGCATTTTAAGATTATTTACAGTGATAGCGAGGTATTCCAGATATTCATTCCATATATTTAAGTGGTAAGGACTCTTTTCTTTCACATATTCAAAGAACTTATCCAGGCTTCCGTCGGCGCTGTTGGAAAGAATAAGGGCTGATATATAAGCATCCACACATCCTTTTTTGCCGCAGTAACATAGACGCCCGTCATTTATTAAAGTAACATGGCCTATTTCTCCGCTTTCATAAGTCTCGCCAAAGTAAAGCTGGTTGTTCTGTAAAATAGCGCCGCCAACTGTGTTATTTAAAGAGAGGTAAAATGAATTCCGTATATCCTTTATGTTCCAACTCTCTGCCAGTCCGCCGGCATTGGCGTCATTGCAGATAAGGCACGGAAATCCGAGATACCGGGAAAAGGTCTCAGGGGTCACATTATTGAACTCAGTAAGACTGCCGTGCAGAACAGTCTGCTGTTCTACGTTGACCATGACGGGGAGGGCGATACCGACGCTTAAGATCTTCTCCCTGTCAATACCCGATCTGGCGGTCATTTCACTGATTTTATCGTGAAGTGACATATAATAAGATTCTTCCGGAATAAAATCTATTTTTACCCGGGTCTTCTCGACGATATTTCCGCTCAGATCGATCATTACCATATGCACGTGGTGTCTTGTGATATCAAGTCCGATAGAGTAATAAAGGTGCGGATTGTAAGTAAAGGCTTTGGGAGGGCGGCCGCCCTGGGACCCGAATGTTCCGCAGTCATAGATGTAATGGTTCTCGGACAGATATTTTAATATAAGGTTCACCGTTGGAAGACTCAGATCCAGCTGCTCGATCAGGTCATATTTGGAGACGGGACCGCCGTTCATATAAATATACTGGTAGACTTTATTCTGATTGTTTCTTTTTAGATCAATATTATTAGACATATGTTTTCCCCTTTGAAAAGAGTTCTGCGCTCATCTATCAATTTTAATTAATAGTGAAACTTAATTATAAGCAATATATATAACTTTATATTTCTTAGTTCATTATAGATATGAATTTTATTTGTGTCAAGCAGACAAAACGTTAAGAAACTTATGCATGGAATAGTATTGACATAACATATGCAGGGTGGTATAATTCATCCATAATATATAACCGTAATATATAAGTAAAATACTAAAGAGAGGAGGAACAAGATGGCATACTTCACAGGAAATATATATTCGGCAAAATTGCTTCAAGATACGCAGCTGCACGTTATTTTACCGCAGGATGGCCGGAGATATATATGGGATACAGATCCTAAGACATTAGTGCTTCTTCACGGGCTTTCAGATAATGCGTCAACATGGGCGAGACGTACGTCGATCGAACGATATGCGGAGAGATATAACCTGGCAGTAGTCATACCGGAGGTTCAAAGAAGCTGGTATTTTGATATGGCTGGCGGTGTGCAGGCATTTTCTTATATAACGGAAGAACTGCCGCTCATATTGGAACGTTTATTTCATCTGTCGACTTCGAGAGAAGATATGCTGATCGCGGGGCTGTCTATGGGTGGATACGGAGCCTTAAAATGTGCATTAAAGGCGCCGGAAACTTACGGATACTGCGGGGCATTTTCCGGGGCGTACGATATGAATGAAATCATACGGTTATCCCGGCAGGACGATGCCCCCGGGCTTTTGAAAGGAATCGACAGAGAAATATTCCCGATAACAGGAAGGAGGGAATATGTGCCGGAAGAATATCTCATACCTCACATACTTGAAGAAGGGCCGCAGGAAGGCTGTGAATTCCCGAAGGTATATATGGTCTGTGGAACAGAGGATTTTTTATATCCCCAGACTGAGAAGCTGAAGAAAATCTGTCAGGCAAAATTAAAGGAATTTTGTTATGAGGAGTGGCCGGGTATCCATGAGTGGGATGTCTGGGACAAAGCAATCGAAAGAATGCTGAAACTGTATTTAGGAGAAGGCAGAAAAGACAATTAGAGGAGGAAAGGTTATGAAATCAAAGGTGTTCAAAAGATTAAGTGTAGTTCTTGTTATGGTGATAGCTTTAGTATCGGTATCTGCATGCACTGCAAAAGAACCGGGTTCATCTGATTCCAAGAAAGAGGAGACTACAAAGAAGGATAAAAAGAGCGGAAAGACAAAAGTTGGATTTATAGTCCAGGACCTTACGATAAATTATTTCCTAAGTGTTGTAAAGGGAGTGGAAGATTTTCAAGACAAATATGACATGGAAGTGCAGGTCATAGATGGGCATTCAGATGCGCCGACGCAGGTTGACGCTGTTGAGAATCTGATCACGCAGGAAGTGGATTGTATCGTTATCTGTCCGGTTGACACAGTTGCGCCGGAAGCGGCAGTAAAAGAAGCGCAGGCAGCAGGAATACCTGTCATAACATGGTCTGAGAAAATTGAGGGCGCCGATGCGTGGATCGCTGTAAATAACTATGATTATGGTTTTGAAAATGGAAAGATTGCGGGCCAGTGGATATTGGATAATCTGGATAAACAGGAAGACGCCAAGGTTATGTATGTATATGTTAAGGAGAATGAGCAGCTGATCGAACGAGGAGAAGGAATGATGGACGGGCTCGCGTCTCTCGCGCCTGACGCAGAGACAGTTGCGGTACAGTCCGGCAACACGACGGAATCCGGGATGGAGGCAGTGGAGACAACACTTGCAAAGCATCCGGACTTGAATGTTATTGTATGCTCTAACGATTCGGTTGCCCTGGGCGCGTATGAGGCTATGGTATCAGCTGGCAAAAGTGACGCAAAAGTATGTATCACCGGACAAGACGCAGATGAAAAGAACCTGGAATATATTTCACAGGATACAATTTTAAAAGGAACCGTTGACATAGGAGCTTATAACCAGGGCGAATTACTCTGCCAGTCTGTAGAAAAAGTATTAAAAGAAGGCAAGGTAGCTGATCCGATATATGTGAGCTTTACACCGGTTACGATGGATAATGTAAAAGATGTGATGGGCAGGTAAAAGACAGGAAGAGCAGTACGACAGGAGAGACGCGTAATGAGTGAGTTTATCTTGGAATTAAAAAATATCACAAAAGTCTTCCCGGGTGTCCGGGCACTTGACAAGGTAACTTTATCCTTTAAGCCAGGCGAAGTTCATGCGATCGCAGGAGAAAACGGCGCGGGGAAATCTACATTTATAAAGATTATAACCGGGGCTCTGAAGCCGACAGAAGGAACCGTAATATATGACGGCGCAGAGGTAAAGAATAATTCCCCGGAAATATCTATGAAGCTCGGTATTGCGGCAATATATCAGGAATTCAATCTGTTTCCGGCGCTGTCAGTAGCGGAGAACGTCTATTATGGGCGTTATCCGCTAAAGCATCACATGGTGGATTACAGAAAGCTTGAAGAGGATACCCAGGCCGTACTTGACCAGCTTGGTGTATCTGTCAGGCCTCAAACGCTTGTGAAAGACTTAAGCGTGGGATATCAGCAGATCGTGGAGATCGCAAAAGCCGTTTCCTGTAATGCGAAAGTGTTGATCATGGACGAGCCGTCTGCACCTCTTACGGAAAATGAAGTGGCCCATTTGTTCCAGATCATAAAAAAGCTGAAAGAGCAGAAGATAACGATCATTTATATTTCCCACCGGATGGAAGAAATTTTTGAGATCTGCGACCGGGTATCAGTATTCAGGGACGGCCAGTACATAAAGACACTGGATGTTGCAGAGACCACGACGGACGAACTGATAAAAATAATGGTCAACCGAGATCTCGGACAGCAGTACCCGTCGAAAGAATACCAGAGATCAAATAAAGTTCTGGAAATTAAAAATCTAAATACAGAGCTTTTGAAGGATATCAATATTGAGGCGTATGCAGGAGAAATATTAGGGCTGGCAGGTCTTGTGGGAGCTGGAAGGACAGAAGTGGTAAGAGCTTTGTTTGGCGCGGATAAAAGGAGAAGCGGACAGTTCCTGATCGACGGCAGAGAGGTTAAAGTCAAAAAACCGATGGATGCTATCCGGGCAGGAATCGGTCTCATACCGGAAGACAGGAAACGTCAGGGGCTTCTGCTTAAAGAGAGTATCCGGCATAATATTTCATTTGCCAATTTTAAAGGAATATTAAAAAACGGTATGATCCATGAAAAAACGGACCGTTCTGTGGCACAAAAGTATGTGGATGCGCTTGAGATCAAGACGCCGTCCGTAGATCAGCTGGCAGGCAATCTAAGCGGCGGCAACCAGCAGAAAGTTGTTCTCGCCAAATGGATGTTTACAGACAGCAAGGTACTTATTTTTGATGAACCGACGCGGGGCATCGATGTGGGTGCAAAGCAGGAAATATATAAACTGATGCTGGAGCTGGTAAGCCAGGGAAAAGTCGTTATCATGATAAGTTCTGACATGCCGGAACTAATAGGGATGGCAGACAGGATTATCGTATTGCATGAGGGCCGTATAAGCGGGAGCATGGAGAAGAAGGAATTTTCCCAGGAGTATATTATGTCATTGGCGTCGGGAATCGGTCAGGAGCCAAGTGTGGAGGAATTGACATGAAAAAGAGAAAATTGGACTTATCAAAGTACGGAATCCTATTTGCCTGGATAGCTTTGATCATTATTTTTGCGGTGTGTGAACCAACATTTTTAAAGACATCCAACATCTTTAATATATTGAGGCAGGTCTCTATCGTAGGTGTCTGTTCGGTTGGAATGACTTTTGTGATTTTAACAGGGGGGATGGATCTGTCTGTCGGATCTGTTATCGGCGTTGCGGCTGTGGCAGGGGCATTGATGCTGTCAAAGGGGATTCCGATACCCGCTGTAATAATTGCTATCCTGCTGGTAGGGGCGGCGGCTGGCGCGTTCAATGCCTTCTTTATCAATGAGGTAGGTATCGCGCCGATCATTATGACATTAGGCACTATGACCGCGCTGCGCGGGGCAGCCTTTCTTTTATGCGGCGGCTTTCCCGTATATGGCATAACGAAAAGTTTTCTGCTGATCGGGCAGGGATATATAGGAGTTGTGCCGATACCGGTTCTCATTATGATAGCAACATTTATTGCAGGATATATTTTTCTCAACAGGCTTCCGTTCGGACGTTCTGTATATGGCATCGGCGGAAACATTGAGGCGGCCAGACTTTCCGGGATCAATGTAAAAAGAGTGTTGTATAAAGTATACATTCTGGCCGGCGCTCTGTATGCCCTTGCAGGACTGATGCTGATGGCACGGGTGAATTCAGGACAGGCAGCCTCCGGGGAAGGTTACGAGATGGATGTCATCACCGGATGTGTATTAGGCGGCATAAGCATCAGCGGAGGAGAAGGGAAAATCACCGGAGTCGTAACAGGAGTGCTTCTGATGGGAACGTTATCTAATGGTATGGTATTGATGGATGTCTCAGAATACTGGCAGAAAGTCGTTAAAGGGCTGGTACTGATACTTGCGGTAACTCTTGATAAGACGGTACAAAAGGGAAAGACAAGAAAGGCAGAATTATAATACCGGGAAGGCAATGAAGCGGACATCATCTTTATAGATCCTGGCTTTTACAGTATGAGCAGCGGGAATAAAAACAGATATTAAGAATCCCCGTAAAAAGGGAGGATGCCAGGTAACCGGCAGCCGGTTCCTGGCATGTATTATGAAAAAGTTTATTCAAAATAGTATTTTACTACTAGACAGTTGGTATATTCAGTATCAAATGTTTCTGTTCTTTATTTGATGATTTTAGTATAAGGTACACGTGTGAAGAAACAATGTTAAAGAAGTGAAAGTTTCTTTAATGATAAATGAATAAATTATGAACGAGCAGCGGCTATTTATCAGTGCCTGGTTTTATGCGCCGGAGGATGATAAGAGTGATCATTAAGTTGATATTTTCGACACCCTAACCTATAATATATATAAAAATTCAGTTTATGGAGGAAATATCATGGATTATGCAAAAGAATCACTGAAGCTGCATTACGAGTGGAAGGGCAAAATTGAGATGACGGCAAGAGCTGCAGTGGATAACAAAGAAGCTCTTTCGCTGGCATATACACCGGGGGTGGCGCAGCCCTGCCTTGAGATCAAAGAAGACATTTCCAAGAGTTATGAACTGACCCGCCGGTGGAATACGGTGGCGGTCGTGACAGACGGGACAGCTGTGCTTGGACTGGGCGACATCGGACCGGAGGCGGGCATGCCGGTCATGGAGGGAAAGTGCGTACTCTTTAAAGCGTTTGGTGATGTGGACGCCATACCGCTGTGCATCAGAAGCAAAGACGTAGATGAGATCGTCAATACGGTTGCGCTGATGGCAGGCAGCTTCGGAGGCGTGAATCTGGAAGATATCAGCGCGCCCCGGTGCTTTGAGATAGAGAAAAAGTTAAAAGAAAAATGTGATATTCCCATCTTTCACGATGACCAGCACGGCACTGCCGTGATCACTCTGGCAGGACTGATCAACGCGCTGAAACTTGTCGGTAAGAAGATCGAAGATATCAAGATCGTTACAAGCGGCGCGGGCGCGGCAGGGATCGCCATTATCAGGCTGCTTATCAGCATGGGAGTAAAGAATGTCATTATGACGGACCGCACAGGAGCAATTTACAGAGGCAGGGACGGTCTGAATCCTATCAAACAGGAGATGGCTGAGATCACTAACCAGAACTGCGAAAAGGGTACTCTGGAGGAAGTGATCAAAGGCGCTGATGTATTTATCGGTGTTTCTGCCCCCGGCACTATGACACGAGAGATGGTTCAGACAATGGCGAAAGACGCGGTCGTATTTGCGTGTGCCAATCCGACTCCTGAGATTTTTCCGGATGATGCAAAAGCCGGCGGTGCCGCAGTCGTATCTACAGGGCGCAGCGATTTCCCGAACCAGATAAATAATGTGCTGGCGTTCCCGGGTATTTTCAGAGGCGCGCTGGATGTAAGGGCGTCGGATATCAATGATGAAATGAAGGTTGCCGCGGCTTATGCACTGGCAGATCTCGTGAGTGAGGAGGAGCTGACTGCAGATTATATTCTGCCGGCGGCCTTTGATACACGCGTGAAAGATGCAGTGGCAAAAGCAGTAGCGGACGCTGCGGTTAAGAGTAAAGTGGCGAGGATACAGCCTTCTGTCTGATAAACATATTAAAACGAGAGCCTGCTGCAGACGGGAAAATATTTGGTTCTGCGGCAGGCTTTTATATTTATGTATAGTATATGTGAAATGAAAGATATAAAGTTGACAAATTAAGTCCGGTATGCTAAAGTTTTAACAAAGAGGTGAAAAGATGCTTTTAACGAGAGAAAATGATTACGCGATCCGTATGCTGCGGGCGATGAGAGACGGGCAGAAGCATACGATGAAAGATATATGTCAGGAAGAAGAGATTCCGGAAGCCTTTGCTTATAAAATAGTGCGAAAGCTCCAGAAAGCAGGAATCGTAGAGGTGGAGCGGGGCGCCGCAGGCGGATGCAGAATGGGCAGGAGTCTCACAGAGCTCACGCTGTACGACGTGGTGGCTGCAGTGGACGAGGAGCCGGTCATCATGCCGTGTCTCAGAAAATCGTGCAGCAGGAACACCGGCGGGAACGCATGTAAAGTTCATATGGAGCTTGCACAGATACAGAGAGTTCTTATGAGAGAACTGAAGGCGCGTACCTTATCGGAGGTGTTTTAAAAAGGAAAAATAATCCCTCCCTGGCGGGGGAGAATTTTTATAAAACAAAAGTGGACTAAATTCATCAAGTTTCGAGGAGGTAAGACTATGAATCAATGTTTTGGATGCAACACGTGTAAAAGCGCGGATAAACCGCTGGAGGGGTACATTGCGGGGCTTCCTATGGAGACATCCCACCACCGTGTAGAAAATCAGAGCACAAAATGTGCTTTTGGACTGCAGGGAGTCTGTTGCAGACTGTGCGCAAACGGTCCGTGCCGTATTTCACCGGAAGCTCCGCGGGGGATCTGCGGCGCAGACGCAGATACGATCGTGACGAGAAATCTTTTGAGAGCTGTGGCGTCAGGCTCAGGATGTTATATACATATCGTGGAGAATACGGCGCTCAACGTCAAAAATGTGGCTAAGACAAAGGGCGAGATCAAGGGAATCAACACACTGGACCGACTGGCAGCTCTTTTCTCAATTGAGGAAGCCGACGTACATAAAAGGGCGGAGGCTGTTGCCGACGCAGTGCTCAGAGATCTGTATCTGCCGGAATATGAGAAAATGGAGCTTACGGAGAAGATGGCATACGCACCGCGCTACGACAAGTGGAAAGAGCTTGGCATACTGCCGGGCGGCGCGAAGTCCGAGGTGTTCCACGGTGTGGTAAAGTGTTCCACGAATCTGAACTCAGACCCGGTCAATATGCTGCTTGACTGTCTGAAGCTTGGAATCTCAACTGGAATCTATGGGCTTGTGCTGACGAACCTGCTCAATGACATCGTGCTTGGCGAGCCGGAGATCCGCTTTGCGCCGGTTGGCCTGAGGGTCATCGATCCAGATTATATCAACATTATGATAACGGGACATCAGCATTCGATGTTTACATTTCTGCAGGACCGTCTGACGGATGCGGACATTGTGGAGAAGGCAAAGAAGGCCGGGGCGAAAGGATTCAAGCTTGTCGGCTGTACGTGTGTGGGGCAGGATCTTCAGCTTCGCGGCGCTCATTACACGGAGATATTCGACGGGCATGCAGGCAACAATTATACGAGTGAAGCGATTCTTGCCACAGGAGGAATCGATGCGGTCATCTCGGAATTCAACTGTACACTTCCTGGAATCGAACCGATATGTGACGAGCTGAAGATCAAGCAGATCTGTATTGACAATGTGGCGAAGAAAGCAAATGCGGAGCTTAAAGAATTTGACTTTGAGAACCGTCCGGCCGTTACAGAAGAGATCATCGACGAAGTGGTGGAGGCATATGCAGCCCGCAGAGGCACAGTCCCTATGAATCTCATGCGGGAACACGGCTACGAAAATACGCTTACGGGTGTCAGCGAAGTGTCTCTTAAGAAGTTCCTCGGCGGCAGCTGGAAGCCGCTCATCGACCTGATCGTGTCCGGGGATATAAAAGGTGTGGCAGGCGTTGTAGGCTGTTCCAACCTCACAGCCGGCGGCCATGACGTACTGACGGTGGATCTGGTAAAGGAGCTTATCGCAAAGGATATCATCGTTCTGACGGCAGGATGTTCCTCAGGAGGAATCGAAAACTGTGGTCTTATGACACCGGAGGCGGCGCAGTATGCGGGACCGAAGCTGAAGGCGGTCTGTGAAAAGCTGGGCATACCTCCTGTGCTGAATTTTGGCCCCTGTCTCGCCATCGGACGTCTGGAAATTGTGGCCACAGAGCTTGCAGAAGAACTGGGAGTCGATCTGCCGCAGCTTCCGCTCGTGCTGTCCGCCGCCCAGTGGCTGGAGGAGCAGGCGCTGGCAGACGGCTGTTACGGTCTGGCGCTCGGCCTTCCGCTTCACCTTGGCCTTCCTCCTTTCGTGACCGGAAGCAAGGTGGCCGTACAGGTGCTCACAGAAGATATGAAGCAATTGACCGGCGGGCAGGTGATCATCAATGGAGATGCAAAAGAATCTGCGGATATATTAGAGCAGATCGTACTGGAAAAACGACAGGGATTGAATATATAGAAAGGGGCGGTGCATATGAAACGTATCATGATCGATTATGAGAAATGCGACGGCTGTAAGAACTGCTCCGCAGCCTGTATGCAGGCTCACAGAAAATCAGAAGGAACGATATACGACCTTGATCTGACCGACCCGGAGAATGAGTCGAGGAATTTTATCCTGAAAGATGAAAAGGGCATGTACAAGCCGCTGTTCTGCCGCCACTGTGCGGAGCCGGAGTGCGTGAAATCATGCATGAGCGGAGCGCTTAAGAAAGACCCTGAGAGCGGGCACGTGTTTTATGACGAAAACAGATGCGGTTCCTGTTTTATGTGTGTCATGAACTGTCCGTTCGGAGTTCTAAAGCCTGACCGCGTGACAAAGAGCAGAGTGATCAAATGTGATTTCTGTGTAAATGCAGGCGGGGAACCATCGTGTGTGGCATCCTGTCCGAAAAAAGCTATATATGTAGAGGAGGTGCAGGAATGAAATATGTGATCATTGGTGCCGGGACAGCAGGTCTTACTGCGGCAAAAACCATCAGAAAAGAAGACAGCTCTGCAGATATATACGTGATCTCAGCAGATACATATGTACATTCCCGCTGTATGCTGCACAAATATATAGCAGGTGAACGAAGCGAGGAAGAACTGGACTTTACGGAAGAAAATTTCTGGGATGAATTTAACATAAACTGGGTGAAGGGCGTGCGTGTATCCACTGTCTGTCCCGAAGAGAAGAAGATCGAACTGTCCACAGGAGAAAAAATGGGGTATGACAGACTGCTTCTGGCAAATGGTTCAGACAGTTTTATTCCTCCTGTGGGAGAACTGAGAAAAGCCTCCAATGTTTTCGGCTTAAGGAATCTGTCCGACGCCCAGGCCATTGTGAAAGAGGCGGAATGTGCCGAACACGTACTTGTTATCGGATCCGGTCTTGTAGGGCTGGATGCGGCGTACGGACTGCTGGAGAGAGGGCGGAAGATAACGATAGTTGAGATGGCGCCGCAGATACTTCCCGTGCAGCTTGACGCCCATGCGGCGCATGCTTACCAGGAACTTTTCGAGCAGGCGGGAGTCCGCTTTATCCTCGGAAGAAAAGCAAGTGAAGCGGTGTGCGGATCGGACGGAAAGATCCACAAAGTGACACTGGATAACGGCGAGGAGATCCCTTGTGACCTTATTATCGTGGCCGCAGGTGTGAGACCGTCCGCGGCCTATCTGGAAGGAAGCGGCATCGCCTGTGACAGAGGGGTGACGGTGGACTCACACATGCAGACGAACGAGCCGGGCATATACGCCGCAGGTGATATCACCGGTCTTTCCGGAATATGGCCCAATGCCACAGACCAGGGCCGGACAGCCGGGCGGAATATGTGTGGTATCCATGCAGTGTATGAGGATACTTATGCGCTCAAGAACACGATCAACTTTTTTGGCCTTGTGACATTGTGCGTCGGCAGGATCCGCGAGGAGGAAGGCGACGATATCCGGATAAAAGAAGACAGAAGCCAATACAAACGGGCGATTCTGCGGGAGGGGAAAGTAGAAGGAATACTGCTGCAGGGAGATATCTCAAACGCAGGCACATGGCAGTACCTCATAAAGAACAAGATTGACGTAAGCGGAATTAAAAAGGATATCTTTCATATCAATTTTGCAGACTTCTATCACGTAGGTGAAAATGGCAAGTACGAGTGGGCTGCTGCGGGACAAAGTTAAAAAAGCAAAATCTAAAAGAGGCCGGGGACGTGTACTTTTTAAAAAGTACACGTCCCCGGCTCTGCTTTATTTTATCTGCGGTATGCGAACAGAGGTATTCCGTTTTTGGTAGGAAGTTCTACGAATCCCTGTGTGAGCGGCCTTACATAATCGATGAATTCGCTGCTGATGTCTGAGCCTTCGCTTATGATCCATTCGTCCGGAACCGGTTTTTCTTTGTTGCATATCATATTGACGTCGGCCGTGCCGTAAGAAAGCTCATACGGTACGCTCTTATTACGGATAAAGGTGATCATCTTGCCCGTCTCCCCGTCCAAAGCTACCTGCACGGCGTAGATACCGGCGTTTCCGGCTTCGTCCAGATCCACTCTTGACAGATGAGCGCAGGAACAGCGCTGGCATACATTCAGTTCGACAGAACGTACTTTGACTCCGATCCGTTCTTTGACAAGGTTTTCAAGATACTTGCCGGAACCGGTCAGCATCTTATGGCCGAAGTTGTCTGTCCCGACATCACTTGCATATTCGCAGATAAAGGTGCCCTTTCCGTCATTGATGCCTTCTGAGATGCATACAACAAGATTGGGTGTTGTCTTTAAAGATTCTTTTACTTTTTCTATAAATGCATCCTGGTCAAATGCAACTTCCGGGAGATAAATGAGGACCGGATTATCTCCGTCAAATTTCCGCGCCAGAATGCTGGCGGCTGTGAGCCAGCCCGCGTGCCGTCCCATGATCTCCACGATAGTCACGGACTGCTTGTTGTCATATACGGTAGCGTCTGTCGCGATCTCACGGACCGTTGTCGCGACGTACTTGGCCGCGCTTCCGTACCCGGGAGTGTGGTCGGTCTCGACAAGATCATTGTCGATCGTCTTCGGTACACCGATAAAGCGGATATCGCTGCCGATACCGGACGCATAGCGGGAAAGCTTGCTCACAGTGTCCATTGAGTCGTTTCCCCCGATATAGAAGAAGTAGCCAATGTTTTTTTCTTCAAATTTCTTAAAAAGTTCCGGGTACACCGGATCTTTTAAATCCTCAGGCAGCTTGTAGCGGCATGAGCCGAGGTATGCTCCGGGTGTGGTCCTTACAAGTTCCAGTTCATTGGTCGCGTCAAGCGCTCCGATGTCCATACAGCGGCCATGCAGAAAGCCTTCGATACCATTGATCATACCGAAGACCTGTCCTACACGTTCTGTCTGTTTCACGCCTTCCGATACGACACCGTACAGGCTTCCGTTGATTACGGCGGTGGGCCCGCCGGATTGTCCTACAATGATGTTTTTCTTCATATCCATTCCTCCAATTCTATGTAATTACTATATCGGATAATTTATGATTTTACAATCTGTAGCGAAACTTTTTACGAATATTCAGTTGGAAAAAGAGGAAGAATGCATTATACTAATAAACAGTTGATCAAGAAAGGAAGCAAATACAATGAAATATATTTCATTTGCAATACCATGTTATAATTCTGAAGCTTATATGGAACATGCGGTTGAAAGCATCCTTCCGGGCGGTGAAGCTGTGGAGATCATCATTGTAAACGACGGTTCCAGCGACCGGACGTCTGAGATCGCACACGAATATGCGGAAAAATATCCTGATATTGTAAAAGTTGTGGATAAAGAAAACGGCGGGCACGGAGATGCCGTGAATTCCGGCCTCAGCAATGCGCAGGGAAAGTATTTTAAAGTTGTGGACAGCGATGACTGGGTAGACGAAGAGGCGCTCCACAAGATACTGAAGCTGCTCAGAGATCTGGAGGAGGATGACGAGGAAGTGGACATGCTCGTCTCCAATTATGTCTATGAGAAGGTGGGAGTGACGCATAAAAGATGCGTCCATTACAGGAATGTACTCCCAAAAGATGAGATATTCCGGTGGGATGATATCGGGCACTTCCGGCTCGACCAGTATATACTCATGCATTCTGTCATATACCGGACGGCCATGCTTCAGTTATCCCAGATGCGTCTGCCGAAGCACACGTTTTACGTGGACAACATATATGTGTACTATCCGCTTCCCCATGTGAGGAAGATCTATTATCTGGATGTGGATTTTTACCGTTACTTTATCGGCCGTGAAGATCAGTCGGTCAACGAGAAGAACATGATCGCGCGGGTGGACCAGCAGATATTTGTCACAAAGTCCATGATCGAGATGTACCAGCTCAGAAGTGTGACGAGCAGGAAGCTGCGCCAGTATATGATCAATTATCTTGCCATTATGATGACTGTATCCTCCATACTTCTCATCCGCTCTAAAAAAGAAGAGAATCTGGAGAAGAAAAAGGAACTGTGGAAATATCTTAAAAAGAAAGACGTAAAGACTTACATGAAGATAAGATACGGCATTCTAGGCCAGACGATCAATCTGCCCGGCAAATCAGGAAGAAAGATATCTTCTCTTGCATACAGCGTGGCGCGGAGAATCATAGGATTTAACTAAATAAAGAATAATTTACCAGCCATGGTACATACTAGTAATAAAAGTGAAAAGGAGTATGTGACATGGCTATTGATTTTGAAAAGAGCAGAACGAAAGAGAATTTGATGAGAGCATTTGCAGGTGAGAGCCAGGCGCGCAACCGTTACACGATCGCGGCAGAAACAGCCCGTCATCAGGGAATGTATTCCATCAGCCAGATTTTCTTATTTACGGCAGACCAGGAACGCGCGCATGCAGAGAGATATTACAGCTTACTTAAGAGCCTGTCAGGCGAGACGGTCATAATCAGCGGCGGATATCCGATCGATCATTCAGACAGCCTGGCAGATCTTCTGAGGTCAGCGCAGCACAACGAGATGGAAGAGTATGAGGACGTGTACCAGGAATTCGGCGATGTTGCAAAAGAGGAAGGGTTTCTTGAGGCAGCATCCGCATTTTACCAGATAGCAGACGTAGAGGCGGTTCACGGCAAACGCTTCGGAAAACTTGCGGAGATGCTTGAGAATAATACGTACTATGAGCGCGAGGGCGAAGGGGCATGGATGTGCCTGAACTGCGGACATATACACCGCGGGAAACGTGTCCCGGAAGTATGCCCTACGTGCAGACATGAAAAAGGATATTTTATACCGGTAGAACTGGCACCTTATCTGGAGTGCGAATTTATGAAATAATCATATTGAAGGCAGAGGTAGCGTATGACAAGTCAGAAAGCAGATAATCTGTTAAATCTTGCATTAGATGCTACAGAAGAGGAGAGGGAGAAATCGCTGGAACTTGATGTGGGTTATAATCCTGTTGACAGACAGTGGGATCTGATCATCAAATATTCCGGCGACCTGGGACCTGTCAGGGAACTTGCGGACGAGGTGGTGGAACTGCAGAACGAATATGCGGTGATAACGATTCGGGAGTCTCTGATCGGGGCCCTCTCAGGACTTGTACAAGTAGAGTATATAGAAAAGCCTAAACGGTTATTCTTTCAAGTTGCCAACGGAAGACGGGTATCCTGTATTGATGAAGTACAGGGGGCCCGTTTTTCCTTATCCGGACAAGGTACGCTCGTGGCAGTGATCGATTCCGGCATTGACTACGCCAATCCGGATTTTAGAAATGACGACGGAACGACGAGGATAAAGGCACTGTGGGATCAGTCATCGGTTCCGGGAGACGGCGGGCAGCCGCCGGCCGGATATGCGATCGGAGTGGAATACAGTACAGAACGTATAAACGAGGCATTGAGCGCCGGTACAGAAGTGGGGATGAGAAGCATTGTGCCAAGCAGGGATACTTCAGGGCATGGAACGGCAGTGGCGGGAATCGCAGCCGGCAACGGGCGGGGAAGCTTAGGGCGGCAGTACAGGGGAGTGGCAGTTGAGAGTGAACTGCTTGTCGTAAAACTGGCCAGTCCGAGGAGAGACGGCTTCCCCCGCACGACAGAACTTATGCAGGGCATTGATTATGTGATCAGAAAGGCAGTGGAATATGAGATGCCGGTCGCTGTCAATATAAGCTTTGGAAATACATATGGCGCCCATGACGGAACGTCGCTCCTTGAGCGGTTTATAGACGACATATCCAACCTGTGGAAAAGCTGCATCAGTATTGGAGCCGGCAATGAGGCGGCGAGTGCGGGGCACACGTCCGGCATACTGACAGAGGGTCAGGAGACGGTGATCGAGCTGGCAGTGCAGGATAACCAGCCGACGCTGAATGTCCAGATATGGAAAGCTTACACGGACGTGGTAGACATATCACTCATTACGCCTTCCGGAATCCGGGTAGGACCGATCCAGGAGATCCTCGGGCCCCAGAGGTTCACGGCCGGCCAGACGGAGATACTCTTATACTACGGGGAACCAAGCCCATACAGCGCCTCCCAGGAGATATTTATAGATATGCTCCCGAGAGAGAGCTATATATCCGCCGGCATATGGAGAATCGTACTGTATCCCCGGAGAGTAGTGACCGGATTTTATGAGATGTGGCTGCCGAGCGAAAATGTGCTGAACCGGGGAACCGGGTTCACCTTTCCGACAGACGATGCGACGCTCACCATTCCGTCCACGGCAGGCAGGGCTATCGCGGTAGGGGCATACAATGCCCTCGACTTTACATATGCGGGATTTTCGGGGCGCGGATTTTCAGGAGACCGAAGATTCATAAAACCAGACCTCGCGGCACCGGGCGTAAACGTGACGACCGTGACCGTCGGAGGGGGCTATGCAGCATTTACCGGAACATCATTTGCGGCCCCGTTTGTATCAGGAAGCACAGCGCTTCTGATGGAATGGGGAATCGTGAGAGGAAATGACCCATATCTGTATGGAGAGAAAGTAAAGGCATACTTGAGAAGAGGAGCAAGACCCCTGCCCGGATTCACAGAATATCCCAATCCCCAGGTCGGGTATGGAGCGCTGTGCGTCAGAGACAGCCTGCCTGTATAAATGGGGAGTGGTTGAGTGATTTTGAATGATTGGGGGTGGACGGCGCGGGGCTGGGTGTACATGGCTGCGGCAGGACGCTCCGGCAGATGGGAAGCCGTAACTGTGGGAAGAGCCGGGAGCAGACAACCGAGCCTATTCGGAATGAAATCCTGAAGGGATTTCCTCCCTCAGAGGCTCTCGGGAATGTTATTTGAGATAACATTCCCGTGTCTGCTCCCGGCTCTTCCCGCAGCAACGGCTTCCACATCTGCCTCCGAACGCCCAGCCGCAGCCATGTACGCCCAGCCCCGCGCCTGTTCATCTCCAGGCTCATAAACACTTCAACCGTCAGAGTCCCCCGGGTCAACACAATGGATATAGCCAGAATATAAATCCATTGTACCAACCCAGGGAATCTTTCACGTTGAGGAAATTTGAGTTAAGTGAAATGTCAGGTGTCTGAGAGGCAGGGCTGGGTGGACAGCTGTCGGAGGGAGCTTTGTCAGGCGGTTAGTAAAAAGAATGCGGGGAACACAGACCAAACTCCGGACCACAAGTCCGGAGTTTGAGATGGCTACGGCGGGAAAGCATCAGGCTTTCCCGCCAAATCCATCTGAAGTCTGCGTTCCCCGCATTCTTTTTACTTATCGCCTGCAAGCGCACCGACCAGCCGGTCACCCAGCCCTGCCTCTCAGACACAGTACACTGCAAGCAACTCCCAAATTCCCTACAACAAAATTCCCAATTACTTGATGAATCCGAAGCAGTTGAGGATTACAACGAGCATCAGAACCGGCACGATCACGGCATAGAGCAGTTTCTGGAACTGTGAAAAGCCGCCGTCGCGTCCGTTGACGGTGAGTTCTTTTTCGAACTCTTTGAAGCCCCAGACCTTTGCCACGTAGAAACAGGTGAGGAGACAGCCAAGCGGAAGCAGGATGTATGCTGTGAAGGTATCCAGCCAGTTGTATATGTTGTAATACGATACTCCGTTCAGATCCAGGAACGGAAGTTCCACACCGCTCAGTATGCCGAAGCCAAGAGATACAATGACACCGCCGGCAAAAATAATGAGGGAGGTGATCGTTGTAGATTTTCTGTGTGAAATATGGGCGGTCTCTTCCAGCCACTTGTTCGGTATTTCAATGATCGTGAACAAGGTGGATAGAGCCGCAAACAGCAGGGCAATGAAGAAGAAGATACCGATGAAGCGCCCGCCCGGCAGTTTGGAGAATATCTGGGTCATGACCACGAAGATAAGTGAAGGACCGCTGGATACATCAACGCCTGCTCCAAAAGCAGAAGGAATGATGACGAAGCCTGCAGTCAGCGCGACAACAGTGTCGCAGACAGCTATCCATATAGAATCTTTTTTGATGTTATTGGACTTTGGAAGACTGGCGCCCAGGGTTACAAAGATACCCCAGCCGATTCCGATGGAGAACAGCACCTGCGTAGCGGCGTCGGCAAAAACCTTTACGCTCATTTTGCTGAAATCAGGTACAATATAATACTTCAGGCCTTCCGCTGCATTAGGAGTGGAGAAAACGGCCCAGATGCCGCATATGACTAACAGGATGAACAAAGCGGGCATAATAAACTTGGTGATCTTTTCTACAAGATTCGTAATACCAAAGAATAACAGAACGGCTACGACGATCATTATGATCGCGGTATAGATAAGCGGCTCTGCCGTCGCTGATGTGAAACCATTAAAATATACTTGCGTATCGGCGCCGAAATCTGCCCCTGTTATGTAAGCTACCGCATATTTCAGCACCCAGCCGCCGACGATGACATAGTACATGTCGATCAAAGTCGTACAGAGCATGGCGATCCAGCCGATAAACCTGTACTTTTTCTTGACAGCGCCGAACGATGCCGCCACATTAGCCCTTGCGTAGCGTCCGATGGCACTTTCCGCCTTGATAAGAGGGTAACCCATAAGCAAAGCCATGATAATATAAACGACAATAAATACACCGCCGCCCCCTCCGTAGGCCAGATACGGAAAACGCCAGATATTGCCAAGTCCGATGGCGGCCCCGGCAGCGACCATGATGTAACCAAAACGTGAACCCCATTGCGCCTGGTCTTTTGTACTGTTGCCAGTACCAGTCTCATTACTACTCATAACAACACTCCAATCTCTACTATATTTGAGAAGTGTTGAATTAAAAAAGGATGCGCTCACAGCAGCTGTGAGAGCATCCTTACCCAATCCAATCCTCTTTTTTAGTATAGCCTAACAGTATGCAATTGTCAAGAATTTATCCATTTCAGAGGGCCTGCGGAGGCCTCTTCGTGTACGGAAAAAGGAACAAAATAAAGCCAAGATTCACTAGACTTTTACAGGTACTGGGGATATAATGAATGTATACGTCAAGTTATAATAATATGTAGTATATTTTAAGGAGGAACAACAAAAATGGCAAGAAAAATGAAGACCATGGACGGTAACCAGGCCGCAGCGCATGCGTCATATGCGTATACTGAAGTTGCAGCTATTTACCCGATCACACCGTCATCTGTTATGCCGGAGCATGTGGATGAGTGGGCAACCGAAGGGAGAAAGAACATATTTGGACAAACTGTCCAAGTGACAGAGATGCAGTCAGAAGCAGGTGCAGCCGGAGCAGTACACGGTTCACTGGCGGCAGGTGCTATGACAACTACATTTACAGCATCTCAGGGATTATTGTTGATGATTCCTAACTTATATAAAGTAGCAGGCGAGCAGCTTCCGGGTGTATTTAACGTATCCGCCCGTGCGATCGCAAGCCATGCGTTGTCTATTTTCGGTGATCACTCAGACGTTTACGCCTGTCGTCAGACGGGTGCTGCAATGCTCTGCGAGTCCAGCGTGCAGGAAGTTATGGACCTGACACCGGTTGCTCACTGTGCGGCGCTGAAAGGGAAAATACCGTTCATCAACTTCTTCGACGGATTCCGTACATCTCACGAGATTCAGAAGATTGAGACATGGGATTACGAAGACCTGAAAGAACTCGTTGACATGGATGCGATCGATGAATTCAGAAACCATGCCCTGAATCCAAATCATCCCTGCCAGAGAGGTTCTGCTCAGAATCCGGACATCTTCTTCCAGGCAAGAGAGGCATGCAACCCATTCTATGATGCAATGCCGGCTATCGTGCAGGATTACATGGACAAGGTCAACGAGAAGATCGGAACAGACTACAAGCTCTTCAACTACTACGGAGCAGCAGACGCAGAGAGAGTCATCATTGCAATGGGTTCCGCATGTGAGACGATTGAAGAGACAGTAGACTATATGATGGCAGCAGGCGAAAAAGTGGGTGTTGTTAAAGTACGTCTTTACAGACCGTTCTGTGCACAGGCACTGCTTGACGCTATACCGGAAACAGTTAAGACGATCTCCGTTCTCGACAGGACAAAAGAGCCGGGCGCGTTCGGCGAGCCGTTATATCTGGATGTAGTTGCCGCATTAAAGGGCACGAAGTTCGATGCGGTTCCTGTATTGTCAGGACGTTACGGACTTGGTTCCAAAGATACGACACCAGCTCAGATCGTTGCAGTGTTCAACAATACAGAGAAAGCGAAATTTACGATCGGAATCGTGGATGACGTGACAGGTCTCTCTCTCGAGACAGGCGCGCCTCTTGTTACTACTCCGGAAGGAACGATCAACTGTAAATTCTGGGGACTCGGCGCTGACGGTACAGTCGGTGCGAACAAGAACTCCATCAAGATCATCGGCGACAATACAGACATGTACGCGCAGGCTTACTTTGATTATGATTCCAAGAAGTCCGGCGGTGTTACAATGTCACATCTGCGTTTCGGAAAGAAAGCGATCAAGTCCACATACCTGATCCGTCAGGCAAACTTTGTGGCTTGTCATAATCCTTCATACGTAGATAAATATAATATGGTACAGGAACTGGTCGACGGCGGAACATTCCTCCTGAACTGCCCATGGGATATGGAAGGACTTGAGAAGCACCTTCCGGGACAGGTAAAGGCATACATCGCTGACCACAACATTAAGTTCTACACGATCGACGGTATCAAGATTGGTAAAGAGATCGGACTTGGCGGACGTATCAATACAGTTCTTCAGTCTGCATTCTTTAAACTTGCTTCCATCATTCCGGAAGAAGAAGCGATCGACCTTATGAAGAAGGCCGCAAAAGCTACTTACGGAAGAAAAGGCGACAAGATCGTACAGATGAACTACGACGCTATCGACGCAGGCGCTAAGCAGGTAGTAGAAGTTTCTGTTCCGGACAGCTGGAAGAGCGCGGAAGATGAAGGTCTGTTTACACCGGAAGTTAAGGGCGGAAGAGAAGATGTTGTTGATTTTGTCAAGAACATCCAGTCCAAGGTTAACTCTCAGGAAGGAAATTCCCTGCCTGTATCTGCATTCAGCGAGTATGTGGATGGTTCTACACCGTCAGGTTCTTCTGCATATGAGAAACGTGGTATCGCAGTAGATATCCCGGTTTGGAAGGAAGAGAACTGTATCCAGTGTAACCGCTGTGCATATGTGTGTCCGCACGCAGTTATCCGTCCGGTCGCACTGACAGAAGATGAACTGGCTAAAGCTCCGGAAGGAACGAAAGCGATCGATATGGTCGGCATGCCGGGAATGAAATTTGCGATCACTGTATCAGGCTATGACTGTACAGGATGTGGTTCATGTGCTAATGTATGCCCGGGCAAGAAGGGTGAGAAAGCACTTGTCATGGAGAATATGGAAGCCAACGTAACGGTAAGCCAGGAAAGATTTGACTTTGGAAAAGAGATTCCGGTGAAACCAGAAGTTGTTGCCAAGTTCAAACCGGAGACAGTAAAGGGAAGCCAGTTCAAACAGCCTCTCCTCGAGTTCTCAGGAGCTTGTGCCGGATGTGGTGAGACACCATATGCGAAGCTGATCACACAGCTGTTCGGCGACAGAATGTACATTGCCAATGCGACAGGATGTTCTTCTATCTGGGGTAACTCCTCACCGTCTACACCGTATACGGTAAATGAAAAGGGACAGGGCCCTGCATGGTCTAACTCTCTGTTTGAAGACAATGCTGAGTTTGGATATGGTATGCTGCTCGCTCAGAAAGCGATCAGAAAGAGACTGAAAGAAAATGTAGAGACTGTGCTTGCTTCCGATGAGGCGTCAGCAGAGGTGAAGGCAGCATGTCAGGAATATCTGGATACGTTCAACAGCGGAGCGACAAACGGAGATGCTGCTGACAAGCTTGTTGCAGCATTAGAAGGATGTGACTGCGGGACATGCAGCGATATCGTGAAGAATAAAGACTTCCTCGCAAAGAAATCCCAGTGGGTATTCGGCGGTGACGGATGGGCTTACGATATCGGATTCGGCGGCGTTGACCACGTACTGGCAAGCGGCGAAGACATCAATGTGATGGTATTTGATACAGAAGTTTACTCCAATACAGGCGGACAGTCTTCCAAGGCTACAAAGACAGGTGCTACAGCACAGTTTGCGGCAGGCGGAAAAGAGACGAAGAAGAAAGACCTTGCCGGTATCGCGATGAGCTACGGCTATGTATATGTAGCACAGATCGCCATGGGAGCTGATTATAACCAGACTGTAAAAGCGATCGCAGAGGCGGAGGCTTATCCGGGACCGTCACTCATCATTGCTTACGCTCCATGTATCAACCATGGAATCAAGATGGGTATGAGCAAAGTTCAGACAGAGGAAGCACTGGCGGTAGAATGCGGATACTGGAACAACTTCCGTTTCAATCCTGCAGCTGAAGGAGCTAAATTTACGCTCGACAGCAAGGAACCTACAGGTGATTACCAGGCATTCCTTGACGGAGAAGTTCGTTACAACGCTCTGAAGAGAGCTAATCCGGAGAAGGCTGAGAAGCTGTTTGCGAAGAATGAAGCAGAAGCCAAAGAAAGATATGACTATCTGAAGAAGCTCGTAACACTTTACGGAGCAGAATAAGAGAAAGTACGCCGGGCGTTTGGCCCGGCGGATAAAAAGAGGAGGACGGGCCGCGCCTGTCCTCCTCTTTTTATAACATCTGCATGTGAATGCAGTCATTATCATAATATATTCTGCAGCAGCCGGTATAATTGTTCTGCCTCCACAGGCTTGATCAGATATTCATCGATGCCGGCCTTGTAGGCCATCTGGCGGTCCTCGTCAAACGCATTGGCAGAGAGGGCGATTACAGGTACTCTTACGGTCCGTTCCTGCTCAAGAAGACGTATTTCAGCGGTTGCTTCCAGTCCGTCCATGACAGGCATACGGATATCCATAAGGACTGCCTCATAATAACCTTCCGGTTTGCCGGCAAAAGCTTCCACTGCAGCCTGGCCGTTTTCAGCAGTGTCAACACATGCACCTTCCATCTCAAGAAGAGTCTGTGCGATCTCCCGGTTCAGTTCATTATCCTCCGCAAGAAGGATATGACAGCCTTGGAAGTTGATATCTGTTTTGGTATCTGCGTTATTCTTGGGTACGTTTATGCGGGACAGCGTATTGCAGAGGTCGGTTTTAAACAGTGGCTTGGATATAAAATAATCAGCCCCGGCCGCTCTTGCTTCGCTCTCGATCTCGGTGTAATCATAGGCGCTGATCATAATGATCATTGTATCTCTGCCCACGAGCTTCCGGATCTGCCTTGTCGTCTCCAGACCGTCCATTTCCGGCATCTTCCAGTCGATAAGCGCCAGTTCATATGCCTGGCTTCCGGCAAGAGACTCTCTGACATATTCTACAGCTTTACGTCCCGATGAAGCCCACGTGCACTCTGCGCCGGAGGAATCCAGAATAGCCGCCGCCTGCGTACCGGCACCTTCGTCGTCATCTACGATGAGTATGCGCATGCCGTTCAGCAGTTCCTGCTGCTTTCGCTGCTCTTCTTTCCATATTTCGTCTTCCACGAGCCTGAAGGGTATTTCTATAGAGAAGACGGTGCCTTCCCCAAGCCTGCTTTCCACATTTATAGTTCCGTTCATGAGCTGCACGAGGTTATATACGATGGAAAGGCCGAGCCCTGTGCCTGTCAGGTTGCGGGCCGTATCTGCGGCTTCCTGCTCAAACGGCTGATAGAGCCGTTTCATAAAATCTTCCGACATCCCTTTGCCGCTGTCCGTCACCTGAAAAGCAAGATAAGAATATCCGCAGCGGCGTTTCGACTCTTTTACATGCAGAGTGATCATTCCTCCTGCGGGCGTAAATTTCAGCGAATTTGACAGCAGGTTCATAAGGATCTGGTTCATTCTGAGTGCGTCTCCGAGATAGTACTGCTGCAGTGAGTCTTCACAGTATACTTCAAATTGGATATTCTTAAATACGGATTGGGAATATACAATTGCCGTGATGGAATTTATGAGTTCGTGGAGATCAAACTGCTCGTCTGTCAGGGCCATCTTGCCATTCTCTATTTTTGACATGTCAAGTATATCGTTTATGAGAGAGAGAAGATACCGTGAGGAGTCATCTATTTTTTTAAAACAGTTTACAGATTGATTCCTGTCGTCTATTTTCAGCTGACCGATCGTGCTCATACCTACGATCGCATTGATCGGGGTGCGGATATCGTGGGACATTCTGGAGAGAAAATCAGACTTGGCGTTGCTGGCAGCCTTCGCTTCTTCCAGCGCATCCCTGAGCAGCTGTTCCTGCCGTGCCTGCGCGGCGTGCTGTTCATCCAGCACCCGGAAAAGCATGACGGACAGCGTATCCTGTCCATACGGGTTGTCCACAGCGATGATATGTACGGAAAGCCAGTGGTAGTCTCCGTCATCCCCGAGCTGCCTGAACTCGGTAAAGATCTCACGGTTTCCATTTTGGAATTCACTCATGATATGATCTCTGTCGAAAAGCTCCCGGAATACTTCGCGGTAAGACGGGTAGATCGTCGTATAAGCTTCTTTAACGAGATGATCAAAATTGCTGCCGGATGTATTTTTACATATAAAGTTATCAGATATTATTTTATCAAAACTGTTCTTTGTCAGGTTGACATTCAGTATGAGAGGATAACCTGTGAGTACGGCGGCCCGGAGCAGCTGATTTTCAAGCAGCTGTTCCCTTTCTTTTTCCAGCTCGAGTCGTTTTGCCTCGGTAATGTCATTAAAGACAGCCTGTATGACTTCCTCGCCGTCTGCGTTTAAGAGACGGGCCATCGCTACACTTACGAAGCACTGTGAGCCGTCTTTGCGGCGGCCTTCTCTGTCATAATATACAATATCTCCGTCATTTTTCAGAGACTCTACCTTTGTGCGGTAAAGCTCCCTCTCTTCCTCCAGGACAAAGATGAACGGGTCTTTCACAGAGCTCCAGTATTCGGAACGTGTATAACCGTATATCTCCCATGCTCTTTTATTAGCGTGTATGATGCGGTGCGATCTGTCAGTCGTAAACTGTATAATTCCGCATGGGACAGTGTTGTAGAGCTGTGTGAGGAAGTTGTCCTGTCGGCGTATCTCGGAATTTGCCTCTGCCAGTGTCTCCTGAAGATGCCGGTAAGATTCTTTTGCAGCTTCCACCGGAAATAATTCTCCGTCCTGTATCGGTTCAAATGGGACAGAATTGTGTATGTGCACGGCTTCCCAGCCGTTCTCTATTCTGCGGTAGACGAAAGAACAGCGCTGATAGACATCCATACTCATCTCAGAAGTATCAGCAGCTAAAAGATGACTCTGTGCCTCGCAGAGATAGTAATCGTCTCCAAGCGGCATCGCTTCATATTCTTCCTCAGACATCGTGCATGGAATCATACCGCCGGCGCCTTCGAGAAAAGCTGCGCTGACAGCTTCGCGTCCCTCCGCTTTCTGATGCCTGCCTCCGCCGAGCCAGATGACATCTTCAGCGAGTGAAGACAGCAGAAGATCCAGGTCATTATTACAGAAATATGTTCTCAATATCTGATCTGAGAGCCGGATGATTTCTTCCTGCTCATTTTTGTTGTTCATAATCTTACTCCTTTATCCATACCGATAGATATAATCCTGGATTAAAACAAGTAACCCATTTATATATATTATCATAAAAGTAGAGCGAATACTATTGTTTTCACCGGGGCCAGGAGGCCCTGAGAAGAAAAGATATGCTAAAAATATATCATTTATTGACAAGCTTCCGTAAAAATGATACAAATGTACTATATGAATAATGAACTTGATAGAGGCGCGGTTTTCATCAGTAGCACAGAACGACAGTACGGGAGACTGTTCTGTGTGAAAGGGGAGACTGCCGAAGAATGTGTACATCCCGTGTGCATATTCTGGGACGTGCGCATAAGATGCCGCGGACTGTCACAAAAGTGGAGCGCTATCAGTGTATAATAAGTACAATATGTATAGAGACATTTATTATGCCGTGAATGCGCCTCCCGAGAGCGTTGTTCATGGCGTTTTTGTGATGTGGGGTGTTTGTGGTCTTGCGCATACCTATCACAGGAACTCAGGGAAAACAAGGGAAGAGAGAGGAAGTAAGATGAACAAAAGAAGTAAAAAAATCGTGTGGGGGACACTCGTTCTTCTGCTCATGCTGGCATGCAGTTCACTGACTGTATTTGCCGCGGAAGATGCGGCAGAGTATGTACCGGATATGTACGCATCTTTTTGGGCGCTCATACCGCCTGTCGTAGCTATCGTACTTGCGCTGATCACAAAGGAGGTATACAGTTCGCTGTTTATCGGAATCTTGATGGGCGGCATATTTTATTCCAACTTTACGTTTGAGAAGACGATCACGCACGTATTCCAGGACGGAATCATCGGTGTGCTGTCAGACAGCTATAACGTCGGTATTCTGGTATTTCTGGTCATTCTTGGCGTTATGGTCTGCCTTATGAACAAGGCCGGCGGTTCGGCCGCGTTCGGCCGATGGGCGGCGGAACACATCAAATCCAGAGTCGGCGCCCAGCTGGCGACTATCGTATTGGGCGTACTCATATTTATCGACGATTATTTTAACTGTCTGACTGTGGGAAGTGTTATGCGCCCTGTGACAGACAAGCACAACATATCCCGGGCAAAACTTTCATATCTGATCGATGCCACGGCGGCGCCGGTGTGCATCATCGCGCCGATATCTTCGTGGGCCGCGGCGGTGACCGGATTTGTAGAAGGGGAGGACGGACTTTCCATATTTATCCGCGCGATACCGTACAATTTTTACGCGCTTCTCACGATCGTCATGATGCTCGGCCTCGTGTTCATGAAAGTGGATTACGGTCCGATGCGGCTGCATGAGATCAACGCGGCAAAGGGAGACCTGTACACGACGCCGGACCGCCCTTATGCCAATGCGGAGCCGGAATCCGGTGAGGAGAGCAGGGGAAAGGTCATTGATCTTGTATTCCCGATCATACTTCTTATTATCTGCTGTGTCATCGGTATGATCTATACGGGAGGATTTTTTACAGGCGCAGATTTTGTCACGGCATTTTCCCAGAGTGATGCCTCTGTAGGCCTTGTGCTCGGCAGTTTCTTTGCATTCGCCCTCACGATCATCTTCTATGTGGTGAGGCGGGTAATGAAGTTCGGAGAATGTATGTCCTGTATCCCGGATGGATTTAAGGCCATGGTGCCGGCTATCCTTATTCTGACACTGGCCTGGTCTCTGAAAGCGATGACGGACAGCCTCGGGGCCGCCGCATATGTGGAAGCCATAATGAAGTCCAGCGCCAAAGGATTTGTGACGCTGCTGCCTGCGATCATATTCCTGGTAGGCTGTTTCCTCGCGTTTGCCACCGGAACGTCATGGGGGACATTCGGCATACTCATACCGATAGTTGTGGCGGTATTTGCGGGAAGCAATGAGAATATGATGATCATCTCCATCTCTGCGTGTATGGCAGGAGCTGTGTGCGGCGACCACTGCTCGCCTATATCTGATACGACGATCATGGCGTCCGCCGGGGCGCAGTGCAACCATGTAAATCATGTGACCACACAGCTTCCGTATGCGGTCACAGTGGCTGCGGTGTCATTTGTTACATATATTGTGGCCGGGTTCGTCCAGTCGGCATGGATCGCGCTGCCGGTGGGAGTTGTCTTAATGCTCCTTGTTCTGTTCGTGATCAGGGTCGGAAACGTGGACAAAGTATAGGATGTGAGAACTGGAAGACAGACTGGAGGTGGAAGCGTGGTGATGTACTGCCCAAAATGTAAAGAAGAATACCGTGACGGGTACACCGTATGTGCCGAATGCGGCACAAGGCTTGAACGTGGGTGTGAACCAGTAGTAAAGTCCGCTTCCGTTCAGGATGGTAAGATGGAGGCAATGCGTCCCGCAAAGCTTATATCTGTCGAGAATGCCGTTCATGCGCAGATGATCGCGGGCGTTCTGGAAGGAAACGGTATAAAATGCTGGATACGGGATAAGGAAAGCGGCGACTACATGAGTGTTTACATGGGGTATTCTGTGTTCGGAAAAGACCTTTACGTGGACGAAGCAGATGTAAAGCGGGCGGAAGAACTGGTGGACGGCATTGAGGCGCCGGTTCCTTCCCGGGAGACGGAGAACGGGGCAGAAGAGGAAATATCTGTTCCTCCGTTTTACAAAAACAGACGTACTGCCGCACGTATTTTAGTGGCCGCGTTGGCTGTAGCAGTTGCGGCCGGTCTCATACTGAATATATTTCAATCATTTTTTGGTTAATAAAAGAGAGCGTTTTATGAATAGCAGCCTAAAATTTAAGGCTGCTATTTCATGTTAAGGGAAAAACTGGTATAATGCTCAGTGTAGCAGGCTGCAGATTGGTCTATACTAATGATATATCTCCGGAGACGGAGAGACAGCCTGAATGATGAAAGGAGAATATGGACAGTTATGAGTGTAAAAGACTTACATGCATACGATTTGATACAGGAAGAGAAGCTTGAGGGGATAAAATCGCAGGGTTATCTGCTGAGACATAAGAAAAGCGGCGCGAGGCTTCTGCTCGTGGAAAATGATGACGACAACAAAGTATTTGCCGTCGGTTTCCGCACGCCTCCGTCCGACAGCACCGGAGTACCGCACATTATGGAGCATTCCGTACTGTGCGGTTCCAAAAACTTTCCGGCAAAAGATCCGTTTGTGGAGCTCGTGAAAGGGTCGCTGAATACATTTCTCAATGCCATGACTTATCCCGACAAAACGGTCTATCCGGTGGCAAGCTGCAACGATAAGGATTTTCAGAATTTGATGCATGTCTATATGGACGCGGTATTGTATCCGAATATATACGAGCATGAAGAGATCTTCCGGCAGGAAGGTTGGAGCTATAAGCTGGAGGATGCGGACGCGAAGCTGGAATATAACGGCGTTGTGTACAATGAGATGAAGGGAGCGTTCTCCTCACCGGAAGGCGTGCTCGACAGGGTCGTTCTCAACACACTGTTCCCGGATACGTCCTACGCAAATGAATCCGGCGGGGATCCGGAGGTGATTCCGCAGCTTACGTATGAGCAGTTTCTTGACTTCCACAGAAAATATTACCATCCTTCCAACAGTTACATCTATCTGTACGGCAATATGGATATGGAGGAAAAACTGGACTGGCTTGATAAGGAATATTTATGTAACTATGACGCAGAGCGTGTTGATTCGGAGATTAAATTCCAGCAGCCGTTTGAGCAGATGAAGGAAGTGACGATACCGTACTCCATAGCCAGTGACGAGCCCCAGGAGGACAATACGTATCTGTCCTATAATAAAGTCATAGGCACAAGCCTGGACCGGGAACTGTATCTGGCCTTTCAGATACTGGACTACGCACTGCTGTCAGCCCCCGGAGCGCCGCTTAAGAAAGAACTGACCGATGCGGGGATCGGCAAGGATATTATGGGGTCCTATGACAATGGGATCTACCAGCCGATTTTCTCTGTGATCGCAAAGAACGCCAATACAGAACAGAAGGAAGCGTTTATTGAAGTGATCGAGAATGTGCTCACCGGTATTGTAGAGAAGGGGCTTGATACGAAGGCTCTGGAGGCAGGGATCAATTATCATGAATTCCGCTACCGTGAGGCTGATTTTGGAAATTATCCGAAAGGCCTTATGTACGGGCTGCAGATGCTGGACAGCTGGCTTTATGATGACTCCAGGCCGTTTATCCACATTGAGGCGCTTGAGACATTTGAGTTCCTGAAAAAACAGGTCGGGACAAGGTACTATGAGGATCTTGTCCAGAAATATCTGCTCGACAATACCCATGGTGCTGTTGTGATCGTGGAACCGGAAAAAGGACGTACCGCCAGGATGGAGCAGGAACTGGAGTGTAAGCTTAAGCAGTATAAGAACAGCCTGAGCCGGGAAGAAGTGGAGGAGCTGGCAGAACGGACGAGAAGACTGGAAGCGTACCAGTCAGAAGAAGACAGTGAGGAAGACTTAAACCGTATTCCCGTACTGAAGCGGGAAGATATCTCCCGCGATATCGAGCCGATATTGAATGAAGAGATGACATTTGCAGGTATCCCTGCGGTTTTTCACGAAATAGAGACAAACGGCATCGGTTATGTGGATATTCTGTTCGATCTGTCCGGCGTGCCGGCGGAAGAGCTTCCGTATGTCGGGATCCTTCAGTCTGTGCTCGGCATCATCGATACGGAACATTATGACTACGGAGAATTGTTTAACGAGATCAATATGCATACAGGCGGCATCGGAACTACGCTGGAGCTTTACTCCGATGTCACGGATGTGCGAAGCAAAGCGTTCAAGGCAACGCTGGAGATCAAAGCAAAAGCATTGTACGGAAAGCTTCCGGTGGCGTTTGATATGATGGGAGAGATTCTGACCGCATCAAAGCTTTCCGACACGAAGCGGATCAAAGAGATCCTTGCTATGGCAAAATCACGGCTGCTCATGCGGTTCCAGTCTGCCGGGCATCTGACGGCGGCGCTTCGGGCCATGTCATACGGGTCTCCGTCCGCCAGATTTAAAGATATGACAAACGGCATTGAGTTTTACAGAAAGATCGCCGATATCGAGGAGCATTTTGAGGAAAGCAAAGACATGCTTGCAGAGCATTTACATCATCTTGCAGGACAACTGTTCCGTCCGGACAATATGATGTTCAGCTACACAGCTTCGCGGGAAGGGCTTGAAGGGATGGAGAGTCTGGCCGCGGGATTGAAGCAGAGACTCTTTAAAGAGACTCCGGATGAGACGCCGTGCGTCCTTCACTGTGAGAAGAAGAATGAAGGCTTCAAGACCGCGTCCAAAGTGCAGTATGTGGCGCGCACTGGCAACTTTATTGATAATGGCGCCTCCTACACCGGAGCGCTGCAGATATTGAAGGTCATCCTAAGCTACGAATATCTCTGGCAGAATATTCGTGTCAAGGGCGGCGCATACGGATGTATGAGCAACTTTAACCGTATCGGGGAGGGATACTTTGTGTCCTACCGCGACCCAAATCTGAAGCGGACGATAGAAGTGTACGAAGGGGTCGTTGAATATCTGAAGAACTTTACTGTCAGCGAGCGGGATATGACGAAATATATCATCGGCACGATGAGCAATCTGGATCAGCCTATGACGCCTGCCGCAAAGGGAGACCGCTCCATGAGCCTGTATATGAATAAAGTCAGCGCGGATATGATACGGGAAGAACGCAATCAGATCCTGGATGCCACACAGGGCGATATCCGTGCCCTGTACCGCGTCGTGGAAGCTGTGCTGAAGGCAGACCAGCTCTGCGTTATCGGCAGCGAAGAAATGATAGAGGAGAACAGAGAACTGTTTGAGACAGTCACAAGTTTCTGACAGGGGACATAGTAACGGCAGCAGGGGACGGGGGAAAATTAAAAAGTACACGTCCCCAATGACAAAGAAACATGTCCCGGATGAAAAAGGAGAACGTATGAAAAAGGATTTTAAATCAGGTTTTGTCACACTGATCGGCCGCCCGAATGTAGGGAAGTCAACGCTTATGAATCATCTTATCGGACAGAAGATAGCGATAACGTCCAATAAACCACAGACGACGCGCAACCGGATCCAGACGGTGCTGACGCTTCAGGACGGGCAGATCGTGTTTGTCGACACACCGGGGATCCACAAGGCAAAGAACAAGCTCGGAGAGTATATGGTAAATATAGCTGAGCGCACGCTCAATGAGGTGGATGTAGTGCTGTGGCTCGTAGAGCCGAGCACTTTTATCGGAGCCGGAGAGAGACATATCGCGGAGCAGCTCAAAAAGGTAAACACACCGGTCATTCTTGTCATAAACAAGGTGGATATGGTAAAAAAAGAAGAGATCCTGGAGGCCATTTCCGCTTATAAAGATATCTATGATTTTGCGGAGATAGTGCCGGTATCGGCGAGAAACGGGGATAACACGGATGAGCTTATGTCGGTTGTCATGAAATACCTGCCTTACGGGCCGCAGTTCTATGATGAGGACACTGTCACAGACCAGCCGGAACGGCAGATCGTGGCAGAGCTCATACGTGAGAAGGCGCTCCACAGCCTGAATGAGGAGATTCCCCACGGCATCGCGGTGGCGGTCGACAGCATGAAAAGGAACAGAAAAGTAATGCATATAGATGCCACTATAATATGTGAGCGTGATTCCCACAAGGGGATAATAATTGGAAAACAAGGGAATATGTTGAAAAAGATCGGGAGCACGGCCAGGTTTGAAATTGAAAAAATGCTCGGATGTCAGGTAAACCTTAAACTGTGGGTAAAAGTTAAAAAAGACTGGCGGGACAGTGAGTTTCTCATGAAAAATTTTGGATACAGAGAAGACGAATAAAAAGACACTGCCATGGGAGAACCTAAGCTTATAAAACGGAAGATGAGGTGATTCCATGGAAGACAGATACTGGGACAAATTTACCAGGACAGGAATGGTGACAGATTATCTTTATTATAAAGGGATGGATATCTGCCGCCACGTAATGGACCGTTGTGAGGCCGATACGGCTCCTACGGACGGGACATGCGGCGTAAGACAGACAGGTGGAAGAATCAGTGAATCAGATTACGGTGACAGGCATGGTGCTTCACGCATCTCCTATAGGTGAATATGACAGGCGGGTCGTGATCCTGACGAAGGAACGGGGAAAGATATCTGCATTTGCGCGGGGGGCAAGAAAGCCCCACAGTGCGCTTGTGGGTGTCACAAGCCCGTTTACCTTCGGCGAGTTTACGGTATACGAGGGGCGGACATCATATACGCTGGTGTCAGCCTCTGTTTCTAATTATTTCTCAGAGCTGCGGGTGGACGTGGAGGGAGCGTATTATGGCTTTTATTTTCTGGATTTTGCCGGTTATTATGCAAGAGAGAACAGCGACGAGACACTTCTCCTAAAGCTTTTATATCAGACACTGCGCGCGCTGACAAACCCGCACCTTGACAACCGGCTCGTCCGGTACATATTTGAACTGAAAGCAGTGGCCGTAAACGGGGAGGCGCCCCAGGTATTTGAATGTGTGCGCTGCGCAGACAAAGAGCGCCCCGCGGTGTTCAGCGTGTCAAAAGGCGGGCTTGTGTGCAGCGAATGCCAGAAGATTACCGGTGACGGCATACAGCTGCTTGCTTCCACGCTTTATGCGATGCAGTACATCATAAGCTCCCCGGTTGAAAAACTGTACACCTTTGCGGTTAAAGAGGAGGTTCTGGAGCAGCTTGGGAAAATTGTCCGCGCATATTTGGATGTTTATGTGGAAAAACGCTTCAAATCACTGGAAATACTGGAAACAATTGTGCGATAGGGCTTGAAAACGCGGTTGGTTAACTGTATAATAATTAACAATTATGAAACTTATAGAAGGCGAGGATGAGGATATGGTAGAAAAAACAATGGATAAGATTGTGGCATTGGCGAAATCAAGAGGATTCGTATACCCGGGGTCTGAGATTTACGGCGGGCTTGCAAATACATGGGACTATGGAAATCTCGGTGTAGAATTAAAAAATAATGTTAAAAGAGCATGGTGGCAGAAATTCGTTCAGGAGTCTCCGTACAACGTAGGCGTGGACTGCGCGATTCTGATGAATCCGCAGACATGGGTGGCCAGCGGACATCTCGGAGGCTTCAGCGATCCTTTGATGGACTGTAAGGAGTGTCACGAGCGTTTCCGTGCAGACAAGATGATAGAAGATTTCGCGCATGCCAATGGCCTTGATATCGGTGACAGCATTGACGGATGGAGCCATGAACAGATGGAAGCCTACATCAAAGAACATGAAGTTCCATGTCCGACTTGCGGGAAACACAACTTTACAGAGATCCGTGAGTTCAATCTGATGTTCAAGACATTCCAGGGTGTTACGGAAGATGCCAAGAGTGTCGTATATCTTCGTCCGGAGACCGCACAGGGAATCTTTGTAAACTTTAAGAATGTACAGCGTACATCCAGAAAGAAGATCCCGTTTGGAATCTGCCAGGTTGGCAAGTCCTTCCGAAATGAGATCACGCCCGGTAACTTTACATTCCGCACAAGAGAGTTTGAGCAGATGGAACTGGAATTCTTCTGCGAGCCAGGCACAGATCTTGAATGGTTTAATTACTGGAAGAAGTTCTGCCTGAACTGGCTGGAGACATTGGGATTAAAAGACGATGAAGTGCGCTACCGCGATCATTCTCCGGAAGAACTGAGTCATTACAGCAATGCGACTACAGACATAGAATACCTCTTCCCGTTTGGCTGGGGTGAACTGTGGGGCGTTGCAGACCGTACCAACTATGACCTGACCCAGCACCAGAATGTGTCCAAACAGGATATGAGCTATTTTGATGATGAGAAGAAAGAGAAGTACATTCCATATGTCATCGAACCTTCACTCGGCGCGGACCGCATGGTGCTCGCGTTCCTGTGCAGCGCATATGACGAGGAAGAGCTGGAAGGCGGAGACATGAGGACCGTCCTCCATTTCCATCCGGCGCTCGCTCCGATAAAGGTTGGTGTTCTTCCACTGTCTAAGAAGTTAAACGAAGGCGCAGAAAAGGTGTATGCGCAGCTCAGCAGGAAATATAACTGTGAGTTTGATGACCGCGGAAACATCGGCAAACGTTACCGCCGCCAGGATGAGATCGGCACGCCGTTCTGCGTGACATATGATTTTGAATCTGAGGAAGACGGCGCGGTAACAGTACGTGACAGAGACACAATGGAGCAGGAGAGAGTAAAGATCGAAGAACTGGAATCTTACTTTGCGAAAAAGTTTGAGTGGTAGAAATAAAATAACGATACTGTAGGTCAGTCCCCTTTTGCCGGATCGTGAACGAGGCAGAAGGGGGCTTTATGTATCTTGCATCACAGAGAAGGACGGAGGGTGAAAACATGCTTCGGAAGATAACAGAGGGAGAGCTTTTGAACATAATAAAAGACCGGAGACCGGGGGAGCAGCTTGATCTGCATGAGTCGCTCCTGGAGGACATGGATCTGTCGGGCTGGGATCTACATAACATTAATTTTAATAAAAGCGATATACGGAATGTGAACCTGGATAAGGCAAATATGGCATATCTGAAGGCTGACAATGCATTTTTCGGCGGTTCTTCGCTCAGAGGGACTGATCTGTCGGGCGCATACCTGCATTCGGCAGACCTGCGCGGGTGTGATATGACTGGTGCGGATATCCGCGGGGCAGATATGTTTGCGTCTGCTCTGGAGCACACAGTTCTGACAGATGTTAAAACAGATGATAAAACGAAGTATTTTCACTTATACTGCCCTGAAAAAGGGCCTTTTATCGGATGGAAGGTCTGCTTTGGCAGACGTATCGTCCAGCTTCTCGTACCGGAGGATGCAAGAAGGATCTCCGGCACGACGAATGAAGTGAAATGTGACAAGGCGAAAGTCCTGACGATCAAAAGTGTGGATTATCGTGAAAGCTATAAAGAGGCACATTCATACGTGGATGAGAACTTCGTATACCGAGCGGGTGAGATGGTCTATGCAGAAAATTTTAATCCTGACCGTTTTCTGGATTCGGCGGGAGGAATACATATCTGGCTGACAAGAGAAGAAGCCATCGCATATCTCGGCTGAGGAATGATAACAGTAAGAAACCGGCATACATGCGCTGTATGCCGGTTTCTTTATAAAAATATTCTTTTGTACTTCAGCTTTTACTTTTACGCTTCAGCTTTTCTCTTTTTTGCATGAATATTGATATCGGTCGTGTAGTTTTCCGGGTGTTTTCTTCTGTCCCTCAGTTCAGCACATGCAGTATAGAGAACGTCAGTAGAAGAGTTCAGGCCTGTCTCGCAGGAATCCTGAATAACGCCTACGATGAAACCAACACCAACGACCTGCATTGCCACGTCATTGGAGATACCAAATAAGCTGCAGGCCATAGGGATCAGGAGAAGAGAACCGCCTGCAACACCGGATGCGCCGGCAGCACTCAGCGCGGATAATACACAAAGGATGAAAGCGGTCGGGAAATCTACAGATATCCCCATTGTATGTGCGGCAGCCAGCACCATTGTTGAAATAGTAATAGCAGCTCCGGCCATGTTGATCGTTGCTCCAAGAGGAATGGAAATAGAATAAGTATCTTCATCCAGTCCCATATCTTCACAAAGTTCCATATTTACAGGAATATTTGCGGCGGAACTTCTTGTAAAGAACGCGGTGATAAAGCTTCTTGAAAGGCATTTGAATACAAGCGGGTACGGATTTGTCTTTGTGCAGAGGAATACGATAAGCGGATTCATAACCAGCGCGACAAATGCCATAGAACCTACCAGTACCATGATCAGTCTTCCGTATGTAAGCAGAGCGCCCAATCCCTCTGTGGAGATCGTTGCAAAAATAAGGCCCATGATACCAAATGGCGCACAACTGATGATCCATTTAACAGCCTGCGCAACAGCCTCGGAAATATTGTCGAGAGCTGTCTTTGTACCTTCGCTTGCCTTCTTGAGAGCAATACCGAAAATAACTGCCCATGCAAGAATACCAATGTAGTTCGCATTGACGATAGAGTCAACCGGGTTTGCCACAACGTTCATAAGCAGATTTGTCAATACTTCGATAACTCCGCTTGGAGGTGCGACGTCACTTTCGGCAGCTTCGGTAAGCGTCAGTGTGATAGGAGCCACATAGCTTGCCAGTACGGCTACAAGTGCGGATAAAAGGTTGCCGAGAAGATACAGAACGACAATAAATTTCATGTTTGTCTTCTGGCCCTTTCCCATGCGGCACAAAGCACTCATAACGAGGAAGAATACCAGGATCGGCGCAACGCCCTTCAGTGCTCCTACGAATAACTGGCCCAGGATAGAAATTCCTGACGCCTGCGGAACTGCCAGGCCAAGGATAATACCAAGAATCAATCCACAGATGATCCTGAGTACAAGACTGATACTGTTCCATTTGTTAATAATGTTTTTCATGTTTCTCATTTCGCAGATATATTGTTACATGTTATATCTGCTTTCCTCTCTTTCTTTTAGTTTCGTTTTCCCCAACGTGAGACTATTATCTCATATAGTTGTGAATAATGCTATATAAATTATAATTTAACTGACGCGATTTGTAAATAATAACATAGCCAATTTACTTATTGTGCAAAAAATGAAGTAAATCGTATAAAAAAACTTGGAATACATCATTGTATATGGATAAAATGAATGATATAATTAACTCGAAAATAACCGTCTGGGGATGGCGGTAATAAGATTGGGAGGTTTTAAACATGGGAGATATTAAAAACGACGGAATGATGTGGGCGCTCGTGAAAGAGAAACCAGAAGAAGGCTTGTGGATGAAGAGAGTCCCGGTTCCGGAAGTCGGACCAAACGACGTAAAGATCAAGATTCATAAAACAGCTATCTGCGGGACAGATGTACATATTTATCAGTGGAACGACTGGGCACAGCATACGATACCGGTAGGACTTACGGCAGGGCATGAATATGTCGGAGAAGTCGTAGAAGTGGGAGGCGGCGTTCAGGGCTTCCATATTGGAGACCTTGTATCCGGCGAAGGCCATATCACATGCGGAAAATGCCGCAACTGTCTGGAAGGCCATAAAGAAAACTGTAAAGACGCAAAAGGCGTCGGCGTCAACAGAAACGGAGCGTTCGCCGAATATCTCGTGATCCCGTCATCTAACGTATGGCCGTGTAATCCGGCGATACCGGAAGAGATGTACGCGATATTCGATCCATTTGGAAACGCTACGCACACAGCGCTCTCTTATGATGTGCTCGGAGAAGATGTCCTCATTACAGGAGCAGGACCGATAGGAATCATGGCGGCAGCCATTGTAAAGTTTTCAGGCGCACGGCACGTTGTCGTTACAGACCTGAATCAATACCGCCTGGATCTTGCCAAGAAGCTCGGCGCGACCAGAGTCGTCAATTTAAAAGAAGAAAAACTAACAGATGTAATGAAAGAGATCGGCATGACGGAAGGGTTTGATGTAGGACTCGAGATGTCAGGAAGCCAGCCGGGACTTTCCGATATGATCCACAACATGAAGCACGGCGGAAAGATCGCGCTTCTCGGACTCCAGAGAACTGACGCTGTAGTAGACCTTGAGACAGTTATATTCAACGGCCTGAATCTTCGCGGCATTTACGGAAGAAAAGTGTGGGATACATGGTACAAGATGTCTACCATGCTTCAGGCAGGACTCGATATCTCTGATATCATAACACATCATTTTGATATCAAAGACTATGAAAAGGGCTTCGAGGCAATGATCTCCGGCCAGTCAGGGAAAGTGATCTTAGACTGGGCACATGTGAATGATTAAATTATAAAGAAAGAAGGATTGATACCAATGGCACGTAAAGACGATATTTTAAGTATTTACACAAAAGAAGTGGAAGGAATAAAAGAGGCGGGACTTTTTAAAGGAGAGGCGCCGTTTGTTTCCCCACAGGGTTCCAGAGTAACAATGGAGGACGGAAGAGAACTTCTCTGTATGTGCGCGAACAACTACCTCGGACTTGGGAACAGCCCGCGTCTTATAGAGGCGGCCAAAAAGACATATGACGATAAAGGATACGGCGTTGCTTCGGTACGTTTTATCTGTGGTACGCAGGATATACATAAGAAGCTGGAAAAGAAGATCTCTGATTTCCTCGGAACGGATGATACGATACTGTATTCCTCCTGCTTCGATGCCAACGGCGGACTGTTCGAGACACTTCTCACAGCCGACGACGCGGTCATCAGTGACGAGCTGAACCATGCTTCTATCATCGACGGAGTGCGTCTCTGTAAGGCAAAGCGTTTCCGTTATAAGAACAATGATATGGAAGATCTGGAAGCAAAATTAAAAGAGGCGGATGAGGCCGGCGCCCGCGTGAAACTGATCGCTACAGACGGCGTGTTCTCAATGGACGGCATTATCTGCAACTTAAAGGGCGTATGTGATCTTGCCGACAAATATAATGCTCTCGTGATGGTCGATGACAGCCACGCCGTAGGTTTTGTCGGAAAGACAGGCCGCGGAACTCCGGAACACTGCGGAGTGCAGGGCCGTGTCGACATCATTACCGGAACGCTTGGAAAAGCGCTCGGAGGAGCTTCCGGCGGATACACATCAGGCCGCAGAGAGATCATTGATCTGCTCCGCCAGAGAAGCCGCCCGTACTTATTCTCCAACTCATTGGCCCCGGCGATCGCAGGAGCAAGCATCGAACTGTTCGACATGCTGGATGAAAGTACAGAACTGCGTGACCATCTGGAAGATGTCACGGCTTACTACCGCAAAGAACTGGTGGACAATGGCTTTGATATCATTCCGGGAACACATCCTTGTGTGCCTGTCATGCTGTATGATGAGAAGACGGCCGCAGAATTTGCAAAGCGTATGATGGACAAAGGCGTATATGTAGTAGCATTCTCATTCCCGGTAGTGCCGAAGGGGAAGGCAAGGATCCGTACACAGGTATGTGCAAGCCATACAAAAGAAGATATTGATTTTATCGTAAAATGCTTTAAAGAAGTCAGAAGTGAAATGGGACTGAAATAAGAACAGATCAGGCAGACAATACAGGCTGCAGTCTTTTATATAAGGACTGCAGCCTGTATTATTTTTCAGTCTATGAATCCGAGTTCTCTCGCCTTAAGCACCGCGTCAAGAGCGTTATTTACCCCCAGTTTGTGATAGGCGATAGAAGTGTGGGATTTGATCGTAGGTATTGCAAGCCCTGTAATGTCGGAGATTTCTGCATTCTTATATCCCTGTGACAGAAGGGAGAGCATCAGTGTCTGTTGTTTTGACAGCTTTACCGGGCGTCTGCTGTCTAACTGCGCGGCAATGCCTTTGTGGCACTTGGACATGGCGTGTGCCGCCAGAAGGACTTCACTCATAAACTGCCTTTTAAGCGGTCCGCGGTAGTCTTCCTTTTCCATAAGGGCAGCAGCTTTCTTAAGGATCGGTAGTACGGCGGCCCCTTCGTCGGCGATGATCCTTATAAATTCATAGGGCTGCATATCTTCGAGCACCGCAAGCAGGGTACGGGCGGCTTCTTTTTTATTTCCTTCGATCCAGTCGAGGACAGAAAGCAGAACACCTGCCTCCGCCGCGTCCAGCGGACGGTTCAGATTTTCACCATATTCTCTCAAAAGGAGCAGATATCTTCTCGCCTCTGCAAATTCACCGAGCGTTATGTAGGCGCGCGCCGTCGTAAAATGCTGAAAGGCCCGGAACAATTCCACATGCTCCATGTCAACGACAAAATAATTGTCAAGCCATTCTCTGGCAGCAGCCGCATTTCCATCCAGAAGAGCCAGCTTTGCCGTGTATGCTTTTAAATTAGGCACAAAAAACTGCGCCTCCGTTGCCACAAGATTGGAGAGGCCGGTTAAAACAGTGTCTGCCTCTTTCATGTTTCCAGTCTGCCATAAGATGCTGTGCTGCAGAACGATCACGCAGATACGCCCCTCTGTCTTGTTTTTGTCTGACAGACAGTCCAGTGTCGTCCTGAGCATCCGGGCCGCCTCCTCCATACGGTTCTGTTCGTAGAGAAAGCAGGTGCGTATGCCTGGCTTGATATAGACCCATTCTGCGCCCAGAAGAGGCGCGAAGGTATGGTCGATATCATCCAGAACATCCGGAGGCAGGGCAAGATCCGAATAATCAAAATTACTGCGGTGCATGTAGGGCAGATTGTGGGTAAACGACGCGATAGAAGTTGCAAGTCCCTCAGGCGTATATTTTTTTACAAAGCGGCCGAACATGGAGAACTGCTTGATTTTTTTGTGTATCGTTGTCCGGTAATCCACACTGAAAGCGAGCATGGAAAACTCTACGAAAGTAGAGCCGGTCTTTGCGATCTTTGGAAGATGAAGCATAATAGCATCCATATGCTCCGCAAATTCCCGGTGCCTGCTGGTGAGATAATAATACCAGGCGCTCAGGACGTGCAGAACAGGAGATTCTCTGTATGCATGTCTTGGAAAGTCTTTTTCAAAAAACGGGCGGAGAAATTCAGCATAGTCAGCCACAGATCCCCGGTGATTCTCAAATAAGAACAAGTAAAGATATGTGTCTATATTCTTAAAATCTCCGCTGTCCAGAGAAAATTTCAGAGCTCTCGTATAATCACTGTGATCCCGGTAATAAAGCGCGGCGGTTTTATAAAGTCCTCCCACATCTACACGTTCCTGTACAAGCCGTTCCCGTAGAAAATCCTGAAACAGATGGTGGTAACGGTAGGTATTCCCGTGAAGAAGGCTCAAAAAGGAGTTGGTGCGGCTTAAGTGTTCCATGACAGATGCAGCGTCCTCCCGGCCCGACAATACATTTGCCAGTTCCGGGTCAAACTCGTCCACCACCGCAGTGGCAAGACAGAAGTCTCGAAGGTCCTGCTCCCAGTTGTCCCAGAGCTGCGTCTTGAAATAGCGGGCAAAGTCATATCCTTCCCCTTCGTCCTGAAGCTGTCCTGATTTGGCCATGGCATTGATCCCGATCGCCCAGCCGTCCGTGGCCAGATAGACAAAATTGGCTTCTTCTGCCGTGAGAGTACGTCCCAGGCTCTCAAAATACCGCAGGATCTCAGCCTCTGTGAACCGAAGCTGCCTGGAAGTGATGATCTGTGACTGCGGATCTCTGACAAGCGTAGAGAATTCATCCGGAATGATATGCCGGGAGAGAATAAGAGTAACAAAACTAAAAGGCAGGCGTTTTATAACAGCAGGCAGTGATTTGATGATCTCTGCGTTGGTAATAAGATGCAGATCGTCCAGGACGAGCGCAAATGCCTCCTCCTGTGGTTCCATCTCGGCGATGAGCTGGATCGTATGCTCCACAGGGGAGGCAGAAAAATCCGGGTCCACCAGCACCGCGCGCATGGCATTGTTATCCGGCTGCAGGGAATAAAGCCCGGTTGCCAGCTGCTTGTAAAATACGGACGGGGCATTGTCATAGGAGTCGAGCCCGATCCAGATCGTCCTGCGTTCACACGAATTGAGCCAGAGAAGCGAAGAGACGGTCTTACCGCTTCCGGCCTGGGCTCCGACATAGATAAAGCGGAACTGTGCGGCGTGCATATATTTTTTTAAAAGCGCCTGTCTGGGGGCGCACACCTCCGGCAGCAGATTAGGGGTGAATTTATCGTTTAGAAATACGGGCGTTTCCTGTCCTGTCATGCTGGACTTCCTCCTGGATGTATTGACGCTTCGGTACACTGCGTTTTGCATACAGTATATCATATTTTACACCTTGAGGATACTTTTTCTAATACTGTATGAGGTATTTTGGCCTGATTAGGGGAGAAATCAGGCGACCGGGCGGAAGACGGAGCGTTTGCCTCAGCGGGTCTGTGTAAAAAAGCTGTACAAATCTAATACCGTATAATATCGTATCTGTATTTTAAATAGTACAATTAATAGATTAAATATCGAGTTCAAACTGATCCGCGTTAGTTCCGGCGCGGCGCAGAACTGTCCGGGTCTATGTTGGACGGGAAAGAAGGAGGTCAAGTTATGAAATACAAGAAAATCTGGTCCTGCATATTGACGACAGCCTGCGTGGTAAGTCTGGCAGCATGCGCAGCAGCGCCGGGCAATGAAGGAAACGGCGGTAAGGACGGAGGATCATCCAAAAAGGCAAAAAAAGCGACCGGCATGACAAAGAAAAATAACGAGGAAGTGTACGATCTTCTGGACTTTGATGATAAACAGGAGATGGAATTCGCGAAAAAGAACCTGCTCGCGGCACCTTCAGAGCTGGAGATCAAAGACGAAAACGGCAAGACGGTATGGAGCCAGAAGGCATATTCCTTCCTGGAAGACAGGGAGGCGCCGGATACCGTAAACCCGAGTCTGTGGCGCAGCACCCAGATGAACCATCTCTATGGTCTCTTTGAAGTGACGGACGGCATCTACCAGGTCCGGGGATATGATATGACGAACATTACATTTATACAGGGGGAGACAGGCTGGATCGTTTTTGATCCTCTGATCAGTACAGAGTGTTCCAAGGCTGCACTGGAGCTTGTGAACGAAGAACTGGGAGAGCGTCCTGTTGTGGGCATCGTGATGAGCCATCCTCATGTGGACCACTATGGAGGCATCAAAGGAATTATCTCTGAGGAAGAAGTGGCTGAGAGACGCATACCGGTCATTGCTCCGGAAGGATTTGAAGAACATGCGGTCAGTGAAAATGTATATGCCGGCAATGCTATGGGCAGGCGGGCCGGATACCAGTACGGAACGATGCTTGAAAGCAGTGAGACGGGGGCGATGGCGATCGGGATCGGGATGGGACAGTCCACAGGAACCATATCTTATATCCCGCCCAATGATATTATAAAAGCGACCGGAGACAGACGGACCATAGACGGTGTAGAGATGGAATTCCAGATGACGCCCGGGACAGAGGCGCCGGCGGAGATGAATACATGGTTTCCGCAGAAAAAAGCGCTCTGGATGGCAGAGAACTGCACGGGCACCCTGCACAATCTATACACACTGCGCGGAGCACAGGTGCGGGACGGAAATGCATGGGCAGAATACATTATGGAGGCGGTCACCCTGTACGGGGAGGAAGCAGATGTCGTATTTCAGGCGCACAACTGGCCCCACTGGGGAAACGGCGTGATCAGAAACTATATGAAAGATACGGCGGCCATGTATAAGTTTATCAATGACCAGACATTGATGTACATCAATGAAGGGTATACATCCGATGAGATCGCCAACATGATAACACTTCCGGAACGTCTGGAAAAAAACTGGTATACCCGCCAGTATTACGGAACGGTAGCGCACAATTCCAAGGCCGTATACCAGCGTTATATGGGCTGGTATGACGCAAATCCGGTGAATCTGAACAGGCTGGCGCCCACAGACCGGGCAAAAAAGTATATGGAATATCTTGGCGATGCCGATGCGGTGCTTCAAAAGGCAGAGGAAGATTATGAAAAGGGGGAGTATCAGTGGGTGGCAGAGATCACCAACATGATCGTATTTGCCGAGCCGGATAATGAAAGAGCGCGCAGCCTCTGCGCGGATGCCCTGGAACAGCTCGGCTATCAGGCAGAATCCGGGACGTGGCGGAATGCCTACCTTTCCGGAGCAAAGGAACTCAGGGAGGGGACCGAGGCTGATCCGGATATAAAGGCCAACGTAAGCCCTGACCTCATGAAGTCCATGACACCGGAGATGATGCTGGATTATCTCGGTATTCTGCTGGATGCCAACAAGGCGCAGGATGTGAACCTCAGGATCAATCTGAACTTTACAGATGAGGATCCTTACCTTCTCACGGTGGAGTCGGGCGTAGTCTTGTACCAGAAAAATGCCGGGGCTTTAGATGCAGACGCGACTCTTACACTGCCGCGGCTTGGAATGTTTGCGATACTCAATGACGATAAGGAGCAGCAGAAGAGCGTGATCCGGGTGGAAGGAGACCCGGAGGTGCTGGAGAAGCTGACAGAGCATATGGTGAAGTTCGATTTCTTCTTCCACATTATCGAGCCATAATTTAAAAGAACTGCAGTATTCTAAAAAAGTATAGAATTGCCGGAGACGGAGATGCTATAATATGGTATTGTATTAGACAGCAGTCGAATACGTTAACATATTGTGCGCCGGCATTGCAGTATTTATGTTAAGGCAGCAAGGGAAAGGAGTGTTTTACAATGGAAAAGGACAATACATGGAAGACATACAGCGCGGAGGAATGCGTAGAACTGGAACAGATCAACCGGTCCTACAAAAGCTGTCTGGATGAGGGGAAAACGGAGCGTGAATGCGTGAAGCTGGCGGTAAAGATGCTCAGAGAACACGGCTACCGGGATCTGAAAGAATTTATAGACGGGCAGAAAACACTGGGCGCGGGAGATAAAGTTTACGCCGTATGCATGGGAAAGAGCATCGCGGCTTTTCATATTGGTACGGAGCCGCTGGAAAAAGGAATGAATATTCTCGGCGCCCACATCGATTCTCCGCGGATCGACGTAAAACAGAATCCGTTATATGAAAATGAAGAGCTGTCTTATCTGGATACCCACTATTACGGCGGCATCAAGAAGTATCAGTGGGTAACGCTTCCGCTTGCGCTTCACGGCGTTGTGGCCAAGACGGACGGTTCTCTCGTTGAGATCCATATCGGTGATAAAGAAGAAGACCCGGTATTCGCGGTGACAGACCTGCTCGTGCACCTGGCGTCCAAGCAGATGGAAAAGAAGGCGAACGCCGTCATCGAGGGGGAGAAGCTGGACCTTCTCTTTGCGAGCCGCCCGCTCAGCAGTGACGGCAGCCTGGAAAAAGAAGAAAAAGATGCGGTGAAGGCAAATGTGCTTCGCATACTGGAAACGACCTATGGTATATCCGAAGAAGATTTTGTCTCCGCAGAGCTGGAGATCGTTCCGGCGGGAAATGCAAGGGACTGCGGTATCGACCGGAGCATGATCATGGCATATGGCCAGGACGACCGCGTATGCGCCTTTACTTCCCTGTTTGCGCTGCTTGATGTGGACAAAGTAGAGAAGACGGCGTGCTGTATACTCGTTGATAAGGAAGAGATCGGAAGCGTAGGCGCGACAGGCATGCACTCCAGATTTTTTGAAAATGTTGTGGCGGAGATGACCGCGCTGACCGGCGGATCTTCCGATCTGAGAGTAAGACGCGCGCTTCAGAACTCGAAAATGCTGTCGTCAGATGTAAGCGCGGCATTTGACCCGATGTTTGCAGAGACATTTGAAAAGAGAAGCTCTGCGTTCTTCGGAAAAGGCCTTGTATTCAACAAATTTACCGGAAGCAGGGGAAAAAGCGGTTCCAACGATGCGAATGCGGAATATCTGGCGGAGATCCGCAGGGCAATGGACCGGAAACATGTTGCGTACCAGTTTGCGGAACTCGGCAAAGTGGACGCCGGAGGCGGCGGAACGATCGCGTATATTATGGCAAATTACGGGATGGAAGTGATAGACAGCGGCGTGGCGGTACTGTGTATGCACGCACCGTGGGAGATCACGAGCAAGGCGGATGTATATGAAGCTTATAAAGGGTATAAAGCATTTATAGAAGAAATGTAGGAACGTCAAATATGAGAAGCGCCCGGACTGCTGAAAGACTGCAGTCCGGGCGCTTTGTTATTTGATCTGTAAACTTCTACACAAACACAAATCCTACGATCAGATAAGCAATGAGTGCAAGACCGCCGCACACGAGTGCGTATGGCAGCTGTGTCTTCACATGGTCGATGTGGTCGGCCGCTGCTCCGGTGGACGAAAGTACCGTCGTATCAGACAGAGGAGAACAGTGGTCGCCGAACACTCCGCCGCCTGCAACGGCAGCAAAGCTTGCGATCACGAGCAGTGTGAGCGTGCCGTCTGTAAAGCTGAACGCCAGCGGAAGCGCTATAGGCATACAGATCGCAAAAGTTCCCCAGGAGGAGCCGGTCGCAAATGCCATGACAGCGGACACGAGGAAGATGATAGCCGGCAGCATGTGCGGGGTAAGCAGGTCCTCCGTCAGGGAGATGATATAATTTGCCGTACCCATCTGTGAGCTCAGCGCGTTGACCGAATAGGCGAGAGCCAGCAGCATGACTGCAGGCAGCGCGCCTTTTACGCCGTCTGTCAGAGTATTCATGACTTCCTTAAATGGAATGCCCTGTATCATCATGCTCACGGTCATAAAGAGAACGACCATCAAAAAGGCTTCCATCGTCTTTGCAGAACTGAAGGCTATGTAGGTGCCGATCGCGATGCTGATGATCATGAGAACCGGGAAAATGAAGTTCAGGAACACCCGCGGCTTCAGACCCGGATACGCCTGCATCTCTGTGAGTTCTTTTCCGATAAGCGGCGTCGCGCCGTCGCGGATCACTTTACCTTCTTCAACCGCACGCTTTTCAGCCTTTTTCATCGGTCCGAAATCTTTGATGATGCCGGAAGCGATCACACCGACAAAGATCACCGCGAATATCGGATAGAAGTTAAAAGGTATTGCCTTTAAGAAGAGTGCGGACGCATCTTTTTCATCCACAATACATCCGACGCCGACGGCAAGCCCCATGAGGTAAGCGGCCCATCCTGTGATCGGCATGAGCACACTGACAGGTGCAGACGTGGAGTCTGCGATGTAGGCAAGTTTTTCACGGGATACTTTGGCCTTGTCCGTTATGCTTCTCATTACAGAGCCGACAAAGAGCGGGCTGAATGAATCACTGAAATAGATAAAGATCCCGAGCACCCACGCCATCAGCTGTGCGCCCCTGCGGCTTAAATTGCGGTCGTGCACTTTCTGGGAAAATCCCTGGATCGCGCCCGTCTTCTGGAAATAGGCTACGAGAATACCGATAAAAGTGTTCAAGAGCATTACCCACGAAAAGCTTGTAGTTCCGAGACTTTCTTTTAAAAGTGTCGGGAATCCGAAGACACCCTGGCCTGCCAGCAGCGTTCCGGTGATACACGCGATGGCAAGTGATATAACTGTGTTTCTCGTTGCGAAAGACAATACGATAGCAAGTATTGCCGGTATGATTGAAATAAATCCCATTGTTTCCATATAGAATTAAAATCCCCCTTCTCTTTAGTTCCTTCTATTACGTTAACTTTATAAAATTATCCGACCGGCTGACTGTGGCAGGCGGCGCAAAGTCCAGTTCTCTGCCGGCGATTCCCAGGATTTCCTCCGGACGTATCCACGGGCGGTTCTGCAGCGCGCTCGTCTCCTCGTGTGTCAGATACCCTTTATAGGTGGTCAGGCTTCTTCTGAGATAGCCGTCTCTTGCGCAGGCCTCTGCCACGCCGTTATTCAGTATGCTGCGGAAATGCGGCAGTACGGATGCGGCGTAGGCTACAGAAGTAGAGTTGGCGATCGCTCCCGGGATGTTGCTCACGCAGTAGTGGACAACACCTTCCTCCACATAACGCGGATTCTCATGCGTCGTCTCATGGAAGGTCTCGAGCGCGCCCTGTTCGTCATTGCTGATATCAACGATGACAGATCCCGGTTCCATCGAGCGTACCATTTCCCTCGTGATAAGATACTCCGTGCTGCCCTTCGGCCATTTTACACAGTTGAGCACCATATCCACAGAAGGCAGAAGCGCTTTGATATTTTCACGGCTTGAGATGACCGTATCAATACTCTGCCTGTATTCGTTCTGGAGGCGGCGCAGCGTTCCGATGCTGATGTCCGCCACGGTCACCCAGGCGCCGAGCGCGTGCAGTACGCTGAGGGCAGCCTGCCCAACTGTTCCCCCGCCTAAGATAAGTACCTTCATGCCAAGCGCGCCGCCAAGGCCGCTGACAAACTTACCTTTGCCTCCGTTGATCGTGAGCATGGATTCCAGTCCCATAAGGGCGCCCTGTTTGCCGGCGGCCTCGCAGTTGGGAGACCCGAACCGATGTGAGTCCTCCGCGGTGAACGCGATGACCTTCTTCTTAAGCAGCGCCTGCACCTCCTCCGGATGTGCGGCCGGATGGATACATGTAAAGACGATCTGGTTTTCCCGGAGAAGTCCGTATTCGGAAGGTTCAAACTCTTTTACTTTGGCGATAAAGTCACAGCTTTTATAGATCTCCTCTGCGGTATCTGTCAGGACAGCCCCTTCAACGGCATATTTTTCATCCGGAAAGCCCGCTTTCGCTCCGGCGCCTTTCTGGACATAGACCCGGTGACCGTCCGCGGCCAGTCCTGCCACTTCCACAGGAGTAGCGATGACCCGGTTCTCACCCGTCTTGATATCTTTTAATATTCCTACGTTCATATCCTTTTCCTCTCAATTTCTCTGTTAAATGCTGCAGGCCTCTGCCTGTCTTTTACGTTTTATGCAAATTATGCAGAAATGCTTTTATATTATACATGATTTATTCTCTTGCTGCAACAAAAAGTGACATGATAAATGCCGTTTCCGGCAATTGTGAATGGGAGTGCCAAAGGCCCCTGTTTTTTTGATTTCTTAGGGTTTAAGGGGTTGACGAACCCTGTCAAAAACAGTACAATATTATGTGCGACTTAGAAAGTAAAATTAGTTTAGGAGGTCATGAAAATGGCAAAATGGGTTTATATGTTTACAGAAGGTAACGCGACCATGAGGAACCTTCTGGGTGGAAAAGGCTCTAATCTTGCTGAGATGACAAATTTAGGTCTTCCAGTGCCACAGGGCTTTACGATCACAACAGAAGCTTGTACCCAGTACTATGAGGACGGGGAAAAGATCAATGACGAAATCATGGCACAGATCATGGAATCCATCACGAAGATGGAAGAGATTACAGGCAAGAAATTCGGAGACAAAGAGAATCCGCTTCTCGTATCAGTACGTTCAGGAGCAAGAGCTTCCATGCCAGGTATGATGGACACGATCCTCAACCTTGGTCTTAACGAAGAAGTTGTTGAAGTACTGGCTAATAAATCAGGAAACCCGCGTTGGGCATGGGACTGCTACAGAAGATTCATCCAGATGTACTCTGACGTAGTTATGGAAGTTGGTAAGAAATACTTTGAAGAGCTTATCGACAAGATGAAAGAGGAAAAAGGCGTTACTCAGGACGTTGACCTCACAGCAGAAGATTTACAGGTGCTTGCTGAGCAGTTCAAAGATGAATACAAAGAAAAAATCGGACAGGACTTCCCGACAGACCCGAAGGAGCAGCTGATGGGAGCCATCAAAGCTGTATTCCGTTCATGGGACAACCCAAGAGCCAACGTATACCGTCGTGACAACGATATCCCTTACTCATGGGGAACAGCTGTCAACGTACAGATGATGGCTTTCGGTAACATGGGTGATACATCAGGAACAGGTGTTGCATTTACACGTGATCCGGCTACAGGCGAGAAGAAGCTCATGGGCGAGTTCCTTATGAACGCACAGGGCGAGGACGTTGTTGCCGGTGTACGTACACCTCAGAAGATCGACCAGTTACAGGAAGTTATGCCGGAAGTATACGACCAGTTCGTTGGAATCTGCCATAAGCTTGAAGACCACTATAGAGATATGCAGGACATGGAGTTCACTATCGAAGATAAGAAACTCTACATGCTGCAGACACGTAACGGTAAGAGGACAGCTCAGGCTGCTCTGAAGATCGCCTGCGACCTTGTTGACGAAGGCATGATCACAGAAGAAAAAGCCGTTGCCATGATCGACCCGAGAAACTTAGATACATTACTTCATCCTCAGTTTGACGCTGCTGCGATCAAGGCTGCGACACCGATCGGCAAAGCACTCGGCGCGTCTCCAGGAGCTGCATGCGGTAAAGTTGTATTTACAGCCGACGATGCGAAGAACTGGGCTGCAAGAGGAGAGAAAGTGATCCTTGTCCGCCTTGAGACATCTCCGGAAGATATTGAAGGTATGAAGGCTGCGCAGGGTATCCTGACAGTCCGCGGCGGTATGACATCACACGCAGCCGTTGTTGCGCGTGGAATGGGTACATGCTGTGTATCCGGATGCGGCGATATCGCTATGGATGAGGCAAACAAGAAATTTACACTGGCAGGAAAAGAGTTCCACGAAGGAGATGCGCTCTCCCTTGACGGTTCTACAGGTAACATCTACGATGGCCTGATTCCTACAGTTGACGCTACGATCGCAGGTGAATTCGGAAGGATCATGGGATGGGCTGACAAGTACAGAACAATGAAGGTTCGTACCAATGCCGACACACCTGGAGATGCAAGAAAAGCACGCGAGCTCGGAGCAGAAGGTATCGGACTGTGCCGTACAGAGCATATGTTCTTTGAAGGCGACAGGATCGATGCATTCCGTGAGATGATCTGTTCCGACACAGTAGAAGAAAGAGAAGCAGCGCTTGAGAAGATCCTTCCGGTACAGCAGGGAGACTTTGAAGGACTGTTTGAAGCACTGGAAGGAAATCCGGTCACGATCCGTTTCTTAGACCCGCCGCTTCATGAGTTCGTTCCGACAGAGGAAGAAGACATCAAGAAACTTGCGGACGCTCAGGGCAAAACAGTAGATCAGATCAAGACGATCATCGATTCTCTCCATGAGTTCAACCCGATGATGGGACACCGTGGATGCCGTCTTGCAGTTACCTATCCGGAGATTGCAAAGATGCAGACAAAAGCGGTTATCCGCGCAGCGATCAATGTACAGAAAGCACACGCTGACTGGAGCGTTTGCCCGGAGATCATGATTCCGCTGATCGGCGATATCAAAGAATTCAAATATGTTAAGAAGATCGTTGTTGAGACAGCAGACGCAGAAATCGCTGCAGCAGGAAGCGACCTCAAGTACGAAGTTGGTACGATGATCGAGATTCCTAGAGCTTGCCTGACAGCAGACGATATTGCAAAAGAAGCTGACTTCTTCTGCTTCGGTACAAACGACCTGACACAGATGACATTCGGATTCTCACGTGATGATGCAGGTAAGTTCCTCGATGCATATTATGACGCTAAGATCTTTGAGAACGATCCGTTTGCCAAACTGGATCAGACAGGCGTCGGCCAGCTTATGGAAATGGCTATTGCCAAAGGAAGACCGGCAAATGATAAACTTCATGTCGGTATCTGCGGCGAGCACGGCGGAGACCCATCTTCTGTAGAATTCTGCAACAAGTTAGGCCTCAACTATGTATCCTGCTCACCATTCCGTGTGCCGATCGCAAGATTAGCGGCAGCACAGGCAGCTATCACAGCCAAGAATGCATAGTCAATAGAATAAGAATCATATTGAAAGCCGTCAGTTCTTTTTATTAAGGAGCTGGCGGCTTTTTTGTGGCAAAAATAATTAACTGTTCATTCTGTAATAATGGTATAATTGAGTAGATATCATTCAGAATTATGAAGGGGAGGGCTGTCTGGGTAATAAGTATTAAGACAGAGGCATAACGTATATGGGTTGATAGATGAGAGAAGTGCTGTATATGAGATTCCGAGTCTGTAGTGCGAATGTGAAGTGAACATAAAATTCCCGGGAGATTCGCACCAAAAAAGTTGCACAAAACAATCAGGCGTATTAGACTATAAGATAAATATGATTATATATCTAAAGAAATTCGTAGTATAGTACAAAAAGCTTTGTCTTTTTGTGCTGGAATTTAGATATATTTGCGTCGTTCCCCTTGTGGGAACGTGGATTGAAACGACATAGGGTACGTCCATAGTGATAAATATTACTCGTTCCCCTTGTGGGAACGTGGATTGAAACATCAAACCAGCCGTTGAAGATATGATACAGCCGCAGTCGTTCCCCTTGTGGGAACGTGGATTGAAACAACTCCGAACACTTCTACGCGAACCACTTTTTCGTCGTTCCCCTTGTGGGAACGTGGATTGAAACGTGTTTTTGAATATGGAGGAGATCACCACTCTTTGTCGTTCCCCTTGTGGGAACGAGGATTTAAAACTTTTAGCAGTCAACCACGCGTTAATGAATGACTGTTGTTCTCCTTGTGGGTGTCTGCTTCTCATTGTAGATGAAGATTCACGGCCTCCGGTGACAGTGACAGGCAAGGCGGAGGAGCAGATGATCCGTTATGAGGATCTACAGAAAATGGAGGGATAACAGGACATATGATAAGTGTATGTGCTCTCCATCCGTAAGGGTGGAGAGCTTTTTTCTACCAGCATTTTGGGAGGCTGTTTTATAAAAAATAAAGAAATTATTAGGATTTCCTAAAGAAGCGGGAATAAAGAGTGCAATTTTTCAGAAGTCTGCTATAATGTTCAGTAGGCTGTGATAAAGGAGAAATGGAATGGGAACCAGATGCAGAATAAAAAATCCAATACTGCCTAAATATGCCATATTTCCGCTGCTTGCCTGTGTGACGGTAAACTTTATGGCATACAACGGGACAGAAGTGCTGACCAGGTCGTGGAAACACTATGACCTGACACTTCCTTTTGACGGGATGGTTCCTGTCATACCGTGGTTTGTGGTGATTTATCTGGGCTGTTATCTGTTCTGGATTGCCAACTATATTCTGATAGCAAGGCAGGGAAAAGAGCACTGTTACCGCTTTGTGACAGCGGATATGATGTCGCGGATCGTCTGTGCGGTCATATTTCTGCTGCTTCCGACGACGAATGTAAGACCAGAGCTGGCCGGTGACGGACTCTGGGTAATGCTGCTTCGGATGATATATGAGATAGACCGTCCGACCAGACTTTTTCCTTCGTTTCACTGTCTGGTGAGCTGGTTTTGCTATATCGGCATACGCGGACAGAAGAATGTTCCGAAAGCATACCGGATGTTTTCCTGTCTGTTTGCGATTTTGATCTGTGTATCGACCCAGGTGACAAAGCAGCATTATATTGTAGATGCGGTCGGAGGGATCCTCGTGGCGGAAGGCACGTACTGGATCGCGTTTCACACAGAGTTATACCGTACTCCAAAGAACTTATTTGACAGACTGTACCGTCTGTGTTTTGAAAGAAGGAGAAGACCTGTAGAAAAGAGGGGGAACTGTGGGGAGCAAGAATAAGAAAATAGCAAATATGGTATTTCTCCTTGTAGTATTTGCGCTGACATTGTACAGTGTGTTTAAAGGCGAGGATCTGCGCGCCGTCCTGCGGGCCATTATCACGGTCAATCCGTGGTATCTGCTTCCTGGGATCGCCGGCGTCATCATCTTTATATGGGGAGAATCCATTATCATACATTACATGTTCGGGACTCTGAAGATACGCACGAAAAGATGGACTTGTTTCCTCTATTCCTGCGTGGGATTTTTTTTCAGTGCGATAACGCCGTCCGCAAGCGGAGGGCAGCCGATGCAGATTTATTACATGCGGAAGAATAAAATTCCGGTTCCGGTCTCGACATTGGTTTTAATGATTGTTACAATAACATATAAGTCGGTGCTTGTCGCGATCGGACTGTTTGTGGCATTTTTCCAAAGAGGTTTTGTGCACCGGTATCTGGAGGGGATCCTTCCAATCTTCTATCTTGGAGTCGCGCTGAATGTACTGTGCTGTATCGCCATGTCCATACTGGCGTTCCACCCGGCGCTGGCAAAGTGGATCATGATGAAATTCCTAAAGATACTGGAACGTATTCACATATTAAAGCACAAGCCGGAACGCACACGGCGTCTGGCGGAGTCCATGGACCAGTACAATGCTACGGCACTGTATCTGCGCACCCACGGAAGAGTGATAGTAAATGTGCTTATCATCACATTTCTGCAGCGCTTTGCCTTGTTCTTTGTCACGTGGTTCGTATACAAGGCATTCGGCCTGAACGGGGCGCATATCTATGATGTAGTCATGCTTCAGGCAGTTGTGTCGGTGTCGGTTGATATGCTGCCGCTGCCGGGAGGAATGGGAATCAGTGAAAATCTGTTCCTGATCATCTTTAAAGGCATATTTACAGCCGGGCTTCTGCTGCCCGGAATGGTTTTAAGCAGGGGGATCGCTTATTATGTACAGCTTCTGCTCAGCGCGGGCATGACTTTGTTCGCTCATCTTACGATCGGGCAGAAAGCGGCAGATAAAATATGAGTAAAGGAAAGAGAGAGTAAAATGATAGGAATCTATAATTATACGGTAGTGCTGACTTATGTGAGTCTTGCATCATCTGTATTCGGAATGACACAGGCAATCCACGGAAGATTTAAGACTGCCATCTTATGTCTGGCCATATCTGGTTTATGTGATATGTTTGACGGTAAGATCGCGCGGACGAAAAAGGACAGAACGGACGATGAGAAGGCATTTGGCATACAGATCGATTCTCTCTGCGACGTCGTCTGTTTCGGCGCGTTCCCGGCGCTGATATGTTACCTGCTCGGTGTGCGAGGCCCCATCGGCATTGCCATTATTATACTGTACTGTATAAACTCAGTGATCCGTCTCGCCTATTTTAATGTGATGGAGGCGAAAAACGCCCTCGTGACGGAAAGCGGAGAGAAGTATTACAGAGGACTGCCGATAACATCCATGGCGATCGTGCTTCCTCTTGTGTTTATGGTTCAGTTTTTTGTGCCGGACTGGGTGTTCCGCATCTGCCTGCACCTTGCGCTTTTGATCGTAGGTATATTGTTTATAGGCAACTTTAAGCTGAGAAAGCCGAAGAACGGCACGCTGGCGGTTCTCGTGGCAGTGGTGGGCGCCGCTGTGCTCATAATGATCATTTTCACGAATTACCGTATCAGCTTCCACACAGGCTGGCCGTGGTTCTGCAGAAGATGAAAGTGAGTATGACATGAAATATATTGACAGAGAAGGCAAAGTTACGTCGGACGACTCTGGCCAGGACAGACTGCTCAGGTGGATGTATACGCACCGCGCCGGGAGAGCTGCCCTAAGACTGCTTGTACGTCCCGGAATTTCAAGGGCCGGAGGATGGCTTCTGGAGAGAAACTGGTCGAGATGTCTCATAAAACCGTTTGTGAAACACAACGATATAGATTTGTCCTGCTTCAGAAAGCAGAAGTTCACATCTTACAATGATTTTTTTACAAGGCAGATAAAATCGGAATTCCGTCCCATGGAAGGCGGTCCTGATACACTTGTCAGCCCGTGCGACGGGAAACTGAGCGTGTATCCTGTCTTACATAACAGAGACGGGGCAGGTGAATTCTGCATTAAGAATACGAAGTATACGGTAGAATCTCTTCTGCGCTCCGCACATCTGGCAAAGCGTTATGAAGGCGGGTATGCCTGTGTATTCCGGCTGACAGTAGACGATTACCACAGATACTGCTATATAGACGACGGAGAAAAATCAGAGAACCGGACCATACCGGGGATCTTCCACACGGTCAATCCTGCGGCGAATGACGTGATCCCGATCTATAAAGAAAATACGAGAGAATATTCCCTGCTCAAGAGCCGGCATTTTAAGACCGTGCTCATGATGGAGGTGGGAGCCCTGATGGTGGGGCGCATCACGAATTATCACGGCGCCTGCAAGGTGAAGCGCGGACAGGAAAAGGGGCGGTTTGAGTTCGGAGGTTCCACGGTCATTCTATTGTTCCAGAAAGGGGCCGCCGACTTGGATAAACGTCTCATCGACAACACGGCAAAAGGCTTTGAGACGATCGTAAAGATGGGAGAGCGGATAGGAGCGGCTCCTGTCTGTTAGTGCGTACATTATCATCCGGTATTGACACAATGCGCCGGATGCCTTATATTTATAGATGTAAATTGAATAGGGGAGCTTATTAGATAGGCTGAGAGGAAGTTGTAAACTTCGACCCATATACCTGATTTGGATAATGCCAACGTAGGAACGTACAGCTAGTTTGTTTACGGGAAATGCTCAGGCATTTCCCGTTTTCCATTTCAAACCATCGAGAGTGGACGAGAGTTCATGAAGGGGTGCACCACCGCGGGTGTATTTCTTTCATGAACTCTTTTTTATTATATAGGCAGGTTCGTAGAACTTTCCTATATAACAAAAAAACCTCCGGGGAATGCACGCAATGTGCAGAGGAAAGCTGCTTCGCAGCCGCACATTGGCGCGCAAAGTGTACAAGTCTCTCATGAGTGAGGGACATGGGCAGGTGAAATGGACTTGTCTACTTTATTTATACGGCAATTATCTGAGGGGGACAGAAAGGAGGCGGTCATATGATGAAGGTCAACGGCAGAGAGCAGGAATATGTTCCGGGTACTTCTGTGGAGCTTCTGCTCAGACAGATGGAGTATCCGGAACAAAAAGTAGCGGTCGAGCGCAACGGGGAGGTCGTTCCCCGGAAACAATATGCACAGACGGTACTTGAAGACGGTGATACGATCGAAGTTGTGAGCTTTGTAGGAGGAGGTTAGTGTATGATCACGGAGGAAGAGATCCAGCGGGCGCTGGCAGAACGCCACTCCCCGGAGGTCCGGAAAAAGCTTGCCGGCGCCCGTGTCGCGGTCGCCGGTCTCGGAGGGCTCGGGTCCAATGTTGCGTTTGCCCTGGCCAGAATCGGGGTGGGGCATCTGCATCTTATTGATTTTGACAAGGTGGATATTACCAACCTGAACCGGCAGCAGTATTTTATCCGGCATATCGGCATGTACAAGACAAGCGCCCTGACGGAAGAGCTTATGGAGATCAACCCATACCTGGAACTTTGCCCGGAATGCGTCAAAGTGACGGAAGAAAATCTATTGTCTCTGTTTGCACAGGATGACATCGTGTGTGAGGCTTTTGACGACCCGGAGGCGAAGGCGGTGCTTGTCAACGGGATCCTGGAACATTATCCGGACAAGTTTCTTGTATGTGCATCGGGAATGGCAGGCTGGGGAGGCAATGACACCATACGGACGCGGAAGGTGACGGAGCGTTTTTATGTGTGCGGCGACGGGGTGAGTGAGCCGTCATACGGCAGGGGGCTGATGGCTCCGCGGGCCGCGCTGTGCGCTGCGCATCAGGCAAATTTGATCACGCAGTATATTATTGAAGGACAGATAGAATAGGAGGAAGTTATGATGGAACATACGACAGAGGATACATTTACACTTGGAGGACATACATTCACGTCACGCTTTATTCTCGGTTCAGGCAAATATTCCCTGGACCTTATCAAAGCAGCGGTGGAGCATGCCGGCGCGCAGATCATCACGCTGGCGCTGCGCCGGGCTGACGAGGGAGGGATGGCCAATATACTCGACTACATACCGGAACATGTCACGCTGCTGCCAAATACTTCAGGTGCGAGAAATGCGGAAGAAGCCGTGCGTATAGCCCGGCTCTCCAGAGAACTGGGCTGCGGTGACTTTGTGAAGGTGGAGGTGATCCGCGATTCCAAATATCTGCTGCCGGACAATTATGAGACAGTGAAGGCGACGGAGATATTGGCCAGAGAAGGATTTGTCGTCATGCCTTATATGTACCCGGATCTGAATGCCGCCAGGGATATGGCCCGGGCGGGGGCGGCCTGTATCATGCCGCTCGGTTCTCCTATCGGTTCCAACAAAGGGATCTGTACAAGAGACTTTATTCAGATCCTCATCGATGAGATAGATCTTCCGGTCATCGTAGACGCGGGGATCGGAAAGCCGTCTCAGGCGTGTGAGGCGATGGAGATGGGGGCTGCCGCCGTGATGGCCAACACGGCGATCGCAACGGCGGGCGATATTCCTTCCATGGCAGGGGCATTTTGCAAAGCGGTCGAGGCGGGAAGAGCTGCATATCTGTCCGGCATGGGCAGGGTCATGGACAGAGGAGCCAGCGCATCTTCTCCGCTTACGGGCTTTCTGCAGGATTAGAAGGAGGCATATTATTGTGGATGAACAAACATGTGTAAATGAGAGTATCTTGAATGACGATATCAGAGAATGGCAGAAAAAGAACCGGATCGATCATATGTCGTATCTGCCGGGGATGGAGGTTCTTAAGTCTGATGTGGAGGCGCAGGTGACGGCTGCCATGAACTCCTATGACTATACAAAGTATACGGCGGACGATGTACGCCGCGCGCTGGGACATGAGAACCGTTCTCCTGAAGACTTTGCGGCGCTTCTGTCCCCGGCGGCGCTTCCGCTTCTGGAGGAGGTGGCACAGTGCGCGAGGACAGAGACAAGGAAGCATTTCGGCAACAGCGTCAATATGTTTACGCCGGTGTATATTGCCAACTACTGTGAGAACTTCTGTATCTACTGCGGCTTCAACTGTCATAACAAGATCAGGCGCGCCATACTGAGCGCCGAAGAGATAGAAAGAGAGATGGAAGCGGTCGCCCGCAGCGGACTGCGGGAGGCGCTCATACTCACCGGGGAGAGCAGAAAACACTCGGATGTGGAATACATCGCAGGAGCCTGCATGACAGCGCGGAAATATTTTAAAGTCGTCGGTCTGGAAGTCTATCCGATGAATTCGGATGAATATGCTTACCTTCATAAATGTGGCGCAGATTATGTGACGGTGTTTCAGGAGACATACAATTCTGATAAATATGAAAGTCTTCATCTGTCCGGGCACAAACGTATCTTCCCGTACCGGCTGAACGCCCAGGAGCGGGCGCTGAGAGGCGGGATGAGAGGCGTCGGCTTTGCGGCGCTGCTCGGCCTGGACGATTTCCGCAAAGATGCATTCGCCACCGGAATGCACGCATATCTGCTCCAGAGAAAGTATCCCCATGCAGAGATCGCATTTTCCTGTCCGCGGCTCAGACCTATTATCAACAATGACAAGATCGATCCGATGGATGTGCACGAACCGCAGCTGCTGCAGACCGTGTGCGCTTACCGTCTGTTCATGCCGTTTGCAAGCATAACGATATCCACGAGAGAATGTGCCCGCGTGCGGGATCATCTCGTCAATATCGCGGCGACGAAAATCTCTGCGGGGGTTAGCACAGCGATAGGGGAGCATGTGGGGGATACGGAGGCAAAAGGAGACGGACAGTTTGAGATCTCAGATATGCGCTCTGTGGAAGAAGTGTACAACGGCCTGTTGGGGCAGAAGCTGCAGCCGGTGATGCAGGATTATGTATATGTATAGTGGGAGGAAGAACGATGCATGATAATATGGAGATGTCCCGGGGTGGCATCATTGCCGTGACAAACCGCCATCTGTGCCGCCGTCCTTATCTGGAGCAGGTGGAACGCATCTGTTTGAGACATCCGCCGGCTCTGATCGTGCGGGAAAAAGATCTGGCGGAAGAGGCGTATGAACGGCTGATCTGTGAAGTGCGGGACATCTGTGACGCATATGATGTGTTCTGTATTCCCCATACGTATATGGAAGCGGCAGAGCGCCTTCGATCATGTGCGGTACATCTGCCGCTTCCGCTTTTCAGATCATGCCGGGACAGGGCGCTTCGGTTCCGGTGGGCCGGCACTTCCGTGCATTCGGTGCAGGAGGCGCTGGAAGCAGAGGCGCTTGGGGCGGCCTATATGACGGCCGGGCATGTGTTTTCTACAGACTGTAAACGGGGAGTCCTGCCCCGCGGGACCGGATTTCTAAAGGGTGTTTGTGAGGCGGTGAATGTGCCGGTGTATGCTATAGGCGGCATGCAGGGGACAGAGACGTGCGTGAGAGAGATGAGTGCTTTCGGAGCGTCCGGCATCTGTGTCATGTCGGAGTGTATGAGATGGTAGGGACTCCTTTTACTTGTAACATAATCATATTTAGTCTATAGTGTATATATAAGAAGTACATTTAGAAAGGACAAAAGAGATGATTTATGACAATGTATTGGAAGCGGTGGGCGACACGCCGCTCATTCGTCTGAACCGTATGACCGGTCCCGGGGATGCGGAGATACTTGTAAAGTTTGAGGCGGTAAATGTAGGCGGTTCGGTCAAGACGAGAACGGCGCTTAATATGATCGAGACGGCGGAGAAAAAAGGTCTGATCCATAAGGATACGGTCATCGTAGAGCCGACGAGCGGCAACCAGGGCATCGGCCTTGCGCTGATCGGCGCAGTGAAAGGATATAAGACGGTTATCATCATGCCGGACTCCGTCAGTGAAGAGAGAAGGAAGCTGGTTCAGAATTATGGCGCCGAAGTCAGGCTCATCCACGATGCGGGCAATATAGGCGACTGTATCGACGAGTGTCTGCGGACGGCGCTTAAGATGGCGGAGGAAGATCCTGACGTGTACGTGCCGCAGCAGTTTGAAAATGAAGCGAACAGCGCGGCCCACCGGGAGCAGACGGGACAGGAGATTCTGAGGCAGGCAGGTAAGCCGATCCACGGATTCTGCTCCGGGATAGGAACCGGCGGCACCATCACCGGCATAGGTGAGGCGCTGAGAGCGGAGAACCCCGATATGGAGATATGGGCCGTTGAGCCGGAAAATGCAGCCATACTGTCCGGCGGGAAGGTGGGAACACATCTTCAGATGGGAATCGGAGACGGCGTCATTCCAGACATACTGAACCAGAAGATCTATGACGATATCGTGATCGTGACAGATGAAGAAGCGCTGAAGACGGCAAAAGAGCTTGCAGGAAAAGAAGGGCTCATGTGCGGCATCAGCAGCGGTACGAATGTGGCGGCGGCAGTGCGCATGGCAAAGAAGCTCGGCAGAGGAAAGACGGTGGTGACCGTGCTGGCCGATACGGCCGAGCGGTATTTTTCCACCCCGTTGTTTCAATAAAATGAAAAGAAAGTAAAAGGAGATAAGACATGGGTGTACTATTTTTAGAATATCCAAAATGAACGACGTGTAAAAAAGCCAGGAAATGGCTTGAGGATAACGGCGCTGCATTTGAGGCCAGACATATCATTGAAGACAATCCCACGGCAGAAGAGCTGGAAGAGTGGCATAAAAGAAGCGGTCTTTTGCTGAAGCGTTTTTTTAACACAAGCGGGATGAAGTATAAAGAACTTGGATTAAAAGACAGACTTCCCGAGATGAGTGAGAAGGAGCAGTATGAGATTCTCGCCACAGATGGAATGCTCGTCAAGCGTCCGCTCCTTATCGGGGCCGATTTTGCGCTGCCGGGCTTTAAAGAGCAGGAGTGGCAGAAGGTATTATAGTCCGCGGGCGCCCGTTATGAACGGACGCACTGTAAAGAATGGAAAACAGCAGTCCCGGAACCAGACCGTTTGACGGATGGTTTCGGGACTTTTAAGATTCAGGCAGCAGGGGGAGGAGCCGGGCCAGGTTTTCGACGGTTCTTTTATCTATGTAGTGTTCGATTTTTTCCACCTGTTCCAGTTCATTTTCCGTATGGTTCAAAAGGCAGAGAAAGCGATGCAGCACTTCATGGCGGTACAGAAGGTAATTGCCGGCCTCCCGGCCCTTTTGTGTGGCGGTCAGATACCCGTATTTTTCAAACTGGAGGTACCCTTTTTCTTTTAAAGTCCCGACCATCTTGGAGGCGGAGGACGGTTTTACGTGAAGCTGCGCGGAGAGTTCCTGGATCCGCACCACATCTTTTTCAAGGAGCATCCGGCATATCATCTCCAGATAGTCTTCCATAGAGGCGGTCAAGTCGTCATGGCAGTTCAGTTCGTACCCTTTCTGGGTGTAGAAGTTGTGTTCCATTTTATTTCCCCGATCATGAAAATTTGTAACCAAATACCGGTTTTTCTATATTATAGAAGTAGGAAAGAAAGTTTCCTTAGACTAAATTGTATGAGAGGGTGGTGAATTTTATGAACAGGGCCGTATGTCTGAATGATATAGAACCGGGGCAGAGCGCGGTGGTAAAGCAGCTGTTGTCGGACGGGAGCATACGCAGGCGTCTGCTGGATATCGGTCTGGTGGAAGGTACGCTCGTTGAATGTATTGGCCGCAGTCCTGGCGGTGATCCTTCCGCATATCTGATCCGGGGAGCGGTGATCGCTATCCGCTCGGAAGACAGCACACGCATAATGATACGGGAAATGAGGTGATAACATAGATGGGACTGACGATCAGATCAACTGGAAAAGGGGCGGCGGACACAGAGCTTATCATCAGAAAACCGTCGCCAGACGCAAAGGTGGCCGCTCTGGCCGGCAATCCGAATGTGGGAAAAAGTACGGTGTTTAACAATCTCACAGGCATGAACCAGCACACGGGAAACTGGCCCGGCAAGACGGTGACGAATGCCCAGGGCTTCTGTAGTACCGATAAGTATTCTTACGTGCTTGTCGATATCCCGGGCACCTATTCTCTCATGGCGCATTCGGCGGAGGAGGAGATCGCCCGGAATTTCATCTGCTTCGGTGGCGCCGATGAAATAATCGTAGTCTGCGATGCCACGTGCCTGGAGCGGAACCTGAACCTTGTGCTTCAGACGATCGAGATATGCGACGAGGTCATTGTATGTGTGAATCTGATGGACGAGGCAAAAAGAAAGCACATTGCCATTGACATAGAAAAACTGGAACATATACTGGGGGTTCCGGTCGTGGGCGCGGTGGCGCGGGAAAAGAAGAGTCTTGACGGTCTTCTTTTGAGGATGGATGAGATGGCGGACGCTCAGATGAACAGCCGGCAGCCGGTCAAAGTGCACTATCCCGAAGAAATAGAGCAGGCAGCGGAACTCGTCTTGCCGGCCGTGAAAGAAATCCTTGAAAGAAACGGCCGAAAAAGGCCGGCTGCAAAATGGCTGGCTTTAAAGCTGCTGGAAGGCGACACCTCTCTTCTGGAAGAGCTGAACAAAGCGACAGGAACGGATATATGTAAGGAGCCGGCGGTCTCCGGAGCGCTTAATGAGGCGCGCAGACTGCTGGAGAGCAGAGGTGTTGACCCGAATACACTAAAGGATAAGATCGTCTCCACTGTCGTAAAGCAGGCGGAGGATATCGGCAGAGCAGTTGTGCAAAGTAAAGAGCAGGGGTACCGGGGCCTGGACAAAAAGCTGGACAGAATCCTCACGAGCAGGAGAACCGGATATCCCGTCATGATCGCGCTTTTGGCGGCGATCCTATGGCTTACGATCACGGGGGCCAATTATCCTTCCCAGCTTTTGTCCCAGGGGCTGTTCTGGGTGCAGGATAAGCTCATGGAGCTTTTTGTACATATCGGGGCTCCAAAATGGCTGACCGGTATGCTTATTGAAGGTGTATACCGGGTGCTGGCGTGGGTCGTATCTGTCATGCTTCCGCCCATGGCAATCTTTTTTCCTCTGTTTACACTGCTTGAGGACGCGGGATATCTGCCCAGGGTGGCGTACAATCTCGATAAACCGTTTAAAAGGTGTTGTGCCTGCGGCAAACAGGCTCTAAGTATGTGCATGGGATTCGGATGCAATGCGGCCGGAATTGTGGGGTGCCGGATCATTGATTCCCCGAGAGAGCGGCTCATTGCGATGCTCACCAACAATTTTGTACCGTGCAACGGCAGGTTTCCGACGCTCATAGCGCTCATCACGATGTTTTTTATCGGTACGAAAAGCGCCGCCGGCTCCTCGGTCATTGCGGCGCTGATGCTCACGGCCGCAATTGTGCTTGGAGTAGTCATGACATTTGTCGTCTCGGGAATATTGTCCAGAACACTTCTGAAAGGCGTGCCGTCCTCCTTTACGTTAGAACTGCCTCCTTACAGGCGTCCGCAGATCGGGAAGGTTATCGTGCGTTCTATATTTGACAGGACGCTGTTTGTCCTGGGACGCGCGGTCGTCGTCGCCGCGCCGGCAGGTCTTGTCATTTGGTTTTTGGCAAATGTCGATGCGGGAGGTGTGAGTCTGCTCGCCCACTTAAGTGATTTCCTCGACCCGTTTGCCCGTCTCCTTGGTCTGGACGGAGTCATCCTCCTGGCTTTTATTCTTGGATTTCCGGCCAACGAGATCGTCGTACCGATCATGATCATGGCATATATGGCTCAGGGGAGTCTTCTGGAGCTGGATAGCCTTTCCGAGATGCACCGGCTCTTTGTGGATAATGGCTGGACGTGGGTCACAGCCGTCTGTACGATGTTGTTTTCGCTGATGCACTGGCCGTGTTCCACAACACTTCTCACGATACGCAAAGAGACGGGAGGGCTTAAATGGACGGCGGCAGCGTTCCTCATTCCGACGGTGACGGGCATGCTGCTCTGCTTTCTCGTGTCGCGCGCCGCGCTGCTGCTCGGATGATACGCTGGTAAAAAGTAACAAAATCAGAAGGCCTTTATGTTGTGCATTCTCATGAAAAACCGGGGCCGTCAAAAGTTGTGTTAGAGAATTTATTTTATTCGTAGTAAAATAAAAGAGAACAAGGAAAGAAAATGTCAGGAGAATGATGTGCGTTCTTCTGGCATTTTTGTAACGCCGGATAGAAGTGATAAAATAGGAGTGACAAGGATGTTTGACGTAGGAGAGTATATTGTATGTGGAAGATATGGCGTGTGCAGAGTAAAGGAGACAGGGCCTGTTCATATAACCGGCGCGCCAAGGAAAAGGCTGTACTATACACTTGTGCCCGTGTATGACAGCAACAGCAGGGCCTATGTACCTGTGGACAGCGAAAAGATTATAATGCGGCCTGTGATATCAGGAGAGCAGGCAAACGAGCTGGTGGATCATATAAATGATATCGATGCACTGTGGATTCAGGATGAGAAGAAAAGAGAAGCGGCGTTTAAAGAAGCGCTTTACAAATGTGACTGCAGAGAGTGGATAAAGATCATTAAGACGATCTACCGCCGCAGACAGGACAGAATCGCACAGGGAAAGAAAGTTACGGCGGGAGATGAGCGTTATCTGCACATGGCACAGGACAGACTGTACGGAGAGCTTGCGGTTGCACTCGGCATGAAGAAAGAAGAAGTGGAGGCATATATCATTGGCAGGGCAGAGGCGCCGGAACCGTAATCCGCTATTGGAATTCGTTCTCTGAAGGGGTATAATATAAATAAGACAAGTGGACGGATATTTATAGTTATCAACAAGGGAAGGAGTGGATCGTATGACAGATAATGTTATTATTGCAATAGGGCGTCAGTGCGGCAGCGGGGGGCATGAAATAGGCATGCGCCTTGCCAAGAAGCTGGACATTCCGCTTTATGATCATAATCTGGTGGCGATGGCGGCAAAGGAGCTGGATATCAGCGAGGAGGCGGCAAGGGAAGTGGATGAGACCGCCCTCAGCAGTTTCCTGGCATCTTATATCACAGGACCTGGCGACTATGTGGCTTACATGAATGCGGAAGATTATATGCGTCCCCTCAGTGAGAGGGTGTATAAGGCGCAGTCCGGTATCATCCGCAGGCTGGCCGGGAGAAGTCCCTGTGTGATCGTGGGAAGATGTGCGGACTATGTACTTCAGGACTGTCCGAACTGTGTCAGCGTGTTCATCTGTGCGGACAAGGAAGACCGGATTAAGAGAATAGCACAGCTTCAGGAACTTCCGGAGCGCAAAGCAGCGGAAAAGATCAAGAAAATAGACCGGGAGAGAAAGTATTATTATGAGACGAATACGGGAGAGGACTGGGGAAAGGCGTCATCCTATCAGCTTGTCCTCAATGTAAGCCGTCTCGGACTGAATAAATCAGTAGACATACTGGCCTCCCTGTTTGAAAGTCTCGGACAGTAAATAGGATAAAAACCGGGTCAGGCTCCGTCGCAGAGGAGCCTGGCTCTTTTTGTGAGATCAGATACGTATTGAACATCCGGCGTCTGTTAAGGTATAATGTATTAAGAAATATGAGCAGAAGGAGAGAAGTGATCATGATACAGGATATTGAGCCCCATTGTTTTTCAAATGAGTACAGGCCAAAAGCGCCGGACGGCGCAAGCTTTCTGTTGTGCTACAGCGGCAGAAAAGTGCTTTTGAGGAAGACAGGGCAGGAGGAGATAGCCTTTCCTACTTTTGAGGAAATGGAACCGTACACGGAAGGGCTGTATGAGGAATACACGTATCTGTTTTCTATAGACGGACAGCGTTTTTACCTGGGAGAGGGGATCGGTTTTTACGAGGCCGGGGATTTTACGCTGGAGGATACGGAGATATTCCGCACGGCAGTTCCACGGCATATGGCTTTCGCCGGCATTACAGGCGCCCAGCTTTACCGCTGGTATGGAAGCCACAGATTCTGCGGACGGTGCGGAAGCAGGACGAAACCGGACGGGAAGGAGCGTATGCTGAAGTGTCCGTCGTGCGGCAATATGGAATATCCGAAGATCATGCCCGCAGTCATTATCGGACTCACCCATGGGAACCGTCTGCTGATGTCCAAATATGCAAACCGGGAGTTCAAAAAATATGCGCTGCTGGCGGGTTTTGCCGAGATCGGGGAGTCGATAGAGGACACGGTGCGGCGTGAGGTCATGGAGGAGGTAGGACTGAAGGTAAAGAATATTACATACTATAAGAGCCAGCCGTGGTCTTTTTCGGACACGCTGCTTCTTGGCTTCTATGCCGAGCTGGATGGGGATGAGGAGATCACGCTGGATAAAGAGGAGCTGGCTTTGGCAGAATGGTTTGAGAGGGAGGATATCCCTGTGAAGGCATCGGATCTGAGCCTGACAAATGAGATGATCATGAGATTTAAGAACGCGGAGATGTAGAAACGGAGGATGAAGGTATGAACAGAGAGGATAACGTGTACAGCGCATATGTACAGATACTGAAGGAGGAACTTGTCCCGGCCATGGGGTGTACCGAGCCGATCGCGCTTGCGTATGCGGCGGCCAGGGCCAGGGAGGTGCTTGGGGAAGTGCCGGACAGAGTGCTTGTGGAGGCGAGCGGAAGTATTATCAAGAATGTCAAGAGTGTCATAGTGCCGAACACAGACCATCTGAAGGGGATCCCTGCGGCAGCGGCGGCGGGTATCATTGCCGGAAAGGCGGATAAGGAGCTGGAAGTCATTTCTGAAGTGTCGGACGGGGAGATTCAGCAGATGCGGGCGTTCCTTGAGAAGACAGAGATCAAGGTAGTTCACGTGGACAACGGCATCACATTTGATATTATCGTCACAGTGTATAAAGGAAAGGATCATGCGAAAGTGCGGATCGCCAACTATCACACAAATATTGTCCTCATAGAGAAGAATGGGGAGAAGCTGCTGGAGATTCCGGTGGAGGGTGAAAAAGAGGAAGGACTTACAGACAGAAGTGTGCTCAATATGGAATCGATCTGGGATTTTGTCCAGTCGCTTGACATAGAGGATGTGCGGGACGTGCTGGACCAGCAGATCGCCTATAATACGGCGATCTCAGACGAAGGGCTGAAGGGGGACTACGGCGCTAATATCGGAAGTGTGCTGCTTGACACGTACGGGGATGATATCAAGACGAGGGCAAAGGCGAAGGCCGCAGCAGGTTCCGATGCACGCATGAATGGCTGTGAGCTTCCGGTGGTGATCAATTCGGGCAGCGGAAACCAGGGGATCACGTGTTCTGTTCCTGTAGTAGAATATGCCAGGGAGCTTGCGTCCGGCGAGGACAAGATGTACCGTGCGCTGGCGCTTTCTAATCTGGTGGCCATTCACCAGAAGACGGGCATAGGCCGTCTGTCTGCCTACTGCGGCGCGGTCAGCGCGGGAGCTGCCGCCGGCGCGGGCATCGCCTATCTGTGCAGTGGAGGTTATGAGGAAGTCATCCACACGGTAGTCAACGCCCTAGCTATAGTGTCCGGTATTGTATGCGACGGCGCCAAGGCATCCTGTGCCGCCAAGATCGCGTCTTCTGTGGATGCAGGCATTTTAGGATACTATATGTATAAGAACGGCCAGCAGTTTTACGGCGGTGACGGTATCGTGACAAAGGGCGTGGAAGCTACGATCAAAAATGTGGGAAGGCTTGGAAAAGAAGGCATGCGGGAGACGAATGAAGAGATCATCAAGATAATGGTAGAAGAGTAACCGTGCAGTGAAGGAATGTGTATATAGGGAATGTGCATATAAAGACAGGAGATGATACGATGTCTGTGGAAGCAGCTTATATGGTACCTCATCCTCCGCTCATCGTGCCGGCGGTGGGACGTGGGCAGGAGCGGGCCGTCTCCGCCACGGCTGAGGCTTATCGGATGGCGGCGGAAGAAATAGCCCTTCTTCGTCCGGACACGATCGTGGTCACGTCGCCTCATGCCGTGATGTACCGGGATTATTTTCATATATCGCCGGGAACGGGGGCTTCAGGTGACTTTGGGCAGTTCCGGGCAGCGCAGGAGAAAATTGACGTGCGGTATGACGCAGAGTTCACTGCAAGGCTGGAGAGCCTGGCCGGGAGAGACGGCTTTCCGGCAGGAACCTGCGGGGAACGGCAGAAAAGCCTGGATCATGGAACGATGGTGCCGCTTTATTTTGTCAATGAGCAGTATAAAGAGTACAGGCTCGTCCGCATCGGCCTGTCTGGTCTTTCGCTTGCCGGCCATTACAGGCTTGGCGGATATATACAGAAGACGGCTAAGCGGCTCGGGAGAAAGACAGTGCTGCTGGCGAGCGGAGATCTGTCACATTACTTGAAAGAAGAGGGCCCTTACGGATACCGGAAGGAAGGGCCGGAATATGACAGGATGATCATGGATATCATGGGAGAGGGCGACTTTGCGCGTCTTTCGGATTTCTCCGAGGAGTTTCTGGAGAAGGCGGGCGAGTGCGGACACCGGTCGTTTATGATCATGGCGGGCGCGCTGGACGGCTGTGCGGTTGAGGCCCGCAGGTTGTCCTATGAAGGACCTTTTGGCGTAGGATATGGGATATGTTCGTATCATGTCACCGGCCGGAAGGCAGAAGAAGAGGAGAAGGAATCAGAAGGGCAGGACGGTCTGGATGCGTATGTCAGGCTTGCCAGACAGTCGCTTGAGACATATATCCGCACCGGGAGGCAGATGAAGATGCCCGGCGGACTGCCGGAAGAGATGACGGAAAGGCGGGCCGGAGCATTTGTATCTCTCAAAAAGGGGGGCGCGCTGCGCGGGTGTATCGGGACGATAGACGGTGTGCATAGTTCTCTCGCAGAAGAGATCATGGAGAATGCGGTCAGTGCGGGCGTCCGTGACCCGCGTTTTCCTCCTGTTGAGAAGGAGGAACTGGCGGAGCTTGCGTACAGTGTGGATGTGCTGGGAGATACGGAGGAGATTCAGGGACCGGAAGAACTGGATGTGAAGCGATACGGCGTTATCGTGAGCAGAGGCTGGAGGAGGGGACTGCTGCTTCCGAACCTGGAAGGAGTGGACACAGTCGAAGAGCAGATCGCCATTGCCCGGCAGAAAGCGGGAATCGGTGAGCATGAACCGGTGAAGCTGGAACGCTTCGAGGTTGTGAGGCACAGGTGACAGATATGAAAAAAGAATGCCGTGTATGCATGCACCGCTGTGTTCTGGACGAGGGCCAGACCGGGCGGTGCAGGGCGAGAATGAACAGAGGCGGTGAGATAATATGTGGGAATTACGGACACATAACAGCGCTTGCGCTTGACCCGATAGAAAAGAAGCCGCTCAGAAGATTTTTCCCCGGGACAAAAGTATTGTCTGTGGGGAGCTATGGCTGTAATCTGAACTGTCCGTTCTGTCAGAACCATGACATATCCATGAGAGGTGAAGACAGGCGCCGGAATGTTTTTCTTACGCCGGAAGAGCTGGCAGAGCGGGCGGCTGAACTTGGAGAAAAGGGAAATATCGGAATAGCTTTTACCTATAATGAACCTATGATCAGTTACGAATACATAAGAGATACGGCGCTTCTTGTCAGAAAGGCCAAAATGAAGAGTGTGGTCGTGACGAATGGGTCTGTAACGGAGGAAACACTCCGCCGGGTCCTTCCTTATATCGATGCCATGAACATAGATTTAAAGGGATTTACGGAGGAATATTATCATATGCTGGGAGGGGACCTGGAGACAGTAAAGCATTTTATTCAGTGTGCGGCGCAGGAATGTCACGTGGAACTGACAACTCTTATCGTTCCGGGCAAAAATGATTCCGCCGGGGAGATGAGGGAACTGGCCCGCTGGGCTGCAGGTATCGACCGGAAGCTTCCTCTGCATGTGACGAGATTTTTCCCTGCGTTCAGGATGGAGGACGGCTGTCCGACGGACATACAGACTGTATACAGACTTGCCGGAGAGGCGGCAAAGTACCTGGATCATGTGTACACGGGAAACTGTTGATAAAAAAAGTGGTATATGTGCCCTTGCAAAATGACGACAAAGAAGATAAAATGATTACTTAACCTGATTGCGGGGGTGGAATGTAAATGACATTATTAAAAGATATATTACTCGATACGACGTTAGACTGTCTGAAGATGCTGCCGTTTTTATTTGCGGCGTTTCTCGTCATTGAGGCTCTGGAGTATTATTCCGGCGAATTTACGGCGAGGCTTCTGGCGGGAGTCGGAAAGGCGGGGCCGGTAGTCGGCGCTGCGGCGGGATGTGTTCCCCAGTGCGGATTTTCAGTCCTGGCGTCCAATCTGTACGCAGGCGGAATCATCTCCGTGGGGACGCTGCTGTCCGTGTTTATTGCCACTTCGGATGAGGCGCTTCTCATTATAATGGGGAATCCGGGGAGGGGGAAGGATGTGGTCTTTCTTCTTCTCACAAAAGTGATCATCGCCGTGATCGCGGGGTATGTGACGGACATTTTTCTCTCACGGCGCATCGAGGTCCCGAAAGAGTGCGGGACGCTCTGCAGCGACTGTGGGTGCGAGGAAGACGGAGGGATCCTGAAGCCTGCGCTCCATCATACGGTGAAGATTTTTATCTATCTCTTTATTTTTACAGGTCTTCTGAACCTGTGCATAGAAGTGCTTGGTATAGATGAACTGTCTACGCTGCTGCTTGGCAATACAGTCTTTCAGCCTGTGATCGCGGCTGTGATCGGCCTGATCCCAAACTGTGCCGCGTCAGTCATCCTTACGCAGCTGTATCTGAACGGAGCCATCTCCTTTGCTTCGGTCATCGCAGGACTTTGTACCGGGGCCGGGATCGGTCTCGTTGTCCTGTTCAAGGTGAACAGACAGAGAAAAGAAAACATGAAAATACTAGCCGTGCTATTTGCGGTGGGCGTAGCAGCAGGGGTTGTACTTGAACTTGCCGGTGTTTTTTAGGCACAGAAGCCGGTGAAGGTAGGAACAGAAGAATATTTGCAGGTAAAAAACAGGAGAAGTCTGCGCCCTTTCCGGCCGGCCTTCTCCTGTTATTTCATTAAAACATTAAAATATGAGATGTCTTTACTCATCCTTATTGTGCGGATATTTCCAGATCCAGAGCGCGATCAGTCCGCCGATAATGTAGAGAATATTGACGAGGATCGCCTGGCTGTCTTTGAGGAACCATACGATCAATACGATGCAGACAAGGATCGCGATCAGCTTGAGAGCTGACAGCAGCCGTTTATCACGGCGTTCTTTGTATTCCTGGTGCTTTTCTTCACGTCTGCCCTCCAGATACTCTGTTATGTGTTCTTCTGTTATACGGTACGCGATCTCATCTGTAGGGGAGAAGCTGCGCAGGTGCTCCAGCAGGTCCTTGTATATGCTATGATAGGCTTCTTCATAATCCAGTTTTGATTTGGGAGTTTCTGCTTCCGGTTCTTCCGCAGTTTTGCCGGTACTTTTTTTGTCGTTTTCCTTAGAACTGTCCTCGGCGCTGCCGGTATTGTCTGCAGCTTTATCTTCGGCATTTTCAATAGTTTCTTCTGCCTTTGTCTCAGTGAGTTCTTCGGATTTCATCTCTTCACTCATCTTTAGTACCTCCTGTAAGTATTATGTAAGTATTAGAATATGCGTTAATCATAACAGGTTTGGCGCGGTAATTCAAACTTTCTGTCGAAAATATTCCTTTTATTACGTTTTTTAAAAGTTTGACAATTCCATTTAGAATTTATATGATGAGACTAAAGTGTATGAACAGATATTATGCGAGGAGGTCAATATATGAAATCTTACAGTAAAAAATTACATTTTCATCTTCCGTCAAGAAGAGGACTTGTAAATATCACACAGGATGTGCAGGATGCGGTCGGTGAAAGCGGCATAAAGGAAGGGATGGTTCTTGTCAATGCGATGAATATCACAGCCAGTGTATTTATCAATGACGATGAGAGCGGGCTTCATCAGGATTATGAGAAATGGCTGGAGGGGCTGGCGCCTGAGAAGCCATACAGTCAGTACAGACACAATGGTTATGAGGACAATGCGGACGCCCATCTGAAACGCACGGTCATGGGACGGGAGACTGTCGTCGCCGTCACGGAAGGAAGACTCGACTTCGGGACGTGGGAGCAGATATTTTACTATGAGTTTGACGGAAAGCGCGACAAAAGGGTGCTGGTAAAGATCATCGGAGAATAAGGCGGCGGGCGCGTACAAGTTGACAAATGTGCCGCAATCTGCAAAACTGTTATTTAAACACTGAAGATATTCGGTGATCAAAAGAGTAGTTTATGAGGAGGAAGGTTATGAAAAAGAAGTTTTTATTGATCTGTATGGCTGCGATGCTTGCGTTATCGCTGACAGCTTGCGGGGGAAACGACAAGAAAGAGGACAAAAAAGCAGATAAGAAAGAAGAGTCTGTCAAGAAAGAGGAAAAGGACATTGAGCTTACACTTCCGGCATCATTTTTTGATGAAGAAGGAATGGCGGATATCAATGAGGAGGCAAAGGCAGAGGGCGTGAAGGAAGTGAAGGTCAATGACGACGGGTCTGTCACCTATAAGATGGACAAGTCTACCCACGAAAAGCTTCTCAAAGAGATGAAAAAAGGAATCGATGAATCTATTTCTGAACTGCTGGAGGACAAGGAAAATTATTCTTCTTTTACAGAGATCACGTATAACGATGATGTGACGGAGTTTAAGATCATGGTAGATCCGGCGGCGTACGGCGGACTGCAGTCTTTTGGAGCGCTTGTGATGTATGCGGCAGGGAATATGTACCAGGGGATGAATCTTGTTCCGGAGGATGAGATCAATACGACAGTGCAGTTTATCAACAAGGATACACAGGAAGTGATAGAGAGCGGAGACTCCAAATCCATGGCTGACGAATACGAAGGTACAGAGTAGGACATGCACAATTAGTCGTCAGACGTCGAAGATAAAGAATTGCAATTCTGATTAGGTGTGATATAATATTCACAACTGAAGAGGATGAGGCTTAAGAAATATAGGAGGAATTAATATGGCTACAAAAACAGGAACTAAGAAACAAGAAACCGCAGCTAAAACGGAGCCTGTGAACGTAAAAGCAGACGCTGTAAAGGAAAAAGCGGAGACAGTAAAGAAGGCTGAGCCTGTCAAAAAGGCAGAAGCAGTAAAGGCTGAGCCGGAAAAGAAAGCACCGGTTAGAAAGACCGCAGCGAAAAAGACTACAGCAAAGAAGCCGGCAGTTAAAAAAGAAATGAAGGTAAATACAGTAGTAGAGTATTACGGCAAACAGGTAGAAGAAAAGGATATGGTTGCAGCAGTTAAGAAGGCATGGACGAAGTCCGGCAGGAAAGTCGGAGATATCAGGACCATGGAACTTTACATAAAGCCGGAAGAGGGCGCTGTATATTATGTTATCAACGGCACTGACACTGGGGCGGTTGCATTTTAAAGAAGCAGAGAATAAGAAAGGGAGACACTTCATCGGGTTGTGTCTCCCTGTTTTATTGATGTTAAAAGATTAATAAATTATTGATGTGACATTTTAGGGTATATTGCATATAATAACTACAGCATATAATTTATCAGTTACCGGTCAATTATGGGGCTTTAAGCCGATCAGTGTGTGGCATTTCCGTGTGGGATATGTTATCCTGATCCTTGCAGGCATATACAGGAAGCCGGCATTTATTTAAGAAAAAAGGTGATGACATGAAAAGAGAACTCGATTATTTTACAATAGAAGGCGCCTTTGGAGGAAACCAGGAGTGGTTTACCAACGTGGTGATGAATATCGGCGGCTGCGGCGCGGCCACGGCCTGTGACAGCTGTATATATTTTGCGCGCCGGCCCGATATGAGACAGCTATATCCATTTGACAGAGACGGGCTGACGGTAAAAGATTACAAAAGATTCAGCCAGATAATGAAACCATACATCAGACCGAGAGCAGGCGGGGTGAAGAAGCCTCAGTGGTATGTGGACGGACTGAGCCGTTATATCAGCGATGTAAATGCCAGGGAAGGCTGTGATATAAAGCTTCAGATGGACATTCTTCCGGGAGACCGCCCGTACACCGAGGCTGCGGAAAAAATCAGACAACAGATCGATGCCGGTTATCCGGTACCGTATCTTATGCTGAGACATAAGAATCAGAAGTTCAAAGACTTCATATGGCACTGGTTTCTCGTAGTGGGATACGAAGAAAAAGAAGATGGCCTTGAGATAGTGACAGCAACCTACGGGGAGGCGGCCAGGATATCCCTCCGGGAACTCTGGGACACCGGCCATGAAGAAAAAGGCGGGCTGATCCTATATAAATGAAAAGGGACACACTGAATTCAAATGGGGACAGGGCAAATTCAAATTGGGGACGGAGGAAATTTAAAAAACCTCCGTCCCCAATTGAATCTGCCATGTCCCTGTGTTACAATGGGCTGGTAAGTTTATGAAAAGGAGAGGTATGACTATGGCAAACCCAATCGTTACATTTGAAATGGAAAACGGCGACGTGATGAAGGCGGAATTATACCCGGATATTGCGCCGAATACTGTAAATAACTTTATCTCACTCGTAGGAAAGGGATATTATGACGGACTTATTTTCCACCGTGTGATCAGTGGATTTATGATTCAGGGCGGATGTCCGGACGGGACAGGCACAGGCGGCCCGGGATACAATATTAAAGGAGAGTTCAGCCAGAACGGTTTTTCAAATGATTTAAAGCATGGCGAAGGTGTTCTTTCGATGGCAAGAGCTATGCATCCGGATTCCGCAGGCTCTCAGTTCTTTATTATGCACAAGAATTCTCCGCATCTTGACGGTTCCTATGCTGCGTTCGGGAAAATTATCGAGGGTATGGATGTGGTGAACAAGATCGCGGCAGCGGATACAGATTACAGCGACAGGCCGCTGGAGGAACAGAAGATGAAAAAGGTTACTGTTGACACGGACGGTGTGGATTATCCGGAGCCTGAGAAAGCATAGGAAGGCATAAAATGGAACGGACGTTACAAAAACCGGCAGTGCGGGGGCTCCTCGCGCTGCTTTGCTGTGCATTGTGGGGGAGTGCGTTTCCATGTGTGAAGACGGGATATGAATGGCTGCACATTGAGACGACGGGAAGTCAGATATTATTTGCCGGGTATCGATTTTTCCTGGCGGGCGTCCTCACATTTATAATGGGCTCTGTCATGGAGAGACGTATCCTGCGCATGAAGAAAAGTTCGGTGCCGTACGTGCTGAGACAGGGACTGATGCAGACAACACTTCAGTATGTGTTCTTCTATATCGGGATGGCAAATACGACGGGGACGAAAGGTTCTGTTATAAATGCGTCCAATGCATTTATCTCCATACTCGCGGCGCCTCTTTTGATCAAAGGGGAGAAGCTGACGTGGAAGCAGGGCGTCGGCTGTGCGGTCGGTTTTCTCGGGGTGATAATAATCAATCTGGAACCCGGCGCATGGGGGGACGGATTTTCGTTCGGCGGAGAGGGCATGGTGTTGATCTGTACCGTATTCTATGGAATCAGTACGGTTATCATGAAAAAGATATCCCATCTGGAAAGCGCCATGACGATCACGGCCTACCAGCTTTTGTTTGGCGGTTTCATCCTCACGGTGATTGGATTTGCGGCAGGCGGACGTATTGCGGGATTTGACGGAAAGTCCGCCGCCCTTCTGATATATATGGCAATGCTGTCTGCTGTTGCATTCAGCCTGTGGACTATATTGCTGAAATATAATTCCGTAGGAAAGGTTGCTATTTTTGGATTCAGCATCCCTGTATTCGGCGTATTTTTGTCGGCCGTTATTCTCGGGGAACAGATCATTTCTCTGAAAAATTTTGCCGCGCTGATTTGTGTGAGCATCGGAATTCTGCTCGTCAACGGGCTGGCGGTGCAGTGTGGCAGGAAGAAAGAGCAGGTTTCTTAGGAAATCTGCTTTTTTTAGTATGGTGGCATGTTGCGATTGGATGAAACTGTACCTTGCAAAAAGCCACTTCTTGACGTACAATTAAGAACAGTAATTGTGTATACAAGATGGAGGGCCTGTGCCTTATGGATATGATCCAAACCGAAAAACTGGTATTTGAATATGAAAAGCGGGATGAGGAAGGTAATGTTATCGGAAAATCCCGCGCGATAGATGAAGTGGATATCGATGTGAAGGAAGGACAGTTTATTGCTGTTCTGGGACATAACGGTTCGGGGAAGTCAACATTTGCCAAGCATATGAATGCCATATTGGTTCCTACGGAAGGGACGATGTGGGTAAATGGAATGGATACGAAAGATCCGGATAAGCTCTGGGATGTACGGCAGTCTGCCGGGATGGTTTTTCAGAATCCGGATAATCAGATCATCGGAACCGTTGTGGAAGAAGATGTCGGTTTCGGCCCTGAAAATCTCGGTGTTCCCACGGAGGAGATATGGAAGCGTGTGGAGGAGAGTCTGAAGGCAGTCGGTATGATAGAGTACAGGAGTCATTCGCCGAACAAGCTGTCCGGCGGTCAGAAACAGCGGGTTGCCATAGCGGGTGTCGTCGCCATGGAGCCGAAATGTATTGTACTGGATGAACCGACAGCCATGCTGGATCCGGCCGGGAGAAAAGAAGTGTTGCGGACCGTGCAGGAACTGAGGCGGAAAAAGCATGTCACTGTGATCCTCATCACCCACTATATGGATGAAGTGGTGGATGCAGATAAGATATTTGTGATGGACCATGGGCGTGTTGTGATGGAAGGAACGCCGAGGGAGATATTTTCCCGGGTGGACGAGCTGAAGAGGTACCGTCTTGATGTGCCGCAGGCCACGATATTAGCCGATGAACTTAAGAAACGGGGAGTACCGCTGCCGGACGGCATACTGCGGAAGGAAGAATTGGTGGAGGCGTTATGTCAATTAGGTTAGAACATTTGAATTATATATACAGTCCCGGAACTGCTTATGAGAAGCAGGCGCTTAAAGATATTTGCCTTGAGATTCCCAATGGGGAGTTTGTGGGGATCATCGGTCATACCGGTTCCGGCAAGTCTACGCTTATACAGCACCTGAATGGCCTGATAAAGGCGACAAGCGGGGCACTCTATTATAACGAAGAAAATATATATGCCGAAGGGTATGATATGCGCAGTCTCCGGAGTCAGGTGGGCCTTGTATTCCAGTACCCGGAGCATCAGCTGTTTGAAGTGGATGTTATGACAGATGTCTGCTTCGGGCCGAAAAACCAGGGGCTCCTGCCGGAAGAGTGCAGGAAAAGGGCGTTGGAGGCGCTCCGGCTTACCGGACTGAAGGAGAAATATTATAATTCTTCTCCGTTTGAACTCTCTGGAGGACAGAAGCGGCGTGTTGCCATCGCGGGAGTTCTTGCCATGAGGCCGAAGGTGCTTGTGCTGGATGAGCCGACTGCCGGACTGGATCCGAAAGGAAGGGACGATATTCTCGACCAGATAGCATACCTTCACAGGCAGACGGATATGACGGTAATCCTCGTCTCACACAGTATGGAAGATATCGCAAGATATGCGGACCGCATTATCGTGATGAATAAAGGAACTGTGATGTATAACGATAAGCCGAAGAAAGTATTTGCGCATTATCGTGAACTTGAGAAAGTGGGACTTGCGGCTCCACAGGTGACATACATCATGCATGACCTGCAGGAGAAAGGATTTCCTGTGAAGACAGATGTGACGACGGCGGCAGAGGCTGCCGATGAAATAATGAAGGTATTGGAGAACAGAGGATGATTCGAGATATTACGATTGGACAATATTACCCTGCAAAGAGCATACTGCACCGGCTGGACCCAAGGGTAAAACTGGTGTCTACTTTGCTGTACCTTATTTCCCTGTTTTTGTTTAAAAGTATTCCGGGTTATATTGTTGCCACAGTATTTTTGGTCACAGTGATAAATATATCCAGGGTACCGTTCTCTTTTATTGTAAAAGGATTAAAGCCTATTATTATGCTGCTGCTCATCACGGTGCTGTTTAATCTGTTTCTGACAAGGGATGGAGAGGTGCTTTTTCATGCATGGATATTCACCATAACAGAGGGCGGCCTGAGAACCGCAGTTTATATGGCGGTCCGGCTTATATACCTCATTATCGGTTCATCACTAATGACCTTTACTACCACACCGAATGAGCTGACTGACGGGATTGAAAGCCTGCTGCATCCGCTGAACAAGATTCACGTACCGGTACATGAAGTGGCCATGATGATGTCCATAGCGCTCCGGTTTATACCGATACTGCTGGAAGAGACAGACAAGATAATGAAGGCACAGATCGCAAGAGGTGCGGATCTTGAGAACGGCAATATCATACAGCGGGCGAAGAACATGATACCGATACTCGTTCCGCTGTTCGTCTCAGCATTCCGCCGGGCCAATGACCTGGCCATGGCAATGGAAGCAAGATGCTACCGCGGCGGCGAAGGAAGGACAAAGATGAAACCGCTGCAGTACCAGAAAAGAGACTATATCGCGTATGTGTCAGTTATCATTTACGTTGCGGCCGTGTTCGTGATAGGAAGGTACGTGCCGCTGCACGTGTGGATATTTTAGCTGGCTGGTAATTGGGGACGGAGGTTTTTTAGAAAAACCACGTCCCCAATTAAAATCAGGGTGTCCCCATGGGTTTTATGTGGATAACATGCAAGTAAATGTGGAAAATGTGGATAAAGGACGAGGTGAAAATGAAGAAAGGGACAGGGCAAATTCAGTTAGGGACGGAGGAAATCGAGAAAAACCCCGTCCCCAAAATCTCCCAAAGGCGTATCCGGCTGGTTATTGCCTATGACGGTACGGATTACTGCGGCTGGCAGATCCAGCCTAACGGGATCACGATTGAGGAGGTGCTGAACGGTGTGCTGACGAAGCTGACAGGGGAGGATATCCATGTTATCGGTGCCAGCAGGACGGATTCGGGGGTTCACGCGCTCGGTAATGTGGCGGTATTTGACACGGCGTCTTCCATTCCTCCGGAGCGGATGGCGTACGCGCTAAATCAGCGGCTTCCGAAGGACATCGTTATTGTGCGGTCCGACGAAGTCCCGGCCGGCTGGCATCCGCGGTACAGAGATGTGGTGATCAAGACGTATGAGTATCATATTTACAATGCTCCGGTACAAAATCCGCTGAAGCGGAGGACAAGCACTCATATTTCCTTTCCGCTTAATGTGGAAAAGATGCGTGAAGGCGCCAAATATCTCATTGGGGAGCATGACTTTGCAAGCTTCTGCAACGTGCGCACATCTGTGAAGGATACGGTGCGGACGGTGACGGAACTGCGGATCGACAGTGACGGGCCGGAGATCATCATGCGGATCACGGGAAATGGCTTTCTCTACAATATGGTCCGTATCATTGCCGGGACATTGATACGTGTCGGACGGGGATTTTATGAGCCTGAGAAGGTAAAAGAGATACTGGAGGCAAAGGAGAGGACCGGGGCGGGGGTGACAGTGCCCCCGAACGGTCTGGTATTGGTGGAGATCGACTATGGAGAATAAGATATATTTTGACAACGGAAGCACATCCTTTCCAAAGGCGCCGGGCGTTGCGCAGGCGGTGGCTTCCCTTTTGGAGAACGGCGCATTTAACATTAACAGGGGCAGTTACGAGGGAGCCTATGAAGTGGCAGACAAGGTACTGGATACGAGGGAGAAACTGGCCGCTCTCTTTCACGCGGAAAGTTCCAGACAGGTTGTATTCACACCTGGCATCACCTATTCTCTGAACTATTTCATAAAGGGATTTTTGAGATCAGGTGATCATGTGATCGTAAGCAGTATGGAACACAATGCCGTTATGCGTCCGCTCAAACAGATGGAAGAACAGGGAGTTACCTACAGCGCCGTTTACACGGACGAAGAAGGAAACGTGCTTCCCGGGGATGTGGAGAGGGAGATAAAAGCAAACACACGGGCAGTCATCATGCTGCATGCCTCAAATGTATGCGGAACAATTGTGCCAATCCAGGAGACAGGCAGGATATGTAAGAAATATGGACTGTATTTCGCGGTGGATTCGGCGCAGACTGCAGGCACCATTGAGGTCGATATGCAGCAGATGAACATCGATTTTCTTGCATTTACAGGGCATAAAGGTCTGCTCGGCCCCCAGGGGATCGGTGGGTTTCTTATATCGGACAGATTGAATGAAAACATGGTCCCGTACATAGCCGGCGGTACCGGAAGCCAGTCAGATTCCCTTTATATGCCTGGGCAGCTGCCGGATAAATATGAAAGCGGCACGATGAATCTGCCGGGAATCATCGGACTGCATGCTGCCCTCTCCTATATAGAAAAGCAGGGGCTTAGTAACATCCACAGGAAAAAGATGGAGCTGGCAGGAGCTTTTCTGGAACAGGTTAAGCAGCTGCCCGGAGTGAAAATTATAGGAAGAAAAGATCTTAAGGAGCGGGTGGCAGTAGTATCACTCGATTTCGACGGACAGGACAATGCGGTGCTTGCCTTCCGGCTGGAGCAGGAGTACGGCATAATGACGAGAGTCGGGCTGCACTGTGCCCCGATGGCGCACAAGTCTCTGCATACATATCCGCAGGGAACCGTGAGATTTGCGTTCAGTGCGGACAATAAATATGAAGAAATAGAGCGCTGCACTGCTGCATTAAGAGAGTTATTATCAATATAGATATGATAAATAAAAGAATTTTCATATCGAAAAAAACAATAGGCCATATTTTCAGATTATATTGCCGTAATAAGAGGAAAGTGTTACGGTTATCTTAAATTGTCGAAGGGGTCAGACCCCTATGGTATATAGGGGTCTGACCCCTTTTGAAAAAGGAGGAAATTATGGCTGATTATCATGAGATGTGGAAAGACTTGGGGATGGATCTTGAGACGCATGACCAGTTGTGCGAGGTACTGCCGCAGGCATTCGGCGATGTCTATCTGTCGCAGGAAAACAGACCGGAAGGTATGGATTATTTTAACTTTGTGGTGGCCGAGATCCACGGGGTCCGCCCGGCGGAGCTGATCGAGCACCAGAAAAAGGGAGGAAAGGTTTTCGGTACGTTCTGTGTGTACGTTCCGGATGAAATTGTATTTGCAGCTGATGCTATCGCGACGGGACTGTGCGGCGGCTCCCAGTTCTGGGTCCCGGGCGGGGAGAAGGTACTCCCGACCAACACGTGCCCGCTTATCAAAGCGTCCGTAGGCGCAAGGCTGGACCGCACATGTCCGTTTTTCAGAATTGCGGATATGTATGTGGGAGAGACGACGTGTGACGGGAAGAAAAAAGCGTGGGAGATTCTGTCCGAGGACGTGCCGGTTCATGTGATGAACCTTCCGCAGATGAAGCGCGGCAAGGACATAGCGGCGTGGGCCGAAGAGATCGCCGAGTTTAAAGATAAGGTGGAGGAGTTCACCGGCAACACCGTGACGGCAGACAAGCTGGCGGCCGGCATTCAGCTGATCAATACGAAGAGAAAAGCGCTGCAGCGACTGTATGATCTGAGGAAGAACGAGAGACTTCCAGTCAGCGGGTGCGACGCACTGCTCATCTCTCAGATCGCGTTCTACGATGACCCGGCCCGGTTTGCAGAAATGACGAACAAGCTCTGTGACGAACTGGACGAGCGCGTGAAAAACGGAGTCAGTGTGGTAAAAGACGGTACAAAACGGATCATGCTGACAGGAACACCGCTGGCGATCCCGAACTGGAAGCTGCATAATATTGTAGAGACAAGCGGCGGGGCTGTAGTCTGTGAGGAAATGTGTACAGGCACACGTTATTTTGAGCATCTGGTGGACGAAAGCCGGACAACAGTAGAAGAGCAGATCCAGGCGCTGGCAGAACGGTACATGAACATCAACTGTGCCTGTTTCACGCCGAATGAGGGCCGTATTGACGATATACTCCGCCTTGCAAGAGAGTATAAGGTGGATGGGATCATCGATGTCAATCTGAAGTTCTGCAGCCTGTATGACACAGAAGGGTATTTTGTGGAACGAGCCATGAAAGAAGCAGGAATTCCGGTCCTCGGCATCGAGACAGATTACACGGACAGTGATGCGCAGCAGCTTCGTACGAGAGTAAGCGCATTTATAGAAATGCTGAACAATGCTTAAGCAATGAGGAGAGGAAAGTGGTTTGATGGATAAAGTACAGCATTATGTATTATTTCCGAATCACGACAACGGTATGCGGTTACATAGAGAGCTGAAAGCAGAGGGAGTCCGGGCGGTGATCGCCCCGACTCCCCGGTCTGCGAGCAAATGCTGCGGCATCTCTCTGCTGATCAAAAAGGATGATATAGAGACGGTGAAAAGATGCATCGAAGAGCACGGGATAGAAATATTGGATATTGTAGAAATAAAGAGAGATATAGATCCCAACAGGGATAAATATTGTTAGATGGAGTTTGCGTTATGAATTATGTAGGGATTGATATCGGCTCAACCGCCTCAAAGGTGGTTGTAAGAGGCGGAGCAGAAAAAGGATTTGTCCTTCCGACCGGATGGAGTAGCAAGGAGACGTCGCTGACGATCCAAAAAAAGCTTAGGGAAGACGGGATCGATGTCCTGTCAGAAGAGACAAAAGTCGTGGCTACCGGGTACGGGCGGGTGGCCGTAGAATTTGCCGACTATGTCATCACAGAGATAACCTGTCACGCCAGAGGCGGCCGTGAGTTGGCGGGAAATGACTGCGCAGTCATAGACGTCGGCGGCCAGGACACGAAGGTGATCCTCGTACAGAACGGGATGGTCAGCGACTTTCTCATGAACGACAAATGTTCTGCCGGTACAGGAAAGTTTCTTGAGATAATGGCAAACAGGCTCGGTATAACTCTGCAGGAATTATTCGATCTGGCAAAGACAGGGGAAGTTCTTTCTATCAGTTCCCTCTGTACCGTATTTGCGGAGTCGGAGGTGATCAACTATATCGGAGAGGGCCGTAAACGGGAGGATATAGCGGCGGGAGTCGTGGACTCCGTAGCGGCGAAGGTGGCGCAGCTGTGCAGGAAAAAGAACCTCCCGCCCAAGGTGATACTGACAGGCGGGCTGAGCGGCAGCAGTTATTTTACAAAAATATTATCGGAGAAGGTCGGCCAGACAGTGGAGCCGACGGAATACGGCAGGTATGCGGGAGCGCTCGGAGCGGCGTTTCTGGCGGAAGAGAAGTCAAGATAATTGACTTCTTTTTGATTGGATAAAATGCAATTATTTCTTCAAAACGGCAAAATTATTTTGAGGAAATCCGGTTAAATCCGAAAAAAGGCTATACAAGCGTTATATTTATGATAATATATAATTACTTATCAAATCTGTGGGAGGATTGAAAATTATGGAGATGTTGTTAAAGCTGGTTCCTGTTTTTGGGATTCTTGCTCTGCTTTTTGCTGCATATCTGGCAGCGAAAGTGAACAGACAGGAAGAGGGAACCGACAAGATGAAAGAAATTGCAGGAGCCATCAGCGATGGCGCCAAAGCATTTCTGACAGCGGAGTACAAGATACTTGTATTCTTTGTGATCGTTCTGTTTGTGCTGATCGGAGTTGGGATCGGCAACTGGATCACGGCGGTCTGCTTTGTTGTGGGGGCGTTATTCTCCACACTGGCCGGATACTTTGGAATGCAGGTAGCCACAAAGGCCAACGTAAGGACAGCGAATGCCGCTAAGACAAGCGGTATGAACAAGGCCCTTTCCATCGCGTTTTCCGGCGGTGCAGTGATGGGAATGTGTGTGGCCGGGCTGGGCGTGCTCGGAGTCAGTACGATATATCTGATCACCGGCAATGTAGAAGTGCTTTCCGGCTTCAGTCTCGGTGCGTCCTCTATCGCGTTATTCGCGCGTGTGGGAGGCGGGATCTATACGAAGGCAGCCGATGTGGGTGCCGACCTTGTCGGCAAGGTAGAGGCAGGAATTCCGGAAGACGATCCGCGTAATCCCGCGGTTATCGCAGACAATGTGGGCGACAATGTAGGCGATGTGGCCGGAATGGGAGCTGATCTGTTCGAGTCCTATGTGGGCGCATTGATATCGGCTCTGACGCTGGGGATCGTCTACTTTAAGGCGCCGGGAGCAATATTCCCGCTCATCATAGCAGGACTTGGCCTGATCGGTTCTATTCTCGGAACCTTTTTTGTCAGAGGAGATGAGAAATCGAATCCTCATAAGGCGCTGAAGATGGGAACATACGCGACGAGTGTTATCGTTGTGATCGTGGCATTTATATTCAGCAATTACTTTTTCGGAGACTTCAAAGCGGCCATCGCCATTGTGGCAGGGCTCGTTGTAGGTCTGCTCATCGGTATCATCACGGAAGTATACACTTCCGGTGACTATAAGTCAGTTAAGGAGATAAGCGAGCAGTCTGAGACCGGCGCCGCTACGACGATCATAAGCGGTCTGGCGGTCGGCATGAAATCTACGGCTGTCCCGATCCTGTTCATCTGTGTCGGTATTTTTGTCGCATTTCAGGTGTGCGGCCTGTACGGCATCGCACTTGCGGCGGTCGGCATGCTCTCCACGACAGCGATCACTGTTGCGGTGGATGCTTATGGGCCGATCGCGGATAACGCCGGCGGTATCGCCGAGATGTCCGGTCTGGAACCGGAAGTGCGCAGGATCACCGATAAGCTCGATGCAGTCGGCAATACGACGGCAGCCATCGGCAAAGGATTTGCCATCGGTTCCGCAGCGCTCACAGCACTTGCGCTGTTCGTTTCGTACGCAGAGGCAGTACATCTTAAGACAATAGATATTCTGGACAACCGGGTGATCATCGGTCTGTTCATCGGCGGCATGCTCCCGTTCCTGTTTTCATCCATGACGATGCAGTCAGTATCCAAGGCGGCATATCAGATGATCGAGGAAGTAAGACGCCAGTTCAAATCCATGCCAGGCATTATGGAAGGAACGACAAAACCAGATTATAAATCCTGTGTCGCGATTTCAACGACAGCCGCGTTGAAGGAAATGCTCGTACCTGGAATCATGGCAGTGGCAGCGCCGCTTGTCATCGGAATCGTGCTCGGACCTGCCGCCCTTGGAGGGCTGCTGACCGGAGCGCTTGTGACCGGTGTGCTCATGGCGATCTTCATGTCCAATGCAGGAGGCGCGTGGGACAATGCAAAGAAATATATTGAAGACGGCAATCACGGAGGCAAGGGTAGTGAAGCTCACAAAGCGGCAGTAGTCGGCGATACCGTCGGCGATCCGTTCAAGGATACGTCCGGTCCGTCCATCAATATACTGATCAAACTGATGACGATCGTGTCACTCGTATTTGCACCGTTGTTCTTGTCCATCGGAGGATTACTGTAAAGAACCAAAAGCAGTCCCATCCGGTGTCTACTTGAGCAGGACGTGAATTTATAAAAAGCTGCCGATTCGCAGAAGCATAACATTCTGCGGGTCTGCAGCTTTTTTCTGATCCGGAGGAGAAAAAGCCAGTGGTATCTGTCATGTGGGGCGTTCTTACAGAGGAGTTCTGACCGTATTTGCTTCCTCCGGGAGTTTGTGGTAGCATAGAGGCGGTGCAACAATTGGAAAAGAGGCGGACAGTATGACAAAAGTTGATATTATATCCGGTTTTTTAGGAGCCGGAAAGACGACATTTATCAAGAAGCTGATCGGTGAAGTGTTTTTGGATGAGAAGATCGTGCTTATTGAAAATGAATTTGGTGAGATCGGAATTGACGGCGGTTTTTTGAAAGACGCAGGAGTGGAGATCACGGAGATGAATTCAGGATGCATCTGCTGCACCCTTGTGGGTGATTTTGGCAGGGCACTCCAGAAGGTGTTAAAGGAACATACACCGGACCGGGTGATCATCGAGCCGTCAGGGGTCGGCAAACTCTCCGATATCGTCCGTGCGGTCCGGGATGTAAAGGAAGAGGCGGACATAGAGATCGGCAGCCTCATCACTGTTGTGGACGGCAGAAAAGCCGGACTGTATCTGAAGAACTTCGGTGAATTCTTCCGGAATCAGGTGGAACATGCGTCCACTATCGTTATGAGCAGGACACAGATGATGGAGGACGATAAGATAGAAGCGTGCGTAAAAATGCTGCGCCGGGAGAATGCGGATGCGCCGGTCATCACTACAAGATGGGATGTGCTTGGCGGAAATGCCATACAAAATGCACTGACCGCGCAAAAGGGACAGGCCGGCCTTCTGGACGGTGAACATCTGCACAGCCACGGGGCGCATGCTTGTTCTCATGGGCATGGACACCATACGTGCAGCCACAGCCATGAGGAACATCCACACCTCCACAGCCACGGAGAGAACTGCGGCTGTGAGGAGCACCACCATGCGGATGAAGTGTTCACAAGCTGGAGCTGTGAGAGTGCGCACAGATATACAGAAGAAGAGCTTGATTATGCAGTCAAGGCACTGGCGGAGACAGAGGGATACGGCATCGTTCTCAGGGCAAAGGGAATCGTTCAGATGACAGACGGAACGTGGAGACAGTTCGACCTCGTGCCGGAGGAATGTGAAATACGGCCGGGGCAGCCGGATTACAGCGGCCGGCTCTGTGTGATCGGGACAGACTTAAGGGAAGCAGAACTTGAAAAGCTGTTTCATGTATAGCGTGCAGACAGAGGGGAGGAAAAGACGTGGCAATACCATTATTTATCTGTACCGGACTGCTGGACAGCGGCAAGACGACACTCGTGAAAGAGACGCTGATGGAGCAGGACTGGATCGAACCTGGCGTTACGCTTCTTCTTCAGTGTGAAGAGGGCGAAGTGGAGTATGAGGAGGCATATCTGAAGGAAAAGGATATGGCGGTGCTGAAAATAGAGCGGCCGGAACAGCTCAGTACGGAGTTTTTAAAAAACTGTGAGAAGCAGTATCACCCCGCCCAGGTGGTCATTGAATACAACGGCATGTGGAAGCTTGAGGAGCTGCTTAAGACACAGCTCCCCCGCGGCTTTGAACTGCAGGGTGTATATTCGACGGTGAACGGCGCAACACTTGGTATGTATCTTGCGAATATGAGAAATCTGCTCATGGAGCAGCTTACAGAGTCCGAGCTGATCGTAGTAAACCGGTGCCCGAAAGGAATGGACCGTTCCGGTTTCCGAAGAGCGGTAAAAGTCCAGAATCCGATGAGCCAGCTTATCTTTGAGGACATGGAAGGACATATCATGGAACCGTCTGAAGAGGACCTTCCTTACGATGTAAAAAGAGAGATCATCGAAGTGGGAGATACAGATTTTGGAGTCTGGTATGTGGACGCTTATGAGCATCCGCAATATTATCTTAACAAAGAGATACGTTTTCTCGCCCAGGTGTTCCGTCCGAAAGGAATGGAAGAGACGATGTTTGTGCCCGGACGAAAAATAATGACATGCTGCGCGGCGGACATCCGTTTTTGCGGATATCCGTGCAAGTCCGGCAAAAAGGCGGTCTTTGAGCCGCGTCAGTGGATGCGGGTCAGGGCAAGATTTGAATATGAGGCTGTGACAAGCTTCGGCAGCGAACAGCCCGTACTATATCTCATCGATTTGCAGCCGGCCCGGGCGCCGGAGGAAGATACCGTATATCTCGGATAAGCGGGATAAAAACAGAGTCCTGTACGAGGAAGTTCTCCTCGTACAGGACTCTTATACGTCAATCCGGCGCAGTTATGTTTTATTACATTTTACTCAAGGCCGCTTCGTCGGCCACGATGATCACGTCATTGTGCATCTGAAGGATGGAGGCCGGAACTGCAGGTGTCACAGGACCGTTCACTACTTTGTCCAGGATGTCGGCCTTATCGCTTCCGCTTACGACGACGAGAACCTTGCGCGCCTGCATGATAGTTTTGATGCCCATTGTGTATGCCTGTCTCGGCACATCTGCCTCTGAGGCGAAGAAACGTTTATTGGCCTCGATCGTGCTTTCTGTCAGATCTACGCAGTGCGTTTCTTTTTCAAACTCATCGGCGGGCTCGTTGAAGCCGATATGTCCGTTATGGCCGAGTCCGAGCAGCTGCAGGTCGATGCCTCCGCAGCCTGCGATAATGTCATTGTACGCGGCGCATGCCTTGTCGGAGTCTGCCTCCAGTCCGTCAGGGACGAAGGTGCGTGTCTTGTCAATGTTGATATGGTCAAACAGATTGCTGTTCATGAAATAACGGTAACTCTGGTCATGGTCCGGACCAAGCCCCTTGTATTCATCCAGATTGACACTTGTAACGTCGGAAAAGTCCAGATCTCCATTTTCATAAGATTGGATCAGATTCTTGTACGTGCCGATCGGGGTGGAGCCTGTCGCAAGCCCAAGCACGCAGTCTGGCTTTAAAATAACCTCGGCAGAGATAATGTTGGCTGCTTTGCGGCTCATGTCCTCATAGTCTTTCGCTCTGTAAATTTTCATAGTGTTCTCCATTTCCTTTCTTTTTTAATATATGTACAGCCTCATACGGCCGGCTGCAAGGAGCAATTCCCTTACTAATTAGTATATCAATAAGTCAGAAGATTTCAACAAATAAATAATTATTAGAAAGAAGGTACGCGTCATTGTGCAGATTTGCTAAAAAAGCGCATAAAATATTGTCGTTGGAGACATGTTAAAAGGAAAAAGGTGAAAGAACTTTCAGAACGTTCAAAGCATATTGAAAATAAAAACATACAGGCCTATACTTTATATCAGACAGAGCAAGGAGGGAGAAGAACATGAATGAACGAATCAAACAGCTGGAGGGAAAACTGATCGTTTCCTGTCAGGCGCTGCCGCACGAACCGCTTCATTCTTCATTTATTATGGGAAGGATGGCGCTGGCCGCCAAAGAAGGAGGGGCGTCCGGTATCCGTGCGAATACGAAGGAGGATATCGCAGAGATAAAATCTCAGGTAGATCTTCCGGTCATCGGTATTGTGAAGAGAGATTATGAAAACTGCAGTGTATATATCACCCCGACGATGAAAGAGATAGATGAGCTCATGGAAGTAAAGCCGGAGATAATTGCCATGGACGCCACGACAGACAGAAGGCCGGGCGGCGCAACGCTCGATGAATTCTTTGCGCAGGTCAGAAAGCAGTATCCAAACCAGCTGTTCATGGCTGACTGCTCTACCGTGGAAGAGGCCCTTCACGCGGACGAACTTGGTTTTGACTTCATCGGGACGACAATGGTCGGTTATACAAAGCAGAGCAGACATCTGAAAATTGAAGAAAATGATTTTGAAGTTTTGAGAGAAATTGTTGCCAAAGTAAAGCATCCGGTCATCGCAGAAGGCAATATCAACACACCTGAAAAAGCAAAAAGAGTCATTGAACTCGGTGCATTTGCCGTAGTGGTAGGTTCCATAATTACGAGGCCGCAGCTGATCACAAAGTCTTTTGCGGATGTATTGGAATAAACAGGTAACAATATAACTGATATATTCATGTAAAAGGAGAAATGTATTATGAGAAATCTGGACAAGTACAAAGGAGTTATCCCGGCATTTTATGCCTGTTATGACAAGGATGGAAACATCAGTCCCGAAGGTGTGCAGGCGCTGACACGTTATTTTATCGAAAAGGGAGTAAAAGGCGTATATGTGAACGGCTCTTCAGGAGAGTGCATATACCAGAGCGTGGAGGACAAAAAGACCGTCCTTGAAAATGTGATGGAAGCTGCCGAGGGAAGGCTCACCGTTATCGCCCACGTTGCCTGTAACAATACAGAGGACAGCAAAATACTGGCTGCCCATGCTGAGAAACTCGGTGTGGATGCCATCGCGGCGATCCCGCCTATTTATTTCCACCTGCCGGAGTACGCTATTGCCGAATACTGGAACGATATAAGCGCGGCAGCTCCAGAGACAGATTTTGTCATCTACAATATACCACAGCTGGCAGGCGTTGCACTTACGATGGACCTGTTTGCAGAGATGAGAAAGAATCCAAGAGTCATCGGTGTCAAGAATTCCTCTATGCCGGTGCAGGACATCCAGATGTTCAAAGCGGCGGCGGGAGAAGATTATATCATCTTCAACGGACCGGATGAGCAGTTTATGAGCGGACGCGTCATCGGGGCAGAAGGCGCCATCGGAGGAACATACGGGGCCATGCCGGAGCTGTTCTTAAAGCTCGACGAACTCGTGAAAGCAGGAGAGATGGAAGCGGCGAGAGACTTACAGTACGCCATCAATTCTATTATATACAAAATGTGTTCCGCCCATGGCAACATGTACGGCGTGATCAAAGAGATCCTTAAAAAGAACGAAGGGCTTGAGCTTGGCGGCGTGCGCAGACCGCTTCCGTCACTTGCCGGATCAGATATGGCTGTCGTAGAGGAAGCCGCACAGATGATCATGGATGCAAAAGCGAAATATTTATAGGACAACACTTTAGGAGGAAGAGAAGATGCAGGGTTTTACAGTCATTGATCTGGTTATTCTGATCGTATATTTGGCAGCGGTGTTATTCGCCGGCCTTCATTTTGCCAAGAAAGAAATGAAGGGAAAAGAATACTTTAAAGGGGACGGAACCGTGCCGTGGTGGGTAACTTCCGTATCTATATTCGCAACTTTGTTAAGTCCTATATCCTTCCTGTCTCTTGCGGGAAATTCTTATGCCGGGACATGGATCATGTGGTTTGCGCAGCTTGGCATGCTGCTGGCGATCCCGCTTACGATCAAGTTTTTCCTTCCGATATACAGTAAGCTTGACATAGATACGGCTTACCACTATCTGGAGCTGAGGTTCGGAAGCAAGGGACTGCGCGTGCTCGGGGCGGTCATGTTTATTATCTATCAGGTCGGACGTATGTCCATCATTATGTACCTGCCGTGTATGGTGCTTGGAAGCCTGACCGGGATCAGCGTGAATGTTCTTATCATCATCATGGGTGTCATTGCCATTATCTACTCGTACACAGGCGGACTTAAGTCCGTACTCTGGACAGACTTTATCCAGGGTTCTGTCCTTCTGATAGGCGTGACATTTGCGCTCGTATTTCTGCTTGCCAATATCGACGGAGGGATCGGAGCTGTATTTCACGCCTTTACGGCAGAGCATAAATTCCTTGCGGTCGACCAGCCGATCTTTGATGTAAATGTATTAAAAGACAGTGTATTTATCATGATCGTCGGAGCTGGATTAAACACGATGGGCTCTTACGTATCAAGCCAGGATATTGTACAGCGTTTTACAACAACGACGGACACGAAGAAGCTGAATAAGATGATGCTCACAAACGGAGCGCTGTCCATCTTTATCGCGACTGTATTTTATCTCATCGGCACAGGATTGTATGTGTTCTATCAGCAGAACGCACTTCCGCCGGCAGCGGCACAGGATCAGATATTTGCGTCCTACATTGCCTTTGAACTTCCGGTAGGTATCACAGGGCTTCTGCTGGCCGCTATCTATGCGGCTTCGCAGTCAACGCTGTCCACAGGACTTAACTCCGTGGCGTCCAGCTGGACGCTGGATATCCAGGCAAGACTTTCAAAGAAGGAATTAAGCTTTGAAAAGCAGACGAAAATAGGACAGTACGTATCACTCTTTGTCGGGATCTTTGCGATCATCATTGCCATGGTACTGGCAAACGGCGGAGTGAAATCAGCGTATGAATGGTTCAACGGGTTCATGGGTCTTGTGCTTGGTATCCTTGTCGGGACATTTATACTTGGGGCGTTTACGAAGAAGGCCAATACATTCGGAGCTGTCGCGGCATTTATCGCAGCGTCTGCCGTTATGGTCGGCATCAAATATTTTGCCCCGGCCGGAAGTGTTTCCATCTGGTCCTACTCACTTATCTCCATCGCGGTGTCTCTCGTGGTAGGTATACCGGCGAGCCTGATCTGGAGAAAGGTAAAAGGAGACTACAGTGTACCGGCGCCGGACACGACAGTATTTAAAAATTAAGGAAAAGAAGAAAGGAGTCCGCGGACATGATTTTTGGAAATATCCGTAATTTAGATGAATATCCGTTCCTGGAGCGCCAGGTGAAAGAATGTTTTGACTATGCCGGGGAACATGATCTTAAGGCATATGAAAAGGGGAGTCATGAGATAGATGGAAACAGGCTGTTTGTCAATATTGTGGAATACACGACAACTGACGCACAGAACCGTTTCTGGGAAGCGCACAGAGATTATCTGGACATACATGTGATGCTCACCGGACAGGAACAGATCGACGTGAACTTTATCGAAAATATGGAGCAGAAGGAGTATGTGCCGGCGGACGATTTCCTTCCCATGGACGGCGAAAAGAACGGTCATGTAGTGCTTAAAGAGGGGGATTTCCTCATCTGCGCCCCCCACGACGCGCACCGTACCGCCGTGCAGGTAAATGGGCCGGAAGCGGTCAAAAAGGCAATATTTAAAGTACAGATTCATTAGAAACGAGGAGGGTCAGTCTTCTGCTGCGGCAGAGGGCTGGCCCATTCAGGCATGAGATTGCGGAAAATATCGTCTTATATTATAATGATAACAGCGGGCTGTGCCTCGAAGAGACCGTAACACAAAAAGAGTGCCTTCCACTGTTTTAAAATATTACAAAAGGCTTGGGAGAATATATGAAGAAATATGTAAGTATCGATATCGGCGGCACAGCTATCAAGTATGGAATGATAGATGAGGATGGCCGTATACTCACAAAGCGTGAGATGAAGACGGAGGCGCACAGAGGCGGGCCGTCGATTCTGGCCAAGGCGTCCGCCATTGTGGAGGAATTTAAAAACAGCGAAGAGATCAGCGGGATCTGTATATCTACGGCCGGAATGGTAGATACAGAGAAAGGGGAGATCTTTCACTCTGCTCCGCTCATACCGGAATATGCAGGCACAAGGTTCAAGGCAGTTCTGGAGGAACGTTTTGGTATTCCGTGTGAGGTGGAAAACGACGTAAACTGTGCGGGGCTTGCGGAGTCTGTGTCCGGCGCGGCTGTGGGGAGCAAAAGTACACTGATGCTCACCGTCGGCACCGGGATCGGGGGCTGCATCGTGCTGGACGGCAGGATATACCACGGCTTCAGTAACAGCGCATGCGAGGTAGGTTATATGAGGATGTGCGGCAGTGACTTTCAGACGCTTGGAGCCGCAAGTATCCTGACGAAGAAGGTGGCGGAGCGAAAGAGTGAGCCGGTGGAATACTGGAACGGCTACCGCATTTTTGAGGAGGCTGAAAAAGGAGATGACATCTGCATCCGGGCCATCGATGAGATGGCGGACATTCTCAGCATGGGAATCGCCAATATCTGTTATGTTCTGAACCCTGAGACGGTGGTGCTCGGCGGGGGCATCATGGCGCAGGAGGATTACCTGAAGGAGAAGATAGAGGCGGCGGTCTCCCGCTATCTTATTCCAAGCGTGGCGGACCGTACGAAGATCTGTTTCGCAAGGCACAGGAATGATGCCGGGATGCTGGGAGCATTTTACCACTTCAGAGAAAGACAGTCCGGGGAGAGACGCAAAGCAGAGGCGTAGACAAAGAGAAGGCTGGTGGGTCATGGAGTATTATGTAAAGTCCGTAGTACCGATTATTGAATCGAATTATGATAATTTTACAACCGTAGAAAAGAATATAGCCGACTTCTTTATCCAGAACAGGAAGAAGATGGACTTTTCAGCCAGGGCGGTGGCGGAGCTGCTCTTTGTGTCCGAGGCGTCCCTCTCCCGGTTTGCGAAGAAATGCGGCTATCGGGGCTACCGGGAGTTTGTGTACCAGTATGAGGAGACCTTTGTAGAAAAGAAAGAATCCATGACCGGCAATACGAGAATGGTGCTGAATGTGTACCAGGAGCTGCTCAATAAAACATACAGTCTTGTGGACGAAGTACAGGTGGCCAGGATCAGCCGTTATCTGAACCGGGCTGCCCGGGTATTTGTCTGCGGGATGGGGAGCTCAGGGCTCACTGCCAGAGAGATGAAGCTCAGGTTCATGCGCATCGGCGTTGACATTGATTCCATACAGGACAGCGACCTTATGCGGATGCAGGCTGTATTTCAAAATGAGACATGTCTCGTGTTCGGCATCAGCATAAGCGGTGAGAAAGAAGAAGTGCTGTATCTGCTCAAAGAGGCACATGAAAGAGGGGCCAGGACTGTCCTGGTGACGGCGAAAAACAATGAAGAGTTCGATAAATTCTGCGACGAGGTGCTGCTCATTCCGTCTCTCAGACATCTGAACCACGGAAATGTCATCTCTCCCCAGTTTCCGATCCTCGTGATGCTTGACATTATCTACTCTTATTATCTTGAGCAGGATAAATATGAGAAAGAGACACTGCACGACAACACGCTGCGGGCGCTGCAGCGGAAAAAGCCGGAGAAATATATATGATCATCCGGCAAAACAGCGCTGAGAGGAGAAAAGGTATGTTGATCAAAAACGTAAAAGTATTTAAAGAAGATAAGACATTTGAAGACGGTGAGATCGTGATCAGGGACGGTCTCATATCCGGAGAGAGGGAAGACGGAGGGGAAGTCATCGACGGGGAAGGCTGCTACGCCATACCGGGGCTTATCGATATCCATTTCCACGGATGCAAGGGCTATGATTTCTGTGACGGGACAAAGGAGGCCATTCATGAGATCGCAAAGTACGAGGCGTCCATCGGTGTGACCGCCATTTCACCGGCCACAATGACACTTCCGGTGGAGCAGCTGGAGGAGATTCTCGCCACTGCCGCGGCGTATAAAAAAGAGGCGGCGGACGAAGCAGACCTGATCGGCGTAAATATGGAAGGACCGTTCATCAGTAAAGAGAAAAAAGGAGCCCAGGACGCCACATATATTATCCCGTGTACGAAAGAAATATTTCACCGGTTCCAGAGCGCAGCCCAGGGGCTTGTCAAATATATTGGCGTGGCGCCGGAAAGGGAAGGCGCGCTGGAATTTGTAGAGCAGGTGAAGGATGAAGTGAATGTATCGCTGGCACATACGAATGCAAGCTACGAGGATGCGAAAGCAGCTTATGACAGGGGGGCGGACCATGCGGTACATCTCTACAACGCCATGCCGCCGTTTACCCACCGTGCTCCGGGCGTTATCGGCGCTGTGGCGGACAGTGAGCATGTGACGGCGGAGCTGATCTGTGACGGGGTGCACATTCATCCGTCAGTCGTCCGCGCCACGTTCAAGATGCTCGGAGCGGACCGCATTATCCTGATCAGTGACAGTATGCGCGCGACCGGCATGCCGGATGGGGAATACACGCTTGGCGGGCTTGCGGTGAATGTGACGGGCAGCCGCGCTATCCTTGTGTCAAACGGCGCTCTTGCAGGCTCCGCGACGAACCTTCTGGACTGTATGCGCACGGTGGTGAAGGAGATGGGCATCCCGCTTGAGACTGCTGTCGCGTGCGCGACTATGAATCCGGCAAAAAGCCTCGGTGCGTATGACAAGTACGGTTCGCTCACACCAGGTAAGAAGGGAAATGTAGTGCTGCTTGACAAAGAATTGAACCTGAAGGCTGTCATCAAAGATGGAAAAAGGATTTAGATAAAATGGACAGAAGAGAAGGCGCCTGCCTTATGTGCGGCAGAGAGCTTGTATATTATGACAAGGCAGGAAAAATGAAGTGCTCCGTCTGCGGGCAGAGCTTTGAGAGCCATGCGTCCTGTGAAGAAGGGCATTTCGTATGTGACGGCTGTCACGCCGAAAAAGGAATCACAGCGATAATGGAAGGATGTCAAACGACCACATCCCGCAGTCCGATCGCTGTCATGCAGGAACTCATGGAGAATCCGTTCATATATATGCACGGGCCGGAGCATCATGTGATGGCCGGCGCTGCACTTCTGGCCGCATATCACAACTGCGGCGGTGACATTGATATCTCTCAGGCGCTTGAGGAGATGCGGGCCAGGGGAAGTGAAGTCCCAGGCGGTGTGTGCGGCATGTGGGGCTGCTGCGGGGCTGCGGTGAGTACGGGCATCTTCATGAGCATCATCACGAAGGCGACGCCCCTCACCGGCCGGTCGTGGCAGATGTCCAACCGGATGACGTCCAGGGCGCTTGCCGCGATCGCAGACCTGGGCGGACCGCGCTGCTGCAAGAGGGACTGCTTCACCGCCGTGAAAGAAGCGGTGGCGGTGGTGAGGGAAGAGACCGGCATAGAGATGGAACTGCCTGAGCGCATTGTATGTACATTTTCCAAAGAGAACAGACAGTGCCTGAGGCAGAAGTGTCCATATCACTTAGACGGATCTTTTCCTGAGAAATAAAATTTCCTGCTTGACAAAAAATAAGAAATACGTTACCATTTCAGACAACAAGACAAGAATCAGAGAAAAAGCTTTGAAAAGAAAAAGTAACAGCCAGCACACCCTTACAGAAAGCAGCCGGAAGATGAGAGGCGCATGAAAGAGCAGGCTGTGAATACATCTTGGAGCTTCACACCGAAACCTTCACCTAAAGAAGGCAGGTAGGCTGTGACGCGGGGCATGCGTTATCGTGCACAAGCTGTAACTGCAGCTTACAGAGACCGGCAGCGTGAGCTGCAGGTGAATGAAGGTGGTATCACGGGAGCATAACCTCGTCCTTTTTATAAGGATGAGGTTTTTTTGTTGGCGTATGCGGCAGGAATTTGCAAAGGGGTCAGACCCCTATGGCCATAGGGGTCTGACCCCTTTGCAAATTCAACTAATTATCAGACAATATATTAAAGGAGAGGTAAGCTATGGGAATTTATGAAGAATTACAGGCGAGAGGTTTGATCGCCCAAGTGACGGACGAGGATGAGATCAGAGAATTGATCAACAATGGGAAAGCGACGTTTTACATCGGTTTTGACCCGACGGCGGACAGCCTTCATGTGGGACATTTTATGGCGCTCTGTCTCATGAAGCGCCTGCAGGATGCCGGCAACAAGCCGATCGCTCTTATCGGAGGAGGGACAGGTTATATCGGTGATCCGTCCGGAAGAACCGATATGCGTTCCATGATGACGCCGGAGACGATCCAGCACAACTGTGACTGTTTCAAAAGACAAATGAGCAAGTTTATCGATTTCTCCGAAGGCAAGGCGCTTATGGTCAACAATGCGGACTGGCTGCTGGATTTGAACTATATTGATATGCTGCGGGAGATCGGGCCGCATTTCTCCGTGAACCGGATGCTGGCTGCCGAGTGCTACAAGCAGAGGATGGAGAAGGGACTTACTTTCCTGGAGTTCAATTACATGATCATGCAGAGCTTTGACTTTTACATGCTGTACCAGAATTACGGCTGCAACATGCAGTTCGGCGGCGACGACCAGTGGGCCAACATGCTCGGCGGCACAGAGCTTATCCGCCGCAAGCTCGGAAAGAACGCGTGCGCCATGACGATCACGCTGCTTCTGAATTCTGAGGGCAAGAAGATGGGCAAGACGCAGAATGGCGCGGTCTGGCTCGACCCGGAAAAGACGTCACCGTTCGATTTCTACCAGTACTGGAGAAATGTAGGCGATACGGACGTGCTGAAATGTATCCGCATGCTGACCTTCCTTCCGCTGGAGGAGATCGACAAAATGGACGGCTGGGAAGGAGCCCAGCTCAATACGGCGAAGGAGATTCTTGCCTATGAGCTGACGAAGCTTGTTCACGGGGAAGAGGAGGCCAGGAAGGCGCAGGAGTCCGCGCGTGCGCTGTTCAGCCAGGGCGCAGCCGCACAGATGCCTACCGCAGAGATCACAGGTGACGATCTGGAGGACGGGCGCATCGATATCCTTACACTTCTGTTAAAGAGCGGCCTCGTACCGTCCAAGTCAGAGGCAAGACGCGCTGTGCAGCAGGGCGGCGTAGCTGTGGACGGGGAGAAGGTCACAGACATCCAGGAGATCTTCCCTTCAGACGCATTTGCGGGAGAAGGCATGATCTTGAAAAAAGGTAAGAAAAATTTCCGCAAAGTTGTGTTAAAATAAACGTAACGGCGGACAGCCGCAAGAAGGAGGAGTGGACAATGGCATTTAAAGAAAAAGCAATTGAGGAACTGAGCTTCAATCCATTTGAAAAGATATCGAAGCAGTGGATGCTCATCACGGCAGGCGACGAACTTAAGTCAAACACGATGACAGCAAGCTGGGGAGGTGTCGGCATCATGTGGGGCAGACCGGTCGTTACGGCATATATCCGCCCCCAGAGGTATACGAAGGAATTTGTAGATATGAATGATACCTTTACCATATCTTTTCTGCCCGAGACGCAGCGCAAGGCGCTGAACGTATGCGGTTCCGTGTCCGGCCGCGATGTGGAGGACAAGTGGAAAGAAGCAGGCCTTCATCCGTATTACGCCGACGGTACTGCGGCAGTGGAAGAAGCAGAGATGATCTTCGTGTGCAGGAAACTGTATTACCAGGAAATGTATCCCGAATGCTTCACAGAGACGGAGTGCGATACAAAATGGTATCCCGAGGCGGATTATCATACGATGTATATTGCGGAGATAACAAAGGTGCTCGTTAAATAAGCAAAGAAGGATGTGGATCTAACTGAATTAATTTAGATCCACATCCTTTTTTGATGGCTTTCTCTGCCTTTCAGAACAGAGGGATACTGCCGGTACGGCGAAGAATTCACCATACCGGCGAAGCAGGTGCAGGATAATAAAAATCTTTACGGCACCATTTTAAAATATTGGACGCTGTAAGGCGGCAGATCTATCTGTCCACCCAGCGTTACCTCCTTACCGGACAAAAGCTCCGCGGCACTGCCTTCAAAACTGCCGTGGGCAGCCGTATAAGGCTGGTCTGCCGCGTTGATGGCAACGAGCACGCGTTCCCCTCCAAAACAGCGCTCGAAGATGAGCTGGTGGTTCTGGATCACGACGTTCTTATAATCTCCATTACACAGAGCTTCGCTGTTCTGGCGGATCCGGATCATTTTTTTGATGTATTCGGTCAGCTCATTCGGCTTTGGCGCCTCAAAGCATGGTCTCAGGGCATAATCATTGTCCGGGCGCTTTTCTCCCGGTTCTCCCCACTCGCTTCCGTAATAAATACATGGAATGCCCGGCATTCCAAGCAGCAGTCCGTATGCCAGCGGAAGGTGGTTCTTGTCTGTGAGAATGCTGGCGATCCTCTCCACGTCGTGGTTATCTACAAATGTGATGAGGTGTTTGCCCCGGTACAGGCACCACTGGTCAGAGCCGTATTGCCGGTGCAGGGAATGTGCGATCTCAAACATGTTCATGGAGTTGAAACTGGAGAAGATCCCCTTGTAGCATTCATAGTTCGTACAGCTGTGAAGCATCTCGTCATTGACGATCAGATTGTAGTCGCCGAACAATACCTCCCCTATGAGGGTGAATCCCGGCTTGAGTTCCGACGTAAAGGACCGGAGCCTTCTCATAAAATTATGATCCAGGCTGTACGCCACATCAAGGCGCAGCCCGTCGATGCCGAACTCATTGATCCAGCCCCGGATGCAGTCCAGCAGATAGTCCGTTACAGCGGGGTTCTGAAGGTTCAGTTTCACAAGCTCAAAATGTCCTTCCCAGCCTTCGTACCAGAAGCCGTCATCGTAGCCGCTGTTGCCGTCAAAGTTGATATGAAACCAGTCTTTGTAAGGAGAATCCCACTTCTTTTCCTGAACATCTTTAAACGCCCAGAATCCACGTCCGACATGGTTGAACACCCCGTCCAGAATGATCTTTATCCCGTGTGAATGCAGTGCGCCGCACACCTCTTTGAAGTCGTCGTTCGTACCGAGGCGGCAGTCTACCTTTGTATAGTCTCTCGTGTCATAGCCGTGACTGTCTGACTCAAATATCGGATTCAGGATGATGGAATCCACGCCGAGTTCCTCCAGATAATCCGCCCAATCTTTTATCTTTTGTATGCGCGGCACACAAAGTCCGTCATTATGGACCGGAGCCCCGCAGAAGCCGATCGGGTAGATCTGATAAAATACACTGTTATAAGCCCACATATATTATACCTGCTTTCTTTTCATACTGTCTGCGGCACCAGTCTTTGGAATCATTTATGTGCATTGAAGACCGGCGCCAGAATCAGTATAACACAGATAAGGGTTGGAAAAAAGGAGGTAAAACTATTGTAAAAGCCCGGAGGCTGTACTATATTTTAGTATATACACCACGTCGGCTGGCTGACGAAGGAGATGATCGGAAAGAGAGGGACAAAAGAGATGTCTGAGAAATTGATTTATACGATGGATTATGCTTCACTTGTTGATCTGTTTGTGCGCGCGGGTCTTGAGATCAGTCCGGATGAGCCGGAACCGGAAGGACTGCTCACATGCTTTGAACTCATAGATGAAGCTGCCGGCAGAAGGATCGGTGCGGCGGGCATCGTGTATGACAAAGGAGAGTATATCCTCCGCTGTGTAGCCGTGGAGGAGGAATTCAGAGGAAAGGGATTTGGTAAGCGGCTCGTCGGTGCGGTTATGGATGAGGCCGGAAGGCGGCAGGCAGACAGAATCTGGCTCACCGCGAAAGTGCCGGATTTTTACAGGAAGTTTGGGTTTACAGTCGTGCCAAGAGAAGAGGCACCGTTTGAAACGAAGTGTATCACATGTCCCCAGTATCACAATGGATGTGACTCTGAAGTAATGGTGTATTATTGGGGCAATCATAAGGGCACGGCCCAATAAAAAAGGCAGACCCCGCCGGAGGCCTGTCTTTTCTAAGAGGGGGCTGCCCCTCTTCGTTTTAAGAATAGGAGGAACCAGATAAGAAGGATGATTCCTTTGAAAATGCTGGAGATAGTTATGCTCCACCAGATTCCGTTCAGTCCGAGCGCTGTCTGTGTCAGCAGCATGGCAAAGGGAATCCGCGCTGCAGTCAGTACGATGCCCACGACAGACGGCGGAACTGTGCGGCCAAAGCCGGCAAACGCTCCGGCAGTCGTGATCTCCACACTCATGAACAGCTGGGACACCCCGAGGATCATAAGATAGTCCACCCCAAGCGGCAGCACGTCAGGTTCTGAGATAAAGATGTTAAATATCGGCGCCGGGCACAGGATGAGCAGCAGCGTACATATGACACCCCACACAAGTACCACACCCATGGCGGATGTATAGCCCTTTTTGATGCGGCTTCTGTTCCCTGCTCCGTGATTCTGTGCCACGAAAGAGTTGACTGCGGCAGCAAAGCCGTCGGCGGTCATCCAGGAGATGGACTCGATCTGGGAACCGACCTTCTGGACCGCGATGGCCGCATCGCCGTATCCGGCCACAAGCCGGGCGATGATCATAGACATGCCTGTGAAGATAATACTTTGTATAGAAGTAGGAAGCCCGATCTTAATTATGGGCATCATATATTTTCTGTCGGGCTTTTCTGTGATCTTTATGCTGCGGAACACCTGTGTGTCCTTTGAAGCAAAGTAAAAGAACATCATTGTCACGATACACTGTGCGACTACGGTGGCGATGGCCGCGCCCATGACTCCAAGCTCCGGGAAAGGGCCGAGACCGAATATAAGGACCGGATCGAGCACGATATTGATGACCAGTCCGGCTGAGGTCGCCAGAAAAGAAGAACGGCTGTTGCCGACGGCGGTCAGTATGCCGGTAAATGTCTGGTTCAAAAAAGAAAATATAACAAAACCGCACGTAATCTGCAAATATATTTTGGCGTCCGCGATCACATGCGGACTGTTCAGCCGGAAGAAACCGATCAGAGGACCGTTCAGCAGCACGCAGACAAGCCCATATATAATACCGCAGAAAGCCGTGAGCTGGAACGCATTGTCGGCGTAGCGCGAAGCGTCTGAAGTCTGGCCGGCTCCAAGCGCGTGGCCGACATTTACCTGGCCGCCCATCTTCGCCAGTGTTGCCAGGCCGTTGGAGAGCCACATATACATACCCGCGGCGCCTACTGCTGCCACAGCGTTGCTTCCGATGCGGCCGATCCATATCATATCCGTCAGATTGTATGCCATCTGCACGAGAGAGGTTGCCATGATCGGCAGGGCTAGCCGGGTGAGCGACGACAGGACAGGCCCGTTTAATAAATCAACATTTTTTCTCATTTCCAAATACCCCCAAGGTAAGATATTATAACATAAATTTCCGGGAAAAAGGAAGGCCAACATGCGAAAATGTGTAAAGAAACAGTAGAAAATGTATAAATATTACAGGAGGTTGATGACAGATGATTCAGATCGACAAGGAAAAATGTATTGGATGCGGTGCCTGCAAGAGGGACTGCCCGGCAGACGCTATCAAGATAAGAGAAGGGAAGGCAGAAGTGTTCAAAGACTGCCTGCACTGCGGACACTGTGTCGCCGTCTGTCCGGTAAATGCAGCGGCAATTCCGGAATACGACATGGCAGAAGTAGAAGCGTATGAAAAGGAGAAATTTACACTTGATGCAGACCACTATCTGCGCGCGGTAAAATTCAGAAGGAGCATCCGCAGTTATACGCCGGAGAAAATCGGGCGGGAGACTGCAGAACGCATCCTGAACGCAGGCCGTTACACTGCGACCGCAAGAAACCGCCAGGCCTGTACATATGTGTTTATCCAGGACAGGCTGGATGAATTCAAAGAGCTTGTCTGGAAAGAGATACCGTCCATAGTGGAGAACCTCAGGGAAAGCGCGCCTGAATATGCCAGAACATTTGAGTATTTTTATTTAAAATGGAAGCGCAGTCCGGAGGATGACACCTTCTTTTTTAACACGCCTGCATTTCTCGTGATCGCGTCCGACAATCCGCTGGACGGCGGTCTGGCGGCGGCAAATATCGAAAATATGGCTGTGGCGGAAGGCCTCGGCGCACTGTACAGCGGCTACATGATGCGGGTGATCGGCGCGAGCCAGGCTCTGCGGGACTGGCTTCAGACGGGAGAAAAAAAGATATCGTGCTGTATGCTGCTCGGATATCCGGCCGTATCGTACAAAAGAACCGCGCCGCGCAGGAAAGCGGACATTATATGGAAATAAAACATAAAATATTTGAAAAGCTTTCATAAACTTATCACAATTACCTGCTAACATAACGTCACTGAACCCGATAACAGACAGTGAAAAGGCAGGTTGATACGTGAAGAAAAGAAAAAGTATAGCAATATGCCTTGCGGCGGCAGCCGCAGGTATTGTAACAAGCGTAAGCGCGGTAAAGGCGATCAGTGAGACAGATGACAGCAGGAAACAGACGGATGTTGAGACGGCAGCGCTGACGAAAGAGCAGGAAATGTCGCTGCAGAAGATCAAAGAGACTTATAATGTCTCGAAGCAGGAGGAGACAGCCAGAGAGCTGGAAGAAAAAAAGAATTCTCAGAATTATACGGCAGACAATATGCTGACAGTGTACGATCCGTTTGGAACAAATACGCAGTCATTGTACGTATATTTTAACACAGATGAAGCCGTAAGCGCAGCTTACACGGTGCACGCCGCCGGTGAGGCGGCCGGTGACTTCAGCAGGCAGGTATATGAGGACGGAACATACGAGACGGAGCACGAATTTCAGGTGATCGGGCTCGTGCCGGATACGGTAAATCACATAACGATTACTTTGACCGCAGAAGACGGAACGGTCACGGAAAGAGAGATCGACCACGAGATGGGAAGTCTGCTCGGCACGGAAGAGGTGCAGCTTGACGTGACGGAAAAAGGGAATGCCGCCGAACTGGAGGACGGCCTGTACGTCGTGCTCGGAAACGACAGTACGGCGCTTGATTTTATATACTATTACGATAACGAAGGCACACTGCGCGGTGAAGTGCCGATTCTCGGATACCGCGGCCACAGGCTTATATTTGACGATGATCATATGTACTACAGCATATCGGAGACAAAGATGGCGCAGGTGAACCGGGTTGGGCAGGTCACCAATGTGTATGACCTTGGAAATTATGAACTGCATCATGATTACGTATTTGACAATGACGGAAATATGCTTATCCTTGCATCGGACCAGACTCAGGACAGTATTGAAGATATAATTCTCTGTCTGGATACAGATACGGGCGGTGTTACGGAAGCGCTTGATCTGGAGGAACTGTTCGGCAGTTATAAGGATGAATGTACGGCCGATGATGACGGGGAACTGGACTGGATGCATATAAATACGATTCAATGGCTCGGCGATGGAGACATACTTTTAAGTTCCAGGGAGACGTCTTCCATCATTAAAGTGGAAGACTTATATGGCACGCCGGAAGTGTCATATATAATAGGCAGTAAGTCTTTCTGGGAAGATACAGAATACGAGAGTCTTGTGCTGGAGCAAAACGGAGACTTTACCGTGCAGGGCGGCCAGCATTCTGTAACCTATGTGGAGGATGACGGCCTGGGGGACGGCCGGTATTATCTGTACATGTATAATAACAATATTGGTATGAGTGAGACAAATCCCGATTTTGACTGGGCATCCGAAGGGCTTACAGAAGACTCTGCCAAGGAAGGGGAAACTTCCTATTACTATGAATATCTTGTGGATGAAGATGCCGGGACATTTGAACTGACGGATTCCTTTGAAGTGCCTTATTCCGGCTATGTAAGCAGCGCCCAGAATCTGGAAACGAATACGGTCATCGACTCCGGATTCAAAGGACTCTTTGCAGAGTACGATAAGGACCACGAGCTTATCGCATCCTATACCATGAACGTTGAAAAATTTATATACCGGGTCTATAAATACAATTTTGACGGATTCTATTTTAACCGGAAGAAGAGTTAAAACCGGCAGATTATGGTATAAAAAGGTCAAAAAATGGTTGACACACGTGGGTGCGTATAATATAATAAAGCAGTATGACATGAGATGAATCAGTTTGAGCCAAAGCCCCGGAACAGACTGACTTCTGAATATAATAATAATTTTAATGGAATGTAATTATCACAGGAGGTTAACCAATGAAGACTTATATGGCCAGTCCAGACAAGATTGAAAGAAAATGGTATGTAGTTGACGCTGCGGGATATACATTAGGACGTTTAGCATCAGAAGTAGCTAAAGTTTTAAGAGGAAAGAACAAACCGGAATTCACACCGCACATCGACACAGGTGATTATGTAATCGTAGTAAACGCAAAAGACATCAAAGTGACAGGCAAGAAGATGGAGCAGAAGATGTATTATAATCACTCTGATTATGTAGGAGGTTTCAAAGAGACTACATTAGCAGAGATGATGGATAAGAAACCGGAAAAAGTGATTGAACTTGCTGTAAAGGGAATGCTTCCAAAAGGACCTTTAGGAAGAGCAATGATCAAAAAGCTTCATGTATATGCTGGACCTGAGCATGAGCAGCAGGCTCAGAAACCAGAAGAGCTGAAATTTTAAGGAAAGGTTTGAAAGGAGGATATAGAAAGTGGCTAACGCAAAATTCTATGGAACAGGAAGAAGAAAAAAATCTATCGCAAGAGTATATTTAGTACCTGGAACAGGCAACATTACTATAAATAAAAGAAGCATCGACGAATACCTTGGTCTTGAGACATTAAAGGTTATCGTACGCCAGCCATTAGTCGCAACTGAGACAGACGGCAAATTCGATGTTATCGTCAATGTAAAAGGCGGCGGTTACACAGGACAGGCAGGAGCGATCCGCCACGGCATCGCAAGAGCACTTCTGCAGGCAGATGCAGATTACAGACCGGTACTTAAGAAATCCGGATATCTGACACGTGACCCACGTATGAAAGAACGTAAAAAATACGGTCTCAAAGCAGCACGTAGGGCACCACAGTTCTCAAAGAGATAAGCAATTGCATATTTATAATGCATGGAAACCCACAGACATTATGTTTGTGGGTTTTTTTTAGATGATAACTGTGATACACTTATCTTAATAAATGATGCTGGGAGGGGTGGCATTGTACCAAATAGACAATTTTAAAGAAATGAATAGACTTGAAAAAATAGCGATTACAAAACATGCAAAGGAAAGACTGGAAGAACGTGGGATAAAAGTTGATGATATTACTTATTGCATTGATACAGGTGAAATAATTAAACAGTATGAGGATGACAAACCATTGCCAAGCTGTTTAATATTAGGAGAAACAACGGATAATAAATATATGCATATAGTACTTAGCAGAGGTAAGGACTTTATCTATTTGATAACAGCCTATTATCCTGACCCTGCACAATGGGAATCAGATTTAAAGACCAGAAAGGAATGATAAATATGTTATGTATGGAATGTGGTGCTAAAGCTTATAAAGGATTAACGACAGATGTGACAGATTTGGGAAGTTGTCTGGTCATTGTCAGAAATGTTCCCTGTTATAAATGCACAGAATGCAATGAGGTGATTTACACGGCAGATGTAGTGAAACAGTTGGAAAAAATAGTGGAGCAGGCAAAGAAAGTAATGCAGGAAATTTCAATTATTGATTATAGAAAAGTGGCATGATTTATGAACTTAAAGAAGTATGTGCACATATAAAATCCTGTGGGTAACTAACACGTAACTTACAAATGCCTTCAAAATCCCTTATTTTGAGCGTTCGGAGTTATCAAAGAGATAAGGAATCGAATATATTTATTATATGGAAACCCACAGACATCAAGTTTGCGGGTTTTTTTGATGGGATAACTGTGGTATACTTATAGTGTAAACAATATGTATTGCATGTGTTATGTATTGTTAAGAATATATATTAAGGAATGAAAGGTGGAGGAGTATTTAATGCCAGAAATATCATTATTTTATGGGATCAGAGTGACAATGTATTATGATGATCACAATCCACCACATTTTCATGCAGAGTACAATGGACATAAAGCAATAGTGGAAATAGATGGAGTAAGAGTAATAAGAGGCGCTCTGCCATCAAAACAGCTAAAATTGATTTAAGCATGGTGTGTTTTGCATCAGGATGAATTGATGCAGAATTGGGAATTATCGAAAGATGGAAAACCCTTGAATAGAATTAATCCTTTAATCTAGGAGGTGGTGATATGTTTCCAAAGGTGGTACAGGTGATACCAACGAAAGATTACTCGGTTTATGTATATTTTGAAGATGGAAAGATAGTCTGCTATGATATGGCTGCCATGATTGAGAAAGAGGTATTCCGTCCATTAAAAGACCTCGATGTTTTTATGGATACCTGCACAGTGATGAATGATACTCTTGCATGGGATATCGGCGGAAATCGGGATAACACGATGTGCTTGGATATTGACCCGGATACGTTGTATGAATTGCCGTTTGCGAAAGAAGAAATAGCGTAATATATGGTAAGAAGACAATATGCGCACATACAAAACGGTATCGGTAACTAACAAACATTGATTATAGCAAAGCTGCATGATCCAGGTGATCAAATGCATCACTGTTTGAAAAACATGGACAGGCAGTGTATAATATTTTTAGATGACAGAAAAGGAGTTGGTTTGATCCGGCGCACTTGATATTATAAAATCGGTAATATAAGTGAAACGTGGAAAACAGATAATCATTAACTTTATAAGAACGAGAAAGCCTGTCGGTTGGTTCAGGTCTTGTTTTTATAGCTTAAAATGATTATTTTTGTTTTCCCCATAGTAACTGGCCTTTGAGCTGTGGGAAACATATTCTGCAGCTTTTTTTGTTGTAGAAAATACGATAGAAAGGAAAAAATAAAATGCTTCAATTATTAAGACCTTACCTAAGAAAACCTACTCTTTTTGAGAAGAGTAAAACGAAATTCTGGGATGATCCCTACATCTCACAAAGCATGTTAAAAGCACATTTGGAACCTGATCTAGAGGGGGCGACACGCAAACATGATTTCGTAAAACAATCTGTCGATTGGATCTCAAATTTACTGCCAATATGCAGATACAAAAGGATCATTGATCTGGGCTGCGGTCCGGGCATTTATGCAGAACTATTCCATGCAAAGGGGTATCAAGTTACAGGCATGGACATTTCTGAAAATTCAATACAGTATGCTCAGAAAACAGCGAAAGAAAGAGGGCTGGATATTTCATACAAAAAGGGTGATTATATTCAATGCCCGATCGGCGGAGAATATGATCTGGCAACAATGATCTACTGCGATATGGGCGTTTTATCTCATGCAGAGCGAAAAGCCTTATTGCGTAAGATATTTGATGCGTTGGCGCCGGGCGGTTGTCTTCTATTTGATGTATTTACACCTCATGAGTATGAACATCGTACAGAATTTAAGATTTGGAATTACGAGGAAGGAGGATTCTGGCGTGAAAAGCCTTACCTGCTCTTGCATTCACTTTACCGGTATGACTATGATAATACGTTTCTTAACCAGTATATTGTTATAACAGATAAGGATGTAACTTGTTATAACAATTGGGAGCATACATTTGTGATTGAAGAATTGGAACAAGAATTACGGGAGGCGGGATTTCAAAGCTTACAGTTTTACGGAGATGCAGCCGGCGCGGAATATACACAGAACAGTAAAACTATATGTGTTGCGGCCAGAAAAGATATTTGAACCAGCAGTATTGCCGGCTGGTTCCATTGCTTACCTGTCAATTAAGATTATGGGCGGCGTAATTCTAAAAGAGGGCAGCTAAATAAATATTTTTAAATAAACAGCATATAACAGTTGACAACAGTTTGACACTGTTATATACTGTTTATAGAAGCAAGGAGGGATGAAATGAAGCTGATCATTAACAATTCATCCATGCAGCCGATATATGAACAGATCGTCACCCAGATCAGGACGATGATCATGAAAGGCACCTTAAAAGAAGAAGAGATGCTGCCGTCGGTGCGGGTGCTGTCCAAAGAGCTAAGAGTCAGCGCTCTCACTGTAAAAAAAGCTTATGATGCCCTGGAGCAGGAAGGATTTGTCGTTACCGTCCACGGAAAAGGAAGCTTTGTGACTTGCGCAAACCAGGAGCTTATGATGGAGGAGAAGCGCAGGGAAGTAGAAGCTGATATGGAAGCGGCCATACGAAAAGGGAAAAGCTGCGGGATGAATAATGAAGAAATCACACAATTATTTCATATTCTTTTGGAGGAGTAGTTATGCTGGTAGAAATGGAACATGTAAAAAAGCATTATAAAGGTTTTGAACTTGACTGTTCACTGAATGTGGAGGAAGGACGCGTAACCGGGCTCATAGGGCCGAACGGCGCGGGAAAGAGTACGGCGTTTAAATCTATACTTGGCCTGATAGGCATAGACGGGGGAAGCGCCGTTGTGTTGGGAAAGCAGGCAGAACAGCTTTCCACGGAGGAAAGGGAGCAGATCGGAGTCGTGCTTTCGGATTCCGGATTCAGCGGTTATCTGACAGTGAATGATATCATCCCTGTACTTAACAATCTGTACCGCAGGTTTGACAGAGATCATTTTTTGAGAATGTGTGAAGAATTTAATATACCCCGCAGCAAAAAGTTAAAGGAATTTTCTACGGGAATGAAAGCAAAACTCCAGGTGATCAGCGCAATGTGCCACGGCGCACGTCTTCTTATTCTCGATGAACCGACGGCAGGTCTGGATGTGATCGCAAGAGATGAACTGCTGGATCTGCTCCGTGGTTACATGGAAGAGGGAGACCGTTCGATCCTTATCAGCTCCCATATATCCAGTGACCTGGAAGGATTATGTGATGATCTGTACATGATCGTGGACGGAAGGATCACATTCCATGAAGATACAGATGTACTTCTGGATCAATATGGAATATTGAAGCTGACAGAAGAGCAGTACGATAAGATAGACAAGGAGTATATACTGGCCCGGAAGAAGGAAGGCTTCGGAATAAGCTGTCTGACTGCGCATAAGCAGTTTTACATGGAAAATTACCGTGATATCGTGATTGAAAAGGGAAGCATTGACAAGGTGATTACAATGATGATTCGAGGTGAAGCATAATGAAAGGATTACTGATCAAAGATTTCAAACTGTTGAAAGGCCAGAAAAACTTCTTCTTTATTGTCTGTCTGGTGGGGGTCATGCTGATGGTGACAAGCGCAAGCCCTTCTTATGTTATAAGTTATATGACTTTCGTGTTTTCCATGTTTACGCTCAGTTCTGTCAGCTACGATGAGTACGACAACGGTCTTGCATTTCTGTTCTGTCTGCCGGTCACCCGGAAGAAGTATGTGAGGGAAAAGTATGTATTCGGGTTTCTGCTTGGAGGAACGGCGTGGACTGTATCCACGATCGTGATATCAGTTTATGCGATGATGAGAGACCCGGGTGTAAAGTGGCAAAGCTGGCTGGACACAGCGGGGGCCTACCTTCTGTTATTTTTGCTGTTCCTGCTCATTGTCCTTCCGATCCAGTTTAAATTTGGGGCAGAAAAAGGAAGAATTGTGATGGTAAGTGCGATCGGAATCTTAATTTTAGTCTGTTATGTGGGAATGAAGGCGGCCAAGTGGTTAAATGCTGATGTAGATATCATACTGGCGCGGCTGTCCGCGGCTGCTCCGGGAAGACTTTTTGCCGCCGCGCTCGTTATCTGCTGCGTGATGGCAGTGATATCGTATAAAGTATCGCTGAACATTATGAAAAAGAAAGAATTCTGATGGTGCATACCGGGTGCATTTGGTGTATAATATAATTAAATATTCATTGGTGGAGACGGCAGAGCCGATAATTGTATAATGCTTCTTCCTGTGCAGTTTAACTGCATGGGAAGAAGTTTTTTCTATCCAATTATGACAGCAGAAGGGGGAATTGACATGGGAGAAGGGCAGGACAATGTCCAGTTTGACAAGATGACAAAGACGCCGGTACCGAATCTGATCATAAGACTCGGAATTCCGACTGTCGTCAGTATGCTCATAACGAGTATTTACAATACGGCGGATACATATTTTGTGAGCAGGCTCGGAACGAGCGCGAGCGGAGCCGTAGGAGTTGTATTCAGTCTTATGGCCGTGCTGCAGGCGTTTGGCTTTATGTTCGGCCATGGCGCGGGCAGTATCATATCCAGGAAGCTTGGAAAGAAAGACAAGGAGAGCGCCAGCAGATTTGCCTCGACGAGTTTTTTTCTGGCTATAGCTGCCGGGGTATTCATCGGTGCGGCAGGTATTGCGTTTCTGACACAGTTCATGCGTCTGCTTGGAAGCACGGAGACGATACTGCCGTATGCAAAGCAATACGGATTTTACATATTGCTGGCGGGCCCGTTTATGACGGGAAGCTGCGTGCTGAACAATATTCTCAGATACGAGGGCAGGGCGGCGTACGCCATGATCGGACTTACAACGGGGGGCATCCTCAATATGGCAGGCGACCCGGTACTTATGTTCGGCCTTCATATGGGAGTGGCCGGCGCGGGGCTTTCTACGGCGCTCTCTCAGATGATAAGTTTCCTGATCCTTCTGGCCATGTTTCTGAGCGGAAAAACGGACAGCAAGCTTTCGGTGCGGCTAATAACAAAGGACGTAAGCGACGTTGTGCGCATCGTCACTACTGGTTTTCCAAGTCTTATCCGCCAGGGGCTTGGAAGTGTTTCGACGCTGCTTTTGAATCATCAGGCGGCGGTGTACGGAGACGCGGCAGTGGCGGCCATGAGCATTGTCAACCGTATATGTATGCTCATCTTCTCTGTGGGACTCGGGCTCGGGCAGGGATTTCAGCCTGTAGCTGCTTTTAACTACGGGGCGGAAAAGTATGACAGAGTCAAAAAAGGCTTTTGGTTTACGGCAGCGGCCGGCGAAGCGGTCATCGGCAGTCTGGCGGCGGTGTGTCTGCTCGTATCTGCGCAGGTCATCGGCGTATTCCGCAATGACCCGGAGGTCATCCGGATCGGAGTCTTTGCGCTGCGCTGCCAGTGTGTCGCCTGCTTTTTCCAGCCGGCGGCGGTATGCACCAACATGATGTTCCAGAGCGTGGGAGAGAGCGGGAAGGCGTCGTTCCTGTCGTCGCTTCGGAGCGGGATCTGTTTTATCCCGCTCATATTGATCCTTCCTGCAGTATTCGGTCTGAGAGGAGTGCAGACAGCCCAGACAGTGGCGGATGTTCTGGCATTTCTCATATCTGCCCCGCTCGCGGTCTGGTTTCTCCGTAAGCTGGACAGAAAAGGGCAGGATGGAGCCGGTGATGACGGCGGTATTTAGATATTTTCTTGCTGATCTGAATTAAATTAAACAATAAACTCAAAAATATTAATATAATAATTAAAATAATTAATATAAACATTGACATTTTTAAATATTGGTATTATATTGTTAATATGAGAAAGGAAGTGAACGTATGAAGAAAGTGATCAGCCAGTGTCCGGTCTGCAGTGGAGAACTGAAAGTGACCCGTCTGAAGTGTTCAGACTGTGATACCGTGATTGAAAATGACTTTACATTGAGTAAGTTTGATTATCTGTCCGGAGAGGAATTGTATTTTACCGAGACCTTTATCCGGTGCAGGGGAAACATCAAGGAGGTTGAAAAGGAGCTTGGAATCTCGTATCCGACCGTCCGGGCGAAGCTTGACGGTATCATCAGGAAGCTCGGATATGAGGAAGACGCGAAACAAGATGAGGAGATGCAGAAGCGCGAGGCTGTGCTGAAAGCGCTCGAGCTGGGACAGATCACGGCGGAAGAGGCGATCCGCCGGCTGAAATAGATCAATAGAAAAGAGGAGAATGGATATGGATGAAAGATTGAGAGTTTTAAAGATGATAGAAGAAGGTACGATCACGGCGGAACAGGCGGCAGAACTCCTGAATGCAATGGGTGTGGAAGAGGCAGGAGAGCCGCCGGCCAGAACGAACTATGACAAAAAGATGTTCCGCATTATCGTGGACGGAAGCGGAGACAAGGTAAACATTCAGTTCCCGGTCGGGGCTGTGAAAAAGATACTCAAGGTTACGGGGAGGCTTCCTATCCCGGAGAAGGAGCTGCAGGGGGTGAATCTGGAAGAAATGATGGATGCCATTTCCGACTGCCTGGACGGCGAGATAGAGGGCGACTTAGTCAGTGTGGAGGCAGCAGACGGTACGAGAGTAAGAATATACGTAGATAAATAGGGGACGGATATATGAAAGTAATAGTAAAGACGAAAGACTTGAACTTCCGTATGCCGGTCCCGCTGAGAATGGCAGGGTTTCTAATAAAAAAGCTGCCCCGGTCTGCTTTTGAGAAGATGCGCGCAGAGGTACCCGAACCTTACGCATGTCTTATCACAAAGGAGAATATATGCATGATCGTGGAAGAGTGTACGGATGTGCTGAGGGAGAACAAAGGACTGGAAGTCGTGCATGTGGAGGCAGAAGACGGAACATTTGTGTCCATACGGCTGTGATATGTTGAGGGAGGCTTTTATACCACTTACCTGCAAAAAAATACCACTTGCCCAAATATCGTTTACATTCCTGCCTCATTGTGGTTATATAGGACCAGGGAGAGGGAAAGATGAAGATACGGATCGAGATTGAAGACAACTTAAAAGAAGCAGAGATCATCATCCGCAGCAGCGTGCTGAGTGAAGAGGTACAGAAGATCCAGAAAGCAGTTGCAGATGTCGTATCCATGGAGCAGAGGCTTGTGTTCTACAAAGGAGATACTTCCTATTATCTTCCGCTGGAGGAAATTCTGTTTTTTGAGACGGAGGATAATGAAGTGTATGCGCATACGAGGAAGGAAATATACCGGACAAAATACCGGCTGTATGAACTGGAAGAGATGCTGCCCGGCTTTTTTATGAGAGTGTCCAAATCCGCGATCCTGAACACGCGGAAGATCTATTCCATGACAAAGTCACTCCCCGCTTCCTGTACGGTAGAATTTCAGGGAACGCACAAGCAGGCGTATGTTTCCAGATATTACTACAAGCCATTAAAAGACCGATTAGAAGAAAAGAGGTAGATATAGTATGAAAAAAGAACGGATATTCTGGGGATTATTTTTTATCGTGAGCGCGGTATTCCTGATCGTGAGCCGTATGGGAGTGCTGGGAGATATTGGTGTGTTCAGTCTTCTTCTCACTGTGTTTTTTGCAGCGTGTCTCATAAAAAGTGTCGTTCACAGAAGCGTCACGGGAGTATTGTTTTCCGTCGCTTTCCTGTGCATCATTTATGCACGGCCGCTCGGCATAGAGCCTATCACTCCGTGGCCGGTGCTGGGAGCGGCGCTTCTTGGGAGCATCGGGTTCAGCTTTTTATTCCATCCGAGAAGAAGCTGTTATCATCACCATCACATAGACAGTGAGGAATCGGTGGAGACAGTGGACGGAGCCCAGATGGAGTTTTCCACGACGTTTTCCGGCAGCATCAAATATGTGAACTCCGATGATTTCCAGAGCGCGCGGCTGCACTGCGCGTTTGGTTCCCTGAAGGTATATTTTGACAATGCCGTTATACAGCGTGGAGAGGCCGTGCTTGACCTGGATGTTTCCTTTGCCGGCGTGGAGCTGTATATCCCGAAGAACTGGTCGCTGGTCAACAAGACGAGTACCGCATTCGGGGGGATCGATGAGAAGAACAGGAATGATTCTTCCGGCGGTCCGGTCGTGAGGCTGAAAGGAAAAGTGAGCTTTGGCGGCGTGGAGATCGTCTATGTATAAAAGAGGGATGAAGCTATGAACGTTGAGAAACTGAGTCTGTTCCAAGGTTTGACGGAAGATGAGATAAAGAGAAGTCTTACCTGTTCCAGAGCATTTGTAAAAACTTACGGGAAGGATGAGTACGTGTTCCGGCAGGAGGATACGCCGGAGCATTTGTACTTTATTCTGAATGGTGAGGTAGAGCTTGGGCAGATCAATGCGCTCGGAAGGCAGAACTATGTAGATTTTGTGAAAGAAGGGCAGGGATTCGGCGAGGTAGACTTATTCCTCGAGCATGAGAGCTACGCGTATTTTGCCGCCGCAAGGCAGGAGACAGAGGTTCTGGCCGTATCAAGACACTTCTTTTACAGTACATGTGAGAAGAACTGCGCCCACCACAGCAGGATCATCTTTAATATGATGCGGCTGTTTGCCGAGGAGGCGGAGAAAAAAACGAAAAAGATCCACCTTCTCACGTGCGGAACGCTGAGACAGCGTATCGCGTATTATTTGTCAGAGTTAAGCGCGGGAAACGCAGACATCAGACTTCCCATGAACAGAGAAGACCTTGCGGCGTATTTAAATACCGCAAGGCCGTCTCTGTCAAGAGAATTATCCTGGATGCAGGATAAAGGAATTCTTAGTATTTCAGGAAGAAATCATATCCATATTTTAGATTTTCGTCGTCTTCAGGATGAGATAGAAGGAATGTAAGGTTTATTCTTCTACGATAAATACATCCTTTCCAAGCCCGCACACCGGGCATACCCAGTCGTCCGGAATATCTTCAAAGGCTGTGCCCGGCGCGATCCCGCCGTCCGGGTCGCCAACCTCCGGGTCATACACATATCCACATGGTTCACATAAATATTTTTTCATTTTCATTACCTCCGTTTTTCTTGTTTATCATTCATGTATAAAGAAGGGTTATGCCCCTGCCTTCCACAGTCCGTGCAGATTGCAGTATTCATATGCTGCGATAAATTCATCCCCGTCCTCGATCGTAAAGACAGCTTTCGGCTCTTCGCCCGGGGAAAGTCTGCGGTATTGGCCGCCTTTCTTTGTCTCTATAAATATGACAGTGATGGAATGCTCCTCCTGCATCGGGTGAGAGACAGAACCGACAGCTACTTCCACCTTATTTCCGTTTACTGTGATGACAGGCACATGTTTTTCCTGCGCGGCATCTGTCGTATTCGCATTGAGTTTCTCAAGTTGAGGAGCTTTATTTTGTTCTGCGAGCGTCATAAGTTCTAAAAATATATTTTGTGAGTTTTGGTCTTTATAAAAATTTCCCATGTAAAGAACCTCCTTCGATTTATTTCATTTAGTTTATGTTCTTTCTGGTAATAGAATACATAAAAATGAAAATGATTTCTGTAACATTTGTTACAAATAAAAAAATAATTTAATTTTAGAAAAACATTCTCACTTTTTGATTTGTTATCATAAATAAATAATTATTTAATGATTATCATTAAATAATAGTTGAAAAAGATTAATAAGTGTGATATAGTCTAGACATAAAAGAAAGAACAGAAATAAATATTCAGAGCAGGAGGGAGAGCTATGAGGAGGAAAAGAAGTGTAGAGATCACAGGCTGCCTCGATGAGGCAGGACAGACCCATTATGATACGTGTGAATTATTTCTCAAGTTTGCGATAGCCATATACATCGTGAGAATGATCGCGGGCGTAGTCAACATTGTCTATGCGGGACTGCAGCCGGATGTGGCAATTACGGAAAAAGGTGGTTACTGGGTGTTTGATCTGCTTGTGGGAACTTCCAGGATCAGCCCGGATTATCTTCCGGCCGGGACGCAGATAATAGACAACAGGGTACTTACCATAGGATTTCTGCTCACTGCAATGGCAGTCAATTTTACGCCGATGCTCTTTGTGATGAATTATATAAGGAACATACTTAGAACGATCGATAATTCGCATTCTCCATTCGTGCCGGAAGTCGTCAGTAATATTAGGAAGGCAGGCAGGACTCTCATATTGATAGGAGTGTTCAGCAAACTTATATTGAAGATCATGCTGCAGCTGCTTGCATGCCACAGCTTGTATTCTTTCGGGATACCGGACGATCTGCAGCTTTCATGGATATTTGCCGGGGTGATCGTGCTGCTTGTCAGCGATATATTCCGCAGAGGCTGTGAACTGCAGCAGTTTTCGGATGAGACGCTGTAAGGCTGAAGGAGACAGGATGAAAGAAAATAAGTGAAATTATCCGGTATGGCACTGCGTACCAGAAAAAAATCGATACGCTTATATAGCAAGGGGTGTAAAAATGGCAATAATACTGCGGCTTGACCGGGTGATGGCAGACCGGAAGATGTCATTGAATGAACTGTCAGTTAAGGTTGGCATCTCCAACGTCAACCTGTCAAATCTGAAGACCGGTAAGGTAAAGGCGATCAGATTCTCGACGCTGGAAGCCATCTGTGATGTGCTGGACTGCCAGCCCGGAGATATACTGGAATTTGAGAGAGAAGAAAAATAATAAATCCTTAAGATTTATGTCCCGCAATCTTAATAATAGTCTGGTAGAATATACCTGTTGAACTTCTGCTGTTCAATGGGTATATGTCACGTAGAAAGGAAGGGATAATCTGTGGAAATTATCGATCTTACCTACACAATAGACAAAGATATTCCGGTGTGGCCGGGGACACCGAAGCCGAGGCTCGGCAGTCTGTGCAGTTATGGAAAAGACGGTTTCAGAGAGACGGCTCTTGAACTGACGTCGCACATGGGGACGCATATGGACGCGCCGGCGCACTTATTTGCAAAAGGGAAGACGCTGGAGCAGTTTCCCGCGGCCCACTTTATCGGCAAGGCTGTGGTGATCGACTGTACCGGGATCAAAGAGGGAGAGTATATTACATGTAAATACATAGAACCGGTCAGAGAACTGGCGGACGCCGCTGATTTTCTGCTGTTTCGGACAGGCTGGGAGAAGTTCTGGGGACAGGAAGAGTATATGAGACGTTCTCCCGGTCTTGAAGTGGATACGGCGAAATATATCGCCAGGGCCGGTAAAAAAGGTGTAGGTATAGATACGATGAGCATTGACGCGGCTGAGGCAAGGGAACTGCCGGCGCATAAGGTGCTCCTTGGGACAAACCAGATGGTGATCATAGAGAATCTCTGCCGGCTTAAAGAGCTTGGGAGCGGGCTTTCAGATCTCATTGCCCTTCCCTTAAAATATGAATATGCCGACGGGGCGCCCGTGCGCGCCATGGCATATATCTGACAAAAGAACTGGACAAACTATGATCTCCGGCGATACAATAAAAAACGAACGAGTAAGAAAGGCAGGAGATTTTGTGAGAGAACAGTTGACGAAAAGTGATGTGCAGAAGATCAAGGAAGAGATAGAGTACCGGAAGCTGGTCGTGCGCAAAAAAGAGCTGGAGGCAGTGAAGGAAGCGCGGGCCCAGGGCGACCTGAGTGAGAATTTTGAATATAAGGCAGCCAAACAGGACAAGAACAGGAATGAAAGCCGCATAAGGTATCTGGAGAAAATGCTGAAAACGGCCAGGATCGTCTCGGATACGTCCCGGGAGGATGAAGTCGGAATCAACAATACGGTGGAACTGTATTTTGAAGAAGACGATGAGACAGAAAAGTACCGGCTCGTCACAAGTGTGCGCGGGAATTCGCTGGAAGGGCGCATCAGCATAGAGTCACCCCTTGGAAAAGCGATTCTCGGCCATAAAGAGGGGGAGCGCGTCAAAGTGACGGCAAACGGCGGCAGCGGGTATTATGTAGTGATCCGGGCCATTGATAAATCGTCGGATGAGAGCGGGGATACGATACGGAAGTATTGATGCTTTCGGCAGAACATAATTCTTTCATTGCAAAATCCGGAAAACGTAGTATAATAAAAATTGTGAAAACATCATAGCAACAAGGGGAGCTCGCGGAAAGCGGGCTGAGAGTAAGCTGTCAGTGCTTAGACCCGTAACCTGATTTGGATAATGCCAACGTAGGGATATAGCGTAAGTATTTTTAGCGGATATGTCAGACTTTGGCATATCCGTTTTTTCTGTTTTTAAAGGAGGATCAAGGAATGTTAGGAAACTGTATTGACGAGGTGAGAAAGCAGGGAACGCTCGTACACAACATCACAAATTATGTGACGGTCAATGACGTGGCCAATATACTGCTGGCGTGCGGAGGAAGCCCGATCATGTCGGATGAGGCGGAGGAAGTGGAAGAGATCACTTCCATCTGCAGCGGACTGAATATCAATATTGGGACGCTGAACAGACGGACGATAGAAGCCATGTACATTGCGGGCAGAAAGGCAAAAGAACTGGGACATACCGTGTTGCTTGACCCGGTCGGCGCGGGAGCCAGCAGTCTTCGGACAGAGACAGCGGCCAGGCTTATGAAAGAGATAAAGTTTGATGTTATCCGTGGAAATATATCAGAGATCAAGACGCTTTCCCGGGGGAGCGGAAGTACCAAGGGAGTAGATGCCGATGTGGCCGACGCAGTGACAGAGGATAATCTGGATGAGGCAGTGGCGTTTGTCAAAGCATTTGCGTCGGAGACAGGGAGTATCACCGCCGTGACAGGCGCCATCGACCTGGTCAGTGACGGCGCCGACTGTTACGTGATACGAAACGGCCGCCCTGAGATGGGCAGGATAACAGGCACCGGATGCCAGCTGTCCGGCATGATGACCGCTTTTGTGGCCGCCAATAAGGAGCAGAAGCTTAAGGCCGCGGCCGCCGCGGTATGCGCCATGGGGCTTGCGGGAGAGACGGGCTTTAAGTATATGCGGGAGGGCGGCGGAAATGCGTCCTACCGCAGCCTGATCATAGACGCGGTATACAATATGGATGGGAAAATACTGGATGAAGGAGCACGTTATGAAATTCGATAAAAAGAGTCTGCTGCTCTACGCAGTGACTGACAGAAGATGGCTGAAAGGCAGTACGCTTACCGCTCAGGTGGAAGAAGCGATCAGAGGCGGGGCGACGTTTATCCAGCTTCGGGAAAAGAACCTGGATGAAGAACAGTTCCTCCGGGAGGCACGGGAAGTACAGCAGCTTTGCAGAAGCTTTCATGTTCCGTTCGTCGTCAATGACAATGTGGAAATCGCGGCCGCCATAGACGCGGACGGAGTCCATGTGGGACAAAGTGATATGGAAGCCGGCGATGTACGGGCCAGGCTTGGACATGATAAGATCATCGGCGTGTCCGCCCAGACAGTGGAGCAGGCGCTGCTGGCACAGGAAAGGGGAGCGGACTATCTCGGCGTAGGCGCCGTGTTCTCCACCGGCTCCAAGGCCGACGCTGTGGAGGTGAGCCATGATACATTAAAGGAGATCTGCAGAGCCGTAGAGATACCGGTCATTGCCATAGGAGGGATCGGCAGGGAGAATGTGGACATGCTTGCGGGCAGCGGCATCTGCGGCGTTGCCGTTATCAGCGCGGTCTTCGGCGCCCCTGACATAAGACAGGCGGCCCGGGAACTGAGAGGGGCGGCAGAAAAGATGGTGGGAGTATGATCAGGGGAGCCATTTTTGATGTGGACGGGACACTGCTCGATTCCATGCCCATATGGGAGGAAGCCGGAGAACGTTATCTGACATCCAGAGAGATCGTGCCGGAGCGCGGTCTAGGGCAGAGGCTGTATCCTATGACGATGGAGGAAGGGGCCTGTTATCTGAAGCATACGTACGGGCTCCCTGAAAGCACCGGAGACATAATAAGCGGGATCAACCGTCAGATCGAACAATTCTACAGGTACAGCGCCCGTTTAAAGCCCGGGGCGGCAGAATTTCTCGAAGGCCTCAGGAAAAAAGGAGTCAGGCTTACGGCCGCAACGTCAAGCGACAGGCATCTGATCGAGGCAGCGTTTACCCGTCTTGGGATCGGACCGTACTTTGAGAGAATATTTACCTGCACCGAAGTGGGCGAGGGGAAGGATAAACCAAAGATATTCCGTGAGGCGGCGGCCTGTATGGGAACGGCGCCGGAGGAAACGCTTGTGTTTGAAGATGCATTGCATGCTATTGATACTTCCCTTGGATCCGGCTTTAAGACCGTTGGAGTTTATGACACTTCCAGTGAAGACCGACAGGAGGAGATCCGCGCCAAAGTACATATATACATGAGTGAATACAGAGCGTTTGATTTATTCTGGGAATCAGCATCAAGATGTTGATGTCAAGCGGCAGATTGGGGGCACCACCTTCGGCCGCTATATAAAATTAATGCTAATCCTTACATCACATGAGGAAATATTTGCGAAGAAAAGAGGAAGAAAAATGAGAACAGCATTAACGATCGCCGGAAGTGATTCCAGCGGAGGCGCCGGCATCCAGGCAGATATCAAGACAATGACGGCAAATGGCGTGTACGCCATGAGCGCAGTCACTGCACTTACTGCACAAAATACGACCGGCGTGACAGGAATCATGGAGGTAACTCCGCAGTTTCTAAAGGAGCAGCTCGACAATATATTTACAGATATCCGCCCTGACGCGGTGAAGATCGGAATGGTATCTTCCGGTCCGCTCATAGAGACGATAGCCGCAGCATTGCGAAAATACGGCGCTGAGCATGTGGTAGTCGATCCGGTCATGGTGGCCACAAGCGGCTCCAGACTCATAAGCGGCGACGCGGTCGCGGTACTGAAAGCAGAGCTTCTGCCGCTTGCGGAAGTGCTGACGCCAAACATTCCGGAGACGGAAGAGCTGTCCGGGATGCCTGTAAGGACAGAAGAAGATATGGCCGCAGCAGCGGAGTATATCGGCAGGACGTATCACTGTGCCGTACTCTGCAAAGGAGGCCACCAGCTTAACGATGCCAATGACCTGCTGTACCGGGACGGCGGCTTGCGATGGTTCCGGGGAAAGCATATCGACAATCCGAACACGCACGGGACCGGCTGTACACTGTCAAGCGCCATTGCGTCAAATCTTGCGAAGGGGTACGACATGGCGGACGCGGTAGAACGGGCGAAGGCATATATATCAGGCGCGCTTTCCGCCATGCTGGACCTCGGACACGGAAGCGGTCCGATGAATCATGCATTTGACCTGAGAAGCGAATTTATTGAAACGGAACATATGGACGGGGAGGTGTGGCTGTAATGGAAAAGAGGCGTACTTCTTTATTTGAAAACGGGCTGATCTGGTTCGGCGCGGGTGTTTCCATCGCCGAGATCCTCACCGGCACTTATCTGGCGCCGCTTGGGTTCGGGAAAGGACTGGCCGCCATCCTCATCGGCCACGTCATCGGGTGTACCATGCTCTTTTTTGCCGGCCTCATTGGAGCCAGGACGAGAAAAAGCGCCATGGAGACTGTTAAAATGAGCTTTGGACAAAAAGGCAGTCTGCTCTTTTCTCTGTTAAATGTACTGCAGCTGGCCGGCTGGACCGCGATCATGATATACGACGGCGCGCTGGCGGCGGACGGGGTGATAAAGACAGGCGCGTGGTTATGGTGCCTCGTCATAGGAGCGCTCATCCTTCTGTGGATCGCCATCGGCATCACAAATCTCGGAAAGATCAATACAGTTGCCATGGCGGCATTGTTTGTTCTGACGCTCATTCTGAGCAAAGTGATATTTTTCGGCGGCGCCCATGCCGGAATCATCTCCGGCGAAGGGATGACGTTCGGAGCCGCGGTGGAACTGTCCGTGGCCATGCCCCTGTCCTGGCTGCCGCTGATCAGCGATTATACGAGAGAGGCCCGCAGTCCGGTGAAGGCTACTGCCGTAAGCGCTGTCGTCTATGGCGTGATCAGCTGCTGGATGTATGTGATCGGAATGGGAGCAGCCATATATACAGGGGTATATGATATCGCCCAGATCATGCTGAAGGCCGGTCTCGGGATCGCCGCGCTTCTCATCGTTATTTTCTCCACAGTGACGACTACCTTTCTGGACGCATATTCGGCAGGCATATCCAGCGAATCCATTGCAGCAAAGCTGAACGGCAAGTACGTTGCGGCTGCTGTGACGGTCATCGGGACGGGAGCGGCGATTCTGTTTCCAATGGACAATATCACGGATTTTCTCTACCTGATAGGTTCTGTGTTCGCGCCGATGACAGCGATACAGATCGCAGACTTTTTCCTGCTGAAACGGGACAGCAGCAAGACGGCAGTCAATACGGCCAGCCTGCTCGTATGGCTGGCCGGGTTTGCGGCATACCGCATCCTTATGAACATCGACATGCCGGTGGGCAATACGCTTCCCTGCATGGTGATAACTGTAGCATTGTGCGTGATTGCCCAGCTGCGGACAAAGAGAGGCAGAGATGCCAAAGCGCTGCAGACGCCAGGTGAGGCGGACCTATAAAGTATGCTGTTCAGAATCAAAGCCGCGGCAACTGATGGGTCTGCCGCGTTACAGAAACAGGGAGGCGGCACAATATATAAGAAGCAGCGCCATGACAATATTGACTCCCTTTGTATGTCTGGAGAGATATTTACAGAAAACCGAACCGCAGAGAGCCCAGACAAAGGAACCGGACGCGCCAACGAGCGCCAGAAGGATCGTGAAACCAATGAGTGCGCCGGCGGAGTGATAGACAGGCAGGATATAAAGCGTCATTGCCGTGACCGCATAGATGTAAATTTTCGGATTGGCAAACTGCAGTATCATGCCGGATAGAAAGCTGGCCTCTTTACTGGGATCTGCGCTTGGATCAACAGAACTTTTCCAGACCTTCCACGCAAGATAAAGCATATAGGCAGCCCCTAAGATCTGCATTACAAACTTAAATTTGGGGAGCAGGGCAAACAGCGTCGTGCTGAACACCATGCAAGCCGTCATTACAATGACAAATCCGGCCAGGATACCGAGATTAAAACGGTAGCTGCGGCGTATGCCAAGCCGCACCGCATTACTCATGGACAGTAAATTGTTGGCTCCCGGGGTATACGCTGTGACAAAACAGTAGATCAGAAAATCAGATAAATGAAACATATTGGACCTCCTCTGCCTTCATAAATGAAGGACGCTTAATTGTATATTCTCTTTACAAGTCCGGACAAAAATTATATAATGATACAAAGAGAATATTATATTGCACTTGTACGATATAATAATACAATATGTGCAATATATTGTCAATAGGAAAGGAGATTATTTATGGATCCCATGAATATGATTGTCGCCAAAAATATTCGGAGACTGCGTGAAGAAAATAAGCTCAGCATGGAGGAACTGTCAAAACTGAGCAGTGTCAGTAAAAGCATGCTTGCTCAGATTGAACGTGGAGAGGCTAATCCGACCATATCCACGCTTTGGAAGATCTCGAACGGGATGAAGGTACCTTTCGATCATTTGACAGTTCGTCCAAAAACTTCTTATGAGATCGTGAACACTTCGGAAATACAGCCGCTGCTTGAAGATGGAGGAAGGGTAAAGAATTATCCTGTTTTCCCGGACGATGAAAACCGCAGATTTGCTGTATATTACCTGGAATTAGATAAAGGAAGTTATTGGGAGTCAGAGCCGCACCTGAAAGGAACGACCGAATTTATCACTATCTTTGCAGGCTGCGTTGAGATCAGCGCCGGCGGGCAGCAGTTTACTGTTGGCAGAGGTGAAAGCATACGGTTTAGGGCTGACAGCACTCATTCTTATAAAAATACAGGAGATGAGACTGCGATTTTGCATATGATAATATATAATCCATAAATAACGAGAATCTTACAAAAGTGAGTTTAGTGGCAAAAGCGCATTCTGTCCGCGGTAAAACGGACAGAGTGCGCCTTTCTTTTACTGATTTTACATGCTGAAGTGAAACAGAGTACATAAATGAAGCGGTGGCGTACATATATAAGTTTGCTTTGCCTTCTATAAATTGTTAAAATGGAAAAAAGAGAGGAGTCCATTTATGAATATGCATTGGTTTTTGTGGGGAATCCTTCTCACAGCTATGGAAATCTTTCTCAAGTATTATTTGCTGGAGAGACGGCTGGGAAGTGGTAAAAACGGGATGAAACCGATCGTGGGGGCGCTTATCATCTTTATCTTAATGGCCGTTTTCAGGAGTATGCCTGTAAATTCGTCTTTCCTGCTTGGTATAAACTTTCTGGTTACTATCGGATATGCGTACGCTACATTTGGCAGCGGACAGATCGCGCGCATTGTATGGGGCTGCTTTGCGGGCCTGCTCCCTGCCATTACTGACACTTTGGCAGTGCTTATCGCTGAGACCTTCCACTACGGGGATCTGTCCGGGATGTGGAGTCCCGGCAGTGTGTGGTTTTACATTACAGCTACTTCCCTTATGATCGAGATTATCATTGTGCTGACTGCGGCAAACATAAAGAGCTATAGTACATACAGTCTGACAGTACGCCAGCTTCTGTTTCTTGTGGGCATGTCTGCGGTTTCCATCATAGCGTTGAATCTGCAGATGGAAATAGTATCTACGCTGGCAAATATGCTGGGAACACAGAAAGCGCAATATGAGGCGGTTTTTGTAAGCCTCTGTTTTCTGATCATACTGACTGCTCTTATATTTCTTGTATATAGCCTTGGAAAGCAGTCTCAGAAAACGATCGAAAAAACATTGGAGGCCCGTCAGGAGCATCTGGAAAAAGAATATTACAGAAGTAACGAAGTCTCTGTTAATGCCCTGCGCGGCCTGCGGCATGATATTTCAACTCATATGCATGTCATGAAGCGCTTAATGGATGAAGGGCGGACAGAAGAACTGCGGGAATACTTTGACAGTGTTGAAAATCAGTACAGAAAGAGTAGTGCGCTGTTTCTGACAGAGGATACGATGCTCAACGCACTGCTGACAAGTAAGCAGATGACTGCACAGAACAGCCATATCAATATGCAGCTCAGTTATGCCACTAAAAGAAGGATTCCTTTATCAACGGCCGATCTTTGTTCTCTGATGGGAAATATGATAGACAACGCCATGGATGCCTGCAAAAAAGTGACGGATGAGAAGCTGCGGTATATTGACATATCTGTAGGCGACAGGGGAGAAATGATCTACATCAAGGTAAAAAACGGTTCAGACGGCACTTATCATATTGTGGACGGGGAATTACAGACGACTAAAACAGGTACCGGACATGGAATCGGATTAAAACGTATCAGGAGTATTGCGGAAAGCGCCGGAGGATTCTTTGATATAAATCCAAGGCCGGATGTGTTCACCGCAATTGTGATGCTGCCGTCTGAACAGAAGGAGGGAGACCACCGTGATCAGAATCGCCATAATTGAGGACGAGCCTATATATTGCGACGAGCTGGTGTGTCTGCTTCAGGAATGTGCCGGCAGTAAGACGATGGAAATCAACTGTTTTGCTTCCGGAGAGGAATTTCTGGAATCCGGCCGGACAGACAATTCTTATGCGGCTGTCTTTGTCGATATTGAACTAAAGGGGATAAACGGACTGGAACTGGCAAGAATCATGCGCAGTACCGGGTATAAGAATATGCTCGTGTTCACTACGAATTATGAACAGTACGTGTATGACGGGTACGAGGTGGAAGCCTTCCGTTATCTTAGAAAGCCGGTAAAAAAGCAGGATGTCCAGTCGTGCTTAGATCGTGTCAGCCGGAATATGCGTGAGGCGATGCTTGTATTTTCATTTAACAGAAAAAAATACAGTATCAGTTACCGTGATATTATCTATATATCCAGCTATGGGCATTACCTGACCATTCACACTGCAGAGCAGGATTATAAATGGAAATATCTGATCAAAGACTTACAGCCGCATTTGCCGGAACAGTTTATCCGCTGCCACCGATCCTTTGTTGTAAATCTGGATTTTATGCGTAAGCTGGACGGAAAGCGGCTGGTATTAAAAAATGGCGGGGAGATCGATGTGGCTGGAAATTATCTGCCCAGTGTGCGCAAAGCGATCACCAGTACGATCTGAAAGGAGAGGGAAGGAAATGGCCGGAAAAATAAGGTTGTATAACCGAGCCCTCATCTATATAGTCAGAAAAAAATCACAAAGCATACGTTTGTTCATTGTATTTTTTATATTATTTACTTTAGTCATGACAGGTATCACCATAAGCAATGCGGCTGGGAAAGCGGCTGACGGACTGCGGAACACGCTCGGGGGCTACTTCAAATTAGAAGAAGATCCGGAATATGCGGGGAAACGCGAAGCTATAACCGACACCCTGGCAGAGCGCATTGAAAAGCTGGACGGTATTGAGCGCAGCAATAAAATCAATACTGAATACCTGTATACCCCAAAGCTGACTTTGCGTGCAGGACGGTTTTCCCGGGAGGGAGATATAAAAGCACAGATGGCGCGGTTTCTGGGAAATTCGGACAGCAGTCTGAATGAGTTTTTTATACGGCGGTCCTTTTGCCTGACAAAAGGCCGTCATATTGGCCCCGGCGATGTGGAGAAGGCCGTTATATCAGAAAGTCTTGCGGATATAAATGAACTGGACATCGGGGATTTTATAGAAGGGGTGCTTTATACCCAGGACAATTCAAGAGTTCTTGGAAACTACAAATGGGAAGTCATCGGAATCTTCGCGGAGAATACGGTACAGGAGAGCAGCGGGCTGACTGCGGAATGTGATCTTAGGGATAATTTTATCTTTGTAGATGAAACTTCCCTTATGAATGTACAGACAGATGAGAGTGAAGAAAATGCAGGAAAATACCGGGAAGCAGTTTTTTTTCTGGAGGACCCTGCACGATCAGATCAGGTTGTGAAAGAGGTTTTCCGATTAGATGGCGTCAACTGGGATTCATTTTGTATCAAGGAAAACAATAAGGCATACGAAAAAGCAGCGGCGCCTTTGAAAAAACTGAGGCTGCAGACAGAGGTCCTGCTTCTTATGATCATAGGAATCAGTATAGTGCTTGTAACGCTGCTTCTGTTTATGTGGATGAGGGAACGCCTCAGGGAAGTGGGAATTCTGCGCTCCATAGGCATTTCCAAATTATCGGTCATCGGACAGCACATGACGGAGACGCTGCTGGTCGTTCTGGCGGCACTTGTGCTGACAGTTCCGGCCACGCATCTGCTGACAGACTATGCGCAGAAAAGGATCGCAGATACGGATGTTGTTGTGGAGGACCAGAAAAACGAGCTCCGTCAAATAACGGATGCGCCGGCAGATTCTGAGGAGACAGAAGAATACGTAGAAATAACAGTCTCAGTCGGGAGAAAGGAATTCTGGTTCGTCGTCCTATATGGTCTGGGGCTCAGTGCTGCTGCAGTCGGGGTGTCATCTATCCGGATCATCCGTATGAAGCCCAGGGACATCATGGCGGCATTGGAGTAAGGGGGGGATTCTTATGTCATTGCTGAAACGGGCATTTTTATATGTAGCAAGAAAAAAAACCAGGAGTATATTGCTGCTGCTTGTAACGTGCGTGATGTCAGCTTTTTTACTCATTGGGATCTCTATTAAGTCAAGTGCGGACCAGGCGGCAAAAGAGCTGCGCAAAAGCATGGGCGGCAGTTTTATCGTGAAGATCGATAATAATGCCCCCGAACGCTGCGAGGCAGTAACACATGAGAGCGGATATTCTTATATAAGATACAAAGGGCCGTTCATAACAGAGGAGATGCTGCAGAGCATTCTGGCTGTCGAAGGCGTCAGCGGATATACGGTCAATCATAATTATATGTCTCTGTTTGTTGATCTGGAATTATTTCCAGGCATGTATGCAGATATGTATAAGGATATTGTAGAGAACGATTACCCGGATAAGGATCCTCCTGACAGAAGAGCGGATTATCAGGTAGCCATGAACAGCACCCTGCTCTTTGGTGAAAAGGACAGTCAGATGCAGGAATATTTCCGGTCAGGTGCGCTTACCCTTGTTTCAGGGAGGCATCTTACAAAGGGAGATGAACGTCAGGCGCTTATCTCCGCGGATATGGCGAAAAGAAATGATCTGACGATCGGAGATACATTTACAGTTGAAAATAAAGAGGGAAATGTGATGATCAGTGATGACCCTGTGAGATCAATGGGGCCGCCGGTGGAACTGACCGTCCTCGGGATATTTGATGTTAATTTTCAGCAGGAAATATCTATTTTTACAACGGAGGATATGATCGCCCATAACTATATCTTTACAGACACAGATACCTATACGCAGCTTCGGGAATATCGGGGGATCAAAGAGGATTCTGCCTATAGTGAGCTGACGTTTTTTGTGGATGACCCGCAAATGTCGGACCGTGTTCTTAATAAAGTGCGGTCTCTAAAAAATATAGAGTGGGATAAATATATCCTGAAGCTGGATGATTCTTCCTACCGTGCGTCCATCAAACCATTACAGCGCATGAGCGGGTTTTCTGCCTTCCTGATGACGGCGTCTGTACTTGGCGTACTCACTGTTCAGTATCTTATATTGAATATGTGGACCAGGGGCAGAAGAAAAGAAATTGGCATCCTTCTTTCTATAGGGATCCAGAAAAGAATGATCAGGATGCAGCTCATACTGGAAAGCGTGATGATATGTGCGGCCGCTCTGATGCTCGCCCTATGCATTGCAGGCTTTGCGTCCGGACATTTGGGGCGTCTGGCAGAGCGCGCGGCAGCCCCGGATGCCGGGGGTGATGCATTTACGGTTGAATATGATACAGGGGAACTGGCGCCTGATATTGACAAGGTCTCAGCCAGCCCGGTTCAATTAAGTTATCCGGTGAGTCCGGCAAACATTTTTGCGGTCGCAGTGCTCACCTTAGGTGTAACCGTGCTGAGTGTTTTTCTTGCATCCATACAGGCCTTAAAAATGAAACCGAAAGATATTTTGTCATCCATATAGCGGAGGATCGTGATGAGCATAATAGAATTAAGAAATGTCAGTTACTATTATACACCGGGCAGATACATACTGAACCATGTGAATGTCTCATTTGCTGCCGGGAAAATGTATGTCATAACAGGTCCGTCGGGCTGTGGAAAAACGACGCTTCTCTCTCTGCTCGGCGGGCTTGACACACCGAAAGAGGGGGCTGTTTTTTACAGGGACAGTGAGATTACCGGGGCTGGCCTTGAAAAGCACCGGAGGAACAATGTTTCGTTTGTCTTCCAAAACTATAATCTGATTGAGTACATGACTTCCATAGAAAATGTGCGTTTGACGGCAAAGACAGATCCTCTGCCCATACTGGAACGGCTGGGGTTAAGCGCAGAAGAATCCGGGCGAAATATATTAAAGCTTTCAGGGGGACAGCAGCAGAGGGTGGCGATCGCGCGGGCTCTTGCCTCACAGTCAGAGGTCATACTGGCAGATGAACCGACGGGCAATCTGGATCAGGAAACTGCTGTGGAGATCACAGAAATATTAAGGGAAAGCGCTTCTGAATATAAAAAATGTGTGATCATTGTCTCGCATTCAGAAGAAGTGGCTCATATGGCGGAGGAAGTATATGAACTGTCGGAGGGAAAATTGCAGAAAAGGCGTTTTTGTTGACTTGACAGAGCGTATCTGCTATAATCGGGGCAGATTATAAAGAGATGGGAGATGAAAGGATGAATTCAACTTCTTGCTAATGATTTAAGTGCATGGTAAAGGCTTTCAGACGATATTTACATATATCGTGTCTTTTTGCCGTGCGCAGAGCAGGAAAGTTGAACTGTCCGTCCGTCTTTAACTATACAGATATCTTCCGGCCCGGGCGCCGGAGGTCAGTTGCGTGTAGAAGGCTGTAGGAATGTACTTTCCTGCGGCTTTTTCTATTCGGAGAGAAACAAGGTAATGTGATCTGATCTTTTAACAGGAGGTATGTGTATATGTCAATGATCAATGTAACGGATCTCAGTTTTGCTTATGAGAGCAGCTATGACAATATATTTGAACATGTGTCTTTTCAGATAGACACAGACTGGAAACTTGGATTTATCGGCCGGAACGGGCGGGGAAAGACGACGTTCCTGAAGCTGCTGCTTGGGAAATACGAATATGATGGAACGATTTCCGCCAGTGTGGAATTTGAATATTTCCCATATGAGGTGAAAGATGCAGGCCGCATGACGGTGGAGATTGTACAGGAGATGAAGCCCCAGGCACAGGTGTGGGAGATCATGCGGGAACTGAATCTGATGGAAGTGGCAGAAGATGTGCTTTACAGGGAGTTTGACACACTCAGCCATGGCGAGCGCACGAAGGTGATGCTGGCGGCGCTGTTTCTTGGAAGCGGCCGGTTTCTGCTCATAGACGAGCCGACCAATCATCTTGACACGAAGGCAAGAGCAGAGGTGGCCGCATATCTTAACCGCAAGAAAGGGTTCATTCTTGTCTCCCATGACAGGCATTTCCTCGATGCGTGCGTGGATCATATTCTGTCCATCAATAAGATGGATATCGAGGTGCAGAAAGGTAATTTTACGACATGGTATACGGGTAAAGAGGCAAGAGACCGGATGGAGGCGGCGCAGAATGAGAAGTTGAGATCAGAGATCAAACGACTCACGAAGGCGGCCAGGCAGTCGGAGAACTGGTCGGATAAGGTTGAGAAGACCAAGAAAGGAGAGCGCGTGGCCGGACTCCGCCCGGACCGGGGCGCCATCGGCCATAAGGCAGCCAAGATGATGAAGCGCTCCAAAGTTCTGGAAAAAAGGCAGCATATGGCGCTGGAAGAAAAGTCAAAGCTTCTGAAAAATATTGACTTTGCAGAGACATTAAGACTGGAGCCTCTTGCGTACCACGCGCACCGGCTGGCAGAGCTTCAGGATGTCGCCGTCCGTTACGGAGAGCGGGAAGTGTGCCGCGGCGTATCCTTTGAGATCTGCCGCGGAGACAGAATCTGTCTGTCCGGGAGGAACGGGTGCGGTAAATCAAGTATCTTAAAGCTTCTGCTGGGGGAGGATATTCCCCATACCGGACAGATGCAGACCGGGAGCGGCATAAAAATATCGTATGTGCCGCAGGACACCTCCCATCTGAGAGGAACTCTGAAGGAACTGGCCTCAGAGTACGCAATAGAGGAGAGTCTGTTCAAGATGATGCTGCGCAAGCTGGATCTTGAACGGGTCCAGTTTGAAAAGGACATTGCCGACTACAGCGCCGGGCAGAAGAAAAAGGTACTGCTTGCCAAAAGTCTCTGCGAACAGGCGCATCTGTATGTCTGGGACGAACCACTTAATTATATCGATGTGCTGTCGAGGCTCCAGATCGAAGAGCTTATACAAAATGCTGGTCCGACAATGATATTTGTGGAACACGACGAGGCGTTCAGAGAAAAGATCGCCACGAAGGTCTGCCAGCTTTAAGGAGCTGGCCGGATGGGACATCCGGCTGCCTGCGCTTGCTTTATGCTGTAAATATGACCGGAAACGGTGCAGGTTCGGGCGAAATATGATATAGTGGTCTCAAAGTATCCGTCTGCATAGGCGTATAAGACTTGTGCTGACTGCCAATACTACTGTTAAAAAGTGGAAAGGCGGAACACACATGAATGGAAATGCAGAAATGCTGAATTATGTTTACCAGAATACGCAGATGGGAATCGAATCTTTAAAGCAGCTGCTGGAGATCGTAGACAACGATGACTTCAGAAAGTGCCTCGAGAAGCAGCTTGGCGGTTACCGGGACATCAATACGAAAGCAAAGAAGATGCTCAATGAGAACGGCTTTGATGAGAAGGGGATCCCTGGCATGGAAAAGATAACTTCTTATCTGATGATCAACATGAAGACACTGATCGACAAGTCTTCCTCCCATATAGCGGATATGCTCATCAAGGGCAGCAGTATGGGGATCGTGGAGGCAACAAAACAGCTGCACAAATATGAGGGAGATGTGGAGAAGGATATTATTTCCCTTATGAAAGAGCTTCAGAAGATGGAAGAGCACAATGTGGAGGAACTGAAAAAATATTTATAGTGTACGGATGTGGAGATAAATGAAAGAGAAAAATACGTTTGATAAAATCTACGATGTAGTCGGACAGATACCGGAGGGAAAGGTGGCATCTTACGGCCAGATAGCCGAGCTTGCAGGCAACCGGAGGTGGGCCCGGGTCGTCGGCTATGCGCTGCATGTCGTTCCAGACTCCATGCATCTGCCCTGCCACCGTGTCGTGACAAAGGAAGGACGCGTGTCCGGCGCATTTTTGTCGGGAGGAGTCAACCGGCAGGCCCGCATGCTTGAGGAGGAAGGGGTAGAGATTGAGGAAGACAGAGTGGACATGAGAAAATACCAGTGGAGTAAAAGAATATTCTAAACAAAGTAAATAGGGAATTTGTAGTGATTTCTGTGTTATAATTACCCGGGAACAGTTGGTATATAAGAGCTGTTTCCGGGTATTTGATTATAAAAAAGGCGGCAGGACTATGGAATATAAGATATTGATCGCAGACGATGAACAAGGGATCATACAATTACTGAAAGATTATTTTGAAATACAGGGTTACCGGGTGCTGGAAGCACTAAACGGGGCAGAGGTGCTGGAAAAGCTGGCGCGTAAGCCGGATATCATACTGCTTGATGTCAGCATGCCGGGAATCGACGGCTTTGAAGTGTGCAGAAGGATCCGTTCGCACATATCGTGTCCCATCCTTTTTCTGACCGCCAGGATAGAGGAACAGGACAGGATCAACGGACTTAAACTTGGCGGGGACGATTATATCATGAAGCCGTTTTCGATAGAAGAGCTGGGCGCAAGAGTGGAGGCCCATCTCCGCAGGGAAGAACGGAAACGTCTGAACGGTTCCGTGCTGATGTCAGACAGGCTGGCGATCCGCTACAGTGAGCGGAGTGTTTATTATGAAAACGATCAGGTAAATCTTACCAAAATGGAGTTTGATATCGTAGAGCTTTTATCCATGAATCCGGGCCAGGTATTCAGCAAAGACCAGCTGTACGAGAAGACAAGGGGATACGACGGAGCGGGAGACAGCAGCATCGTCACGGAGCATATCCGCCGGATCCGCACAAAGCTGGCAGAATATACAGAGAAATCATACATTGAGACTGTGTGGGGAGTGGGATATAAATGGATTGGATAGAAGAGAAGGCAGAACAACTGAAAACGTGGATACGCGATCTTACCTTTCGGAAAGCCATGCTTGCCTATATCGCTGCCGCCGCGCTCATTTCGGTCATACTGTCTGCCGTGACAATGACAGTATGCTACCGTTTTGAAAGTATCATCTGGAATAAGTACGCGGATATGATGCAGTACAACGAAGTAAACGGCGTTCCTTTATGGCCTGACTGGTCTATAGCTGCCAACTGGAACATCTGGGCAAAAGATTTCGCGGGCTTCAAAGGACATGACAGGCAGATGATGCTTATGTTGGATATCATACGCGTCTGGTGTCCGTTTTTCTACAGCTTTTCAGGAACGGTGGCAGCGGTTTTTCTCTTTTACAGAAATCGTTTGAAGCGTCCGTTTGGTATATTAAAAAATGGGGCGGAGCAGATCAGGCAAAATAATCTGGATATCCATGTTACTTACGACAGCGAGGATGAGATGGGACAGCTCTGCCGTTCTTTTGACATGATGCGGGTGGAGGTCATCCACAATAAGGAAGAGCTGTGGCAGAGGATCGAAGGCCAGAAGAAGCTCAATGCGGCGTTTGCACACGACTTGAGGACGCCGCTTACAGTGCTGAAAGGATATTCCGATTTCCTTGCCAGATATATACCCCAGGGTAAAGTGAGTGAACAGAAGATGCTCGATACACTGAAGCTCATGTCCTCCCATCTGGACAGGCTGGAACAGTTCAGCAGAACAATGAAAGGCATACGAAGTATGGAAGAACGTCCTGTGAATCCGGAAGAGACAGGCGCGGCGAGTATATACGCTGAGATCAGGGAGATCATTTTTGCGCTGAATCAGATAAAAGATATCGAGATCACCCTGGACTGCGCAAAAGAGGCGCAGACAGGGCAGAGGATATATGTTGATAAAAATATTGTGGCGGAGGTTTTTGAAAATCTTTTGTCCAATGCCATCCGTTATGCGGTATGCAGAATTACCGTATCGGCGGAATATGACAGTGCAGAAGGGCTATTTCTGCTGGCGGTGTCAGACGACGGGCCGGGATTTACGCAAGAGGATCTGCAGAAAGCAACCTTGCCCTATTACAGGGAGCACGGGGAAAATGAGGAGCATTTTGGTATAGGGCTTCACATCTGCGCGCTCCTGTGCGGGAAGCACGGCGGTACTTTGAGCATAGCAAACAGCATGTACGGCGGTGCTGTAGTCACGGCTTCTTTCAATTGTCTTTATAATATATACAGCGAATCTTAATTCTTTGTAGAGAAATTATAGATATTTTCTGTTTATGATAGGAGCAGAAAAGGCAGAGAAAAGGAGAGGCAAAATGACTACAGAAATTGAGATACGCCATCTGAACCAGTTCTACGGAAAGAAGCAGGCGTTAAAAAATGTGGATCTTACAATTGATAAAGGAATGTTCGGCCTGCTTGGCAGAAATGGCGCCGGAAAGACTACACTGATGAAGGTGCTGGCAACATTGCTGCCAAAGTCAGAAGGGGAGATAAACATATGCGGCGTACCGGTGGAGCATGCGGCCGCAGTCCGGAGCATGACAGGATATCTTCCGCAGGAATTTTCCATGTACCCGAATATGACCGTATATGAAGCAATGGATTATCTCGGGGTGTTGTCAGGATTGAGCAAAGGGGAGCGGAAAAAGAAGATACTGGGGCTGCTGAAAAGGGTCAATCTTCAGGACGACCGGAAGAAAAAGGTGAAAGCATTGTCGGGCGGGATGAAACGCCGGCTTGGAATTGCGCAGGCGATCCTGCACGATCCGAAGGTACTCATTGTGGATGAGCCGACGGCAGGGCTGGACCCGGAGGAGCGTGTGCGCTTCCGCAATCTGCTCTGTGAGATCGCAGAGGAGAGGATCGTTATACTTTCTACTCACATCGTAGGGGACATTGAGGCTACATGTGAACAGGTGGCGGTGCTGAATAAAGGGGAGATTATTTACCGCGGCTCTGTGGCAGAGCTGACTGCAATGGCGGACGGCAAGGTGTATTCCGCGGAAATCAGCAGGAATGAACTGACAGAGCTTAAGAGTAAGTATATTGTCACAAGTATGCTGACGCTTGGCAATAACGTTATCGTCCGTTTTCTGGCAGATAAAACTCCATTTCCGTCAGCCAGACTTGCGGAGGCAGGAGTGGAAGATGCATATATGTATCTGATGCGCGGCGAGAGGGGGGAGGAATAATGTTCTGTTCCTTATTTGCCAAAGAGTGCCGCCAGACGGTAAGAAGTCTTATCTACTGGCTGACAGTCATTGTACTGACACTGTTCTTTTTCTCTCAGCTCGGGGAGCTTGAGATAACCGGAAAGCCTGCGAAGGGTCAGGAAGAGTACGGTATGAAATATAGTGATGACAAACAGGTGATCATGAAAAATACGCTGGGAAGCCTTGCGGAAGAGTATTACGGTGGGACGTACAGCACATATCCAATAGGGTTTCATAAGTCAGTGAAGCCCAGTAAAGAAGAAAATAAAAGAATCGGAGACATAGTGAAAGAGACGACCGGCATCACAGATATGACAGTGATCGAAGACTTGATGGCTGAGCATTATAATACGGGCGATGTAATAATGACCGGTCTGTCGGTGCCGCCTGTCAAAGGGCTGTCATATGAACGGTTTCAGAAGCTTATGCAGGAGGTGGACGATATGCTCGGCGGAGGGTCCTCCTACGGCGCAGAGATGCTAGAATCCAACGCCATGGAACCGATGACGTACGAAGATGCCATGGAAGAGTATAATACGCTTGTGGAAAAGGACCATTTGACGGGAGGCTATGCGCGGCTGTTCTGTGATTACATGGGGATCATGCTGTCAATACTTCCGGTATTTCTGGCTGTGACGCGTGGACTGAGAGACCGGCGGGCTCAAATGCAGGAGCTTATAGCCGTGCGGAAAGCATCCTCTGCAGTCATAATCGCAAGCCGATATGCGGCGATGCTCGTTATGCTCATGGTGCCGGTGCTCATATTATCGTGTTTTCCACTGGCGGAATGTATGAGTTACGCCGCGGAGGCAGGAATCTCCATCGATCATTTTGCATTTGTCAAATACAGTTTTGGCTGGCTCCTGCCGTCTGTGATGACAGCGGCGGCCGTGGGACTTGTCCTGACGGTTCTGACAGACACTGCGCTCGGCGTGCTCGTTCAGGGCGTCTGGTGGTTCCTGTCCATTTTCAGCAGCATGTCCGGCATGGACGGCGGCAAGTATGGCTGGTCCTTTGTGCCGAGGCATAATACGGCAGGCAACTATGCCGGGTTCCATGATAATTTTGCGCAGCTTGCGGCAAACCGGGCGCTGTATGCAGCGGTTTCTGTTGTACTCGTTTTAGCCGCCATCTGGATCTATGCGAAAAAAAGAAGGGGGAAGATGGATATACATGGAAAGATATCTGCAAATCGGAAAAATAAATCTAAAGCATAATATATTACCGCATCTGCTTGTGACTGCCGCTCTTCTGTGTCTTTCCCCGCTCGTGCTCGGCGTTTCCAATCTCGAAGCGCCGGATACGGCCAAAGTGCTGGAAATGTATGTGGCGCTGACCGGAATCATCCTTTTGACCCCGGTATTTCTCCCGGAGCAGAATAAGGATCTGCGGGATCTTGTGTACGCCAAGTATATGAGGGCGTCTTCGGTATATGCTGTGCGCATTGCGGAGGCCATACTTGCAATGGGAATCTTTCTCGGCGTCTATGTGTGGATGCTTTGCTATAATAACTGCGAGATGGATGTGCTGAGATATTATGGGGGAACCCTGGCCGAAATGCTCTTTCTGGGCGGACTCGGAGTGCTCTGCTACGGCCTGGCCGACAACCTGGTCATCGGGTATATGGTGCCGGTATTCTACTATATCGTGGCGATGGGAAGCGGCGCCAAGTATCTGAAAATGCTCTATCCCTTCTCAATGGCAGCAGGAAGCTACGAAGAAAAGATATATCTGCTCATTGCCGGAATCGTCATGATCGCCGCAGGAACCGCCCTGCGGAGCAGGCGGGGGTAAATTGGGGATTCCCTGAGTCGTCTCGATAGATAAAGTTGTATCATGTAAATCCATTGTGTCCTGCCAGGGAATCTAACGCGTTTGAGAAATTTGAGATTTGTGTGATGTCAGGCGTAGGAAGGGCGGCAGTGGGCTGCAGGGCGTTGGAGGGAGCTTTGTCAAGCCGTTAGGGAAGAAAATATGGTGGGAACAGACCAGAAACTGCGCCACAAGTGCAGTTTCTGAGACAGCTGAGACAGCAGATCATCCAGATTTGCTGACGAATTCTGTCGGTGTCTGTTCCCACCATGTTTTCTTCCCTTACAGCTTGCAAGCGCACCGACCGTCCCACAGCCCACTGCCGCCCTTCCTACGCCGTACGTTGCATCCACCCCAAATTCCACCCAACAAAATTCCCAATTACTCAGGGATCGGGCAGATTGTTTTGGCGAGGGTATAAAGGTCCCGGTTTTCGTCCTGGGAAGCCAGGAGTGAGGAGAGGCTTAGTTCCACTGTCATGGTCGTCTCTTCGCCGTATACTGGCGCGGCTGCATATTTTTCAAAGGTTTCTGTATATGCGGCGCTGGCTTCTTCCATGCTGTAAAATGTGCAGGCGTAGAACTCGTCAGAGGCCTGCTTGATACTATTGTTTGGCGTGACGGTCACGTCTACCGTGTAATGGAACAGGTTATCTACCTTATGCGGGATCCCGACCGAATACTTACATTGCTTCAGTATGGCTTTATAAGCTTCCGTGCAGCGTTCCTTATACTGAGGTGAGAGGTCGGACGGAGGGTCAAAGGCACCGTCTGCCTCATACCATGCCTGTGCTTCCTCCTCTGTTTGGTCAGTATGTTTCATATATTGTGTGAATTCACCTTTAAAAGACGCGTCAAGAAAGGCCTGAAGCAGATCCCGGGCATCCAGGATACCGCAGATGGTATCGTAAGGGGCCATGCAGTCTGCCAGTGATGCAGAGACCAGTTTTTCGTACTCTTCGTCAGAGATAGCGTATGAACCGCCCTTCTTTTTCACTTCTATCTCTGTCGTTGTCTCTGCGCTGTACTTGGGACTGTCTTTAACGGCCTCCGCTGCTTTTACGAGCAGGGCACTCGTCTCTTCTGTCAGGTCGGTTCCCTGCATGGCTTCTGCATAGGCATCGTTCACTTTTTTGGTCGTCCCGCCGATATCGAGAGGGGTGAAAGAGACCTGCACAGCGTAGCTGCCGTTATCTTTTTTGTCCGCGGAGGCTACTTCAAATTCTACGGAAGCGAACGCTTTTTGGAGGAACTCAAGATATGGTTCTCTCAGTTCATCCGGAAATGTGAGTACATACATATTTATATCCATTGTCTCTGAAAGCTGTTCGTCTAAAAGTGATGAGAATCTGCCGGTGTCTTCTTTTTTCATGGCAGTGATCTGTTCTCCGAGATATTCGTCCGCGGACGCTCCGCCACAGCCGGTGAAGAGAACAGAGGCTGTCAGGAAGAGTACAGGCAGTATGGCTGATAGTTTTTTCTTCATAATAATGGTCCTCCCTCATATTCATTGATTCTATTGTACCATTGCCGTTCTCCGGCTTCAATACCTTTGGCGTTCCCATTGTCTGTGAAACGCGGACAGTAATATATAAGAAAAAATACGGCGGTATTTTATAGATACTTATTGAACTGCCGGTATTTAATAGGTATAATGAAGAAACACGATAAACCAATGAAAAAGGAGATGTATTCATGGAAATGCGATCAATTGAAAAGGAACTGCAGGAGAATTCTTATCCGGGACGCGGTATCATAATCGGGAGAAGTGAAGACGGGACAAAGGCAGTGGCCGCTTATTTTATCATGGGCAGAAGCGTTAACAGCAGGAACCGTATCTTTGTGGAGGACGGTGAGGGAATACGTACGCAGGCATTTGACGAATCAAAGCTTACGGACCCAAGTCTGATCATCTATGCACCGGTCCGCGTGCTTGGCAATAAAACGATCGTAACAAACGGAGACCAGACAGATACGATTTACGAAGGCATGGACAGGCAGATGACATTTGAGCAGTCATTGAGAAGCCGCGAGTTTGAGCCTGACGGACCGAACTATACACCGCGTATCTCCGGTATCATGCATGTGGAAAACGGCGGGTACAGTTACGCGATGTCTATATTAAAGAGTAACAACGGCAGCCCCGAGTCATGCAACAGATTCACATTCGCATATGAAAACGCAGCGCCGGGAGAAGGGCATTTCATCCATACTTACATGCATGACGGCGATCCGCTTCCAAGCTTTGAGGGTGAACCAAAGCTTGTTTCAATTCCTGACGATATGAATACATTTACAGATATGCTGTGGGACAGTCTGAATGAAGACAATAAAGTGTCATTATTTGTCCGCTATATTGACATTGCGACAGGCACATATGAAACTAAGATCATAAACAAGAATCAGTAAGGAGCATGAGACGAATGAAAGAATTAGAGTTAAAATACGGATGCAATCCAAATCAAAAACCGTCCAGGATCTATGCGGCAGACGGTGGCGAGCTGCCGATACAGGTGCTGAACGGAAGACCCGGGTACATCAATTTTATGGATGCGTTCAACGGCTGGCAGCTCGTAAAGGAGCTTAAGGAGGCCACCGGACTCCCGGCGGCCACATCTTTTAAGCACGTCTCTCCGGCAGGCGCGGCAGTTGGCCTTCCGTTAAGCGGTACACTTGCCAGGATCTACTGGGTGGAAGATCTGGGAGAGCTTTCTCCGCTTGCGTGCGCTTACGCAAGGGCGAGGGGAGCCGACCGTATGTCATCCTTCGGCGATTTCATTTCCCTGTCCGATGTGTGTGACGCAGACACGGCCCGGCTCATCAAGAGGGAAGTATCCGACGGCGTGATCGCTCCGGGATATGAACCGGAGGCGCTTGAAATGTTAAAGCAGAAGAAGAACGGTAACTATAATGTCATCCAGATCGATCCGGACTATGTTCCGGCGCCGCTGGAACACAAGGAAGTATTCGGTATCACTTTTGAGCAGGGCAGAAATGAACTGAAGATTGACGACGAATTCTTTTCAGACATCGTGACTGACAATAAAGAGCTGACGGAGCAGGCGAGGATCGATCTGGCGATCTCTATGATAACGCTGAAGTATACACAGTCCAACTCCGTGTGTTATGTAAAAGACGGACAGGCTATCGGAATCGGCGCAGGACAGCAGTCCAGGATACATTGTACAAGACTGGCCGGCACAAAGGCAGATAACTGGTGGCTGAGACAGTCTCCCCAGCTGCTGGAGCTGCCGTTTGTAGATACGATCAGGCGGGCGGACAGAGACAATGCCATCGATTTATATATCGGCGAGGATTACATGGATGTACTTGCAGACGACGCATGGCCGAATATCTTCAAAGAAAAACCGGAAGTATTTACAGCAGAGGCAAAACGCGCATGGCTTGATAAGATGGAAGATGTATCCCTCGGCTCCGACGCGTTCTTCCCGTTTGGAGATAATATTGAGAGAGCCCACAGAAGCGGAGTAAAATATATCGCTCAGCCGGGCGGCTCCGTAAGGGACGACAATGTGATCGCTACATGTAATAAATATAATATGGTTATGTCCTTTACAGGGATAAGACTGTTCCACCATTAAAAACGGCGGAAGCGGCCCCGCGGCAGCAGGTTTCGGACCTGCAGCCGCGGGGTGTTTTTTTGTTTTTTGTGAATGATTCGAGGTTGGGGACAGGGGTTTTCTAAGTTGGGGACGGGGTTTTTTGAAAAAAACCCCGTCCCCAACTAACATCCTCAATTAATGCCTTGTTTTTTTATGTCCGAAATGATATGATTATCAGGGCAAAAAGCCCGGATTTACAGGGAAAAACCATTATTTGACAAGAAAGTGAAGTGACGGCATGAATCAGTATGATGTAATAATTATCGGGGCAGGTCCATCCGGGATATTCTGTGCATATGAACTTATGGAAAAGAGACCCGGCATGAAGGTGCTCGTTATAGAAAAAGGCAGGTCCATCGAACAGAGGCAATGTCCGAAGCGTAAGACAAAAGTATGTGTCGGCTGTCAGCCCTGCTCCATAACAACAGGGTTTGCAGGCGCAGGAGCCTTCTCCGACGGGAAGCTCTCTTTGTCACCTGATGTAGGCGGGACACTTCCGGAGATCCTCGGATATGAGAAAGCGACTTCGCTCATCCACGAGGCTGACCGTATATATTTAAAGTTCGGCGCGGATGAGAAGGTGTACGGCATGGAAGATCATGAGGCGATCGAAAATATCAGGGCCAAGGCCATCCGGGCAAATCTGAAGCTTATCGAATGCCCGATACGCCATCTTGGAACCGAAGAAGGATATAAGATATACACAAGACTCCAGCAGCACCTGGTGGAGCAGGGCGTAGAGATACGCTTTATGACTATGGTGAAAAATATAATTGTAGAGGACGGAGCGGCCAAAGGCGTTGTGACCGAAGACGGAGAAGAATTCTATGCGCCGGAGATCGTGGCGGGTATCGGAAGGGAAGGTTCCGAATGGTTCTCGCACATCTGCAGGGAACACGGGATCGAGACAAAGAACGGCACAGTCGATGTAGGCGTCAGGGTTGAGGTGCGTGACGAGATCATGAAGGAGCTGAATGAAAAGCTGTATGAGGCGAAGCTTGTCTATTATACACCGACATTTGACGATAAAGTCCGTGTGTTCTGCACCAATCCATCCGGGGAGGTTGCGACAGAATACTATGATGACGGCCTGGCCGTTGTGAACGGTCATGCATACAAGTCTAAGGACATGAAGACGAACAACACCAACTTTGCGCTGCTCGTGTCAAAGAATTTTACGGAGCCGTTCAAATCACCGATCGAATACGGCAAGCATATAGCGCAGCTTGGAAACATGCTCTGTGACGGAAGGATCCTGCTGCAGAGATACGGCGATTTCCGGAGGGGAAGAAGGACGACAGAAGAAAGACTGAACCGGAACAACATAGTGCCTACGCTGAAGGACGCGGTGCCGGGAGATCTGTCTCTCGTGTTCCCGCACCGGATCATGGTGGCTATCGACGAGATGATACAGGCGCTTGACAAAGTCACACCGGGAATTGCCTCCGACGAGACCCTTCTCTACGGGGTGGAGGTGAAATTTTATTCCAACAAAGTCGTCGTAAATGACTCCTTTGAGACGAGTATCCGCGGTCTGCGCGCTATGGGCGACGGAGCCTCGATCACGAGGGGACTGCAGCAGGCGTCGGCCAACGGGCTTCACGTGGCGAGAAGCATATTGAACAGCTGACGGACAGGGCCTTTAAGCGGAGGCGCCAGGAGGCGCTTCCGCTTTTTTTGTCTGAATGGGTTGTATGTTAAGAAAAAAACTTATATAATAGTAAAGGCACAAATGCTGATCGTGCAAAAAAAACGGTAAATATGTCAAATGACATGGAGGAGACTTTTATTATGGGTAAATATTTTGGAACAGACGGATTCCGCGGGGAAGCAAATGAAAAACTGACGGTGGAGCACGCCTTTAAGGTGGGCAGGTTTCTCGGCTGGTATTACGGTCAGGACCATAAGGCAAAGGTTGTCATTGGAAAAGATACGAGAAGAAGCAGCTACATGTTTGAATATGCGCTTGTAGCGGGACTGACTGCGTCGGGAGCGGATGCGTATCTTCTGCATGTTACAACGACTCCAAGTGTATCTTATGTGACGAGGACAGATAATTTTGACTGTGGTATCATGATTTCCGCAAGCCACAACCCGTTCTATGACAACGGAATCAAAGTCATCAACGGGAAGGGCCATAAGCTGGAGGCAGAGGTAGAAGACAAGATCGAGAAATATATTGACGGCGAGACAGGGGAGATCCCGCTTGCCAAGCAGGAGAAGATCGGACGAACGGTCGATTATGCCGCGGGAAGAAACCGCTATATCGGATATCTTATCTCTCTGGCTACCCGCTCTTTTGAAGATATGAGAGTCGGACTTGACTGCTCAAACGGAAGCGCGTTCGCGATAGCCAAAAGTGTTTATGATGCGCTGGGCGCAAAGACTTACGTGATCAACAATGAACCGGACGGGACAAATATCAATACAAACTGCGGCTCTACCCATATCGAAGTGCTTCAGGAATATGTAAAAGAAAAGAAGCTGGATGTGGCTTTTGCCTATGACGGGGACGCAGACAGGTGCATCGCTGTGGATGAAAACGGCAGTGTGGTGGACGGAGACCTCATCCTCTACATATGCGGAAAGTACCTCAAGGAGAACGGACGGCTCAACGGCGACACGATCGTGACGACGATCATGTCCAACCTGGGACTTTACAAAGCATGTGACAAAGCAGGATTAAAATATGAAAAAACAGCGGTAGGCGACAAGTATGTATATGAGAATATGGTACAGAATAACTTTTCTCTCGGCGGAGAACAGTCAGGACATATCATTTTCAGTAAGCATGCCACGACGGGAGATGGTATTCTGACCTCTCTTATGGTGATGGAGGTTATGCTGGAGAAGAAGATGAGTCTGTCCAAACTGGCGGAGGAAGTGAAGATATATCCTCAGCTGCTTAAGAATGTGCGCGTGTCAGACAAGAAGACGGCAAGAGAAGATCCCCAGGTCGTCAGGGCAGTCGAGGCAGTCGCAGAGGCGCTCGGCGACGACGGACGTATTCTCGTGAGAGAAAGCGGTACAGAGCCTGTTATCCGTGTAATGGTAGAGGCGGCGACGGATGAACTGTGCGCGCGATATGTGGATCAGGTCATCGATGTGATGGGACAGCAGGGACTTATCACAGGTTAATCGTATAATTACAGAGAAGAAAGCCCGGGAAGACTGGCATACAGCTGAAAGCTGGCCTAAGTTCCCGGGCTTTTCCGTATGATCTCAACGAGCCTTTAAGTTGTGAAATGTCCGTGTATTCTATATAGAATGGAATCCTTTTCCAATGATCTCGCTTGTATTCGAGATGAGCATGAATGCCTCCGGATCATTTTCCTTGATAAAGTTCCTTAGCTTGACTGCCTCTATCCGGTTCAGCGCAGTGAAGATGATATATTTGTCCTCCCCTGAAAATGCGCCCTGGGCCAGTACGATCGTTGCGCTGCGCTTCAGCGTATCATTGATGAAGTCACAGACCGGTGTTGGATCGTTGCAGACGACATTAAAGTATTTGGACAGATTCAGGCTCTCTATAAATCCGTCTATCATAAATGAGCGGACGGCCAGACCGAGGAAAGAATAGAGTCCTGTCTCAATGTCGAATACAAAACAGCCTGCCAGTGTAATAATAAAGTCAGTGATGAGAAGCGCTTTGCCGATATCCGCGCTCGTGTATTTTCTCATGATCATGGCAATGATATCCGTACCTCCGCTGGAAGAGCCGATATTAAACAGCACCGCGGAGCCAAGAGACGGCAGGGCGATCGCAAATGCCAGTTCAAGGACCGGCTGGTCTGTCAGCGGATGAGTCAGCGGATAGACACGTTCCAGCAGGGAGAGACAGACGGAGAGCAGTATACTGCAGTACGCTGTCTTGGCCGCGAATTTTCTGCCTAAGATGATAAATCCGATAACAAGTAATATCATATTGGCGATAAAGGTGAAGTCACTGGCAGATATGACGCCTGATTTGGCAACGAGTACAGCCAGACCTGTAATACCGCCAAAGGTGAAGTTGTTGGCAAACTTGAAGAAGTAGATGCCCACAGCCATGATGAGTGTACTGCCCGTAAGCAGGGCAAAGCTTTTGGTTTTAGATTTCATTTGTACATTCCCCAATGCATATTTGTTTTAATTCATGAAGATTGTAACGCCGGGATATGGAAAAGTCAACGGAATAATGATATATTTACCTTATCATAATTTACGATAGAAAAGAGGTAATAAATAATGAAACTATTCCAGCAGAAATCCCGCATCCAGCAGTTTGATCTGGCAGAAGACTTTGTGAAGGAGTATGGTATCGGTGAGGGAGATTTTATACTTGCAAGCAGAACGATATACGACAAGTATTTCGGGCCTCTTGACCTGAATGCCTGTGTAAAATATAAGGACGACTACGGAAAAGGTGAACCGACCGATAGTATGATGGAAGCTCTGCTGCGTGATTTCCGGTCTTCCGGATGCGAAAGGATCGCTGCGATCGGCGGAGGAGCAGTCATTGATATGGCGAAGATACTCGTTCTGGATGGCGCATATTCCGTAAAGGATATATTTGAAAAGAAGGCGGTCTTTAAAAAGAAGTATCCTCTTATAGCAGTCCCGACCACGTGCGGCGCAGGGTCAGAAGTCTCCAATGTCTCTATCACGGAGATGACAGAGCTTAACAGTAAACTCGGCCTTGCAGCGGATGAACTGTACGCGGACGATGCGGTGCTTATCCCTCAGCTGCTGAGTGAACTGCCGTATTCCTTCTGGGCCACAAGCGCTATAGACGCGTTTATCCACGCGATAGAATCTTATGTGTCTCCGAAAGCGAATCTGTATACAGAGATGTTCAGCATAAAGGCGATGGAAATGATAATCCACGGTTTCAGGAGTGTGATCGAGAATGGCCCTGACAGACGTATGGAGCTGATGGAAGAATTCCTGACAGCCAGTAATCTGGCCGGCATCGCATTCGGCAACGCGGGAACGGGAGCAGTCCATGCCATGTCCTATCCTCTGAGCGGTGTGTACCACGTGACACACGGAGAGGCGAACTATCAGTTCCTGATCGCGGTCTTTTGCGCCTACCAGAGATTCAGGCCGGAAGGAAAGCTTAAAAGATTAAATGAATGCCTTGCAGGCATGCTTGGCTGCAAGGCAGGAGAAGTGTACACAGAACTTAAAAACGTGCTGGATAAGATCATCGAGAGAAAGCGGCTGCGGGAATACGGCATGAAAAGAGAAGAGATAGAAAGCTTTGCCAAAAGTGTTGAGACGAGCCAGCAGCGACTGCTGAATCAAAGCTACGTAAAATTTTCGTGGGAACAGATGGCAGAAATCTACAGTCAGCTATATTAGGCGATCTGCGAATCAGAACATTTGATTCGGTACATAATATGCTCCATAAGGAGGATTGAAACATGTATAATTGTCTACCGATCACAGATGTATACGCAAGAGAAATATTAGATTCCAGAGGGAATCCTACAATAGAAGTAGAAGTATTGGCCGGGGAGGAATTCATCGGGCGTGCCGGCGTGCCGTCCGGTGCTTCCACCGGACAGTATGAGGCAGTGGAGCTGCGGGACGGAGGAGACCGTTATGGCGGGCTCGGCACGGAACAGGCGGTAAATCATGTCAATACCATTATCGCCCCTGCGGTAATCGGAATGAATGTCTTTGCGCAGGCGGAGCTTGACGAGGCGCTGATCCATATGGACGGCACGGAGAACAAGAAGAATCTCGGGGCAAATGCACTGCTCGGCGTTTCCATGGCGGCGGCGAGGGCGGCGGCCAAAGCGCTTGGAATGCCGCTCTACGCATATCTCGGAGGCGCCAATGCCAAGGAGATGCCGGTACCTATGATGAATATCATGAACGGCGGCAAGCACGCAGATAATACGATCGATATACAGGAATTTATGATCATGCCGTCCGGGGCATGCTGCTTTCGGGAGGGCCTTAGGATCTGTTCGGAAATATATCACACACTGAAGAAGAACTTAAAGAAAGAAGGTTACAGCACGGCTGTGGGAGATGAAGGCGGTTTTGCCCCTGACCTGCCGGATGCCAGAGAAGCGCTTCGGTTTATCACAGACGCTATCCGCATGGCAGGCTACCAGCCGGGGGAAGAAGTAGTGATCGCGCTGGATGTCGCGGCGACAGAGCTTTATGACCGCAACTTTAAGAAATATGTCTTCGAGGGTGAAGGCAGAATGCACGGCTACAAAGTGATACGTTCCGTGGAGGAGCTGATCGATTATTACGAAGATCTGGCAGAAGAATTTCCGATCGTGTCTATCGAAGATCCGCTCGATGAAGAAGACTGGGAAGGCTGGGAACTGCTCACCACACGGCTTGGACTTAATATGCAGCTTGTGGGGGACGACCTCTTTGTGACGAATACAAAGAGACTGAAAAAGGGCATTGAGACAGAGGTTGCCAATGCCATTCTGATCAAAGTCAACCAGATCGGCACGCTGACGGAAGCGTTTGATGCAATAGAGATGGCCAAAAGCGCAGGATATAAAACGATTATTTCCCACCGGTCAGGCGAGACGGAGGATTCTATTATCGCCGATATCGCAGTCGCGTTTAATTCGGGGCAGATCAAAACCGGAGCGCCCTGCAGGTCAGAGCGTGTGGCCAAATACAACCAGCTGCTCAGAATCGAGGAGAGGCTGGGAGATACGGCTAAATATGAGAATCCCTTTAAGAGCGACAATTAAAAAGGGCCGCCACACACATTGTAAGCTGTATAAAATTTAACTTGCCATATTCACCCTGTTGTGCTAAACTAAATATGGTTTATCCGCAGGAGGTGTTTGAAGTGGAGATTTTAAAGACAATATTATTGATCATATTTGCAATAGACTGTATCGCACTGGCAGCTATCGTACTGCTGCAGGAAGGAAAGTCCGCCGGACTTGGAACTATCGGTGGTATGGCTGATACTTACTGGGGACAGAACAAGGGCCGGTCCATGGAAGGAGCGCTTGTCAAGTCGACAAAGTTTCTGGCGATCCTGTTCATTGTATTAGCTGCAGTGTTGAATTTAAAAGTATTTGCTTAAGAGAAGTATTTTTTGAGAAATTGATGGGACACTCTTGTAAAAGAGTGTCTTTTTATTCATATTACGGAGATTTGCCGGAGGGAGTGTGCAGGATGGATAAAGCATTTGAAAAGAGAAAAAAGGTTATATATGATCTGGTCTGTGATGAGATGTATGTCCCGATGAAGTTCAAGGAGCTCGCCATGCTGCTGCAGGTTCCGAAGGAGCAGAGAAAAGAGCTGAAAGAGGTGCTTGCGTCACTGGAAGAAGAGGGCAGGATCCACCGGTCCAGAAAAGGGAAATACTGCAAGGGGGAAGCGAAGCACCTGACTGGAATTTATCAGGCCCATCAGAGGGGCTTTGGGTTCGTCACCGTAGAAGGAGAAGAGACGGATATCTTTGTGGGTGAAGAGGACACAAACGGCGCATTTAACGGAGACACGGTTGAGGTAGCGATAACGAAGGAACCGGAAGGCAAGAGGCGTGAGGGAAAGATAATAAAAGTCGTTTCCCGGGGCGTTACGAGACTGGTGGGGCTCTATCAGACGAAGCGCGGCAAGAGCTATGGCTTTGTGATACCCGACAACCAGCGGTTTGTCCAGGATATCTTTATACCTGAGGAAAAGTCAAAAGGGGCCGTGGACGGGCATAAAGTAGTGGCGGAACTGACATTTTACGGGGAGCCCGGCCGGAAGCCGGAAGGCAAGATCGTGGAAATAATCGGCCATATCAACGACCCGGGCACAGATATTATGTCCATAGTCAAAGGATACGACCTGCCGGTCGATTTTCCTGAGAAGGTCCTGAACCAGGCAGAGCGTGTGGCAAAGCCGGTCAGCGAAGCGGATATGGAAGGCAGAAAAGATCTCCGTGACTGGCAGATGGTCACGATCGACGGTGAGGACGCCAAGGATCTGGACGACGCGGTTTCTGTCACAAAAGAGGGGGACGATTACATCCTCGGTGTGCATATCGCAGACGTCACGAACTACGTACAGGAGAACAGCGCTCTTGACCGGGAGGCACTGAAGCGGGCGACAAGCGTTTATCTTGTGGACCGTGTCATACCCATGCTGCCGCACACGCTGTCCAACGGTATCTGCTCCCTGAACGCGGGGGAGGACAGGCTGGCTCTGAGCTGTATCATGAAGATCGACAGCAGGGGCGCTGTCATTGACCATGAGATCGCGGAGACAGTGATACACGTAGATGAAAGAATGTCATATACAGGGGTGAAGAAGATCCTTTCAGACAAAGACGAGGAAGAGAGAGCACGTTTCCGGGAGTTCGTTCCAATGTTTGAGCTTATGCAGGAGCTGTCGTCCGTTCTCAGAAAAAGACGTCAGGTGAGAGGTTCCATTGATTTTGATTTTCCGGAGACGAAGATGATACTTGATGAGAATGGGAAGCCGGTCGATATACAGCCTTATGAGCGCAACACGGCCACTAAGATCATTGAGGATTTTATGCTCCTTGCAAATGAGACAGTAGCGGAGGATTATTACTGGCAGGAACTTCCTTTCGTATACCGTACGCATGAGGCGCCGGATGATGAAAAGATACGTACACTGGCAGCTTTTATCAACAATTTCGGATATTCCATGCACATCGGACCGAACGAGATAAGGCCCAAAGAGGTACAAAAGCTTCTTGCAAAAGTGGAGGGCTCCCCGGAGGAAGCGCTCATTACGAGACTTGCGCTGCGCTCTATGAAACAGGCGCGGTACACCCCGGACAACAGCGGGCATTTTGGTCTCGCCGCAGGCTATTACACGCATTTTACCTCCCCGATACGGCGGTATCCTGATCTGCAGATCCACAGGATAATCAAAGACAGTCTCCGGGGACGTATGGATGAAGAGAAAACAAAACACTATAAAAAGATACTGCCGGAGGTGACAAAACACGCCAGCGAGATGGAGCGCAAAGCCGATGAGGCAGAGCGGGAGACGATCAAGCTTAAGAAGGTTGAGTATATGGAAGCTCATGTAGGCGAGGTGTTTGACGGAGTGATCTCCAGTATTACGAAATGGGGAATGTACATCGAACTTCCCAATACAGTCGAAGGCCTTGTCCATGTGACAAACATGACCGACGACCATTATGAGTATTATGAGAGCCGGTACGAGATGGTGGGCGTCCATAGAAGCAAGGTATTTAAGCTTGGGCAGCATATATCTGTCCGCGTCATAGGGACCGACAGACTTATGCGGACGATTGATTTTGAGATTGCAGATGAAGGAGAGATGGGAGATGGCGAAGAGTAACGGGAAGATGATAGCCAACAACAAAAAGGCATATCACGATTATTTTATCCTGGATACTTACGAGACCGGCATAGCCCTGCACGGGACGGAAGTAAAGTCGCTGCGCATGGGCAAATGCAGTATAAAAGAATCGTTTATCCGGATAGAGAACGGAGAAGTATACATCTATGGCATGCATATCAGTCCTTATGAGAAGGGAAATATCTTTAATAAAGACCCGCTCAGGGTGAGAAAACTTCTGCTCCACAAGTCGGAGATCAACAAGATGCTCGGCAAGACGAAGGAGAAGGGGATTGCCATAGTTCCCTTGAAGGTGTATTTCAAAGGAAGTCTCGTAAAGGTGGAGATCGGCCTTGCCAAAGGAAAGAAGTTATATGATAAGCGTCAGGATATCGCAAAGAAAGACCAGCAGCGGGAAGCCCAGAGAGATTTTAAGGTGCGCAATCTCGGATAGACGGCGGTATCGGCGTACAGAATGGAGGATATGAGATGGTACCTGTAAATAAGGAAGACCTGCGCAGGCTGGTCACTCAGACGACGGTAGAGACATATGAAGAACTGACGCCCCAGCTCATTGGGCTGATCGACGGGACAAAACACAATGAGAAACTTACAGAAGCGCAGAAGCAGGATGAGATTTCACTGCACATGATGGGATATGTAAAGTCATGTACCAATGAGATCATTATTGAAGTGCTTTCTGAGATACTGGGACTTACAGAATAAAGTGACGGAGGATAAGACATGGGCTATTGTATTAAATGCGGCGCAAAAGTCGGTGACGGTATAAGATACTGCCCCCAGTGCGGTGCAGAGATCCCTGCACAGGGACATCAGGAATACACGTACGGGCAGGATGCGTACGGACAAAACACTTACGGAAATGATACATACGGACAGAACGCGTACGGACAGGATACGTACGGACAGAACGCATATGGACAGGATACATACCGGCAGGAGTATGGCAGGCAGGACAGTAAAACAACAGGCCCCGGCAGCGGGAACAGGCAGGGCGGCGGGACATATTTTGACAGGGATGATGTACGTTCAAACAAAGGGGTGGGCGTGCTGTCATATCTTGGCATACTGGTTCTCATACCGCTGCTTGCCGGCAATAAGAATTCCGAATACGTCAGATTCCACTCCAATCAGGGACTCGTATTATTCATCACATCGGTGGTAATAAATCTGCTTTCAGGCAACTGGGTATTTGGACTGCATTCTCTGATCAGCTTCAGCGGCTGGTGGTTTGGATGGATCTTCGACCTCATTGGACTTGTATTATTTATATTTGCGGTCATGGGGATCGTATACGCATGCAGAGGTGAAAAAAAGGAACTGCCCTTTATCGGCCAGATCCATCTGCTCAGACGTGAATAGGCAGACTGCTGCGGGAAGCCTGGCGGGCAGCGAAAAAGAGAGGGTGTCCTCAAAGTCATGTGATGACTTAAGGGGGCGCCCTCTCTTTGGCTGTTGAGATTCACGGAACTTTATTCCGATTATTCGATGGTTATTAACTTGGGTTGTTCTTCAACTTTCTGCACTTCTTTCGGGATCTGAAGAAGAAGCACTCCGTCCCGGAAGGATGCTTTGATATCATCCTGTGTTATCTTGTCTCCCACATAGAAGCTTCTGTTGCAGCTTCCGGTGTAGCGCTCTTTGTGCAGGCAGTTGCCCTTTGCGTCTTTTTCTTCTTTTGTCTCATCGCGGTTTGCTGTGATCGTCAGATAACCGTCTTTTAAGTCTGCCTTGATGTCCTCTTTGGCATACCCGGGAAGTTCCATCTCGATCATATAGCTGCCGTCTTTTTCGTGAATGTCAGTCTTCATGATCTGTGAAGATGAATTCTCGAACGGACGGGAAAAGAAAGGGTCTTTAAACATATCATCAAATAAATTGTTAATACTTCTGTTTGCAAGTAACATAGGTCATTCCTCCTTGAATATTTGTGATTTGCTTTTTGTTGCATTTGTTTTATTTGCTATATATTATATATAACACTAATTATCAGCACTGTCAACAGTTGAGTGCTAATATTTTTGATTTTTTTTAATTATCTGGATGGCAGATGGTTTTTCTTCCAAGAACAGACTCGTTTCAGGGGATTTTTGGAGTGTTTGCGGACAGCCTTGCGCGCCTCGTCGGGGTAATAGGCCGCCAGTACCTCTCGAAGCACCGGTCCGCGCAGCCGCGCTCCTAAAAGACACAGCAGCATGAGAAAAAGTGTCAACTTTTTTCTCACTTAATCGTCTATTCCAGTTTGCATTTTGGTATGCTATACTGTTCTTAGCTAACAAACAGGGTACGGAAAAGCGCTGGCAGTTCTCCCACGGGCACGCCTATTTCCTGTGGGAGAAGCGGCAGATCAAAACAGTTTGATCCGTTCTGACGAAGGAGGAATCCACATGAAGAAAGCAAAGAAAAGCATACTGGCACTGTTGCTGGCGGTGATGATGCTGTTCTCGCTGGCGCCGGCGCCGGTGTTTGCCACCGGCGCGGACGACGCGCCCACGGGCAGCAGCACACAGACGAAAGCATCCGAAGGGGCCCCTTCGGATGTCGGGAGCGGAGCTCCCGACATAATAACCTCTGAACAGCAGACGGACGGAGCGCAGACCGGCGCGCAGTTCGACCAAAGCGGAACGGTGGACCTGAACAGGTACGATTCTTTTGAGGAGGCGGCCTCTGCCCAGACCAATGAGCCGCGCACCCAATATACCACCCTGAAAATCACAGGGAAAACCAATAGAGATACATGGACGACCGACGACCGGAACTATTTCCGAACAAACTTCTCGAGAGTGGCCGAACTGGATTTGGGGAACTTTACCGGTACGTTTGGGGAGAGGGCATTTGAAAAAAGCAGTATAGAGAAAGTGCGCCTGCCCGCTGATGTGTCGATTCCTATCTATATGTTCTCAGGCTGCAAAAGCCTGGCCACGCTGTCTGTGGGAAGCAACTTACCCGCCTCCGGAGTGATCGACCTGACCGGCTTTACCGCAGCCTACAGCGATAGGGCCTTCGAGGACTGTACTTCTATCAAAGAGGTAAAGCTGCCCGCTGATGTGGCGATTGCTAACGCTATGTTCTCAGGCTGTAAAAGCCTTGCCACGCTGTCCGTGGCAGGCAATATAAACGCACAGGGAGGAGTGATCGACCTGACCGGCTTTACCGCAATCTACAGCGGTACTAGGACCTTCATGGGCTGTACTTCCATCAAAGAGGTAAAGCTGCCCGCTGATGTGGCGATTCTTGACTATATGTTCTCAGGCTGCGAAAGCCTTGCTACGCTGTCTGTAGGAAGCAACTCATCTACACCCAACGTGATCGACTTGACCGGTTTTACTGCGGCCTGCGGCATTGATGCCTTCCAGGACTGTACTTCCATCAAAGAGGTAAAGCTGCCCGCTGATGTGGCGATTGGTAATTATATGTTCTTAGGCTGCAACAGCCTAGCCACGCTGTCTGTGGCAGGCAATATAAACGCACGGGGAGGAGTGATCGACCTGACCGGCTTTACCGCAGCCTACGGCTATAATGCCTTCGCGGGCTGTACTTCCATCAAAGAGGTAAAGCTGCCCGCTGACGTGGCAATTAGTGATTTTATGTTCATTGCCTGCAAAAACCTGGCCACGCTGTCTGTGGCAGGCAATATAAACGCACAGGAAGGAGTGATCGATCTGACCGGCTTTACAGCAGCCTACGGCGGCAGTGCCTTCGCGAGCTGTACTTCCATCAAAGAGGTAAAGCTGCCCGCTGATGTGGCGATTGGTGGTTATATGTTCTCTAGCTGCGAAAGCCTAGCCACGCTGTCTGTGGCAGGTAATATAAACGCACAGGGAGGAGTGATCGACCTGACCGGCTTTACCGCAACCTACAGCGAGAGTGCTTTCGGGGCCTGTGATTCCATCAAAGAGGTAAAGCTGCCTGCTGATGTGGCAATTAGTGATTTTATGTTCATTGCCTGCAAAAACCTGGCCACGCTGTCTGTGGCAGGCAATATAAACGCACAGGAAGGAGTGATCGATCTGACCGGCTTTACCGCAACCTACGGCGGTGGTGCCTTCAGGGCCTGTGATTCCATCAAAGAGGTAAAGCTGCCCGCTGATGTGGCGATTGGTGATTATATGTTCTATGGTTGCGGCAGCCTAGCCACGCTGTCTGTGGAAGGCAATATAAACGCACAGGGAGGCGTGATCGATCTGACCGGCTTTACCGCAGCCTACGGCGATGATGCCTTCAGGGACTGCATTTCCATCACGGAGGCCAGGCTGCCCGACGCGGCCATTTCACAGGAAGTGTTTATCGGCTGCACTAATCTTGATGTGCTGATGTTTTACGGCGCCGGCGCCCCCGGCGTGGGATTCAAAGCTTTCTCCGGCGTACACGACGGCGGCACGCTGTATTACCCGCAGGGCGGTATGGACTATACCAAAGGAACCTTCGGCGCGCCGGATTTGGCAAATTGGGACTTTATTGAAGCCTTTGGCCCGGAGGTTGTAACTCAGCCGTCCGCGCAAACAGGGACAGTGGGACAAACCGCGGCTTTCCAGTTTGCGGTGAGCGGCGCGCCGCTCGCCTTCCGGTGGCAGCAGTCTGTCAATAACGGGAGTTGGACGGATCTTGCGGACGGCGGCGGGTATGCGGGCACAGCCACCGATATGCTGATCATCGACAATTTGCAGCAGGAGCAAAACGGGTACAAGTTCCGTTGCGTGGCATCCAACTATGGGAATTATAGCGCAGATGTCATATCCAAAGCCGTGACTTTGACGGTGAGCGCAGAGCCGGCGCTGCAGCCGCCCGCTGCGCCGTACGACAAGGCGGCCCCCGGGGATCTGGTATTCACGTACACCGGCGCTATCGCCGGCCCGGACGTCGGAGTGTCTGCCCAGTTCACCTACCTGCCCACAGGGGAGGTAAGCACAAACCTGCCCCCTGAGAGCCGTACCGGCGCGGGGGATGGTTTTGTGTACACACCGGACGTGGGGGTCACTTTCCCGCTGGCGCTGATGCAGCAGCACGCCAGTCCCAATGGCAGCGGCGTGGCGGGCCTGCGCACCGGGCGGTACCGCTTGGATCTGACGGTGATGCTGGCTGACGGCGTCAGCAAGGTATATTCCGCCGAGTTTGAAATCATTGACAGCACGCCAGTCCCCGTGCCCAAACCCGGATCCACCATCCCACAGACCGGCGATACGGCGAACCCGCTGTCCTGGCTGCTCATCATACTGGCCGCTCTCGCGGTTTGCGCTTCCCTGCTGCTCTATCGTAAGAGAAGGGCAAAGGATTCAAAAGCAACAGGGATCCCGCGAAAGCGGTAGGCGCGGGGCCCTGAACCAAGCAGAACCGGCGTGACTTACGCCACACCGGTTCTGCCTTCTCCCTATTTTACGTCCTTGTGCGTCTCCGGGTAACTGGAGATGCGCTTTTTTGCCTATTACTTTACAGCACCTCTATTTTCTGTCTTGCTTTTTTTTCGACCTGTGTCATGCAGCTTTGAAACATCACGATCCGGTCGAACAATTTCTCATCGGCTTCTATCTGCCGGCGCAGTTCCTGTCCAAAGGCCATCCGAAGTGTGGTGCCCAGATTAACCTTGCGGACGCCGCACAGAACCAGCTTTTTCAGATCTGCATCAGAGATGCCGGAGGAACCGCGGATCACCAGGGGGGTGTTTACTGCTTTGTGGATCCGTTCCAGCAGGCCGAACTGCAGTCTGGCAGTCTGTGTCTGCATCCGGTGTACGGTGCCCACGGCTACAGCCAGCGCGTCTACACCGGTGCGTCCGGCAAATTCCTGTGCCTCCTCCGGCTGCGTGTAACGGGCCTGATAGGTATCCGGTGCGTCGCTGTATCCGACGGCTCCGATCTCTGCCTCTACGCCGGCCCCAAAGTCCCGGGCCATCTCCACTACATATTTGGTACGGGAGATATTTTCCTCAAAGGGAAGCTGTGAGGCATCGATCATGACGGAAGAATACCCTGTTTGAAGAGCCGCCTCTATTACCTCCAGGTCGTCGGCATGATCCAGATGGACGCCCACGGGGACGGACGCTTCCCGGGCCATCTGGATCAGCATCCCTCCCAGAAGATGTACCGGCATATGGGCAAGTGCAGGCTTATTCGTCATCAAGATCACCGGACGGTCCAGAGCTTCTGCCGCGTCAATGACAGCCCGGGCATCCTCGTATCCGAAGACATTGAAGGCGGCGGTGCCGTGTCCCTGTTCTTCTGTGATCTGTATGATGTGTCTTAGTGTGTCCAGCATATCCGGCTCCTTTCATGAACAACGGGCAATCATTTCCCCGTAGGTGTCTTTTTCTTTTCGTATGAACGCCTCAAGTTCTTCCATGGAAGGCATATCCGGAGAACATCCATGGCTTGCCACCAGCATGGAAGCCGATGCGCTGCCGTGTTCCAGACAGTCGATGATCTCGCACCCGTCCAGCAGGCAGCTTAGAAATGCACTGCCGTATCCGTCGCCGCCGCCGAAGCCCTTCAATGCCTTTACCGGAAATGGGCGGATGGAGTAGGAGCCGCCGTCTGCCGGAAGAAGCAGCCTCTGAATAGATATGAAGTCCCACGGAAGTGGAGCCGACGAAGCTGATTCCTTTTATGTCCGGGTGATAGAGAAACAGTTCGGACTTATTTCGGGAGCAGGTAACAATATTCAGGACGCCGTCCGGCAGTCCGGCTTCCTGATAGAGCTCGGCGATACGCAGGCAGGTCTGAGGCGTGAAGGTAGCGGCTTTTATGACCGTGGTATTGCCGCAGGCGATACACATAGGCGCCATCCAGCTCATGGGGATCATGGCCGGGAAGTTAAAGGGAACGATTCCTGCAAATACGCCCAGGGGCTCCCGGTACAGCACCGTATCATAGCTGGAGGAAGCGTCCATCAGACTTTCCCCCATCATAAGAGATGAAGCGGAGATGGCCTGTTCCGTGCCTTCTTTCGCCTTCAGCACATCCCCTTTGGTCTCTTCCCATGCCGTTTCGTTTTCTTTTGCCACCAGCATCGTAAGCTCGTCCATGTGCTCGATCAGAAGTTCACGCAGACTGTAGAGTACCTGTACCCGTTTCAGTACCGGCGTTGCCGCCCAGCGGGATACGCGGCGTTGGCGCCTGCGATGGCAGCTTCCACCTCATCCTATGTACAGCAGGGAACTCTGGCTGTGATCTCCCCGGTGCTGGGGTTGCATGCATAGGTATATTTTCTGGGGCGGACGGCTCGAACCTGCCGTTTAAAATAGTTCAGTGTCTTTACTTCACTCATGTTTTCTTTCCTTCTGTTATTATCCATTAGTCATAATAGCCTTCCGTTGATTTGATCAGTGTTGGGTCAAATACAAGGATCAGATCAAATATGCATTGGACAACCGGCATCCGGTACAGGCGGGAGAACTGCTGCAGCGGTTCATCAGAAAAAGCCATGGAGAACGTTTAAGTCCGAAGATCATTCTGGCAGGCTGTACAGGGATCATGTACGATCTTATGAATTATATAGTCTCTGTCACAGGAGAGGATAATATCTCCAGAACCGAGGAGATGATCGTGCGTCTTATGAAGATCCAGACAGCTTTAGAACTGGAGGAATATATGAAAGAACATATAGAGCAGTTCTACGAGATCACCGGCAGCAGCCCCAGAAAGTATTCTCCTTCCATAGAGAAGAGCATCCTTTACATAGAAGAGAACTGTACGGAAAAGATCAGCCTGGAGCAGGTAGCCGGCAAGGTGTTCCTGAATAAAAATTATTTCTCGGAACTGTTCAAAAAAGAAGTGGGTATGAATTATAACGACTATCTGAATGAAGCACGCATCCGCAAGGCATGTGCCTATATTGCATCCGGTGAGTATTCCCTGTCCCAGGTGGCGCAGATGACTGGATTTTCCGACCAGAATTATTTCGCCAAGATATTTAAAAAAGTGGTGGGAGAGACACCTATGGGGTATCGGAAGAGGCTGTAAGTGTGGAGGATATTGTCAGACGAGCAGAACGATGGAGAGACATCCTGAATCTTTTATGCTGGTCAAATGAACAGGCCAAAGTCTCTGTATTGCAGAGTCTGTAAATTTTATCATTATACCTTGACATTTATTATATCTGAACATATAATTAACTATACTTATGGAACAATTCATGTTTAATGAGTGCAACATGAGAGATGTCTGCAGACCAGGTACACAAAATATCAGGGCTTGTACTGGTTTCGACGGGGGTCTGGAAGTTGGAGAAGCCATCCGTAGCGGGACACTACGTTAAAAGTTCCAATTAAATATAAACGCAGACAATAGAGAATTAGCGTACGCAGCCTAATTAGGCTGCAGTCGGCCTTAGGTTTTCCACCGCTTAAGTAACCGGCTTCAAATAGGGTGGAGCACTTCGTTCTCAAAGCTTTGAGGGAATGGAAGAACTTATGAAGCTACTGAAACCGGAAGCCTGTCATTAGGCGGCCGGCAGAGGGAATGTCAATATAATGACTGTGATGGGAGATGCTTCGATGGAGGGGCTTTCGGACGCGGGTTCAACTCCCGCCAGGTCCATTTAAAAAACGCCGTAGTTACGGCGTTTTTTTCAATTCATGTCATAGTCCGTGTCATATAGATCTGCCCATAGTTTTAAAATGTGCGTTAATCTTATCTGTTGATTTTTTCTCCTCGCCGGAGATTACATTTCCATAAATATCCCGACCAGTCAACGCGCATATTAAAATTTATGAGTGTCCCTCTTTGTCCTGGCAGATGTTGATAAGATAAAGCTATCTAATCATAAGGAGGAAATAAAATATGACAACCAACAAATTTATATTTCAGGTTTATGTAGGCGAAAATGGTAACTGGTATATTAACGATACCGATACCGGCGCAAAAGCACAAGGAGAGCAAGGAGAGAAGGGGATCACACCGCATATCGGAATCAACGGAAATTGGTTTATTGGAGAAACTGACACACAAGTACCGGTCACTGGCCCTAAGGGAGATACTGGAGCTGTTGGTCCACAAGGAATCCAAGGCCCAAAAGGCGAAAAAGGAGAGCAAGGCCCGGCAGGTCCAGTGAATATCGCAAATAACCTTGATACAATGGAAGAAGGGTATGCTTTGGATGCCAGACAGGGAAAATTACTTGATGAAAAAATCAATCAGATATTTTCAGATTTTTCAATAATTTCACCTATGGTCCAAAAGTTATATCAGTTAATGCATCCAGTTGGAAGCATAGTAATTCAAACAGTCGAGACAAATCCAAGTGAATTATATGGTGGAACATGGGTCGCATGGGGAAATGGAAGAGTACCGGTTGGAATAGATAAGGGGCAGATAGAATTTAACGCCGCAGAAAAAACTGGAGGCATGAAAAAACATACGTTAACTATTGACGAGCTTCCAAATCATAATCACGCTATTGTAAATAAACGTTATGCGACCACTTTTTCTACAGGCGGTACAGGGCATGAACCCCTCCAGACAACAGGAAACAGAAGCTGGACAAATATATCAGATGAAGATATATCAACAGCATTTGCAGGCAGCAATGCATCACATAATAATTTACAGCCTTATGTTACTTGCTATATGTGGAAACGAACAGCATAAAAATAGGGATTAAACTATGAGAGTCTGGAAGCAGGCTCTCTTTTAAACGAAAGGAGTGGCATTAGCTTTTCTCTAAATATATTGACATGTTAATTCTCGATATGTATGCTACTATAATAGTAACAATACCGAATTAAGAAAAGTCCGGAGCGTAACAGCCCCGAAGCATATCTGTATTGTATTACTTACTGCATAAGGGTATGTTTTTACTGACATACAGAAAGAGGGGATAATCAATGGCGGATAAGATTTTGCTCGTGGATGATGAAAAGGATATCGTGGATCTGCTGGAAGAGACATTAAGAAAAGACGCCGCGTACGAGATAAAAAAAGCACACACAGGGGCGGAAGCTTTGAGTATGTGCAGGGAATTTCATCCGGATGTCATCATACTCGATATCATGCTCCCCGATATCGACGGCCTTGAGATATGCAGACAGATCCGTGGATTTTCCTACTGCTCCATACTGTTTTTGTCTTCCAGGGATGACGATATTGACAAGATTCTCGGCCTGTCGGGCGGAGGAGACGATTATATTACAAAGCCGTTCAGCCCGCGTGAAGTTGCGTTCCGTGTAAAAGCACAGCTGCGCAGGCAGAAGTATCAGCACAGTATACCGCCGCAGCAGGAAAAGCTGTTGCCTGCCGGCGGTTTGACGATAGACAGCGAGAGCTGCCGCGTATGTAAAAACGGAGAAGAAATTGAACTGACCGGACGGGAATTCCTTCTTTTGTCGTATATGGCCGAAAACGCCGGCAGGATCATAAGCAAAGAACGTCTGTATGAGCAGGTCTGGGGAGAATACAGCAGTATCTGTGACAATACGATCATGGTCCACATACGCCATATACGGGAGAAGATAGAAGACAACCCTTCTGAACCGGAGTTGCTTGTCACGGTTAAGGGGTTGGGCTATAAGCTGAAGAAAAGGAATGATTAGATGAAAAGATCCGGGTACCGCACAAGTCTGCATATATATTTTATATTTCTGCTGTCACTGCTTTGCATACTGATAACAGCTTCTGTGCTCTTTTTTATGCTGATCACAGTCCGAAAAGCAGACGGGACTATCGTCAGAAGTGACTGGCCGGAGAGCTTTACGCAAGAATTTGAAAAACAGATCGTATTCATTGACGGAAAACCGCGCGTTACGCAGGCAGGTCTTGAATTGCTGCAAAAAGAAGAACTGGGAATTCAGATACTGGACGCGGCCGGTGAGGAGCAGTTCAGTTTCAGGAAGCCGGAACAGGTTCCGTCCGGCTATTCTTCTGCCGGACTTCTGGAAGTGGAGAGAGCCGGGCATCTGGCGGACAGAAAGACAGCATCGCTGATCGGTGTGGCTGCGGACAGTAATTGCACTTACATCGTACACTTTCCGACAGCGGTCAACAGGCTTACCATGCAGCTGAACGGAGAACATCTTATACGCGGCCGGACGATCGCTTTCTGGCTTGGCGGCTTAATGCTTCTGCTCATATTTCTTTCCGGTATCGTGTATGGCTTCTGCATGACACGGACGATGGGGCGGGTGACGGATGCAGTAAAGGCGATCGCGCTCCGCGCGTATATGCCGGTACAGGGAAAGGGGACTTTCAGCGACATATATGACAGCCTGAACGTGCTGGACGCTGAGATCAGAAGCAGTGACCGGCTGAGAGAGCAGACGGATACAATGCGCAGGGAATGGATCGCCAATATCACACATGACTTGAAGACGCCCCTGTCACCGGTGAAGGGATATGCGGAGATCATGCAGGAGGAAGGCGGCGCGGGGGCAGAAGAGCAGTACAGGCGCTACGCGGAAATAATACTGAAAAATGTCTCTTATATGGAGCAGCTGCTGGATGACCTGAAGCTGACATACCAGCTGGAAAGCGGGACGGTTCCGCTGGAGCGGAAACGTATGGATCTGGTCCGTTTTTTGAAGGAGACGGTAATTGATATACTGAATACTCCGGAGTACGAAGAGCGAAGTATTCAAATACAGAGCAGCCGGGAGGACATATTTTTTTCTTTTGACAGGACACTGTTCAGGCGGGCGTTTAATAATCTCATAGTAAACGCCCTTATCCACGGAGGCAGAGATGCCCAAATCACGGTAGGCGCAGCTGTTTTTAAAAACGAGATACAAGTCACTGTATCAGACAATGGGAAGGGAATGACCGCTGAGGAGGCAGACAGAATGTTCCGCCGCTATTACAGGGGAACGGATACAGACAAAAAACCGGAAGGGACAGGTCTCGGTCTTGCCATAACAAAGAACATCATAGAGAGTCACGGAGGTGCGGTAGATGTGCACAGCGCCCCGGACGAAGGGACGGAAATAAGCATTACATTTAAGGTTAATTAAGGCTGCGTACAGGATAGATTAAGGCCGGCAGAGTATCATTTCATTATGATAACTGCCGGCTTTTTCTATGGCAGAAAAGAAAGAAGGTGCGTTTTGAAGATCATAATAAAATACATTCTTACAAACATGAAAGAGAGGAAGGTGCGCACAGCCGTGATGGCGCTTACGATCCTTCTTTCCTCCGCCCTTTTGTTTGTCTCTGTCTCCATCGGGACATCGTATGAAAGTGCGCAGAAGAAAATGGCGCGGGGAATGACCGGGGCTGCATCCGTCTCTGTGACGGCCGCAGACAGCCGGGCCGGACTGGACGACAGTACAATCCCCAAACTGCCGGAGGTAAAGGCTGCGGCGGGCATATTAAAGAGTTCTGCGCTGTACAGTGAAGACGGGTATTACGAATCCGTTGATTTAGTGGCGGCGGATCTCGAACAGCTGAACCGCATCAACAAGCCGCGCATGGCAGATGGAAAAGAAATAACCGGTTTTTCCGGAAATCAGATTATTCTTCCGGAGCGGTTTACCTCCAAGTTCGGGATAAAAAAAGGCGACACGGTTACGCTTCAGATCGGCAAAAGGCCAGTCTCTTTTGAAGTGTATGGTATCGCGGCGTATGATACGCTGTTTTTAAGACAGACGAGGGGAGCCACGGCTCTCGTTCCGCTGGCCGCCCTGACGGCGGTCGTGCAGCCGCCGCAGAAGTACAGCGATATACTGCTTGAGCCGTCTGAAGGGGTTACGGCTGCAGAACTTAAGTCCTGTCTGGAGAACATACTGCCGCAACAACAGTATCATGTGTCGGAGACCGTAGATGAAGCTCAGATCACGGCCGACGCAAGGCAGAAGTCCATGCCATTCTTTCTGATCAGCTTTTTTTCGCTGACGATGAGTGTGTTTATCATATTCAGCAGTTATAAAGTGATCACGCTGGAACGGCTTCCGACGGTCGGAACATTCCGCAGTATCGGGGCGGAGGAAAAGACGGTGACGGCAATTCTTCTGGCAGAGAGTATTGTGTATGGACTGGCAGGAGGGCTCGTCGGTATTCCTGCGGGGATAGCGGTCCTTAAGGCAATATTGCACGGAATGGGGAAGGAGCTGACAGAGGGGATAGAGATTCCCGCCGTGATCACACTGCCTGGAATCGTCCTTTCATTTGCAGCCGCAATGACAGTTTCCGTCCTCAGTGCGTGGATTCCTGTGCGCCGCGCGGGCCGTCTGCCGGTAAAAGACGTGGTCCTCGGCACGGTGGAGGAACAGGGAAGACCGGCGCGTTATGCCGTTGGTATGGCTGTTGTGCTAGCTGCCGTCTCAGTCATACTTCCCCGCGTTGCTCCGGAAGGGCTTCTGTATCTAGCAGGCGGGATATCTCTGCTTGGCCTAATAACGGCGGCGCTTCTCATCATTCCGTCACTTACGGATCTTGCGGCGAAATATCTGGAACGTCTTTACGGAGTTATTTTTCATAATGAGGGAATACTGGCGGCGCGTAATATGAGGGACAATAAGAATATCACGCAGAATATCACACTGCTGTTCATCAGCATCTCCGCCGTGATCTCCATCAGTGTTGTGGGGAGCTTTGTGACTTCTTATATAAGCGACGTCTTTCAGGGCGCCGAGCTGGAAGGGTTTGCCGACGGTTACATGGATGAGGACTTTGTGGAACAGGTCAGGAAGATGGAAGGAGTGGAAAAGGTACTGCCGGTCCGCGTGCTGGAAGACAAGGTTCAGGCAGAAGGGTATACGTTTTCCCGTTTTGAAGCTGCGGATGATCTGGAGAGATACAGTTCCATGTTTGCCCTGCGTTATACGGACAGTTCCATGAAACAGAACGCAGTGTCCGCCTTTAAACAGGGCGGCAGGGCGCTGCTCATGAGTGAAGCGTACATGAAGGAAGCTAAACTGAAGACAGGAGATACCATTTCACTGTCAGACGGAACGTTCAGCGCTGATTACAGGATCGAAGGCAGCTTCAGGTCGAGAGCTACGGATGTAGAGGCGGTCATACCTTCCTCGTGTGCGGTGCGGGATTTTGGGGCGGATGCCTATAATTTTCTCGCGTATACGGCGGCAGACCCGGATGCAGTGATGGTTCAGATCCGAGGTCTCTTTGGAGAGACGCCGAACTGGAGCCGTACGGTGGAAGAGTTTAATTCAGACGCAGCCCGCACGGTAGGTGCATTTCTGGAGCCGATGCACAGTATGACTTATTTCATATTGCTGATGGCCGCGGTGGGCATCGTCAATAATCTGCTGATCAATTATATGCAGAGGCGAAGAACGATAGCCATGTATAAGTCGGCGGGTCTGAGCAACAGACAAAATGTAAAAATGATGCTGATCGAAGGATTTACTTCCGGATCCGCAGGTGCGGTGACCGCCATATTTGTGTCGTATTTGGAGATACAGACGATATTTATTGTGGCAGGGCCGAAGATATCTGTAAAGCCGGAGTTAGACATGGTTACTTTTCTGGCGGCCGGAGCAATGGGGATCGCGATCACCGTGGCAGGAACCGCCGCGCCTATCTTTAAAAGCTGCCGTATGAAGCTTGTGGAAGTAATTAAATTTGAATAGACATTCAGGAGGTCTGTATATGAAGGAGTATGACGGCACTGCCGCTGTCGAGGGCAGAAATATTACAAAGGATTTTATAGTCGGAGACACAGTATCCAAGGTATTAAAGGGGATATCGCTGAAAGTAATGCATGGGGAATTTGTCTCAGTCATGGGGCAGTCGGGTTCGGGAAAGAGTACACTGCTCTATATACTGGGAGGCCTTGATACACCGACGGAAGGTTCGGTATACATCAATGGAACAGACATCAGTCGCTTTAACGACGCAGATATGAGCAGAATGCGGAGGCAGAAGACAGGGTTTGTATTTCAGTTTTATAACCTGATCCCGAATCTGAATGTAGAGGAAAATATTATGCTTCCGCTTCTGCTGGACGGTAAGAAAATGCGTGACTATAGAGATCAGCTTGCTCACATTCTTCAAGTGGTCGGACTGTCGGACAGGAGAAAGCATACGCCGCGCCAGCTGTCGGGCGGACAGCAGCAGAGGACGGCCATAGCGCGCGCGCTGATCGGCAGTCCTGAGATACTCTTTGCGGACGAACCGACCGGGAATCTGGACAGCAGGACGGGGGCGGATATTATGCGGCTGCTGGAAGAGATCAACCGCACAAGCGGACAGACGATCATTATGGTGACACACTCCCCGGAAGCGGCAAAGAGCAGCGGCCGCATCATAACCGTGCGGGACGGGATAATAAGTTAACAGCATTTTTTAAAATATGTTGTAAATACAACATACAGAACCATATGATTGTATTATACTGAACGAGGAAAGTTACCTTAAGGAGGACAAGAATATGGTACGTAGGATCATACAGATCGATGAAGAAAAATGCAACGGGTGCGGGCTGTGCGCAAAGGCCTGTCACGAGGAAGCTATCAAAATGGAGAACGGCAAGGCGAAACTGCTGCGGGACGATTACTGCGACGGCCTGGGAGACTGTCTGCCAGCCTGCCCTGCAGGGGCCATTACCTTTGTAGAGCGGGAAGCGGCGGCATATGATGAGGAAGCTGTCCGGAGGAATAAAAGGAAGAAAACCAATGAAAAGGATGGGACACTGCCGTGCGGCTGTCCGGGCAGCCATTCCGGGCAGATCGTAAGAGAGCCGTCCTCCGGGACAGCCTGTCAGGCGCCGGCAGTGCATTCCATGCTTCGGCAGTGGCCGGTGCAGATAAAATTAGCGCCTGTAAACGCACCTTACTTTGACGGCGCCGACTTGCTTATAGCAGCAGACTGTACGGCATACGCATACGGAAACTTCCATCAGGAATTTATACGGGGCAAGGTGACGCTCATCGGCTGCCCCAAACTGGACGACACTGATTACAGTGAGAAACTGGCTGAGATCATAAGAGAGAACGATGTCAGGAGTCTGACCATTGTAAGGATGGAAGTGCCTTGCTGTGGAGGGATCGAACATGCCGCGGCATCAGCTCTTAAGGAAAGCGGTAAATTTATACCGTGGCATGTCGTCGTGATATCGACGGACGGACATATATTAGAGCGTTGATGACTGAAACGGTTTCTATTCCTGCCATAAGCTGATATAATATAAAAAATTATATTTAATGTAAGGAGTCGGCGTTATGGCAGATAAAAGAGAAAAGTGGATCCTCATGGCAGTCCTGCCGTTCATTGCAGTTTTGCTGTTGGCAGTGTGGAGCGTCAAGCCGCGCGTGGATGAGGTCCGCACGATCGATTCAAAAGCCGGGACATGGGACTTGGCTGCCGCCGGTTTTGAACAGTCGGCAGTCAGGCTTGACGGCGATGTGGAGTATGTGCCGGATGCGCTGCTTTCCCCGGAGGAATTTTCGCGGCGCGGCGACATACAGGCAGGACAGCCGGGGGATGAGACTCAATATGCTACCAGCCGGATGCGTCTGATAATACCGAGCGGCAGCTATCTCATCTGCGGGTACAGCGTGGACTTCGCAAGCCGCATGTATGTAAACGGTGAATTGCTCTTTGAGGCAGGCGCGCCGGGAGACAGCCGTGAATCAGCCAGGCCAGGCGTGAAGTTCTTTGTGCTGCCTGTGTCGCCGGATGAAAACGGTGAGATCGTCATAGTGCAGCAGGCGTCCAATTTCATTCATAAGGACGGCGGGTCCTACGGACATTTTTATATCGGCACGCCGGAACAGATCGACCAGTATATTTCCCGGAATCTTTGGCCGGAAGTCATATTAATGGGTGTGTACCTTGTGCTGTTTGTCGTCCACTTGATCTTATATCTGATGATGAGGAACTACAAACCGAATCTGCTGTTTGCTTTGTTTTGCCTTACGTGGTTTGTGCGCACCGGAGTTACCGGGCAGCGGCTGCTCGATGTGATACTGCCGAAGCTGCCGTGGGTGGTTTTGTTCCGGCTTGAATACCTGACGATGCCGCTGAGCGGCATTCTGCTCGTGTGGCTTTTATACCTGATCTTCCCAGGTGTGCTGCAAAAATGGTTTTCACTGGCTGCCAGTATCTTGTGCGGGGCAGTTGCCGTACTGGATGTGTTCGCTTCCACGCTGCTGATATCCTACACAGCAGTATGGCGAGTCGTGCTGCTGGGAGTCATTGCCCTGTATTTTTTTGTGCGGCTCATTCTGCGATGGCGGCGGCCGGCCGCGGAACAGGCTGCCGTGCTGTCAGGATTTGCTTTTCTGGTGTTTGCGGCCGTTTGGGACATGTGCTATCATCGGGATGTTTTTCTGCTGCCTGCCCTGCGTTTTGCCATATCGGAGGTGGCGATCGCTGTGTTTGTGCTGTTTGCCATGACGGCAATGTTCTTCGGCACCATGCGGGAAGTGCGCATGGCCAGAGAGCGGGAGGAGCGTATGGCGGCGGAGAAGGCGGCGGCGGAGGAGCTGGCCCGCCTGAAAGGCGAATTCTATACAGATCTTTCCCATGAAATGAAAACACCGTTGACAGTCATGGTAGCCAACGCCGAATTTGCGGCCAGGAACATACGGGCCGGAGCCATAGACGAGGAGACGGGTGTAGACCTGGATGCCATCGCGGCGGAGGGCAGGCGTCTTGCCAAGCTCGTAAACGGTCTTGTGAATCTGAACCGGATGCGGGATAAGGGCGCGCAGGACACCGTGGTGTCCCTTGCAAAACTGACGGAGGAAACTGCCCGTACATATAAGGCGCTGGCTGAAAAGCAGGGCAGCCGCCTGTCGGTGGAGATCGAATCCGGCCTGCCTGCGGTGAACGGCAACGCCGACCAGCTGGCGCAGGTGGTCATAAACTTGCTGGCGAATGCCGGCAGACATACGAGGGACGGAGTGATCACAGTGAGTCTTCGCCGGGAGTCAGGGCGCCTACGCCTGGAGGTAGCCGATACCGGCGACGGTATATCGCCGGAGATCCTGCCCCATATCTTTGACCGGTTCTGCCGCGGGGATGAGAGCGGCACAGGGCTCGGTCTTGCCATCTGCAGAGAGATCATAGAGAATCACGGCGGGAAAATTGATATACAAAGTGATATGGGGAAAGGAACTACAGTGTGGTTTACTCTGCCGGTCATAGGAGAATAACAGAATAAGCGGCGAAAAAAATAGTGCGTAGAATTCGTTCGGAATTCTACGCACTTTGCTGTCCGGCGCGATCAAAATAACATATTTTTCGAGAAAAATAACAAAAGCTTTTTAAATAAGCTTTATTTTTTTGAATAAAATCGTAACAAATATGTAACAATTGTAATAAATAGAAAATATCTGAATATAATTAATTAAAACAATTTTAAAATATTGTTATTTTCAGGAGGGTATAAATTTATGAAATCTAAAAAACATGTGGGGCTTCTCGTAACATTGTTAACTGTCACGTCGCTGTTTACCGCAGGGTATTCCAGCGAAGCGGCGGCGGGTGAACCGGAGGCTTTGCCGGTAACGGCGGATGCAAATGCAGATAAATACGCATCCTGTCTTATGGACATGAAAGAGACAACCCAGAAGATAATAGAAGAACAGCAGAAAATAGCAGAAGAAAAACGGATCGCAGAAGAAAAGAGGATCGCGGAAGAAAAAAGAATAGCAGAAGAAAAAGCAGCCCAGGAGAAGGCGGCGCAGGAGAAAGCAGCCCAGGAAAAGGCCGCTCAGGAAAAAGCTGCCCAGGAGGCGGCTCAGGCAGCGCAGCAAAGGGCAGTTTCAGCGAGCCAGTCAGACCAGGACCTTCTGGCGGCGATCATATTCTGCGAGGCGGGAAATCAGCCGTATGACGGACAGGTTGCCGTAGGTGCGGTCGTAATGAACCGGGTGAGAAGCGGAATCTTCCCTAATTCCATCCGTGACGTCATCTACCAGTCAGGACAGTTCGGTCCGGCCGTGACAGGCTGGCTCGATCAGGTACTGTCTTCCGGCGGGTACACTGACACGGCAAGAGCGGCCGCCGCAGATGCGCTTGCGGGAGCTAACCCGATAGGGGACTGCCTCTATTTTGACCAGGGTGGGTCTGGAATGCAGATCGGGGCGCATTATTTCCATTAAGTGAGAATTTGAGATGTAGTGTTTTTGAAAGATTGGCGGTGGACGGCGAAGCGGACAGGTGCACAGAAGTGGTTTATGGGCGCTGCGTCAGGCGGGAAGCCGTAACCGCAGAAAGAGCCGGAATCGGATAACCGAGCCTATTCGGAATGAAATCCTGAAGGGATTTCTTTCCTCAGAGGCTCTCGTGGATGTTATTTGTGATAACATCCACGTATCTGATTCCGGCTCTTTCTGCAGCAACGGCTTTCTCACCTGACTCCGAACGCCCATAAACCGCTTATGTGCACCCGCCCGCTTCGCCTGTTCATCTCCAGGTGTTTAAAATACTCAACCGGGAGAGATTCCCTGGGGTGTCTCGATGGATGGTATTGTTAGGATGTAGATTAAGAAGACACGGTGCTCATATGCGCCGTGTCTTCTTTAGGTATTGGATTATGCGGTTTTCTGTGCGTTTTCTTTTTTGACGATGCGGCTCAGGATGAAGGTGATGATGGCGCAGAGGACTGCGGCTATCATCGCGTAGGCCCATGTCATGTTGTAGCCGGTCCTGCCGTAGTTGTCCATCCAGCTTCCGACTAAGGTGTACATGAAGATGTCAGGTGTATATCCCAGGCAGGAGGCAATGCCTGACACACGTCCGCTCATGTTGATAGGGATTCCGGCGTCGTCGTGTACTGCAAAGTATTGGCTTCTTACAGCGTAGATGAAGAACAGGCCTACGAAGAAGTTGGCTACTACCATAACGCAGAGAGAAGCTTTGGACGGCATTACGATGAAGAGGCCGAAAGATAAAGCGAGGCCGATACATCCGCCGATGATGACTTTAAACCGGGACTTCATTTTATCGGCCAGGAAGCCTCCGACAATACCGCCGGCGCCCTGGATCAGGTAGCGGACACCGCCGAGTGTTGCGGCTGAAGCGGCGGATAATCCGTAGAACTGCTGTGCAAATGTGGTCGCATACGCGATCAGTCCGTATACACTGTAGGCAGTGAAAACAATTGCTACGAGCAGCCAGACTCTGGGAATGAGCAGGGCCTTGAACATTCCTTTTGTGATTTCTGCCAAAGATTCTGAGTTTTCTTCCTTTTTTGTGTCCTCGATAAAGATAAAGTTGAGGATACCTATTATAATGACTACGATAGAGCATACTTTGATAGCCGCTGACGCGCCTGCAACTTCATCGGCAAAACGTGTAAATGCGGCTGTCATACCAAACACGAGCAGTGCGTTCATGATACCGCGGAGACCTTCCTGCAGGCCGAACAGACGTCCCTGCTCTTCGTCGGTACCGAGCATACGCGTTGCCTTGATGCAGGCAGACCAGTATGTAATGATAGTAGAGATACCCATAAGTACAAAGATCACGCGGCTTATGGTATAGCCGGGGAAGGTGGAGAACCAAAGTCCCAGGATACCTGTCGCGATGAAGGAAAAGGTAAGCAGTTTCCTTGCCGAGAACTTATCGGCGATAATACCTCCTATGAAATAAGAGAAAAGTGACATTGTTGCATATCCGGATGATAAGAGTCCCATCTGTGCATTGGAAAGATTCATGGCATTCTGAATCGGCACATAGAAGGTCTCACGGATGTACGGTAATTGAAAAATGATTCCGGCACCTGTCGCAAGAAGAAGCAGGGTACCATACTTTTTAACAAAAGCTTTGTTCATGATTTCGCCTCCAGATCAACTATAATAATATTGGTGGTACAGACGCTGCAGCCGCCGTACCTGTTATTAATGTAACAAAAAAAGAGAAAAGTAATGCCAGGGTGGCGTTACTTCTCTCTTCACTCTTTGTAACTAACTCGAATAATAAAATAATTGTGAAAAAAAGTCAATCACTAAAAGACAAAAAAACGAAATATAAACATTGTGCACAAAAAGCCGGATATAATAATATGAAAAATAAACAATTGACAACTCCCGGCATATGGTTTTATACTATATGCAGTTACCGAAAGAGATTTTCAGAGAAAAGTAACCAACGTGGCAGGCGTACTGCCCGTGTTGTGTTGCTTTTCTTTTTTTGCGTTTACGGAACTTTGCACCGTGTTGCGCTTCCTTATCTCTTTCAGTGAGGTATCAAAGAAAAAACGTGTTAATAGTGAAAGGAGTCCAGAGTCATGGCAATTATTTCAAGAGAACAAATCGTAGAAGGGTTAGTTGACATTCTTGGCAGCGAGCAGGTCGTAACAGACGAACAGGTATTAAAGGAGAGCAGTCTCGACAGATACAGAAAATATGAGCAGGTATGTGAAGTGTACACACAGCCGATACCGGCAGCGGTAGTATATGTAAAGAGCGCGGAGGAAGTATCCGAGGTGCTTCAGTTCGCCAATGATAATGAGATCAATGTAGTACCGAGAACAGGACAGTCTGCGATCGAAGGAGGTCTTGAGACAGCGCTTAAGGATTCCGTGGTTATCGATGGTTCTACTATGAATAAGGTGATCAAAGTGGATGAGTACAACATGCAGGTTACATGCCAGTGCGGCGTACCGCTTCAGGAGCTGGATGACATGCTCAGAGAGAGAGGATATACGACAGGACATTCTCCGCAGTCCAAGCCTCTGGCTCAGATGGGAGGACTTGTAGCGACGAGAAGTATCGGACAGTTCTCAACGCTGTACGGCGGAATTGAGGACATGATCGTGGGACTTGAGGCAGTATTCCCGAACGGTAAGATCTGCAGGATCAAAAATGTGCCGAGACGTGCTGCAGGGCCTGACATCAGACATATTATCTGCGGAAATGAAGGAGCGCTCTGCTACATAACTGAAGTTACATTAAAGTTATTTAAATGGCAGCCGGAAAACAACCGTTACATCGGATATATGCTGGATGATGAGTATATGAAGCTTGGATTTGACTGTCTGCGTGAAGTTATGGTAGCAGGATACAAACCTTCTTTTGCAAGACTCTATGACGCGGCAGACGCGCAGCAGCATTTCAGCGCATGGCTTCCGGAAGGAAAGGCTATCCTGATCTGGATGGCAGAAGGCCCTGCAAACATTACGCCGGCAATTGAGGCAGGGATCAAAGAGATGATGTCCAAACATCCGGAGCTTGAAGAGGTTGACCCGAAACTCATTGAGAAATGGTACGGCGGACTGAACTGGGGACCGGAGCAGATCGCAGAAGAAAAAGAAGAGATCAAAGCCACACAGAATATCGGTATCACGACAGAAGTATCAGGAAGCTGGGACAACATCTATGATATCTATAAGACAGCATGTGACAGGATCATGGAAGAGGTTCCGGATATGACTCTCATGGGCGGACATTCTTCACACAGCTACATCAACGGTACGAATATGTATTTCGTATACTATTATAATATCGTAGACTGCGCGCCGGAAGAAGAGATCAACAAGTACCATGACAGAATCAACCAGATCATCTGCGAACAGGTTATCAAATACGGCGGATCTATTGTTCACCACCACGGCCTCGGCAAAGCAAGAGCAAAATACGTGACACAGGAATACGGTTCTTCCTATTATATGCTCAAAACTTTGAAACAGGCGTTTGATCCAAACGGAATCATGAACATGGGAACATTGATCCCCCTCAGAAAATAAGCCATGAAGATATTAGGGTGTTTTAAAATAGTACCTGATCTGGATCTGATAGCTGAAGAAGACTGGACCGCAGATGACCGGCTTCGGGTAGATACAGGATACGCAAAACTTTTATGGAATTGTTTTGATGAAGGAGCACTGGAAATGATGTTAAAGCTTTCTGATTTATCAGAAGGCTTTGACGTCGTATATGAGCTGAACGCGCTCACCGTAGGCGGACGGCAGCATGAGACATTTTTAAAGACGCTTTATGCACTGAAGTTTGAGCACGCGGTACGGGTCGAGGCGGACGGGGACACGGACATCCGTTTCTGTCCGGAAATTATTGCACAGATAGTGGCGGATCACGTAAGACATAATGCGGCTCAGGATGTGGTAGTTATGGGTATCCAGAGTTCAGACGGCAGTAATATGAAGACGCCGCTCCTCCTGGCAGAAATGCTCGGGTGGCCGTGTATCACCCAGGTGACGGCGATGGAACCGGTGGATGAAGCGCATCTGAAGGTCACGAGCCAGGAAGATGGATGCACGGCGGTACAGACGGTTACGGTTCCGTGTGTTCTGGCGGCAGGGAACGCTCCTTCCGCCTATCTGAGGGTGCCTACGCTGAAAGACAAGATGAAGTTTGGCAAGAAGCCGGTCGAACATATAAGCCCGGACTGGGAAACTCTTTTGGGAAGTAAGGGGGGCGTCTCAGAGCCGGCTGTGGAACTTGTGGAATTGAAGCAGGTGGTAGAGAGCAGGGACACGGTGCTTATTGACGGAGATACTCCGGAAGAGAAGGCGGAGAAACTGTTTGAGACATATTTGAAAGAAAGGCTTGAAAAAGTATGAGATATCATTGTATCATAAATGCTCACTCGGAAGATATAAACCGGCAGCTGGAAGAGTTCTGTGCTTTTAAAAGGGCCTTCCTGTCAGAGTCAGAAGAAGGAGAAGCCTTTATCCTGTGCCGGGACATGTCAGATGCAGAGAAATTAAACGGACATGTTTCCAAAAGCGCGGCGGCCGTAACAGCCGGGGAATATTGCCCTGAGACGGTGCTTGCGGCATTGCACGGGGAGATCCTGCCGGAAGATCTCTATATCTTCGGGAGCGGATACAGCGGAACAGAACTGGCCGTACGCCTGGCCGAACGGGCCGGGGGCAGTTCCGTCACGGCTGTTCACAGCCTTGAGAAAAAAGAACGGCTGACAGTCCGGAAGATGGTGTATGCGAATCATATGGAAGGCGCGTTCTGTATGAGAAGAGGTCCATACTGCATATCTCTGGCAAAAGGAATGGACCGGCAGCAGCCGGAGAAAAAAGAATTCTGTGACTTCAGGGAGATCCAATGTCCGCAGAAGTCCGGATTTGTGGTTTCAAGAGAGACATGCGCCGAAGAAACATCAGGCGGGCTTGGCGATGCGAACATCGTGATAGCTGCGGGCAGAGGTGTCAGAAATAAAGAGAATGCGGAGTTTCTGCAGAAATCGGCAGAAGCGCTCGGCGGCGAACTTGGAGTCAGCCGTCCGGCGGCCATGAATGCATGGGCTCCGATGAACAGGTTGATTGGTGTGTCAGGGGCAATGCTTAAGCCGGACATCTGCATCGCGGCAGGCGTATCCGGCGCCGCTGCATTTTACGCGGGAATAGAGAAGAGCAAGTTTATTGTAGCTATTAATACGGACGAACAGGCGCCGATCATGAAGAAGGCCGATGTGGCGGTGGCGGATGATTTTGTCCCGGTAATGAAAGCGTTGCGGAAACTTGCAGAAAAGTAAACGACAGGGGATAGTTTTATGAGACAATTGATATTTCCGATGAAAGAACAATATGAAGAGTTTTTGATCGATGAGTCAAAGTTTTCCGGCTTTGCAGACAGCATTTCTTTTCCGGAAAGCGAAGAAGAGATACAGGAGGTGCTTCGCGCCGTGAACGGGGAGCGCTTACCTGTAACGATCCAGGGAGGGAAAACCGGAATTACCGGCGCGGCAGTACCTGAAGGGGGGCATGTCATGAACCTGTCCCGTATGAATAAGGTAAAAAGCAGTGTTCTTCTGGAAGACGGGACAGGGCGGATAACCGTAGAGCCCGGAATCAACCTGATGGACTTAAGCAGGGAGATCGCGGCCGCGTTCCGTAAAAATCCGCTGTTCTGGCCGCCGGACCCGACGGAGACTTCCGCCACGGCCGGCGGTATCGCGGCGACAAACGCCCAGGGTATCAGCCGGCTGTTGTATGGGCCCGCCAGAACATATATTGAATCACTGAGACTGGTGAAAAGTGACGGACAGGTCATTACGGTGGAGAAAGGGCAGAAAATGACGCTTCCTTCCGGCCGTGTGATCGACCGGATAGACGCCGTACTTGGAAAAGAAGGCATCACAGGTGTTATGAGCGAGCTGACGCTGAAGCTGCTTCCAAAGCCGGCCGGCATATGGGGGATCGCTTTTTTCTTCGGTCAGACAAAAGAAGCCGGACGGTTTGTGGATATTCTGAGGCAGCATATGCCTGAGTGTGAGAACGCCGCGGTCGCCGCAGTCGAATATATCGACAGGACGTCTATGGATCTGATCGAAAAGCACAAAGGAGTCATGACGAAGATCAAAGAGCTCCCGGACATCAGTGAAGAGACGGAAGGGATGGTATACGTAGAGCTCCACGGTGAGGAAGATGAGATCGAGCTGCTGGCAGAGTCGCTCATGGAGACTGCCATGGTGTGCGGCAGCGATCCGGATGAAGCGTGGGCTGTCTCCGGTGAGACGGATGTGGAGAGGCTCCGCGCGTTCCGGCACGGGGCGGCAGAGACGGCCAATCTTTATATAGAAGAAGTCCGCCGGAACGACGAGCGCATCACCAAGCTTGGAACAGACATGGTCATTTCCGACATGTCTTTTTCGGATACGCTCTGCAATATGACAGAGGAACTGAAGCAGGCCGGGCTGAAAGCAAGTATTTTCGGCCATGCCCTGGAGAACCATCTTCATGTGAATATACTGCCCGATGATCATGACGACTATGAAAAGGGGATCGCGCTCATAAGAAAGTGGGCGGCGCAAGTGAGGGAACGTCACGGACAGGTGACCGGGGAACACGGCATCGGAAAGCTGAAGCTCCGGATACTGGACGGACTTCTTTCCAAGCCGTATATCGAGCTCTGCACAGAACTGAAGGAAGAACTGGATGCCGGCTTTGTATGGAACAGAGGGAATATTATAGGCGGAAAGGCAGGGGGCGTATGAGAATCGCTGTATGTATGAAACAGGTGCCCGCCGCTTCTGAGGGAAATATGGACCCGGAGACGGGCGTACTTATCCGGACCGGCCTGGAGGCCATTGTAAATGTGTATGATCTGGCGGCCCTGGAGGCCGCCCTTCAGTTGAAGGAGACATATGGAGCACAGATCCATGTGTTTACCATGGGGCCGGCAAAAGCGGAGCATGTGCTGCGGGAGGCGTTTGCCATGGGGGCGGATGAAGGATATCTTATCTGTGACAGGGCATTTGCAGGGGCGGATGTGCTCGCCACATCCTATACGCTTAAGCAGGCGATCGGCTCTGTCGGAAAGTATGACCTGATCCTGTGCGGAAAGCAGACGACAGACGGAGATACTGCACAGGTGAGCGGCGCCCTGGCAAAATGGATGGACATTCTGCATGTGAGCTGGGTGACAGAAATATCAGAAATATCACAAAATACCGTTAAGATTTGTTATAATATGGATAACCGGGTTATATCGGCACAGGCAGAGCTGCCGTGCCTCCTGTCTGTTGAAAAGGATGCGTTTGTTCCGAGAATGCCCTCTCTGAAGCTTAAGATCAGCGGGAGAAAAAAGGAAATACATATGCTGGATATGACATCTTTTGAGGACCGAAATGAAGAAAACTATGGTTTAAAAGGCTCTGCCACAAGAGTCCGCAGGATCTTTCCGCCGGAGCGCACGAAGAGGCGGGAACTTGTGAACGTAAGCAAAGAGAAAGCGGCAGAGTATATATGGAATATACTGAATACGGATGTACAGGAGGAGCGGGTATGAGGCAGGCAGATACAGCAGCGTGGTCCGGAATTCTCGTATATCTGGAATGCAGGCGGGGAAAACTGCATCCCGTAGGGCGGGAGCTCATTGCAGAGGCGGCGCGGCTTTCGGCAAAGCTTGGAGGCAAAGTGTACGCGGCGGCTATTGGATGCGGTCTGGAAGATGTTCCCAAACAGCTCGCGGACTGTGCTTTGGATAAAATTTATCTATATGAGACAGAAGAGGAGTACAGCCCTGTTTTATATGAAAAGATAATGACAGAATGTATATATGACATAAAACCATCTGTTGTACTTATCGGCGGAACTTATGAGGGACGCGCTCTGGCGCCGCGTCTTGCGGTTGCCTTTGGGAGCGGACTTACGGCGGACTGTACAGCGCTTGACATAGACGAAGAGGACAACCTTGTACAGATCAGGCCTGCCTTTGGGGGCAATGTGATGGCCAGCATTGTGACACAGTTTACGAGGCCGCAGTTTGCGACAGTAAGGCCCGGCATTATGGAGGCGTTCTTTGGGGAAAACCCCGGCAGGGCAGAGATCGTAAGGAAGACAGTGCGGCCGGCGGACGATTCGTTCCGGATCCTGGATGTACAGGAGAAGGAGGCTTCCGGGGGGATAACGGACGCGCATGTACTCGTTGTGGCAGGCAGAGGTGTGAAGAAGAAAGAAGACCTTGCGATGCTTCGGGAACTTGCCGGGCTGCTCGGTGGGCAGCTGGCTTCAAGCCGCGCGCTTGTTGAGAAAGGGTGGATGCCGCCTGAGAGGCAGATAGGACTTTCGGGAAGCACAGTGAGTCCTGACTACATGATCACGTGCGGTGTATCCGGCACGGTCCAGTTTATGGCAGGCATGAGACACACAAAGAATATTATTGCGGTCAATACAGATCCCGACGCCAGGATATTTGAGATTGCCCATTATCCGGTGTGCGGGGACTTGTATGAGATAGTGCCGGAGCTGATCAAGAGGCTCGGGGCCGGGAAAGGTGATGGTTCTCCTGAGATTCATTTATAAATTAGAACAAAAAGAGATCGAAGAAGCGCTTCTCGATCTGAACTGGCGCAGAGAAGGACGGTTTCGGACCGTCAATCTCTGGGTATTGAGTATCCTCGGTGTTCTCGTATTAACAGCATATATGAAGGATCCGGGACAGTTTTTTCTGTTTCTGCTTCTGCTGCTCATTATACTGCTGCTGTTTTATATGGCATACGGCGCTGTGTACAGCAGAAGGAGACGGGCGGGAAAGATGGCGGCCCGGGGCGGGGAATACCGGCTGGAGATCACAGAATCATGTATAATAGCGGGGGATAAAAATGAGAAGATAAAGCTGTCCGGTAAGAAGCTTAAGTTTCTCTGTTCAGAGCATGTGATCGTCATCCGTGCGGACCGGGACGTATTTACGGTTCCGAGACGCATAGTGAGTGAGGAAGAGTCCGGGGAACTGAAGAAAATTGCAGCGAAATATGGGTGCGGCTTTATAAATATAGTAATAAGAAAGGAGTGACTGTATGGAGGCGGAAGTAAGAGAGAAAACAGTGAAGCTGTCATTGAGAAAAGGGGTGTTCTTCCCGCCGTGGCTTCTTCTTGTGGCGATGGTCGTCGTAAGCCTTACAAACGGCGATGCGTTTATGGCGGGGCTTAACGCTGTGACCAACTGGATACTGGGCAACTTTGCGTGGGCGTTCAATCTGACCACGGTCGGCTGCGTGATAACAGTGATCATGGTATATTTTTCTCCGCTTGGGAAGGTGCGGATCGGGGGAAGTAAAGCAAAACCGATGATGAAGTTTCTCGATCTCGTATGGATCACACTCTGTACGACGATCGCGGCCGGGATCCTGTTCTGGGCCTGCGCAGAGCCGCTGTATCATATGAACGCTCCGGCCGTGGCGGAAGGAGTGGAGGCAGGAGGCGCCAGTTCTGCGCTTTTTGCCATGAAGACGATGTTCCTTGAATGGACGTGGTCTCCATATGCTATTTATACCGTGGCCACATTGATATTTGCTTTTGTATTTTACAACATGAACCAGTCCTATTCGATGGGCTCCGCCCTTGTGCCGGTATTTGGGGAGAAGGTAAAGAAGTATAATGGAGTTGTGGATGTCATCTGTCTGTTCGCCCTTGTAGCCGGAATGGCGGCGTCGCTCGGAACAGGTACGATGACGATAGGCGGCGGTGTGGAAAAGGTGTTCGGGTTTGAGAGCGGCCCGGTATCGTGGGGGATCATCATTGCGGTCATCGTTACGACATTTATCATATCGAGTGTTTCCGGAATCATGAAAGGAATCCGTCTGCTTTCCTCCATCAATGCCAAAGTATATATGGTCCTGCTTTTGTTTCTGTTTGTATTTGGGCCGACGGCATTTATGCTGAATTTTTCAGCGGAGTCCTGGGGAGCATATATACAGGACTTCTTCAGGATGAGTCTTATGACGGGCGATATCTTCCAGGACGGCTGGGCGAAGAGCTGGCCTATATTCTACTGGTGCAACTGGCTTGCGTGGACACCGATCACAGCAGTGTTCCTCGGAAAGATACTGAGAGGTTATACGATAAAAGATGCCATCAAGTGCAATTTTATTATACCGGCAGTCTTCAGCACAATATGGATGGGGCTGTTTGCAACGGCCTCTATCTACTATGAGATGAACGGCGCAGGGCTGTATGACACGCTGTTAAATAAAGGAACAGAGTCTGTTGTATATGCAGTGTTTGACCAGCTGCCGCTGGCGGTGATCGTTATCCCGTTCTATCTGTTTATTGTGTTCATCTCCTTTGTCACGGCATCGGATTCCAATACGAACGCCATGGCAGGACTGTGTACGAACGGTATCACTCAGGACGAGCAGGAATCTCCTTCCTGGCTTAAGATCGTCTGGGGAATCTCCATTGCACTCATGACGTGGCTTCTGATCAGCTTCGCGGGGATCGACGGGATCAAGGCAGCGTCCAATCTCGGCGGTTTTCCGAATATGTTCCTTGTCATCATCATGATAATAGGACTGTGGAAGATAAGCCGGAATCCGCAGAAGTATGATGTGCACAAGGAAGATTATGACAGCAAGGGGCGTCCTATTGTGACCCCGCGGCTGCCGATTGAAAAGGAGTAAATGATTATGTCTTTGACGAAAGAATATTTTATGGAAGCGACGGAGGCCTGCCCGGTCATTCCGGCCATCAAAAATGAGGAGTGGCTGGAGGGCTGCAGGGAATCGGAGTGCGGTATCGTCTATATCATCTACGGGGACATCTGTACGATCGCGGATATCGTCCAGAAAGTGAAAGAGATGGGGAAGAAGGCGATCGTTCACGTAGATCTGATCGTAGGTCTGTCTTCAAAAGAGATCAGTGTAGATTTTATTCAGAAGTATACGGAGGCAGACGGCATCATCAGCATGAAACCGGGACTTATCAAGCGCGCAAACGAGCTGGGCATGTTTACGATACAGAGATTCTATATGATGGATGCGCTCACGTATGCCAATATCGTCAAGCATGTGAAGAACTGCAATCCGGATGTGGTTGAGTTTCTTCCGGCAGGACTGCCGAAGGTCATACAATATCTTTTGGAAGAGATCGATAAGCCGGTGGTGGCAAGCGGCCTCATTCTGGACAAAGAAGATGTGATGGGAGCGCTCAAAGCCGGCGCATTTGCGGTATCCACCACGAACCGGAAGATGTGGGACTGTTAGGAGTGAGGAGAACAAGATGAGAGCAGATAAAGAATGTTATGCGTGCTGCCTGAAAAAGGCAGAGAGCCTTCTTTTGCAGTATCAGGTGCCGCAGAGCACCTCGGCAGGCGTGCTCGCGCATATAAAGGAGCAGCTTGCCTGCGCGGATCCGGATACTTCAGCTCCTGTGCTCATGGCCCGGGCCATGAGCCTGCTGGGGGAACAGACCGGAATCACGGACGCCTTTGACCTGCCGAAAAGGAAGTACAATGAACTGCTGCTTCGGCGGGAAGAAGAGGTATATGATGAGGTGATGGGGGAGAAAGACCGCTTTTTTGCGGCCCTTCAGTATGCTGTCACCGGGAATTACATAGACTTTGGGGCCATGTCGGATGTGGAGGAAGAAAAGCTCAAAGAGCTCCTGTCCGCCCGCCCGCAGGTGAAGCTTGACATGGAGGAGGCGTCCAGGCTTTCAGAGGATCTGTCCAGAGCTTTAAGACTCGTATATATCACCGACAACGCAGGAGAGATCGTGCTGGACAAGGTATTTCTGCGTGTGATAAAGGAGCTGTATCCGAAGCTGCAGGTGACGGTGCTTGTGCGGGGAGTGCCGGTGTTAAATGATGCGACGTCAGAAGACGCCGCGCTGGCCGGGATGGACAAGATCGCCGTCGTCATACCGAACGGGACAGACATACCGGGAACGCCCATTGACGCCATCAGCCGTGAGGCGAGGGAGGCGGTGGACGCTGCAGACCTCTGTATCGCCAAGGGGCAGGGGAATTTTGAGACGCTGCGGGGCTGCGGAAGAAATGTATACTATCTGTTTCTATGCAAATGCGAGCTGTTCGTCAGGAAGTTTCAGGTGGAGCGGTTTACTCCGGTGCTGAGTAATGAGAAGAGAATTATACAATATGCATAAAAACGAGAGGGCACTTTTAAGTATAATCACGATATTGACAAATGATATGACACGATTTACAATGGACATAGTTACTAAAAGAGCGGAAGAGAGAGTAACTTTTACCTGCGTGCAGTGGGTGGAAGTTGCTCTTTTTTTTGTCTGCGGGAAGACTGTATCCCGTCCGGCATTCCGGTCCTGTTGTGCGCAGACAGAGGCGGCGGGCTCTTTTGCAATAATGATCAAATAACATATGGAGGTATTAAAATGAGCTTAAATATCAATGATTTTTCTATGGATTTCTTTTCACTGAAAGGTAAAAACGCAATCGTTACAGGTGGAAACAGCGGGCTGGGCCAGGCGTTTGCGCTTGCGCTCGCAAAAGCAGGAGCCAACATTTTCGCATTTGCGTTTGTAGATGACGACGGGACAACACAGAAGCTGATCGAAGACTGTGGTGTGAAGTATACATTTATGCAGGGAGACTTGACTGAAGACGGGATGTGTGACAAGGTTGCCGAGAAATGTGCTGAAGTATACGGCAGCATTGATATTCTCGTAAACTGTGCCGGAATCTGCAAGATAGCAGATGTACTTGACTTTGGCAGAGCAGAGTGGGATCCGATGATCGCTATCAATCTGACGGGCGCTTTTGACTTAAGCCACGCAGTCGCAAAATATATGATTCCGCAGAAGAGCGGTAAGATCATCAATATCTGTTCCCTGTTCTCCTTCCTCGGCGGACTTGGCTCTCCTGCGTACGCGGCCATGAAGGCAGGCCTCATGGGACTTACAAAAGCATATGCCGATGAGCTCGGAAAATACGGCATATCTGTAAATGGTATTGCGCCTGGATATTTCCAGACTGCCATGACTTCAGGAACAGGCAGCGCAAACGATGAAAAATACAACAAGATCAAAGACCACATTCCGGCTGACCGCTGGGGGGAGAGACAGGATCTTATGGGTGCCACCGTATTCCTTGCAAGCCAGGCGTCCAATTACGTGAACGGAACGGTATTAGTTGTGGACGGAGGCTACCTTGTAAGGTAACAGCTTATTTACAGAAAACTTAGACAAAGAAAGAGGTTTGGACCAATGAGTGAGAAATATATCATCGGAGTAGATGAAGGTTCCCAGAGTGCCAAGATACTTATCTTCGACACAAAGGGCAATATCGTATGTGAGGGAAAACATCCTCTGAAGCCTTACAACCTGCCGGAGCCGGGACTTGTAGAACACCCGGACGACGACTGGTGGGACGCCATCTGCGAGGCGGCTAAGAAATGTATGGCCAGCTTTAAAGGAAACATAGAAGACATTGTGGGAATCGGCCTCTGTACGATCCGTTACTGCCGTGCCTATCTCAAGGCGGACGGAACACTTGCGCAGCCTGCATTAAGCTGGATGGACGTACGTGTTGCGCAGCCTTATGAACATACGAACCCGGATGTGAAATACATCGTTGCGTCTTCAGGCTACATAACCAACCGCCTGACGGGTGAATTCAAGGATACGGTTGCCAATTACGAAGGCGTATGGCCGATCGATGTGGACAAATGGGACTGGTCGGATGACCCGGCAGCTTATGAGTCGACAGGGATGCCAAGAGAGATGCTTTTTGACCTTGTGATGCCGGGGGATGTGCTCGGATATGTGACGAAAGAAGCAGCTGAGGCGACAGGATTTCCGCAGGGGCTTCCGGTCGTGGCGACATCCAACGACAAGGCAGTGGAAGGACTTGGGACGGGATGCATGGGGGATACGACCGCATGTATTTCTCTTGGCACATACACGGCTGCCATGATGGAAGGAAAAGAATTCCTCAGAGATACGAAGTATGTATGGCCGAAATTCTCCTGCGTGCCGGACAAATACCTCTATGACAGCAACGGGATCCGAAGAGGGATGTGGACGATCAGCTGGTTCAGAGATATCCTCGGGGACAGCTATGTGCAGGCTGCGAAAGAAAAGGGACTCTCTGCGGAAGAACTTCTGAGCGAAGAGGCAGAGAAAGTGCCGGCAGGTTCTGACGGGCTTATGACTGTGCTGGACTGGCTGGCTCCGGTAGATGCAATGTACAAAAAGGGCATCATGATCGGTTTTGACGGAAGACACACGAGAGGGCATATATACCGCTCTATTCTTGAGGCGGTGGCTTTGACGATGAAGAAACATCTGGACGACATGACCGGGGAGATGGGCGTGAAGCTTGACAGAGTCATCATCACCGGAGGCGGATCCAACAGCGACCTGTTCATGCAGATCTTTGCAGATGTGTTCAATATTCCGGCAGTGCGCAATGAAGTGAACGGCGCTGCAGGCCTCGGCGCGGCGATCTGCGCCGCAGTGGCGGCAGGCGTCTACGGAAGCTTTGACGAGGCAGTGGACAATATGGTAAGGATCAAAGACAGCTTTGAGCCGGATGCGGAGCATGTGGAATTCTACGCAAAGATGCTTCCGATCTATACGGATATAACAAATCACACAGATGATATATTAAAGAAATCATATGAACTATTTCATTGATTTTGAAAGGGGTCAGACCCCCTTGGCCATGGGGGCCGGACCCCTGTGGAGATTCCAAGGGGGTCCGGCCCCTTTTGCGAGGTGAAGCGTATGAAAAGACCACTTATTTTAATTACAAATGATGACGGGATTCATTCTCCCGGCCTGAGGGCAGCGGCCGAAGCGGCGGCGGACATGGCGGATATCGTGATCGCGGCGCCCCACACACAGCAGACGGGGATGGGACGGGCATTTCCGGATACGGAAGATATGGGAGTGATCGAGACGGAATCTATGGACATACACGGCCGTACGGTCCGGGCGTACGGCGTCCACGGTTCTCCGGCTCTTGCGGCGGCTCACGGCATACTAGAGCTGGCAGGCCGCAGGCCGGACCTCTGTGTCAGCGGAATCAATTACGGGGAGAACATGGGCGCGGTGCTGACCTGCAGCGGAACGCTCGGAGCCGCGTTTGAGGCGGTCAGCCATAACGTGCCTGCAATAGCGGTGTCGCTGGAAACAGACCTTAAGATACAGCGGTCCAATGATTTTCAGGCGGCCGATTTCGGCCCGGCCGCAGAAGTGCTGCGCACATGGACCGCCCGCGTTTTGGAAGAGGGCATGCCGGAGAATGTAGATATCCTTAACATCAATGTGCCGGCAAAGCCCCGAAGTCCGGGGGAATACCGTATCACGACCCAGAGCCGTCAGAATTACATTGAATTTATCCGGCCCGGGAAGCGGGAACTGGACCGGCCGTTTTCAATGAAGTCCCGACTCTATGTCGATGAAGAGACGCTGGAGAGGGAGAGTGACATCTATGCGGTGTATGTGGATAAAGTGGCTTCGGTTACTCCTCTAAATATCGTGATGTCGGTAGAGATGATACCTTGATCAATGTCAAAGTACAGAAAACCTAATACCGTATGAGTGATATCTTGTATAATTGCCTTTATTTCCATAATATTCCGGAAAACAATTTGTCCAAAGTCTAATACCGTATAATTTCCGCCTCCGCTGAACCGCTATATAATTATCTTATACTAGTGTTTATTTACCTAAATGGAGGGAGAGATGATAGGAATGCGGAGGATAAAAGGGAAGATTGCGGCATTTATGGCGGTACTTGTCATGGTTTCGATGCTTGTATCGCTGCCGGGTCCGGTGTCATATGCAGCGCCTGAGAATACAGAAGACAAAGAAGCGCAGGCCGCTTCAGAAAGCAGCAACGCAGCAGCGGCAGACAACCGCCACGATGCGCTCTCTCAGGAGGCGTACAAGGAATTTGGCCTTCCGGCAGGGACGATAGAGGAATATACATCAGACGAGCATCCGCTTGAGAATTATGAGCCTGCGCCAAAGTCTTGGCTGTATATGAGCTATATGAACAAGACAAGTAAGAACAATGGACAGTTTGCGGTTCTTGACAGTATGAAGGCGCTGACGGAAAAAAATGCCACGCTGACCGATAAGAATCAGAAGGTGACCGGTAATCTGGACGCGAGTCCGATCGTACCATATACAGATAATGCCGCGGCCTCAGGGAGCGGCAGCAGGATCGTCGGGAAAAACGCGGTGGCGCTGGCGGATGGAATGAACGACAGTACGATCGTGGAGATGAACCTGTACTACCGCGAGACCGGGACCTTCTCCAAGACCTATGAGAGCGGCTTCTTCTTTCAGACGATGAAGCGGCAGAAGAATGGAGCTTACCTTCCGCTCACAAGCCAGAACTATGATATAAAAGGGGGCACGGCATTTAAAAAACTGGGCTCCCGGGCTGCCGCCGCGCTCACCGCCATGACTGCGGTAGATCTGGACGGCGACGGGGTGGACGAGCTTGCGGTCTATACTCCGTATTTTACAGGGCCAAGCATTACCATCTTTAAACAGAAAAGTGAAAAAGACCGCATGACTCTTGAAAAAATCGGAGAGATACCGCTTAAGGATCTGAATACCGATTCCGATGCGTGGCAGTTTGATCAGGGATACGGCGGGGAGAATTTCCCGGTTGTCGGACTTTCTACATCTTCACTCGCCGGGGCAAAAGAACATCTGATCATCACCGCATGCTGTCCTGCCAGTGTGGCGAACCACAGTAATGTCTCTGCTCTGGCCATCTACAGTATGGACGGAGGGACTCTGAAAAAAGAGTATACAGCCGATATGGAATTTGTGGAGCTGATAAAGGACATACCTACTCCATATGTCTATCGGTATGCGTCTGCGGTTCAGGCGGACGTAGATGGAGACGGGCAGGACGAGATCGTCCTGGCCGGATATAACAATGGCCGCGACGGTTATTATCTCAATATGCTCACCTACGATAAGGGGAAATACAAGAAGGTAAACAATACTGCATTTAAAATCAGTGTATCTGGTGATACGAGTGATATCACGGCCAGACAGCACTTTGGCATGAGTGAGGCTGTGACACTTCAGGCCGCGAAGCTAAACGAGAAGGATGATTCGGATTATATCTTCCTTGCCGGCCACGTGTTAAAATTTAAGCAGGGGGATACAGGGGATTCACTGGAGGACGGAGAATTTGACGTCGTCAAGTCCATGGATCTAAGTGCCAATAAGTGGGGAGACTTCCATTTTGTCAGCAGTGCGGCCGTGGGCCGTTTTGCAAAGGATAAAGGCGGCAGCGAGCAGATCGCCGTGGTATGGCAGAGCTATTCCAAGAAGGACGATGTGACGATGAACATCTCCTGGCTGTGGGCGGACGGAACTTCGGTAAAGCAGTATAACACGAATGAGAAGTACTTGTATGAGCGGGGAGCCCTCGGCTATGGCAGCAGTATCATACTCTGTCCGGTCAGCGATGTAAACAGCGCTGCCTATTATCAATATGAGGGAAAAGACTTTGGCTGGAGCGCCCCCCAGGCTCTTGCAGCCATACCGGCCATGCCGTACTGGGGAGAACTGGGCGCAGGCGGTACCCCGACCGTATCCTTCAGTGTATCCAGAGAACGGACGACAGGAGCCCGGGGGGATGTGAGCCTGCAGGGCGGGTTTATGGCCGGGTTTGACGCGGCTGCCGGAGCAGGCCTGGTAGGAAACGGGCTTGCAGGGGGAGCCGGATTTGACCTGGAGGGTCTGATCGGCTTGGCTTACGAGTTTTCTAAAACCCATACAAAGGGACAGGAACGGACGATAACGGCAGATGCCGGGCGGGACAGCGCTGTCATACTATCCATACCGATCGTGACGTATCATTATAAAAGATACCTGCCCGAATCAAAGGTGACCCAGCAGGCGCTGGATAAGATCATAAAAGAGACAGGCGTGGCTCCCTATTATGAAAATGACCCGTCCAGGCTCATAAAGGCAGGGGATGTGATACCGGCAGGCTGGTACAGCGCAGATACGGTCATCCAGTTTGATGAAGTCTACAGTAGTATGTATGTGGACGATTATAACAAGTTATGTGACAAATACAGCACAGCATCCATCCCAATCGAGAAGATCGATATGAGTGAACTGTACAGTTCGGATTACCGCAAAGGTGACCCTTCTACGTATCCGTCCCAAAAGGAGGAGATCAAGTCCATCGGCGGCAAGTCGGCTGTCGTGGGCCCGATGGCGGTAAAAAGCAACGGGGGAACGGTGGAGATGGCCTTTACACAGGAGAGTGCGCTGACTTCGGACTTCGCCTTCCATCTGTCGGTGGATGGGGATATATACGGACAGGCAAAGGGTAAGTTCTGCCTCTTTGCAAATATTGAAGTGGAGGGAAAATTTGGAGCTGCAGGCGTTTTTGACCTTCAGGCCGGAAATGTCAGCGTCACGACAAAGGGAGAAGGGATAAAAGCACAGCTTGTGGGACCGCCCACAGAAAAGAATTTCTACTCCTATGAGGCCAGCCTTGTGGCATGGAACGCGGCGTGGGGCAAGGATAAGAAGGATACATTACTCATGGTAGGACCTCTTGCTGACGCAAGGAAAGATATCCCCCTGCCCCCGGAGAATCCTTACGTGTATGAAGCCGGGACGGATATGGCGCTGCTTGGCTGGGATAATTCGGCTGACAACGGACTGCGTCAGGCGGAGAAGTACCGGGTCTATCAGGACACTGGGGGCAGTCACAAAACGTTGGTTGGAGAGGCCGACAGGAAAGAGAATCTTTTTGTCGTCTCAGGACTGACCCCGGGTAAGGATTACACATTTTACTTCACCGGTGTCGGCGCAGCGCCGGATTCACTGGAGAGCGAGTACAGTATGCCCCTGGAGGTTACGACAAAGACTGCTGACAGCCGGATACACATACCGGCAGATCAACCGGAGGATGCCTATGTGAAGGTGGGAGAAAGTGCAGTGTTTTCTGTACAGAATCTGACGCCGCCTGAGGGTTACGAACTGCATTATCAGTGGTACGAATATATACCGGATGCAGACACGCATATGGGAGACTGGCAGGTGGCGGCAGATAACCAGATATCGGATACGCTGACAATAGACAATGTCACGGCAGAGATGGATAACAACAAGTACCGGCTGGAGGTACAGCTGCGTAAGAAGGTGCCCATAGGAAATGCAGTTACAGAAGAAACGGTATATTCCAGAGCGGCCTCACTGCACATAGGGGATGACAGCCGGCCGTCCTGTGAGATCACGAGCCTGACACGTGACAAAGGTGGAGCGGATGAAAGAGAACTTAAGCCTCTTAAGGGAACCTATTACATCGCGGCCGGTCAGATGGACAAGCCGGTGAGCATAGAAGCATCTGTAAAAGAAAAAGGCGGCGGTGCAGTCACGTCCGGAACGGTCACGTTCATGTACCGCAAGGACGGCGGTACACCTCAGCCACTGGGAGGATCTCTGCTCCTTGATGGTTCGGGAATTGCAGGCACAACCTGGACGCCTTCGGAAGAAGGGCGCTATGAGTTTGCGGCAGTATACGAGTCTGACGGGGGGACGCAGCTTGTCATGTCTGCTCCTTCCGTTGTAAGAGCGGGAAACTTAAAGGACAGTTTTTATCTTGTCCGGTATGTGACAGACGGCGGGACGAAACCACCGGAGAATCCATACGGCATCAGCAGAACTGCCGGCAGTACGCCGCTTGCGGATGCATCAAGAGATTATTATACATTCCAGGGATGGTATACGAAGGCTTCGGGCGAAGGGACGAAAATCGAGGAGCTTAACCCGGAACAGATCGCCCGGGAGCTCGGCGGAAACGGTATTGTATATACGCTTTACGCTTACTGGGAACCGATTCAGTACTCTATTGTTTATGAACATGGACATGTCACAGGTACGGTCCAGAATCCGAATCCTGATTCTTACACGATACAGCAGTATTATGATTTAAAGGATCCGGTTCTGCCGGGGTATGAATTCAAGGGATGGTATGAGGAACCGTCATACAGTACAAAGGTCTTTTCTCTGCCGCTTGGCGGTGAGTCAAAGGACGCTGCGGGCAGCAGTACTCTTTATGCAAAATGGGAGGAACAGGAATATCCGATCCGATATATTCTAAATGGATTTCCTCTTCTGACAGGACCGGATACATATAAGGTTACAGACCTGCCGCTTAACCTGCCAAATCCGGAAGAGCCGGATGCGGAGAAGTGGAGGATGAAACAAAATGTCCCTGTTAACAATGGGATGCAGGGAGAGAAAAGGTACGTATATAAGGAATGGAAGGATACGCAAGGCAATCCTATAACTGCCATCCCGGAGGGAACGACAGGCGAATTTATTGTGGAAGCAGGCTATGAGAGGGAGTTTACCGCTGTGTATCTAAACGAGATAGGCGGGGAAATGCAATCGGGATGGTATCATATATACTATCTGCACGCTTCCAGCTTCCCACTGACAGTACCAGGCCAAGACGATATACATAAAAAAGGTTTTATATTTGATGGATGGTATAGGAAATATAACAGTACAACGGGAGAATATGAAGATAAACGTGAGTACATGACTTATGATGAAAATGTAAATAATGTAATGCTCTACGCAAAGTGGGTGGATGACCCGAACCAGGTGATCGTAAAATATCATCTGAATTATGGGGGAAGTACGGACTATTATCTGCCGGCGGACACCTATACCGTGAAGGGGGATACGGTTGACAGACCAGATGACCCGGAGAGAGACGGCTATACATTTACGGGGTGGTATCTGGACAAGGCATGCACGACAGAGTGGGATTTTGGTGATAAGGTGCCGGATGACTATGAAAATAGGACACTTGTACTTTACGCCGGATGGGAGAAGAACAAGGGGTCAGATGACACGCCGGGAGGCGGCACTGTTACTCCGGGGAATAACGGCGCGCGCCCGGGAGCCCATACAGGCGGCAAGAACGGCGGCGCAGGGCAGGCCGGGGCCCGTACCGGTGATACAGCGCTTCCGGTAATGTGGGGCGGAATCATTATGATTTCGGCCGTGGTCCTCTTTATCATACTGAGGAGAAGAAAACAGGACAAATGATCGCCCGCGGCAGAGGGCCGGGTATTCTGTGAAAATGCAGAATTCCGGCCCTTTTCTATTTGTGCTGTGATATGGTAAAATAGGAGCAGGTATTTCACAGAAATATCATAAACGTCTGATATGATGAAATATAAGAATGATATACTGCGGAGGTATGTTAGATGGACAAGGTCAAAATATTAGTGGTTGATGATGAGAGCAGAATGCGCAAGCTTGTGCGGGATTTTCTCGGACGGGAAGGGTATACTGTTCTGGAGGCAGGAGACGGCATGGAGGCTATGGAGATCTTCTATGAGGATAAGGAGATCGCTCTCGTTATTCTGGATGTCATGATGCCGAAGATGGACGGATGGCAGGTGTGCAGAGAGATCCGCCAGTCCTCGCAGACACCTGTGATCATGCTGACAGCCAGGTCAGAAGAGCGGGATGAGCTTCAGGGATTTGAACTCGGCGTGGATGAATACATATCCAAGCCGTTCAGCCCGAAGATCCTCGTGGCAAGAGTGGAGGCGATCCTGCGGCGTTCTCACGTGCTCGGCGCAGAGGAGATAATTGATGCGGGAGGGATCCAGATCAACAAGGCGGCTCACGAGGTGAAGGCGGAAGGAAAACAGATAGACTTAAGCTACAAAGAATTTGAGCTGCTCGTATACTTTGTGGAGAACGAGGGGATCGCCCTGTCCAGGGAAAAGATACTCAACAATGTGTGGAATTATGACTATTTTGGGGATGCGCGTACGATAGACACCCATGTAAAGAAGCTTAGGAACAAGCTGGGAGACAAGGGGAATTACATTAAGACCATCTGGGGGATGGGTTATAAATTTGAGGTAGAAGAATAGATGAAACGTTCGATCAAGAAGCAGATGACAGCGGTGTTTGTGGGCCTGACGGTCTGTCTGCTGTTTGCGCTCATAGTGCTCAATATACGGTTCCTGGAACCGTATTACATCAGTAATAAAGAATCGGAATTTGTCAATATGTATGAGAAGCTTGCCGAGTCTGTCCACAGCGGTACATGGAAGAGCGAGGATACGCAGACAGAACTCAGACATATGGCGGAGAAGGGCAATCTCTCATATCTTCTTATGAATGTGGAGACAAAGGAAGGTATATTTAACGTGCCGGATATCGACATGCTCAATGACCAGCTGACCGGGTATCTGCTCGGACAGGCACAGAAGGAGAGCAAGGTGCTGGAAAGCGCCAGAGACTATCAGATCGCACAGTATAAAGATCCAAGGACGCAGACGGAGTACATCGTTCTCTGGGGCGCCATTGACGGAACTTATAATACGTTTCTCAGGAGTCCCCTTGAGAGCATTAAGGAAAGCGTAGCTGTTTCCAACCGTTTTCTCCTGTATATCGGAGGGGCCGTGACCTGTATCTGCATCTGCCTTGTCTGGTATTTTTCAAAGCGTCTGACAGATCCGATCAAGGAACTGGCGCTTTTGTCGGATAAGATGGCGGACCTGGATTTTAACGCCAAGTATAAAAGCGGAGGGGAAAATGAAATAGGAGAGCTGGGCGCCAACTTTAACCGGATGTCCGAGAAGCTTGAAAGTACGATCTCAGAGCTGAAAAGCGCCAACAACAGTCTGCAGAAAGATATCGAGCGCAAAGAGAAGCTGGAACAGATGCGCAGCGATTTTCTCGGGAATGTCTCACACGAGCTTAAGACGCCGATCGCCCTCATCCAGGGGTATGCCGAAGGGCTGAAGGAAGGGGTCAGCGACGACGCGGAGAGCCGGGAATTCTACTGTGATGTCATCATGGACGAGGCGGGGAAAATGAATCAGATGGTGCGCAATCTTCTGACATTAAATCAGCTGGAATTCGGAGACGAGGACATACAGTTCGAGAGGTTCGACGTCACGGAGCTTATACAGGGAGTGCTCCAGAGCATGGAGATCATGGCCCAGCAGAAAGAGGCAAGGGTAAATTTCATTCAGGAAGCTCCGGTCTATGTGTGGGCGGATGAACTGAAAGTAGAGCAGGTCGTAAGAAATTATGTGAGCAATGCATTTCATCATCTGGACGGCGATAACGTTGTGGAGGTAAAGATCACGGTCACGGATGAGAAAGCCAGGATCAGCGTGTTCAATACAGGCGCGCCCATCCCGCAGGAAGATATTGCGCACATATGGGACAAGTTTTATAAGGTGGATAAAGCGCATACGAGAGAATACGGGGGCAATGGGATCGGTCTGTCCATCGTGAAAGCCATCATGGAATCCTTTCATCAGAAATACGGGCTCAATAATTATGATAATGGAGTGGAATTCTGGTTTGAACTGGACGTCAAATAATGGTACACTATATCCTATAAAGAAAGGATGGGAGTTACCGTGATCGCGATTATTGATTATGATGCAGGAAATATAAAAAGTGTGGAAAAGGCCATGTCACTTCTCGGACAGGAGGCTGTCGTCACGAGAGACAAGGAGACGATCCTGTCTGCGGACAAAGTAATACTTCCGGGCGTCGGTTCTTTTGGCGACGCTATGGAAAAGATCCGGCAGTACGGACTTGAGCCGGTCATCCGGCAGGTGGCCGGGAGCGGGACGCCTTTTCTCGGGATCTGTCTCGGCCTTCAGCTTTTGTTTGAAGAAAGCGGCGAGAGCCCGGGCGTGCCGGGGCTTGGAATTTTGAAGGGCAAGATCGTGCGGATCCCGGAGTCTGAAGGGCGGAAGGTACCGCATATGGGCTGGAATTCTCTTGAATTCCCGGTGAAGGGAAGGCTGTTTCACGGACTTTCGGGGGAGCCGTACGTATATTTTGTACACTCTTATTATCTGGAGGCCGCGGATGAACAGATCGTGACCGCTGTGACGGAGTATGGGGTAAGGATCCACGCTTCCGTGGAGCAGGGCAATGTATTTGCCTGCCAGTTCCATCCGGAGAAAAGCAGTGACACAGGGATCCATATCTTAAAAAATTTTGTGGAATTATAGGCGGAGGATACATATGCATACGAAGAGGATCATTCCATGTCTGGATGTAAATAACGGGAGAGTCGTCAAAGGGGTAAACTTTGTGGACCTGAGAGATGCGGGCGACCCGGTGGAGATCGCAAAGGCATACGACGCCGCCGGAGCAGACGAGCTGGTGTTTCTGGACATTACAGCCTCGTCTGACGCGCGCAGTACAGTGGTCGATATGGTGCGCAAGGTGGCTGAGACGGTGTTCATACCCTTTACCGTAGGCGGAGGCATACGCACGGTGGAGGATTTCAAGGCGCTGCTGCGGGAAGGGGCAGATAAGATATCGATCAATTCTTCAGCCATCAACACACCGGACCTTATATCGGAGGCGGCCGGAAAGTTCGGAAGCCAGTGCGTCGTGGTGGCGATAGATGCAAGGAAGAGAGCGGACGGAAGCGGCTGGAATATCTATAAGAACGGCGGCCGGATCGATGTCGGGATCGATGCGCTTAAGTGGGCGGCGCGTGTGGAAGAACTTGGGGCAGGAGAGATCCTTCTGACGAGTATGGACTGCGACGGTACAAAGGGCGGTTACGATCTGGAACTTACCAGGGCCGTGGCGGATGCCGTATCTATACCTGTCATTGCCTCTGGCGGCGCGGGGACGCTGGAAGACTTTCACAGGGCTCTGACGGAGGGAAAGGCAGACGCCGCGCTGGCGGCATCTCTGTTCCATTACAAAGAGCTGGAGATCAGGGAAGTAAAAGAATATCTGAAGGAAAAAGGAGTCTCTGTCCGTCTGTAGCATTTGGATATCAGAAGAAAAAGAAATACGATCAGATAAAATGATAAGAAAATGAGGTGGCATAACAATGGCAGCAATTAATAATGACTGGCTGGAAGCGCTCAGGGGAGAGTTTAAGAAACCTTATTACAAAGAACTGTTTCAGAAGGTGAACGAGGAGTATAAGACGAGACTTATATTTCCGCCTGCGGATGACGTGTTCAATGCATTCCACCTTACGCCTCTTAAGGACGTGAAGGTAGTCATACTCGGTCAGGACCCGTACCACAACAACGGGCAGGCGCATGGCCTGTGCTTTTCAGTAAAAAAAGGGGTTGAGGTGCCGCCGTCACTTGTGAATATATACCAGGAGCTGCACGATGATCTGGGATGTACGATTCCGAACCACGGTTGTCTTACGAAATGGGCAAAGCAGGGAGTGCTTCTTTTGAATACCGTGCTGACTGTGCGGGCGCACCAGGCCAACTCCCACAGGGGGATCGGCTGGGAGGAGTTCACGGACGCCGCGATCGCGGCGCTCAATGCCCAGGACCGGCCGATCGTATTCATATTGTGGGGAGGACCGGCCCAGCGGAAAAAAGCAATGCTGAACAATCCGAAGCATCTCATACTCGAGTCGCCGCACCCGAGCCCGCTGGCTGCATACCGGGGATTCTTCGGCAGCAGGCCGTTTAGCAGGACAAATGAATTTCTGAAAGAAAACGGGCTGGAGCCTATAGACTGGCAGATTGAATAGGAGGAGGCGGCAGAAGGGGGGATACATATGGAACAACAATATGACTTATTGATAATCGGGGCCGGTCCGGGAGGCTATGTAGCTGCAAAGAAGGCGGCAAAGCTTGGAATGTCTGTGGCTGTGATCGACAAGGGCGAACTGGGGGGCACGTGCATCAACCGCGGCTGTATCCCGACAAAAGCGCTCATACACGCGGCCTCTTTATACCGTGAAATGCGGGAATGTGAACGGTTCGGGCTGTCTGCCGGCGAGGTCGGTTTTGACCTTCAGAAGATCTATGAGTATAAAGATCTGTCTGCGGCGGAGATGAGAGCGGAGCTCGGCCGGGAATTTGACGGCGCCGGGATCCGTTTTATCCAGGGAAAAGCTGTGATTCAAAGTGACCGCAGAGTGCGCGTTGTATCAGATGAAAATGATACTGCATACTATAAAGGAAAGTACATTCTGATAGCTACAGGCGCCAGGGCAAATATGGTTGATCTGCCGGGCATGGATCTGCCGGGCGTCATGACAAGCGAAGAACTGCTTACAGCCAATGAAAGCCAGTATGAGAAACTGCTCATACTCGGCGGCGGTGTGATCGGACTGGAGCTTGCAACTGTATTCAACGCGCTTGGTACAGAGGTGACTGTGGTGGAAGTTTCCGACCGGCTTCTTCCGAACATGGACCGGGAATTTTCGGATGTGCTTGAAGAGATATTGGGGCACAGAGGTATCCACATTTACAAGGAAAGCATCCTGGAGAGAGTGGAGAAACGGGGAGATAACATCAGCTGCCAGTTTGTGTGCGGGGGCAGCAACCGGGAAGTGGAGGTAAACGCGCTTCTCGTCTCTGTAGGGCGCAGCGCAAACACAGAAGGACTGTTTGATCCGGATGTGTCGGTGAAGACAGATAAAGGGAAGATCGTAGTAGACGATTTCTACATGACGAGTATGCCGGATGTCTATGCGGTGGGGGATGTCATCGGGGGGATCCAGCTTGCCCATGTGGCCTCCGCCCAGGCGACCTATGTCGTGGAGCGGATGAACGGAGTTCAGCCGTCGGTTATCATTGAGATGGTGCCGAGCTGTCTCTTTACTCCTATTTCCATCGTGCCGAGCTGTCTGTACACGGATCCGGAGATCGCGTCTGTCGGAATAACGGAAGAAGAGGCGAGGAAAAAGGGCGTGCCGGTGCGGTGCGGAAGGTACACTATGAGTGTGAACGGACAGGCGATCATCTCAAAAGAGGAGAAGGGATTTATCAAGGTTCTCTTTGCGGCGGACAGTGACGTGCTCCTTGGGGCGCAGGTCATGTGTCCCCGGGCGACAGATATGATAGGCGAGCTGGCGACGGCGATCGCCAACGGGCTCACTTCGACCCAGCTTATGTATGCCATGCGCGCGCATCCTACATTTAACGAGGCGATCTCCTGTGCGGTGGAAAACAGCAGGGAAAGTGAAAGCCGGTGGTAGAAATTCGCTCTTTTTCTTGCGTTCAGGAGAATCAAGAGCGTATAATATTTACAGAAGCTAAAGGTAAAAAGGGAAATGGAGGGCCAGTTATGGAATTAAAACAGACGAGGACGCTTATGGATGTGCGCAGAGGGTTTTTAATGACAGTCCTCAGCGTGAGTGTTGTAGCCATACTTATAGCGGGCATAGTTTCAAATTACTTCTTTTACAGTATTCCGATATTTACAATATGCGTATTTGCCATATTTATCGTTATGCTGTCGATTTTTTACGATATATATATCAACTCCACATATCGGATCTTTCTAGTGGACGGCGACGTATATATCTATTATCCGACGTACAGCTCAAGAGCCGGGAATGAATTTATCTTCTACCGGGTGAAGGAAGTGGATTACTCAACCGTAAAGGGCAGTTCCATTTTGTTCAGCGGTACAGTGGAGGTCAGGACAGAAGGAGTTGAGCGGGAAGGGATGAAAGAAGTTGCGGACCCGGAAGCGCTGTTCAAAGATGTATTCTCGGGAGAGACGTATAATATCCAGAAAAGATTCCGTATCTCCAGAATTTTTGAAAATGAGAATGAACTCATGGGACTGCTGGCGGAAAAGCGGAAGAAATAAGCAGGGTGGACGTATAAACAGGCGGGCGCGCGAAGATGCGCCCGCCTGTTCTGTCTGTTCTGCCCGGGGATCATGATTTTCTCAAGCTGGTACTGGCGGTGGCTGGCAGGAAGGGGAGAGATTTAGCAGCCCATGTATGAAAACCAGAATCTTCTATTGACATTTTTGAAAAAGTATGATTATATTAGAGTATAACATATGAATGGTTGTTCACATGTTCATAAAAACAATTGATATAATTTTAAATGTTCAGGAGGATTAGTTATGTTAGCAGCTGAGAGAAAAGCATTTGATGAATGCGGGTGCGGCCATGGGCTTCACGGACATGACGGGCAGAATGAGCACGATCATGACCGCGGCCACGGGCACACAGAGGAATGTCATGAACATCACGAACATATAGACGAAGCACATAATCATATCGGTCATAGCCACGCACATGAATGTGGCGGTCAAGACCACGCCGGTCATGACCATGGCGGCCATCAGCATGACGGCAGCTGCGGCTGCGGCCATGAAGAGGCGCACACAGGACAGGAGTTTGCACAGGTGAGCGCGGGTGTTCCGCAGAAAGTATATATTCTGGAGAACCTGAGCTGCGCGAACTGCGCGGCGAAGATGGAGGAGCAGATACGTAAGATGCCGGAAGTAGAGATGGCGACGATCACCTATGCGACGAAACAGCTTAAGGTGGCTGCCAGAGAACAGGAAAAACTGCTTCCCACATTCCGGGAAATATGCCGCTCCATTGAAAGTGAAGTGACTGTGACCCCGAGAGATGAGATACAGAGTCAGCCGAAGCAGGAGCGTTCCGGATTTTTTGCGGAGAACAGAGCCGATGTTCTTGCGATCGCAGGGGGAGCCGTCCTGTTCGTCGCAGGCGAGGTGCTGGAACGGACGGCGGCGGATCCGGTGATCGCCTCGGCCGCGTTTATCGTGGCTTATATACTGCTCGGATGGGAGATCGTATTTACGGCGGTGAAAAATCTTTCCAAAGGCCATGTGTTTGATGAAAACTTTCTTATGAGTGTGGCTACACTGGCGGCGTTTGCCATCGGGGACTTTGCCGAGGCAGTCGGAGTCATGCTGTTTTACCGCGTCGGAGAACTGTTTGAACATATAGCGGTGGAACGAAGCCGTTCTCAGATAATGGATGCGGTGGATCTAAGACCGGAAGTTGTCAATCTTGTGCACGGGGAAGCAGTCGACGTGATACCGGCTGAGACGGCCGAAGCCGGGGATCTTATCCTCGTGCGGCCGGGTGACCGGATACCGCTTGACGGCAAGGTGGAAGAAGGTGAGAGCCGTATTGATACCTCTCCGGTGACGGGGGAGCCTGTACCGGTCAGTGTTAAGCCGGGGATGGATGTCGTCTCAGGGTGCGTAAATGAACAGGGTGTGCTGAAGATAAGGGTTGAAAAACCGCTGAGTGAATCTATGGTGACAAGGATCCTGGATTCGGTGGAGAACGCGGCGGCCAGCAAGCCGAAGATCGACCGTTTTATCACCAGATTCGCGAGAGTGTACACTCCGATCGTAGTTGCGGTGGCCGCGGCTACGGCGGTCATACCGTCGCTTGTGACAGGTGATTGGAATCACTGGATATATACGGCGATCACTTTTCTCGTGATCAGCTGTCCATGCGCGCTTGTACTCAGTGTGCCGCTTGCGTTCTTCTCGGGTATCGGCGCCGGTTCACGGCAGGGGATCCTGTTTAAAGGCGGCGTGGCCATCGAGGCGCTCAAAAGTGTGAAAGCCGTAGTCATGGATAAGACAGGGACGATAACAAAAGGTAATTTCGAGGTACAGCAGGCGACGGCGACGGGACGTTTTACAGAGAAACAGGTGCTCAACATTGCGGCTGACTGTGAGCTGGATTCCTCCCATCCCATCGGAAACAGTATTGTGAAGGCGGCCAGAGAGATGAAGCTTGCGCTGGTGAGGCCAAAGAGATCAGAAGAGATATCCGGAAAAGGCGTGCGCGCCCTATTCCCTGAAGGAGAAGTGCTCTGCGGAAATAAGGCGCTGCTGGAAATGCACGGTGTAGACACATCCGCGTACCACAATAAAGGCTATGGCACAGAAGTTCTCGTCGCCGTAGGCGGGGAGCTGGCAGGATGGCTCGTCATAGCAGACATCATCAAAGAGGAGGCAAAAGAGGCTGTCGGCATGCTGAAAGCAAGAAATCTCGTCACGGCCATGCTGACCGGAGATGCAAAAGACAGCGCAAAGGCTGTGGCGGCCCGGACCGGAATCGATGAAGTGCACGCACAGCTTCTTCCGGAAGAAAAGCTCGATCATCTGAGACAGATACGGAGGAAACACGGTTCGGTCATGTTTGTCGGCGACGGGATCAACGATGCTCCCGTTCTTGCCGGCGCGGACGTCGGCGCGGCGATGGGAAGCGGCGCGGACGCGGCTATTGAGGCGGCGGATGTGGTATTTATGACATCTTCCGTGACGGCCATACCGGAGTCTGTCGCGATCGCCAACGCAACAGGAAAAATAGCGATGCAGAACGTAGTATTCGCCCTTGCGCTGAAACTGCTGATCATGATCCTTGGTTTTGCGGGGATGGCAAATATGTGGATGGCAGTGTTCGCAGATACAGGGGTTGCCATGCTCTGCGTGCTGAATTCGATCCGCATATTGTATAAACGTGTGTAGTGGTTGAATACAGACCTTATAATGAGTGAAACATATTAAATAGGAAATAATGACACCAAGATTACGAAAATGTTAATTTTGGTGTCATTTTAGTAAAATGGTTGAAAAGGGATGTCCTATGTTGCATAATTAACAAGTGAACGGATATTCATATGAAAGGGAGAAATCAATGAGGAAACCAGAAGCGGAATGTTGTGAGGTCACCTGTATCCACGATGATGTGATCAGCAGAGTGAGCAGACAGATGCCTCCGCAGGAGAGAATGAAAGAACTGGCCGATTTTTATAAAGTATTTGCAGACGCCACGAGAATCCGTATCTTGTGTGTGCTTCTGGAGTCTGAGATGTGTGTCTGTGACCTGGCGGAGGTGCTCCAGATGACGCAGTCTGCCATATCGCACCAGCTGCGCGTGTTAAAGCAGGCCAAGCTTGTGAAAAACCGCAGGGACGGCAAGACAGTCTATTACTCGCTGGCCGACGGGCATATACAGACGATCATCAGCCAGGGAATGGAGCATATTACGGAGTAGACAACATATATATACAAAAAAGGGAAGTAGAATGACCAGGCAATTGAAACAGAGACTTTTAATATACGGAGCAGGCGTGTTTGTGTACGTGTGCGCAGTTGCGGCAACGATACAGTATACGCTGTCTGACTGGGTGAAGTTCATATTGTTTTTAACGGCATATCTTGTGGTAGGATTTGACGCGTTCCGCCAGCTTGCGGAGCACCTGATGAAAAAGGAGATATTTTCAGAGTATCTGCTTATTATCCTGGCGACGACAGGCGCGTTTGGCGTGCAGAGATATACGGAGGGCGTACTTGTCATGCTTCTGTTTGAACTCGGGATGATGTTTGAGGCAGTGTCCACAGACAGCGCCAGGCGTTCTATTGAACAGATGATCGACATCCGGCCTGAGTATGCCACAAGAAAGGTGCGGGGCAAAGAGACGAGAGTGGAACCGTCGGAGCTGAAGCTGAGACATATCATCGTCGTCAAGCCGGGAGAGAGGATTCCGGTGGATGCCGTTGTCACAGTGGGGACGTCCACGGTGGATACAAAGGCGCTGACCGGAGAATATATGCCCCAGACGGTGGAGCCCGGGGACGAGATATATGGAGGATGCATCAACCTGAGCGGTGTGATCGAAGCGAGAGTAAGCCGCATTTACCAGAATTCCACAGTATCCAAGGTGATGGAGATGGTGGAGGAGGCGCAGAATAATAAGGCGGAGAGCGAGACGTTTGTCACGAAGTTTTCCAGAGTTTATACGCCTGTCATGATCGTGTGCGCACTGTTCATCATGATCTATCCGTCTCTGACTTTTTCTTACGGCAACTGGGATACATGGATCTACCGGGGACTCATCTTTCTTGTCGTCGCATGTCCGTGCGGCCTTGTGCTGTCCGTACCGCTTGCGTTTCTGGCAGGGATCGCGTCTGCGGCCCGGCAGGGGATCGTAGTAAAAGGCGGAAATTATCTGGAGTTTCTGTCAAAGGCAGATACATTTATATTTGACAAAACGGGTACGTTGACAGAAGGTGTCTTTAAGGTCAAGGAGATAAAGGCAGAAGGCATGACGGAGAATGAGCTTCTGGAGATGGCGGCCCATGTAGAGAGTTATTCCAATCATCCGATCGCAAAGTCGCTGCTAGCGGCCTATGAGGGAAAGCTGGACAGATCACGGGTGCGAAGAGTCAAAGAAGCGCCGGGATTCGGCATCAGCGCCACCTATGACGGCAAACGTGTCCACATCGGCAATTACCGGATGCTGGAGAAGCAGAATATAGAACACAGCAGGATAAAGAGGACGGGAACCGTGATTTATCTCGTGGCCGATAAGAAGTATGCGGGTTACATAGTCATTGCCGATTCGGTGAAAGAAGACGCGGGCCCGCTTATGCAGTACCTGAAGGAAAAGTGCAGGGCTGTTCTCGTTATGCTCACCGGGGACAATGAAGCTTCCGGCATGGAAGTGGCCGAGGCGCTTGACATGGATTACGCTTATACAGATTTGATGCCGGAAGATAAGCTGGAGCAGATAGAGGATTTTCTCGGTCTGCAGGACAAGACGGAAAAGGTCGTGTGCGTCGGAGACGGCATCAATGACGCGCCCATACTGGCACGCGCCGATGTGGGGATCGCCATGGGCGCGCTCGGTTCAGCCGCGGCGATCGAGGCGGCCGATATAGTGCTGATGGAAGATGAGCTTATCCGGATAAAAGACGCGATCCGCATCTCCAAGGAGACACTCAGAGTAGTCAGCCAGAATATCGCATTTTCAGTGGGCATGAAGATCATCATACTGCTGCTGGCGGCGGTAGGGTATTTCGGCATGTGGGAGGCTATTCTCGCAGAACTTGGAGTTATGTTTGCGGCGATACTGAATGCAGTGTGGGTTGTAAAATATACGGTATAGGAGGAAATATGAAGAAATATATGGTCATCCTGTCCGCCGCGGCGGTCAGTGCCGTGCTGACAGGATGCGTTAAGAACTATGCTGAAGAAGGAGTAAAATACCTGGAAAAGGGCAAATATAAAGAAGCGGCAGAACAGTTTGAGAAGGCGGTCGAGGCAGACCGGAATGTAGGAGACGCCTTCCGGGGCATCGGCATGGCCAAGTGGGAACAGGAAGATTACGAAGGAGCCCGCGATGCATTTAAGGAAGCGCTTGACAACGGAGCTGAAAAGACAGGCGCCATATACAATCTGCTCGGCAGCTGTGAGATGAAGCTTAATGATCCGCAGGGTGCCCTCAGCTATTACCGGCTGGCGCTCTCCGCCGAAGACAGCAGCGAGGATCTTCTGAAGGAAGTAAAATACAACATGATAGCTGCCTACGAGCAGTCAAAAGACTGGGAGAGCGCAAGGGCAAAGCTGAAAGAATACATTGCAGAGTACCCTGATGATGAGACGGCCGGGAAAGAGGCCGAATTTTTAGAGACGAGACAGTGAGGCGTATGATAGATTTAAAAGAAGAAATAGAACGGATCATTCTGGTCGGCGTAAGTGTGTCGGATCAGGATGATACAGAAAAGTCATTGGATGAGCTTGCGGAACTGGCTGCCGCCGCCGGCGCGGAGACGGCGGGGCGCATCATCCAGAGCAGGGAGCAGGCGCACCCTGCCACTTATATCGGAAAAGGGAAGCTTGAAGAGCTTAAAGACCTCATCTGGGAGACATATGCGACGGGCATCATTTGTGACGATGAGCTGTCGCCCGCGCAGATGGGGAATCTCCAGGATGAACTTGATGTGAAGGTCATGGACCGGACACTTGTGATCCTGGATATTTTTGCATCCAGGGCGTCCACGAGCGAGGGGAAGATACAGGTGGAGCTTGCACAGCTCAAGTACCGCCAGTCCAGGCTGACGGGATTCGGGAAATCTCTGTCCAGGCTCGGCGGCGGGATCGGGACAAGAGGTCCCGGCGAGAAGAAGCTGGAGATGGACCGGCGGCTTATCAAAGGAAGGATCGCCCAGCTGAACAGGGAATTAAGGGATGTAAAGCGCCACCGCGAGGTGACGAGAGAACAAAGGAGCAGAAACCAGGTGCCGGTGGCCGCTGTTGTCGGATATACGAATGCGGGCAAATCGACGCTTCTCAATGCGCTCACGGGGGCGGATATTCTGGCGGAAGATAAGCTGTTTGCCACGCTGGATCCGACAACCCGGGAACTGAAGCTTCCGAGCAAGCAGAGCGTGCTCCTCACGGACACGGTCGGATTTATCAGAAAGCTGCCGCATCACCTCATAGAAGCATTCCGCAGCACGCTGGAGGAGGCGAAGTATGCGGATATGATACTGCATGTGGTGGATACGGCAAATCCACAGATGGACGAGCAGATGCATATTGTATACGAGACGCTTCGCAGCCTCGGCGTAAAAGACAAACCGGTCATCACTGTATTCAACAAGCAGGACAAAGAGGGGGCGCAGCGGACCGTGCGTGATTTCCAGGCAGACTATACGGTGCGGATATCGGCAAAGACAACGGAAGGCCTGGATGAACTGAAAGAGATGATAGAGGCAGTGCTGCGCGGGCAGAAGGTGCTCATCGAGCAGCTCTACTCCTACAAAGAGGCGGCGAAGATACAGCTCATCCGTAAGTACGGAGAACTGACCGCAGAAGAGTACCGGGAGGACGGGATCTTTGTGAGCGCATACGTACCGGTATCTATTTATGATAAGGTGAGAAGTGTATCTCTCGGTGATTCTTTGAATAATGCCTTGTAGGCGCGCTGAAAGGTAGAGTAATCCTTATAGCCGCACTCATAGGCAGCCTGGGCGGCGGATGTGCCGGAGAGGATAAGTTCCCGTCCGAGCAGGAGGCGCTTCTGTGAGATATAATTGCCTATCGTGCAGCCGGTCTCCTGTTTGAACAGGCGCATCATATAATATCTGCTTATGAAGAAAGTCCCCGCAATGCCGTCGATCGTTAGTTCATCGGACAGGTGGCTGCCTATATATTCCAGTATATCGATGATCTTCGGATTACAGGCATCCGTGTCAATGAATTCCAGATGGTCTCCCTGGGCGGCGCGGCTCAGGTGGATCATGAATTCGATGAAGAGCACCTGCCGGTAAAGAGCGGCGGCATACGCGTCATCAGAGAAAGAACGTTCCAGCCGGGTGATGGATCTAAACAGAGAACTCTTTTCAAGAGAGGGAATACGCAGGACATTAGTTCCTGCTTTTTCTGCCTTTAAAAAGCAGCAGTTCAGGTCGTAGTCCTCTGTCTTATAGGCATTCATGAAATTGGGTGAGATGTAGACGATGATACGTTCGTAAGGAAAATGATTGTCCACAACGAGGCGGTGGATATCATTGTGTTTTACGAGTACGATATCGTAAGGCTTCAGTTCATAGGATTTTCCTTCAATTATATAATTTACGCGGCCGCGGATCAGGATGGTGATCTTATCAAATTCATGATAATGGTATTCTATCTCTTTCGTCTCCGTGTCTGTCAGGTGAAACAGACGGAATTCGCTGTTTAAGTATCCTCGTTTTTCATATTGTCCCATCGTTTTTTCTCCTTTTGCAATTATTTTAGCGGAATGGGGCATTATTTGCAATATAGTAAGCATTATTTGTATTGAATTTGAAAATAATGCCTGTTATGATATACATATAATGCAGACCTTGAGTGATCAGGGATATATGAAGACGGTATGTTATGGAGGTAACGAAAATGAAAGTTGTTTTGGAAAGATACCATGGACTGGGAAATGATTATGTCGTGTTTGACCCGAATAAAAATGAGCTGGGCCTTACGCCGGAGAACGTCCGCATGATCTGTGACAGAAATGCGGGACTTGGCTCCGACGGAGTTCTGGAAGGCCCCGTCATGAAGGAGGAGGGCATGTTCGTAAAAGTCTGGAATCCGGACGGCAGTGAATCTGAGACGAGCGGCAACGGTGTCCGCATCTTTGCCAAGTATCTGAAAGACGCCGGATATGTGCAGAAGAAGCATTTCAGACTGTTTACAGAGCACGGACCGGTTGAGGTGGCTTTCTTGAATGAGGACGGAAGCCGTCTGCGCGTGTCCATGGGAAAACTTTCCTTTTACAGCGATGATATCCCTGTGACGGGAGAAAGAAGAGAAGTGATCAACGAGGATATGGTGTTTGGCAGAACGCTTTATCCGGTGACTTGCGTGACGATCGGAAATCCCCACTGTGTCATACCGATGCGGGAGATATCAAAGCCGCTCGTGTGCAAGATAGGCGACTATGCCGAGATCGCAAGATACTTTCCGAACCGTATCAACACACAGATCATGCAGGTCATCGATAAGGAAAACATAGCGATAGAGATATACGAAAGAGGAGCCGGATACACGCTGGCATCAGGCACCGGCGCGTGCGCCGCCGCAGGCGTGGCATATAAGCTTGGAATGACGAACAATAAAGTGATCGTACACATGCCGGGAGGGGAACTCCAGGTGGAAGTGGAAGACGACTGGAACGTATATATGACAGGGGATGTGTTCTATGTGGCAAAGATCACTCTGAGCAATGAATTTGTAGAAAAATTAAGAAGCGTATAGTATACTAAGGCATAGGAGGAAAGACCTATGCCTTTACAATTTATATTCGGGCCGTCAGGTTCGGGAAAATCAACGTATCTTTATGAACGTGTCATAGAAGAATCTCAGCGTTATCCAGAGCAGAAATTTCTGGTTCTTGTGCCGGAGCAGTTTACGATGCAGACCCAGAAAGATCTTGTCAGTATGCATCCCAATAAAGGAATCATGAATATCGATGTCTTAAGCTTCGGACGTCTCGCTTACCGTGTGTTTGAGGAGACGGGCGGCGGGGCGCTGCCGGTGCTTGACGACGAGGGGAAAAACCTTATCCTGCGCAGGATCGCCGGCAGTTATGAGGATAAGCTTAAAGTGCTGAAAGGAAACATGAAGAAGCTTGGCTATATCAGTGAGGTCAAATCTGTCATCTCGGAATTTACCCAGTACGATATCGGGGAGGAGGAGCTTGAGAGGGTGATGGAGACGGCCGGGCCGGATTCCAGGCTCTATTATAAGCTCAAGGACATCCTGCTGCTGTACAAAGGCTTCTCTGAATATCTGGAGGAAAAGTATATCACAAAAGAGGAGCTCCTCGATGTGCTGAGCCGCATGGCGGGCCAGTCTGAGCTTCTGAAGGACAGCACGGTCGTGCTGGATGGTTTTACAGGATTTACCCCGGTACAGAACCGGCTTCTTCTCGAGCTGATGCGCTGCTGCAGGGATGTGATCGTGACAGTGACGATGGATGACAGAGAGGATCCTTATGTGTATACGCATCCGTATCAGCTCTTTGCAATCAGCAGACAGATGGTCACATCCCTCATAAGGATCGCCCGTGAGTCTTCGATAGAAGTGAAAGAGCCGGTCTGCCTGTACAGCAGGCCGCTTCCCCGTTTCAGGGGAAATGACGCGCTGGCGTTTCTGGAGCGCAGTCTGTTCCGTTATGGACAGAGTGTCTATGGAGGAGAGCAGGAGGCGGTATCCGTCCACGCAGCGAGAAATCCGGAGGAAGAGGCGCTGGCTGTGGCCGGGCGGGTGCGGAATCTTGTGCGGACGAAGGGATACAGATACCGTGAGATCGGAGTGATCGCCAGTGATATGAATACGTACGGGGACTATCTTGAGCAGGCCTTCGATATGTACGGCATTCCGGTATTTATGGATCATAAGCGCAGTATACTGCTGAACTCTTTTGTGGAATATATCCGCAGTCTGCTCCATATGGTGCAGCAACGGTTCAGCTATGAGAGCGTATTTCGTTTCCTGCGGACGGATCTTGCGGGATTTACGGGCGAGGAGGTGGACGAGCTGGAGAATTATGTGCTCGGCCTCGGTATAAAGGGTTACCGGAAATGGCAGGAAAAATGGGTCAGAAGGCTGAAAGGCATGAAGGAAGAGGACCTGGGGCGGCTGAATCATTACCGGACAGTATTTGTGGAGAAGGTGGACGGCTTCAACTATGTGCTGCGCCAGAGGAAAAAGACGGTGCGGGATATCACGATGGCGGTCTATGACTTTATGGTGCAGGAAGAACTGCAGGTGAAGCTTAAAAGGCAGGAGGAAGCGTTCCAGAGAAGCGGTGAGCTTGCGCTGGCGAGAGAGTATGCGCAGGTATACCGTATTGTTCTGGAACTGTTTGATAAGTTTGTGGCGCTGCTCGGAGATGAGCCTGTGAGTCTGGACGAATATATAAAGCTTCTGGACGCGGGGCTTGAGGAGGCCAGGGTGGGCGTGATCCCGCCGAGTCCCGACCAGGTGGTGGCAGGAGATGTGGAGCGAACAAGGCTCAAAGATATAAAGGCGCTGTTTTTTGTCGGCGCCAATGATTCATTTCTGCCGGGGGCGCTCGGACAGGGCGGCCTTCTGTCGGAACATGACCGGCAGCAGTTTTCAAAAGAGAAGCTCGCGCTCTCTCCCGGTAGCAAAGAAAAAGCATATATCCAGAAATTTTATCTGTATATGAATCTGACAAAGCCGTCGGACTTACTGGAAGTATATTACAGCAAGGTGTCTTCCGACGGCAGGAGCAGCAGGCCGTCTTATCTGATCCAGGAGCTCAGGCGTCTGTTTCCGCATTTGTCCGTGGAAGATGAGGAAGAAAAAGAACTGCATCTGCAGGAGATGACGAAGGAGACTGCGGTGAGCCGGCTGATCGACGGGCTCGGGAGCGCAGATATTCAGGCGGATGCCGGATGGAAGGAACTGTTCTCGTGGTACAGGAGGAGTCCGGAATTTAAAGACCGCCTTGAGAGGCTTATCGAAGCGGGATATTATACTTACACGATGGACGGGCTTACCAGATCCGCGGCGAAGCGGCTGTACGGGGATACATTTGAGGACAGCATTACGAGGATGGAGCGGTATTCCACGTGCGCGTTTGCCCATTTCCTCACATATGGGCTTGGACTTACCGAACGACAGGAATACGAATTCCAGGCTGTGGATCTGGGGAATGTATGTCACAGCGCGCTTGAGAAGTATTCAAAGCGGGTGGAGGAAGCCGGAAGAGACTGGACGGATATCAGTGACGGGCAGCAGCGGGAATGGGTGGAGCAAAGTGTTGAGGAGGCGGTGACAGACTACGGCAATTCCGTGCTTTACAGTTCTGCCCGCAACGAGTACATGATAGGGCGGATGAAACGGATGCTCTCCCGCACGATATGGGCGCTGACAGAGCAGCTGTCGGCCGGTGATTTCAAGCCGGCCGGCTATGAGCTGAGATTTGCCAACGGGAAGATCGACAGGGTGGATACGTGTGAAGACGGCGGTAAGATATATGTGAAGGTACTTGATTACAAGACCGGCATGAAAGCATTTGACATCGTGTCGCTCTACGAAGGGCTGCAGCTCCAGCTTATGGTATATATGGACGCCGCGGTAAAGCTGGAACAGCGCAGGAATCCGGGGAAAGAGGTCGTTCCGGCAGGGGTCTTCTACTATCGTATACAGGACCCGCTCGTTGAGAAATCAGAAGGAGAGGAAGAGCGCAGGGAGGCGGTGCTGAAGGAACTGAAGCCGGACGGGATCATGAGTCAGGAGGAAGAAGTGCTGTCCCATCTGGACAGAGACCGGTCGGGGGAATCCATCGCTGTTCCAGTCAAATATAATAAAAACGGGAGCCTTGCGAAGGGTTCTAAGACCGTGCCGGGGGAGGACTTCCGCGCTTTGATGGAATATGCGGTGGGGAAGGTGTCCGCCGTACATCAGGAGATCACGGAAGGAAATACGGCGGTGCGCCCATACCGGAAAGGCCAGGAGACGGGATGCGATTATTGTAAATTCCGGCATGTGTGCGGATTTGATCTGAAGGTGCCCGGATATGCGTACAGAGAACTGGATAAGATGAGCAGGGAGGAGGCGGTTGCCGCCATGAAAAGGGAGAAAGGAGAAGGAGAGAAATGAGTGTCGCGTGGACAGAGGAACAGCAGAAAGTCATAGATTTACGTAAGCGGAATATTCTTGTGTCTGCAGCAGCCGGTTCCGGGAAGACCGCCGTGCTCGTGGAACGCATCATAGCGATGCTCACGGACGCGGAGGATCCGGTATCGGTGGAGAGTCTTCTTATCGTAACTTTTACAGAAGCGGCGGCGGCGGAGATGAAGGAGCGTATCCGGGACGCGATTGAGAAGAAGATTTCGGAGGATGGGGAAAACGAACATCTGAAGACGCAGGCAACGCTGATCCACAGCGCCCAGATAACTACCATCCACAGCTTCTGCCTGTCGGTCATACGCGATCATTTTCATGCGATCGATATCGACCCGGGATTCCGCGTCGCAGAAGAGGGAGAACTGAAATTGATGAAGCACGATGTTCTCGGACAAGTGCTGGAAGATAACTATGAGGAAGGCGGTGAAGCGTTTCAGGAGTTTGTGGAGGCCTACGGGAGCGGGCGGGACGACAGGAAGATAGAGGAGCTCGTTCTGAAGCTGTATGAGTATTCGAGAAGCTATCCTGATCCTGGAGGGTGGCTGCAGTCCTGCGTGGACGCCTATGACATAAAGAATGTGGAAGAACTGGAAAGCAGCACATATATGGAGCTTATCCGGAGGCAGATAAAGCTGTACATGGCAGATGCGGAGAGTCTGACCGAAGAAGCGCTCGGTGTGTGTATGGAGCCGGACGGCCCTTCTGTCTACGAGGAAGCGCTTCTGGCCGACGGCGGGATCGTACAGAGCTTTCTTGCGGCCAAGTCATACGAGGAGCTGTACGAAGCTTCCGGCCGCATAAAGTGGACGAAGCTGAAGGCCAACAGGGATAAAACGGTGTCGGAAGAGAAGGCTGCTCTTGTGAAGGCTGCCCGTGATGAGGTGAAGAAGACGGTAAATGACGTGGCGGCCCAGTATTTTTACCAGGCTCCTGACGGTGTGCTGGAAGACATGGCGCTGTGTAAGAAGGCCATGGCTGTGCTTGCTTCGCTTGTGGATCAGTTTGCCGCCAGGTTTGAAGAACAGAAGCGGACGCAGAATATGATCGATTTCAGCGATATGGAGCAGTATGCGCTCCAGATACTGGCTGTGAAAGAAGGGGACAGTTTCGCGCCGACTGCCGTTGCAGGAGAATATCAGCAGCGGTTCCGGGAGATCATGATCGACGAGTATCAGGACAGCAACCTGATACAGGAGACGATACTTACGAGCGTGTCTACGGTTTCGCAGGGAAAAAACAATATTTTTATGGTAGGTGACGTGAAGCAGAGCATCTACCGGTTCCGGCTCTCCAGGCCTGAGCTTTTCATGGAGAAGTTCCACACATATGACACAAAGGACAGCAGCCGGCAGAGGATCGACCTGCACAAGAACTTCAGGAGCCGTTCGGAAGTGCTTGAAACCGTCAATTATATATTTGAACAGATCATGACGCCTGCGCTTGGCGGCATCCGGTATGACGACGAGGCGGCTCTTTATACCGGGGCTGACTACGGGGACGGCGGGGAGGAAAGCAGTAACAATACGGAGATCCTTCTTGTGGATACGGACCTTTCGCCGTTTGCGGACGATGAAAAAAAAGAGAAGAAGGAGGCGGCCCCGTCGGACAGAGAACTGGAAGCCAGGGCGATAGCGGGGCGGATCCGGAAGCTTTTGGACACGCAGAAGGTACTGGACAAAGCGGCCGGAACGTACCGCAAGGCGAGATACTCGGATATTGTGATCCTCACAAGAAGCGTAAAAGGATTCAGCGACGTATTTTCAGAAGTGCTGAATAAAGAAGGGATCCCCACATATGCGGGCACGAGGGAAGGATATTTTGAGACGCAGGAGATCGGGGTGCTTCTCGATTATCTGCGCGTGCTGAATAACAGGAAGCAGGATATCCCGCTCGCGGCAGTGCTTAAGTCCCCGTTTTTAGGATTGACGGACGAAGAGATGGCCGACATAAAAAATAAGGCAGGAGATCTGCCGTTTCATGAGGCGGTGCCTGCCTATGCGTCCCGGGAGGAGACGGCTGCCGCTCGAAGGCTGAAAGCCTGCCTGGATATGATGGAGCATTTCCGCAAGAAGGTGCCCTACACGCCGATCCATGAGCTGCTCCATATGATCCTGAAAGAGACCGGATACGGGGATTACACGGCGGCCATGCCCGGCGGAGAGCAGAGAAAGGCCAATCTTAAGATGCTGGCGGAGAAGGCGAAAGCATTTGAATCTACAAGCTATAAAGGGCTGTTTCATTTTATAAGATATATAGAACAGCTGCAGAAGTATGATGTGGATTACGGGGAGGCCAGTCTTGAAGATGAGCAGTCTGATACGGTCCGGATCATGACGATACACAAGAGCAAGGGTCTGGAGTTCCCGATCGTGTTCGTGTCAGGTATGGGGAAGCAGTTTAATATGATGGATGCCAGAAGCAGCGTTGTCCTTCACGCGAGACTCGGCGTGGGGCTGGATGCTGTGGATACAGAACTGCGCACGAAAAGTCCGAGCCTGCTCAAACGGGTGATCCAGAAGGAGGAGGCGCTTGACAGTCTCGGCGAGGAGTTGAGAGTGCTGTATGTGGCGCTTACGAGGGCGAAAGAGAAGCTGATCGTGACAGGCGCGGTGAAAAATGCAGGGAAAAAGATGGACTCCTACGGCCTTACGAAGCGCCGGAGCGAACGGCAGCTGTCGTTCACCCAGCTTGGACGGGCGGGCAGTTATCTCGACTGGATCCTGCCGGCTATGATGAGAAGGACAGAAGAGATTCCTGTTGACATAGAGCTGGTTACGGCAAAAGATCTTGTGAGAGAGTCGGCAGGGGAATATATCAGAAACCGGCTCACAGCGGAAATGCTGAGGCGCTGGGATACAGAGAGGGTCTATGACGGGCAGATGCATACACTCATAGAAGAACAGTTTTCTTATGAGTATCCGTACAGTTTAAGTAAAAACCGGAAGCTGAAATATACAGTCTCTGAACTTAAAAAGAGAGCCTACATGGCGGAGGAGGCCGGTGAGCTTCTTTATGAGGAAGAAGAGGTCGTTCCGCTCATTCCCGAATTTCTGAAAGAGGGAGAAGAACTGACCGGAGCTTCGAGAGGTACGGCGTACCACAGACTGCTGGAGCTTCTGGACTTTACGGCGGATCACGCAGATGCATCACTGAAAGCGGAGATCATAAGGCTCAGAGATGAGGGGAAGATGACGGCTGATATGGCGGAGTGCATCCGCACGGAGGATATCCTCGGATTCCTGAACTGCGGCGCAGGAAGGCGTATGAGAGAGGCTGCGGGGAATCAGAGACTATATAAAGAGCAGCCCTTTGTGCTCGGCACAGACGCGAGGGAGATGTATCCGGATGAGGCGGAGGGCGAACTGATACTCGTACAAGGGATCATCGACGTATATTTTGAGGAGGCGGACGGCCTTGTTGTCCTGGACTATAAGACGGACAGGGTGAAAAGCGCCGGGGAGTTAAAGGAAAAGTATCATGCTCAGCTGGACTATTACGCCCGGGCGCTGGAGCAGATAACCGGGAAGCATGTGAAAGAGAAGATCATTTATTCATTTGCGCTGCGGGAGGAGATCAAGGTTTAGGGTTAGAGAGAGTTTGTGATGTTATGGTAGTGTACGGAGGAGCGCAGCAGTGTACAGAGCCGCAGCAAAGCGGCTTCGCCAGCCGGGAATCCGTAACTGCAAGAAGCGCCGGAATCAGGCAATCAGACCTATTCGGAATGAAATCTTGAAAAGATTTCTTTCCTCAGAGGTCTTCTCGGATGTTATTTGAGATAACATCCTCGTGCCTGATTCCGGCGCTTCTTTCGTAACGGCTTCCGCGTCTGGCTCCGAACGCCTTGCTGCGGCTCTGTACACTGCTGCGCTCCTCCTGTTCCTTTCCTAAGCTCTAGACCCTCTCTGCGCCAAAGATGTTGAAGGGCTGTTTCAATGGATATAGTTGTATGTGGAAGAGGGAGTATTTTTGTTTTTATTTTTGTGAGGCGCCGGGGCGGCGTTTTTTTATTTGGAAAGGGGAAATGGCGGAGAGGATTGGGGGCGCTGCTGTTTTCTTTTTGGGGGGGCTTCGGCATATTTTTGGTTGTATTTTGAAGAAAAATATAATATGTGTTGACAAATGATATTATACAACATATAATATAGACATAGAAATAATATTGATATTTACATAATATTATTAAAAATACACGGCAAAGAGGTGATAATATGGTATTTAACACCGGAGCAGCTCTTTTGGATGCGATTGTTCTTGCGGTTGTGTCGAGAGAGAAAGAGGGGACTTATGGTTATAAGATCACCCAGGATGTGCGGCAGGCGATCGATGTGTCTGAATCGACACTTTACCCTGTGCTCAGAAGACTGCAGAAGGATGAATGCCTGGAGGTATACGATCAGCAGTTTGACGGCAGGAACAGACGTTACTATAAAGTTACGGAAAAGGGAATGGCCCAGCTGAATCTGTACAGGGTTGAATGGAAGAATTATTCGAATAAGATCAATGAATTGTTTGAGGGAGGTGCAACTGCATGAATCGCATTGAATTTATGACAGAATTAGCCGCATTATTACAGAATGTACCTGTGGAAGAGCGCCGGGAGGCGATGCAGTATTATAATGACTATTTTGATGATGCAGGTGAAGAAAATGAACAGAGAGTTATAGAGGAACTTGGAAGTCCCGCGAAAGTGGCAGGAACGATAAAGGCCGGTTTGAGCGGAGACGACGGCGCGCAGGGAGAGTTCAGCGAGACAGGATACAGAGATACCAGATTTGAGAGAAGAGACGTGCCGGCAGGAAGAGAAGGGTACAGATACGGGGACGAGGAGCCTCCGAGAACAAACCGGACACTGAAGATCATACTTATCGTTGCGATCATCATTGTAGGTGCTCCGGTTGTCATACCTTTAGCTGTGGGAATATCAGCGGCAGTATTTGCATGTGTGGCGGCTTCGTTTCTGTTTTTTCTGGCGCTCGTCATTGCATCCATAGCAGTAGCGATCGCAGGTATATCCCTGCTCTGTATAGGGATCGCCAATCTGGTGCCCGCACTTGCGGTAGGAATGGCGCTTGTAGGAACAGGACTCTTGCTGACCGTGCTGGGAGCGATCGCCACGGTGGGAACGATAAGGCTCTGTATTATCGTTTATCCCGGCATAATCAGAGGAATTGTATGGATACTGAGAAGACCGTTTCAGGGAAAGGTGGTGGCGTAAGCTATGAGAAGAGGGTGGAAGATATTCTGGATCATATGTGCAGTCGTTGCTGTGACTGGTTTTGCCTGCTGTATGGCAGCGCTTGGACTCGGTGTTACAGTTGAGGCGATAGAGGACCGTTTTCCGAATGGGATCGGCATTGTGAAAGACAATGACTGGCACCACAGCGGAAAGACATATACAGGTGATGTGGATGAAAGTGAGACATTTTCTAAAGAACAGATCCGTGAGATAGACGCTCACATATCCGGAGGAGAACTGCAGGTTCTGCAGTCGGATACGGATGAGATCAAGATCGAGACGTCAGGAGTAGATTCCCGTCTGAAGCTGAAATACTATGTGGAAGACGGAGAACTGAAGATTGAGACGAAAAAGCACATATGGGGACTGAACGGCGGGAAACATATAGGCACCATATATTTGTTCGTGCCAAAAGACTGCCAGTTTGAAGAGGTAAACTTTGAGGTGGGCGCAGGCTACCTGTATGTGGAAGACATATTGGCGAACAGCCTTGAAATAGAAGTAGGAGCAGGGGCGGCCGATGTAGACAGCTTTCACGCCGGCGAGGCAAGCTTGGACTGCGGGGCGGGAAAGATCACGGCCTCCGGACTGGCTGACTGGGAACTGGATATTGACTGCGGCATAGGTGAGATCGACCTGGACGTCAATGCAAAGATGGAAGAATACAATTATTATATCAAATGCGGTATCGGCCAGGTAGATGTGGGAGACGACTATTATTCCGGGCTGGGAGCTAAAAAAACAATTGAGAACAATTCCGGAAAAGATATGAATATTGACTGCGGAATAGGCAAAGTGAGCGTGGATTTTTATTAGACATGAAGCGCAGCGATCGACAAATAAAAAGGAGGAATTAGACTATGGAGACAAAGAGATTATACCGTTCAAGGGAAAACCGCATGATCTGTGGAGTATGCGGAGGTGTTGCAGATTATTTCAACGTAGACCCGACACTCATAAGACTTGGACTCGTACTGCTCGCTTGTACAGGTACCGGCATTCTGGCATATTTCATTGCCGCGATCATTGTACCGGACCAACCTCAAACATAAAACTACAAGAGAAAAAAAGCGCCTTTTGGGCGCTTTTTTTCTGCAATTTGCAGAATTTGCATAGGGGTCTGACCCCTCCATATGAGAGGGGTCAGACCCCTATGCAAATTCTGTATATTTTCAGAAAACTTGTCAATACTCTCTAAAAATGAGAAGGAGTGTTTTGACTATGTCTGGTAAAAAGAATAAACCAATTAATCTTCAGGAGCTTACGGATGAGGAAAAGGTAAAATATGAGATCGCCGAGGAGCTCGGACTTCTGGACAAGGTTATGGCGGACGGCTGGAGGTCGCTGTCATCCAAGGAAACAGGGCGGATCGGTGGCTTGATAACGAAAAAGAAACGGGAGAAGGAGAAAAAGTAACAGAATTATTACGAATATTAATAAGTGTGAACAATTGACGACAAAGGTTGAAAATCCAATATCCTTTTGCTATAATCGAAAAACTGAAATAACATGATAAGGTGAGCATATGAACGATAAGATTAGCGTTTTAGATATTGATATTGACAACTATACGGCAAAAGAAGCGATGAAAGAGACGGTCAGCTACATGGAGTCGGACCCGGTAAATGTCGTGGAGCTGGTGACGGTTGACGGACTGATGCAGATGGATGAAGTGCCGGAGCTTAAGGATGACATAAGGAAATTTGACCTTGTGCTCGCAGGAGACAAGACGATCCTGGAGGCTGCGGAGATCACGGACAGAAGAACGATCCAGGAGACAGAGGGACATGTATTTTTGAAGATGTTCTTCCGTTATATCCATAAGAACCATAAAAGAGTCTATCTTCTTGTGGAGTCTGAAGATGAGGGGGAGCATCTGTATAATTACCTGGAGCATTCTTACAGCGGTTCCCAGATCGTGGGACTGGCCAAGGTATCGGCGCTGAACCGGGCAGATGACATGCTGGTGAACGCCATCAACGGGGGCGAGGTCGACTGTGTGATATCTGTTCTGTCGTCTCCGCTGCAGGAAGAGTTTATAGCCAAAAACCGCGGGATCCTCAACATAAGGATCTGGCTCGGACTCGGCAAAGGAATACTTCCGGTCGGCCGGACCGGTTTCGGCCAGGGGAGGATCACCCAGTTTCTCCTGAAGAGAATTTTCAAAAAAGAAATTGAAAAAAGAAAGAGAGATATGAGCGGTGCGCTCGTGTCCGCGAAATAAGAAAAATATAAGAAATTATTTTTGGTAACAATGTACATGGTTTTGACTGTGAAAAATATATGAAAAATTGAGGAAATTAACAAAAAATTGTTATTTCCTCTTTCTTTTTTTGTTGATATATATTAATATAGATTTTAGTAGTATGCGTTTGGGGGCTTTGACAGCTTTTTTTGTTGTGAAAAATGCATATTGAAATGAGTGGAGGAGATGGAATATGATATCTAATCAAATACTTCAAAATACAATTGAAGGATTGAAAGGGATTACGAGGATAGACTTCTGTGTGATGGACACCGACGGTAAATCTCTTGCAAGCACTTTTTCAGAACAGGAGAATTATGAGGAAGAGGTAGTATCCTTTGTGGAATCTCCGGCTGACAGCCAGGTAGTACAGGGGTATCAGTTTTTTAAAATCTTTGACGAACACCAGTTGGAATATATTTTACTTGCCAACGGGGGTGGAGATGATGTATATATGGTAGGGAAGATCGCGACATTCCAGATCCAGAATCTTCTCGTCGCATACAAGGAACGTTTCGATAAAGATAATTTCATTAAGAACCTGCTGCTCGACAACCTGTTGTTAGTGGATATTTACAACCGTGCCAAAAAGCTACATATTGACACGGAGGTGAGACGTGTTATCTTTATTATTGAGACAAAGCACGAAAAAGACAGCAATGCGCTTGATAACGTGCGCACGCTTCTTGGCAACAAGTCGAAAGATTTTGTGACGGCGGTTGATGAAAAGAATATCATTGTCGTAAAAGAACTGGAAGCCAATGACGGCCATGAAGAGCTGGAGAAAGTTGCAAAGGAGCTCTATGAGCTGCTGAAAGAAGACGGTGAGGAAGATATACTGATTGCCTACGGCACCATCGTCAATGACATCAAAGAAGTTTCAAAATCCTACAAAGAGGCAAAGCTTGCCCTGGACGTAGGGAAGATATTCTTCGGTGAGAAGAATATCATGGCGTACAGCGCGCTCGGAATCGGACGTCTGATCTATCAGCTTCCAATTCCGCTGTGCAAGATGTTCATCCGTGAGATTTTTGAGGGGAAATCACCAGATGATTTTGATGAGGAGACATTGACAACGATCAATAAATTCTTTGAGAATAATCTGAATGTGTCGGAGACATCGAGACAGCTGTATATACACCGCAATACATTAGTGTACCGGCTGGATAAATTACAGAAAAGCACAGGGCTTGATCTGCGCGTATTCGAGGATGCCATAACATTCAAGATCGCACTTATGGTAGTGAAATACATGAAATATATGGAATCCTTGGAGTATTAGTAATTCAGGAGGAGAATATGATTGAATTAAAAGAAGTAACGAAAGAGTACTCAAAAGGGGTAGCAGCCCTGAATGGTATCAATCTGAAGATTGACCAGGGCGAATTTGTATTCATAGTCGGCGACAGTGGTTCGGGTAAGTCCACGCTGATCCGTCTGATCATGAAGGAACTGGATCCTACGTCGGGGACGATCGTAGTAAACGGACAGAGTCTGAACAGAATGAGACACAGAAAGATTCCGATGTACCGCAGAGGGCTCGGCGTTGTGTTTCAGGATTTCCGTCTTTTAAAAGACAGAAATATCTATGAAAATATAGCATTTGCACTGCGGGTAACGGAGAAGCCGACCCGTGTGATCAAGAAAAAAGTACCGGCGGCGCTGTCTCTTGTCGGTCTGGCCCAGAAGTATAAGTCATTCCCTAAGGAACTGTCCGGTGGAGAGCAGCAGCGTGTAGCCATCGCCAGGGCAATAGTAAATGAACCTGCCATACTGCTGGCGGATGAGCCTACCGGTAATCTGGACCCCACCAATTCATGGGAAATTATGAAGCTTCTTGAGGAGGCGAATGAAAGAGGAACGACGGTACTGGTCGTTACTCATAACCAGGAGATTGTAAACGAGATGAAGAAGCGCGTAGTTACGATGAAGAAGGGTGTCATCGTCAGCGATGAGAAAAAAGGTGGGTATAGTAATGAGAATTAGTACAGTTGGATATTCGATGAGACAAGGGGTTAAGAACATCCGCAGAAACAAGATGTTTTCCATTGCATCTATCGCCACTATGGCGGCATGTATCTTTCTGTTCGGACTGTTCTATTCCATTGTGATAAACTTTAACTACATAGTAGACAAAGCAGAAGAAGGAGTGGCGATCACCGTGTTCTTTAAGGATGATATCACTCAGAGCCAGAAGGATAAGGTCGGTGAAGATCTGAAAAAGGCCGATGGAGTTTTGAAAGTCAACTATATCAGCGCGGATGAGGCGTGGGATAAGTTCAAAGGAGATTATTTCGGTGAATCCGACGACCTGGCCGAAGGCTTCAAAAGCGACAACCCGCTGGCAAACTCAGATAACTACGAGGTATACATGTCAGATGTCTCGAAGCAGAAAGATGTCGTTTCCTACGCGGAAAGCCTGGACGGCGTGCGGAAGGTCCGCAAGTCCGACGTGGTGGCAAAGACGCTCACGAGTGTAAATAAGCTCGTCGGATACGTGTCGGCGGCGATCATCATGATACTGCTCATCGTGTCTGTATTCCTCATAAGCAATACCGTTACGATGGGTGTTACCGTTAGACGGGAAGAGATAGCGATCATGAAGTATATAGGAGCCAAGGACGGTTTCGTCAGGGCGCCGTTCGTCATAGAAGGTCTGCTCATAGGAATACTCGGGGCCGTGCTGCCGCTCATCCTGCTGTATTTCCTTTACAGTAAAGTAATAGAGTATATCATGGTAAAATTCAGTCTGCTCAACAATATAGTGGACTTCCTGCCGGTAATGCAGGTATATAAGACATTACTTCCTGTGGGCCTTGCTTTGGGAGTAGGCATTGGCTTCCTCGGAAGTTTTGTGACGATAAGAAAACACCTTAAAGTATAAGATCAAGGGGGATACGTATGATGCGAGGGAAGAGAATAAGCAGTGTGCTGCTGGTGGCAGTTCTCTGTATGGGGATGGCAATGCAGGTGAATGCGGCAAGTATCAGCGACACGAAGAAAAAGGCGGAGGAACTGGAGTCCAAGAAGAAAGCGGCCGAGAACGAGAAGAGCTCTCTGGCAGCTCAGCTTGAGTCGATCGTTGCCGAGATGGAAGACACAAAGGTAAAGATCGACGAAAAAGAGACTGAGATCGAGAAGAAAGAAGAAGAACTGATCCAGGCAAAAGTGGACGAAAATGACCAGTACGAGAGCATGAAAAAGAGAATCCAGTATATGTATGAAAATGGTAATTCTCAGTTTATAGAGATTCTTGTACAGTCAAAGAGTATCGGTGATTTTCTGAATAATGCAGAGTATATCACAACGATATCAGAGTATGACCGAAACATGCTCGTAGAGTTCCAGGAGACCGTCAAGAAGGTTGAGGAGCAGGAAAAAGAGCTTAAAGAAGAATACGATGAGCTGGAGACGATGCAGAACGATCTGATCGTAAAGCAGGACAGCGTCAACACGATGCTGGAAAGCAAGAACGCGGAGATCAGCCAGTTGGAGAGCGAGATCGGAGATACGACAGATAAGCTTGCCGAGCTGGAGGCCGCGGCGGCGGCTGCTGCAAGAAAGCAGACGGAGGCGACCCAGACGTATACAGGAAACGCGGGAGCGTCGGTCGCGTCAGGGAACGGTATGTTCACGCATCCGTGTCCGGGCTACAGCTACATATCCAGTGAATTCGGCTGGCGCGCGCAGCCGCTTCCCGGCGCGAGCACCAACCATAAAGGCATGGATTTTGCCGCAGCTACAGGCACGCCGATCTATGCGGCAGCGGCAGGGACTGTAGTATCCGCAGGTTACAGCGGAAATGCGGGTAATTTGATCATCATCAACCACGGCAACGGCCTGCAGACATATTACATGCACTGCAATAATATCTATGTAAGAGCAGGGCAGACTGTGAGCAGAGGACAGAACATAGCCGCGGTAGGAACTACAGGTAATTCCACAGGTCCTCATCTTCATTTTCAGGTGATGTCCGGAGGAATACCGGTCAACCCACGTAATTATTTTTAAGAACAGGACTCGTATCATGAAGAAAAACAAAGGATTTATCAAAGGGGCGCTTTGCGGCGCCCTTGCTGTATTATTGATCGCAGGGATCGTATCCTGCGCAGGTAAGAAGAATGTATTGTCCGCCGGCGGGGATAAGATCGTGGACAGTAAGACAGAGGAGAAGCTTAGCCAGCTCCAGGGACTCATAGACGGCAAATACCTCGGGGATGTGGACGAGGATGCGCTTCAAAGCGGAATATACAAGGGCTATATCAATGGGCTCTCTGATCCGTATTCTGTCTATTACGACAAAGAAGAGACAGAACAGCTGCTCGAGACGACATCCGGGGAATACAGCGGTATCGGAGCTGTTTTGAGCCAGAACAGAGATACCGGCATTATCACGATACTGCAGGTATACGACGATTCTCCGGCGCAGAAAGCGGGTATCCAGGATAATGATATCCTCTACAAGGTGGATGGGGAAGAAGTGACGGGAATTGACCTGACCGAAGTTGTCTCCGGCATCAAAGGCGAAGAAGGCACGGAAGTAAAGCTGACCGTCCTGAGAGGCGACGCAAAGGACGAAGTGGAAGTGACGGCGGTCAGGGGCAAAGTGGAGGCACAGACCGTAAAGTATGAGATGAAAGAAGATCAGATCGGCTATATCCGGGTGACGGAGTTTGACTCTGTCACATATGACCAGTACAAAGAGGCCATTGACGACCTGGAGGGACAGGGCATGAAGGGGCTTATCGTAGACTTGAGAAACAATCCGGGAGGAAACTTGTCTACGGTGTGTGACATGCTTGACCTCATGCTGCCGGAAGGGCTGATCGTATATACGGATGATAAAGACGGCAACCGTTCCGAGGAGACGTCGGACGAGGAGCACCAGTTCAAGCTTCCGATGACAGTGCTTGTCAACGGCAACAGCGCCAGCGCGTCCGAGATATATGCGGGAGCCATCCAGGATTACAGCCTGGGGGAGATCATCGGGACCCAGACTTACGGAAAAGGCGTAGTACAGCAGATATTTGATCTAAAGGACGGCACGTGTGTGAAGCTTACGATCGCTGAATATTTTACGCCAAAAGGGAGAAATATTAATGGAAAGGGCATTACACCGGATGTGGAAGTAGAGTTTGAGGCGGACGAGGCAGATCCGGAAGCTGATAACCAGCTTGAGAAAGCGCTGGAAGTAATAAAAGGCAAAATGTAAATGCAAGGGAATGTCTGTTTGGCATTCCCTTTTAAATTCCCTTGTGATAAAATAAAACATAGTATGTACTTTTACAAGTTAGAAAGGAAGCATATATGAAAATATTGATTCAGAACGGGCATGTCATTGATCCGCCGACCGGAAAAGACGGCATATTTGACGTGCTCATAGTAGAAGATAAAATAGTCAAAGTAGAGCGCCGGATAGAGGATAGGGCGGACCGCGTCATTGACGCAGGAGGCTGCTATGTCATGCCGGGATTCATAGACCTGCATGTGCATTTAAGAGATCCCGGGCTCACTCATAAAGAGACGCTCGAGACAGGAGGAAAAGCGGCGGTCAAAGGCGGCATCACCACAATGTGTGCCATGCCCAACACGAAGCCGGTCATAGACGACGGGGAGAAAGTGGCGGAGGTTCACGCGAGGGCGGCAAAAGAATCACCGGCCCACGTCATACAGATCGGCGCGGTGACGAAAGGCCAGCTTGGCCGTGAGCTTGCCGATATAGAGGGAATGGCCAAAGCCGGCTGCCACGCCATAAGTGAAGACGGAAAGTCGGTGATGAACGCATCAATTTACCGAAGAGGCATGAAAAAGGCTAAAGAGTGCGGCATTTCCGTATTTGCCCACTGTGAGGATATCACCATGGTGGAGGGCGGCGTCATGAACGCGGACGGGAATGCAACACGGCTCGGGCTGAAAGGGATCACCAATTCCGTGGAGGATGTCATTGTGGCGAGAGATATCCTGCTCGCCAAGGAGACAGGCGCCAGACTGCATCTTTGCCACTGTTCCACAGCGGACAGCGTGGAGATGATCCGGCTGGCCAAGGAGGACGGGCTTCCCGTCACCGGAGAAGTGTGTCCTCATCATTTTATACTGACGGCAGATGATATCCCTGCAGACGACGGCAATTATAAGATGAACCCTCCGCTTCGGGGCAGGGCAGATGTGGAGGCGCTCAGGGAAGGGCTGAAAAACGGGATCATGGACGTTATATCGACGGACCACGCCCCCCATTCAGCGGAAGAGAAAAACAGATCTATGGCGGAAGCCGCATTTGGCATCGTCGGCCTGGAGACATCGGCCGCGCTTACGTATACCGAACTCGTGGAGCCGGGGATACTGACAATGACGGATATGGCGGAGAAGATGAGCACAAATCCGGCCAGGATACTCGGGCTTTTGGACAAGGGTTCCGTCTCGGAAGGAAAGACCGCGGATATCGTGATCTTTGACACGAGGCAGGAATATACAATAGACAAAGACACGTTTGTCTCAAAAGGAAAGAACACTCCGTTCCACGGCCGTAAAGTAAGAGGCACAGTCAGATACACGCTGGCAGACGGAGCGGTTGTATATGAAAACGAGATACATTAGGAGGAAGATAAAGTGATCAATCAGTTAGTGTCCAATATTAAAAAGACAGGAGCGCCGGTCGTAGTCGGCCTCGATCCGATGCTCAGCTATATTCCGGAGCATGTACAGAAAAAGGCGTTCGCCGAATACGGTGAGACGCTTGAAGGTGCTGCGGAGGCGATCTGGCAGTTCAACAAAGCGATCGTAGACAGTACGTGCGACCTCATCCCGGCGGTAAAGCCGCAGATAGCCATGTATGAGCAGTTTGGCATTCCGGGCCTTGCCGCATTCAGGAGGACAACGGAATACTGCAAGGAAAAAGGACTTGTCGTGATCGGCGACATTAAGCGTGGAGATATCGGCTCCACCTCAAAAGCCTATGCAGTCGGACATCTCGGGAAGGTACAGGTGGGAAATAATACATGCGTGCCGTTTGACGAGGATTTTGTGACAGTGAATCCGTATCTTGGTTCTGACGGGGTCGATCCGTTCCTTGAAGTGTGCAGGGAAGAAAAGAAAGGTGTATTTGTACTCGTCAAGACATCAAATCCGTCCAGCGGAGAGTTCCAGGACCAGCTGGTCGGCGGGCGTCCGCTCTATGAACTTGTAGGGGAGAAAGTGGCCGCATGGGGAGAAGAGCTCATGGGAGACGACTACAGCTATGTCGGCGCGGTCGTGGGCGCGACCTACCCGGAGATGGGAAAGGCGCTCCGCGCGGTCATGCCGAAGGCGTATATTCTTGTGCCCGGATACGGCGCTCAGGGAGGAAGAGGCAAAGATCTGGTACATTTCTTTAATGAAGACGGACTCGGCGCCATCGTCAACTCATCCAGAGGTATCATAGCGGCGTACAGGCAGGAGCAGTATGCACGGTTCGGGGAGGCGAACTTTGCCGATGCCTCCAGAGCCGCGGTGGAGGACATGATAAAAGATATCAAAGGAGCACTGGAACATGAGTAAATATAAAGGACAGGCGGCCGTCATATCACAGGAGCAGGCGGCGGCCGATATATACAGCCTGTGGATCGAGGCTCCGCTCATAGCGGCGGAAGCAAAAGCAGGGCAGTTTCTTTCCCTCTATACGCAGGATGAGAGCAGACTGCTTCCGCGTCCTATAAGTATCTGCGAGATCGATAAAGAAAAAGGAAGGCTCCGGCTCGTATACCGCGTGACCGGAAGCGGTACCGGAACCGAACAGTTCGCACGGCTTCGGGCAGGGGATGCGGTAGAAGTAATGGGCCCGCTCGGCAACGGTTTCCCGCTTGAGAACCCGGGAAAAGCGTTTCTCATCGGCGGCGGCATCGGAATACCGCCCATGCTGGAACTGGCAAAACAGCTCCCGGGCGACAGGCAGATCATTGCAGGCTATAAAGATGAACTGTTCCTGACGAAAGATTTAAAAAAATATGGGGAACTCTATGTGGCTACGGAAGACGGTAGTGCAGGCACAAAGGGAAATGTGCTCGATGCGGTGCGTGAAAACGGGCTTTTAGCAGATGTGATCTACGCGTGCGGGCCCGCGCCCATGCTCCGGGCGCTCAAGGCATACGCGAAAGAGCACGGGATCGTGTGCTACATATCGCTGGAGGAGAAGATGGCATGCGGGATCGGAGCATGTCTTGCCTGCGTGTGCCAGTCAAAAGAGAAAGACAGCCACAGCAATGTGCATAACAAACGGGTCTGCAAAGACGGCCCGGTATTCTTGTCAACGGAGGTGGAGATCTGATGGATACAAAAGTAAATCTTGCCGGCGTGGAGTTAAAGAATCCGGTAATGACAGCTTCGGGAACCTTTGGTTCCGGGGAAGAATACAGTGAATTCGTAGATCTGGGCCGGCTCGGCGCGGTCGTGACAAAAGGAGTCGCCAATATACCATGGCCGGGAAATCCCGTTCCCCGGATCGCGGAGACAGCATCGGGCATGATGAACGCGATCGGTCTGCAGAATCCGGGAATCGATCTGTTCTGCAGACGTGACATCCCTTTTCTGAAACAGTTTGATACAAAGATCATTGTGAACGTGTGCGGCAGGACGACGGAAGATTACTGTGAAGTGGTGGAGCGTCTTGCGGAGGAAGACGTGGATATGCTGGAAATAAACATATCCTGTCCAAATGTCAAGGAAGGCGGGATCGCCTTCGGACAGAATCCGAAGGCAGTGGAAGAGATCACGGCTGAAGTCAAAAAGCGCGCAAAACAGCCGGTCATAATGAAGCTGAGCCCGAATGTGACAGATATCACGGAGACGGCCAGGGCGGCGGAAGCCGGAGGAGCGGACGTACTGTCCCTTATCAATACACTGACCGGTATGAAGATAGATATACACAGGCGTACATTTGCGCTTGCCAACAAGACAGGAGGGCTGTCAGGTCCGGCGGTGAAACCGGTGGCGGTGCGCATGGTCTATCAGGCGGCTAATGCGGTGAAGCTCCCGATCATCGGAATGGGCGGCATTGCCACGGCGGAGGATGCCATAGAGTTCCTTCTGGCAGGGGCGTCCGCCGTGTCCGTAGGTACAGCCAATTTTTATGATCCGTCTGCAACCGTGCGGGTGGCGGAAGGCATTGAGGCGTATATGAAGCGGTACGGCTTTGAACACGTAAGTGAACTGACAGGGCTTGTAAAATAGAGGAGGATAATATAGATGGAACAGTATAAAAAAGAGTTTATCGAGTTTATGATCGACTGTGAGGTGCTCAAATTCGGAGATTTTGTGACAAAGAGCGGCAGAAATACGCCGTTTTTTGTAAATACCGGGTTCTACCGCACAGGGGCGCAGCTCAGGAGGCTTGGCGAATATTATGCAAAGGCAATAGAGAGCAGCTTCGGGTTTGATTTTGATGTGCTGTTCGGACCTGCCTATAAAGGAATTCCGCTTACAGTGGCGGCCACAATGGCTATCAGCGAATTTTACGGCAGAGACATCCGGTATTGTTCAAACCGCAAAGAAGTAAAGGATCATGGGGACAAAGGTATTCTTCTCGGCAGCCCGATCACGGACGGAGACCGGGTCGTAATCATTGAAGATGTGACAACTGCGGGCACTTCCATCCAGGAGACGCTTCCGATCATCAAGGCACAGGGGGATGTGACTCCTCTGGGGCTTGTCGTGTCGGTCGACCGGATGGAGCGCGGTCAGGGCGACAAGAGCGCCCTCGCTGAGATCGAGGAGAAATACGGCCTGAAGACGACGGCCATCGTCACGATGGAAGAGGTGACAGAACATCTTTACAACAGGCCTTACAAGGGAAAAGTTATCATTGACGATACATTAAAATCAGCAATTGATGCATATTATAAACAATATGGCGTGAAGTAGCAGGAGGAGTTCTCGTGAGTGAAAAAGCATATAAGACGATGAGTTTTGCAGGGGCGGCCGGCATTGTCACCGGCATTGTCGTACTGGTTGCCGGTGTTGCGGCAGGAGTCATTATGATCGTGAGTGGGGCACGCTTGTTAAAAGATAAAAAAGGACTTACATTTTAGTCCGGACTGAAAGGGTGCTATATTTTTGAATGCGAAAAACAGAAAAAGAATCCGCGTGATCGGGAAAATATTATTTGTTTTTTATATTGCGTTTCTCGTTTATTTTCTTTTGCTATCGGACTGGTACGGCCGTACGGGGGTGATGCAGGAATATCGGTATAACCTTGTGCTGTTTCGGGAGATCAAGCGTTTCTGGGAGTACCGGGAACAGCTCGGGATGTTTGCCATGTTCACGAATCTGTTCGGCAACGTACTGATCTTTATGCCCTTTGGATTCTTTATGCCTATGGCAAGCCGTCACAGAAGTTTTTTTTCCGCGCTGTTCTACAGCTTCGGGCTGAGTCTCTGTGTGGAAACCTTTCAGCTTGTGACGAAAGTGGGCAGTTTTGATGTGGATGATCTTCTGCTGAATACAATAGGCGGTGTGTTGGGTTATATTATATTTGCGATCTGTGCAGCGGTAAGGAGAAGATATGATCATAAAAAGAAAGCAAAAAGACAAAGAAGAAAGTAGTGCAAAAGATAAACAGAAAGAGCGGGAGAAACGGCGCAGAAAGATGATGCGCGGCAAGTACGGACAGGCGCCTCTTAAGCATGCCAGGAAAGGGATCAATTCCTGCTGTTATGCAGGCACGGTATTCCTTATACTGATGGCGATGCTCGTTTTTTCCTACGTGTCAAAGGGCAGTGTAAACGTGATCGCAGGCTTTGCCGGACTTGCGGTGATCATACTGGCCTGGCTCGGGCTTATGTCGGGGATCCGCGGTTTCCGTGAAAGAGAAAAGAATTACATAACCTGTAAAGTAGGAGTCGTCAGCAATGTACTTCTTCTTTTAGGGCTTATCAGTATATTTTTCAGGGGGCTGTTTTAAATGATAGAGGAAAGATATGAACTTGCAACAGAAAGAATAAGATCCATCTGTGAGGAGGATACGGCGGCGGACACATTCCGCGGCTATTTCCGGCATGTGGCGCGGTTTATCGTGATGCTCGACGAACTGAACAGCGAGATGGAGAAGGGAGTATACGCGCAGGCGCCGCTCGATCATCTTAAGAGATGGAACGAAAGACTGTATGCGGATATACTGCCGGAGCATTACGGGACAAGTTATGCCAATCCGGACTACGCGGCAGAGAAGCTGGGAGAAGAATACGGGCAGATACTCAGCTTTCTCTACACAGAGATCAGAGGGGCGGTCGCGTATGTGTTTGAGAGAAAGAAAGAATATCTGGATATTCTGTATGAATTGTTTATAGAGATATACAATGCATTTGAGGAAAAAGAGGCGCCGGAGACAGCGGCGCTCAAGGATATTGTCTACTGGTACGCAAGCGATTACAGTGATGTGTTCGCCGCGGACAGAATCAGGGAGCAGACGGATCCCGCGGCGTCATTTGCGGCGGATATTATTATGAACAGCGACCTTACGGACTTGAGATATCTGTACCGGTTCGGGGAGTATATAAGCGAAAATGAATGGAAGACGGCGGAACATCTGAACAGTCTTGGTGCGTCTGTGATCCGGAAGATGGCGGATACGTTCACGGAAGGCTACCGGATGGGATTCATCAACACGGGAAAGGATCTGTCCGTGAAATCGGTCGTAAACATCAGATATGTGCTCGGCTTCGAGCGGGTCATCCGGCAGGCGGCAGAGAACTTTACCGGGATGGGGCTTAAGCCGGTCATCTACCGTTCCGGCGTGAGCGTGCTGACGAAGCGCCAGCATCTGAAGACTGGTTATTACGGGGCTATTGCCAATAAGCAGTACGAGTATGACCACAGAAATGACCAGGGCCTGTTTCTGGATAAGAAGTTTGTGGAGCGCAAGCTGGAAGTCATCCAGTCCGCTTATGAGCAGAATAAAGAACTGGCAGCAGGCTTTGCCGGTCCGGCATGCATGGATGTCTTCGGGGAACGGCCGTTTGTTCCAAAGCAGAAAGACACGGCCGTAAAACTTACGAAGAAGCAGGAGGAGCTGGCGCTGCTCTTTGACAGCCGTTCGGCCCAGATCACGAATACGTATATCAAAGGAGAGGAGAGGAGCTTTACTATTGTGGCCTATCCGGTTCCTGAGATCGGCAGTCAGTACAAAGAGATATTTGATGAAATCATCCGGATCAATACGCTGGACGCCTCCCTATACGCGAAAGTGCAGCAGACGCTTATCGACGCTCTCGACAGAGGGAAATATGTGAAGATAAAGGGAAAGGGCGTAAATAAAACAGATCTCACGGTACAGCTTCACCGGCTGGCGGACCCGCAGAAGGAGACGATCTTTGAAAACTGCGTCGCGGATGTAAATATACCGGTCGGCGAGGTGTTCACTTCCCCGGTGCTGGAAGGCACAGACGGAGTCCTGCATGTGAGCCGTGTGTATCTGAACGAGCTTCTGTACAAGGATCTAAAGCTTACGTTCTCCAACGGTATGATAGCTGATTATACGTGCGGCAATTTTGAGCGGGAGCTGGAGAATAAAGAATATATCCATGACAATATTCTGCACAGGCATTCAACGCTGCCCCTCGGTGAGTTTGCCATCGGGACGAACACGACCGCTTATGTAGCTGCGAGGAAATACAGGATGGAAGACAAACTTCCCATTCTGATCGCCGAGAAGATGGGGCCGCACTTTGCGGTCGGAGATACGTGCTACAGCTGGAGCGAGGATATCAAGGTATATAATCCGGACGGGAAAGAGATCGTGGCAAGAGATAATTCCGTCTCCGTCAGACGTCTTAACGACGTGTCAAAGGCGTATTTCCACTGTCATACAGATATCACGATACCTTATGATGAGCTTGGCAGCATAACGGCAGTCACAGCGGACGGGGAGGAGATCCGGCTGCTTGAGGACGGAAGGTTTGTGCTTCCCGGGACAGAAGTTCTGAACGAACCGCTGGAAAAATACAATAATTAAGACATGCGTATTGAACTGCCGGCGTGCAGTATGATATGATTTATAGATAGAATTTTTAAATACGAAAGGATGAAGATTATGCCAAAAGTAGGAATTGTTATGGGCAGCGACTCAGACATGAAAGTGATGAGCAAAGCGGCCGACATGCTTGAAAAGTTAGGAGTAGAATATGAGATGACGATCATCTCCGCACACCGCATGCCGGATATATTTTATGATTATGCCAAGTCGGCGGAAGAAAAGGACTATAAAGTTATCATAGCCGGCGCGGGAATGGCCGCGCATCTTCCCGGTATGTGCGCAGCTATCTTCCCGATGCCTGTGATCGGGATCCCGATGTCCGGAAAGAATCTGGACGGACAGGATGCACTCTATTCCATCGTTCAGATGCCGCCTGGAATCCCGGTTGCGACAGTGGCCATCGACGGAGGGGCCAACGCCGCAATACTGGCTGCCAAAATTCTGGCGACTTCTGACCCGGAACTTCTTGGCAGGCTGAAAGCTTACTCAGAGGAAATGAAAGAGACGGTACAGGCCAAATCAGAAAAGCTCGACAAACTCGGATATAAAGAATATATGAAGCAGATGTAAGGAGAAGAGGAATGGATTACAAAAATGCAGGTGTAGATATCGAAGCAGGTTATAAATCTGTGGAGTTGATGAAAGAGCACATCAAGAATACGATGAGGCCGGAAGTGCTGACGAATATCGGTGGATTCTCCGGAGCTTTCTCCATGGAAGCATTTAAGGGGATGGAGAAACCGACGCTTGTTTCAGGCACAGACGGCGTAGGTACAAAACTGAAATTGGCATTTCTTTTAGATAAGCACGATACGATCGGTATCGATTGTGTCGCTATGTGTGTGAACGATATAGCCTGTGCGGGCGGGGAACCGTTATTCTTCCTTGACTATATCGCGTGCGGTAAGAATGAGCCTGAAAAGATCGCCGCGATAGTAAGCGGAGTGGCAGACGGGTGTGTACAGTCAGGCGCGGCGCTCATCGGAGGGGAGACGGCGGAGATGCCGGGCTTTTATCCGGAAGAGGAATACGACCTGGCCGGTTTTGCGGTAGGAGTCGTTGATGAGAAGGACCTGATAACAGGAAAAGAGCTGAAAGCCGGCGACGTACTCATCGGAATGGCATCTTCGGGTGTTCACAGCAATGGTTTCTCTCTCGTGAGAAAAGTATTTGACATGACGAAAGAGTCACTCAATACTTATTATGACGAGCTCGGCGCTACATTGGGAGAGGCCCTTCTCGCGCCTACAAAAATATATGTGAAAGCGCTGTCCGCAGTCAAGAGCGCAGGAGTGAAAGTAAAAGCGTGCAGCCATATCACAGGAGGAGGCTTCTATGAAAACATACCGCGTATGCTCTGTGATGGCGTGAATGCGGTCGTGGAAAAGGACAGCTATCCTGTTCCGCCTATCTTCCGGATGCTTGCGAGGGAAGGCCAGATCGAAGAGAAGGCAATGTACAATACATACAATATGGGGATCGGAATGATCGTAGCCGTGGATGCGGACGATGTGGACAAGACAATGCAGGCCGTCAGGGCGGCGGGCGAAGAGCCATATGTCGTAGGCCGTATCGAGGCAGGTGAAAAGGGAGTTACATTATGCTAAATGTAGTTGTGCTCGTATCCGGGGGCGGAACGAATCTGCAGGCTGTCATAGACGCCGTGGATTCTGGCGCTGTTGCCAATACAAAGATAGCAGGTGTGATCAGCAACAATAAGAACGCATACGCACTGCAGCGGGCGAAGGATAACGGAATTCCCGGAGTATGTATATCTCCGAAAGAATTTGCGTCCAGGGATCTGTTCAATGTGAAGTTCCTTGAAGCGGTGGATGAGATGAGGCCGGACCTCATAGTGCTGGCCGGTTTTCTTGTCGTCATACCTCCCGCGATGATAGAAAAATACAGAAACCGTATCATCAACATTCACCCGTCTCTTATCCCGTCTTTTTGCGGGACGGGCTACTACGGGCTGAAGGTCCATGAGGCGGCGCTTGCGCGCGGAGTGAAGGTGGCGGGAGCTACCGTACATTTTGTAGATGAGGGGACAGACACCGGTCCGATCATCCTGCAGAAGGCGGTGGATGTAGAACCCGGGGATACCCCGGAGACGCTCCAGCGGCGGGTGATGGAACAGGCAGAATGGAAGATACTGCCCGAGGCCATCGGACTCATTGCCGCAGGCAGGGTGAGCGTAAAAGATGGAAGAGTACAGATCAAAGCGTAAAGCAGGACCGTGTGTCTGCATATGAGGAGGGAACGCGATGAAACGTAAAAGGTTGTGGATGATCCTGGCAGCATTTATGCTGTCGGCGGCGCTTGCAGGGTGCTCAGGCGGCAGCAGCGGCAAAGAGGACAAGAGCCAGAAGCAGGAAGAGAAGAAAGAGCAGGACGAAGATAAGCAGAAGGAAGACGTAAAAGAAGAGGTCAAAGAAGAGGTCAAAGAATATGCGCCGGGCACTGTGGACGGAAATCACTATGAAAGCGAGTGGATGAACGTGCGCATTGACCTTCCGGAAGGCTTTGTCATGGCCACGGAAGAAGAAATTGCGAATATTCAGGAGGCAGGCGTCCAGTTTTTGGACGATGAGGAAAAAGATAAGCTCAATAATGCCCTTGATGAAGGCACGACTTTCTATGAGATGATGGCGGCGACCTTGACAGGCAGTCCAAATGTTAACATATCAGTGGAGAAACTGCCGTATAAAAACGCGACGGCAGAACAGTATGCCGATGTTACGAAGGAAGTTGTCGAGAAAAGCATGACGAACGGCATGACGGCCTCTTTCCAGGAAGGCACCACGGACGCGGTACTGGGCGGACAGGAATATAAGTGTATCGCAGGTACGGCCAATGTGCAGGCAGAAGGAGTCAGTGCGGATCTTAATATGGATATGTACATCCGTGTACAGGACGGATACGCCATAGTGGTTAATATCACTTATACGGCTGATACGGTGGCCCAGAAGGATGAACTTCTGGCAGCTTTCCAGGAGTTTTAAAGCCTGGTGCCGGCAAAACGGCATAACATGATAAAGGTTGACGGGAACAGATACAGGAGGAGAACTTGGAATGAAGGTATTAATTGTCGGAAGCGGCGGAAGAGAACATGCCATAGCTTACAGCGTGGCAAAGAGTGATAAGGTGGATAAGATTTACTGTGCTCCGGGCAACGCGGGGATTGCGGAACTTGCGGAATGTACTCCCATCGGCGCCATGGAGTTTGACAAGATCGTCGCGTTTGCCAAAGAAAAAGAAATAGATCTTGTGATCGTAGGTATGGACGACCCGCTTGTGGGCGGTCTGGTCGATGAGCTGGAAGCGGCAGGTATCCGCGCGTTCGGGCCGAGGAAAAACGCTGCGATCCTTGAGGGTTCAAAGGCATTTTCAAAGGACCTTATGAAGAAATACAACATTCCGACGGCCGGATATGAGAATTTTGAAGATCCGGATGAAGCGCTCGCATATTTGAAAACTGCAAAATTTCCAATTGTACTGAAAGCGGACGGACTTGCGCTCGGTAAGGGCGTGCTCATATGCGGAACGTACGAGGAAGCGGAAGCCGGAGTGAAGACGATCATGGTGGATAAACAGTTCGGAACATCCGGGAATACGATGGTTGTGGAGGAGTTCATGACCGGGCGCGAAGTCTCCGTATTGTCGTTTGTGGACGGGAATACAGTGAAGACGATGACGTCCGCCCAGGACCATAAGAGGGCCGGGGATGGCGACACGGGTCTCAACACGGGCGGTATGGGAACTTTTTCTCCCAGTCCGTTTTATACAAAAGAGGTGGAGGAATTCTGCGGCAAATATATTTACCAGGCGACGGTCGATGCCATGAAGGCAGAAGGCAGGCCGTTCAAGGGGATTATATTTTTCGGCCTTATGCTGACCGAGGAAGGCCCGAAGGTTCTGGAGTACAACGCCAGATTCGGCGATCCCGAGGCGCAGGTCGTACTGCCGCGCATGAAGAACGATATTGTCGAAGTGATGGAAGCATGTGTGGACGGTACGCTTGATAAGATAGACCTCCAGTTCGAGGATAATGCGGCGGTATGTGTCGTGCTGGCATCTGACGGCTATCCGGTCAAGTATGACAAGGGCCTGCCGGTCACCGGACTTGAAGAATTCAGAAAACACGACGGGTACTACTGCTTCCATGCCGGAACAAAATTCGACGGAGAGCAGATCGTGACGAACGGGGGGCGTGTCCTTGGCGTGACGGCAAAGGGCAGAGACCTGAAGGAGGCAAGGGCCAATGCCTATGCAGCCACGGAATGGGTGAAATTCGACAACAAATATATGCGCCACGATATCGGAAAAGCGATCGATGAGGCGTAGAGGCGGCAATGAAAGAATTCTGCAGTGTATGCTGCGGAAGAAAAGGAGCATGGAAAGAATTGAATGATATTCAGTTGATCGGTTACAGCATCCGCAGTCAGAGGCGGAAGAAAGGAATGACGCTGCAGCAGCTTTCTGAGGCGACAGGATTGTCGATCGGGTACCTGAGCAATCTGGAACGCAACGCAAACAGTCCTACTCTTGTCAATATCCAGAAGATATGTGAGGCATTCGGAACTTCTCTGTTCAGCCTTCTGGAGATGAATAAAGAAGAAGACATTATCGTCCGGCATAATGAGCGTGAGCCGATAATCAGTGAAGAACATAATATGAAACTTGAAAATATTGATTTTGGGCTGGACGATACTTCTTTTATCTACATGACGATCGAACCGGACGGAGCTGGCGACGGACTCTGGTGGGAACACGAATATCATGAGGTCGGGACCGTGATCAAAGGCCGTCTGACACTGAAACTGGACAATCAGGTATTTGAGCTGGATGAGGGAGATACGATCCTCATAAAAGCCCATACACGGCATTGCTATTATAACAAGACACAGGAGAGCTGCGTCTCCTATTGGACAAGATGTAAAGAAATAAAATAACCAATGGCACTAAGGCCGCCTTTCGCTATTTCATTGTAGTTTTGGGCTTGCTGCGTGGCCTTGCCAGCTATGAATCCAATGATTATAAAGACATCAACCACGGGAACCTTATCGCGCTGGCAGATTTCTATGGCGTGACCCTTGACTATCTGTTCTGCCGGACGGAGAACCGGGAGCAGATCAACACGCCACTAACAGAACTCCACATTATCGGACGGTATCGCCCCGGCGAGGATGCCCTATATCTGAAAGTGCTGCAAGCCGCCCATGTGGATGATGATGAATATTTCAGCCGCATGGTGCTGGATGATATAAACCTCATTATCCGGGATGTTCGTGCGCTGCATAAAAAGGACAGCGAGAGCGCACCGCTGACCACGGTTGCCGATGAGCTGAAAGAAAATCTGTCCGAAGAAGAATTTCGCTGGCTTATACGGATTCTTCAAAAATCAAAGAAAATGAGGATACCTATCAGCCAGAGAAAGAAGCGTAAATAAAAACTGCCGTTGAGGGAATGGGCGTTCCTGCAACGGCAGCTTGGGGATATACCTATTCAATTCAGAATCGAGCATATTATTCAATGTATTCCATCAACATTTTGCGTCTTTTTCGTTGAAATTGATTTTCTTGCGTTTAATAACACTCTTTATCATTAACATAACAATGATGTACACAGCGCATACAATCAATCCGGAAATTGCCATTTTCATAAGCCCTACAGACCATGCTACTCGAAGTCTTGCTAACTGATATTCTTGTATTCCACCAGATAAAATTACGGGAACGCCCACTTTTAGGATAGGAATACATGCTCCCAGTAAGAAACTGATAATTGCTCCCAGAATTAAACTTGCCTTTTGATACAAATTGATTTTTTTCAAATATGCCACCTCTTTCTTTTCTGTGTTGGAAGTTATTGATTCCAAAGTTGCCAACTCTTTTTTATATACCGAATATTCTTTTTGACAGTCCGAACATTTTTCTAAATGCTCTTTGATATACCCATTTGTTTCTTCTGTAGTTAGACCATCTACATACAAAGGCAATAAATCATGAATTATATTGCACGGGATTTTGTCATTCATTTTTATTCATCTCCTCAATTATTCTTTTTTTCCCTCGATAGAAATTAACACGTGCCCAGTTTTCCTTTTTGCCCATAATTTCTCCTATTTGGTAAAAAGAAAGTTCTCCTATCAATCGTAAATACATAACTTCTCGTATTGGCTCATCAAGTCGATGTATCAATTTCAATACTTCCGTGTTCTCCCATTGAATAAATACTTCGTCTTCAGCAGAAATGGTTTGAGATACATTTTCAAAATCTAAAATATCCGCATTTAACTTGTTGTCTCTCAAATATTTTAGCCAAAGATTTTTTGCAATTCCGCAGAGCCAGGTCAATACACTGCTATTACCCTTAAATTTATCAATGGCATTCACAGCATAGAAAAAAGTTTCTTGTGTTAATTCCTCGGCAAGTTCGTGACTATTGGTTTTGCTTAGCAGAAATACATATACTCTTTGAGAATAGTTTTGATATATCTCCTCTACGGTTTCCATTTTCATCCTCCTTTCTAAGTTAGTACCATAAAGCGGCGATTCGTTACAATAAATATCTATAATCTTTCAAGTGAAAAGCAGAGCGTATTTGCTCTGCTCCATAAACTTTCTTCACATTTGTTTAGAAGCAATGTCACTTCGCTTTGAAAGCAAATCACTTCATTTTTCCAGTTCTATCACATCAGTAATATCGCAATCCGAAGTCTCACATATTTTTATCAACGTTTCCATGCTGATGTGCTTTCCTTTTCCCATATTGGCAATCATATTTGTGGTAAGACCGGCGGCAAGCCGCAAGTCCTCTTTCCTCATATTTCGTTCTTTCAGTAAGTTCCAAAGGGGTTGATAGCTTATGTGCATTTATCGCCCTGCCCTTCTCCCGGTATCGGGGTTTCTGCTTCCCATTATATCAAAATTCTTGCCAACTCACAAGATTTCTTGACACAGCCGCCGGGTTCGTCTGGATTGTGCTTTTCCTTTCCGCTTTTTCATTACACACGAACGCACAAAAGCGGTTCTCACAGGCTGACCTTTGTGTATCTGCGGTAAATCCAAAACTTATCAAGGACTTTGGAGATAATTCTCTCCGCAAAGTCAAGTCTGACAAAGCAGATGCAGTAAAAATTGCCCGCTATACTCTTGATAGTTGGACAGAATTGAAACAATATAGTCTCATGGATGAAATTCGTAATCAACTTAAAACCATGAACTGCCAGTTTGATTTATCAAAAATGGTGTAAACGTAAGAAGTACAACTTCAGTCGATCAAAAGCTGAAGAAATTTACGAAGGAGCTAAGGAGCTTGTTTCCGTACTTCCAAAAGACGATTGACAAGGTTGATCATCAGACAGGCTGTAGATCAATTAAATACTGCTTCCCAGACCATAGAACAGCTTCGTACCATGATGAATGAGGCTGCTTCAAAACTGCCCTAATATCCGGTTGTTATGGTATGAAAGGTGTCGGCAAGTCGTTTCAAGTCATGGATGCCCTTATCAAAACAAAACCTCAGGACGCCCCTGTTTACTTGTTTATGGATAAGAAACGGGCGCAAGGCAAGCCTTACTATGTCTACATGACTGCCGGTGCGAATAAGTTTCTCCGCATCTACAATGGACGGGTGAAAGAATATCTTTCAACGCTTTCAGAGTAACCATCTCATACATACCTTTGTTTCAGACCAGCGAATATCGGTGGCCTATTTTCAATACTCGAAATCCCACATCAATCTTGTATGCGTCGTTCGGCTCCGTTCCTTTCCGGCTGCGTAGCCGCTGCGCCCTTATAAGGCAAGGGGGTAGGGGAATGGATAGGAATGGAATGGGTACTTGATAAATCCGTATTTGATGTTTCAGTAATAGATAGTTCTTTATTTAGTTGCGTTGGATTTTCGCTGTGCGGATTGCGTCGATACCCGGTTGATATGGGACAGCCCGGCAAGGGTATAATCCCGATCCTCCTGCAAGGAAAGCATTTGCGACAGTAGGCCTTTGGCCTTTAACGTCAATTCCTTATTTCGCAAGTGGTGATTGGACATAACTGTGTAGACCTTGTTTTTCTCCACTCGGAATACAGCCATAGCGTAAAACCTCCTTTCGTTCTGAAAAAGCGCATAAAAAAGCCGTAGATTTTCAAGGTCAAAAATCTACGGCGTAGCCGGACAATGGAAAAGGAATACGGTGTAGTAGTATCCCTTTCACGTTAGATATTCAGTTTTTTGTACCGTTGCCGCTTGCCCGCTGCCATAAAAACATTGATATCATGGGGTTTCTCTTTGTTTTCTTATGTCAGTGGGGCATATATGCCGCAGCTTAGTTTATAAGCCATCGACAAAACATTGTCGGCGGCTTTTTTGTGTGTTGAAAAAGCAGATCGGATATAAAAAAACAAATATAATATCATATAAAATGAAAATATATAAAAATATTTCATATATATGAAAATTATATTTACAATTATTTTGTATGTGATATAATATTAACAAATATAAAAAAGATCGGCGGTGAAAAAAATGAAAAAGTCATATTTAATTATTTGCGGAAAGCTTTTTGACGGTATCCGCGAAGAACTGCAGCCTCATATGGAGATACTTGTGGAGGGAAATAAAATAGTATCTACAGGCAGGAACCTGTCCAGACCAAAAGAGGTGGAGATAATTGATCTGGGGCATCTGACGGTGACTCCGGGAATGATCGACGCCCATGTGCACGGGAATCTGATGCGCTGGCAGGAGACGGACAATATATTGTTTCAGTCGGAGGGGTACAGTACGCTTGCTTTCCTGCACACTGCGCAGCGCTGTCTCGAGCGGGGGTTTACGACAATACGGTGCAACGGCATGGGACCGGGGGGATACGGGATCGTGGACGTCAGAGAGGTGATCAGCAGGGGACTTTTTCCGGCGGCGCGGATGAATGTGGGGGCACATATGCTGGGCGGCCCGGGAATGCCGGGGGATATGAGCATGTACGCGAGCACGAACGAGCCGTTATCTGACTTTATGCAGATCAAAACGATCGGCAGCGGCAGAGACTTTTTCAGGGATCAGGTGCGCAGAGAGGTAAAATACGGCACAGACTTTATAAAGATATTTTTGTCCGGCAGTTTTTTGAGCCCGGACGGAGGTCCGGAGATCAGTTATCTTGATGACGAAGAGCTGGAGATCATCATCAGGACGGCCCACGACCTGGGGAAACCGGTCACGGCCCATGTTTATCCGCCCCGCATGATGAAAAAGCTGCTGGAGTTCGGGATCGACGGAATGGAGCACGGGGCGCTCATGGATGAAGAGACAGCGCGCACGTTTGAAAAACAGGATACATATCTCGTTCCTACATTTTCACCGTTTCAGGATGTAATAGAAGGAAATGATGAACTTGTGGACATGAATACTGAGGACAGCCGTATGAAGCTCAGGAAGTATGCGCCGCAGCTCAGGGAAAGCAGAGAGATCATCCGCGGCAGCCAGATACGGCTCGGGTTTGGATCAGATTTCTGTGCTGTACATCAGCCGTATGAAAGCTGGTATGAATACCGCAGCTGGATGCGGTCCGGCATGGGGGCGTTCAGAACACTGAAGGCCGCCACGAGCGTAAATGCAGGCATACTGAGGATGGACCATTTGATCGGGACGATCGAGCCGGGCAAACTTGCGGATATCTCCGGCTGGCACAGAGATCTGATGGAAGACTGCGACGCCCTGAGCGAGTGTGATTTTGTCATGAAAGACGGAAACGTTTATCCTGCCGGCAATACTGTTGTGGACGAATATACAGTATAGGCACATATAAAAGAAAAGGGGTATGTTTATGAAGACATTGGAAGAGAGAAGAAAAAAATTATGCAGACTTCTGCGGGAGGAGGGAATCCAGAAGGCGGTCATCGGTGAACCGATGAACATTGTTTATCTAACAGGTATCCATATCGTTCCGTACGAGCGGTTCTACGGTTTGGTCGCGGACGCTGAAAAAGAGGAGTTCACCATGATCAATCCAGGTGTGGATACCGGATGTATGAAAGGTACATTGAGAGAAGTCACATATCAGGACGAAAACGGACCGTTTGAGGCTGTAAAAGAAGTGGTGGGGACGTGTGACGTTCTCGCTGTCGACAAGAAGTATTACTCTATGGCAGTGGGAGAGCTGTTCTCGGGACTGCAGTGCAGGATCACAGATATCGGCATGTGCGCCGCGAAGCTCCGCATGTACAAAGACGACCGCGAAGTGGAGACGATGCAGTTCGCGGCAAAGATCGTAGATGAAGCCATCGCGTATGTATCAGACAGGATCAGGCCTGGAATGACGGAAAAGGAATTAAACATGATGCTGTATACTTATATGTCCCGGTATCCGGGATTCATTACGGATGAGTTCATAATCCTTGTGCTCGCCGCGGCCAACTCTGCCAATCCCCACGGGGTAAGCGGGGACTATGCCTTCAAAGAAGGGGATATTGTGCTGATGGATTTCTGCGCGTATTACAATTATTACTGGTCAGATATCACAAGATGTGTATTTGTCGGCGAGGCAAAGGATCCAAAGCTTGTGGAGATCTATGAGATCGTGCGCAGGGCAAACCTGGCGGCGATCAGTGCGGTCCGCCCGGGGGTAAAGGCGAAGGAGATTGACAAAGCTGCGCGGGACGTTATCACCGAGGCCGGATATGGCGAATTGTTTCTGCACCGTACAGGGCACGGGCTCGGTCTGAGTGTGCATGAGGAACCGTATATAACGGCTGTAAATGAACTGGTGCTGGAAGAAGGAATGACCTTTACGATCGAACCGGGGATCTATATAGAAGGAACCGGCGGCGTGCGCATAGAGGATGATATTCTTGTGACAAAAGACGGATGCAGAATCCTGACCGGTACATCAAAGAAACTGGAAGACCACATTATTCGATACTAATTTACTGCCGCTTAAGGAAAGGTGGGATACATATGAAGAAGGAGAACAAGACAACGGGCAAGTTAAAAGGTAATATGCCGACCTTGATCATATTGATCATTTCCGGCGCGCTCATATATGCGCTGCCTTATTTCAGAAGTTATTATTATGATTCATTTGTAAAACTTTTCAATATCAGCAATACGCAGATGGGCGCTCTTGGCAGTGCGTTCGGAGGGGCCAGCGTGTTTGCGTATTGTCTCGGAGGCTTCTGTGCCGACCGCTGGCCGGCGAGAGGGCTGATGACCATTTCTCTTATTGCGGCCGGACTCTGTGGTTTTATACTTCTGCTGTACCCGCCGTATGGGGTTGTATTTATGGTCCATCTCGTGTGGGGCATCACGTCAATACTTACGTTCTGGAGCGCGCTTGTTAAGGCGATACGCTCTCTGGCAGATTCGGACGAACAGGGAAAGGCATTCGGCTTTTTTGAAGGAGGACGAGGTATCGTCAATATGGTACAGTCCGCCATCATACTTGCACTGTTCGGATATATCTCCAAGGCGGTATCCGAAAAAGCAGCCCTGTCTGCCATCATTGCAATCTACTCTACGATATGTATCCTTCTGGGGGCCATGGTATTCTTTATGTTTAAGGAACCGGAGCGTACCGATGGGGTGCCGGAGAAATTATTCAACATACCGGTGCTTAAGCGTGTGGCGAAAATGCCTACTACATGGCTGCAGATTCTCGTTATCTTCTGTTCCTATGCAATGATAATAAGCTACTTTTATATTACACCGTATGCGACTTCCGCGTTTGGTGCGTCCGCTATCATCGCGGCGGCGCTCGGGTATTTCTCGCAATACTGCCGCCCGGTCGGCTGTTTTGTATCCGGCATACTGGCAGATAAGTTCGGTTCCTCAAAGATATGCGCCATATCCTATGTCATAATGATCGCCGGCATCGCCGGGCTGATCGTGACGCCGGGCAGTCCTTCCATGATATGGATGATCCTTGTGTTCATCGCTGCGATCTACGCGTCCATGTACGCCATCCAGTCCATGCACTATGCGATCATGGAGGAGGGGGATTACCCGCTTGAGATCACCGGAACTGCGACCGCGATCATCACGCCAATAGGATACAGTGCAGAATTCTTCATGCCGATCATAGGAGGCATGTGCCTGGACCACTGGAATAATTCAGAGACCGGATACAAGGTTTTCTTCGGTATCCTGGGAGCGCTGGCGCTGATCGGGCTCATAGCAATCCTTGCATGGATGGTGATCACGAAGGAAAAGCGGATGCAGATCATGGCGGAAAAGAATAATGGAAAAGAATAACAGATGAGAATAACGGATATGGAAGGAACCCCGGCCGGGGGCTCGCCGCATGCGGCGTCACCGGGCCGGGGTCCTTTTTGAGTTCTCTGCAGATTTCTCCGGGCAGTCTTAATTCTGATTTCTGCTCTGTGTCAGCGTATATTCAAAATGGTCTGTCAGATAATACGTTGTAAAAAGTTCAATGGGTATCTCACTGTCCTCTGTCACACCATAGGTCAGACCTGAGGAATAGAGCAGAGGGGTATCCCTGCTTATATCGAGATGCTTCATGACGTCCCCGTATGCAGGGACTGCCTTCAGCTTCAGCGCGGTAGTTGATATCTTCACCTTGTAGTTTTCTTCGATGATCTTATAGAGAGAACTGTTTTTGAAGTCATAGCCCTCGATATCACGGAAGATCTCATATGGAAGCGTGGTCTGGGTAAAGCACAGCGGCGTGTCGTCCGCATAGTATATACGTTCCAGATAAAATACCGGGTCTGCTTTCCGAAGCTGGAGTTTTTCTACCTCCTCCGGGCTGCTTATGCGTATCTCGGATCTGATCACTTTGCGTCCTGGCGTCATGCCCTGTCGTATGATCTCTTCTGTGTAGCTGGAGATGGAAGTAAGTTCCTGGAGCCGTGCGGTTCTTCTGACACACGTGCGTTTCCCCTGCATTTTTTCGATATATCCGTGATGATAAAGCTCATCGATAGCCCGGCGCGCCGTCACACGGCTGACGCCGTAGGCGGCTATAAGTTGGGATTCGCTCGGCAGTTCCGCACCGCTTGGCAGTTCTCCCGACTGTATTTTCTCGATCAAATCGTGTTCAATTATTTTATATTTCGGTTTGTTTTCGCTCATTTTAATTCCCTCTTTTGAGATAAAACCGTAAATACGGTAAATCTGTCTTTCTATGCTTATTATAAGGAAGATCCTGGTTTAAGTAAACCTGTTATTATAAGTTGAAAAACTGGAAAATATATCTTTGTATAGTATGTACAAAAATAAGTCGTATTATTTTGCTAATATTACAAGTTGACTATATAAGAAATAAAACTTATTATAATAAGTGAAAGGAGACATAATAATATGAAAGACAAGATATTGGGAGTTTTATACGGAATGGCCATCGGAGATGCGATGGGTATGCCTCCGGAGCTTTGGAGCAGAAAGCGGGTGCTGGAGCATTATGGGGAGATCGTGGATTTCCTGGACGGTTGTCCGGAAAATATTATTTCCTATCAATATAAAGCAGGGCAGTTTACAGACGATACGAGCCAGGCGCTGACCATCCTCGACAGTCTGGCGGAAACAGATTTTGTGCCGTCCGCCGAAAGTATAGCGGAGCATATTTTAAGATGGGCGGAGAGGGAGAATGCATTTGAAAATAACATTCTCGGTCCGACCTCCAAGGTTGCGCTGCAGCTGTTCCGGGAGGGAAAAGATGCCCGGAGCTTCTCGGATGAGGCGGTATCCAACGGCGCGGCTATGAGGATCGCGCCGGTTGGCACACTGTTTGAACCGGAAGACAGAGAGCGGCTCAGCGATTACGTTGCCGCCATCTCGCAGGTGACCCACACGAGCGATATCACGATCGCCGGAGCGTCCATGATCGCCATGGCTGTGGCGTCGGCAATGAAATATGGGGACAGGGAGCGGATGATAGAAGATGCCCTGTCTGTAGAATCGTATGCCATGTCGCTAGGGGCGTCCACGCCGAGTCCGTCTCTTAGTGCCAGGACAAAGCTGGCTGTGGGTTACGCCAGAGAGTACCGAGAAGACAGCAGGGCATTTCTGGAACATATATACAACATAATCGGCGCCGGTGTAAATACATCAGAGTCAGTACCGGCAGCGCTGGCGATCGCTTATTACAGCTTTGATGTCAGGACATGTGCGCTGCTTTGTGCCAATCTAGGAGGAGACACGGATACGATCGGCGCCATGGCGGCGGCCATATGCGGAGGAGCCGCAGGTACCGCCGGCATTCCGGATTCCTATATGGCGAAGATCAGGCAGGCGAATAAAGTAGATCTGGAAAAGTACGCACAATTGCTGGCAGAGAAACGGGGGAAGGTTTGATGAGTAAAAAGTGTCTGATAATAGGAGCCGCAATGCTGGATATCATCATGGAGATAGACCGGCTTCCGCGGTCCGGCGAAGATATCTATGCGAAGGCCCAGAAGATGACGGTGGGCGGCTGCGCGTATAACGCCGCGGATATAATGAAGCATTTTCACGCGGAGCATACGTTATTCGCCCCGCTTGGGACAGGGATGTATGCGGAAGTTATCGAAGAGGAACTTAAAAAGAACGGGCATGAAAGCGCTGTAAAGTCCGGTCGTATGGACAATGGATACTGTCTGTGTATGGTAGAGGCAGACGGTGAGAGAACATTCGTCACCTTGCCGGGGATCGAGTCTGTATTTGAGAAGGAATGGTTTGACTCACTGAACATGGAAGACTATGAGTCCGTCTATGTGAGCGGTTATGAGATAGAAGGGGCGGGCGGAGATGTCATACTTGATTTTCTGGAGCGTTCGCCGGAGCTTCTCGTGTATTATGCCCCTGGTCCGAGGATCTCTTACATCCCTGCCGAAAAGGCGGACAGGATGTACAGCCTGCATCCGGTCCTCCACCTCAACGAGACGGAAAGCCTGGCGGCTTCCGGCGCGGATACGGCAGAAGAGGCGGCAGAACGTCTGGAAGAGATGACTCAGAATACAGTCATTATTACGATGGGAGCGGGGGGTGTCCTTCTCCGTGAAGAGGGCAGAACTTCCGTTATACAAGCGGAAAAAGCAGAAGTGGCAGATACGATCGGCGCGGGCGATTCACATATCGGCGCGGTCATGGCGATGCGTGCGTCCGGCGCTGATTTTGAAAAAGCCGTAAGGACGGCCAACAAAGTCTCGGCGCTGGTCGTAGGCGTGAAGGGACCGACATTGACGAAAGAACAATTTGAGAAAGGACTATAAACATGGAAAAGACAAAAAGAATTTTTGCAGACTGGAGCAGGTTTGAGATCTGCTGGCTCGTATTATCTACGGTTATCATGATCGTGCTCAGTGTTATATGGGGGGACAACCTTCTTGCGCTCATCAGCGGTATCACCGGTATCCTTGGGGTGGTGCTGGCGGCGAAGGGAAAAGTGAGCACTTATATTTTTGCGACGGTCAATGTTGCCATATATGCGCTTCTTACATTTCAGAATCATTTATACGGTGAGTTCATGCTGAACGCGTTCTATTATATTCCGATGAACTTTATCGGCTTTTACCTCTGGTCCAAGCATAAAGACAATGAGAGCGGGGAAGTGGAAGGCAAGAAGCTGACCGGTAAGCAGACGGTCATACTGTTTGCGGCAGTGGCAGTCGTTGTGCTCGTGTACTGGCAGATCTTAAGCCGTATCGGCGGACAGCTTGCGCTCATTGACGCCATGTCGACCGTATTTTCGGTGGTCGCTCTCATTATGCAGGTTGCAAGATATGCAGAACAGTGGCTTCTGTGGATCATTGTAAATGTCGTATCGGTCGTTATGTGGCTGCTTCTCATCGGGAAAGATTCTTCCGCGGTGACGATGGTCGTCATGTGGATCGCATATCTTTTCAATTCTGTGTACGGATATTATAACTGGAGGAAACTGGCGGCGAAAAATGTAGACAACAAATAGAGAAGATAAGAAAAAAACAGCGTGCCGCGGCGCGCTGTTTTTATATTGTAGTATGAGACAGTGATACGTCAGTCAATAGTTTCCTAATTCGCCGAGGTATTTATCGATTTTCTTCAGGCGGCGTTCAATTCCTTTTACTTTATGGCTGACCGTATCGAGCAACGCTTCGGCTACGAACTGCGGGGCGACCATCGAGTTGAAAAAGGTATTGCTGTCCACGGGAACCGTGAACAGAACAGTAGCGTACTGGGCGAGCAGCGCGCTTGGTTTGTCCGTGATCACTATGATCTTTGCGCCCACCTCATACGCCATTCTGGCAGATATTTTATCGATGGAAGAATAACGCGGGAAACTGAATGCCACCACACAGTCGTCCTTCGAGATGTTGCACATATGATCCACCGGGCTGATCGACGCGGTATTCGTCATTTCCACATTGGGAAGCATATGCTTCAGATACAGCAGAAAATAGTCGCCGAGACAGCTGTTGCCCCGGGAGGAAATAATATATTTCCTTTTGCTTGATATGATAGCTTCAGCGGCTTCCTCGAAAAGCGCCGTGCTGTTATTTACAAATACTGCCTCCATATTTTTGGCCGCGTTTTTAAAATGTCTGTTAATATAGTCGGAGCTCGTATCGAGCTTTGCTCTCTTTGCCACTCTCTGTGAAGGTACTGTTATAGAACTTGAGATGCTGAGAACTTTGTCCTGGTAATCCTTGCGCAGGTTTTTCTGAAAATCCATAAAACCGTCGAATCCCAGGGAGCGGCTGAAGCGTATGACAGAGGATTCGCTGACTCCTAATTTTAATGCTATTTCGGTGGAGGTCATAAAGCAGGCATCAGCAGAGTTGTCCAACACGTATCTCGCGATCATCTTTTGTGTCTTGGTGAGATTGGCATTGTTAATAGTTTCCCTTAATTCTTTCATACTTTGTCCTCCGAAAGCATACGTATTTCTATCCTATACTTAGATTTAATCACGAAAAACTGAATTTTGCAAGAATAAATTGTAAATACAACTGACATAAAATTAACACAATTAAAAGTTTTTGTTAAAAATATAACTTTTATTGAATATTATTGACGGCTGTGATACTATAATTTTAGAGACAAATGAATAATATTCTTCACAAAATCGATAGGGTGAAAAATATTGTTCATGAAAAGTCAATGCCGAACGCATGGCAGTCAAACTAACATAATTTTTAGTACCAATAGGAGGTAAAACAAAGTGAAAGTAGGATGCGTAAAAGAGATTAAAAACAATGAATTCCGTGTAGGTATGACACCTGACAACGTAAAGAGTTATGTAAATGCAGGTCACGAAGTTTACATTGAAAAAGGAGCTGGTGTAGGTTCCGGATTCATGGACCCAGAGTACGAAGCAGCAGGCGCTAAGATGATCGACACTGCTAAAGAAGTTTGGGATACAGTTGAAATGATGATCAAGGTTAAAGAGCCATTGCCGGATGAGTATCCATTATTCCACGAAGGCCTGATTCTTTATACATATCTTCATCTTGCAGCTGACAAGCCGCAGACAGACGCTCTTTTGAACGGAAAAGTGAAAGGTGTTGCTTACGAGACATTGATCGAGAGAAACGGAAGCATTCCGCTTCTTGCTCCAATGAGCCAGATCGCTGGACGCTTAAGTATCCAGGAAGGCGCTAAATATCTTGAGAAGACATTCGGCGGAGAAGGCGTTCTCCTTGCCGGCGTACCAGGAACACCAAAGGCTAATATCGTTATCCTCGGCGGCGGTTCCGTTGGAACGAACGCTTGTAAGATCGCTGTAGGTATGGGCGCTAACGTAACGATCATGGATATCAACCTCCAGAGACTTGCATATCTGGATGATATCTTCGGAGCACGTATCCAGACATTGGTATCAACAGATGCCAACATCGAAAATGTAATAAAGGACGCAGACCTCGTGATCGGATCTGTATTGATCCCAGGTAAAGCTGCTCCTAAGATCTTCAAGAAGAAATATCTCAAAGAGATGAAACCAGGCGCTGTATTCGTAGACGTTGCTGTTGACCAGGGCGGATGTGGCGAGACAACAAAGGTTACATACCATGATGATCCGATCTACGAGGTAGACGGAATCGTTCACTACTGTGTAGGTAACATGCCGGGTGCAGTTCCAAGAACATCTACGATTGCACTTACAAACGCTACATTAAACTACGGCTTACAGATCGCTAACAAGGGCCTTGAGAAGGCTTGTACAGATAACGACGTAATCTACTCTGCGATCAATACATATGACGGAAAACTCACATGTAAGAACGTTGCAGACAGCTTTGACAGCTATGAATACGTAGATATCAAATCTTTATGGTAAATCGGTAATTGACTTTTCCAAACTTAATTCCTTCAAAGTTGCAAAAGGACTTACGGCTTCGGCCGCAGGTCCTTTTAAATTGTCAGAAAATGGGAAGAATTTTGAAAGGGGTCAGACCCCTATGGCCATAGGGGTCTGACCCCTTTCAAAATTTACACTTGCGGACAAAAACTATGTGTGCTAAGGTATATATAACAAAAGACACAGTGAGAAAAGGTGATAATATGCTGATAGAGATTGATTTTAACAGTGATGAAGCGTTATACATCCAACTGCGCAACCAGATTATCATGGGGATCGCCACGGCTACGATCCACGAGGGAGATCCGCTGCCTTCCGTGCGGCAGCTTGCGGACACGATAGGCATTAATATGCATACCGTGAACAAGGCGTACAGTATACTGAAGCAGGAAGGGTTTATACAGCTGGACCGCAGAAGAGGCGCCGTGATAGCTATTGATGTCAATAAGGTGCAGGCGTTGGAGGAAATGAAGCGGCAGCTTCAGATCGTCCTGGCAAAGGGCAGCTGCAAGAACATTACGAGAGATGAGGTCCATGCGCTGGTGGATGAGATATTTGAAGAATATTGTTAACAGCAAAATTAAGTTGGAAAGGAGTTATGATGCAGAAAAAAGCATCATAAGCAGACAGCATGAATTATACAGAACAGGCCAATGAAGTATTACAGATCGCAAAGGCAATAGCGAGAGAGCTGGACCATCCGTATGTCGGCACAGAGCATCTGCTGCTGGGACTGAGAAAGGTCTACACCGGTGTTGCCGGCCAGGTCCTTGCGGCCAACGGTGTTGACGAGGAAAATATACTGAAAGTGGTGGACGAACTTGTCTCACCGGTGGGAAACACCACAGTTGCACACAATCCGGAGTTCAGCCCGAGACTCCAGTATATTCTGGAGGAAAGCAAAGGGGAGGCACTCCGTTTCCGGTCCTCTGACGTCGGAACGGAACATATGCTGCTTGCCTTATTAAAGGAAGTAGACTGTGTGGCAGCACGCATACTTCTGACACTTGGCATCAGTCTGCAGAAGCTGTATCAGGATGTGCTGGCAGTGCTCGGAGCAGACCCGAAAGAATATCAGGAAGACCTAATGCAGGAAAGCGGCAGAAAGCGGGAAGGGGTGCTGGAACAGTACGGTACAGATCTGACCGCGGAGGCAGAAGAAGGCAAGCTGGATCCGGTTATCGGAAGAGAGGCGGAAATCAACCGTCTCATGCAGGTGCTGAGCCGGCGCACAAAAAACAATCCGTGTCTCGTAGGGGAACCGGGGGTTGGAAAGACTGCCGTCATCGAGGGACTGGCATCGCGTATCGCGTCAGGTGTGGTGCCCGACAGCATGAAAGAAAAGCGTATCCTTACGATGGACCTGGCCGGAATGATCGCCGGCTCCAAATACCGGGGCGAGTTCGAGGAGCGGATGAAGAAGCTCATTCAGGAAGTAAAGGCGGCAGGAAACATTATTCTCTTTCTGGATGAAGTGCACACGATCATCGGGGCAGGAGGCGCGGAAGGCGCTATGGATGCATCCAATATACTGAAGCCGTCGCTGGCAAGAGGGGAACTGCAGCTTATCGGTGCTACCACCATAGTAGAATACAGGAAATACATTGAGAAGGATGCGGCGCTTGAACGGCGGTTCCAGCCGATAACCGTGGAAGAGCCGACGGAAGAACAGTGTCTGGATATTCTCCGGGGGCTGCGTTCCAGATATGAGGAACACCATCACGTGACGATCGGCGACGAGGCGCTTGACGCCTCAGTCCGTCTTGCCGACCGCTATATCAGCGACCGTTTCCTTCCGGACAAGGCGATCGACGTGCTGGATGAGGCGTGCTCCAAGGTAAGCCTGAAAGGGTTCAAGGTGCCTGACAGTATCTTTGAGCTCGAAGGTACGATCACAGAGCTGATGAAAAAGACAGAAGATGCTGTGAGACAGGGAAATATGCAGGAGGCATCCGCGCTGCACACGGAACAGGAGGAAGCAGAAAAGAAACTGGAGGAGGTCAGAAAGCGTTTCAGGAAGAGAAATGCGCAGAAGGAGCTCTATATAACAGAAGAAGATATCGCAGATGTAGTGTCCGAATGGACGAAAATACCTGTCAAACGGCTGGCAGAGTCGGAAAGCGCAAGGCTCAACAAGCTGGAGCAGACGCTCCACAAAAGGGTCATTGGACAGGAGGAAGCCGTCCGGGCCGTATCAAAGGCTATCAAAAGAGGCCGCGTAGGCTTAAAAGACCCGAAAAGGCCGATCGGTTCATTCCTATTTCTCGGTCCTACAGGAGTCGGCAAGACAGAGCTGTCCAAGGCTTTATCGGAAGCCTTGTTCGGTAACGAAGAGTCGATGATACGGGTTGACATGTCAGAATATATGGAAAAGCACAGTGTAGCCAAGATGATCGGCTCCCCTCCGGGATATGTGGGCCATGACGACGGAGGCCAGCTGAGCGAGCAGGTGCGCAGACATCCGTACTCAGTCGTATTGTTTGACGAGATCGAGAAAGCGCATCCGGATGTGTTCAATATACTGCTGCAGGTGCTTGACGACGGGCATATCACAGATTCACAGGGAAGAAAGGTAGACTTCCGCAATACGGTGATCATCATGACATCCAACGCCGGTGCGCAGGCCATCATAGACCCGAAGAAGCTTGGATTTAACGCAAGAGAAGACGCGGCCGGCGACTATAAACGGATGAAGGACAACGTGATGCGGGAGATAAAGCTGATTTTCCGTCCCGAGTTTGTGAACCGTATTGATGAAATTATCGTATTTCATCCTTTGACACAGGAGGAGATGAAGAAGATAGTAGGTCTTATGTGCAGAGAATTCACAAAACGTGCCAGGGAACAGCTTGATATAACGATAACGGTCAGAGATTCCGTCAAAAAGCACATTGTGGAGACCGGCACGGACCAGAAATTCGGAGCACGGCCTCTGCGCAGGGCGGTGCAGAACCAGCTGGAAGACCGGCTGGCCGAAGCGATTCTGTCCGGTGAAGTGGAAAGAGGCTCGGCAGTAGAGATCGGAATGTCTAAAAAAGATATTAAATTTATTTCAAAGACTACAAATTAATACTGTTTTGATATATAATAGGGGTACAAAAGAAGAACCTTAGGAGGATAAAATCAATGGCAGCAGTGAAAGAGCTTTTGAAGGCTGAAGCAGACGGGACACTTAGTTTTGGGGACTACACGCTGGACAGTAAGACAAAGCTGGATGGATTTGAATTTCAGGGCGATTTATACAAAGTGAAGACCTTTTCAGAGATTACAAAGTTAGAGAAAAACGGTATGTTTGTATATGAATCTGTGCCGGGAACAGCAGTGGAAAGCTTTAAGGCAACAGAGGAGGAAGTATCATTTAAGGTATCCGGAACTCAGGATGCGCAGTTCACACTGGAACTTGAGGCGGACAGCGAATATACTGTCTATATGGACGGAGCGGATGCCGGTGATATGAAGACGAATCTGAGCGGTAAGTTGAGTGTCAGTGCAGAACTGGAGCCAGATGAATGTGTTGAAGTAAGAGTCGTAAAGAAGTAGTACCGGATGATCAGTAAAAAGGTCAGCCCCCTGCCTCCACAGGGGCTGGCCTTTTTGTAACTTTATATTTCAGATATAACAGATCAGACATAATAGAAATGATATGATAATAGAGGAGAGAAAATATGGCAAAGGGGAAAAAGAGTATATTTTTCTGCCAGAACTGCGGACATGAAGAGGGCAAATGGCTGGGCCAGTGTCCGGCCTGTAAAGAATGGAATACGTTTGTAGAAGAGAAAGTGACGGCGGCCAGACCAGGCGCCGCAAGGCAGATGAAAGAGGCCGAAGTGGTGGCGCTGTCCGGTGTATCTACGGATGAGGAGGCCAGGATAAAGACGACGATCGAGGAGATGGACCGGGTGCTCGGCGGCGGGATCGTCCCCGGTTCCCTCGTACTTGTAGGGGGAGACCCGGGCATCGGAAAGTCTACGCTTCTCCTGCAGGTATGTCAGAAACTATCGCAGGAAAAAGAAATATTATATATATCGGGAGAGGAATCGCTGGCCCAGATAAAGCTGCGCGCAAACCGGATGGGGCCATTCAAAGACAACCTTCTGCTTCTGTGCGAGACTAACCTGGAGCTGATACGTTCAGTGATAGAAAAACGGCGCCCGCAGCTTGTGGTGATCGATTCGATCCAGACAATGTACAGTGAGGAGGTGGCGTCCGCACCGGGAAGCGTATCCCAGGTTAGAGAGTCGACGAACGTGTTCATGCAGCTGGCCAAGGGGCTTGGCATCTCCATATTTATCGTGGGACATGTGACGAAGGAAGGGACGGTGGCAGGGCCCCGCGTGCTGGAACATATGGTGGATACAGTTCTCTATTTTGAAGGGGACCGCCACGCATCCTACCGTATCCTGCGCGGCGTTAAGAACCGTTTCGGCTCAACCAACGAGATAGGCGTGTTTGAGATGCGGCAGGACGGACTGCAGGAAGTTGCCAATCCGTCGGAATATATGCTGAGCGGCCGGCCGGAAAATTCCTCCGGTTCTGTTGTAGCCTGTTCCATGGAAGGAACGAGGCCTATCCTCATAGAGATCCAGGCGCTGGTCTGCCAAAGTAACTTCGGTATGCCGAGACGTACGGCCGCAGGCACGGACTACAACCGTGTGAACCTGCTGATGGCAGTGCTGGAAAAAAGGGCGGGCCTGCATCTGTCCAATTACGATGCCTATGTAAATATCGCGGGTGGAATTAAGATGAATGAGCCGGCCATAGATCTGGGCATTGTTATGGCTCTCATCTCCAGTTATAAAAACCGTCCTATTGATGAGAAAATGATCGTATTCGGAGAGGTAGGACTGAGCGGTGAAGTAAGGGCCGTCAATATGCCGGAGCAGAGAGTGGCTGAGGCAAAAAAGCTCGGGTTCGAGACGTGCGTGTTGCCGGAAGTGTCGAGAGACCTGGTGAAGGGAGTGAAAGGCATCCGCCTTGTCGGGGTTAAGACGATAAATGAGGTGTTATCCCTTTTATAGTTATAGAAATGAAGAAATTACAAAATAAGTGTTGACAAGAAACGACATGTTTGGTATTCTACTATAGCTGTCGCTTGAGAAAGCAGTACGCAATAACTTGTTTCATATTTAATTGAAAAATGTTGTTGACAGGAGCTTGAACAATGTGATAGTATATATGAGCTGTCGCTCGGGAGAGCGTGAAAGAAAAATAAAAAAGTTGTTGACAAATGACGACGGATATGATAAATTATAGAAGTTGTTGCTTGCGGCGACAAACAGCAAAGAACCTTGATAATTAAACAATAGACAACAACCCTGAAAATTTCTTAAAAGAGAAAAATTCAGAACGGACATCAAAAAAAGATGTCAACCTAAAAAACAGTAATAACGGGATAGGATTAGCTAGTAGTTAATCCTGACCGCGATTAAACACTTTTAACGAGAGTTTGATCCTGGCTCAGGATGAACGCTGGCGGCGTGCTTAACACATGCAAGTCGAACGAAGCAATACTGTGTGAAGAGATTAGCTTGCTAAGATCAGAACTTTGTATTGACTGAGTGGCGGACGGGTGAGTAACGCGTGGGCAACCTGCCTTACACAGGGGGATAACAGCTAGAAATGGCTGCTAATACCGCATAAGACCTCAGTACCGCATGGTAGAGGGGTAAAAACTCCGGTGGTGTAAGATGGGCCCGCGTCTGATTAGGTAGTTGGTAGGGTAACGGCCTACCAAGCCGACGATCAGTAGCCGACCTGAGAGGGTGACCGGCCACATTGGGACTGAGACACGGCCCAAACTCCTACGGGAGGCAGCAGTGGGGAATATTGCACAATGGGGGAAACCCTGATGCAGCGACGCCGCGTGAAGGATGAAGTATTTCGGTATGTAAACTTCTATCAGCAGGGAAGAAGATGACGGTACCTGACTAAGAAGCCCCGGCTAACTACGTGCCAGCAGCCGCGGTAATACGTAGGGGGCAAGCGTTATCCGGATTTACTGGGTGTAAAGGGAGCGTAGACGGCATGGCAAGTCTGAAGTGAAAGCCCGGGGCTCAACCCCGGGACTGCTTTGGAAACTGTCAGGCTAGAGTGTCGGAGAGGCAAGTGGAATTCCTAGTGTAGCGGTGAAATGCGTAGATATTAGGAGGAACACCAGTGGCGAAGGCGGCTTGCTGGACGATGACTGACGTTGAGGCTCGAAAGCGTGGGGAGCAAACAGGATTAGATACCCTGGTAGTCCACGCCGTAAACGATGATTACTAGGTGTCGGGAAGCAAAGCTTTTCGGTGCCGCAGCCAACGCAATAAGTAATCCACCTGGGGAGTACGTTCGCAAGAATGAAACTCAAAGGAATTGACGGGGACCCGCACAAGCGGTGGAGCATGTGGTTTAATTCGAAGCAACGCGAAGAACCTTACCTGATCTTGACATCCCGGTGACAAAGTATGTAACGTACTCTTTCTTCGGAACACCGGTGACAGGTGGTGCATGGTTGTCGTCAGCTCGTGTCGTGAGATGTTGGGTTAAGTCCCGCAACGAGCGCAACCCTTATCTTTAGTAGCCAGCATTTGAGGTGGGCACTCTAGAGAGACTGCCAGGGATAACCTGGAGGAAGGTGGGGATGACGTCAAATCATCATGCCCCTTATGACCAGGGCTACACACGTGCTACAATGGCGTAAACAAAGGGAAGCGACCCTGTGAAGGCAAGCAAATCCCAAAAATAACGTCTCAGTTCGGATTGTAGTCTGCAACTCGACTACATGAAGCTGGAATCGCTAGTAATCGCGAATCAGAATGTCGCGGTGAATACGTTCCCGGGTCTTGTACACACCGCCCGTCACACCATGGGAGTCAGTAACGCCCGAAGCCGGTGACCTAACCGAAAGGAAGGAGCCGTCGAAGGTGGGACCGATAACTGGGGTGAAGTCGTAACAAGGTAGCCGTATCGGAAGGTGCGGCTGGATCACCTCCTTTCTAAGGAAAAGAAGAAGTAGGGGTTGTTGTTTATTGTTTAGTTATCAAGGAGTGAGTGAGGAAAACGCACTCACGGAGTAAAACTAAAAGAGCTTTTTTAAGCCTTCAAAAGTTTAAAAAGGACTGCTGGTGGCGATGCGCCTGGGGGAAACACCCGTACCCATCCCGAACACGATGGTTAAGGCTCAGGCGGCCGATGGTACTGCACTGGAGACGGTGTGGGAGAGCAGGTGGCTGCCAGCTTTAAAAAAGAAAAAGAGGCGGAAGCCTTTTTTAGATAAAAGACCAGAGAACGGGCTTATAGCTCAGCCGGTTAGAGCGCACGCCTGATAAGCGTGAGGTCGGTGGTTCGAGTCCACTTAAGCCCACTTGAGTTTTAAAAACAGAACAAACACCAGACGGGGGATTAGCTCAGTTGGGAGAGCGCCTGCCTTGCAAGCAGGAGGTCACGAGTTCGAATCTCGTATTCTCCATTTGATGTCCACGGCGTCACATGCCGCGCATCAAGCATGTACCTTGAAAATTGCATACAAAGAAATAAAGATTAAATATCTTATTTAATCAAGACATCCGAGGTAATGAAAGACTTACTGGACGTTATGTCCGGTGAGAAAACATTATTTATATTCGAGACAACGAATCAAAAAAACAAACCTAAGAAACCAACGCATATCACGCTAGATATGTGTAGCGAGGGAGACACACCCGTATCTCCTGAGCAGTTGGTCATGCTAAAAAGAGCATATGGTGGATGCCTTGGCACTAAGAGCCGATGAAAGACGTGATAAGCTGCGAAAAGCTTCGGGGAGGAGCAAATATCCTTTGATCCGGAGATATCTGAATGGGGAAACCCAGCTGAGGAAACCTCAGCTATCCTTACGCCAATCCATAACGTAAGGAAGGGAACCCGGTGAACTGAAACATCTAAGTAGCCGGAGGAAGAGAAAACAACATGTGATTCCGCGAGTAGCGGCGAGCGAAAACGGAAGAGCCCAAACCAGGGTGCGTGCACCCTGGGGTTCGGACCGCAGGATTGATTCAGGAAGAGTAGCAGAACGGTTTTGGGAAAGCCGGCCAGAGAGGGTGAAAGCCCCGTAAGCGAAAGTCTGACTGACATGGCGGTATCCAGAGTACCACGAGACACGAGAAACCTTGTGGGAACATGCGGGGACCACCCCGTAAGGCTAAATACTCCTTAGTGACCGATAGCGCATAGTACTGTGAAGGAAAGGTGAAAAGGACCCCGGGAGGGGAGTGAAAGAGAACCTGAAACCATATGTTTACAAGCTGTGGAACACCCTTATGCGGTGAACCGCGTACTTTTTGTAGAACGGTCCGGCGAGTTACGCTGGCTGGCAAGGTTAAAGACTGAAGGTCTGGAGCCGAAGGGAAACCAAGTCTTAATAGGGCGAATGAGTCAGTCAGAGTAGACCCGAAACCGGGTGATCTATCCATGTCCAGGTTGAAGTTGCCGTAAAAGGCAATGGAGGACCGAACCCACATCCGTTGAAAAGGGTGGGGATGAGGTGTGGATAGGGGAGAAATTCCAATCGAACCCGGAGATAGCTGGTTCTCCTCGAAATAGCTTTAGGGCTAGCCTCATACAAGTCTTGCGGAGGTAGAGCACTGAATTTCCTAGGGGGCGTCAAAGCTTACCGAAGAATATCAAACTCCGAATGCCGCGTAGATGATGTATGGGAGTCAGACTGCACGAGATAAGTTGGGTAGTCGAAAGGGAAAGAGCCCAGACCTGCAGCTAAGGTCCCAAAATGTGTGTTAAGTGGAAAAGGATGTGGGATTTCAAAGACAACTAGGATGTTGGCTCAGAAGCAGCCATACATTCAAAGAGTGCGTAATAGCTCACTAGTCGAGAGGTCCTGCGCCGAAAATGTCCGGGGCTGAAACACACTACCGAAGCTCAGGGATGTACGAAGTACATCGGTAGAGGAGCATTGGATGCGGGAAGAAGCAGTACCGTAAGGAGCTGTGGACTGCATCGAAGAGAGAATGCCGGAATGAGTAGCGAGAGGAAGGTGGGAATCCTTCCGGCCGAATATCTAAGGTTTCCAGAGTAAAGCTGATCTGCTCTGGGTAAGTCGGGGCCTAAGGCGAGGTCGAAAGACGTAGCCGATGGACAACAGGTTGAGATTCCTGTACCACGATATAACAGAACTGTGGGGACACGTGTGGAAAGCATAAGCCGGGAATGGAAAGACCGGCGCAAGCGGGGTAGGCGTACATCAGGCAAATCCGGTGTGCAAACCAAATCCGTGACGCGTACCGAACTTAAAGTAGGGAAGTATGTGAGCCATGCGTCAAGAAAAGCCGCTATCGTTTATATCGTGCCCGTACCGTAAACCGACACAGGTGGATGAGGAGAGAATCCTAAGGCCGACGGGAGAAGCATTGTTAAGGAACTCGGCAAAATGACTCCGTAACTTCGGGAGAAGGAGTGCCAGAGAGATCTGGCCGCAGAGAATTGGCCCAAGCAACTGTTTAGCAAAAACACAGGTCTATGCAAAACCGAAAGGTGAAGTATATGGGCTGACGCCTGCCCGGTGCTGGAAGGTTAAGGGGAGAGGTTAGCGCAAGCGAAGCTTTGAACTTAAGCCCCAGTAAACGGCGGCCGTAACTATAACGGTCCTAAGGTAGCGAAATTCCTTGTCGGGTAAGTTCCGACCCGCACGAAAGGCGTAATGATTTGGGCACTGTCTCAACAATGCACCCGGTGAAATTGAAATACCAGTGAAGATGCTGGTTACCTGCGCCAGGACGGAAAGACCCCATGGAGCTTTACTCCAGCTTGATACTGGGATTCGGTATTGCATGTACAGGATAGGTGGGAGGCGAAGAAGTGATGACGCCAGTCGTCACAGAGCCGCTGTTGGGATACCACCCTTGCAGTATTGGATTTCTAACCATCAGCCGTGAACCGGCTGGGGGACAATGTCAGGTGGGGAGTTTGACTGGGGCGGTCGCCTCCGAAAGGGTATCGGAGGCGCTCAAAGGTCCTCTCAGAATGGTCGGAAACCATTCGCAGAGTGCAAAGGCAAAAGAGGGCTTGACTGCGACACCGACGGGTGGAGCAGGTACGAAAGTAGGACTTAGTGATCCGGTGGTATAAAGTGGGATTGCCATCGCTCAACGGATAAAAGCTACCCTGGGGATAACAGGCTTATCACTCCCAAGAGTTCACATCGACGGAGTGGTTTGGCACCTCGATGTCGGCTCATCGCATCCTGGGGCTGAAGTAGGTCCCAAGGGTTGGGCTGTTCGCCCATTAAAGCGGTACGCGAGCTGGGTTCAGAACGTCGTGAGACAGTTCGGTCCCTATCCGGCGTGGGCGTAGGATATTTGAGAGGAGCTGTCCTTAGTACGAGAGGACCGGGATGGACTGGCCGCTGGTGTATCTGTTGTTCTACCAAGAGCATGGCAGAGTAGCCAAGCCGGGACGGGATAAACGCTGAAGGCATCTAAGCGTGAAGCCCCCCTCAAGATGAGATATCCCTGCGCAAGCAGTAAGACCCCTTGAAGACGACGAGGTAGATAGGGCAGAGGTGGAAGTGCAGCAATGTATGGAGCTGACTGCTACTAATCGGTCGAGGGCATGACCAAGAGCGAAGAGAGCGCGGAGTCAGGAATGACGGAGGCGCGTCTCGAAGCGAAAAGGTGGATAGGTAATGGATGTAATATTTATTTCTTGTATGCAGTTTTGAAGGTACATATCTTCAGATAGCGAGGCCCAGTGGCTCAGTTGGTTAGAGCGCCGCCCTGTCACGGCGGAGGTCGAGAGTTCGAGTCTCTTCTGGGTCGCTATATGGGATCTTAGCTCAGCTGGGAGAGCATCTGCCTTACAAGCAGAGGGTCATAGGTTCGAGCCCTATAGGTCCCATATGAAAATGGATGGATTCCCGAGTGGCCAAAGGGGGCAGACTGTAAATCTGTTGGCAACGCCTTCGAAGGTTCGAATCCTTCTCCATCCATTACCAGACTTGCCGTTGTGGCTCAATTGGCAGAGCAGCTGATTTGTAATCAGCAGGTTACCGGTTCAAGTCCGGTCAACGGCTTCATAATCTAATATTAGTTAATAACGCGGGGTGGAGCAGTCTGGAAGCTCGTCGGGCTCATAACCCGAAGGTCGTAGGTTCAAATCCTGCCCCCGCAATTGATGCTTGTTGAACTACAAAAGTTCAATAAGATATGCCCAGATAGCTCAGTCGGTAGAGCAGAGGACTGAAAATCCTCGTGTCGCTGGTTCGATTCCGGCTCTGGGCATTTTCTTTACTGTGAAAATAGTATACGGGCGTGTAGCTCAGGTGGTAGAGCACTTGACTTTTAATCAAGTTGTCCGGGGTTCGAATCCCCGCACGCTCATGGGAATGAGAGTGGCAGGAATCCTTTGTGATAAAGGTTCCTGCCGTTTTCTTTAAAATACTAAAAATTCCAGCAGAGTATGTGAAAAGCATACTCTGTTTTTTATTCTGTAATTTTGAATCTTTACTTAAACTTAAGATTTTCTTTCGGAAAATGATAGATACTATATATATAATTACAGTCAGACATAAGCAATCAAGCATTAAGAAGGAGGTCTTATGATGTACAGAGATAATAAACCTGCAGTCAGCGTGGTCGTTCCTTGTTATAATGAGCAGGAAGTACTGCCTCTTTATTTACAGGCCATGCAGGAAGTGATAAAGAAGATGGAGCCTGTGACCGTGGAGATCATATTTGTCGATGACGGTTCAGCAGATGAAACGCTGAAGCTTTTAAAAGAATTTCATGAAAAAGATAACAATTACCGGTATCTTTCCTTTTCCAGAAATTTCGGAAAAGAATCAGCGCTTTACGCCGGACTTAAGGCGGCCGAGGGAGAGTATGTCGCGGTAATGGACGCAGATCTGCAGGATCCGCCTGAGTATCTCCCTGAGATGTACGATATCTTACAGGAAGGCGAATATGACTGTGTGGCCACGAGAAGAGGCGACCGTCACGGGGAGGCGAAGCTGCGCTCCTTCCTTTCCGCTTCTTTTTATAAATTCATAAATAAGCTCTCCCAGGTACAGATCGTGGAGGGAGCCAGAGATTTTCGTATGATGAACCGGAAAATGGCGGACGCCATACTATCATTAAGTGAGTGCAACCGTTTTTCCAAAGGATTATTCGGATGGGTAGGGTTCAGGACAAAATGGCTGGAATATCACAATGTTGAGCGGGCGGCCGGCGATACAAAATGGTCGCTCTGGAAGCTGTTCAAATATTCCATCGACGGAATACTCGGTTTTTCGACAGTACCGCTGTCCATGGCTTCATACGGCGGCATTCTGTTCTGCGGGGCTGCGTTCTGCATGATCGTATTCCTAGTGGTAAAGAACTTGTTCTGGCATGACCCGGTGGCAGGCTGGCCGGCCATGATGTGCGTAATTTTCCTCATAGGAGGCGTACAGCTGCTCTGCATTGGTATTTCAGGCCAGTACCTTGCCAGGGCATATACAGAGATAAAAAACAGGCCAATCTATTTATTGAGGGAATCAAGTGATGAAGAGGATGCAAAAACCGACGGCAAAGACAACAAAAAGCAGGGAAGATATGTTATATCTCTCGATTCTTATGGTCATCCCGCTCATACTGTATATCCTGAAGATAAGAAACGGATATCTGGCAGGCTCTGAGATCGACTGGCTCGGGCAGCACAGCGTATTCCCGGATTATTTCCGCAAGCTGTTTTATGAGACGAAAACACTGTTTCCCCAGTTCGCGGCAGAGCTTGGCGGTGGGCAGAATATTTACAACTTTGCCTATTACGGACTATTTAACCCGTTGTATCTCGTATCATACGCGCTGCCCTTCGTAAAGATGACCACATACATTCAGGTCGTCTCGCTGCTGGAGCATATGGCGGACGGAGTGCTCTGTTATTACTGGCTCAGCAGCGGGCATTTTAAAAAGCGGGAAAGCTTTTATGCTTCTTCGATACTTGTGCTGGCCGCATCTGTGACCTATCATTCCTCCATGCAGCTGATGTTTGTGAACTATATGCCGTTTCTGCTGCTGGCGCTGATCGGCTATGACCGGTACTGTAAAAAGGGAAAGTACGGCCTGCTGACACTGTCCGTTTTCTTCATGATACTTACGAGCTTCTATTTTGCGGTAGGGGGCATGACGGCCCTGTTCATCTATGGGGTGACAGGATACCAAAACGAGACGGATGAGTCCGTGGGTCTCATATCATCGTGCCTGAGGTTCATTAAGTGGCTCTGGGGACGGTTTTACCCGGCGCTTTTCGGATGCTTTCTATCGCTTTTCTATCTGATACCAGTTTACTTTGCCATGACAGCGGGCCGTGCCGGGCATGGAGGAATCACTGTTTCAAAGCTTCTCATTCCTGATATACGCCTTCATAAGCTATTATACAGCGGATACGGGATGGGTCTTACGGCAGCTGCGCTTCTCATGCTGTGTATCAGTATATTTTATAAAAAGTGCCGGGAGAAATTCATGGCAGCGCTGTTGCTGCTTATGCTTCTGTTCCCTGTATTTGACTGGCTGCTGAACGGTGGGCTCTATCTGAGGGATAAGGCTTTTATCCCATTTCTGCCGCTTTTATGCTGGCTTGCGGCAGCGTTTTTTACCAGGCTTGAAACCCAGGCGCTTAAAGCGCGCCAGGCGGCGGCAGGGTGCATTCTGGCCGGAGCGCTCGTCGCCGTTTCGCTGCTTACGAACAGTTATGCAAGGCAGGAGAAGTATCTTTTATTTATAGACTTTGCCGTCTGCGGGGCATCGGTATTGCTCAGCATGGTCTGTTGGAAAAAGGCGTTGTGCGCTGTGACGCTGGCAGTGATGGCATTTCTCTGCGCAGGTCAGTGCACCGTGCTGAAAGAGGAACTGGTCACGTCGGCCGATATGAATAAAATAGAAGATCCGGATATTGAAAAAGCGGTAAGGTCTGTACTGCACGGAGGCTTTTACCGGACCGAGACAAGGGGCGGATACAGTGAGAACAAAGCCAGCCAGAACCGGGTGCTGGCCTGCGGGCAGAATCTGACGACCGTATATTCTTCTATCAGCAATTCGTACTACAGCGAATTCCGCAATAAAGTGCTGAACCTTAGTAAGCCGAGCAGGAACAGCCTTATGGCGGACACCGTAGACAATCCCATTTTCCTGCGGCTCATGGGCGTGCGCTATATAGTGGGAGACCGGGCGCCGGCCGGCTATGAGAAGATAGGGCAGAGCGGAAGCGTGAATATATATGAAAATAAAAACGCCGCGCCGGCTGCTTATGTGACAGACCGTATCATATCAGAAGATACTTATTCAGATCTGTCTTATCCTGAGCGCCAGCTGGCGCTGCTTGGCGCAGCAGTGGCACATACGCCTGATACCGTGGATGACATTCCGGTAAATGTAAAAAAGGTGAACGCACATATCAGTACAACAGTCATAAAAGGGAATGCCTCCTATGGCTCCGTATCTGTGGACAGTGATATGCCGGGAGATACGTATCTGTTTCTGGAATTTGACGTGAAGAACAACAGGCCTTCGGAAGACGTGACAGTCACTGTGAACGGAGAGCAGAATAAGCTCAGCGCCAGAAAGGCGGCATACTATAATGGCAATACTACATTCCATTATACGTCACTTTTAAAGGCGGGGGAGACAGAGTTCCCTGTAAAATTCGGAAAAGGGAACTACGAGATCAGCAATGTCCGCGCCTGGACCGGTACGGCCGGGGAGGAGGCGGCAGCCGAGCTGTACAGACGGCCTGCGGCGCTTGAAGTTACAGGGGCCGGAAATGTCCTTGAGGGGACGGCAGAGTCCGAACATGGAGGATGGCTCATCACATCTGTCCCGTATGATAAAAGCTTTCAACTCTATGTGGACGGCAGGCAGCAGAAGATCAGGAGAGTAAACACCGCGTTTGTAGGTGTCCCTCTGAAGGCCGGCGCACATGAGATCAGGCTTGTCTATCACGCGCCGGGAAGAAATGCCGGTATTGCGGCAGCTCTTATCACAGCTGTAATACTAGGAGCGGATATTATAAGGAGAAAGAGGCGGTTGCATGGCAAAATATAAAAAAATAACGGCTTACATGGTATTTGGCATCTTAACTACAGTTGTCAATGTGGCAGTGTATTATATCTGTTACCAGATATTAAAAATCCCAAATATATACAGTACGGCCGCCGCATGGTGCATGGCTGTTGTATTTGCTTTTCTTACAAACAAACCATTTGTGTTTGAGAGCAGAAACTGGAGCCAAAAGACAGTCGCCGCAGAGGCGGTCCGGTTCTTCGGCTGCAGGGCGCTGACCGGCGTACTAGAACTTGCGCTTATGTTTCTGCTCGTGGACATCTTAGCCCTTCAGGGTACTGTGATGAAGATATTCACCAATATTATCGTTATAGCGTTAAATTATATTGCAGGAAAATACTTTGTGTTTGACAGCTGACAAAATGCGACAAAAAATCCCTTCACCGGATGTTATATTATATCCGGTGAAGGGATTTTATTATACCGAAATGCAGAAACGTTAGAATGTGGGGACAGTATTCGTATGAGATTCAGAAAGAATGGTAAATTTGAAGACAAAACAGTCCGGAGGAAAGGCCATTTCATCCATATAGAAAAACACAGCGGTAAAATCATCGGCCAGACGGCCGTTTTAAATATAGCGGCAGTCTTCATCTGTATAACCGCGCTCTGGAGTGTGTTTATCCACTATCAGACGAGGCTGGGCAGAGAATATAACGAATTGATGCAGGATAACCTTTCGTCCTATGTCAAAGCACAGACTGTAGAAGTAAATTCTTTTCATTCTGACGTGAGCGGCACTCTGAACGCGATACGGTCGCTGGCGGAAACAGAAGGGGCCGGCATAAGCGGCGGGAAGCTGCAGGATTATCTGGATACGGTAAATAAAGAACAGAGCAGATATTCTGTTTTATACATGACGCTGGACGAATTCGTGGAATCGGCAGCCGGAGGGGAAGCAGACAGAGCGGAAAAGGACAGGATATATGCATTGCTCCGGGCGGGACAGGAAGTGATCACAGATGTGAGCTGTAAGGAAGAGTACGCGGACTACAGGTACAGCATAGCCGTACCGCTGTTTGGCGGGCCGGGAGATATATCCGGTGTGCTCTGTACGGTGGCGGACGCACAGGAACTTGTGGACACGAGCTGGAAGTCAGGGGACATTGATGTGGTGAGCAGCTGTGTCGTCAAAAGCGACGGCAGCTTTGTGCCGCTCAGAGACAGTGATAAGCAGCTGAAGCCCACACTGGAGAAGGAACTGAAAGAGAAAAAGGTGTCTGGTGATATTCTGGTGCAGATAGAGCAGGCGCTCGCTCAGGATAAAGATATATTTGTCGGGGCTTTAAACAGAAAAACAGACAAAGGGTATTACATCGGCATATCTCCGCTCGGGTACAATGACTGGTATATCGTTGATTTTGTGAAGGAGAATAAAATATACGTCCATTCCAGTATGCTGATGAATCAGATGCTTCAGACGAGCATGGTCGTTCTGGCAATGATCGTCTTTGCCGCCGGCATGATCATGTGGTATATGATAACGAAAAGAAGAAAAGAGTCTCTGGAAGCAAAAAAATATATGGTTCTTGCACAGTTTTCCGACACGATAATGTTCCAGTATACGTACAGCGCGGACACAGCAGTTATCTCTCCCAATGCGGAACTTAAATTCCGGGTGAATCATCTGGAAAGCAGCCGTTATCTGAAAGAGAATAAAAATCTTATGGAACTGCACCGCGACGATGAAAAGATGTTCCAGGATATTTTAAAAACACCTCATAATGACGGAGAGATCCATGCGGTAAATATGAGGCTTGTAGACAAATGTGGCCGGTATATATGGTGTGAATGCCAGTACCGTTACGTATATGACGGGAATCACCCTTCGGCGGTGATCGGGAAGCTCACAGATATCAACAGCCAGATCAAGAGAGAGCAGCAGCTTCTCAAAAAAGTCCGGCTCGACGGTCTGACAGAAATATATAACAAAGCCGCAGGGGAAGAGATCATAAGACGTAAGATGGCTAAGTCCCGGAAAGGCCTGCTCTATATACTGGACGTAGATAATTTTAAGCAGATCAACGATCAGTACGGCCACTGTCAGGGAGATAAGGCGCTCGCTCACATTGGAGGGCTGCTCAAGTCGAAGTTCCGGTCAGATGATATCGTATGCCGGATCGAGGGACGAGTTTGTCGCCTATATGGATGGAACCGTGAACAGAAAGGCTGCGGCTAAAAAGGCGGAGGATATCTTTAAAGCGCTGGAGGAATGCTCACAGGAGATGGATTTTGAGATCACGGTCAGTATAGGGATCGCGGCATGCCCCGAGCATGGAAGCACATACGAGGAACTGTTCAACGCCGCCGACAAAGCAATGTACGAAGGGAAAAAGCACGGGAAGAATCAGTTTCAGATCGGCGGGAATGAAATATTATGACGATTTATATTGACTTTTTTTGTTTTATTCGGTATATTATGAAATAATAAAAGGGAGTAACTGGCGCCGGCAGAAGCCTGCGTTTACGATGTCGTCAGTACGATGAGCAGTCATCCGTATCGTAATGAAATGGTGAGACTTTTATTGCATATTAAATTATGCAATAGAGGTCTCTTTTTATATACAGTTGGAAATAATAGAAGAGAGAGTCTCATTGCAGGAAAGAGAGGAAAACATATGCTGACAAGTGAACAGGCCAGGGTCAACCAGGAGAAATACGGTTTTAACGAGCTGGCAGAGGGTAAAAAGAAGAGTACGGTGAGAATTTTTCTCGAGCAGTTTGAGGATTTTCTCGTTATCATTTTGATTTTTGCGGCTATCGTATCCGGCTTTTTAGGAGATGGAGAAAGCGCGGCGGTCATTTTCGTGGTCATAACGATCAACGCTGTCCTGGGGACTGTGCAGACCGTGAAGGCGGAGCAGTCTTTAAAAAGTCTGAAACAGCTCTCTGCGCCGGAGGCTAAGGTCGTAAGAGACGGGGTGACGATCCGGATACCGTCCCGGGAGGTGACGGTGGGGGATGAAGTGATACTGGAGGCAGGCGACTGCGTGCCCGCGGACGGGCGGCTCCTTGAAGTGGCCAGTCTGAAGGCGGATGAAAGCGCCCTCACGGGTGAGAGCTTATCAGTGGAAAAATCGCTGGATGAAGTGCCGGAGGGAGCGGCGCTCGGAGACCAGACAAACCGGGTCTTTTCCGGAAGTTTTGTAACTTACGGGAGGGGAACCTTTGAGGTCACGGCAGTCGGAATGGAGACAGAAGTGGGCCGGATCGCCAGGCTTTTGAAAACGACGTCGGAGAAGAAGACTCCGCTTCAGATGAACCTGGATGATTTCGGCAGGAAACTCTCTGTCATAATCCTCATATTCTGTGGTATATTATTTGCAGTGAATGTCGTGCGGGGCGGTTCTGTGGCAGATGCGTTCCTCTTTGCGGTAGCGCTCGCGGTAGCGGCCATTCCGGAGGCGCTCAGTTCGATCGTCACCATCGTGCTTTCTTTCGGAACACAGAAGATGGCAAAGGAACATGCGATCATCCGCAGACTCCAGGCAGTCGAAGGACTCGGAAGCGTGTCTGTCATATGTTCGGACAAGACAGGTACGCTCACCCAGAACAAGATGACTGTGGAAGATTATTATGTGGATGGAAGGCGTGTGCCGGCAGAAGAGATAGATCTGTCTGTCTGTGATGAAAAGCAGCTGCTCGTATTCAGTATGCTCTGCAACGATTCGGTCAATACAGACGGACAGGAGATCGGGGACCCGACGGAGACGGCGCTGATCAATATCGGCAGCAGGCTCGGCGTGGATGCAGGCGACATAAGAAGCGCGTATCCAAGACGGTCTGAGATTCCCTTTGACAGCGGCCGCAAGCTGATGTCCACGCTGCATCAGATAGACGGAAGGAATCTCGTCGTCGTCAAAGGCGCCGTCGATGTACTTCTCGGACGAATGGACGCTGTAAAAACCGGTGAAACGGTCAGAGATATGACAGAGGAAGACCGTCTGGAGATCGAGAGACAGAATATGGAATTCTCAAGAGACGGACTGCGGGTGCTCGCTTTTGCCTATAAAGAAATGAAGGAAGAGCGCTCCCTTTCACTGGATGACGAGGACGGTCTCATTTTTCTCGGCCTCATATCCATGATGGACCCGCCGAGGGAAGAGTCAAAGGCAGCGGTTTCCGAGTGTAAGGCGGCCGGGATAAAGCCGGTCATGATCACCGGAGACCATAAAGTGACGGCAGCCGCGATCGCCAGAAAGACCGGCATACTGAAGGATGATTCCGAAGCCTGCGAAGGAGCGGTGATCGAGGATATGTCTGACGAAGAGCTGAGAGATTTTGTAGAGAAGATCTCAGTATACGCGAGAGTCTCCCCGGAACACAAGATAAGAATCGTGCGGGCGTGGCAGGAGAAAGGCAATATAGTGGCCATGACCGGGGACGGGGTGAATGACGCCCCTGCGCTGAAGCAGGCGGATATTGGCGTTGCCATGGGTATCACCGGTTCTGAGGTGTCTAAGGATGCCGCCTCCATGGTACTGACGGACGATAACTTTGCCACGATCGTCAAGGCAGTGGAAAACGGCAGAAATATTTACCAGAATATAAAGAATTCGATCCAGTTCCTTTTATCCGGCAACTTCGGCGCCATACTGGCCGTGCTGTATGCGTCCGCAGCCGGACTTCCGGTGCCGTTTGCGCCGGTACATCTGTTGTTTATCAACCTTTTGACGGACAGTCTTCCTGCTATTGCCCTCGGTCTTGAACCACATACGAAGAGTGTCATGCAGGAAAGGCCGCGGCCGATGAATGAATCGATACTGACAAGGAAGTATCTGCTCAGTATAGGCACAGAGGGACTGTGTATCGGGATCATGACCATGGCGGCATTTTATATCGGCTACAGGCACGGCAGCAGTGCCCTGGCCAGCACGATGGCATTCGGGACGCTCTGTACGAGCAGGCTCGTCCATGGTTTTAACTGTAAGTCCGGAAGGCCGGTACTGTTCACAAATAGATTTTTTAACAATATATATTTGATAGGGGCGTTTGCCCTCGGCCTGGTCCTGATCACCGGAGTTCTGATGATACCGGGGCTTCAGGGGATCTTTAAGGTAGTTACGCTGGACATGGGAGAGCTGCTCACTGTGTACGGCCTGGCGCTGCTGAATCTGCCGGTGATACAGCTGATGAAAAAGATAAGGAGTTAAGATGGAGTTTAGCAAAGAGAGTGTAAAGAAGATCAGAGGACTTATCATATTTACGGCGATCGTCGTATTATGTCTTTGGGAGTATAATAAAGTATTTGATATACTTGCGTTTGTGTTTCACATTTTGTTTCCGTTCATCCTCGGCGGGGCGATCGCGTTTGTGCTCAATGTGCCCATGAATTTTGTGGAACGTCACCTGTTTGGGAGCGATAAGGTGCGCAAGAGCAAGGTGTTGTCAAAGATGGCAAGACCGGTCAGTATGCTTATTGTGCTGCTGCTTGTTTTCAGTGTCATCGGGATCGTTATGTTCATACTGATCCCGCAGCTTGGAAGAACCTTTGCCAATCTGGGGGAGAGTATACAGGCATTTATACCGAGGGTGCAGACGCGGGCCGCAGACCTGTTCCACAACAATAAGGAAGTAATGAAATGGGTGAACGACCTGGAGTTTGACTGGAATAAAGTTATGGATGCGGGGATCGAGTTTTTCCGCAGCGGCGCAGGGAGCGTCCTTGACTCGACGATCACCGCGGCGAAGAGTATTGTGAGCGGAATAGCCACATTCTTCATAGCGTTTGTATTTGCCTGTTATGTTCTGCTTCAGAAAGAGAAGCTGAATATACAGGCGAAAAAGGTGCTCTTTGCTTTTGTGAGAAGGGGAAGGGCGGAAGCGGCCCTGGAAGTTTTCTCGCTGACTTACAGTACCTTTTCCAGCTTTCTCACCGGACAGTGTGTGGAAGCAGTCATACTGGGGGGGATGTTCGTTGTGTCCATGGCGCTGTTCCGGCTTCCGTACGCGCTGCTTGTCGGTATTGTGATCGCGTTTACCGCACTCATACCAATCTTCGGCGCCTTCATCGGGTGCGCGGTAGGCGCTTTCCTGATATTTATGGTGGATCCGGTGAAGGCGCTTGTGTTCGTGGCGCTCTTTCTTGTGCTCCAGCAGATCGAGGGCAATCTGATCTATCCGCACGTAGTCGGTAATTCCGTCGGGCTGCCGTCCATATGGGTGCTGGCGGCGGTGAGCATCGGGGGCAGCCTGATGGGGATCGTCGGTATGCTCATCTTCATACCTGTCGTTTCCGTCGTCTATGCGCTGTTCCGCGAGATCGTGTACCTGAAGCTGAGACAGAAAAGAGTGGAGCCGGGGTCGATAAAATAGACCGCTATATGCATAAAAAAGGCACAGCCGGTGTGGCTGTGCCTTTTAGTCTGTTGTTATTTGATGACCTCTCGAATAATACGGTGCCAGTTCTTGTGAGATATTTTATCGATCTCTTCGTTACTAAATCCGACACGTTTCATTTCTTCAATGACATTTGGAACTTTGGAAGCGTCCTCCAGACCGATCGTGTAAGGGTTGGCCTGGCTGCTGAATGAGCTCAGCGTATCTCCGCATAAAAACTCGGAAAAGTCGAAGCCGAAGCCGACGTGGTCGATTCCCATCAGTTCTACCATACGAACGAGATGCTTTACCAGATTTCCGACTGTCTGTTCTGACTCCACATCATGTACGAATTCGTTAAAGGAATTCAGACCGACGATGCCGCCTGTCCTGGCCAGTTCCTTCAACTGTTCATCGGTGAGATTCCGGCGCTGGTTGCACAGAGCCCTGCAGTTGGAATGTGTGGCAACGACAGGTCCGTCCGCCGCCCGCAGCAGATCCCAGAAAGACGCGTCGTTTAGATGAGACACATCGAGAATCATTCCAAGATCCTGAATCTTCTTCACTGCTCTCCGGCCTGTATCCGTAAGTCCGCGTTCAGGATTCCCCAGTGCTCCTGTTGCCAGCGGATTCTCTTCGTTCCACGTAAGGCCGGCATGTCTGGCCCCGAACTGATAGAATTCGTCAATCAGATCCAGGTCTTCACCGATACTTTTTAATCCTTCCAGCCCGATGAAGGCATACATCCTGCCTTCATCCCGGGCTTTCATCATATCATCGTAAGAACGCGCCACTTTTAATATATCCGCACAGTCAGGTTCTTCATGGGCGATCGCCTCCATCATCTGACGCGTGCGCTTAAGCGGCTCTTTATCGAAAGGTGGATCATTCCAGATTACAAATATTCCGCCTTCGATCTGACCTTTTTTCAGACGCTCATAGTGGTATTTGCGGAAAATATCAGATTCCCCGTCAAGATAGTGGTGCGTCACATCGGTCCAGATATCAGAATGTGCATCAAAATTCATAACTCAAAGTCCCCTTTCTGTTTTTAGTTTAGTATTCTTATATTCCGAGAATACTTCCGACGATCAGTCCAAAGTAGGTTCCGAGAACATATCCGAGTGTACCGATAAGTACGATCGGTCCTACCAGCTTTGTCCAGCCTTTGGATACTGCCATGGCAACAGCCGTCGTAGGTCCGCCGATATTGGCGTTGGATGCAAGGATGATGTCCTCAAGGTTGAACTTAAGAAGCTTGCCTGCCACAAGGCTGAATACCATGTTGACCGCTACAACGATCGCCGCGAATACGAGCAGTAACGGAGAGTTCCTGATGATAAGCGGTACAGATGCAGGAACACCGATCACAAAGAAGAACAGGTAGATCAGGAAGGTACCCAGCTCCTGTGTCCCCTTGATGTTGCCGAAAAAGCCAGGTGCAAATGTTGCGCAGAGCATGGCGATGGTCGTGATCCACAGGTACATGTTGCCAAACAGCGTGTTCACGATCTGCAGGAATGGATTGGATGTCGGGATCACGCTTCCAAGTCCGGTCGCGATGATGTTGGATAACGCAACGATCACAAACGCGGTTGCAGCTGCAAGGGCGATGTCTCTTAAGGAGATCTCTTTTCTTCCCCAGAAAGCAGAAGCGTTTGTCTCGTTGTCTTTCAGGTTGCTGCCCGCTGCCTCTACTTCATCCACGTAAGGATGTTTGAAGTGTTTGCGGAAGAAACCGATGGACGGCATTGCGATCAACAGGAAGAAATACAATACCATAAGTAAGTTGTCTGCTACAGTCGCGGCGGAGATCATCTCTCCGGATACGTCGAATGCGGCGCCGAGGGCTGCGAAATTAACAGTACCGCCGATGTAAGTTCCGGTAAATACTCCTGCAAGTCCTCCCAGTTCCGGAATAAATTTGTTGAGCGCCGTGTAAGCGAGCAGTGCTCCGCAGGCGGTACCTACGGAACCGATCAGGAAGATGATCAGGATACGCCCTGAATCTTTTCCTATCTTTCTCATGTCACACTGCAGCAGCAGCAGAGGGATGGAAAGCGGTACTACAAATCCCCACACAACGTCCCATACAGGAGCGTCCATAGGAATGATACCAAAGTTGGATAAAACGATGGCGAAGATAAGAGCGATGATAGCTCCCGTCATTTTTGCCGCCCATTTATACCTCTGTTCCAGATAAATTGCAGCAGCGGCGCCTGTGGCACAGATAGCCCAGAGCACCCATGTGTTGTCCTTGCCTACAAGCGGATTGCTTAAGTCGAAAATATGTCCCCACATACTCTCTTCCTCCTTTCATTTTGCGTGTTTTCTGAATAATTTTCGTCAATTGTTGAAAATTGAACTAAACTTAGTATATATAATCTGTCTAAAAAAGTCAATAATTGTAGGAAAAAGCGAAAAAAAATAAATGTTCAAATTGGAATTGTGAGAAATTTATCACAAAAAAAGAATGGTATGTGTCAGTAGGGCAATAAACTGTGCGTTTGTGGGCCGTTCGTCAGAAAAACAGTTGGTCAGTTCCTGGTAGGTCATTCGGGCGTGTGAATGCCAGAGTATATCGATGGAAGTGCGGATGGCCCTCTCAACGGCAGCAGCGCTCGTATTGTAATTACCGGCTATAAACGGATACAATTTCTTTGTTATCCCGGTAAGGTATTCCGTGTCATTGATACAGAGCGACAGCGCGCATTTCAGGTACAGATATCCTTTCAGCTTGGGAGAGATCTCCAGCCGGTTCAGCAGAAGAGTCAGACGGCGGTTGAGCCGGATGTCTATTGGTGTCCACGTGTAAATGTTGTCAGTCATGACGTTCCCCTCTCTTTTTTGAACAATTTGCTTAATAAAATAGTAACAATAAGTCTGATTATAGGAAATATGTTATAATAAATCAATATTGACGTAAGGCCGAAAATTTCCAATAATGGAAAGGTGGAGAAATGTGAAGAACGAAAAAATAAAGCTCATAATGCAGAAAAGGGGGTTTACATTTGAAGACCTGGCATGGCTGAGCGGGGTCCCGTACAGCACCCTGACAAAGATCGGGAGCGGCGCTACAGAGAATCCGGGCTTTGCCGCCATGGAAAGGATAGCAAAGGTACTGGACTGCTCTCTGGATGAGTTTACAGACCGGGAACCGATGGTGCCGTACGATTATGCAGATTACGTATACAGGTTCAAAAAGCTGCCCGATAATATGAAAGAATATATCAAATACACCATTGACAGCGAGTACGATCAGATGATACACAGCGCGTCCAGTGAGAAGATAAAAATAAAATGTTTTGAGTTTACGAATATAGTAGGGGGCCTGGCGCAGTATGACAGCAGGATAGAAAGGGATATCATGGTCAGCAGCAATGAGATAAGCCGGGCGTGTACGTTCTGTGTATATCTGAGCACGCACGTACTTTTTCCGAAGTTCCCGGAGGGCAGTCTGCTCGGCTTCCGCTATGATGACGACTATGATCCGAAAAACGGGGAGATATGGATCATTATGCGGGGAGGATTTTTGTTCATGGGAAGAGTGTATAAGAGGAACAGGGATATATATGTAAAGGCGCTGAACGGGACGATAGACCACTGGCATATCAATTCCCACACACAGTATAAGAGGATCGGAAGGCTGGTCGGGGTGCTGAGGGAAGGGGAAGTGGATATGCCGGAAGACGTCCGGTAGGCAAAGAAAGAAGAAGGAACTGCAGGGCGGGATCCCTTACGTTTGAAAACCTATTAATACAAAAGGTTAAACGTTTCTATAAAGATATAATGTGAAATATGCACTAAAATAAAGCGGATAATATATAATTTATAGACAAAAAGCATTGTTTTGTAAAAAAGTTGAAGATTTTTTGTTGAAAATCGCATTGACATACAGTATAATCATTAATAGAAACGTTTCACTACGCCAAAAGGAGGAAAATGATATGAAATTGTTAAAGAAAATCGGATTATTTACACTTTCGGCTACATTAATGATAGGAGGACTTTCGGGCTGCGCCGCTGATTCCAAAAAGAGTGGAAATGAAAAGGGCCAGGTACTTAAGATCTGGGGGATGGGTGAAGAAGTAAAGCAACTATCTAAAATGACGGATAAATTCACGGAGGAAACAGGAATAGAGGTTGATATCCAGTCAATACCATGGGCAAACGCTCATGATAAGTTACTTACCGCGGTGGCTTCTAAGGAAGGACCGGATGTTTTACAGATGGGGACAACCTGGATGGCAGAGTTCCAGGAGGCCGGAGCGCTTACCGACCTTACTGAATATATGAAGGATTCGGATACTATGAACCCTGAAAATTTTTTCGAAGGTTCGGTAAATACAACATTATTTGATGGTAAGTATTATGGAGTACCGTGGGCAGCGGAGACAAGGGTATTATATTATCGGACAGATTTGCTGGCAGATGTTGGATATCCGGAAGGGCCAAAAACATGGGATGAATTAGAAGATGCTGCAAAAAAGTTAACAGAGCGTGGTGAAGGTAAGTACGGAATAAGTATTGACGCGAATGAACAATCTCTTGGTTTTATGTTCGCACGTCAAAATGGTTCGGCATTGATCAAAGATAATAAGCCATTGTTTGATCAACCGGAATTCGTTGAGGGAATTGGTTTTTTGACGGGATTGATCGAAAAAGGCTATGCGCCAAAACAGAATTTGGGAATTGAAGTGAATCAATCTTTTTCCGGTGATGCAATTTTACCAATGTTTATAAGCGGTCCTTGGATGGCAAAAACAATTAACGATACGGTACCGGATGTTGAAGGAAAGTGGGCGGTTGCATTATTACCGGCAAAGGAGAATAATATCTCTTCAATGGGAGGTTCTAACCTGACTGTTTTTGAGCATTCCAAAATGAAAGAGGAGGCAGTAAAATTTATTGAGTTTATGTCTCGTTCAGAAAATCAGATCGAATGGATGAAGTTGACAAATGCATTGCCGGTAGTAACGGCAGCATGGGATTCGGAAGACTTTAACGATGATTTTTATAAGGTGTTGAGAGAACAGTTAGACAATTCTGAGCCTATGCCTCTGATCCCGGAATTTGAAGAAATCGCACAGACATACTTGAAACATTTTGAACAGGTGGTAGTTGGAGGAGCGGATCTACAACAGGAGATGGACTCCTTTAATGAAAAAGCGGAAGCACTACTCAACAAATAAATAGGTTGATAAAGAGATTATCACGTCCGATAATCTCTTTATTATTAGAATTTAAGAAGGAGTAGATGAAATGAAAAAGACTAAAGCCCCCTATTTTTTCATAGCCCCGGCTTTAATTTTATTATTACTGTTTTCTATTATTCCGATCTTCGTAGCGCTAATAATTAGTTTTACCGATATGAGCCTGGTGGGATTAGCTGATTGGTCGAAAATTAATTTCACCATATTTGAAAACTACAAGGAAATTGCCGCTGATCCGGTTTTCTGGCAGTCAATTAAGAATACGCTTTTTTACGTTATTTTGGGAGTCCCTTTGATAATCGTACTTTCGATGCTGTTAGCATTAGCTATTAACTATGGAGATAATAAGATTTTTTTGCTTTTTCGAATTATTTTTTATACCCCTGCGATTACTAACGTTGTAGCTGTGGCAATCGTTTTCAGCTATTTATATAATGCGGATTTTGGTTTTTTAAATTATCTTTTATCCCTATTCAATATGGATCATGTTCCATGGTTAAACGACCCTGTAACTGCAAAAGTATCAATGGTCATACTCGGGGTGTGGCGCGCGGTTGGCGCAAACATGTTGATCTTCCTGGCAGCCCTGCAGGGGATTCCGAAAGAACTGAATGAGGCGGCATCGTTGGATGGAGCCAATCGGTTTAAACAGATTTGGCATATCACATTGCCGTCACTTAGTTTTTCGATTTTCTTTGTCACCGTAACAACTTTGATTGGCTGGCTGCAGTTCTTTGAAGAACCATTTGTAATGACAAAAGGCGGGCCGCTGGATGGAACTACCTCAATCGCACTATTTATTTACCGTAATGGTTTTCAATATAGTAAGTTTGGTTATGCGGCGGCAGGATCGTTTATTTTATTTATAGCGATCATTGTGATTACTATGATACAGTTCCGAATACAAAAAAAGAATGAAGAAGTGGGTTTTTAGGGAGGGATCGATATGAATAAAAGAACAAGAGCTGCAGTTTTCTGTAAAACTGTACTGGCAGTGATCTTAATGCTTGGAGCTTTGGTATGGATACTTCCATTTGTTTGGATGATCTTGTCTTCGTTTAAAACCGATTTAGAAATCATGCAGTTTCCTCCCAGTTTGATACCGGAGAATCCAATTTGGGACAATTTCAAAGATTTGTTTCAATCATTCGATTTTTTACTGTATCTTAAAAATACACTAATTGTTGTGGTCTGCTCATTTGGCGGCATGCTGCTCAATGCAATGGCTGGCTTCGGGTTTGCTAAATATAAGTTTAAAGGCCGTGAGACATTGTTTTATCTGGTATTGGCAACAATGATGATACCTGGGCAGGTAATTATGATCCCCGTTTACTTGATCATGAACGGATTAGGATTAACCAATACGATGCCGGGAATTGTTTTGCCGGGTTTAGTCGGAGCGTATGGAATATTTCTCTTTCGTCAGTTTATTTCCAATATTTCAGATGAATTATTGGCGGCGGCTAGAATCGATGGAGCCAGCGAATGGTATATTTTTACCCGAATTATCCTGCCGGTATCCAAGCCGATTCTGGCTGTCCAGGGAATCACTACATTTATTGGCGGATGGAACTCATTCTTGTGGCCGCTGATCATGGCAAATGAAGAAAAACTATATACCCTTTCCGTCGGTCTGCAATTGCTGAAAGGACAGTATACGACTAACTATGCGCTGCAAATGGCAGGGTCTTCTTTTATGGTAGTACCGATCGTAATTGTATTTATCTTTTTGCAAAAATATATTCTGCAGGGTTACAATGTATCAGGTAATAAATAGAGATTTGGGAGAAACTTAATGAAGCAGGATGGATTAGTAAGATTATTGGAATCAATGACGATGGATGAAAAAATCAATCAATTAATCCAGTTAGCAGCAACCTTTTATAGTGAAGACAGCAAAGAGAATACCGGACCAATAAGAGAAGTGGGATTAACGGAAGAGAATGTATGGAATGCCGGATCAATTTTAGGGCAGTCAGGTGCTGCAGAGTCAATAAAGATTCAGCGAAAGTATATGGAAAAGCACCGGTTAGGTGTGCCGGTTTTGTTCATGGCGGATGTTATTCATGGGTTCCGGACGATCTTCCCGATTCCGCTTGCTTTGGGCTGCAGCTGGGATCTGGAAATGGCTGAAAAGGTTGCGGAGATCTCAGCCCGGGAGGCATCTGTTTCCGGAGTTCATGTAGTGTTTTCGCCAATGGCGGATTTGGTCAGAGATCCCAGGTGGGGCCGCGTAATGGAGTCGACTGGTGAAGATCCTCTGCTAAACAGCTTTTTTGCAACGGCATTTGTTAAGGGCTATCAGGGAAAAGACCCTGGCAAAGAGCCTGAACGTGTGGCAGCCTGTGTCAAACACTATGCCGGGTATGGCGCGGTAAGCGGCGGCCGTGAGTACAATACCGTTAATATGTCGGAGCGGCAGCTGCGGGAAAGCTATTTAAGTGCTTATCATGCGGCAATTGAAGCGGGTGTAAAGGTAGTTATGACATCTTTCAATACTGTTGACGGTATTCCGGCAACGGGGAACGCCTGGCTGCTTCGCAGGCTTTTACGGGAGGAGCAGAAGTTTGAGGGGATCATTATATCAGACTGGGGGGCCGTCGAGGAACTAACGGTACACGCTGTGGCAAAAGACCGCAAAGAAGCGGCGCTGCTGGCTCTTAAAGCAGGTGTTGATATTGAAATGATGACCAGTTGCTACGCCCATCATCTTGAGGAATTGGCGGCAGAAGAACCTTCGTTGGAAACATTACTTGATCAGGCGGTTATGCGGGTACTAAAGCTCAAAAATGATCTGGGTTTATTTGAAGATCCGTTTCGCGGGGCTGATCCCGAGAAAGAAGAGAGGATAGTTCTTTGCCAGGAACACCGTCAAGTGGCCAGAGAGGCGGCGCTAAAGTCAATTGTTTTACTAAAAAATGATGGTATTTTACCAGTGAAAGAAGGCGTACAAGTAGCGGTTATCGGGCCTGGAGCGGCATCTAAGGATATTCTTGGAGCATGGTCGTGGCAGGGAAGAACGCAGGAAGCTGTTTCGATGATAGAAGGCGCTAAAAAGATCGATCCAAAGATTCTGACAGGATCGGAGCCGTTTGATTACATCGCGCCTTCTGCAAAAGCGGTGTCAGAAGCGGTGCAATTAGCTGAGCGGTCGGAGGTAGTGATCCTGGCCCTGGGAGAACCGGCGTGGATGAGTGGTGAGGCTGCCAGCCGCAGTGACATTCGGCTGCCGGAGAGTCAATTGGAATTCTTCCGGAAGGTTAGAAAGATAAATAAAAATGTCATTGTTGTTCTTTATAACGGCCGCCCCCTTGATCTGCAGGGTATTAATGATGCAAATGGCATTGTTGAAGCCTGGTTTCCCGGGACCGAGGGCGGGCATGCTCTTGCAGAAGTATTATGGGGAAAATTTAATCCGTGTGGGCGGTTGTGCATGTCATTTCCGGAGCAGGCGGGACAGCTCCCGATTTACTATAATGCGGATAATACAGGACGCCCGGCTGGAATATCAGCGGAACCTAAATATATATCAAAATATTTGGATGTTGCCAATGAAGCAAAATACGCTTTTGGCTTTGGTTTAAGTTATAGTGAATTTCATTATGGCCAGTTAGTGCTAGATAAGAATGTGTTAGCCTCAGACGGCAGGATTTCAGCTACTATCGAGGTGGAAAACCGTTCAAAGGCTGATGGCCTGGAGACAGTACAATTGTATATTCGTGATCTCGTTGGCGAGGTGGTTCGTCCGATAAAAGAATTAAAGGATTTTCGGAGGCTGGCTCTGCCGGCGGGACAAAAATGTAAGGTGACATTTACAATTGAAGAATCAATGTTGCGTTATTTCCATTCTGATCAAAGCTTTACTAGTGATGCCGGCGAATTTGATGTGATGATTGGGCCTGACAGTGCAAACTTGACAACGCAGCGGTTTAGATTAATAAAGTAAATTGGGATGGTATTTATGGAACAGAATAAGATTATTTTAAAAAAAGATGGTCTATCTGCGGTATTCTTGAAGAATGGTGACCTTTACCAACTTTGTAAGAATGAGATAATGATCAATCAGCTAAATGGGAATAACTTGGACGGTAGTGTGAATCAGATATACTTGCGAATACTAGAAAAAGGACAGATCTTTGCCGTTCCTTTGACTGGTTCTAATTCAAAAAGTGAATTTTGGTATGATCAGAATCAGCTTAGCTGGAGCGGAAGTTATGCCGGTGTAATATATCAAGTGGATTTTGTGATCGGTTCCGCCAATACGTGGTTCTGGAGAGTCAATTTAAGTGGCAGTGGTCAAAGGGCCGATCTGTTGTTTGGACAGGACTTGGGGATTGCTGCAAAAGCGATGATTAAAGCGAATGAAGCTTACGTGTCACAGTATATTGACCATCATATAACAACTGATTCCCACGGTTACGTGATTTCTTCCCGACAGAATCAACAACAGAGCGGCTGTAACCCGGTGGTTGAGCATGGATGCCTTAACCGGACAACGGGATTTTCAACGGACGGCTATCAGTTTTTTGGCAATGATTATAAGAAATGCGATAAACCGCGGGCTTTGTGTCAAAGCAAGCTGGATAATGAAGTCTATCAGTATGAATTTGCTTATTCAGCATTACAGACGGATTTGTTGGAATTACATGAAAATCAAATGGAAACAATAGTTTTCTATGGAATGGTGTGCGATGATCACCCGAAGGCGGTCGAAGCGCCAATTGGAAAGCGGAGCGAAGTCTTATCGCTTTTTGAACAAATATGTTTTGCCAAACCTGGTCAAGGAAGACATATTAATAAGCAAATTGGTGAGGTTTTAACCGGTCTGTCATTAAATGATACGGAACTGGAGCAATTATTTTCTAAACGAGTTCAAGTAGAACGAGATAATGATACAATATTATCTTTTTTCACGGATCATTATCATCATGTTGTGTTAAAGGAGAAGGAATACCGCATGGAACGCTCGCATGGACAGATCATTCTGAGTGGAACGGACTTGATCGTGGATCGGCCATTGATGAGCAGCACCCTATATATGAGTGGTATTTTTAATTCCCAGATTGCGTTAGGCAATACTTCAATGAATAAACTGCTTAGTAATAGTCGTAATGCTCTGAATGTTCAGAAACTCAGCGGGCAACGAATATATCTGAAAGCACAGGATGAATGGCAGCTTCTAACGATGCCGTCTGCATTTGAGATTGCGTTAAATTCGGCGACATGGTATTATAAACTGGTCGATGATATGCTTACTATAACAACGTACTGCCTGAGTGATGCAAGAGAAATCAGAACCGAAATCTCCAGTCAATCAGGACGTTTGTATGATTTTGCAATTACCAATCATATCATTATGAATGCAGAAGATGAAAGTCCTGAATACGAGATGACCGAGGAACAGGACTATATAAAGATAACCGCGGCAGGCAAGAGTAGTATTGCAAAAAAATATCCGGATCTAACTTATTACTTTAAACCAGATGTGCCTTACCAACTAAAGAGTGAGAATATGTTTGGTGTTGATACAGAAGTACCGGAGCTTATGGTTTTGTTGATTGAGAAGCAGCCAAAAGTTACGGTAAGGATTCAGGGAAGTATAACCGGAGAAGCATTTAAAGAATATTCCACATCTCACTTTAAAGAGGATTCAGCATATGTAAAACATATTGATGATCTTTTAAATGGTCTGGAGTTAGAACATCCTGTTCAGCCGGTCGGGCATATAAACATTTTAACCAGGTGGTATACACAGAATATGCTGGTCCATTATCTTTCGCCCCACGGATTAGAACAATATGGTGGCGCGGCATGGGGAACCAGAGATGTATCGCAGGGGCCGGCCGAGTTTTTTATGGCAGTAAATCGTCCGGATATTGTGAGATCCATTATCAAGGTGGTGTATGGAAATCAATTTTTTGATGATGGAAATTGGCCGCAATGGTTTATGTTTGACCATTATGAAGAAGAGAGGGCGGATGAAAGCCACGGTGATATCATTGTCTGGCCGTTAAAGATGGCGGCAGATTACTTAGAAAAGACTGGTGATGACCAGATTTTATATGAACAGATCGCTTACACAGATAGAGATACCTATCATAAAACAGAACTAAGCGAAAGCCTGTTTGAGCATATGAAAAAGCAAATTAGTTATATTGAAGATAACTTCCTGCCGGGAACCTGTTTATCATGTTATGGAGATGGTGACTGGGATGACACCTTGCAGCCGTATGACCCAAACATGAAAAAGAATATGGCCAGCAGCTGGACAGTGGCATTGACATATCAGACGGTTATCAAATTAGGGCAGGTGTTAAAGGAGTCTGGTAACAGCTACGGCGGGTATCTGATTGGTTTAGCGTCAAAAATTAAAGGAGATTTCCGGAGATATATGCTTGCCACCGGTACGCTTCCCGGATTCGTCTACCGTGAGAGTGAGGATAAGCTGCAACTCATGATTCATCCTCAAGACCGGAAGTCGGGCATTAAATACCGGCTTTTACCAATGACACGAAGCATCATAGCCGAACTTCTGACAGAAGAAGAAGCCCGGCATCACTATAAGATCATCAAGGATCATCTTGAATATCCGGATGGGGTGCGTCTGATGAGCAGACCGGCAGAGTACCATGGCGGCGTCTGTACATATTTTAAGCGGGCAGAGCAGGCGGCAAACTTTGGCCGGGAAGTTGGGTTAAATTATATCCATGCGGATATTCGTTATGCGGAGGCGATGGCCAAAATGGGAATTGGAGAAGCTGCCTGGCGAACGATGGAAAATATCAATCCGATTCAGATCCGCCATAGAGTTCCAGGTGCGATGCTGCGTCAGGCAAATGCCTATTTCAGCAGTTCAGATGGAAACTTTAAGACCAGATATGAAGCGGATCAAAAGTTTGAACAACTAAAAGATGGAACGATCGGTGTGAAAGGCGGATGGCGGATATACTCTAGTGGTCCGGGTATATACTTAAATCAGCTCATCTCAAACCTGTTGGGAATACGTGTAAATGTAGATTCTGTAATCTTTGACCCAATACTGCCGGATGCTTTGTCTGGATTAACGATTCATTATCGCATTTTCAGCCAAAAGGTCAAGATTGTCATTCATTCTGATCGTCAGAAACGTAAAATTGTAATTGCAGGAAAAGAAGTTCCCTTTTTAGAGCAGGTATATGCGTACCGCTCCGGGGGAATGATTTTGAATCGGGAAGTGCTTGAACAATGTTTGGATTCAAGTGATATTATAGAAATTTATTGTTAGGAGTGGAGTGAAATGGTAGGAATCAAAGATATTGCGAAAACGGCAGGTGTTTCGATTTCTACGGTTTCTTATGCCTTAAATGGAAGTAATAAGGTAACGGAAGAAACGAGACAACGAATCGAGCAGATCGCGGCAGAGCTAAATTACGTTCCCAATATGGCGGCGCGCACCTTAAAGAGGCAGCAAACTAACATAATTGCTGTGTATATATCAGATTATGGCGGCAGTTTCTATAGCGAATTAATGGAGGGTATTAAACAGGGATTAAATGCGTTTGACTATGAGATAATCGTTTGCAGCGGTCAGAAATCACATTTATTTTTGCCGGAGCGGATGGTGGACGGCGGCATTATTTTAGACTGGACTTTTAAAAATGAGGAAATCATCAATTTTGCTGATCGGGGACATCCGATCGTGGTACTTGACCGGGAGATAGAAAATAAAAATATATGTAGAGTGCTGTTAGACAATAAAGCTGGCGCTACTTTGGCGATAGAACAATTAGTAGCGGCAAGGACGGATAAAGTATATTTGGTTTCCGGGCCTAAAAAGGGTTTTGACAGTATTCAACGATTAGAGGCGAGTGTTACCGAGTTAAACCGTTACCATATTGATTTTGAGGTAATAGTTGGTGATTTTACTCAAGAGTCGGGTTATCATGCGGCGTATCAGATCATGGAAAGGAAGCCGCAATTTCCAATCTACATTTTTTCGTTTAATGACGAAATGGCAATCGGTATTTATCGGTATTTTACGGAGCGCGGTAAGATAATAGGGAAAGATGTTCGTATAATAGGGTTTGATAATACTGATATCGGCGCGTATATTACCCCTAGATTAGCTACGATCTCATATTCAAAGCACCGGTGGGGCTTAGTTGCGGCTGAGAAAATAGTTCAGCTGATCGAAGGCAAGAAAGCGGCAGATGAAGTCATCTGCACAACTTACATTCAGGGAGAGTCTTTTCGATAGAGGGATATAGGTGGTGAACAAAGGACAGGGCGTTAAATAAGCATAAACAATGAAAGGGAAATATTAGAGTGGAAAGTTCGACTACAGAACTTTCCGCTTTTTTTTGCTTTGCAGATATGCACGCAGCCGGCATACTGTCTGCTTCAGCGACTCGTGTGTGCTCTCAAACATATAATACTGCGGCCCGGCATAGGATATAAAGATATTACGTAGATGGAATGATTATATGCTGAATTATCTTTGGGCAGGAATGATACTGCTGGGCATTATATTTGCCGCGTGCACCGGCAGAATGCCGGATGTGACCAATGCCGCCATAGACTCGTCCAAGGAGGCGATCACGCTCTGTATCACGATGATGGGCGTAATGTCTTTCTGGGTAGGATTGATGGAGATTGCCACAAAGGCAGGGATCATAAAGAGCGTATCGAAAAGAATGCGTCCCATTATCCGCTTTCTCTTTCCGCGGCTTCCGATCGACCATCCGGCAGTGGAACATATCACGACAAATATGATCGCAAATATCCTGGGGCTTGGGTGGGCCGCCACTCCCGCGGGATTAAAGGCCATGGACAGTCTGGCGGAGCTTGAACGGGAGAGGGGCAATCCAGAATACCAGGACAAAAAAAGACTGCTTGGAGGTGTGTCTAAGGGACGCACGGCAAGCAATGAGATGTGTACGTTTCTGATTATCAATATCTCGTCTCTGCAGCTCATACCGGTCAATATTATCGCGTACCGGAGCCAGTACGGAAGTGTCAATCCGGCGGCTATAGTGGGAGCGGCCATTGTGGCAACGGGCGTAAGTACGCTGGCAGGTATCATATATGCAAAGCTGATGGACAGAAAGTGAGTTATTTATGACAATGATGGAGTACATAAAACAAGTCAACGATGTTCTTCTTGACTTTATCTGGGGCCGCGGCATGCTCATCATCTTTCTTTCGGTCGGGCTCCTTTTTACCGTGCGCACCGGTTTTTTCCAGTTCCGGAAGTGGCGTGTATGGCTCGGGATGACGCTCGGCCAGCTCTTTCGCAACAGGAATGTAAGGCGCACCGATGACGCGCAGTCCATGTCGCAGTTCCAGGCATTTTGTACGGCGCTGGCGGCGACTCTCGGTACCGGAAACATAACAGGAGTGGCGACGGCGCTTATCGCCGGCGGTCCGGGCGCCATATTCTGGATGTGGGTGTCCGCCGTGGTGGGGATGATGACCATGTATGCGGAAAATGTCCTCGGCATCCTTTACCGTTACAAAAACAAAAGCGGCAAATGGGTCGGCGGCGCCATGGTCTATATGGAGCGGGGACTTGGATGCAAATGGCTGGCCGTCCTGTTTGCGGTGTTCTGCATTTTCGCTTCGCTCGGCATGGGCAATATGACTCAGGCCAACGCAATGGCAGGGGGGCTTAAGGAAGCCTTTTATGTTCCTACCTTTGTCACCGGGTTCGCCGCCATGGTGCTGGTAGGTATGGTGCTGTTCGGCGGCGTGCGGCGCATTGCGACTGTGACGGAGCGTCTCGTTCCGGTGATCTCACTTTTCTATATTGCAGGAGGCGTGATCGTGCTGGCGGCGAACGCGTCGGAGATACCGAAGGCATTTCAGCTCATATTTACCGAGGCGTTTAACATACAGAGCGTCGGGGGAGGCGTGCTCGGCTACGGGATGCGCCAGGCTATGAAGACAGGGATCTCCAGAGGCGTATTCTCAAATGAAGCGGGGCTTGGCTCTTCTGTCATGGCCCACGCGGCATCAGATATCGACTCTGCGCCGGTGCAGGGAATGTGGGCGATCGTGGAAGTGTTTATCGACACGATCGTATTCTGCACTGTGACGGCTCTCGTTATCCTTACCTCCGGTGTCTACGACCAGCAGGGCTTTCTTGCCAATATCGCGCGGGGCGTGGAAAATGTGGACGGGACGACGCTGTGCGGAAGGGCGTTTGCGACGGTCATACCCGGCGGCGACAAGTTTCTGGCGCTGTCGATGATATTTTTTGCTTTTGCCACTATTGTCGGCTGGGCCTATTTCGGAGAACGCACATTTGCTTATTTGTTCGGGGAAAGGTCTGCCATCGTGTATAAGGTGATCTACATTGTGATGCTGCTTCCGGGCTGTGTGATAGCGCCGGGACTTGTGTGGGAAATTGCGGATACGTTTAATGGATTTATGGCGGTGCCGAACCTGACCGCCCTCATACTGCTGAGCGGCCAGGTGGTGAGAGTTACAAAGGAATATTTGAGAAATTAAGTTCTGACGACGATATTTCCGAATATACGCCGGCCCCGGGCCGGCTTTTCCTTTGTGAGGATATAGCCTGTAAGTCCGAAGGCGGCAGCGGGCAGCACCCACTGGAAACCGTATTCATATAGCGGAAGGGCGGCAATATTTACCGGTACAGGTAAATATGCACTGACGGTGGACAGTGTGCTCACGACAATGGTCCCAAATGCCGCCAGGCGGTAGACTGCAGTGTTCGGAAGCCATTTTTCCGCCAGTCCCATGAAGACCAGAAGAACCAGCACTGGATATAAAATATTCAGGATCGGGGAAGCCAGTGCCAGTATTCTGGTTATACCAAAATTAGAGATTACATAACTGATGCCTGCAAATCCGAACACAAATGCCCGGTAGCTGATCCGCCCTTTTGTCTGCTTCTCGAAAAAGGAAGCCGAGGAGGACAGCAGCCCGATGGCGGGCGTCAGGCAGGCCGCGCATACGAGTGCGCCGAGCAGGACCATACCTTTCTCTCCGAGCAGTGCCTTTACGATCGCGATGAGCAGCGCCACCCGGTCAATATCTGCCGGAAACTGTGCGCACACTGTCGCGCCGAGATAAGCCAGGCCGCCGTACACTACAAATAAGATGAGCGTGGCGAGAAGGCCGGAGGCGGATATGATCTTAAACTGTGATCTCGTGTCTTTATATCCTTTCTGCTTTATGGTGAGCAGTATGGAGGCTGAGAATATCATGGCAGCCATGACATCCATCGTCTGATAGCCGGCGTTGATTCCGTCCCTGACTGCGGCATGGGCCGCAGACTCAAGTTCGATGGCGCCCAGCGGGGATACGATGCCTTTTATGATGAGGAAGAGAAGGGCGGCAAGTATGAGCGGCGCAAAAAATGTACCGATGATGTCGATGACCTTCGACTGCCTCAGGCAGAACAGCACGACCACGAGGAAGAAAACAAGGGAAAATATCTTCGTGTCAAATGACGGAAAGAAGGGGGCGACGGAAAATTCATACGCAGTGGCGGCAGTCCTCGGTATTGCGATAAGAGGGCCGAGACATATGGCGTTCAGCGACAATATTAATATAGAAGGGAGTCTGCCAAGTTTTTCCGTTATTCCCTCGGTTCCCCTGCCGATCCTGGTCACGACAAGAAGAGTCAGCAGGCTGAGTCCGATATCCATGAGAATAAAACAGAGGAAACTCAGAAACCAGCTTTTTCCGTTCATCAGACCGAGGTAGGGCGGAAATATAAGGTTTCCTGCGCCAAAAAACATGGCGAATATGGCAAATCCGATTATCAATATATTCTTTCTTTCTGTCTTTTTCATTCTGCGCACCCTTTGCTTTTTATTCTGTATTGATATCATTCTATCGTTAAATAATAAACAAAACAAATTACCCGAAGTGTCTTGACAGGAAACATTTCGTGTGTTTATCTATTTATGATAAACTTAAAACATAAATTGCCGTGAAAAAAGGAAAGGAATTATTCTGCCGGGGATTTTTCATGAAAAAGGTGATTTATAGGAAACGGAGGCATTATGGCTATTGATGAGAATGTGGGGAAGAACATCAAGAAGTACCGGCTTGCTTACAAACTGACGCTGGAGGAGCTGGCGAAGAAGATACATAAAAGCAAGTCCACCATGTCCAAGTATGAGAAAGGGCTCATATCTCTCGATGTTGCAACGCTTGAGGAGATCGCGGATGTATTCCAGATATCGCCCGCGTATCTGCTGGCCGTTCAGGATGAGGAGCTGCACAGCAGGCTGGAGCCGGGGGAATTTCTGGACAGGCAGTATATGTACTCCTATGACGGACGGAGCAGGCATATACTGAAAAGTGTCATGGAGAGATACCAGATCCCGGGCTCGGAGCAGATCGGGATACAGCTCTTTTATGACGTGCAGGATGAGGAGAGCTGCGGGAACTGCAAGACTTTTTATACCGGGTACAGCAGGCGGTATGAATTTGTGGAGAATTATAACCTGCAGAATCAGAACAATCCTACGGAGCAGGCGTGGATATGCTGTATCAACAGTCTGAACCGTACGAGCAGGAGGACAGGCATGCTGACAGGGCTGTCCTACAAAACAATGATGCCGGTGGCGATTAAGGTCATGCTGTCGGCGGCAATACTAAAGGAAGATGATGAGCTGATCGCTTCACTGCTGCTCACCAGGGAGGATATAAGGATATCCAGAAAATATAACTTGTTTACAATAGACCAATTCATGGAATAAGAGGGAGGAAACGTTTTGAATACACAGAAAGAAAAGAAAAAGGTCTCGCTGACCGTATGGATACTGGCCGCGCTTATACTGGGGATCGCAGCAGGCCTGCTGCTTCAGAAAAACAGTGATATTGCCGAGACGTATATTAAACCGCTCGGTACGATATTTTTGAATCTTGTTAAGATGGTAGTAGTTCCTGTCGTGCTGTTTTCGATCATGCAGGGTGTTATATCCCTTCAGGACATCAGGAAGGTGGGATCCATCGGAGGCAAGACTGTCCTGTTCTATATGTGCACGACCGCATTTGCGGTAACGCTCGGACTTGTGATCGCCAATGTGCTCAATGTTGGGAGCGGATATACGCTTTCCTCGGAATCGCTGGAGGCGTTTGAAGGCGTGTCGGAGACGCCGTCTTTTATCGACACGATCGTGAACATTTTCCCATCCAATGCCATTCAGCCTCTGGCGGAGGCCACGATGCTGCAGATTATCGTGATCGCGCTGTTTTTCGGCTTCGGCATTATACTGGCCGGGGAAAAGGGGAAGATGGCCGGAGCAGTTGTGGAGAGTTTCTCCGAGGTATGCATCAAAGTGATGGGCGTTATCATCAAACTTTCGCCTATCGGCGTATTCGGGCTGATCACTCCGGTAATTGCCACGAACGGCATGGCTATCCTGCTGCCACTGATGAAATTGATCGGCGTTGTCTATCTCGTATGTCTTGTCCATATGGTGCTCGTCTATTCCAGCCTTGTGAAGGCCATGGCGCGGATGAATCCGCTCACGTTCTTTAAGGGGATGGGCGAGGCCATGATCTTTGCGTTTTCCAGCGCAAGCAGTGTGGGGACGCTGCCGTTTAACATGGAGTGCACACAGAAGCTGGGGGCAAGAAAAGAGATATCAAGCTTCGTACTTCCGCTCGGTGCCACGATCAATATGGACGGAACCGCTATTTACCAGGGAGTAAGTGTCATCTTTATCTCTCAGATCTTTGGCATGAATCTCACGCTCTCCCAGCAGATCACCATTATCCTGACTGCTACGCTGGCATCGATCGGAACGGCGGGCGTTCCGGGTTCCGGCGTCATCATGCTTGCAATGGTACTGCAGAGCGTAGGGCTTCCGCTTGAGGGCATTGCGCTCGTTGCGGGCGTAGACCGTATCCTGGATATGGCCAGGACTACCGTCAACATCACAGGCGACGCGGCATGTACGATATGTGTGGATGCGTCTGAGAAGAGACGTGAGCTGAAGAAAGGTGCCGCCCTTGGCGGCAACGGATAGCAGAACGATGGTCTGTGAGCATTGCAATTTTGCCCTGTTTCCATTATACTTTAGATGATATGTGCAGTGAGGGGACAGCCCGGTAATACGGCTGTTTATGGTATGTGAGAGATCCAGGAGGACAGGATGACAAACTGGGATTGGGAAAGATTCGGGGATGATATCCGCAGGACGGTTCAGGATGCGGTGGATTCCAGAAATTTTGATAAATTAAATCAGACGATCAACGATACGATATACCAGGCGGTGGACGGTATCGGAAAGGGTGTGCGAAGCGCGGGGGATGCCGTGGACAGAAGCATGCAGGATATGGCGCGCCGCAGAGGGCAGACCCGGTACGGCAGAATGCGCCGGGACCGTCCGTATCCGGGACAGTACAGCCGCCCGGAAAGCGACACGTATGACGTTCACACGGAGCAGGTGCCTGCGCTCTATGTAAGGACAGGCGGAGCAAAGGCCGGCGCAGTCATTATGGCAGCAGTGGGTTATGTGCTCGGCGGCGTCCTTCTGGTCGGGCTTCCGCTTTCGCTGCTCAGAGAGCTGGCTGGCGGCAGTTTTAATATGGTATTTCAGCTGCTTTTCGGGGCGGGTGTGATCGTGCTGGCGGGAAGTGCGGTGCTGGCGGCGGCCGGACACCATATCCTCGGTAAAGTAAAGCGTTTCAATGCTTATATAAAGGGGATGGAGGGCAGAGAATACGGGGACATAAAAGCGCTGGCAGAACAGGTTAAGAAGCCGCCGAAGTACGTGGCCAGAGATCTGGAAAAAATGATCCGGAAGGGCTGGTTCCGGCAGGGACATCTCGACAGACAGCGGACATGCCTCATGGTGACGCACCGTGCATACAGCCAGTATGAGGAACTCATGGAGCACACGGAGGAACTGAAGCGTCAGGAGCAGGAGCGGAAGGCACAAAAGGAAGAGACGGCTGAACATATGGACCCGCAGATAAGGGAGATCGTCCGCACCGGCGATGAGTATATAAAGAAGATCCACGAGTGTAATGATGCGATCCCGGGGGCGGAGATTTCTTATAAAATATCCCGGATGGAGACGCTGGTGGACCGGATATTTGACCGGGTGGAGCAAAATCCGGGCTGTGTGCCTGAGATCCGCAGACTGATGGAATATTACCTTCCGACAACGGTGAAGCTTCTGGAGGCGTATGAGGAGCTGGATGCCCAGCCGGTGCAGGGAGAGAATATTCTGTCTTCCAAACAGGAGATCGAAAAGACGCTGGACACACTGAACGCTGCGTTTGAAAAGCTGCTGGACAGCCTGTTTCAGGATACGGCGTGGGATGTGTCATCTGATATATCTGTGCTGAAGACGATGCTGGCGCAGGAGGGGCTGACGAAGGACGATTTTTAAGAGAGAATAGAAGACTAAGACCGGCACGGCCGGACGGAGGAAGAGCGCAATGGAAAAAGAATTTGAACAGTTTCAGACGACCCCGGTTTTGACGCTGGAGCCATTTCAGGAGGAACGGCAGACAGCTGTCCCGGTCCGGCAGGAGGAAGCCCAGGTATTTGACGAAAGTATTTTGACGGAGGAAGAGCAAAAAGCGGTGGATGCTTTTGCGGAACAGATCGATCTGACCAATTCGTCCGTGATCCTCCAGTACGGCGTCGGCACGCAGAAGAAGATGGCAGATTTTTCAGAGAATGCCCTTGAGAATGTAAAGACGAAGGATCTGGGGGAAGTAGGAGAGCTGCTGTCCGGTGTTGTGAAAGAGCTGAAAAGCTTTGACGAGGAAGAAGATAAAGGGTTTTTCGGAAATATTTTCAAGAAGACTTCCAACAAGATAACGGCGATGAAGGCCAAGTATGCCAGGGCGGAGGATAATGTAAACCAGATATGCAAGGTGCTGGAAAATCATCAGGTACAGCTTTTGAAGGATGTTGCGATCCTGGATAAGATGTATGAGGTGAATCTTACTTACTTTAAAGAGCTGTCCATGTATATTCTGGCCGGGAAAAAGAAGCTTCGGGAAGTCAGGGAGAGCAGACTTCCGGAACTGATGGATAAGGCGCAGAGAAGCGGGCTGCCGGAAGATGCCCAGGCGGCAAAGGACCTGGATTCCATGTGCAATCGGTTTGAGAAGAAGATACATGACCTGGAACTGACGAGGACCATCTCTATACAGACAGCGCCGCAGATACGTCTCGTACAGGGCAACGATACGCTCATGGTGGAAAAGATCCAGTCTACTATCGTGAACACGGTTCCGCTCTGGAAGAGCCAGATGGTGCTTGCGCTCGGCGTGGAACATTCTGCCCAGGCGGCTGCCGCCCAGCGGGAAGTGACCGATATGACGAACGAACTGCTCCGGAAGAACGCGCAGAAGCTTAAGATGGCTACCGTGGAGACGGCGAAAGAATCTGAGCGCGGCATCGTAGATATGGAGACGCTTAAGATAACGAATGAATCACTTATATCCACACTGGATGAGGTGATGCAGATACAGCAGAACGGCCGCCTGAAACGCCGGGAGGCGGAGCAGGAGATGATGCGTCTGGAAAGTGAGCTGAAGGAAAAGCTTCTCCAGATGGGATGATCAGGTGAGAAAACGGGTGACCCGGGCCGGAGCATTTGCCTGCTGCGCCTGGTCAGAAGCCTGTTGTCCGAGTATCTGGAGGGCAGTGAAATCTGTCTGAGGGGCAGTCAGATTTACGAGGAACGGATAGTCGTGGACAGATACATTGGTGCCTATGGTATCGATTCCCCGTATGTCTCCGAAGATTTGGAGTCCGGTTGCGGGGTCTAAATATAGTCCGATCTCCGGATGGTTAAACATGTCCGGCTCGCCATCGTGCCTTGTGCAGGTGCGGTCCACTTCTGGCAAAGAGAGCAGGCTCACGTGTGGAGTCTGCTTTATTATGTATACTGATAAATATATCAGGATGCACATAATTTCCCGGTGTGTTTTGCGCAGGAAGAGGGACCTGACCGGTGATGGAGGCCAGCGTATCCTTCATTACCGGTTTGTTCTGGTGGTTGATATTGGGAAGATCAAGATGTGCCATGACATGGTGACTGCCGTATGAGACGATGAACACACTGCAGCCGCTGACCCCGCGGGTAACAATCTGTGTTCCCGTAGAGGGAGGAAGGTCAGGACCCCGCCGATTCGGAATGGCGGATATGGGAGCGGCGAAATGAAACTGGTTTCCCGCCGTACTGAATCCCAGGATAGATTCCCATCCGAGCTGAACACCGTTTTGATTTGTGAGATTGTAGCTGATGCCGTGGCTGCCTTGTTGTGTTTTTTCTCGTGATTGTACAATACATGTTCTTACTCCTTTCACATTTATTGACGGAATCAAATTATGTCTGGGACTTGCGAAGCGCCGGCCAGACGGTCAGCATCATTGTTACGAAGCAGGCGGTTCCCCCGATAAAGTTGGAGACTGGTTCCGCCAGGAACACGCCGTCGGTGCCCAGTCCGCCGAGAGCGGGAAGCAGAAGTGTGAGGGGGATGACGATGACGGCTTTTCTGAACAGGGAAAAGAAGACAGCCTGCTTTGATCTGCCGAGCGCCACGAAGACAGACTGACCCGCGAACTGCAGCGCCATCATGAAGATGCCGAAGAAGTAGATGCGCATTGCAGGGACGCCTTCCCTTATCAGCTCAGATTCACTGCTGAACAGATGGATGAAAAAGTGTGGAAAAAAGAAGCTCAGAGCCCATGCGGTGGTGGAAAACAGGATGGAACATATGGTGGAAAAGCGGATGGCTGAGCGCACCCTGTCATATTTTTCTGCGCCGTAATTGTAGCTCATGACCGGCTGGGCGCCGCTTGACAGTCCGTTTACGGGCATGGTGACGATCTCCCGCACGGAATTGATCACGGTCATGATCCCCACGTACAGGTCACCTCCGTAGCGCTGTAAGGCTGCGTTGCACATGATCTGCACAGAGCCGTTTGTGACAGCCATGATAAAGCCGGACAGTCCAAGGCCTGTGATTTCTTTTACAAGTGCCGCCTCCGGTCTCATATATTTTCCTGTAATGCGTATGACGGCCTTTTGGCCTGTGAGAAAGCAAAAGACCCAGACTGCAGAGACGAACTGGGAGATTACGGTGGCTGCGGCCGCTCCCTGTACGCCCATATGGAGGACAAAGATGAACAGAGGGTCGAGAAGCAGGTTCAGCACAGCGCCGATGGAAACGGTCAGCATGCCGGTGACCCCGAAGCCCTGCGCGTTGATGAAGTTGTTCATCCCAAGGCTTGTCATGACGAAGAGGGTGCCGCACAGATAAACGGTCAGATAAGAGTTCGCGTAGGGGAAGGTGACATCGCTGGCGCCGAAAAGGTACAATAGGGGGCGCTTAAATATATAGCAGAGGGCCATGAGAAGTATTCCGGAGAGGAGCAGCATGGAGAGCGAATTTGCCATGATTTTTCTGGCCCGCTCTCTGTCACCGCGGCCGCGCGCCATGGAAAACAGCGGGGCCCCTCCCATGCCGAACAGGTTGGCAAACGCTGTAATGATCGTGATGACCGGCAGTGTAAGCCCGATCCCGGTGAGGGCTTCTGTTGAGGTGTGGGGAATATGGCCGATATAGACGCGGTCTACCACATTGTACAGTACATTGATGAGCTGGGCCAGTGTCATGGGAATGGCAAGCCTCATAATATTTCCCGCTACGCTTCCCTGTCCGAAATCATTTTTACTGTTCATTCTATCACCGTCCTGTCGTTAGTCTCTCGATCCTTCTAGTATATTCTCTTTTTATTTGCCTTTCAATGGAGTAAATTAACCATAAAGACGCAGGAAGCGGCATATATTATAAATAAGCATTTCATGTAAGGAATTGGTCTATGCGGTTATTCATGTATATATCGGACTTCATTGTCCCCCTTGTGATCTTCGGCATTGTGAGTTATGGAGTGCTGATGAAGGTAAATGTCTATGATACATTCGTTAAGGGAGCCAAAAGTGGGTTTTTTACAGTGATCAAGATCATGCCGACACTGATCGGTCTCATGGTGGCGGTTGGGATCCTGCGGGCGTCCGGGTTCCTCGGCTTCATGTCCGGGATCATCGGAAAGGCTACTGAATACATAGGTTTCCCCGGGGAGCTCGTCCCTCTCACCGTGGTAAAGATGTTCTCATCTTCCGCGGCCACCGGCCTGCTGCTCGATGCATTCAAGGAATACGGAACAGATTCCTATATCGGACTCATAGCCTCTATCAGCATGTCATGTACAGAGACGATATTCTATACGATGAGCGTCTACTATATGACGGCAAAAGTGACAAAGACGAGATATACACTGTCCGGCGCCATGTTCGCCACCTTCGCCGGCCTCGTGGCCAGCGTCGTACTGGCAGGAATGATGGGGTAGGAGGGAGTTGGGGACGGGGGAAATTTAAATTTCCCCCGTCCCCAACTCTTTTTCCCCTGTCCCTGATTCATTTTATGGTGTCCCCTGACAATAAAAAGCCGCCGCAAGTGTTGAACTTGCGGCGGTCTTACTCTGGCCCGGAACGTTTGCAAAATGATCATGGGATATATTACTGGAACATATATGTACGGAGTATATCGAAAGGAGCCGGGCCAGCGGTAAGCACTTTCTTGTGGAAGTTTTCCTGGGTAAAAGAATCGCCCCATTTGTCGATAGCTTCCTTTTTCAGCTCCATAAATTCTACGTAGCCGATGTAGTATTTCAGATAGTTTGCCGGGTCAGAAATGATCAGGTCGTATATGCTTTCTACGGTATTGGCATCTTCGATACCGTACTGACGGAAAAAGGAGACAGTATCTGCCAGTTTCCAGCCGTCGTAGTGTATTCCCATATCTGCAAGTGCATAGAGTCCCAATATAACGGAAGTATTGCGCTGCAGGAGTGCTGCCTGTTCTTTGGGGAGGAGGGCATAATAATAACTGAGCATTTCCGTGTATGTGGCCCAGCCCTCCGTGTAGCCGCCGAAGTTCAGCAGATTGCGGATCGGATCTGGTTTCAGGTTCTGAAAATATACGGTCTGGTAAAGATGGCCGGGATATCCTTCATGTGCCAGTGTTGTAAACAGCGAAAGGTCATCCGGCATATGTCCCTGATTGATATAGATAACGTTGTTCGTAGTGCTGTCGATGGCCGGCACCATGAAGAAGGCGGGACTTAAGTATTCTTCCATTGATTTCTGCACGTATTTGATCTCCGTGGAGACGTCGGGCGGGTCGGGAAAGCTGCCCTTAAGCTTGGATTTCAGATTTGACAGGATGGATGTGGGATCCGTGTCCTCAAGTGAAGGTGCTGCATTTGAAAATGTCTCCTTGGAAGAGGAGGTAAGTATTTGCTGCATCGCGGTAAGGTCTTCCAGTATCTGTGACTGGGTAAGTTCCTTCAGTTCGTTGACGGTGCGGCTGGAGCCGGTTTCCCGTTTGACGACAAGTTCATAGTAATCCCGTCCGTCCGGAAGATAACACAGACCGTTGTTATTTTTTCCTGTCGTGCGCAGTGCCTTAAGAGAATCGGCCAGCTTTTTATAAGAAGGATAAATGTATTCCTTCATATTTTCCCTGTTGCGTTTCACATAATCGTCATAATCTGCTTTGTCAAGCTTCATCGCGTCAAGACGCTCTGTGAAGGAAGAGTACAGGTAGTTGTCATCGCCCATTTTGATGAACGCATTGCATTCATCAATAATGTCGTCGGCGGAATAGGAGGCCATAAAAAGGCCCTTTTCAGATTTGGCCTGCTCGAAAGCAATGATAGACTCGAAGTATTCCGGCAGTTTTGTCATAAGTGTCAGATAAGTATCTATATCACCGGTGCTGTTAAACTGGTATTCGGACAGAAGTACCGGAAGCTGTGCCTGCGTGCCTGTAAGCGGAGCCAGCGGTTCGTCATACAGTACATACCCGGCTTCGTCAAGTGAGGTGCTCAGGTAATTGTCCAGTATATCGTAGGTCAGTTTGTTTTTATCTGAGAGCTGGGCGCGGTTATGGGCGTGAAGTGATGCGAGGGCATTTTCCGCCGATGCGCTGATGGCGGCGGTATCCGTCGAGCAGCTGCCGAAGGAGACCGGCGCCTTGTCAATTCCGTAATCGGAAGGATTTTCCAGTGTATAGTGAAGAGAGATCGTGTTGGAGGAAACTTCCTGACAGAACAGGTTATCTGTGTATGCCTCAAATTCTGCATCTGCACTTTTGCTCCCTCTGGAGCATGACGCCAGAGCGGCAAGGGCAAAGAGGAGCGTGACGGTCAGGAGAAGCGATATTTTTTTACGCATGAAGGCTCCTTGGATGTTTTATCTATAAGTATGCGCCGTAAGGCCCGGGTATGAATATTCTAAGCACTGAATTATCAGACGCTGATCATAAGAACAGCGGCTGTTTTGCGGTGTTCCCGGCTTGACAATTGAATATCCGTATGTTACGATTTTTACCATATTAATGAAAAAGTTGAAATAAGATCATGAGCTATATGTAAAACGCAATGACGAAGAGAGTACGTCTTTTGACATTATACAGAGAAGTCCTGAACCGTGAACGCAGCCGGATAAGACCGGGGCTGCACGCGGGGATGCTGAGAGGGATGGATGAAGACTGACGGAAGATGGCTTCTGAGTGGTGCACCGAACATGAAAATGTATGAGGACGTGTAACGGACGGCCCGCATTTTGTGCAAGGCTGCAATGGGTCCGCCCTTTACTGCGGAAAGAGTGCCAGCAGGCACTTGCTGAGGTCTCTGCCGTGAGGCAGGGATGAATAGAAGTGGTAACACGGGATAACTCGTCTTCTCTGATTTTCGGATTAGGGAAGATTTTTTTATTTCAACGACAGGAGGACAAGTAAAGTTATGGAAAAACAAAAGTATTATATTACGACAGCCATTGCCTATACATCAGGAAAGCCCCATATCGGGAACACTTATGAGATCGTACTTGCAGATGCGATCGCCAGGTATAAGAGAAGCCGGGGGTACGATGTATTTTTCCAGACCGGTACGGATGAGCACGGCCAGAAAATAGAGCTTAAGGCAGAAGAGGCAGGGGTTACGCCGAAGGAATTTGTGGACGGTGTTGCCGGAGAGATCAGGCGTATCTGGGATTTGATGAACACTTCTTATGATAAATTCATCCGTACGACGGATGGATACCATGAAAAACAGGTGCAGAAGATATTTAAAAAGCTGTACGATCAGGGGGACATTTACAAAGGCCATTATGAGGGGATGTACTGCACGCCGTGTGAATCCTTTTTTACAGAATCACAGCTTGTGGACGGGAAATGCCCTGACTGCGGACGGGAAGTGCAGCCGGCGAAAGAGGAGGCATATTTCTTTAAAATGAGTAAATATGCAGACCGTCTGATCGATCATATCAACTCGCATCCTGAGTTTATCCAGCCGGTATCCCGTAAAAACGAAATGATGAACAATTTCCTTCTGCCGGGCCTTCAGGACCTGTGTGTGTCCAGGACTTCATTTAAGTGGGGGATCCCGGTGGACTTTGACCCGGAACATGTCGTGTATGTATGGCTGGACGCGCTGACGAACTACATTACCGGAATCGGCTATGACTGCGGCGGGGATAACACAGAGCAGTTCAGAAAAGACTGGCCGGCGGATCTGCACCTTATCGGAAAGGACATTATCCGTTTTCACACGATATACTGGCCGATCTTCCTGATGGCGCTGGATCTGCCTCTTCCAAAGCAGATCTTCGGACATCCGTGGCTGCTGCAGGGAGACGGGAAAATGAGCAAATCAAAGGGAAATGTGCTGTATGCGGATGAACTTGTTGATTTCTTCGGTGTCGACGCGGTTCGTTATTTTGTCCTGCACGAGATGCCTTTTGAAAATGACGGAGTTATCTCCTGGGAGCTGATGGTAGAGCGCATGAACTCAGACCTTGCCAATACACTCGGCAATCTGGTGAACCGTACCATATCCATGACAAACAAATACTTTGGCGGCACGGTCACTGACAAAGGGGTGGCAGGCGAAGCAGACGCTGACCTGAAAGCTATGACAGAGAGCGCGCCGAAGGCAGTGGAGGGCAAGATGGATGAACTGCGGGTTGCCGATGCCATCACAGAAATATTCAATCTGTTTAAGCGCTGCAACAAGTATATAGATGAGACAATGCCGTGGGCTCTTGCCAAGGACGAGGAGAAAAAAGACAGACTTGAGACGGTGCTGTATAACCTGCAGGAGAGCATCAAAGCAGGCGCAGTGCTGCTGGAACCGTTTATGCCGGAGACATCCGGAAAAATACTCGGACAGCTCGGTGACGGTAAAGTGACCGAAAAGCCGGAAATTCTTTTCGCGAGACTGGACCTTGAAGAGGTGCTTGAAAAAGTAGAGGCACTGCACCCTGCGGAGGAAGAAGTGCCGGAGAATGTCATTGACATCAAAGCTAAGCCGGAGATCACATTCGACGATTTCGGAAAGATGCAGTTCCAGGTAGGAGAGATACTCGAATGCGAAGAAGTGCCGAAGTCAAAGAAGCTCCTCTGCTCCAAAGTAAGAGTGGGAAGCGAGATAAAACAGATCGTGTCAGGCATAAAGGCATACTACAAGCCAGAAGAAATGGTAGGTAAGAAGGTTATGGTGCTCGTCAACCTGAAACCGGCCAAGCTTGCCGGCGTACTTTCAGAAGGCATGCTGCTGTGCGCAGAAGACGCAGAAGGCAATCTGGCACTCATGACACCGGAAAAAGAAATGCCCGCCGGCGCTGAAATCTGCTAGAGGGACACGTTAAAATGAATTGGGGACGGGGGATTTTTCAATTTCCCCCGTCCCCGGTTAAAAAAGGGACGGAGGAAATCGAGAAAACCTCCGTCCCCAACTGAGAGGAGATTGAATTATGGATAAAATCAGAATTGGTATTGTTGGCTACGGCAACATAGGAAAAGGTGTTGAACTTGCGGTGGCCCGCAATGAAGACATGGAGCTTAAGGCTGTCTTTACGAGAAGAAACCCGGCAGACGTCAAGATCGAGACAGAATCGGCAGATGTGAAGCATATGGATGACCTGGCTTCCATGAAGGATGAGATCGATGTTATCGTCCTCTGCGGGGGTTCTGCCACAGACCTGCCAGTTATGGGACCGGAAATTGTGAAAAACTTTAACACGATTGACAGTTTTGATACGCATGCCAGAATTCCGGAATATTTTGAAAATGTGGATAAGGCGGCAAAAGATGGTGGAAATGTGGGGATTATCTCTGTCGGCTGGGATCCGGGAATGTTTTCACTTAACCGGTTATACGCGGAGTCTATTCTCGTGCAGGGAAGTACATACACCTTTTGGGGAAAAGGCGTAAGCCAGGGACATTCCGACGCGATCCGACGCATAGAAGGTGTGAAGAACGCAATTCAATACACCGTACCTGTGGATAAAGCTGTGGAAAGAGTAAGAAGCGGAGAGGCTCTGGAACTTACAACGAGAGAAAAACACCTGCGTGACTGCTATGTCGTGCCGGAGGAAGGCGCAGATCTTCAGGAGATCGAGCGAACGATCAAGACAATGCCGAATTATTTCGACGATTATGATACAACCGTTACCTTTATCACAGAGGCAGAATTAAAGCAAAATCACAGCAGCATGCCTCACGGCGGGTTCGTCATCCGCAGCGGAGAGACCGGAACAGAAGGAAGCCGGCACATTATCGAGTATTCTCTCAAGCTGGATTCAAACCCGGAGTTTACAGCCAGCGTGCTCGTATGCTATGCAAGAGCGGCTTACCGTCTTTCAAAAAATGGAGAAAGCGGTGCAAAAACAGTATTCGATATCCCGCCGGCATTATTATCCATGAAGACGCCGGAGCAGTTAAGGGCAGAACTCTTGTAAGGGACACATTAAAATAAAAAAAGGGACACGTTAAAATCAGTTCGGGACGGGGGAAATTTAAAAAACCCCCGTCCCCAACTTCATTACCGTCCCCGATTATATTGGAGGGTATTATGATTTTTGATACGCATGCGCATTATGACGACGATCAGTTTGACGAGGACCGGGAGGAGCTGCTTGGATCCATGCAGGCGGGCGGCGTGGGCACTATTGTGAATATCAGCGCTTCGCCGCGGTCCTGCCGGGAGGTCGTTGATCTGGCTCGGAAATATCCGTTTATGTATGCCGCTGTGGGCATTCATCCGGACCATGTCGGTGATTTGAATGAGGATTTTTTTAAGGAGATGGAAAAGCTGCTTGCGGACAGAAAGGTAGTAGCTGTGGGCGAGATCGGCCTTGATTACTACTGGGACAACGAATCCCATGACTTGCAGAAGTTCTGGTTTATCCGGCAGCTTGAGCTTGCGCGCCGGCATGATCTGCCTGTAGTCATCCACAGCAGAGACGCGGCGGCGGATACGCTGGAAATTATGAAGGAGCATGCGCAGGGGCTTAAGGGGATCATACACTGTTTTTCGTATTCGAGGGAACTGGCCCGGGAGTATGTAAAGATGGGCTTTAGCATCGGTGTCGGCGGAGTCGTCACATTCAAGAACGCGAAAAAGCTCAGGGAAGTTGTGGAGGATACACCGCTTACTTCTATCGTTCTGGAGACAGACTGTCCGTATCTTGCGCCGGAGCCCAACCGTGGAAAGCGGAATAATTCGTTGTATATCCGCTATGTGGCAGAGGAGATCGCACGCATAAAAAATGTGGATTATGACACGGTAGTAAAGCAGACGGAAAGCAATGCGTCAGAATTGTATGGAATTTCGGACAATTTTGTTGTATAATAAGGAACAGCACATTATTCAGGAGTTAAGTGATATATGAGAAAACCGACGCTGGGAAACCCGCAAAATACCATAGAGATACTGCAGAAATATGATTTCTCATTTCAAAAGAAGTTCGGACAGAACTTCTTAATTGATACTCACGTTCTGGATAAAATTATCCGGGCAGCAGACATCACGAAAGAGGATATGGTATTAGAGATCGGCCCCGGAATCGGAACGATGACGCAGTATCTTGCGGAGGCAGCCGGCAAGGTTGTGGCCGTGGAGATCGACAAGAACCTTATCCCGATCCTTACGGACACCCTGCACGATTATGACAATGTTACGGTGATCAATGAGGACGTGCTGAAGCTGGACGTAAGAGAACTGGCCCGGGAGGAAAACGGCGGCAGGCCGCTCAAAGTTGTGGCCAATCTTCCATATTATATAACAACGCCCATTATTATGGGATTATTTGAAAATGATGTCCCGGTGGAAAGTATCACGGTCATGGTGCAGAAAGAAGTCGCAGACAGGATGCAGACCGGACCGGGCAATAAAGACTATGGGGCGCTGTCGCTGGCGGTCCAGTATTATGCAGAACCGTATATCGTCGCAAATGTGCCGCCCAACTGTTTTATGCCAAGGCCCAGGGTGGGCTCTGCCGTTATCCGGCTCACACGCCATGAGAAGCCCCCGGTCGAGGTAAAAGACGAGAAGCTGATGTTTGATATCATAAGAGCATCCTTTAATCAGAGGCGCAAAACGCTTGCTAACGGACTGAACAATTCTGACAAGCTGTCTCTTGCGAAAGAAGAGCTTATCGAAGCGATAGAACGGCTCGGGAAAGGCCCGGGTGTCAGGGGCGAGTCCCTGACGCTTGAGGAATTTGCAGAACTGAGCAATTATATATACGCCCTGAACCGCTGATGTTATGAACGGATATTTCGTCCGCCGCTGGCGGATTGACAATATGAATAAGGACAGAAAGGATGATGACTATGACTAAAAATGTGGAACATGCATTATTTGAGATCACGCCGGAGATCCAGCAGCTGGCACAATTATGTGAGGACAATAATGCCATTGAAAAAGAACTGTATACCAAATATGAGGTAAAACGGGGTCTCCGCGACGTAAATGGTAAAGGTGTACTTGCCGGACTGACAAACATATCCGATGTCTGCGCAAAAAAAATCGTCGACGGAGAAGAAGTTCCGTGCGCAGGAAATCTGTATTACAGAGGGTACAATATCAAAGAATTAGTCAAAGGGTTCCTGGAAGCGAAACATTATGGATTTGAAGAAATTTCCTATCTGTTGCTTTTTGGAGAGCTTCCGACAGAGAAGCAGCTGGCGGCATATCACGAGACACTTGTGGAGAGAAGGACACTTCCGCCGAATTTTGTGAGAGATGTGATCATGAAGGCTCCAAGCAGGGATATGATGAACAGTCTGTCCAGGTCTATTCTGAGTCTGTATTCCTATGACGCAAAGGCAGACGACACGACCATACCGAACGTTCTGCGCCAATGCCTGAACCTGATCAGCCAGTTCCCGATGCTGATGGTGTACGGCTATCATGCATACAACTACCGTCTCGGAGAAGACTTGTTTATCTATGCTCCGTCACCGGAGCTGTCCACTGCTGAAAATATACTTATGATGCTCAGAGAAGACCGGAAGTATACGAAGCTGGAGGCCAAGATACTGGATATGGCGCTTGTGCTCCATATGGACCACGGCGGCGGTAACAATTCTACATTCACGACCCATGTTGTCACATCATCCGGTACGGATACATATTCCACGATCGTAGCGGCGATGGCTTCCCTGAAAGGACCAAAGCACGGCGGAGCCAACATAAAAGTGACGCAGATGTTTGAGGACATGAAGCAGAAACTTACCGACTGGAAGGATGAGGATGCCGTAAGACAGTACCTGTGCGATCTGCTGGACAAGAAAGCATTTGACCAGAAAGGATTGATCTATGGTATGGGGCATGCGATCTATTCCGTGTCCGACCCAAGAGCAGACATCTTCAAGAAATTTGTAAAGCAGCTGGCGAAGGAAAAAGGCTTTGAGGAAGAATATGCCCTCTATGAGATGGTAGAACATATGGCTCCGGATGTTATCGGAGAAAAGCGCAGAATATACAAAGGCGTCAATGCCAACGTAGACTTCTACAGCGGACTCGTGTACAGCATGCTCGATCTGCCGCCGTCACTTTACACGCCGATATTCGCCGCCGCACGTATCGTAGGATGGAGCGCGCACAGACTGGAAGAGCTTAAGAACGTAGACAAGATTATCCGGCCGGCATACAAGCCGCTGGCGCCCCACCGGGATTATATTAAAATGGATGACCGCTGATACAGCGGTCTTTTCCATCATGTAATTCCGTACGTATGTGAGGCCCGCGTACAGCACAGCCAACTTAGAGACAGGAGAGGTATCAATGAAAAATGATTTCTACTATCCGTCAAGCGACGGCCGGACTAATATACACGCCGTAGAGTGGGTGCCAAAGCAGGAGATAAAAGCAGTCGTCCAGATATGCCACGGAATGGTGGAATACATCGAGCGTTACGATGAATTTGCCGCTTTCCTTACAGAACGCGGAATCTACGTGACGGGACATGACCATCTCGGCCACGGTAAATCGGCTGCCGATGAGGAAAGCCTCGGGTATTTTGATGAGACAAACGGGAATAAATATGTTATCGCTGACATCCACAGGCTGCGGGAACTGACGCAGGAAAAATATCCGGATGTGCCGTATATCATGCTTGGACATAGCATGGGTTCTTTTCTGCTCCGGCAGTATCTGACATCATACAGCCGGGGACTTGCGTGCGCGGTCATTATGGGTACCGGCTGTCAGGGGAGCGCCCTGCTGGCCATGGGCCGGATATTGTGCAGGATCATCGCGCTCTTCAAAGGCTGGAAGCACCGCAGCGTCCTGGTCAACAACTTAAGCTTCGGAAGCTATAACAAAAGATTTGAGCCGGGAGATACGCCGAAAGACTGGATCACCTCCGACAAGGAAAAGTGTGCGTCGTATGTAAGCGACCCCCTCTGCAGTTTTGTGTTTACCGTCAGCGCATACTACCAAATGTTTGCCGGCATGAAAGTGCTGACCAAGAAGGCAAATATGGAAAAGATCAATAAGGACCTTCCGCTTCTGCTCGTCTCAGGCGCAGATGACCCGGTCGGAGATTTTGGAAAGGGAGTAAAAAAGGTATACGGACAGCTCAGAGAGGCCGGTATCCGGGACGTGTCCATGAAGCTTTACGACGGGGACAGGCATGAGATCCTGAATGAGACGGACCGGGAACAAGTATATGAGGATATTTACCGCTGGATTTCCGAAAAAATTGCGAAAGATAAAGGTGGGAACGAAAAATAATTCGGAATCAGACGAGATTTATTGACATTGATTTATTAAGAGAATAGAATAAAACAAAATTTAATGAGCAGGTACACAGACAAAGGTGTCAGAAACTTTGTTTGTGTACTTTTTTTATGCATTTTTTTATGGACAGGGCCAGGCCCGGAAAACGGAGGGAAAGAAAATGAAAACATTAGGTTACTACAATGGCAGATTCGGAGAACTCGATGAGATGACCGTTCCAATGAACGACCGGGTGTCATGGTTCGGCGACGGAGTGTACGATGCGGGACCTTCCAGAAACTATAAAATATTTGCGCTTGATGAGCATATCGACAGATTTTTTAACAGCGCGGGGCTTCTGAAGATTCAGATGCCGGTGACAAAGAAGGAACTGAAGGAACTGCTGCAGGAGATGGTAGACAAGATGGATACAGGCGATCTGTTCGTCTATTATCAGGTGACGAGAGGGACCGGGATCCGCGACCACGTATTTACAGAAGGCCCGGGCAACTTGTGGATCATGCTGAAGCCGGCGGAGATATCTGACGGAAAGGAACCGATACGTCTCGTGACAATGGAAGATACGAGATATCTCCACTGCAACATTAAGACGCTGAATCTCATCCCATCCGTCATGGCCGCGCAGAAGGCAAAAGAGGCGGGCTGCCAGGAGACCGTGTTTTACCGTCCGGGAGGGCGCGTCACCGAGTGTGCCCACAGTAATGTCCACATAATCAGAGACGGCATTCTCGTGACCGCGCCGACAGATAATCTCATACTTCCGGGCATTGCAAGAGCCCACTTGATCAAAATATGCAGACAGCTTGGCATACCGGTAAACGAGGCGCCATATTCACTGGATGACCTGTACAATGCCGAGGAGATCATCGTGACGAGTTCCAGCAACCTCTGCCTTCACGCAGATGAGATCGACGGGAAAGCGGCAGGCGGCAGAAATCCGGAACTGCTGGAAAAAATCAGAGCTGCTCTGCTGCAGGAATTCTATGACGCAACACCGGCAGAACAGAGAGAAAAATAAATGGGGAAGGTGATGTTTTGAGAGAAGTAAAATTTTTGCGCGCAGGAGACCGCGCCATGACCGTTGAGTTCGGAAGAACAGTTGACCCAAAGATCAATGACCAGGTCCATGCGCTTGCCGCAAAGCTTAGGAAAGAAAATATGACCGGTATCAGAGAACTCGTCCCTGCCTTCCGGTCGCTGACCATATATTACGATCCGCTGGAGACTTCCTTTCAGGCGGTGAGACAGAACATACTCTCTTACGGAGACATCTCGCAGGAAGGCGGCGCCGTAAAAAAAAGAATATGGAAGATCCCGTGCTGCTACGGGGCAAGATTCGGATGTGACCTGGCGGATATGGAAGCGTTTACCGGACTTGACCGGGATGAGATCATCGCCATTCACAGTTCGGTGGACTACAAGATCTATATGATGGGATTCCTTCCAGGCTTCGTCTACCTCGGCGGGCTTGACAAGCGGATCGAAATGCCGAGGCTTAAGACACCGAGAGTAAAGATCCTCCCCGGAGCAGTGGGGATCGGAGGCAGCCAGACCGGTGTATATCCCGTGGCTTCCCCCGGAGGATGGCGTCTGCTGGGCGGGACGCCGGTGGAATTCTATGATCCCGGCAGAAAGGAGCCGGTTCTCTGCAAAGCCGGTGAATATATCCGTTTTGTCCCGATAACGATCAATGACTATTATGACATCCGCCGGATGGTGTCCAAAGGTGAGTATGAGCCGGAAGTTGAGGAGGAGAGTATATGCCAGTAAGAATAGTGATACCCGGAGCATTCACAACAGTACAGGATGCAGGAAGATACGGATACCAGTGCTTTGGGATCGGACCGTCCGGCGTCATGGATGAAAAAGCATACGCGGACGCCGGATATCTTGTGGGAAATGAGGCAAACGAGGCAGTGTTGGAGGCAGCCCTGTTCGGCGGGGTGATGGAATTTACAGAGGATACGGTAGTGGCCGTGACAGGGGCGGACATGGAGCCAAAGCTCAACGAAAGCCCTATTTCCATGAACACTCCCATACAAATAAAAGCGTCCGATTCTCTCTCGCTTGGAATGGTAAAAACGGGCTGCCGTACGTACATTGCGTTTGCCGGGGGCATTGACGTTCCGGCAGTGATGGGCAGCCGCTCTACAAATGTCAAATGCCGGCTCGGCGGATATGAAGGGAGAGCGCTGAAGGCGGGAGATGAGCTTCCTCTCGGAACAGGAAAAAGCTATGAGGAAGTAAAAGGAAGAAAGATAAAAGCACAGGAATATCCTTCTGAAATAAATGTAAGAGTCATCCCCGGACCGCAGGACGATTATTTTACGGAAGAAGGAAAGAAGACATTTTACAGCGGCGTATATACCATATCGGAACAGAGCGACCGCATGGGCTGCCGGCTTGACGGTCCTGTGATCGAAAGCAGGAACGGTACAGATATCGTCTCGGATGCCATAGCCCTTGGTTCCGTCCAGGTTCCCGCGGACGGCCGTCCGATCGTTCTGCTGGCAGACCGGCAGACAACTGGCGGATACGCCAAGATCGCCACCGTTTGTTCCTTTGACATTCCGAAGATCGCTCAGGGGAAACCGGGAGATAAAGTAAAGTTTACAGCCATATCAGGAGCAGAGGCAGAGCGGATCAACAGAAAGCAGGTGGGAAGATGACGGACTATTACGACATGAGCCCGCAGAAGGCGAGAAAATTAGTGCGCAGCGGCCGGATCACCGGCCCTACTTCGGGAATGTGCGCGGGATACGCCCAGGCGAATCTCGTCATACTGCCCAGAGAGCTGGCCTATGATTTTCTTCTGTTTACGCAGAGAAATCCAAAGTCGTGCCCGGTGCTGGAAGTGAGCGACACAGGGAGCAGACAGCTGCGTTATCTTGCGCAGGACGCCGATATCGCGACAGATTTCCCGAGGTATCGGATCTATAAAAAGGGGGAACTTGCCGGGGAGTATACGGATGTGGAAAAATTCTGGAGAGATGATTTTGTAAGCTTTCTTATCGGGTGCAGCTTTTCTTTCGAGTCGGCGCTGCTGGACGCAGGCGTACCGGTGAGAAATATAGAAGAAAACTGCAATGTGCCCATGTATAAGACAAATATAGCGTGCACGCCCGCCGGTATATTCTGTGGAAGTATGGTAGTGAGCATGCGCCCTCTTCCCAGGGAACAGGTGGCGGAGGCAGTGCTCGTGACCGGGGAGATGCCCAGGGTGCACGGGGCCCCCATACATATCGGGGACCCGGAGGCCATCGGCATTACGGATATCACAAGGCCGGACTTTGGTGACAGTGTCACGGTGCGCGAAGGAGAAGTTCCTGTTTTCTGGCCGTGCGGGGTGACACCGCAGAATGTTGTGATGAATGTAAAACCGGAAATCGTCATCACCCATTCGCCGGGACACATGTTTATCACAGATGTTAAAAATGCAGAACTCAAATATTAAGCAAGGAGGATGTCTGATGTATACCGTAGATTTAAACTGTGACCTGGGAGAAAGCTTTGGCAATTATAAATGCGGCATGGATGAAGAGGTGATCCCTTATATATCATCTGCCAACGTAGCGTGCGGATTTCACGCGTCGGATCCGGTGGTGATGGCAAAGACAGTGGCTCTGGCAAAAGAAAGCGGTGTGTGCATAGGTGCACATCCGGGGTACCCGGATCTGGCCGGTTTCGGAAGGCGGAATCTGGACGCTTCCCCGGAGGAAGTAAAGGCGATGGTACAGTATCAGGTCGGAGCGCTGCATGCTTTCTGCACCGCTCAGAGAGTGAGGCTTTGCCACGTAAAGCCCCACGGGGCAATGTACAATATGGCGTGCCGGGATCAGGCGCTGGCAGAGGCAGTCTGCGAGGGGATCTTTGAAGTGGATCCGGGGCTCATCCTGCTCGGACCTGCAGGAAGTCAGCTATTGAATGCTGCGGAAGCGTTCGGACTAACGTGTGCCAGAGAAGTATTTGCAGACCGGGCATATGAAGAAGACGGCTCCCTTGTGCCTAGAAGCAGGCCGGGAGCAATGATCACCGATGAAGACGAGGCGATCACAAGAGTCATACGGATGGTGAAGGACAAAAAAGTGACGGCTGTGACAGGCAGAGATATTGAGGTGACGGCAGATTCTGTGTGCGTACACGGAGACGGACCGAAGGCGCTTGCTTTTGTTGTAAAGATAAGAGAAGCACTGAAAATTGAAAATATTCAGGTTGTTCCATTTGGAAAGCTGGACGGTTAGGAGTGAGATGCGATGGACAGTACGGCAAAAAGAAGGACAGAGACGGTGGAGGATGTGGTGCTGCGTTATTCCTGCAGAGGCATGCATATCCTCCGCACATACATGGATGCAAAGTTCTGCAGAAAAGCGGCCTTAAAACTGCTTTCACTGGAAAAAGGGAATATCCTGCTGACAACCGGCTTTTATGTAGACGGACATGCGGAGACAGACGGACCGCCCGGGACAATGGCGCTGGCCGTAGCGCTCAGGAAGCTTGGTTATCATCCCGTCATCGTCACAGATAAATATTGCAGAGGCTTTTTTGAGATGGAAAATCTGGAAGTCAAATATATGAACATTGACGATGGCCGAAACGCGTATGAGAATCTGCTGGAACAATACAGACCGGCGGCCCTCATTTCCATTGAACGGTGCGGGCGAAACGAGGAGAAAGACTATGCAAACATGCGGGGAGCAAGCATTAAATCAAGGACAGCCAGAGTAGATCTGATGTTTGAGAAAGCCGCAGAGATGAACATCCCCACATTTGGAATCGGTGACGGAGGAAACGAGATAGGGATGGGCAATCTAAAAGAAGTGATACGCGCGAAGCTGTCACTCGTTCCGTGCGAGGTGGAAGTAGACACTCTTGTCATATCCACGGTGTCGAACTGGGGAGCTTACGCGCTGGCGGCTTATATGCAGCAGATAAAAAAAATAAGGCTGCTTCCGAAATTTAAAGAGATAAAAAAGTATCTCGAAGCGATCGTAAAGATGGGGAGCGTAGACGGTGTCACAAAACAGCAGACTCTGAGCGTAGACGGTTTTCCGCTGGAGGTGGAGAAAGAAATTTTAGATGCGCTCAACAGGACGGCCCTTCTGGCAGAAGAAGAGGAAGAAAGAAAAGCAGGATAGCTCCTGTTCTCAGACTTCTTCCTCTGCTGCGGGCAGGGAGGAATGTATATTCTTTATCGTGCTGAGCACATAGTGGGTCCTCGTCTGACGTACGCCTGAACGGCCCTTCACCCACTTGTGTATTTCTTCAAGATGTTCAGACGACTTACAAGTTACTTTCAGAAGAAAGTCAAATTCACCGGTTAGATAATAGCATGCGATCACATACGGATTGGCAGTCACATTTTCAATAAAGTCCTCATTGAACTGCGGGTGTTCCATGCTCACTTCGATGAGTACGGTCACGTCATTGCCGACTTTGGCGTCATCTGTGATGATCGTATAGGATTTGATAATGCCGGCAGCCTCCATCTTGCGGATACGGTCAATGACCGTGGAGACAGAAAGGTGGACTTCGCGGCTTATCTCCGAGGCGCGCTGTCTTGCATTGCTCTTCAGTTTTTCAAGTATCTGATAGTCAAGAGAATCCATGGAACAGCCTCCTTTGTATTGTCACAACAATTAAATACATTCTACCACAGGTTAATAAAAAAAGAAAGAAGCCTCTGTCTCTGAAATGGAACTGCAGGAGACAACGGCGAAACCCGTCAGCCGGCCGGCCAACGGGTTTCGTTGTTGTTATAGTTATTTAAAGGAATGAGAGTAAAGTGCGACACCGGGGAATAAAAATTTCCCGGTGCGTTTACTTTATGAGGGGGGAGATAGTTGTGTGTTGTTCAACTATCTGAATCTAGTATAAAATAAAAATGTGACCAAAATATGTTTAAAATATAAAAGAAAGCGAAAGTTTCTTAAGCGATTCTTAAATTCTTATATTTGTTAAAGCCGAAACCGGTCCATCACAATGTGAAATCGATCTTTCCGATCATCAGGCTTGGGATGAACATGATATAATAGCCGTCCGCTATAGTGCCTGTCCCATATCTGCCGCAGTAATAATCAAGTGCTTCCTGCAGGAATTCTTCCGTGACTTCCAGAAATTCTGCGGTGTCATGGCGGTTGCTGCATTTGTGTTCATAGGCGGAGATCAGACCCTTTAAGCCTATCTGCTTATTGTAGGCCCATACTCTGGCCTGGCGCTCCTGCTTCCGGTTGCCGGAGGACGTAAGGTCCACGATGTTGCCCACGGTCGTGTGGTGATGTCCGAGCTCTTCCGCGAGCACACACGCTTTTTCATCTGTTGTCTTCAGACTGGATGAAAGCGCAATATTGTTATCTACATATAAGCCCGAAGTCTTTCCGCTGAAAGTGTAATTCTCATCGATCGATATACCTTCGGCTGCCGCTTCGCCTAACAATTCTTCGTATCTGTTCATTCTATCAACTCCTGTTACCAGTATAGGCGGCCTGTTGTATCATAAACAGGACTTTCTTTAGGTTCTGTTCCTTTTTGCCTTGATAAATTCGATATAATTTTCCACGTCTTTTTTTTCATCGTCTGTCAGATCCTCTGTATCAAAATGCGCGGCAACCGTGCCGGGATAAGCGGTGCGCGCCGCGTTCGTCCTGCCGAGCAGGTAATCGGTATCTACCTTAAAAAAATCAGCGATCAATTCCAGAGTTTCAAAATTGGGCTGGCGTTCTCCCCGCTCATACATATTGACAGCGCTTTTGGATATCCCGAGTGAGAGAGCAAGTTCCTGCTGGGAGAGCCCTCTTCCATTTCTTAACAGACGAAGTACATTTGCAAAATCAGCCATTGGCCCACTTCCTTTCATGATTTATCTGTATTATACACAAAGTGTGCTTAAAAGTAAAGATGAAGTTCACAAAATGTGCTTGACAAATGAGCACGAAACGTGTACTTTATAAGTGAGCACAAAACGTGCACGAACAAAAAGGCAGAATTTATATTCAGCGGTATTCATTTCCGCCTGAGATAGAACCTTGACAACTTAATATTGAATGTTATCCGTTTTTAGCACATTTTAAAAATTTGCATAAAAAAGCCAGAGCGAAGTGCCCTGGCAGAAGGAAAAGTTATGAAAAGAAAATCTATATAAAAAGCGCTCCCGCTTGTTTGATTATTAATATAGAACGGAAATGTGACAGAATTGTGATGCCTGAATGAAGTATATATAAAGATTTTAAAAATAAAAAATGAACTTCTGAACATGAGATCTACGCAATAAAGCCGCCGCCAGCCAGGCGGCAGATAAAAAAGGAGATGATAATTTGAGCAGACAGAGAAGAACGAGGACCGTATGCAGAATGGACCGGCAGGACCGGCTGAGAGCGCTTGCGGACCACAGGCCGGACGCAGCCGCGGCCAGGCAGTTTGTCCATAAGGCATATGAAAGTTATACGGTTGACGAATATATAAAGAGTAAGGGGATGAGGAATATTGGACAACAGTCTTCTTAATGAGTATGCGGCAATGAAAGCAGAGATCAAAAACCTGCGCCGCGGGATAAGCCGGCTGAAGCATGAAATAAAAAACCCGCCGTCTCTGTTTCACAAGAAGCAGGAAAAAATGATGGAACTGGTAATGATGCTGGAATCCCGGGAAATAGAATTTCTTGATATGACGATAGAAGTGGAAAGATTTATAGAGACAATTGAAAAGAGCGAGATGCGCATTATGTTCAGGCTATACTATATAGAAGATTATTCTTACATAAAAGTCGCGGATGAGATGAATCAGATGTTTCCAAGAAGAAGCATTGCCTACTCGGACGAAAATGTGAAAAAAAGAATACAGAGATATTTGGTAAATGTGCCGCAATGCGCGGAAAGAAAATGCCGGCATGCCGGGATCAGATAGATGATGTACACAGAAAAGGAGGTATCATAATGTGAAAGAATGGGACGTTGTGCTTGTCATTGTAGTTTTGCTCAATATGGTCCTGAGTATCTATAATCCGATATCCAAGAACCAGAAGGAGAATACGAAAGCGATGACGGAGCTGACGATGACGATAAAAACTATTTCTGAAAAGATGGCTGTTTATGAAAAAGATATGAATGCTCTTGATGTAAAGAACCATGAGTCACATAAAAGACTGTGGGATAAAAACGAGGAGCAGGACAGGCAGATCAAGGAGCATGAAAGCAGAATTGTAAAACTGGAGGGAAATAAAGGAAAATGACCAATAAAAAACGCAGCAGAAGGGATTCGAACCCCCGGAGCCTTTCGGCTCTTCAGCTTTCGAAACTGACGCCTTCGACCACTCGGCCACTGCTGCATTCCTATTATAGCACAAGTAGGTATAGTTTTAAAAGACCGATATTTGTACAAAGTTGAAAAAAATGTGTGTCTGTGATAATCTGTGAGATATCAGTCAAAAAAGGGGACGAATTATGGGTACATATAAAAGGGGTAAAAGAGTAAAGAATTTGAGGAACAGTGTGATCCTCCTCTGTCTGGCGCTGCTGCTGTCAGGATGCCAGTTAAAGGAGCATGTGCAGGAATATGTGCAGGAACAAGACGGGGGCGCTGCTGATTCCGGGGAGGATGCGCAGGATGTATCAGGTGAGATGCGGGTCACATTTCTGGATGTGGGACAGGGAGACTGTACGATCGTTCAGGCGTCCGGCCACAATATGGTGATCGACGCGGGCAATAACGGACAAGGCGGTAAGGTAGTCTCTTATCTGGAAGAACTGGGGATTGAAAAGCTGGACTATTTTATTTTGACACATCCTGACGCGGACCATATCGGCGGAGCGGACGACGTAATGGAAAATGTCGAGGTGAAACAGATCATCATGCCGGATGTATCAAATGATACAAAGACATATGCGGACGTAGAGCACGATATCGTTACCATGGATATTCCGGTCATAGACCCGGAAGTAGGGGCGGCTTATAAGCTTGGCGATGCGTCTTTTGAAATACTGTGCCCGAGTGAGATAAAGGACAATGATCTGAATGTGTCTTCCGCAGGCATTAAACTGACACACGGGAAAAAATCATTTGTAATGTGCGCAGATGCAGAAGCGCCTTCCGAGAAGGCTATGACAGAGACCTTCGGCAGCGGCCTGGAGTGTGATGTACTTAAATGCGGACACCATGGAAGCGCCACGGCCACCTCGGAAGAATTTCTGGAAAATACAGACCCTGTGTGGGCGGTCATAAGCTGCGGGGAGAATAACCGGTACGGGCATCCCCATGCGGAAGTGATAAGCAGGCTTGAGGACGCGGATGTACAGATATACAGGACAGATAAGCTTGGAACGATCACCGCGGTAAGCGACGGAGAGAATATCAGCTGGAAAAGTGAAAGATAAGCAGGTGGCAGTAACAGCGAAAACCCGCCGGCCATAAGGCCTGCGGGTTTCGTTGTTGTTATAGTTATCTAAAGGAATGAGAGTAAAGTGCGGCTCCAGAAAGTCTGGCGCGTTACTTTATGAGGGGGGAGATAGTTGTGTGTTGTTCAACTATCTGACTCTTAGTATAAAAGATAATTATGTCCAAAGTATGTTATATCTCTTAAAGAAGCAGAAAATTTCTTAAGCGGTTCTTAAAAATCTCTTTACTTTTCCAAAATGTAAATTTATGTTATAATAACATACACAAAACAAACAAGAAAGGCAAGAGTGCGTATTGAGAATACACCAAACGAAATTATTAGAAAAATTACAAGAGTCATTAGGAGCTGTCTTACCGATTATTGGAATCGTTCTCTTTCTGTGCTTTACGATCGCGCCGATTCCGACCAGCATCCTGATGGCTTTTATTATTGGCGCCGTGCTTCTCATAGTGGGTATGATGTTTTTTACCCTCGGGGCAGAAATGGCGATGACGCCCATGGGAGAGCGTATTGGCACGAGGATGACGCGGACGAAGAACATCGCCGTTATCGTCCTGCTCTGCTTTGTCCTTGGCGTTATCATCACGGTATCCGAACCGGATCTGCAGGTGCTGGCGGAGCAGGTGCCGTCTGTTCCAAACTATACACTTATCGTGGCAGTGGCAGCAGGCGTCGGAATTTTTCTCGTGGCGGCAGTGCTTAGGATGTTGTTTGGAATTCCGCTGTCTTATATGCTTATCGCCTTGTATCCGGCGGTATTTATACTGGCATATTTTGTGCCGGAAGATTTTCTGGCCGTTGCATTTGACTCAGGCGGAGTAACGACCGGACCGATGACAGTTCCGTTTATCATGGCGCTCGGTATTGGTTTTTCGGCGGTGCGAAGTGATAAGCACGCGGAGAATGACAGCTTTGGCCTTGTCGCGCTCTGTTCGGTCGGACCGATCCTGGCGGTTCTCGTTCTCGGGATGATATATAAGCCGACGGGGAATTCCTATACGCAGACTGTCATACCGGATGCTGAGAATTCGGTTGAGATGTGGCGCCTGTTTTCATCGGGGCTTCTTCATTATATGAAAGAAATGCTGGTCTCCCTGCTTCCTGTCGTACTGTTTTTTGTATTCTTTCAGGTCATTTCCCTTCATCTTAAGAAGAAAACGCTGGTGAAGATATCGATAGGAATTGTATTTACATATATCGGACTGTTCTTATTCCTCACAGGGGTTAACATAGGATTTATGCCGGCGGGCAATTACCTCGGCCAGATCATAGCGGGGCTTCATTACCGCTGGATCATCATTCCCATTGGCATGGTGATCGGTTATTTTATCGTAAAAGCGGAGCCGGCGGTCTATGTCCTGACGGAACAGGTGGAAGAACTGACATCGGGGGCCATATCAGGCAGAGCCATGGGGTACAGCCTTTCCATAGGCGTTGCGGTATCGCTGGGACTTGCCATGGTCCGGGTGCTGACGGGCATATCCATCCTCTGGTTTCTGATCCCCGGATATACAGCGGCGGTCTTACTGTCATTTTTTGTGCCAAAGATTTTTACCGCGATCGCGTTCGACTCGGGCGGGGTTGCGTCCGGGCCGATGACCGCCACATTTCTGCTTCCCTTTGCGGTGGGGGCGTGTGAGGCGGCGGGAGGAAATATCGTCACAGATGCGTTTGGCGTCGTTGCCATGGTCGCCATGACCCCGCTGATCACGATCCAGATACTGGGCTTCATCTATCAATTACAGGAGAAGAGATCCGCAGAACAGGGCGCTTCAGAGGAAACGGTGCCGGTGCTGCCTTTGGAAGCCTTTGACGACAACGATATTATTGAACTGTAGAGGAGGATATGATGAGTAAGCTATATATGATGGTCGCCATAACAAACCGCAGCATGAAGTATAAATTTCAGGAATTTTATAAGGAAAATGATCATATGGTCGTCTTTGGAACGCTGGGGCGGGGGACGGCAAACAGTGCTGTTCTGGATTATTTTGGACTGGAAGCGTCGGAGAAAATGATTTCATTTTCTGTAGTGACAGAAGAGATGTGGAGAAAATTAAAGCGGGGACTCATCATTAAAATGCAGATCGACGTACCCGGCACAGGAATTGCTTTTACGATTCCGCTCAGCAGTATCGGAGGGAAGAGGGTACTTCAATATTTGATTCAGAATCATGAGTATGAAAAAGAGGAGGAGACAATATTGAGAGAAACAGATTATGAACTGCTCGTTACGATCGTGAATCAGGGATGCATTGATTCGGTCATGGATGCCGCCCGCGGCGCAAACGCAGGCGGGGGTACGGTGATACACGCGAAAGGCACGGGAATGGAGAGCGCTGAGAAATTTCTCGGGGTATCTCTGGCGTCCGAGAAGGAGATCATTTTTATCGTTACGAGAACAAAAGATAAAAATCAGATCATGAAGGCGATCATGGAGAAGACCGGGCTTGACAGCAGGGAAAAAGCGATTGTGTTCTCGCTGCCTGTCACAAGTACGGCCGGTCTGCGGATGAGAGAAGACGAGATCGGTGATTAAAGACAGACAGCGAAAACCCGTTAACCAGATGGCTAACGGGTTTCGTTATTTTTATAGTTATCTAAAGGAATGAGAGTAAAGTGCGGCACCAGTATGTCTGATGCGTTACTTTATGAGGGGGGAGATAGTTGTGTGTTGTTCAACTATCTGACTCTTAGTATATAGGGTAAATATGTCTAAAGTATGTTAATAATCTAAAAGAAATCGAAAATTCCTTAAGTGAATCTTAAGAAGCGCTTAAGGCAGAGACAGAAATTACAAACAGACTGAGAGACGGCTGTCCGCCCTGTCTCAGTCTGTTTACGCGGGGAAAGGTAAGTACAGTCAAATTGTTGTATTATAGCTTATCCAGACAGTCCTGTCTCAGATAATGGACCAGTATATCCAGAAATACGCTGGAAGTCGGTCTGGTATTCAGCGGGCGCAGAGAAATGTCCTCGAGCAGCTGCCGGTTGCCTCTTTCCCAGCATACATTGATGACCGTACGGATATCCCGTTCAACACTGCTGCTTGTAGCCTGGTATTTTTTTGCTATCTGCGGATAAAGCAGTTTGCTTACGGACAGAAGATAATTTTCGTCCTGCATACATAGCTTGATCCCGAAATTAAGATACCGGTATCCCCGGTAAGTTGCACCTATACCCAGTGTGCGGACCAATCGTTGGATTTCTCGTTCTCTCATAGTTCGTTCCCCCAAGTTGCTGACTTTACATTGAAAAACTGCGGATATGCCTCAACACACCAGCTATATAATACAGCATAGCGTTTTAAGTTTCGACACAGTATTCAAAATGAAGCATAAAATAATAAAAAAAGTATAGAGGTAATAAGTATGAGTATTCATGGAATCGATGTAAGTCAGTTTCAGGGTAATATAAATTGGACAAATGTAAAAAGTACAGGCACCCAGTTTGTAATGATACGCGCCGGATACGGACAGGGCAATATAGATCCTGAGTTTACAAGAAATGCGCAGGAATGCAGCAGACGTGGCATTCCTTTTGGCGTATACTGGTTTTCTTACGCATATACGGAAGAGATGGCAAAGAGAGAAGCAGAGTATTGTATACAGGCAGTTGAAAATTATGAAGTTCAGTATCCGGTATGCTTTGATTTTGAATATGCATCTGTCAATTATGCGGCGGGCGAGGGCGTAACGGTCACCCGGCAGCTGGCTTCAAGTCTGGTGAACGCATTTTGCAGCAGGGTCGAAGAGCTCGGCTATTTTGCGATGTACTACAGTAATCTGGACTTTTTAAACCGTATGTTTGACGCGTCATTGAGAAAAAAATATGCATTGTGGTATGCGCAGTACGCGAATGAGCCGTCCGCCAGCGGTATGGCGATGTGGCAGTACAGCGACAGCGGGAGTATAAGCGGTATCTCGGGAAATGTAGACCAAAATATTGCGTATTATGATCTGGCAAGTGTGATCTCCAAAGCAGGGTTAAACAAAATAAAAGGAGAAGTCACGACGCCTGCGCCGTCGCCGTCTTCTCCGGCAGATGTCATTATATATACAGTGAAGCCGGGGGATAATCTGAGCAGTATAGCAGCCAGGTACGGTACGACATATCAGACACTGGCTTCTTATAATAATATTGAAAACCCAAATCTGATCTATGCAGGCCAGAAGATACGGATCCCGGTCGGACATTATGAAACTTCCGCGCGGTATTATACGATCAAATCAGGGGATACGCTGAGCGGGATCGCGCTGCGCTTTGGCACTACAGTGGCGGAACTTCAGCGGCTGAACGGGATCCAGAACCCGAACCTGATATACGCAGGAACGACTATAAGGGTATAATCTTATAAAAATATTATTATATGACATAAAAAGGATTGTGCAGATTAAAAAAGCGCGATATGATAAAAAAAGATAATGCCGGCTCTGACGGGGATATAAATATCAGTTTCGGAGTGCGGTCTGTCTCGTGCGGACAGCGGGAGAGTGATTAGTCCGGTTTTATAACTGTGCATAGGCCATACAGGCCAGAGTTGCTTGGAGATTTCGGATTCCAATGATACTACGGGATGAAACTGGGATTTTGTCCGTGTGGGGCAGCCGTATCTGCCGGAACTGAGAAATAGAAATGACATGGATACCGGTGGCCGCCTGTGACGCAGCCCTGTAAGCACATGCGACGGGATCCGGTATTCTGATTATTTGTCTCCGATATAACGCCGGTATTATCTTATACTGATCAAAATGTTGTTTAAAGGCCTGGATTCTGAAAGGATCCGGGCCTTTTTCATACAATCTTAAGAAATTTCTGTCGAAGCTCTTAAAAATTCCCTGCTATTCTTGTATAGTATAAGGGAGGTGATGAAAATGTCTAAAATATTAGTATGTGATGACGACAGAGAGATCGTGGAAGCGATCGATATATATTTGACACAGGAAGGTTATGAAGTATTAAAGGCATATGACGGTGAAGAGGCGCTTAAAGTGCTGCAGTCAGAAAAAGTAGATCTTCTGATCATTGATGTCATGATGCCAAGACTTGATGGAATCAGAGCCACCCTTAAGATACGGGAACAAAATAATATGCCTATTATTATCCTATCTGCAAAATCAGAAGACGCAGATAAGATACTTGGCCTGAATGTGGGAGCGGATGATTATGTCACAAAACCATTTAACCCGCTGGAACTTGTCGCGAGAGTCAAATCCCAGCTTCGCAGGTACACTCAGCTTGGAAGTACAGTAAGCGGTGACAGTCAGGCGGTATATGAGGTTGGGGGTCTGTCTATCAATGACGATCTCAAAGAGGTCACGGTGGATGGCGAGCTTGTTAAGCTTACGCCGATCGAATATAATATTTTGTTGCTGCTCGTAAAAAATCAGGGAAAAGTGTTCTCCATTGACCAGATATATGAAAATATCTGGAATGAAGATGCCATTGGAGTAGATAATACGGTGGCGGTACATATCAGACATATTCGAGAGAAGATAGAAATCAATCCAAAGGAGCCGCGTTATCTGAAAGTGGTCTGGGGGGTCGGATATAAGGTGGAGAAACTTTAGAAGGGAGTTTATATGAATCAATGGTATAAGACCAATCTGACAAAAGGGATCTTGATCGTGGCGGAACATGTCCTTGCAGTTGTAGCTGCAGCCAGTCTGGTCTGGGTTCTGACATATCCCGCTTTGATGGGGGATCTGTTTTCAGGGCATGCGGCCAAAAAGTTTGAGGATTCTACTGCGTTCAGCGGCCAGCTTCAGACGGCCACGACCGGAATACTGGAAGGCGTTAACACGCGGGGACTATTTGAGACAGAGGGCAGATACGATCCGGAACGTATTGTAGATATAAAAGAATTTTATGATAATGATAATATCAATAATAAAAACAGCAGCGGTCTGGCTTACAGACTGGGGGATCTGAGAAAATGGGCGGAAAGCTCTCCTTATTCGGACGGCAATATCATAGATGACAGTAAAGAACCGATTATTGTATGTAAGCGGTCGGACGGAACATTCCGGTATTATTATTTTGCAGAGCTGGAACAACTTGTCAATGACGGGGAACTGAGTTTTGTGATCGCAAATAACTCCAGCGGTGAGGAGGTGTCTTCAGACCAGATCCTATACGAGCTTCGCAACGGCGGAAGAAGCGACGTAATGTACAGCACAGAAACAGAAGCTGAATTCAAGGGCCTGCAGAACCGGGAAGGCAAAATTGAATTTATAGACTGTTGGAATTATGACGGATATCAGATCGAAGAAAAATATGCGCCCCTCGGTGCGGCAAACCTGCTTGAGATAGCAAATGAGAACCCGGCATGGAACGGGAAGCTCAACGATGTATTCCAGATGCTGGAGGGCAGCTTATACAACATATATAACCGGACGGAAACATATGAGTCGTGGGAGAACAGCTGGAAAGAGGGGGACACGAATCTAGTCTATCTGTATGCAGATACGGTAAATAAAAAGATATATACAAACAAAGAAGAATACAAGGACTTCAGCAGGCTGGATGAAAGTCTCAAGGCGATGGCAAAGAACGGGAAATATCTGATCGTAAAGCCGAAGCTGTCTGACTTTTCATCAAATATTGAGAACGAAGACGCAGCTACATGGAAAGACCTTGTAAGGTTCAGCGGGCCGGCAAAAGAGAATTTTGTATATGCGGTAGGTGTGGATACGTCCTATCCGATCCAGGACAGTTTTTATTCTCAAAATAAAATATATGAGAAATATGGTTCCCGGATCCAGGGCATAGCGATCCTTGGCCTTACATCAGCGATCCTGTTTATGGTGGGGATCGTCTGGCTGACGATTATAGCTGGCAGAAATAACAGAGACGAAGAACTGCACCTCAACTGGTTTGACCGGTGGAAGACAGAGCTTGCCGCCGCATTAGTGATAATGCTGTGGATCGGGCCGGTGCTGTTTGTGGGAAGCGGCATTTCTCAATATTTTGCGGGTCAGGTTCCGGATTACAGTGATACTTATGCCATGGCCGTATACAGCTATAATGCAATTCCAGGCGTGGTGCGAAGCGGTATCGTAGCCGCATACACATGCGGGCTGTTCCTGATAGGGTATATGAGTCTTGTGCGCAGGATAAAGACGAGAACCGTGTGGAGCAACAGTATAATAAAAAGTCTGTGCAGCTTTATAAAGCAGCTGTTTGTCAATATGCATTTCGTATGGAAGACGGTGATACTGTTCTGCCTGTTCGGGTTCGTACATTGGCTGGCAGTGCTCAGCGGCGCTATTGTCAACTGGTTCTGGTTTTTGGTCATGCTGATCGTGGAGGCGCTGGCGTTCATTTACCTTGTACGCATGTCCATTGCCCGGCAGAAGATCCGGTCGGGTATTGAGCATATCTCATCCGGAGAAGTCAATTACAAGATACCGCTCGACGGTCTGAAAGGCGAGCAGCTGATGCTGGCAGAGAGGGTGAATTCCATCGGGGAAGGCCTTGACGCGGCGCTGGAAGAAAGCATGAAGAGTGAACGGCTGAAGACAGATCTCATAACAAATGTGTCCCACGATATAAAGACACCGCTCACTTCGATCATCAATTATATAGATCTGCTCAAGCTGGAACACCTGGAGGATCCGAAGATACAGAGATACCTGGAAGTTCTGGAGGCCAAGGCACAGCGGCTGAAAACGCTGACCGAAGATGTTGTCGAGGCGTCCAAGGTAAGCTCCGGGAATATAACACTGGACTTTATGAATATAAATCTGGTCGAGATGATACAGCAGACGAGCGGCGAATTTGAAGAGAAGTTTACGCAGAGAAATCTGAATGAGGTGCTGAACCTGCCGGAAGAAGAGGCGGTCATACGTGCCGACGGAAGACGCATGTGGCGCGTGCTGGAAAATATATACAACAATGCCGCCAAATACGCGATGGAAGGAACCCGGGTGTACGCTGATCTGAGGATCACGGATTCGACAATAACCTTCAGTCTGAAAAACGTATCAGACCAGCCGCTTAATTTTACAGCCGACGAACTGACGGAGAGATTTCTGCGGGGGGATGTGTCCAGAAGCACGGAAGGCAGCGGTCTCGGATTATCCATAGCCAAGAGCCTGACATCCATGCAGGGCGGATCGTTTGACTTGTATCTGGACGGCGACCTGTTCAAAGTGACGATAACATTTCCGCGTGTGGCAAAAGCTGTGGAAAATGTGGAAAACGAATGATTTTTGTTGGGGACGGGGGTTTTTTAAAAAACCCCCGTCCCCAACTTGCTTATATATGGAAAAAACAGTACAATATACTATTATGGAAGAGATAATAAAATTATTAAACGAAAATTTAAACGATACTTTTTTAAACGCGGTTTTGAGTAATCCGAGGAAGGCGGACGGGCCGTCCAAGATAAAGGTGCGCCCTGTTCTCATTAAGGATGAACGGATGATCCAGCTGGAGGTATTCAAGGGCAATCAGGCATTTCACCGGAATGCGGCGATGGAGGAAGCCGGCTTTATAATAGCGGAACAGATGGAGAATATGAAGCAGATGCAGCTGGAGACTTCGGAGGCGCTTTATACGGTACTTATAAGCAAGAAGGGCAAGGTCACGGTCAGGAGAAAAAGCCGGAAAAAGGAAGCCGGTCCGGCGGATATAAGCCATAACAGGAAGAAACAGTATATACTTAAAGAAGGTGTCGCTGTTCCGTTTCTCAAAGATCTGGGGGTCATGACAGAGGACGGTAAGGTCGTGAATGCCAGATTCGACAAATTTCGGCAGATCAACCGTTTTCTGGAGTTTATTGAAGATATTCTGCCTCAGCTTGACAAGGGGAAAGAGGTTTCCATCCTTGACTTTGGATGTGGGAAGTCTTACCTTACATTTGCGATGTATTATTATCTGCATGAGCTGAAAGGGTATGATGTAAGAATAATCGGACTGGATTTAAAGAGCGACGTGATCCGCCGATGCAATGAGCTGAGTGAAAAGTACGGATACAGCAAGCTTCATTTTTTAGAAGGAGATATAGCCGACTATACAGGGGCGGATAAGGTGGATATGGTCGTTACGCTTCACGCGTGCGACACAGCGACCGACTATGCGCTGGCAAAGGCAGTCGGCTGGGATGCGAAGGTCATCCTGTCTGTGCCGTGCTGCCAGCATGAACTGAACAGCCAGATAAAAAATGATGTGCTCGGCCCGGTTATGAAGTACGGGCTTTTAAAAGAGCGTTTTGCGGCTTTGGTCACCGACGGACTGCGCGCGGAATATCTTGTGAGCAGGGGGTATGACGCCCAGATACTGGAATTTATCGATATGGAGCACACGCCGAAAAATATTTTGATTCGTGCGGTGAAGACGGGAAGAAAAGGGGAAAATCAGGATACAATAAATATATGTGAAGAATTTCTTCATGTATCACCAGCCTTGGGCAGGTTGTTAGATGAAAAAGGGGAACTGTAATGAACATAAAGAACCGATTGATCAACGCCGGCATATTAACAGCGGTTTTTATTGCGGCTGTATTTGTATTCAGTTTTATCACAAATCGTGGAAACGACAATATGACGGCAGATATGGGAGTGACGACCTATCCGCAGGTATCATTTTCCTGTGAAGGGTTTAATGTCAATCTGTTGTCAGGCTATGCCAAGAAGATGGACATACCATCCATGAGAGATACTATCACGCCGGTAAGCGGACAGTCGCTGGATCTTAACATTGAGGCCTATGACAATAAGATCAACAGGCTTAAATATGCGGTGTACACGCTGGACGGGAAAGATAAGCTGTTTGAAAAGAAAGTGAAAAAGGCCGGGAAAAATGTCAGTCTGGAGCTGACCGGCGGGGAACTGCTCTCGCAGGAGCGGGTACTGGAGATCGTGCTGAGTCTGGATGGAGACAGATCTGTATATTTTTATACACGTATCGCAGATTCTTCCAATGACAATGTGGCAGAATGTCTGAATTATATCAGTGATTTTCATGAAAATGCGCTGGCTAAGGCAGAAGGAACCGGCGTCGGGGCGGCAATAGAGCCAAATGAGGAAGGAGATAATTCCACATTTCAACATGTGACGATCCATTCCGATTATAATCAGGTGACATGGGGAAGCCTTGAGCCGTCGGTAGAAGGCGGCGAGCGCTGGTACATCAAGGAGACAAACAGCACATACACCTCCGTGCAGCTGGAATATAAGGTGCGCTGCAAAGGGGAGGAGAACGAAGAGGATGTATATAAAGCGAAAGAATTCTTCCGCGTCCGCCATATTGCAGATGCGCAGAAGACATATCTGCTCGACTATGACAGGACAATGGAACAGATCTTTGATCCGACCAGGAAAGTGCTGAGTGAGAAAGGCGTTCTGCTCGGGATCACATCACATGATGTGCAGTATATGGTGAGCAAGGACGGCAGCATAGTCTCCTTCGTGCAGGCAGACGAGCTGTGGAATTATAATAAAGATACGGACGAGCTCTCCCTTGTGTTCAGCTTTTCCGACGCTGAAAATACAGACGTAAGAAGTCTGACGGCAAAGCATGAAGTAAAGCTTCTGGCATCGGACGACGAGGGAAATGTAACGTTCGCAGTGTACGGTTACATGAACAGGGGAGAACATGAAGGCGAAGTGGGCGTTGCCATCTATTATTACAATATAGACCAGAACTCCGTGGAGGAGAAGGCATTTATATCAAGTGATAAGTCGTACGGCACGGCAGTGTATGAACTCGGCAGATTCGTCTACTACAGCGTGGATAAAGACATGCTGTATGTAATGGTCGATGGGACCCTCTATGAAGTAAACGTAGAGAAAAAAGGGAAAGAGACGAAGGAAGTTATAGTAAAAGGGCTGCAGGAAGGGCAGTATGTAGTCTCTGACGATGGCCATATGATAGCGTATCAGTCCAACGGAAAGCTGACGGAGGCAACGGAAATACAGGTTATCAATTTCGCAAATGGCAAGAAGCGTAAAGTGACATGCGCGGACGGTGAAGTTGTACGTCCTCTTGGATTTGTAAAAAATGATTTTGTATATGGAGTTGCCAGGACGTCAGATACCGGAAAAACAGTTTCCGGGGAGACCGTAGTGCCCCTTTATAAGACAGAAATACAAAATGGGAAGAGTAAAGTCATAAAGACATATGAACAAAAAGATATATATGTGCTTGAAGCTGAATTTGACAATAATATGATCACCCTTTCCAGAGTCAGAAAAGACGGAAGCACGTATACAGGAATCGCGGATGATTATATTACGAACAATGAAGAAAAAGAAGAGAGTAATATTTATCTTGAATCATATGTGACAGAATTAAAAGAGACACAGTACCGGCTCACTTACGCCGACGGAATCTCCGATAAAGAGCCAAAAGTGCTGAAGCCCAAACAAGTCCTCTTTGAAAATCCTACCGCTATAACGTTTGACGACGTAGATGCAGCCGCCAAATGTTATGTGTACGGTTATGGAGAACTGCAGGGCATATATGAAAAAGCAGGCGCCGCAATACAGAAGGCGAATGAATATAACGGCGTCGTCATATCCTCCCGCCAGTCTTATATATGGGAGCGGGGAAACAGAGACCTGCAGCATGCCATCACAGGAAAAGACAACGAGATCCAGTCTGTGAGAGAACGTCTGAACGCCGGGGATGCCCCGATAGAGATAATGAATGAAATATCGAAGGATAGAGGAATGGATTACACCGGATGTACGACGGAACAATTGCTATACGTCATCAATCAGGATATACCGGTCATCGCCATGCTGGATGCATCCACATCCATAATCCTTACCGGTTATACAGAAAGTACGATTAGTTATGTAGATACCGCCAGCGGTGAGAAAAGGAATGCGTCATACGAAGGCATTGACGAAATGACACAGGGCAGCGGCCACGCGTATATAGGATATATCAAATAGGGACACGTCAAAACGAATTGGGGACGGGGGTTTTTTAAAAAACCCCCGTCCCCAATTCGTTTTGACGTGTCCCCGTTTAATAACAGGGCTTAAAAACCATATTTTTATATTTATTTAAAGCAAAGTATAAAACCATTCCAAGTACGCCGCAGGATACAATTTCTCCGATCCCTACAGTGAGCATCATAAGTGGAACCGGCAGCGCTACGCCGTAACCGAAACGCAGGACAAACGGCACGATGATGGTATTAGCGGCTATAGGGGGCAGCGGAGCGAGGAACTTATTGTTGTTTTGCAGGCGGCGGGTGAATACTGCACCGATCAGGGTTGCGAGGCTTCCAAAGATGATGTCCGGAAGTATGGCGCCCCCAAGTATGTTTCCGATGAGGCATCCCACGAATAATCCCGGGATGGCGGCGGGGGTAAACAGCGGAAGGATCGTCAGAGCTTCTGCGATTCTTACCTGGACTTCTCCGAATGAGAACGGTGCAAAGAAATAAGTGAGCACCACATAGATAGCAGCTATCATGGCTGCTTGTGTCATAAATGAGATATTCTTGTTGTTCATTTTCTTTCTCCTTTAGTTTTGTTTTACGAGTGGAAGGTCTCGAACACTCGGTAGTTACAGCCCTTCAGACCTTGGTTTTATGGGCTCCTGAACGGTTTGTAGTATAGCACAGAAAGGGGATAAATGCAAGGAATGTCCGAAAGATCCCCAGGAAGTGTGTCAGGGCAGGCAGAACCGGAGCTGCGCCGCAGATTCAATTATATAATAGATGTAAATTTCAATTCACCCTCCTTGACGGATGTGTTATAATGACAACATGAATAATATAAAGGAGTCAGTTGGTATGGATTTGATAACTATCAGAGAATTGTATAAAAACAGAGAAGAATATCTGGACAAGGACATTACAGTCGGGGGATGGGTGCGCAGTATCCGGGATTCCAAGGCATTTGGATTTATCGTCGTGAATGACGGGACCTTTTTTGAGCCGCTGCAGGTAGTGTACCACAATACGATGGATAATTTTGATGAGATATCCCGGCTTAACGTAGGGGCCGCTATCATAGTGACGGGTACACTTGTAGCAACGCCTCAGGCAAAGCAGCCATTTGAGATACAGGCAAAAGAGATAACAGTGGAAGGAGCGTCCGCGCCGGACTATCCGCTCCAGAAGAAACGCCACAGCTTTGAGTATCTGAGAACGATCGCGCACCTGCGCCCGAGGACCAATACATTCCAGGCTGTATTCCGCGTGCGTTCCCTCACGGCATATGCGCTCCACAAGTTCTTCCAGGAGAGAGGGTTTGTCTACGTTCATACCCCGATCATAACGGGAAGCGACTGTGAAGGAGCCGGAGAGATGTTCCGCGTCACAACGCTCGACATGCAAAGCATTCCGAAAGACGACAGCGGAAAGGTTGATTATTCCCAGGACTTCTTTGGCAAAGAGACAAGCCTGACGGTCAGCGGCCAGCTCAACGGCGAGACATATGCCCAGGCGTTCCGCAATATCTATACATTCGGACCGACATTTCGGGCGGAGAATTCCAACACGACCCGGCATGCGGCTGAGTTCTGGATGATAGAGCCGGAGATGGCCTTTGCGGATCTGGATGACGATATGATGCTGGCGGAGGCAATGCTGAAATACGTGATCAGTTATGTGCTGGAGCAGGCGCCGGAAGAGATCAATTTCTTTAATTCATTTGTGGACAAGGGACTTCTGGAAAGGCTGAACAACGTAGTGTCCTCCGAATTTGCGAGAGTCACCTACACAGAGGCGGTGGAGATCCTGGAGAAGAACAACGATAAATTTGAGTATAAAGTATCCTGGGGGACAGACCTTCAGACAGAGCATGAGCGCTATCTGACGGAAGAAATATACAAACGTCCGGTATTTGTGACGGATTATCCGAAGGAGATCAAGGCATTTTATATGAAGCAGAACGACGACGGGAAAACGGTTGCGGCTGTGGACTGCCTTGTGCCGGGTATCGGAGAGATCATCGGGGGGAGCCAGAGAGAAGACGACTATGATAAACTGCTTGCAAGAATGAAGGAGATGGATCTGAAGGAAGAGGATTATGAATTCTATCTTGACCTCAGAAAATATGGTTCCACGAGACATTCCGGTTTCGGCCTCGGGTTTGAACGGTGCATCATGTATCTGACGGGTATGGGAAATATCCGCGATGTGGTTCCATTCCCGAGAACGGTAAACAACTGCGAGCTGTAATTTACCTGGAGGGTAAGTATGAATATATTGGTGGTAGATGATGAAAAGGAAATTGCAGATGTGATCGAACTTTATCTGCAGAGTGACCAGTACGATGTACACAAATGTTATACAGGGCAGGAAGCGCTGGATTACATCGGCAGCATGAAGATCGACCTGGCGATCCTGGATATCATGCTTCCGGATATAGACGGCTTCCAGATCCTGAAGCAGATACGCGGGAAATATACATTTCCGGTCATCATGCTTACAGCAAAAACAGAATATATGGACAAGATAACGGGACTGACGATGGGTGCGGACGACTATATTCCAAAGCCGTTCAACCCGCTGGAGCTTGTGGCCCGCGTGAAGGCGCAGCTTCGGCGCTGCACGCAGTACAACGACGGCAGCAGGGAGGAGGGCGACATCATTGACTTTGGCGGCCTCTTCCTGAACAGGACCTCACATGAGTGCGTCTACAATGAGGTTCCGCTGACGCTCACGCCGATCGAATTTGATATTCTCTGGCTGCTCTGCGAGAACAGAGGAAAAGTGATCAGTTCCGAGGAGCTGTTCGAGAAAGTGTGGAATGAACAGTATTATAAGAACAGCAACAACACGGTGATGGTGCATATCAGGCATCTGAGGGAGAAGATGAGTGCGCCGACCGGAAAATCAGATTTCATCAAGACAGTATGGGGAGTGGGTTATAAGGTTGAAGAATAATTATCGGAAGTTAAAATTCAGTATCCTCCTGCAGACGGTGCTGGTCACAGCACTTACTGTTCTCGTGGGCGGATTTATACTGAATTATATAATTGACGGTATCTATAATGACAGCTTTGCCAAGGCGTTCGTCCGTATTATGATGGATCTAAATGTCAAAGAGCAGACGGCGATCGATTTATACTGGAGGCTTATCGGAAACAATAAGACCTTCTTTATGATCGTCGGTTTTCTGCTCTTATTTGCGTTATTTTTCTATGTGGCGCTCTCGAAGATGACAAAATATCTGGACCAGGTGGGGGAAGGGATCGAGAATATCCTGTCCGACTCTACGGAGCCGATCCATCTTATCACAGAGCTTAAGCCGATCGAGATCAGGCTCAATGAGATCAAGGCCACACTGAAGCGTCAGGAGCTGGAGGCGGTAGAGGGGGAGAAGAAGAAAAATGACCTCGTTGTATTTCTGGCCCATGATCTGAAGACGCCCCTCACTTCCATAGTAGCTTACCTGACGATGCTTGACAGCTACCCGGAGATGGCGGAGGAAGAGCGGGCGAAATATATCCACGTGTCGCTGGAGAAATCCATACGGCTCGGGGAGCTTATCAATGAGTTTTTTGACATAACGAGATATAATCTTCAGGATATCGAACTGGAGCCGGTGGAGATCAACCTGTCCATGATGCTTGAGCAGCTGGCGGATGAACTGTACGGCGTGCTGCAGGAGAAGCATTTGACGTGTGAGGTGCAGGTGGAGGAGAATCTGGAAGTATATGGAGATCCGGACAAGCTGGCCCGCGTATTTGACAATTTATTAAGAAATGCGATAGCCTATTGTTACGATCATACAAAGATAGAGATCGGCGCCCAGATGAAGCGGGGAGATATAGAGATCATATTTACCAATGAAGGCGACAAGATTCCGGGGACGATGCTTCAGACGATCTTTGAAAAGTTTTACCGTGTGGACGGTTCCAGATCGAGCGGCACCGGGGGCGCGGGACTCGGACTGGCGATAGCCAAAGAAATCGTGGAGCTTCACGGAGGCCTGATCCGTGCCAAGAGTGACGACATAAAGACGCAGTTTATCGTGACACTGCCGTCTAAGAACATAGAGGAAGAAGGAGCAGCAGATGAAGTTCATACACATCGCAGACGTACATTTAGGTGCAAGCCCGGACGCAGGAAGCGCATACAGCAAAAGCAGGACACAGGAGATCTGGAATAGCTTCGCGGGAGTGATCGAAGCCTGCAGAGAAAATGAGACGGACGTTCTTCTGATCGCAGGGGATCTGTTTCACCGACAGCCTCTGCTGAGAGAATTAAAAGAAGTAAATTTTCTGTTTTCAGGCATTCCCCATACGGAGGTATTTATCATAGCGGGAAACCATGATTATCTGAAAAAAGATTCCTATTACCGGACATTTTCCTGGGCGGAAAATGTGCATATGATACGGAGTGAACAGATCACATGCGTGGAAGTTCCACGGCTTGATCTTGCGGTATACGGCCTGAGCTACGTCCAGAAGGAAAATACCGAAAGAGCTTATGACCGCGCAGTGCCTTTTGGAAAGCAGAAGTATGAGATCCTGCTCGGCCACGGCGGCGACGATAAGCACATACCGTTCCGGGCGGGGGATATCGCGAAACTCGGGTACGATTATGCGGCGTTCGGCCATATCCATAAGCCCCAGCAGCTCATCCCTGATAGAGTGTATTACAGCGGCGCACTGGAGCCGACAGACAAGAACGATACCGGCGCCCACGGATATATTTCCGGAGAGCTTACAGAAAGCGGCTGTACGGCTTCCTTTGTCCCGTGCGCGGCGAGAGAATATATCCACATGGACATACCGGTGACAGAAAACATGACCGGATACGGTGTGCGCGGGGCGATACGGAGCGCGGTCGAAGATAAGGGCGTTCAAAATATATATAAGATCATACTGACCGGACAGAGAGATCCGGAAATATTATTTGATCTGACGAACATGGACTCTTACGGAAATATCATTGAGATCGCGGATAATACGAGACCGGCCTATGATTTTGAAAGACTGTACGAACAGAACAAGGGAAATCTTCTTGGAAAGTTTATTCAGAACCTGAACACCGGGGATAAGGAAAGTATCGAATACTGTGCGCTTTGCGAAGGTGTACAGGCATTGATGGAGACGAGAAGAGGCTTTAAATGAGAATTAAAGAACTGATGGTAAAGAATTTTGGAAAAATAAAAGACAAAAATGTAACGCTTTCCGATGGCGTCAACCTGTTGTACGGGGAGAACGAATCCGGGAAGTCTACTTTACATACGTTTATAAAATGCATGCTGTTCGGGCTGGAGCGGGGGAGAGGAAGAGCCTCCGCCAATGATACGTTCAGCACGTACGAACCGTGGGAGAACCCGAATTATTATTCCGGCATACTGAAGTTTGAAAGCGGAGGAAAAAGCTTCTGCCTGAGCAGGAACTTTGACAGATATTCCAGGAGCGCGGAACTCATATGCGAGGATGACGGGGAAGAACTTTCTGTGGCGGACGGAGACCTGGAGATGATTCTGGGCGGACTCACCGGGGCGGTATATGACAACACCGTATCTGTCGGACAGCTGAAGGCAGAACCGGGACAGACGCTGGCCGCAGAGCTTAAGAACTATGCGTCCAATTATTATGCGGCCGGCAGCAGTGATATTAATCTGGAAAAAGCGACCGGCGCCCTGCGGGCCCGGCTCCGGGAGCTGGAGCGGGAAGCCAAGGAGGCCCTGGAGGAGAAGCACCGCAAAAGAGAGAAGATCGAGCTGGAAGCTTCCTACGTGTGGCGCGACGTCCACCGGCTGGAAGGAGAACGGGAGCGGATCGGTGAGGAGCTGGAATCCCGGAGGAAAAAGGAGCGCGAAAGGCAGGAGGAACCAGAGAATAAGGGGGTGATCGATGAACTGCGCCCCAACAAATGGCGCATCCATCCGGTCGAGATCGTCCTGTTCGCGGTCGTTGTTGTATTTGCGTTCGCGCTTATTCCAAAACCGTGGAACTATCTCGTGGCGATCATCCTCTTTCTTCTGTGCGGAATCTACGTGTGGAACCGCATGAAGGTAGATAAAAGGACGGTCAAAACAGAACCGGAGATCATTCTGGAAGAGATAACGCCGGAGGAAGAAAAGATACCCCTTGAGAAGCTCAGATGGGAGATGAACCATGTCTGTGAAGAACTGCGGGAGAAGCAGGTGCAGTACGATAATCTGCGGGAACAGCTCGAAGAGCTGGATGAAGTGAGCAGTATGTCCAGGGAGCAGGAGCGTAATATCCAGGGCGTCAGGCTTGCCATGGAAAGATTAAGCGAACTTGCGGCAGGGATGCAAAAGGAGCTGGAGCAGAAACTGGATGACAGGGCATCTGAGATCATGAGCGAGATCACAGGGGGCAGATATACGAAACTTGTCGTAGAAGATGATCTGCATATGAACCTGATCTGCGGGGGCAGGAAAATACCTGTTGAACAGGTGAGCCGCGGCACTATAGAGCAGACGTACTTTGCCCTTCGTATGGCGTCGGCCGGGCTGCTGCATGAGGAGGAATACCCGGTGATCCTCGACGATACCTTTGTGTACTATGACGATGTGCGGCTTGAAAATACGCTGAGATGGCTTGCTGAAAACAAAAAACAGGTGATCATATTTACATGCCAGAAGCGGGAAGAACATATTCTGGATGAGCTTGGAATAAAATACCGAAAAATATAAGTAACATACAAGACCAGGCGGCAGGGCCGCAGAGCGCAAATGCTCTGCGGCCCTGCCGCCGCTTTGTACATATCCTGTCCGGTCAGTTTATCCGGCTGCCAGTGGAATCCCGGATCACTAGCTCTGTATCGAGTATGACATGCTTGATGGCGGAGGACGGATTTTCGATCTGGTTTATGAGGATATCGCACGACTGCTGGCCGATCTGGAAGCTTGGCTGTCTGATCGTCGTAAGCGACGGGACGGTCATCGTTGCCAGGCTGATGTTGTCAAATCCCATGACGGCCACATCTTCCGGCACGCGCAGGTTCAGGCTGTGCGCGGCTTTGATGACAGCCGCGGCATATACGTCGGACACACAGAAAAAAGCGTCCGGCCGTTCTTCCATGGACAGCATACTGACGGCGGCAGATACGGCCATGTCAAAATTAATGTCCGCTATATGGGCGATCCAGTCCAGATTTAACGTAAGCCCCGCGTGCTTCAGCGCATGCAGTACCCCCTTCTCCCGGTGCTTCGCGTAGTTGTTTTTCAGCATACTGTTGATAAATGCGATCTTCGTGCGTCCGATCGTTATAAGATAATTGATGGCATTCTGCGCCGCGATATTATCATCGATGGACACAAAGGATACGTTGGATCTGTCACAGTGCTCGGAACACATGACGACCGGGAAACGAAGACGCAGGTCGTCCAGAAGTTCCAGGTCCACCACATTGTGAACGAGCAGTATGCCGGAAAACTGATGCTTTTTCAGAATACTCTCGTAGTCAGACAGCGCATTTTTAAAATCCTTTGCTTCATAGTAAAAGGTCTGGTATCCACGGCTCAGGGCGACGGACTGTATGCCGTCTATGACATCTCCGTTAAATGGATTGTGAAAGTCAGGAAGACAGACAAGAATTGAGTTGGTATTCCGGATGGAATCCGGATTTTTCTGATTAAAGTCCAGTTCATCCATGGCGTCCAGTATTTTCTTCCTTGTCTCCGGTTTTACATAGCCTGTCTTGTTGATGAGTCTTGAGACCGTAGCTACCGATACTTGCGCGGTCTCGGCTATCTGTGAAATCGTGATTTTCTTGTAAGAACTCATAAAACTCCTTTCTCAATATGTAAAATTTTTACGTGGATTTGTGCAAAATATACTAAAAAACAGGAAAATGAAACAACAATTATACGAATATTATAAAAGATGTTGCAAAATCTGTCAATATTGTTATAATAAAAACATAATAATTTACACAAAAACATGTAAAATTTACGCAAAAAGAAGGGAACAGAAATGAGACAAGGATTTGTTAGCGCAGCGCTTGGAGGGCTCAGCTTTGAAGAAGTTGTGGACTTCGCCGGGCAGAATGGTTTTACCTGTGTGGAGATGGCGTGCTGGCCGAGGGGGAAAGCCGACAGGAGATATGCAGGAGTCACACATATTGATGTGGATAAACTGGATGACGCAGGTATGCAGTATGTACTTGGCTACTGCAGGGACAGGGGGGTAACGATATCTTCTCTGGCCTATTACCCCAACATTATGGATGCGGACCTTGAAAAGAGAGAATACGTCATCCGGCACTTGAAAAGACTTATATGTGCTTCCGCCGATATGGGAATACACATGGTGTCCACGTTTATCGGAAGAATGACAGATAAAAGTGTGGAGGACAACCTGAAAGAGTTCGAGAGAGTGTGGGAGCCGATCGTAAGACTTGCAGAAGAGAAGAAGGTACGCATAGCGATCGAAAACTGTCCGATGTTTTTTACGTCAGATGAATGGCCGGGCGGGCAGAACCTTGCGTCTACTCCGGCGATATGGAGACAGCTTTTTTCGATCCTTCCGAGTGATTATCTCGGGCTGAATTATGATCCCTCGCATTTTGTCTGGCAGAAGATGGACTATATCAGGCCTGTATATGAGTTCTGCGACAAGATCTTTCACGTGCACTACAAGGATATCAAGCTGCATGAGGACCGGCTGTCGGATGTAGGCGTGATGGCGCCGCCTCTTCAGTATATGACGCCCAGAATACCGGGCCACGGCGATGTGGACTGGGGAGAATATATAGCGGCGCTTCTGGATATAGGCTATGAAGGCGCGGCATGTATCGAGATAGAGGACAAAGCGTTTGAATATTCGCCGGAAGGGATCAAAGAGGCGCTTCTCATCAGCCGCAGATATCTGTCACAGTATATAGGAGGTGATAATACATGAACGTATTAAAGACAGCGGTCACAGGCATGGGATTTATTGGAAGACAGCATGCGGAGGCGGTGCGCAGAGTGCCGAACGTGAAGATCACCGCAGTATCCGATCCGGATCCCTCTGTCGGAAACTGGTGCGAAGAGAACGGAATTCCTAACTATTATGCAGATTACAGGGAGATGCTCGCAAAAGAAGACATAGACGTAGTACATAATTGTTCTCCCAATCATCTGCATTTTGAGATCAATAAAGCGGCCATAGAGCATGGCTGCCACATCTACAGCGAAAAACCTCTTACACTGAGATCGTCCGAGGCAGAAGAACTGACAGAGATGGCAGCCAAAAGGGGAGTCCGGTCGGCCGTAAATTTTAATTACCGCAACAATGTGATGGTACATGAAATGAAAGGGCGGTTTGCGGAGGGGCGGCTTGGCAGGACAAGCCATATACAGGCAGAATACCTGCAGGACTGGCTTCTGTATGAGACGGATTTTGACTGGAGGATCCGAAAAGAAATCGGTGGGGATTCCAGGGCGGCGGGCGATATCGGCTCCCACTGCTTTGACGCGGTACAGTTTATAACAGGGAAAAAGATCACGTCTGTTTATGCCAGATATTTTACACTGTACCCGGAGCGGAAGCAGTATAAAGGAGGAGGAACGTTTGCAGAAGGCCCGAAAGAAGGGCGCGCCGGAATCGTTCCGGTGGAGACGGAAGACGCGGCTTCTATATTGTTTCAGATGGAAGACGGCATGCAGGGAACGCTTGTTATCAGCCAGGTCTGTGCCGGGAAAAAGAACGGCATGAAAATACTCATCAGCGGAAATAAGGAATCTGTGGAATGGGAACAGGAAAGGCCGGACAGACTTCTTATAGGGAAGAGAGACAGCGCAAATGAGATATTGTATGCGGACCGGAAATATCTGACAGAGTACGCCGGGATGAATGCCGTGCTTCCAAACGGTCATCCGGCAGGATGGACAGATGCGCTGGCAAACGCGCTGAAAGATTTTTACCATTCCATACAGGAACCCGGCAGCACGTACCGGTACGCGGATTTTGCCCAGGGATATTATGTGACAAAGATAGTGGAGGCATGTTATGAAAGCAATTTAAAGAACTGCTGGATTGACATAGAGTAACTGCAGTACAAGGAAAGGAGATTTATTATGAAAGGGAAGAAACTGATTAGTATCGCGCTTGTTTTATCCATGCTGGCGGCATGTGCGGGGTGTGGGAAAAAGGAAAGCGCACAGAAGGACGAAAAAGAAGGAAAAGAGACATTGACGATCCTCATTGACGGAAGTACAGAAGGTACGGACGGCGGATTGATCACAGAAAATATCAAAGGTTTTGAGGATAAGTATAATGTAAAAGTGAACTTTGTTGAGACGCCGTACGCGGAGCTGCATCAGAAACTGATGAATGTATCGGCCAGCGGCGGGGATGATTTCGACGCGGTGTTTGTGGAGACTGATTTTGTGTCACAGATGGCCAAAGCCGGTGTGCTGGAGCCGCTGGATAAGTATGAAGAAAAATCAGAGACGCTGAAGTTTGATGATTTTATCGATTCAACGATCGAAAGAAATACGGTGGACGGTTCTGTTTATGCGATCCCGCAGGTGGCAGACGTGCAGACGACGATCTATAATTCCGATGTGTTAAATGATCTCGGATTCGAGAATCCGCCTGCTACGATCGATGAGTTCATTGATTACTGTCAAAAAGCTGAGGCAAAGGGGTATCTGCCATTGGCAGTGCGCTATAATTCCACTGCCATCGCGTGCCAGCTCATGGGGCTGTTTCTTTTCACCGACGGCGGAGCCTTTGTAAAAGAAGACGGGGACAGCTGGAAGGCTGATTTAAATAACGCGACCGGTGAAAAATGGATCGAGAACACGAGAAAAATCTTTGCGACAATAGATGGAGATACGCTGGCGACCATGGACGACACTGCAATGTATGAAGCGCTGAATTCAGGGCATGCCGGATGTACCATCGGCGGAGCCTGGATGTATGACGCGCTGAATGAGGACGTGAGAGGCAAGCTCGTGACCGCGCCGTTCCCGAAGGGCTCAGGCAGCGAGGTAGCGCTTATGAGCGGATGGAATCTCGGAGTATTTGCCAATTCAAAAAATAAAGACATGGCATTTAAGTTCCTTGAATACAAGGCAGACCCGGAAAACGCGGGAAAAATGACAGCAGGCTTAAGCGGAAGAAAAGATGCGGAAGAGCATTTTACAGAAGAGCAGAAGAGCTATTATCCAGAATTTCAGGATCTGATGCAGTATGGCGTGGCGATATCACCGGTCGGCTTCCAGCTCAGGAGCGAGATGACCACCGCATTCCTCCCTGTATTCCAGCAGATCACATTTGATGATAAGACATCACTTTCCGATGCGGCAAAGCTGGCAAACGACACGATTCAGAAAGTAATTGATGACAATAAATAAAAGAGAGGGCCGGCTCGTACGGCCCTTTATGGCAGGAGTGGATAACTTTGAGAAAAAAACTGAATAATATCATGCCATATTTGTACAGCACCCCCTTTTTTATTCTGATATTTCTGTTTATGCTCTGTCCGTTTGTGCTTAACATAGGAATCAGTTTTACAAACTACAGCATGAACGGACGAAAGCTTCAGTTTGTCGGTATAAAAAATTATACAGATGTGCTGTCTAATCCGGGCACATGGAGCGCCATACGGCTGACCGTTGTTTTTATTATCGGCTGTGTATGCCTGACCATGCTGCTTGGGATGTTCTATGCGATCGTAATGACCTTCCGGATCAAAGGGAGCATCCTCATCAAAGCCTTTATACTTATGCCGTGGATCATACCGGAATCTGTAACTGCATATGTGTGGAAATGGCTGTTTTCCTCGGATACAGGTATGATATATTATATACTGCGTGAGACAGGACTTATTGCGGACGGCACGTCGTTTTTCTTTGACGGCGTCCTTGCCATGGCAATGGTCATTATGGCGAATGTGTGGAGGACGGCACCGTTTGTCGCTGTGATGACATATGCCAAATTGAGCGCTGTGCCGGACTCTTATATAGAAGCGGCTAAGATGGACGGCGCCAATGCGCTGCAGACGTTCCGGTATATCAAGCTGCCCTGGATCGGCCCTATACTGAGCCGCTGTATGATGCTGCTTTTTGTCTGGTCCTTTAATTCATTTTCAATTATATATATACTTACGAACGGCGGGCCGGCCGGCGCCACGACGACATTGCCGTATCTCATCCGGCAGGCCGGATTCCAGAACTTTAATTTTGCCCAGGCCACTGCGCTGAGTGTCATCGCGCTTGTGATCATACTGGTATGCTTCGCGGCTGTTAAGGCGGGGGCAGCAATTTTGAAAATGAGCAGGAAGGAGGCGGTATCATGAATAAAAAGCTGACAACAAAGATTTTGCAGTATTTTTCACTGCTCGTTACATTGGGTATCATTATATTTCCCGTATATTGGATCATCATAAGTTCATTTAAGACGAAGGATGAAATACTGACATATCCGCCCAAATTGTTTCCGGATACATTTACCTTAGATAATTATGTCACGGCATTCCGTGAATATGATGTACTTACATTTTTGAGGAACAGTCTCATCGTCACCATCGCAACTATGCTGCTGACTGTGATCATCGCGGCGTTTGCGGCGTATGCCATGTGCTTTTTCAAGTTTGCTCCGGCAAAGATGCTGACAAATCTTCTATATATAATGCAGATTCTTCCTACGATCACGATGATGGTGCCGCTCATGACGATATACCGGATGATGGGGATCCAGAACACATATGCTTCACTTATTCTGACATATACGGCGTCGATAACCGGCATCCCCATTGCCCTCATACTGATGACGGGACATTTTACAGGCATACCGAAAGAGCTGTTTGAATCTGCCGCCATCGACGGGGCAAGTCCGACAAAAGCATTTTTCAAGATACTGCTTCCCCTTGGGATGCCGGGGATCGTATGTACCGCGATCTACGTATTTGTACAGGCATGGCAGGAATTTATGTTTGCGGTGAATCTCATCACCACGCCGGGAAAATATACGCTTCCCATCGGACTTCAGAGCTTCGTCGGCATGCGAAGCACAGACTGGGGAGGAATGATGGCTACCTGTACGCTCATAGCAGTACCTGCAGTGCTGCTGTTTACATTGGTGCAGAACTATTTTGTAGATAATATGTCAGGAGCTGTAAAAGAATAGAAAGAAGGAGAAATGATATGGCGATGAAAGTAGGCTGTGCGGCCTGGACATGGACGGAACCGGCTCACAATCCTCCGTATGAAGGGGCGATCCGCTCCATCGGGGAGCTTGGGTTTGACGGAATGGAGCTGATCCTCCGTGATTTTGAGGACATCCATGGTTATTGGACGCCGGAAAAAAGGAAAGAGATAAAGAGAATGCTGGATTATTACGGACTGGAGGTATCCCAGTTCGCCATGTTCCAGAATGTGATGGACGGGCTTGCGAGCCTGGATAAAGAAAGAATAGAGCGCTCTGTGGACGCGTTCAAGGCGGGGTGTGAGATAAGCGCGGATCTGGGGTGCGGTATTGTGAACTTTGTATCTCCATGGCCGGATGTCATAACTGCTCCGAATTCTTATCTTCCAGAATATTATTATATCAATGTACCCGGGGTGGATCCGAGGATCCGCGCGCTTCAGACGTTCCAGACAAAGCTGAAGTATAACTTTCCAAAGCCGTTTGATTGGGAACGGTACTGGGAAAGCCATGTGGACGCAGTGCGCCGGGTGACGCAGACCGCAAAAAGTTATGGGTTCAGACTCGCCATCGAAAATCATGCCAACACGATGACTCCTCACACAGATTCTGTGATACGACTGTGCGAAGAGGTGGGAGAGGATAATATCGGGGCCAATCTCGACACAGTGTGGGCATATCTGCAGAGGGAATATCTTCCGTGGTCTGTCCATAAGTACGGAAAGCGGCTGTATCACGTCCATATGCGCGACGGCGACGGGCTGGCGGCGTATAATCTTCCGGTAGGGTACGGCAATACGGACTGGGAGGAAGTGGTCAAGGCGCTGAAGGACATAGGATATGACGGATACCTGTCTCTGGAGTGGGCCCATGACTCGGAAAAGACAAGACACTGTACAGAAGCGCTGCAATACTTGAGGGCGCTCATTGACGCGTGAGAAGCCGGTGAAAGGAGGGCATAATATGGCAGTAAAATATGGATGTACCGTCTGGACTCTTATGGAACCGGATTATCATGCACCTTATGATGAGGCGGTAAAGAAAGTGGCGGAGGCCGGTTTTGACGGGATCGAGCTTATGGTGGATGACGAGAGGGAACTGGAGGCGTACTGGACAGATGACACGGTGTCGCATATGAAGGAATTGCTGGAACAAAATGGGCTGGAGCTAATACAGCTGTGTATGTTCCAGAATATGATCGGGGGTCTGGCAAGTCTGCGCCCCGAAGAACAGGACCGCGCTGTGGAAAATCTTGGCAGAGTCTGCCGGCTGGCAAAACAGCTCGGAGCCGGCGCGGTTTCGTTTACCGCCCCGTATCCGCAGGACGATATTACGGTGAGGACGACGGCCACGCTTCCGGAATACTATTACCTGAATCTGCCGGACATGGTTCTGCCGGGCGGGGAGACGAGGAGCGTGGAAGGGTGGAGATTTGACGCTAAATTCCGGCTCTATTTTCCGGACGATTTTGAGTGGGAAACATACTGGGAGAATTTTATCGCGGGAATGAAACGGGCCGAGGATACCGCCCGTGCGGAGGGAATGCCGTGCAGGATCGAGAACCGGTATAATACGATGGCGCCTCATACGGATACGATGCTCAGGATGCTGAAACAGCTGAAAGGCGATTATATGAGCGTATCATTTAACACGGCCCAGGCATTTATCCAGCGGGAGATACTTCCGTGGGCCGTCCATAAGTATGGCGGCAGGCTGACTCACGTACGCGCCTGCGACGGAGACGGGCTCGCCTGTTATAATCTGCCGGTGGGAGCCGGGATCTGTGACTGGGCTGGGATACTCGAGGCGCTCTGTGAGATTGGATATGACGGATACATTTCATTTGAATGGCTGAACGACGCCGACAAGGAGGAAAATGTAAGGGAAGCGCTGGAATATCTGAAGAGAAGGCAAAAATAAAAACGGACGGATGTATGGATCTGCCTGTCTGTAAATAAAAAGACGCGGAGCACTCAGGTTTTACGCTGAGAACTCCACGTCTTTTTATTTTTGGATCAGGAACTATATTTCTTCGCCTCTCCGGTATTTCTGGAGGACATTCTGAATTCTTTCGTTTGGATCGAGAATACTGCTGATGGAACCGTCGTGGTTCAGCGTGTCGATCATAAGGGCGATGTATTTGCTCATATCACAGCTGATATAATATGGTTTTTCGAGCAGCTCCTCAGTCTGGTAAATGAGGTTTGTCGTCAGGATAGCGTCGAAGAGGCCTTCTTCATAAGCCTTGTCAAACTTGTCCATTCCATTTGTGAAAAGGCCGAAGGTGGCCGCCGCAAAGATTCTTTTCGCCTTCCGCTGCTTCAGCTGCTTTGCCACATCCAGGATACTGTCGCCGGAGGATATCATATCGTCAAGAATGATCACGTCTTTTCCCTCCACGGAGGAACCGAGAAATTCGTGGGCTACGATCGGGTTGCGGCCGTTTACGATCCTGGTGTAGTCGCGGCGCTTGTAGAACATGCCCATATCCAGGTTCAATACATTGGCGAGATAGATGGCCCGCTCCGTCGCGCCTTCATCCGGGCTGATCGCCATCATGTGTTCACTGTCTATGCTCAGGTCTTTGAAGTGACGCAGCAGACCTTTGATAAACTGGTAGGTCGGGCGGACGGTTTCAAACCCGCTCAACGGAATTGCGTTCTGTACTCTTGGGTCGTGGGCATCAAAGGTTATGATATTATCTACGCCCATTCTGACCAGTTCCTGCAGCGCAAGGGCGCAGTCCAGTGATTCGCGGCTGCTCCGTTTGTGCTGGCGGCTCTCATAGAGAAACGGCATGATGACGTTGATGCGCCGGCCTTTGCCGCCGACCGCCGCGATGACCCGCTTCAGATTCTGGTAATGGTCATCCGGAGACATATGGTTCGTGTGTCCGGTCAGGGAATACGTGAGGCTGTAGTTGCAGACGTCAACCATGAGGTACAGGTCTCTTCCCCGGACAGACTCTCCGAGAATACCTTTGGCCTCACCGGAACCAAAACGCGGTACTTTGGCATTTACAAGATAAGTATCGCGCTCATATCCGTTGAACACTATGTCATTTTTGTATTCCGGCCCGTCTTCACGGCGCCATTTAACGATATAATCGTCGACCCTTTTGCCCATCTCCTTGCACCCGTCGAGAGCGATGATGCCCAAAGCCCCCACCGGTATATTTTCCAAATTACGTTCGTTACGGCGTAACATCCTTTGTACCTCCTAGGTTTAATAATTTTTTTTGGATTCTTATATCGTCTCCGGTGAGCCGGAGCATGGTAAAGTTGCTGCTCAGACGTGAGAACGTCCGCTCGGAATATATGGATTTCAAATCTTCCAGTGCAAGATTTGTCGAGATCATTGTCGATTTCTGCCGAAGTATTCTTTCATTCAGGCATACGAACAGCTGAGAGGTCGTGAATGAGTTCGGGAGTTCAGTGCCGAGATCATCGATAATAAGCAGGTCGCAGCTGTAGATGTGTTCAAAGGAGTCATCCTTTGCATCCTCTCTCCTGCCGAATGTATTTTGTGCAAATACGTCGAATAACTGGGCCGCAGTAAAATATATAACAGAAAATGAGTCATCGATCAACTCTTTTGCGACACAATGTGTGAGAAATGTCTTGCCGACGCCCGTGTCTCCGTATAATAGTATGTTGCGAAACTCTGAAGAAAATGTATCCACAAATCCGCGGCATGCCTTCAGGGCGGTTTCTATGGCTTCCCTGGAAGAGCGGCCTTTCACCGGATCGATGTGGTTGCTTGAATAATAATCAATGCAGAAGGTCGAGAAGTTTTCCTTCTCCAGTATTTCCTGCAGATTAGACTGTGTGTACAGCAGGTCGACGATCGCTTTTTTAAAGCAGTGGCATTTTTTCGTGCCTCTGTAACCGGTGTCCTTGCAGTCCGGACACGTGTAATGAAGCTCGAGATAATCGTCCGGGTATCCGTTATCTTTTAACAGCTGTATTTTTCTGGCGGAGAGTTCCGCTATGCTTTCTTTCAGGGAAGAGAGCGCCTGGCCGTCTCCTTCCAGCAGTCTGCGTGCCTGTGCCACACTAAAAGCGGAGATAGAATGATCTATCTCCTCCAATTCCGGAATTCTGCTATATACATTTTCGTACCGCCTGCGAAGACGGCTTTCGTTATCCAGCTGTTTCTGCTCGTACGTGCGCATTAAAAATTCGTACTGGGAATTCGAAAGTGCCATGTCAGCAGTCTCCTTTAACTTATTTTGTAACTGAATTTATTACTGGACGAGCTTGCGTTCCAGGTCATTCATGTCATAATCGCGGCCTTCAAAATTATTGAATTTGTTGTTCCTGCTGCCGGAAGGCGCGGCTGCTTTTGTTTCTTTTTTCTTTTTGCGCTCTTTTTCGAGCAGATATTCCGCATCGAGCGCTTCCACATCTTTCAGATGCTTTACGCCTTTGGCGAGCCAGCTCTTTAGTATGGATTCTGTGTAATCAAAGCTTGGCTGGTGGATGGTGTTCATTGTGCGGCTGCACGCCTCAAGTATGAGCTCGAGTGAAAAGCCGTATTCTTCGTTCCACCGGCGGATACAGGTGATCTCGGACGCCGCGGGCACCCGGCCTTTGATCCCGTAAGCATTCAGTACAGAGTAGCAGTTTTTGTTGTAAAGTATGGTGTTTGCCTTCGCTCCGGCGACTGTCGTGATCTTCTGTTCAGCCCAGGACAGCGCCACCTTCTGTACGTAATGCATGCTCTTATGTCCGTTTTCGACGCAGTATTCAATGAGATACTCGATCAGGTCGGTGGACATATGGAGCGTATCATAAAAATATGTAATGGTGTCGATCTCAGTTGCAGACAATGTTTTGCCGAGGTATTGTTCCGCCACAAAAAGCAGTTCTTTGAATTCCTCCCGTTCCCTCCGGTTGCGGTACGGCTGGATATTCTGCGTGGGGGCGGCTGCGGCAGGCGGCGCCGCTGGCTTATCAGCAGATTCTTCCTGGACAGGCGCAACATGCGCCGGTACAGTACGTGCGGCGGCCTTCTCTGCGGAAGGAGCGCCGTTCAGCTCTGCCGGGTCAAAGTCGAGAAGCCCCCGTTTTTTCCAGTAATTGAGCGCCCGGATAACATCCTTTTCCGTGTCATCCAGAATATCGGCGATCTGGGAAACACTAAGGCTGCCGTCGGGATTATTTAAATGGCGCAGAAGAAGAAGATACACCTTCACATATTCTCCGTTTGCCTCGGCCATGTATTGGTCGATAAATTCGTTTTCCAGTACGGTTGTCTTCTCTTGTGCGTGATTGGTCAATGTCAGCTTCTTCATAACTTTACGCCAGTCCTCCCTCATGATTATGTCTTACGTAGAGATATTATAGCATTAGAAGGACAGGCAAAAAAGTAATTTCTAAGGCAAAAAAGCAGTTTTTTGTTGATAAAATTGTGTGGAAACTGTGGATAACCTATCTCTTAAGGATACTTTCCCCAATATTTACAACATCTCCTGCGCCCATAGTTATCAACAAATCCCCTTTATGACACATATCCAGACAAAAGTCTTCGATCTCTTTAAATGTAGAGAAATAGTAAGCGTCACATTCTTTTTCTTTCAGGGCATCCGCGATATCCCGGGATGAGATACCGAGTGTGTCTGTCTCTCTGGCTGCGTATATATCTGCCAGTATAACGTGGTCTGCGAGTGCAAGTGCATCTACAAATTCGTGGAACAAGGCTTTTGTCCTTGTGTAAGTGTGCGGCTGGAACACGCACCAGAGTTCCTTGTGCGGATAGTGGGCCGCCGCGGTAAGGGATGCTTTGATCTCTGTCGGATGATGGGCATAGTCGTCAATGACGGTAAAGCCGTTCTTTTCTCCTTTGTGTTCAAACCGGCGGTTTGTTCCCGCGAACTCCTTAAGTCCTCTGCATATATCCGCCAGCGGAACTGACAGAATATCCGCCACCGCGACCGCGGCGAGGGCGTTGGATACATTGTGGTCTCCGTTCACTGAGAGTTGGACGCGCTCCATAAACTCACCGTTCTTTACGAGGTCAAAGGACGCGTCGCCCTTTTCATTGTGTGAGATATTGGAGGCGCTGTAATTCATGGAATGCTCTGTGCCATAGGTCACGACGCGGCATGAAAGTCCGGCAGTGATCTCTTCGAGATTCTCGATCTCTCCGTTGATGACAAGTGTTCCGTCGGCCGGAAGGAGCGCGGCAAAGCGGCGGAAGGAATTCCTGATGTCATCCAGATCCTTGAAGAAATCGAGATGATCTTCGTCAATGTTCAAAATGACACTTATTTTGGGAAAGAAGTGAAGAAAGCTGTTGGTGTATTCACACGCCTCCGTCACAAATAAACCGGATGTGCCGACCTTGATATTACCGCCGATCGCTTTGAGGATCCCTCCGACAGATATGGTCGGATCCAGGTCTCCCGCCAGGAGAATATGGGAAAGCATGGAAGTTGTGGTCGTCTTTCCGTGGGTTCCGGACACTGCGATCGGGACGTCATAATTGGTCATGAGCTGCCCGAGCAGTTCGGCGCGGCTGAGCATGGGGATCCCCTTTTGCGCTGCCGCCTTGAATTCTTCATTGTCTTCGTGTATGGCAGCTGTATAAACTGCCACATCTATTCCGTCTATTATATTAGAAGCCTTCTGTCCGTAAAATATTGTGGCGCCCAGACTGCTGAGGTGGTCTGTCAGGGCAGACTCTTTGTTGTCTGAACCTGAGACAGTAAATCCCTCCTTGAGGAGTATTTCCGCGAGACCGCTCATGCTGATGCCGCCGATGCCGATAAAATGTACGTGTACCGGTTGTTCAAAATTGATTTTATACATAAGATACCTTCCTGTTTTATAAAATTATACGTAAGGACCAGATATTGGAATAAAAGTTTATCCCTATTCATATTATTATAAACATATATGCAAAAAAAACCAAGCCGTATTTTTTTGTAATAAATTAATAAAAAGTTAACAGAAAATTCAATTTTTTTGTAAATGTTGTTCACTCAAAATAAAAAATATGATATAATGTGGGCAACGAATTACTGAGAAGGGGTGATGACATGATTAAGAAAGAGATGATAGCAATGTTGCTGGCAGGAGGACAAGGCAGCAGGTTGGGAGTCCTTACGGCAAAAGTGGCCAAGCCAGCCGTTGCTTTTGGAGGTAAATACAGGATTATTGACTTCCCGCTCAGCAACTGCATTAACTCAGGAATCGATACTGTAGGAGTGCTAACGCAATATCAGCCGTTACGACTGAATACACATATCGGAATTGGTATTCCGTGGGATTTAGACCGTAATATCGGCGGCGTGACCATACTTCCGCCGTATGAGAAAAGCAATAGCAGCGAATGGTATACTGGCACGGCCAATGCCATTTTCCAGAACCTGGATTACATGGACACGTTTAATCCGGATTACGTATTGATTCTGTCCGGCGACCACATTTATAAGATGGACTATGAAGTTATGCTGGATTACCACAAGGAAAATAAAGCGGACGTCACAATTGCCGCCATGCCGGTTCCAATGGAGGAGGCAAACCGCTTCGGAATCGTGATCACGGACGAGGAGGGCCGTATTACTGAATTCCAGGAGAAACCGCCGGAGCCGAAGAGCAATCTGGCATCCATGGGTATCTACATATTCAGCTGGCCGGTGCTCAAAGAGGCGCTCCTTGCACTTCAGGACGAGCCGGGATGTGATTTTGGAAAGCATATCATTCCGTACTGCCACGACAGGGAAGACAGGCTTTTCGCGTATGAGTACAACGGCTACTGGAAGGATGTCGGTACGCTCGGCTCATATTGGGAAGCAAATATGGAACTGATCGATATTATTCCTGAGTTTAATTTATATGAAGAATTCTGGAAAATATACACAAACAGCGATATTATTCCTCCGCAGTATGTGTCCGGGGATGCGGTGATCGAGAGAAGTATCATCGGAGACGGTTCGGAGATATACGGTGAGATACATAACTGCGTGATCGGTTCGGGCGTTACGATCGGCGCCGGAACTGTCGTGAGGGATTCTATTATCATGAAAGACGTTGCGGTTGGGAGCAACTGTGTGATCGACAAGTCGATCATCGCAGAGAGTGTAAAGGTCGGCGATAATGTTACGCTGGGGATCGGAGCGGAAGTGCCCAACAAACTGAAGCCGTCGGTTTATTCATTTGGTCTTGTGACCATTGGCGAGAACTCGGAGATACCTGGAGGAGTCCAGATTGGAAAGAATACTGCCATAAGCGGTGTTACATCTAAGGAAGACTACCCGGACGGAATACTTGAGAGCGGAGAAACATTGATAAAGGCAGGTGAACGAGTATGAGAGCAGTAGGTCTTATTTTAGCAGGCGGTAACAGCAACAAGATGCGGGAACTTACCCACAAACGGGCCGTGGCGGCGATGCCTGTCGCGGGCAGCTACAGGGCGATCGATTTTGCACTGAGTAATATGTCCAACTCGCACATTCAGAAAGTGGCGGTGTTAACTCAGTATAATGCGCGTTCACTGAACGAGCATCTGAATTCATCCAAATGGTGGGACTTTGGAAGAAAGCAGGGAGGGCTGTATGTATTTACCCCTACGATAACTGCGGATAACGGATACTGGTACAGGGGAACGGCCGATGCCATCTATCAGAATCTGGATTTTCTTAAGAGATGTCATGAACCTTACGTGATCATTACGTCCGGCGACGCGGTCTACAAGATGGACTATAATAAAGTGCTGGAATATCACATTGCCAAGAAGGCGGATATTACTGTGGTGTGCAAGGACCTTGAGGCAGGCGAGGACGCCAGCAGGTTCGGCACGATCAAGATGAACGAGTCCATGCGTATTGAGGAATTTGAAGAAAAGCCTATGGTGGCGACTTCAAATACGATATCAACCGGGATCTATGTGATCAGAAGACGACAGCTGATCGATCTGATTGAGCACTGCGCAGAGGAGGAAAGGCACGATTTTGTAACCGACATTCTTATCAGATATAAGAATCTGAAAAAGATATACGGTTATAAGATAAAAGATTACTGGAGCAACATTTCCACAGTGGATGCTTATTACCGCACAAATATGGATTTCCTGAAGCCGGAAGTGAGAAACTACTTCTTCAAGGAACATCCGGATATTTTCTCCAAGGTAAGCGATCTGCCGCCTGCGAAGTATAATCCGGGCTCGGTCGTAAAGAACAGCCTTGTTGCAAGCGGAAGTATCATCAACGGAACGGTGGAAAATTCCATCTTGTTCAAGAAGACATTTGTGGGGAACAATTGCGTGATTAAGAATTCCATAATTCTGAACGACGTATATCTCGGGGACAATACGTACATTGAGAACTGTATTGTAGAAAGTCGTGACACAATCAGAGCAAATACGCGCCACGTTGGTGAGAACGGTGTGAAGGTAGTCGTGGAAAAGAACGAGAGGTATGCACTATAGTGCACGGCTGACAGAAAGGGGCTTGAAAAAATGCAAATCACAGATGTACGCGTACGTAAAGTAGCAAAAGAGGGAAAACTTAAGGCGGTAGTTTCCATTACTATGGATGATGAATTCGTAGTACACGACATTAAAGTAATCGAAGGAGAAAAGGGACTCTTTATTGCTATGCCCAGCAAAAAAGCATTAGACGGCGAATATCGGGATATTGCGCATCCAATCAACTCGGGAACAAGAGAGCGGATTCAAAGTATTATCCTCGAGAGATACGAAGAAGCGTTACAAGAAGAGCCAGTTGCAGAGCCAGATATGGCAGAAGTATAGAACTTGGCGGTCATTGAGATTTGAGAGAGATCGGAAAAGGACATCCTTGCGGGGATGTCCTTTTTGGCGGAGATGGGACGGCAGAACGGGGCCGGCCGGGGACGGGGGAAATTGAGATTTCCCCCGTCCCCGCTGACGTTTTCCGTGTCCCCTTTTGAGGTATCCATGTCCCTACAATAAAGAAAAATCCATCTGCCGTCCTGTTCTGGGGTGGCGGAAGCTTAATTTATATGCGCACAGCTGTATTTGCTGCCATTCTCCATCATTTGGAGCGCCAGGGTTATATTTTGTATCGCCGGCAATTGGACAGCCTAAATGGGCCATCTGAACGCGTATTTGGTGGTGGCGTCCGGTGTCCAGCTGAATATCCAGCTCGGTCTGCGGGCCGGCCGGGGACGGGGGAAATTGAGATTTCCCCCGTCCCCGTTTCGTTTCGCCGTGTCCCTTTTTGAAATAACCATGTCCCTCTTGGATTATTTTATAATGCAGCCGGGCTTGTTTGGCGCCGGGGGTATCTGGTGTGCAGATGCGGGAAGTATTTGTCCGCCCGTCTTTCAGCATGTAGTTTTCCAGTGTATCTTCTTCTCGCGGTGGAATGCCGTCCACCAGTGCCCGGTAATATTTTCCGAAGCCTTTATTTTGCAGCTGCCGGTTCAGCTCTTTCGCAGCAAAGGGGGACTTGGCGAATACGAGGATTCCCTCCACAGGCTGGTCCAGGCGGTGGATTACGGCAAGATAAGGCTCTCCGTTTTGCGGTTCCTGAGAAAAAATATGTGTTTTGAGCATACTTACCATATCCGGAGCCGATGTATTTTTAGTCTGGACAGCGGTTCCATGAGGTTTTACACATACGATTATATCTTTATCTTCATACAATATATCTAAACGGTTACTTTTCATAGAGAAATCTCCTTGACTTTGGTTGAATGGACTCTTATCATTTAAACATAGTGCATGAAAATATGCAAATATATTGAGCGGAAGAGGATAGTTGACTATGGAGTATGTAAAGCTGATATTGGGCTTTTTATTATTGATAAAGGGAGCAGATCTGTTTGTGGACGGAAGCTCCAGTGTGGCAAAGATATTAAAGGTGCCGGCCATCATCATCGGTCTGACCGTTGTGGCGTTTGGGACAAGCATGCCGGAACTTTCCGTCAGTGCAACGGCAGCCCTGAAGGGGAACAATGATCTTGCGGTGAGCAATGTGCTCGGATCAAACCTGTTTAATCTTCTTGTGGTACTGGGATGCTGCGCGCTCGTGCAGCCTGTGAGGGCCAAATGGTCACTTCTGAGAAAAGAGTTTCCTTTTTCCATATTTATTACACTTATTCTGCTGCTGCTGAACTCTGATTTTTCAATTACAAAGGTATTGAAAGGTGACCAGATTTTTGTTCTCGGTAGATACAGCGGTCTGCTATTATTGACGTTGTTTGTGGTTTTTCTTTTTGCAACAGTACGATCTGCGCTGAGATCGAGGAATGAAATGCCGGTCGATGAGGAAGACTATAAGGTAATGAGCCCATTAAAGAGCGGGGTTTTTATTGCCGTCGGCCTGGCAGGTATCATATGGGGCGGAGACCTTGTTGTTGACAGTGCCAGCAGTATAGCAAAAGACTTTGGACTAAGCCAGACATTTATCGGCTTGACCATCGTGGCTCTGGGCACATCACTGCCGGAGCTGGTGACCTCCATGGTAGCTGCCGGCAAGGGGGAAAATGACCTTGCAGTGGGAAATGTCGTCGGTTCCAATATTTTCAATATTCTGCTGATACTGGGCGTGTCTTCCGTCATAACCCCTATAAAGCTTGACGTGACAGCAGTGTATGATACCCTCATACTTGTCGCTGCCAGTATCATCGTGTATGTGGCGGCCATCAGCAAACATGAAATAAAAAAGACAGAAGGGGTCATGTTCCTGTTGGCATATCTCGCATTTTTTGTGTACATTTTATTGAGATAAAATGTATCAGCCGGTAAAATTATGCTTGACAAATATAGTCTGCTAAAGTAAAATTACGTTTAACTAAATATCTGCCGGCAATGCTAGTTGCACAAGGCAGAATGGGCGATGAAAAGGAATAGTAGTTGCAAAGGAAATTCCACAGAGAGAGAATCCGCGGCGCTGAAAGATTCTTGTTTTGAAATGCGATGAACCTACCTTGGAGCCACTGTGCGAAAGCACAGCGTTTCATCAGCGTTAATGGTGATCAGAGAGAGCTGCGAAAGGGTCGCAGTTAACTAGGGTGGTACCGCCGAGCTTTTCGGTCCCTTTTCAGGGAAACGAAAGGCCCGGCGTTTTTTGTTTCCCGGCGAAAATTAAATAAGTGGGGCAAGGGCCCTGCGGTTAAAAGGAGAAGAGAAACATGGCAAAGGAAAAAAAATTAGTAGAAAATATCACACCACGTGATGAGGATTTTGCACAATGGTACACAGATGTTGTACGTGAGGCGGAGCTTTGCGATTATTCCAGCGTAAAAGGCTGTCTCAACTATCTGCCGAACGGCTATGCTATTTGGGAACTGATCCAGGCAGACTTGGACAAACGTTTTAAAGAGACCGGAGTAGAAAATGTATACCTTCCTACTCTGATTCCTGAGAATCTTCTTGAAAAAGAGGCCGACCATGTAGAAGGATTTGCTCCTGAGGTTGCATGGGTTACCCACGGCGGTATGGAGAGACTTCAGGAAAGGCTCTGTATCCGTCCTACATCTGAAACTTTATTCTGTGATTTATGGTCAAAGACCGTTCAGTCATACAGAGACCTTCCAAAAGTGTGGAACCAGTGGAACTCTGTACTTCGATGGGAGAAGACGACAAGACCGTTCCTTCGTTCCAGAGAGTTCCTGTGGCAGGAAGGCCATACGCTTCATGCGACTTATGAAGAGGCGGAGGAGCGTACGATACAGATGTTCCATGTATATGAGGACTGCTACAAAGAGACGCTCGCCATTCCTTTCGTATCAGGAAGAAAAGCAGAACATGAAAAATTTGCCGGAGCGCAGGACACGTATACGATCGAAGCGCTTATGCATGACGGAAAAGCGCTTCAGTCAGCGACAAGCCACTTCTTTGGAAGCGGATTCCCTGACGCATTTGATATAAAATATGTAGATAAGAACAACCAGCTTCACAGCGCCTATGAGACATCATGGGGATGGTCCACGAGAAGTATCGGCGCGATCATCATGGTCCACGGTGATGACAGCGGGCTTGTACTTCCTCCTCATGTTGCTCCTGTAGAATGTAGGATCATCCCGATCGCACAGCACAAAGAAGGCGTGCTTGACAGGGCAAACGTACTGCTCGATGAGCTGAAAAAGGCCGGTTACAGAGTGAAGATCGATGATTCAGAAAAGAGTCCGGGATGGAAATTCTCTGAACAGGAGATGCTTGGTATTCCTACACGAATTGAAATCGGACCAAAAGATATCGAAAAGAATCAAGTTGTTGTTGTCCGCCGGGATACCCGGGAAAAGATCATCGTTTCTCTGGATGAAATCGCTACAAAGCTGCGTGACATTTTGGAGACGATCCAGGAGGATATGTACAACAGAGCGGTAGACTTCCTGAACGGTCATATAGACACAGCTGTTGAAATGGACGAAATGGTTGAAAAGTTCAAAGCAAACCGCGGATTTGTCAAAGCCTGCTGGTGCGGAGATCCGGAATGCGAAGGTGAAGTAAAATACGCCACAGGCGGAGCTGCTACACGGTGCCTTATAGAAGATGAAGAGATGATATCAGATAAGTGCATCTGGTGTGGAAAACCTGCAAAACACATGGCATATTGGGGAAAATCATATTAATTTTAATTTGGGGACGGAAGTTTTTTAGAAAACCTCCGTCCCCAACTAAGATAGTCATGTCCCCAAACAAATTTACCCTGTCCCCATCTGCTGGGAGGATAAAATATATGTCAAGGCATAGAAGAAGAGAAAGTATAACAGGGCTGTACCATGTTATGGCCCGCGGATTAAACCGCGCTGCAATATTTGCGGAAAACAGAGAACGGAAAAGATTTATAAGTCTACTACGGGATAACCTATCCCAGTTTAATGTGGCAGTATATGCATACTGCATAATGCCGAATCACATACATCTGCTTGTCAAAACAGAAATTCAGGAGCTTTCATCATTTATGGCTAAAGTCTTAGCCGCATATGCCCAATATTATAACTACAAGAATAACCGAATAGGATATGTGTTTCAGGACCGCTTCAAGAGCCAATGCATCGAAGAAGAGGAGTATTTCTGGAACTGTCTTAGGTATATCCACCTTAATCCCCTGATGGATAGAGATTTGAATAAACTGCAAAGCTATAAATTCTGCAGCTTCCATGAGTATTGCCACCGTAAAGGTGACATTTTGAGCGAACATGCATTTATAGTAAAAGAAAAAAGATTTCAGACAAACAAGCAATTTCTGGCATTTCATAAAAGGGATAACAGGGATGTATTTGTGGATGTTTCGGAAGACACACACTGGAATAATCTGAGAATAGCACGAGAAGTGCTTTTCGATATGCAGTGGCAGCTGGGGGTACCTGAAGAGGAAATATTGGAATACATAGACACGCGCAGGCTGTTTGGTGAAGTTTTAATGAAGTCTCTGGGAATTTCAAAAAAAGGTGCGGATGAGATTCAGGCAGTTCTTAGAAAAGAAATAAAAGGAACCGGTTAACCAAAAGAGGGACATGGTTATTTAAATTTGGGACAGGGTAAAATGCGTTGGGGACGGAGGTTTTTTAAAAAACCTCCGTCCCCAACAATATTTATATTGCAGAAGATGTTAAATAAAGGGTATGATATTACTATGTAAATTTTCAGGGGAGGTCATTGTTTTGCCAGATTTAATAATTAAACTGCCTGCGAAAGTAAATGATATCATTACGACGCTCCAGGCACATGGGTTTGAGGCGTATGCTGTGGGCGGCTGTGTCAGGGACTCTGTTCTCGGGAGGACTCCGGAGGATTGGGACATCACCACTTCTGCGATGCCGGAGCAGACAAAGTCACTGTTCCCCCGAACTTTTGATACTGGTATCGAACACGGTACAGTGACGGTATTGCTCGAGCATGAGGGATTCGAGGTCACGACTTACAGAATCGACGGGAAATATGAAGATAACCGGCATCCAAAGGAAGTTACGTTTACAAGAAGTCTGAAAGAGGACTTGCTGCGCCGGGATTTTACGATCAATGCCATGGCATATAATGAAAAAGACGGTCTGACAGATATATTTGGCGGAATGAAGGATTTAGAGAGCGGTTTGATCAGATGTGTCGGTGATGCGAAAGAAAGGTTTTCCGAAGATGCACTGCGTATCTTAAGAGGGGTGCGTTTTGCGGCCCAGCTTGGGTTTGATATAGAAGATGAGACAAAAGAGGGAATGCGCAAGCTTGCTTATACATTGAAAAATATCAGTGCAGAGCGTATACAGACAGAGCTTGTTAAGATGGTAACATCAAAGCGGCCCCAGCTTCTTATGACAGCTTATGAACTTGGCATCACGAGAGTATTTTTGCCGGAGTTTGACCGGATGATGGAGACAGAGCAGGAGACACCGCATCATATGTACAATGTGGGAGAACATACGCTCCACGCAATGAACAATGTAAGGCCGGATAAGATCTTGAGGCTTACCATGCTTCTGCACGACACAGGAAAACCAGCATATAAGACAGTAGATGCAAACGGCGTGGCACATTTTAAAAAGCATGCCCTGGAAAGTGAAAATATTGCCAGAAGTGTGCTAAGAAGGCTGAAATTTGATAATGATACACTACACAAGGTATCGAAGCTTGTCTATTATCATGATTACCGTATGCCTGCAAGAGCAAAGAACATACGCCGCGCCATGAACATGATCGGAGAAGAATTGTTCCCATATTATATGGAAGTGAGAAAAGCAGATGTTTTGGCCCAGAGTGAATATCTCAGAGAAGAGAAGATACAAAACCTGAGTGAGATAGAAAGCATATACAAAGAAATAAAAGCGGCCGGACAATGTGTGTCGCTGAAAGAGCTGGCAGTGACAGGGAAAGACCTCATAGAAGCGGGCATGGCTCCGGGGAAAGAGATAGGTGAGAAACTTAGCGAATTGCTGGCTCTTGTAATAGAAGAACCGGAGATGAACACGAAAGAAAAGCTGCTGGACCGTCTGGGGATAAAATGAAACATACGGGGGACAGGGTAAAATGAGTTGGGGACGGAGGTTTTTTAAAAAACCTCCGTCCCCAACTCATTTTACCCTGTCCCCCTTGCATATTCCGTTGTTTTATATCATACGTTAGAAAGAATATGTTATATAAAGTGCAGGGGAATGTTATGCAAGAATATGAGCTAAATGTATTAGACCAATATAATATAGATGTCACCGGCACCCGTAAGACAAGGGGTGCTATTTTATGCGACACACAACAGGGGCTTCTGCTGCTTCGGGAGGTGACGACTTCTGAGAAACGTATTCCTGCGCTTTGCGAGCTGTATGAGTATCTGAAGAGCCAGGGCTACGAATGGACGGATCCGATTCTCCTGAACAAGGAGGGAGAATACGTCAGTACAGCGGAGGACGGCGGCAAATATATATTGAAGCAGTGGTATCAGGGACGTGAGTGTGACATCCGTAAACCGGCAGAACTGCTGGCGGCGGCAGGGAATCTTGCTAAACTTCACACCGTAATGTGCCATGAACTGGAGCAGGGCGCCCCGGCCGGAGCGCATCTCGGGGAGGAATATATCCGGCATAACCGTGAGCTTAAGAAAGTGCGGAGATTTATGCGGGGGCTCTCGCCCAAAGGGGAATTTGAATTTGCATTTTTGAAATACTTTGACCAGATGTACCAGTGGGCGGACCTGGCGCTGGAGGAGCTGGAGCGTTCGGATTATGACGCATTGTACGAAGACAGCATGGAACGGGGATGCATGACCCATGGTGAATATAATTATCATAATATTCTCATCCTCTCAGGAGCCGCGGCTGCGGGGGAAGCTGTCCCGGCTTCAGTTTCCGGAAGAAACGCGCCCAGAGGAGCGGACTACAGACCGCACGGAAGCCATTCTGCGAGAGAACCACTCCGGATCGCGACGACAAATTTTGACAAATTTAAAAAAGATATCCAGGTAGAAGATTTGTATTATTTTCTCAGAAAGGTTATGGAAAAGCACGGCTGGAAAGAACGGCTCGGCGATAATATGCTGAATGCGTATTCCGCCATACATCCGCTGTCCTCCGGGGAGACCGAGTATATCAAAAACCGGCTCATATATCCGGAAAAATTCTGGAAGATCGCAGATTCTTATTATCACTCCAACAAAGCGTGGATATCAGTGAAAAGTATTGAGAAACTGAATGTGGCGATCAGGCAGACCGAGGAAAAGAAGCGGTTTTTGGAGAATATATTTTCTTTCCATTTATAGAATCCTGTTGTATAATATGAAGCATATAAGAGACAGGAGGTACTTATTTATGGAATATCTTGAAAAGTACAGAGAATGGCTGGAGAATCCATATTTTGATGAAGACACTAAGGCCGAACTTAGGGAAATCGCGGGAGACGACAGCGAGATCAAAGAGCGTTTCTATAAAGACCTGGAGTTCGGAACCGCAGGTCTGAGAGGAATTATCGGAGCAGGCACGAACCGCCTGAATATCTATACGGTCAGGAAAGCTACACAGGGACTTGCAAATTATATCATGAAACGTAACGGACAGGACAGAGGCGTTGCCATCGCGTACGATTCCAGACGTATGTCACCGGAATTTGCCGATGAGGCAGCACTCTGCCTTGCCGCTAACGGGATCAAGGCATATGTGTTCGAGACACTTCGGCCGACACCGGAGCTGTCATATGCCGTGCGTGCGCTTGGCTGCATTGCGGGTATCAATATCACGGCCAGCCACAATCCGCCGGAATACAACGGATATAAGGTATACTGGGAAGACGGCGCGCAGATCACGCCGCCTCACGACAAAGGAATTATGGACGAGGTAAAGGCTGTCACCGACTACAATACAGTAAAGACGATGGGCCTTGCAGATGCAAAGGCTGCCGGAATGTACGAAGTTATCGGCGCGCAAGTAGATGACGGTTACATCGCAGAACTGAAAAAACAGGTCATTCATCAGGACGCCATTGACGAGATGGGAAGCGAACTGAAAATTGTGTACAGCCCTCTCCACGGGACGGGGAACATACCCGCCAGAAGAATATTAAAGGAACTCGGATTTAAAAATGTTTATATCGTAAAAGAACAGGAGCTTCCCGACGGAGAATTTCCTACTGTCTCATATCCAAACCCTGAAGCGGAAGAAGCATTTACGCTCGGACTGAAATTGGCCAGGGAAGTAGATGCCGATCTCGTGCTCGCGACAGACCCGGATGCGGACCGTCTCGGTGTATACGTAAAAGATGCAAAATCAGGCGAATATAAAGTGCTCACCGGAAATATGTCAGGCTGTCTTCTGGCAGATTATGAGCTCGGCCAGCGCAAGGCGGCAGAGGGGCTTCCGGAGGACGGATACCTTATCAAAACGATAGTAACGTCCAACATGGCCGACGCCATCGCAAAAGGCTACGGCGTAGGGCTTATAGAAGTGCTGACCGGCTTCAAATATATCGGGCAGCAGATCCTGGGATTTGAGACGACCGGAAAAGGAAAGTATCTGTTCGGATTTGAAGAAAGCTATGGCTGCCTGATCGGAACACATGCAAGGGACAAGGATGCCATCGTTGCGACAATGGCTCTCTGTGAGGCGGCAGCCTACTACAAGACGAAAGGCATGACGCTCTGGGATGCAATGGTGGACATGTATGAGAGATACGGATACTATAAGGATTCCATCCAGTCCATAACATTAAAAGGAATAGAAGGGCTTCAGAAAATTCAGGAGATCCTGGAGACGCTGCGTAAGAATCCGCCGATGGAAGTCGGGGGCTACAGAGTTCTGAAGGCGAGAGATTACGAGGCTGATATCATCAAGGATATAACGACCGGAGAAGTGACGCCTACCGGACTGCCGGCATCCAATGTACTTTACTATGATCTTACAGACGATGCATGGCTCTGCGTGAGACCGTCAGGAACAGAGCCTAAGGTCAAATTTTACTACGGCATAAAAGGCACGTCTCTGGAAGATGCAGATGAAAAATCGCGCATGCTCGGCGAGGAAGTTTTGTCCATGATCAATACCATGTTATAATCGGTAAAACCCTTGGAAATACGGCAAAAACTGCGAAATTCCCTTGACAAACATAGGGAAAGAAGGTATAACAGTAACTAAGGGCAACGCCATATGGATGAAGGCGCGGGCCGTTTTTTAAAAACAGTAGAATTTTAGTAAGGGATTCTATATCTAAACAAGAGGAGGAAATTATCCATGAACAAAACAGAATTAGTAGCAGCTATCGCTGAGCAGGCAGAATTATCAAAGAAAGATTCAGAAAAAGCTTTAAAAGCTTTTGTTGATGTAATTACAGCTGAACTTAAAAAAGGTGAGAAAATTCAGTTAGTAGGATTTGGTACATTTGAAGTAAGCGAAAGAGCAGCAAGAGAGGGCAGAAACCCACAGACAGGCAAGACAATGAAGATTGCTGCATGCAAAGCTCCTAAATTCAAAGCTGGTAAAGCATTAAAAGACGCTGTTAATGCATAAGGATTAAGGCGGTTTAACAAGTAGAGAGCATACTGCTCTCTACTTTTTTAGTTCACAATAGACAGGAGGACATAGACAGATCATGCGTTTGGATAAATTTTTAAAAGTTTCCCGGCTCATTAAGCGCAGAACGGTTGCAAACGAGGCGTGCGACGCCGGCCGTGTGACGGTAAACGGAAGCGTTGCCAAAGCTTCGGTTAAGGTGAAACCGGGGGACATTATAGAGATCCAGTTCGGGACAAAGACAGTGAAAGTCGAAGTGCTCGATATACAGGAGACGACGAAAAAAGAAGAGGCAAAGGACCTGTTCAAATATTTGTAATAAAGAAGAACAACCTGTCATATGATTATGAAGAAAGGTTGTGATGCACATGGAAGAGAGACCAGTACAAAAAGGACATAAGCTGGTAGTTAATAATAGAAAAACCAGCCTGGTGACAGGCGTTATAGATGTATTATCTTTTGATTTAAATGAGATTCTTTTAGAGACAGAGCAGGGGATGATGATGGTCAAAGGGACGGATCTGCACGTAAACCGCTTAAGCCTGGAAAAAGGCGAGGTAGACTTGTCCGGCAATATTGACAGCATCGCTTACTCTGACGTTCATGCAGCAGGAAAACAAGGGGAGAATTTGTTTTCCAAACTGTTCAGGTAACTGCATATGCCGGGAATCAGAGAAGAATTTATTGTATTTGTACTGGCCGTATTGTCAGGGGCGATCGTGCGTCTTATATATAAATGTATCAGCAGTTTCAGGGAAATCGTAAAGCACAGCCTTGCCGTGATAGGGGTGGAGGATTTCTTTTTCTGGCTCGGCTCGGCGCTGTATTTGTTTGTGCAAATTTACCATACAAGTGATGGTAGCATTCGGTGGTACTTTATACTAGGTGTTGTGATTGGAGCCATTTTGGCCGCTTTTTTGATCAGGCAGGCCGAAAAAGTACACAAAAAAATGTACGCCCGCGGCAAAAAGAATTTGTCCAAAACTATTGATAAATCAGGCAAAAAAAGATAATATTATTATGATTAACGGGTGAGTATTCTGGTCTGCGGGCCGGAAAAAAGGGTGAGTATAACAATGAATGGAATTAAACAAAAGAGCCGCAGGAGACGGCAGAAAAAGCGTGTTCAGCGCCACAAAAGAAGTGTGCTGGCTATCAGTTCAGTCATACTGCTGCTACTCGTGATGGTATCCATCAACGGGATAACGCTTCGCGCGAAGGAAAAATCTTATGTCGCACAGGAGACAGAGCTCAAAAAGCAGATAAAAGAAGAAAAAAACCGGGCGTCCAAGATCGACGAACTGGAAGATTACGTAGGCACTGATGAATATGTAGAAGATGTGGCAAGAGAAAAGCTCGGCCTCGTCCACGAAGGTGAGATCATATTCAAGGCAAAATAGATTAGATGATATAATACACAGATGATGAAGCTTTAGGAAACAATATTCCTAAAGCTTTTTTGTGTTCAATAAATAAAAGGGGGAGCTATCATGGCTGAAGTAAAAGAAAAGGGTACGTTTCTGAACCCTTATGTCATACAGATGGACAAGTTCGCAGATTCACTTATGCACTTGTCCAGGACATTCCTTACACTGGAAGACTACAAAGGAACGTTCTCCAAAGAAGAGATCGAGGATATGTTTGTAAAAATAACGGACAAGGTGTGCGAAAACTGCGAGAAAAAAGAATGGTGTCTCGGCGAAAACCGGGTACATACATATCAGATGCTTTACGAAATACTATGCACGGTAGAAGAATACGGCGCCGAGCTGAATGTAGAGATAAAGAGAAAGCTTCAGAAAAAATGCATATCAGCGCCCCGGTTTCTGAGGGAGACACTGGAAGTGTTTGAAAATGCCAAGCAGATCCTGCTCTGGAACAACCGGATCGTGCAGAACCGGGAAGGGTACGCCATTCAGCTCAACAGTTTTGCAAGGATGATCCAGTACACGACAAGAGAACTGGACGCCGGCATTTTTGAGGACGAGCATCTGGAGAAAAAGCTGAAAAATCACTTGAAAAAGTTTGGCATCCGCATGCTTTCCTCTGTATTTTTCGTGACTGCCGAGGGAAAATATGAGATACATGTGACGGTAAAAGCCTCAAAAGGGCACTGTATAGCCACAAAGGAGCTGGCGGCGGAGATCGGCAGATGCGTAGGCCGCGTCATGATGCTGGAGCAGGGGGAGCGTCCGATCATCGGGGAGGACTACTGTACGGTCGCCTGTGTGGAAGGCGCCAGGTATCATACGCTGCAGGGTGTGGCCAAGATTGGAAAAGGCTGCGAAAAAATATCAGGGGACACCTTCCTTATGACAGACCTGCCCGGGGGAAAAAAAGGAGTGGCGCTGTCCGACGGCATGGGTTCCGGGGAAGACGCCCTTCGGGAGAGCACTATGGTCGTAGAGATGCTTGAGGAACTGCTGGAGGCAGGTTTCCCGGTCAAGACGGCAATTCAGATGATGAACACCGCTCTTGTCATCGGCAGAGAAGAAGTGCGCTTTTCCACGATCGACGTAAGCCTGTTTGATCTGTACAGCGGAAAATGTGAATTCGTTAAGGCGGGCGCGTCCACAACATTTATCAAAAGGAAAAGCGGGGTGGAGAGAATCAGTTCCACGACACTGCCCATCGGCGTCATACAGGATATAGAGATAGAATCTGTGGAAAAAGAGCTGGAGTCGGGAGACTTTATCATCATGGTGACGGACGGAGTCATGGATGCCCTTCCTGTTGGTGAACAGGATGTACTTATGAGTACCTTCATAGAAGGCTCCAATATTGTCAATCCGAAGGAACTTGCGCATCATATACTCGGACAAGTGCTGGAATGGACGGGGGAAGTCCCGATAGACGATATGACCGTGCTGGCGGTCGGGATGTGGAAACTGTGAGGAAAACTTGCAATTTAGAGGGAACTTCTATATATTTAAGATAAGAAAATATAAGAACTGGTGGATAAACATGTATCAGCGTGTCAAAGAATATGCGGCAGAATATCATATGCTGCAGCAGTCAGACAGAGTCATAGCAGGCGTATCGGGAGGGGCAGATTCCATATGCCTTCTTTTCGTGCTTCTGGAATTGAAAAAGGAGATAGGCTTCTCCGTGACGGCAGTTCATGTCCACCACGGGCTGCGGGCAGAGACTGCGGACAGGGATGCGCAGTACGTTGAAAAGATCTGCCGCGAACAGAAAGTAGAGCTTTTAGTTTATCATGAAGACGTGAAGACATACGCGGCTGAACACAAGCTGACGGTGGAAGAGGCCGGCAGAGAGGTGCGCCGCGCCGCGTTTAAGGAAGTGCTGAGAAAGAAACAAGGCACGAAGATAGCGCTGGCCCATCATCAGAACGACAATGCGGAGACGCTGCTTCTAAATCTCTGCCGTGGAACCGGACTTAAAGGCATGGGCGGGATCCCGCCGGTTGAAGGGGTGTGGATCCATCCACTTTTATGCCTGAAAAGGAAAGAAGTGGAATCATATCTTGAAGAACGGGGAATATCATATTGTACGGATGAAACAAATTCAGAGGACAGCTATGCCCGGAATAAGATCCGCAACCAGGTGATTCCCTATCTGGAAAAAGAGATCAACGCGCAGGCATCTGAACATATGGCGGAGACGGCAAGGCAGATGCGGCTTCTCGGAGCATACGTGGATTCACAGGCCGCGGAGCAGGAAAAAGCCTGCGTGGACACAGACGGGGCGGGGAGAAGTCTGCTACTGAAGAAGGAGTTTGCGCGTGTGCCGGAAGTGCTGAGACCGTATGTGATACACCGCATTCTCTGCCGGACTGCGGGCAGGAGCAAAAATATAGAAGCGGTCCATGTAAGGCTTATAACAGAACTCATGCACAGGCAGGTGGGCAGACGGCTCTGTCTGCCTTACGGTGTGACGGCTGTGCGGTGTTACGAAGGCATCCGCTTTACAAAGGAAGGCCGGCAGTCTGCCGGCGGCGGAAAAACGGAAGATATGCATATGACATGCCGCGTGATCGAGAGGACAGGCGAGATGAGAACATTTCCCAAATCCCCCTACACGAAATGGTTTGATTATGATATAATAAAGAATACTGTTAAAATGAGGCACAGGGAGCCGGGAGATTACCTTACCATTGACAGAGACGGCAGGACCCAGAAGCTGAAACAGTTTTTTATCAATGAAAAAATACCACAGGAAGAAAGAGACCAGATATGGCTCGCGGCCGACGGACATCATATTATGTGGGTGGTGGGCGTAAGGCAGAACCAGAAATATCAGGTAACGGAAGAGACGAAAAGAATTCTGGAAATAGAAGTAGACGGAGGAAAAAGAGATGGCAGAGACTGTTAAAGTATTGTTGTCGGAGGAAGAAGTTGCAAAGAGAATCGATGAATTAGGCAGGAAGATCAGTGAAGATTATGCAGGACGCCAGGTACACCTTATCTGTGTGTTAAAAGGCGGAGTGTTCTTTATGTGTGAACTGGCAAAGAGAATCACAGTTCCGGTATCCATGGACTTTATGAGCGTCAGCAGCTACGGGGACGGCACGTCCTCAAGCGGTGTCGTAAAGATCGCCAAGGATCTGGATGAGGCGCTGGAAGGCAAAGATGTACTCGTTGTTGAGGACATCATTGATTCAGGAAGAACGCTGTATTATCTGCTCGACATACTTGCCAAGAGACATCCAAACAGCATGAAGCTGTGCACACTGCTGGATAAGCCGGAGAGACGCGTAAGAGACGTCACGGTTGACTATGTCGGGTTTGAGATTCCGGACGAATTCGTAGTGGGATATGGGCTGGATTACGCTCAAAAATATAGAAATCTACCATACATCGGTGTAGTAGAAGGTGTGGAGTAGAAAGGGGCTATAAACATTGAACGAGAAAAAAGGAAGAGGGCTGAGCGGTGTGACCCTGCTTATCTTTGTCGTGTTTTTATTCGCGGCGCTGTGGTTCACCAACCAGTTTGACCAGAAAGAAAAAGAATTGACCTGGAAGCAGTTCCAGAAGGTGATCGAGAAAGACAATGTAGAGTCTGTGGTGGTCTCTCAGAATAAAAATGTTCCTACAGGCCGGGTGGAAATAGAGCTAAAGGACAAAAAGACCTCGGACAGCGAGGTAAAATACTATTATGTATCTGATGTCAATGACATTCAGGACTATCTGAAAGACAAGAACATAGAGTATGAGATGCCGGATGTGCCGCAGGACAGCTGGCTGACAACTACGATCGTTCCCATGCTGCTCATGTTCGGCGGTATACTGATCATATTCTTCTTCATGAACCGCCAGGGCGGCGGCGCCAACGCCAAAGCCATGAGCTTTGGGAAGAGCCGGGCGCGGCTGAGCACGGAAATGGACAAAAAGATAACATTTGCCCAGGTTGCAGGTCTGACGGAAGAAAAAGAGGAACTGGAGGAAATCGTAGATTTCCTTAAGTCACCGAAAAAGTATATTCAGGTGGGAGCGCGTATCCCGAAAGGCGTACTGCTCGTGGGCCCTCCGGGGACAGGAAAGACACTTCTTGCCAAAGCTGTGGCAGGAGAAGCCGGTGTGCCATTCTTTACGATCTCAGGTTCTGATTTTGTGGAAATGTTCGTCGGCGTCGGCGCTTCCCGTGTACGTGACCTTTTTGAGGAGGCAAAGAAGAACGCCCCCTGCATTATATTTATCGATGAGATCGACGCGGTGGCGAGACGGCGCGGAACCGGTATGGGCGGCGGCCACGATGAAAGAGAACAGACGTTGAACCAGCTGCTCGTAGAGATGGACGGATTCGGGGTGAACGAGGGAATTATCGTGATGGCCGCAACAAACCGTGTCGATATTCTCGACCCTGCGATACTTCGTCCCGGACGATTTGACAGGAAGGTCATGGTAGGACGGCCTGACGTCAAGGGCAGGGAAGAAATACTGAAGGTGCACGCAAAAGGAAAGCCGCTCAGCGAGGAAGTGGACTTAAAGCAGATCGCGCAGACTACAGCCGGATTTACCGGCGCGGATCTTGAAAATCTCTTAAACGAGGCGGCCATCATTGCGGCAAAAGACAGCCGGATCTATCTGAAACAGGAAGATATAAGAAAAGCGTTTGTCAAAGTCGGAATCGGGGCGGAAAAGAAAAGCCGCGTCATTTCCGAGAAAGAAAAACGGATCACTGCGTTCCATGAGGCCGGGCATGCGATACTGTTCCACGTACTGCCGGATGTAGGGCCGGTGTACAGTGTTTCCATTATACCGACCGGGGGCGCAGGCGGATATACAATGCCTCTTCCTGAAAACGATGAGATGTTTAACACGAGAGGAAAGATGCTGCAGGATATAACGGTTGCGCTCGGCGGCCGCGTGGCTGAGGAAGAAGTGCTGGATGATATCACGACCGGCGCGTCACAGGATATCAAACAGGCGACAAGTCTTGCGAAATCCATGGTGACAAAATTCGGTATGTCGGAGGCGGTAGGCCTTATCAATTATGACGACGACAGTGATGAGGTCTTTATAGGCCGCGACCTGGCGCACGCGTCCAGAGGATATGGGGAAAGCGTTGCCACAGTTATCGACCAGGAAGTAAAACGTATAATAGACGACTGCTATGCCAGGGCAAGAAGCATAATCAAAAAGTATGATGATGTACTGCACGCATGCGCCCAGCTGCTGCTGGAAAAAGAAAAAATATCAAGGGATGAATTTGAGTCTTTATTTACAGGAGAGGTGTCTGAGGCTTAAAAATATATTATATATAAAAATATAGAGAGGAATTGAGTTGCATGAAGGAACAAGCTTTGTTTTGTGATGGGACCGCAAGCTATGTCAGTCCGCCGGAGCCGGCGGAAAACGAGATGGTGACGCTGAGGTTCCGTACAGCCAAAGATGATGTGGAATGCGTCCGCCTTGTAACCAGAGTTGGGGGTTACGAAATGGAAAAGTCAGATACAAGAGGCGGATTTGACTATTACACGATCAACTGGCGGCTGAATGAGGAGCGTTTCCACTATTGCTTTGAAATCCGCTCTGGTGAAGACGTCTGTTTTTACAACAGATGTGGTGTGTCAAAAGAGGTTGTAGAATTTTATGATTTTGTAATTGCACCGGGATTTTCCACACCGGATTGGGCAAAGGGAGCAGTGATGTATCAAATATACACCGACCGCTTCTGCAATGGGGATAAGTCCAATGACGTAGAGTCAAATGAATACTTTTATATCGGAGGCTACAGCAGGAAAGTCACGGACTGGAACAAGTATCCCGACACGATGGGCGTGCGTGAATTTTACGGCGGAGACTTAAAAGGTGTTATGCAAAAGCTCGACTATCTGCAGGAGCTTGGAGTAGAGGTGCTGTATTTTAATCCGCTGTTCGTATCTCCGTCAAATCATAAATATGACATTCAGGATTACGATTATATAGACCCTCATTATGGAGTGATCGTGGAAGACGGAGGAGAGGTCCTGCCTGAGGGCGTGACCGATAACTCCCAGGCAGGCAAGTATCAGAAACGTACGACAGACCGCAGAAATCTGGAAGCCAGCAATCAGTTATTTATAGAACTGGTACAGGAACTTCACAGGCGGGGAATGAAGATCATACTGGACGGGGTGTTCAATCATTGCGGTTCATTCAATAAATGGATGGACAGAGAGAGAATATATGAAAGCCAGAGCGACTATGCCAAAGGGGCATATGTATCCCCGGACAGTCCGTACAGGAGTTATTTTAGATTTTATAAAGAAGAGCCGGAAAACTGGCCGTATAATTCTAACTATGACGGATGGTGGGGACACGATACTCTGCCGAAATTAAATTATGAAGATTCTGTAAAACTGGAAAATTACATTTTATATATCGGGCGCAAGTGGGTATCACCACCATACAGTGTGGACGGCTGGCGCCTTGACGTGGCGGCGGACCTTGGCCGGAGCAATGAGTATAACCATCAGTTCTGGAAGAAATTCAGAGAGGCGGTAAAGGACGCCAATCCCGACGCGATCATACTTGCGGAACATTACGGCGATCCAAGCGACTGGCTCAGAGGCGACGAGTGGGATACGGTCATGAACTATGACGCATTTATGGAGCCGGTCACCTGGTTTCTGACTGGTCTTGAAAAGCACAGTGATGAAGCGCGCGAAGAGCTGGCGGGCAATGCGGACAATTTTGTGGGCTCTATCTCACACCATATGTCCAATATGCTCACCCCGTCTCTTCAGGTGGCCATGAATGAGCTGTCAAATCACGACCACTCAAGATTTTTGACGAGGACAAACCACATGGTGGGCCGCGTTGAGAAGCTTGGTCCCAAGGCGGCAGAGGCATATGTGAATCCCGCCGTCATGCGGGAGGCAGTCGTTATACAGATGACATGGGTAGGGGCGCCGACCGTATATTACGGAGATGAGGCCGGTGTCTGCGGATTCACAGATCCTGACAACAGACGTACGTATCCGTGGGGAAATGAAGATATGGAGATGCTCTCCTTTCATAAAGAGATGATACGCATACACAAAGAGCACAAAGCGCTGCGGACGGGCTCGCTGAATATGCTGTCATGGGAAGAAAATGTCCTGACATACGGGCGCTTTCTTGAGGAGGAGCAGATCATCGTGATCATCAATAACAGAAGCGAGCTCACGGAAGTGACCGTGCCGGTATGGAGGGCCGAAGTGCCGGAGAAATGCAGGATGAAACGGCTCATATACTCTTATTCTAAAGGACATACGGCGGAGTATGAAGAATATCTTGTTGCGGACGGGGAACTGGTCGTCAATATGGGAGCCCATTCCGCGCTTGTTCTGGAGACGATCAAAGAAGAAAAATAAGGACATAAAAAGAATAAACAAGAAAAACAGGCAGAAATGCCTGTTTTTTATTAACCCCGGACATACCTGTTTGGGGACATAAATTCACTGTTTAAAGACAAGGATACAAAATAGTTTATAAACGTGTTATCTTTTATCCATAAAGTTATTAAATGACTCAACAAATGATAATAAATATTGTTTTTCAGGAACAGTCATCATATCCACTTGATAAAAGATTTGTTCGGTAAGTGCATCTGAAGGCTCGCCCGTATGACGAAAAAAATCACGGAGTAAATCTTCCAGACCTACGTTCATTATATCGGCCAGCATAAGAAGTTTCTTGATGCTTGGAAGAATTTTCCCATTTTCGAGACGGCTGATAAAGCTGGAAGACATGTTCGCCTTTTCGGCCAGTTCTTCCTGCGTAAGACCGGCATTTAGCCGTGCCTGCTTAACTCTGAATCCGATTTTTTCTTCCATAATGGCTCCTTTCACTTTTGGGATTAGTTTAACAATATTTTCAGAAAATATGAAATAACTAATATGCATACATCTTTACTAATATGCAAGTAGTTGGCATGTAAGACGGAGACGGAATGAATGATAAAACATACGAGGGAGAACGCAGAGACTATCCGGCTGGCCGTAATGAATTTGGAGAGAGAAGGACTTGAGACCGGTAAAGTGCTTATGGGTAGTATAAGATGGCTTTATGAAAAGTATCTGATAACCGGTGACGAGAGGTTTGTGCGATTGTCACTGGCGCATATTCAGGTGTATCTTGAGCTGGGAAACAGCTACGAAGACAACGGCAGTTTATTTGACAGTATTATAAAGCTTCTCGACATAAAGAAGGAAGAACTGTTCCTTGAACTGTATAAAGACTGCCCGGTGATAAGGGCGAACAAGAGCCAGGTAAGGAGCATGATCGGAAGATGGAATCCTCATATACATTCGATGTCGATTCAGGAAGTAATTGATGATATAATAGAGAAGGTAAATAATGGAAAAGACGGAGTATATTACTACTACAGCGGGAAAAAGCTGGACAGCAGCAAAAATGTTGTGCCAAAGGATAAATACCGTCTGACGATACAGGGGGAACGGGCACAGTTTTGGGACATGCGCCGCAACCGGTATTTTACGATAAAAAGATAAAGGTTAGAGAGATACGTTATGATTAGAGTGGCGATCGTTGATGACAATCAGGAAATCGTGGATTTAGTCTACAAGATTGTCGTGGACAAAATGGGGAAAAATCAGGAGCAGCTTGACAACATCAAATGCTTTACAAAACCGGTAACGCTCAAATATGAACTGGAAGAAAAGAGGCAGTATGACTTGTATCTTCTGGACGTTGAGATGCCGGGTGTGAACGGGATAGAGCTGGCAAAATATATAAGAAAAGTACAGGAAAATGCGTATATCGTATTCCTTACGTCTCATCCCGAATTTGCCATATACAGCTATGACCTGAGCATTCAGGCTTACCAGTATATTTTAAAGGGCAAAATGAAGACAACACTGCCGTATGTTCTTGAGAAGATTCAGAATAACCTGAAAAACAAGACAGAGCAGTTTCTCGTAATACATAATAATATACGTTACGAAAAGATAGATCATCAGAAGATAATCCGTATGTACAAAGAAGGCAAGAATACAGTCATAGTGACCGACAATGAGATTCATAAGAAGAGGTCAACGCTGGAAAAAGTCCTCAAGGAGCTGGAAGGTTCTTCTTTCATACAGATTGAACGGGGAAGTATTGTAAATATAGAGCGCGTTGACAAGATTTTGAGAAATGAAGTCCATATGGATAACGGCGATGTCCTGGAGATAAGCAGGGCTAACGTCAAGTCAGTGAAGCAGAGGATCAACCAATACTGGGGAGAGCATATATGATCGTGGAAATACTGCAATTCTTTCTGGCGCTGGCGGAGATCGGAGTCTGTTTTTGGGCCTGTGATAAGTTGATCTATCATGGCGAAGTTGTGGGGAGACATCGTGGGTATTTTGCGGTGTGCACTTGTTTGATGGCGATCCTTGTAGTCTATAATAGAAGAGTTGCATTTTTATCTTTCTTAGTATTAGGGGCTGAAATTGCCACATTATGGTTGGGGATATTCGTTTATTATCGTAAAAAGGCTTTATTAAGTTTTATTTTTGTTTTTGACACCTTGCTGCTTACAACTCTTTTGGATTTGGGATTCTCATTTTTTTCGATAAGTATTTTAGGTGAAAGCTTTTGGAGTAAAGTCTATTATAATATAAGTTTAGGACGAATTTGTATTTACGCCGTATCAAGAGTCGTACTGTGTGTTATATGTTTTGTCCTTCAGCACTGTGCCAAAAAGTTTCGGTTTCAAGTTGAGGATTATAAGGGAGTATTGTTTGGTTTTGGAACTATTGGCTGTATATGGGGCTGGTGGCTTCTGAGAACTTTGCTTGACAGAAGCAGTAAAAATAATTTGGGGGATAGTTTATTTGTAATTACGTGTCTTGCGATACTGATTGCACTCATGGCTATTGAACTTAAAAGTATTTATCTAAAGATGCAGTCACAGATGATACAAATGAAAAATGAACTGCTTGAAAAGAATTACGACAATTTTTCGGATTTATATGAGAATAGCAAATATATTTATCATGATTTCAAAAACCATATGATACTATTAAGGAATTATTTGGAACGTGAGGAATATATAAAGGCGAAGCAATATCTGGAAGACATAGTAGAGCCTTTGGAAGAACTGAGTAATTATACCTATTGTAATTCCCAAGTCTTAAATTTAGTGCTTAATTTGAAGGGATACGAGTCAAATCAAAAAGGGATCAGATTTTGGACTGAAATTGAGAATATTTCATATCAGTATATTGATGAAAATGATTTAGGTATTATTTTCTTTAATCTTCTAGATAACGCGATCGAGGCATGCGAGAAAATTGAAGAAAAGGAAAAATGGATCCATGTTGCAGTTAGAAATAAAAAACAAATGTCCATTATTAAAATAGAAAATAGTATTGAAAGACAAGTTTTAGTCAAGGATGGAAAATACATTACTGAAAAAGAAAATAAGACAATACATGGGCTTGGCTTACAATCAGTGAAGACGTTAGTTGAGAAATATGATGGTGAGGTGCAGTGCAGCCATACCGAGGATATATTTTCAGTGGTAATTACATTCTTTGAGAATGGATTATAAATATTGATTAAAGGAGGAGATTAAAATGCAAAGAGAAGAGAAAAATGTAGAGATTACTGGGGATTTAAGTCTGGAGTTTAAAGAAATGCAGAAATTAGTTGACGAAGAAGTCGGCGTGCCATATTCTACATGGTCAAAAGCATGTACTACATTCTTTACAATAATCTGCTGTTAAGTTGAAAAAGGGTAAGGGCTTGATGCTCTTACCTTTTCTTAAACTATAAATTATATAAAATGATTACTTATGAGGTGCATATGAGCGACACAAGAGAATCTTATCTATGGGAGCGAACTTACGATAACACAGAATATACTCCCCCAAAGACAGACACGGAAGAACTAAAATTCTGGAACAGAACGATGGGAGAAGAATTTTTTAAAGAACTATACACCAACATCCCGAAAATACAGAGCTATTTAACGAACCAGCCATATGAGACGGATCGCGGGGAAGCTGCGCGGCTTTTTAATAAATATGAATGTAATGAACGTGGAATTCCCCAGGAAGCAGCGGATTTTATAGCTAAATATGAGTCTGAGAATTTTATTCAGTTTTATACGCCTTATCTGGCAGCGGGAATATTGAGGCTGAAACATCTTATTGTGAAGGATGACATATGCAGGCCGGAAGTATATGAGCAGTATTTGCGCTCTCTGTTTACAAAGATTCAAAAAATATGTATCCGAACTTTGATACATGAGATACGGCAGTGCAAAGTAAATGGGGAGCTGGAAGGGAAGGACGCTTCTGGTGAATATGAGTATTTTATAAAACAAGTGGTGACCGGGGAGTGGAGAAACAGCCTTTTCGGCAAATACCCGGTTCTGGCAAGAAGTGTAGCGGAAGCGGTGGAGCTGTCGGCTCAACTGTATGCTGAGGCGGTAAACAGGCTCAGTGATGCGTCCAAAGAAATCACAGAACAAATTTGTGAGGAGAGGACATTTACATATATTACCGGCATAGAAGGGGACATCGCGGACTCCCACAGGGGCGGAAAGAGTGTGCTCAAAATAAGTCTCGACAACGGCATGACAGTTATATACAAACCGCACAGCCTGGAAAATGAAACGGTATTCCACGAGCTTCTCCGGCAGCTGGGGAACAGATGCGGGATGGAGATGTACCGGATGAAGAAGGTAGAAGGCAGTGACTGGGGGTTTTGTGAATGTGTGAAACATCAGGAGTGTGCCTGCCGGGAAGAAATGGAACGGTATTACCGCAGAATGGGGCTGTGCATTTTCGTATTTTATCTGCTCGGTACGAATGATATCCACAGTGAAAATATTATTGCCCATGGCGAGTATCCGGTGCTTGTAGACTTGGAGAATATTATGAGCGCGCCGGAGGAGTTCGAGGCAATGAACATTACAGAGAAGGTACAGTATTTTCTGCATAAGTCTGTGCTGTATTCCGGCGCGCTCCCGAGCTGTAAGTGGATAAGCGGCGGCGGTAATGTCAATGTGAGCGGAGTCGGAGGGCGGGGAGGCAGCCGGATGCCGTTTAAGGTGCCCCGGGTCGTAAACAGCAGATCATCCGATATACAGATACAGTATGTACATCCGGTTCTTGACCCGGACGACAATATACCTGTGCTTCAGGGAAGGCCGGCGGATCCGGAGCGGTATCTGGACGATATGACAGAGGGCTTTAAAGCAGCGTATATGTGGGCGCTTTGTAACCGCAGGGAGCTGCAGCAGTGGACGGAACCGCTGAAATGCGTAGAGAGCCGGTATCTGCTTGCGGATACACAGCGTTATGTCATGTGCCAGAACAGTTCGTATCACCCGGCGCTTATGACAGACGGGGCGAGACGCCAGATATATCTGTACACGATGTGGTATGGAAGAAGTATGGAAAGTAAAGGTGACAGGCAGGTCGTTGAGTGGGAGGTAAAGGACCTGCTGAATCACGATATACCGTTCTTTTATTTCATTTCCTCAGAAAAGCATTTGTATCATGCGGACGGAAAACGGCTGGAGGGGTATTTTGCCAGAACGTCCTATGATATGCTGCTTGAGCGGATCCAGGATCTGAATGAAGCAGATATGTCAAACGAGCTTGAGCTGATTGAAATGACGATTGTGCTGCAAAGTCAGGCGGAAAAGGAACTTATGAACGAGGGGACAGAAGACGGAGGCAGTGTAGCGGGTGAATTTAAACCGGATGAGAAAAATAAGCTGCTTGAGATGGCGGTTGAAATAGGGGAGAGGCTTCTTGCGGGGGCGGTAAATGTTGACGGCAGCGAAAAAGGATGGTACATGGCTTGTGTGACTACGGACGGAAGTCTTGGCTGGATGATTCAGCCGGTAGATATGTATCTCTACAGCGGAGTTATGGGAATTGCTGTTTTTCTGCATCTGCTGCACGAGTATTCCGGCAGCAGGGAGTTCGGCTGCGCGGCGTCACAACTGGACCGCCAGTTATTTGCCTATACGGACTACATGCGGGAGACTAAGGCGGATGACATGGCGTCGGGGATCTACAATGGAGAGGCGTCCATCGTGTATGGTTATCTGTTTCTTTATAAGAGGACGGGGAATGAGGAGTATCTGACATATGCCCGGAGGCACGGGGAGATCGTCGTAAGATGTGCCTGCAGGGATGTAAACTATGACTTGCTGGACGGGCTGGCAGGGGCGGTTTACGCATGCTGCCTGCTCTATGAGTGCACAGAGGATGAGGGCTGGCTTAAATGCGCGAAGGAGGCGGCAGGGCGCCTGATTAAAGCGGCGGTAAAGACCGAAGACGGCCTGTGCTGGAAAAATGCTCAGTCAGAGGAGGCGCTGCTTGGTATGTCTCATGGAAATGCCGGTATTATGACTGCATTTGCGGCGCTCTGCCGGGTGTGCAAAAAGGCAGAGTATATGGAGGCGTTCAGGCAGGCGCTTTGTTACGAGGATAAATGTTATGATCCCGGGCTGAAAAACTGGACGGACTTCAGGGCAGTCAAAAGTGCAGACAGGAAGTTGGCGGATACGGTGGCCTGGTGTCATGGCGCGGGTGGAATTCTCATGTCCAGACTTATGTCGGCAAACATGGAGCAGGAAGAGCTTGGGGACCTGATCGAGTTTGATGTGAAACGGGCGTCTGCAAAGCTTGCCGGGAAATGCGTAAGGGAGGGAATGTGTCTCTGCCACGGGAGTCTCGGGAATCTGCTCATGCTGCAGGAGTATTGTAAATTTACAGGAGACAAGGAGGCGGAACACATCAGGCAAAGAAATTTAAAGTATGTATATGAGAAACTGAAAGACAATGATTTCTGCCTTCTGCCCCAGGAAAGATACAATCCGGGTCTGATGAGCGGATATACGGGAGTCGGCTATGGGCTGCTCGCCCTGTATGATGACAGGCTCGCTGATATTCTCTGTCTGGAGATTTAGTATGTACAGAGAGCTATGGTTCTCTTGAAGAATTTCCTGTTTTTGTATTGTCGAATGATGTTATAATGAAAACATATTGAGTATTCCTTATGATCTGATGTTTCGGATATTTGATGGGCGGCCGGGAGGATCGGGGGAACAGGAGGTACTGCGTTAATGAAAGATTTTAAAAGGGATAACTTATTGTTGTCGCTCTGCGGGCTGAACTGTGGTCTTTGCCCTATGCGGCTGGGGGATCACTGCCCCGGCTGCGGAGGGGGAGAGGGCAACCAGTCATGCCGGATAGCAAAATGCAGCCTGTCCCATGACAAGGTGGAATATTGCTGTGAATGCGGCAGTTATCCGTGCGGTAAGTATGAAGGCATCGATGAATTTGACTCCTTTATAACGCACCGCAACAGGAGGAAAGATCTTCAGAAGTTAAAGCAGGCAGGGGTGGATCTCTATGTGGCGGAGCAGGAAGAGAAAGTGCGCATACTCCGCTTTCTGCTGGAGAATTATAACGACGGGAGGCGCAAGAATTTTTTCTGTGTGGCCGTGAATCTTCTGGAACTGCAGGATATAAGACGGATCGTAGAGCAGGCCGAGGCGGAGACTAAGCAGGACGGATCAGAATTAAAAGAAAAGGCTGCCTGTATAGTGCGGTTATTCAGGGAAACGGCAGACGGGCAGAATATAGAGCTGAAACTGAGAAAAAAACCCGGTAAGAAATAATTTTACCGGGTTAAAACTTCTGCACCTTTCTCGGTGATCAGAACCATATATTCGATCTGCGCGGACAATCCGCCGTCCATTGTGTATACGGTCCAGCCATTTTTTTCATCTACATAAAAGTCCGGGCCGCCTTCATTTATCATAGGTTCTATTGTAAACATCATTCCGGGGACGAGCACCATTTCACTGCCCTTTGGTGTGACATAGCTTACATACGGGTCTTCGTGGAATTCAAGTCCGATTCCGTGTCCGCCGATGTCTTCCACTACAGAATAGCCATTTTGCCGGGCGTGTGTGTTGATCGCACTGGCGATATCGCCGAGATGGCCCCACGGTTTCGCTTCCTTTAATCCGAGTTCTACACATTCCTCTGTCACTTTCACGATTTTTGCGGCACGCCCGGAGATGCTGCCGATGGTGAACATTCTGGAGGCGTCGGAAAAATATCCGTCCAGTATCGTGGACACATCTACATTAATTATATCTCCATTTTTAAGAATCTCATTTTCATCCGGAATCCCGTGGCAGACGACATTATTGACAGAAGTGCAGACACTCTTCGGGAACCCCTGGTAATTCAGCGGCGCCGGAATCCCGCCGTGCGCTGTTGTATAGTCATACACGAGCCGGTCGATTTCTGCTGTATTCATACCTTCACAAATATGAGCCGCAACATGATCAAGCACTGCCGTATTCAGAGCAGCGCTTTTTTTGATGGCCTCGATCTGATCCGGCGTTTTCAAAAGAGAACGGTCTGGTACGATCTGCCCCTTGGCAGCGAGCGACCAGAGTTTGATATCTAGTTTATCCATATTTTCCCTGCTTTCTGTTTATTCATAATATACAATATGCTATATTATAGCACTTTATATGCGATTAGGGACACCCTGAATTTGGCTGGGGACGGGGGAAATTTAAATTTCCCCCGTCCCCAGCCAAATTCAGGGTGTCCCTAATTGTCTTCGCGCCGGAAATGGGTTATAATACTTATAAGTATGCACAGAAAGGAGTGGGTATATGTTTCGAATAGGAATGCTTACAAGCGGTGGAGACTGCCAGGCATTGAACGCCGCCATGCGCGGGGTGGTCAAAGGAATTTGTTCTAAGATACAGAATGTTGAGATTTATGGATTCCAGGAAGGTTATAAAGGTTTAATATATTCTAATTTTAAAATGCTGACTTCCAAAGATTTTTCAGGGATACTGACTTTGGGAGGAACGATTCTCGGGACGTCCAGGCAGCCGTTCAAGATGATGCGGGTGCCGGATGAGGACGGGCTTGATAAAGTAGAGGCCATGAAGCACACTTATCACAAGCTGAACCTGAACTGCCTTGTTGTGCTTGGCGGCAACGGGACTCATAAGACGGCAAATATGCTGCGCGAAGAAGGGCTCAATGTGATAACGCTTCCGAAGACGATCGACAACGACCTCTGGGGGACGGATATGACGTTCGGTTTCCAGAGTGCGGTCGACATTGCCACAGACACGATTGACCGGATACACACGACCGCAACTTCTCACAGCAGGGTGTTTATTATTGAAGTTATGGGCCATAAGGTAGGATGGGTCACGCTTCATGCAGGTATTGCGGGCGGTGCGGATATTATTCTGCTCCCTGAGATCCCGTATGATATTGATGTGGTAGTGGATGCGATCAATAAGAGGAAAGACGCCGGAAAGCGTTTTACGATCATTGCGGTAGCCGAGGGCGCCATATCAAAGGAAGATGCAAGCCTTTCCAAGAAGGAGCTTAAGGCTAAGCAGGCGAAGAATTCGTATCCTTCTGTGGCTTATGAGATTTCTGAGAAGATCCAGAAAAAGACAGACCAGGAGGTTCGTATTACGGTGCCGGGCCATACGCAGAGAGGCGGCTCACCGTGCGCGTATGACCGTGTGCTGGCGACGAGGCTTGGCGCTGCGGCGGCAGAGGCGATCATGGATGGAGATTTCGGCAACATGGTGGCGGTGAGGAATAATGAGACTGTCCGTGTTCCGCTGGCCGAGGTTGCAGGAAAACTAAAATATGTAACTCCGACAAGTGATATCATTAAAGAAGCAAAGCTTACAGGGATCAGTTTCGGGGATGCATAGACAACAAACAGAAAACAGGCAGGAGTGTAGATAAAATGTCATACATGGCATTATACCGGAAGTTTCGTCCGGATGAATTTGAAGATGTTAAGGGGCAGGATGCAATAGTCAAGACGCTGAAAAACCAGATAAAAGCAGACCGTATCGGACATGCCTACTTGTTCTGCGGGACAAGAGGGACAGGGAAGACAACGGTTGCAAAAATATTTGCAAAAGCGGTAAACTGTGAGCATCCGGTTGACGGAAGCCCCTGCGGGGAATGTGCGATGTGCCGTACGATCGCCTCAGGGACTTCCATGAACGTGATAGAGATCGACGCCGCTTCCAACAACGGCGTGGACAATATCCGCGAGATACGGGAAGAAGTTGCATACAGGCCGACGGAGGGCCGCTTTAAAGTATACATTATCGATGAGGTCCATATGCTCTCCATCGGAGCGTTCAATGCACTGCTCAAGACGCTGGAGGAGCCGCCGGAATATGTGATCTTTATACTGGCTACTACCGAAGCGCATAAAATACCGATCACTATATTGAGCAGGTGCCAGCGCTATGATTTTAAACGGATCTCTATTGAGACCATATCCGGCCGGCTCCGGGAATTGATAGAAAAAGAAGAGTGGGATGTGGAAGAGAAGGCAGTGCGCTATATCGCAAGGATGGCGGACGGTTCCATGAGAGACGCGCTCAGTCTGCTTGACCAGTGCGCCGCGTTTTATATCGGGGAGAGGCTTACGTATGACCATGTGCTTGAGGTGCTGGGAGCTGTGGATACGGAGGTGTTCAGCCGTCTTCTCAGGGAGCTGCTTGACATGGACGTCCATCAGGTGATCGAGACGGTGGAAGAGCTCGTTATGCAGGGGAGAGAACTGTCGCAGCTGGCGGCCGATTTTACGTGGTATCTGAGGAACTTATTGCTTGTGAAAGGCTCCGACAATATGGAGGATGTACTCGATGTGTCTACCGAAAATCTCATTCAGCTCAAAGAAGAGGCACAGATGATTGACAACGACACATTAATCCGCTATATTAGAATTTTCTCGGACCTTACGAATCAGCTGAAGTTTGCGACTCAGAAGAGAGTGCTTCTTGAAGTTACGCTCATTAAATTATGCAGACCGGCTATGGAGACGAAGCCGGATACGCTTCTTGACCGTATCCGGGCAATAGAGAAGCAGCTGGGACAGGGGCTTCCGGCGGCGGAAGTGAAAGAAAAAGTAGTCTATGTAAATGCAGATGAAGCCGCACAGCCGGCGCAGAAGCCAAAACCGCAGCTTCCGGCGGCGCTGAATGAGGATGTAAAAGCAGTGGCACAGGATTTCCGCGGAATCGCAAACGAGGCGTCTCCCATGCTGCGCAACTATCTGAAACGGGCCAGGCTAAGCGCGGGCGAAGGCAACCGCCTTCTCATAGTGCTCCCCGATGAAGTGAGCGCGGGTGTAGTGGGAACCGAGGCGCACAAGGCAGAGGTGGAGCAGCTCATTGAGGACAGGATCGGGAAAAAGGTAGTGCTGGAAGTCCGGTTTGTTGAGACGGGACGCCAGTTTGAAGACAGCTTTGTGGACATAGAAAAGCTTATCCACATGGATATAACTGTAGAAGACGAATAATATTAAAAATAACAGAAAAGACAGGAGGATTTAAATCATGGCAAAAAAGGGTGGATTTCCGGGCGGAGGAATGCCTGGCAATATGGCCAATCTTATGAAGCAGGCACAGAAGATGCAGCGCCAGATGGAAGAGCAGGCAAAGGAAATGGAGACGAAGGAATTCACGGCTTCAGCCGGAGGCGGAGCTGTAGAAGTTACAGTATCCGGCACAAGGCAGGTGCTGAAGGTAAAACTGGATGAAGAAGTGGTGGACCCGGATGATATAGAGATGCTGGAAGACCTGATCGTGGCAGCAGTGAACGAAGCGATCGGGAAGGTGGAAGAAGAATCCGCATCTGCCATGTCCAAACTTACAGGCGGCGGACAGATGCCCGGATTATTCTAGCAGGAGCGAAAAGAATGGATTACTACAGTAACCAGATCAGTAAACTAATTGAAGAACTGTCATGTCTGCCCGGCATAGGTACAAAGTCAGCGTCAAGGCTGGCTTTTCACTTGATACATATGCCGGTGGAAGAGGTGAAAAGACTTGCAGATACAATGGTGGAGGCCAGGGAGAATGTGCGCTACTGCTCCGAGTGCTATACACTGACAGACCAGGAACTCTGTCCGATCTGCAGGAATGAAGCCAGGGATCATAAGACGATCATGGTCGTGGAGACGACAAGAGACCTGGCTGCCTACGAAAAGACCGGAAAGTACGAAGGCGTATACCACGTACTGCACGGCGCCATCTCACCGATGCTTGGGATCGGTCCGGAGGACGTTAAGCTGAAAGAACTGATGGAACGTCTTCGCAAAGATGTCGACGAAGTGATAATCGCAACAAATTCCAGCCTGGAAGGCGAGACAACTGCCATGTACATCAGCAAGCTTATCAAGCCGACAGGGATAAAAGTCAGCCGTATCGCAAGCGGAGTGCCTGTCGGAGGCGATCTGGAATATATCGATGAGGTGACCCTGCTGAGGGCGCTGGAAGGAAGAACCGAAATCTAAAAGGGGACAGGGCAAAACGTAATTGGGGACGGGGGAAATCTAAAAAAACCCCGTCCCCAATTAAAACATCCCCAATTAAAACCTGATGGAGAGCTGATATGGGAAAAAAGAAGGTTACATCTACGGATATTGCCAGGGCGGCGGGGGTATCTCAGTCGACGGTGTCCATGGTGCTGAATAAAAAGTATAATGTATCTTTTTCTAAGGAGACGGTCCGGAAGGTGGAGGAGGCGGCAGAGGCGCTTGGTTATGCGGCGCCGGGCAGAAAGAGCCGAAGAGGGAGCCGGAAAGAAAGGCTTCTTGTCGTCTTCTGTTCTAATCTGACAAATCCTTATTATGTCATGCTGCTGCAGGGGATCGAGTCCCGTGCCAAGGAGCAGGGGTTCGGCCTGTTCGTATGCAACACCCAGCGGGATCTGCGGATGGAAGAGCGGTATCTGAAGATGATGTGGGAGCTCCGGCCGCTGGGGATCATCTACACGTGCAATCCGAGTGAATGCTTTATGGGGCTGGTAGAAGAATTGTCTGTGCATATTCCGGTTGCCATCATCAACAACCAGAATGAGAAATTGAATGTGGATGCGGTCGAACTGGACAATTCCAAGCTGGGCCGTATGATGGCGCGCCATCTACTGGAGCTGGGCCACCGGAATGTGGCTTACATCGCCCCTCCTCTGACAGTCAGGCAGAAGCAGCGCTCCAAACGGGTGGAAGGATTTTTGAAAGAGTTTGCCGAAGCGGGCATTAAAGAAAATGTCATTATAAAGGCGGCAAAGGAAGAACTGGACCTGGACATCGCCCATATCGATTCTGAGTATAAGATCGGTTATGACCTGACAAAGGAGCTGCTGAGCGAGACGAAGGACATTACCGCCATAGTAGGGCTCAATGACATGATCGCGTTTGGAATTCTGGATGCTCTTTACGAGGCCAAGATCAAGGTTCCCGGCGACATGTCCGTGATGGGATGCGACAATACACTTTTTGCGCGCATGCATAAAGTGGCGCTGACGACGATCGAGCATTTCGTCATATTTAAAGGCCGGGACGCCTGCGACATTATTATGAAGAAAATAGCCTCCCACAACTCGAAATATTCGGAGATCGAACCAATCAGCACTTATCATGTGGAATATGAGCCAAAGCTCATTGTGAGAGGGACGACATCTTATGTAAGAAGACGTAAGAAAAAATAAATTAATGTAAACAGAGAAATTATTATTAATAATTATCTGATGATATACCATGCAATAACCGAAAAAGCGGTAAAAATGCCGGAAATATGTTTGGATTGTTTAATAATACACGATGATGCAATTAATAATATTAAATTATTAGCAGAAAAAATTACTAATAAAATTTAAAGCTATTGACCGATAATCCCCTCATGAGATATAATTTTATCATGTGGCAAAAAGTAGCGAACATGTGTAGGAATTACATATTTAAAGGAGGAAAAAAGAATGAAATTTTTCATCGACACAGCGAATGTAGAAGACATTAAAAAAGCAAATGACATGGGAGTGATCTGCGGGGTTACAACAAATCCTTCTCTCATTGCAAAAGAAGGAAGAGTATTTGAAGAAGTTATCGCTGAGATCGCATCTATCGTGGACGGCGCGATCAGCGGAGAAGTAAAAGCAACGACAGTTGACGCAGAAGGGATGATCGCGGAAGGACGTGAGATCGCAAAGATCCATCCGAACATGGTAGTAAAAATTCCTATGACAGTAGAAGGCTTAAAAGCTTGTAAAGTTCTTTCTTCCGAAGGCATCAAGACAAACGTGACATTGATCTTCAATGCAAACCAGGCGCTTCTGGCTGCAAGAGCAGGCGCGGCATACGTGTCACCATTCCTCGGCCGTCTGGACGACATCAACGTAAGAGGCGTGGACTTGATCAGTGAAATTGCAGAGATCTTTGCGGTATCCGGGATCGATACAGAAATCATCGCGGCAAGCGTCCGCAACCCGATCCATGTGACAGACTGTGCGCTTGCAGGCGCTGACATTGCGACAGTACCGTACAAAGTGATCGAGCAGATGACAAAGCATCCTCTCACAGACGCAGGCATTGAAAAGTTCCAGGCAGACTACAGAGCCGTATTTGGAGAATAAATAAAAATCAGGAGGCAATTTTCATGAATAAATCAGAGTTAATGAAGACTGCCAACGAAATCCGCAAAGGCGTGGTAACGGCGACACACAGCGCCAAATCCGGACACCCGGGCGGTTCGTTGTCAGCAGCAGATATCTATACATACCTTTATTTTGAAGAGATGAACATAGATCCGAAAGACCCTAAGAAGGCGGACAGAGACCGTTTCGTACTTTCCAAGGGACACACAGCGCCGGGGTACTATTCCACACTGGCACAGAGAGGATTTTTCCCGGTAGAAGACCTGAAGACACTGCGTAAAGTAGGTTCTTACCTTCAGGGACATCCGGATATGAAGCATATCCCGGGCGTAGATATGTCATCAGGTTCCCTCGGACAGGGAATCTCAGCGGCAGTCGGAATGGCGCTGTCCGCAAAACTTTCCGGCGATGACTACAGAGTATATACGCTGCTCGGAGACGGAGAGATCCAGGAAGGACAGGTCTGGGAGGCAGCCATGCTTGCGGCACACAGAAAACTGGACAATCTTGTGGTTATCGTTGACAATAATAACCTTCAGATCGACGGGGCGATTGATGAGGTAAATTCCCCATATCCGATCGATAAGAAGTTTGAAGCATTTAATTTCCACGTGATCAACATCGATGGACATGACTTTGATGCGATCGACGCGGCATTCAAAGAGGCAAAGGCGGTAAAAGGACAGCCAACCGCCATCATCGCCAAGACAGTTAAAGGAAAAGGCGTATCCTTTATGGAGAACCAGGCGTCATGGCACGGGGCAGCTCCAAATGATGAGCAGTATGCAACAGCTATGGCAGATTTAGAGAAAGCAGGTGAAGCATTATGTCAGAAGTAAAGAAGATCGCAACAAGAGAAAGCTACGGTAATGCTTTGGTTGAACTGGGAAATAAACATGAGGATGTAGTTGTGCTTGACGCCGACCTCGCTGCGGCTACCAAGACAGGTACATTTAAGAAGGCGTTCCCGGAGCGTCACATCGACTGCGGAATAGCAGAGTGCAACATGATCGGCGTGGCGGCAGGGATCGCAACGACAGGGAAAGTGCCTTTCGCAAGTTCCTTTGCCATGTTTGCGGCGGGACGCGCGTTCGAGCAGGTAAGAAATTCTGTAGGCTACCCGAAGTTAAATGTTAAGATCGGTGCGACTCACGCCGGTATCTCTGTCGGAGAAGACGGAGCGACCCACCAGTGTAATGAAGATATCGCGCTTATGAGAACGATCCCGGGAATGGTAGTCATCAATCCATCCGACGATGTGGAGGCAAAAGCAGCGGTAGAGGCAGCTTATGAGCACGTAGGACCAGTGTACCTCAGATTCGGAAGGCTGGCAGTTCCGGTTATCAACGACAAGCCGGACTATAAATTTGAACTCGGCAAAGGCGTGGTACTCAGAGAAGGCAAGGATGTGACGATCGTTGCAACCGGCCTTCCGGTATCAAACTGTCTCGAGGCAGCTGAGAAGCTGGCGGCAGACGGAATCGACGCAAAGGTTATCAACATCCACACGATCAAGCCTCTTGATGAGGAACTGATCGCAGAGGCTGCAAAAGAGACAGGCAAGATCGTGACCGTAGAGGAGCATTCTGTTATCGGCGGTCTTGGAAGCGCAGTGTGCGATGTAGTGGCAGAGAAGGCGCCCGCCAAGGTTTTGAAGATCGGTATCAATGATACATACGGCGAATCAGGCCCGGCAGTAGAGCTGGTGAAGAAATACGGCCTGGACGCTGACAGCATCTATGAGAAAGTAAAAGCATTCTGTTAAAATAAATATTTAAGCGGAAGAATAAGGGACATGGCAGAGAGAATGATACTGCCATGTCCCTTTTAAAACCTTGAGAAAATGTAAGGGGACATTTAATATGGTACTTATTCAATTCAGTACTGCGTTTGTACGATAGGAGGAAGGCGTATGTATGTCTATGAGCAGAGGAAAAAGCAAAGTAAAAAAACAGGGCTGAAATTTACAGATCCCGTGATCCAGATGAACAGAGACCAGTTTAATGAGTGGTGCCGCATCAGGCAAGTTCCATATAACGATGAACGTACACCTGATGAAAATATATTAGATGCAATAAGGCGGTGCATGGTGAGGGACAGGCAGCTGAATACGATGGGACATGATGTGAGCATAACTGTGGAGGCGCTGATGCAGCTGCTGGACGGCATGGAATATGGAAATGACGACGATGAGGGACTTGATTCTGTCCGCGGAGTTTACAACCTCATGAAAAGCAGATACTCATTTGCTAGTGCCACATATGTTATTATAGCGGCCTCGAAGCTGGGGATATGGCCAAGTCCGTCTGCGGGAGAGGGAGAATCACGTCCCTTTGAAGACATGGCGGTAGAAGAAGAGGAATTTGCGGAAGACATAAGAATACCATCGATGGTACCGGCAGACGAGGAAGAAATGGAGGAAGAAGCGCTGGATACAGAGGATGAACTATCAGATTTTCATTCAGAATCTGACGATGATTTTGCAGATCATTATACGCAGTCCGCCTCCCTGGAAGAATCACACACATCTAATGCGGTCACGTTTTACGATACCCCTCTTCCCGTAACAGAGCTGGAAGGAGATGCAGAAATAATCCATCGCGAGACTATGCGCAAAGCGGATGATACGGCGGACAAGGTAATAACAAGAGGGCATTCGGCAAAGACGATCTGTTGTTCTCAGTTTCAGACAAAGAGAGGCTTTGTTAAGATCGTATTTGCCAACGCGCGCGCAGTACCGCGCTTCTGCCGGCAGAAAGCGCAGGAGATGGGATATCTTATCGGCCACGGGACAGTGGCGCATGCGGAATTGAATATGTCCTTTTACCGCGATAAACACAGAGGGCATCTCAAATACATATGCCATGCCTGTGATAAGGCCGCCTGCCCGCAGTGCAGGAAGGTTTTGATCAAACGGTTTGGAAGGACTGTGTCCTTTGGTACAAAAACGAGGCAGGCCGGAAAATACAGCAGGAAATATAAGGTGCTGCGCTATCCGCCTTCGGTGAGAGATATATATTACAGCATGATCAGCAAACACTATAAAAGCACAGGTGATCTGCTCACTGATTCTGACAGCGAGGACTAACTATTGCAAAGATAAGGCTAACAAGGTAGAATATAGAATGTAAAAATTTAAACAGACGATTTGTTTTATTATCTATAAAGAATGACAGAAAGAGCTGACATGTTAAATATAAGAAGATCAATGATAAAAAAACTGCACGGACTGCGCCGGAAATGGAAGGACGACTTTTACGACAGTATAAAAGATGTAGCCCGTCATCCGGTGGTACTTAGGATGAAGCTGTATCCTCACCACGGAAACACGAACTGCTACCAGCACTGCATGAATGTTGCCTACTACAACTATCTATGGTGCCGGTTCTTTCATCTTGACGCAGAGTCGGCGGCCCGCGCCGGCATGCTGCACGATCTGTTCCTGTACGACTGGCATACACACGCCGCAAGGACCGGTGACAAGTTTCACGGACTGACACACCCGGATGTGTCATTTAGAAATGCTTCAAGGCTGTACAAACTGAATAAAGTAGAGAAAGATATTATACGGAATCGTATGTGGCCGGTGACATTTTTCCGCTTTCCAAGGACAAAAGAAGGATGGGTTACGACCGTTACAGACAAGTATTGCGGCGCCTGTGAAACAAGCCGTCGAAAATAAAAGGAAATGACCGTAACATGCCGGAAATTTCATTGGACAAGTCCCATCATATGATAAAATGCGCACGATCCATATGCTATCATAAGCAAAAATATGCAGATGAGGTGAGAGTATATGGAGAAACAATTTCCCAAGAATGTAAGGCAGATAGGGAACGTCAGCGATGAGCCTAAGATATATGTAGAAGACTATGTAGACACCTATTTGAGCCAACTGCGTGAGAAAGCGGCAGAGACAGCCATAGGGGCTGCCCTTGTCGGAGAGATCCAGTCTCTGGAAGACCAGAATGTGGTCTACATATCAGGGGCGATACAGATGAAAGAGCTGGAAGTCAAAGGGACGGAGATAAACATAGAAGAAGAGACATGGAAACAGCTGGAGGAGGATAAGAAGGAATACTTCCCGTCAAAAGAGCTGGTGGGCTGGTGCCTGATCGAGACCGGACATCCCATGGGGCTCAACAGCGGCGTAAAGAAAGTGCACGAGGCTTCGTTTTCCACGGAAAACAGCATATTTATCTGGAAGGACGCACTGGAGACGGACGAGATATATTATGCTTATAAATACCATGAGCTGATGCAGATGGGGGGACACTATATTTACTATGAAAAAAATCCTTCCATGCAGAATTATATGATAAATACACGTAAAAAGATCGGCGTTACACCCAGTGAAGTGGTTGAGGATCGAGCTGCAAAGGATTTTCGTAGTGCAGTAAGGGAGAAGATGGAATATAAAGAGCAGAAAGGCAGTTCCAAATTCACTTACGCTACGAGCGTACTGCTTGTTGTAGTAGTACTGGCGATTGGTATCTCAACCGTTAATAACTTCGATAAAATGGAAGCTGTCCAGACATCGCTTGAGTCATTGTCACAGTCAGTGAACAAACCGGAGAGCAAGACAGGGACCGTCAACGAAAACGAGGGAGAAGATCCGGATAAAAATGCTGCCGCAGATGATACGAAGGCTGAGGATACAGACGCAAAAGATAAAGAAGTTTCCGGAGGAACGGTTCCGGAAACTTCTACTATTCAGGAGCAGCTCGGCGATGAAGACTACTATGTAGTCCAAAAGGGCGACACCCTGGACAGTATAAGCGTGAAGTTATATGGAAATACCTCCCACGTGGAGGCGATCTGCAAGATGAACGGACTGTCTGACGGCAACCTTATTTTCATCGGACAAAAATTGTTATTACCATAGAAGTAAAATATGATATACTGAACACAAATGACAAGACAAAAGGAGATACAGATGTTACACAGAAGAAATAAAAACTTGCGTGTAGTAAGTGAATCTGGAGATCCGACAGATGCAATTATTGACCAGATAATGACGGAGTTAAACAGTGAAGACAATCCCGTTGAAAATATGGAGGCACAGATCAAACAGCATAAAATAAGATTCAGACGGCGTATCATAATAGCCGGAGCGGCTGTTGTGGCGGCGGCCGTCGGCATCTACCTCCTCATACATCTGCAGACATACACTGAGGCAAGAGTCAGCGACACTTATACGATCAAAGGGGCTGCCAACAACAGCTATGAAGAATTCGCGGACGGAGTGCTCAAGTACAGCAGAGACGGCGTGGCGTATCTGAACCACAAAGGGGAGGAAGAATGGAACCAGCCGTACCAGATCAAAAATCCGTTTATAGACGTGTGCCAGGAGTCCGCCGCTCTTGCGGATAAAGGCGGAAACGACATTATGGTTTTCAAAAAGGACGGGCTGAAAGGGGAGATCCACACAACATTGCCGATAGAGAAGGTGTCAGTGTCAGGGCAGGGGATCGTGAGTGTGATATTAAAAAACGAATCTTCCCCGAAAGTAATATGCTACGACACAGCGGGAAATGTGCTCGTTGAGATAAAGGCTTCTCTGGCAGGGGCAGGTTATCCTGTTGATGTGGCGCTGTCGGAGGACGGAGAAGTCATGCTCGTATCTTACCTGTACACGCAGGACGGCAAAATAACGTCAAAGGCCGTATATTATAATTTTGGAGAGGCAGGGGAGGAGAAAGCGGACCGCCAGGTAGCGTCCAAAGAATATGAAGGAACGATCATGCCGTCGGCCTTTTTTATGAAGGGGAAGACTTCTGCGGTCGTAGGCGATGACAGGCTCGTTATATATAAAGGACTGGACAAACCGGAGGAACAGGTGAGTGTCAGGATCAAAAAAGAAATAAAAAGCGTGTTCCACAATGAGAAATATATAGGGATGGTTCTTAAAAACGAAGGCAAAGAGGGGTATGAGCTCCGGCTTTATAATGCCAAAGGCCGCCAGATAATGACCAAAGATTTTACCGGGGATTACAGCGAGGTGAAACTGAGCGGAAGCCAGGTGATCATGTATGACGGCAAAAAGTGCACGATCTTTTTGAGGACCGGAGTCAAAAAGTTTGACGGAGAGCTGAAGTCCAATATAATGGAGATGTTCCCGATAGCAGGAGTAAATAAATACATTGTGATGAATGCAGACGGAATGGAAGTAGTCCGGCTTGTAAAATAAGGAGAAAACATGAACTGGATATTAATAGCGACAGGAGTAATATTTCTAATCTGTATTGTAGTGGGAATCTGCAGGGGAGCGATCAAAATAGCGGTATCACTGGCGGCCACCCTGCTTACTTTGCTGCTCGTTTATTTTGCCACGCCTTTTGTAGCGCAGGGGATAACAAAGTACACCCCTCTTGATGAAATGATCGAGGACCAGGTGATCAGTACGATGGCCGGGGCCGCGGCATCACAGCTTGCGGACGGCGACACCGGCGGGCTGACGGAGGAGGATGTCAGAAAAGCGTTAAATGCAGCCGGGGTGACAGAGGACATGCTGTCTCAGTATGGGGTTACGATCCAGGATATTGTGGACGGCAAGATCAAAAGCTCAGATTTAGAGAAATATGGGATATCCGGAGATCTGCTGAAGGGGCTCGGTGGGGAAAAGAAAAAAGAGGTGGAGGATGCGATAAACAATGCAGACATCCCACGGGACCTTCAGGTTGCGGCGATCGATAAAGCAGATCTCCCGGAATTGTTTAAGGATATGCTGACGACAAATAATAACAGTGATATGTACAAGGAGCTGGGGGTGGAGACGTTTGCCCAGTATGTCGGACATTTTCTGGCGAAGCTTATAATCAACATTATCGCGTTTCTGTGTACCTTTATCTTAGTTACCATAATAATACGGGCGATCGTATTCGCGCTTGACATTATCTCTGAGCTGCCGGTGCTCGGCGCTGTAAACCGTCTGGCGGGAGGGGCGGTCGGGGCGGCAGGCGCCCTGATCATCGTATGGACATTGTTTGTTATTATAACTTTGCTTTATACGACGGACATCGGAAAGCAGATGTTCGACATGATCGAAAGCAACAGCCTGCTGAAAATGTTGTATGACTATAACCCAATAATGAAGCTTGCCACAATTTTTAGATAAATTGGGATAAAATCCCTTGACTTTAAAAATGAAAAATGCTATTATTAAACTCCACCGCGGGAACGTGGTGGATTTTTAAGCGGGACAAGCAGATGAGAATCAGCAGAATCGCTTAAAAAAATAAAAAAAGATATCGAAAAGGTGTTGACAAAACAATCCAATATATGGTATCTTATAAAAGTTGTCGCTGACCCAAACGGGAACGCAAAGAACCTTGATAATTAAACAATAGACAACAACCCTGAAAATTTCTTAAAAGAGAAAAATTCAGAACGGACATCAAAAAAAGATGTCAACCTAAAAAACAGTAATAACGGGATAGGATTAGCTAGTAGTTAATCCTGACCGCGATTAAACACTTTTAACGAGAGTTTGATCCTGGCTCAGGATGAACGCTGGCGGCGTGCTTAACACATGCAAGTCGAACGAAGCAATACTGTGTGAAGAGATTAGCTTGCTAAGATCAGAACTTTGTATTGACTGAGTGGCGGACGGGTGAGTAACGCGTGGGCAACCTGCCTTACACAGGGGGATAACAGCTAGAAATGGCTGCTAATACCGCATAAGACCTCAGTACCGCATGGTAGAGGGGTAAAAACTCCGGTGGTGTAAGATGGGCCCGCGTCTGATTAGGTAGTTGGTAGGGTAACGGCCTACCAAGCCGACGATCAGTAGCCGACCTGAGAGGGTGACCGGCCACATTGGGACTGAGACACGGCCCAAACTCCTACGGGAGGCAGCAGTGGGGAATATTGCACAATGGGGGAAACCCTGATGCAGCGACGCCGCGTGAAGGATGAAGTATTTCGGTATGTAAACTTCTATCAGCAGGGAAGAAGATGACGGTACCTGACTAAGAAGCCCCGGCTAACTACGTGCCAGCAGCCGCGGTAATACGTAGGGGGCAAGCGTTATCCGGATTTACTGGGTGTAAAGGGAGCGTAGACGGCATGGCAAGTCTGAAGTGAAAGCCCGGGGCTCAACCCCGGGACTGCTTTGGAAACTGTCAGGCTAGAGTGTCGGAGAGGCAAGTGGAATTCCTAGTGTAGCGGTGAAATGCGTAGATATTAGGAGGAACACCAGTGGCGAAGGCGGCTTGCTGGACGATGACTGACGTTGAGGCTCGAAAGCGTGGGGAGCAAACAGGATTAGATACCCTGGTAGTCCACGCCGTAAACGATGATTACTAGGTGTCGGGAAGCAAAGCTTTTCGGTGCCGCAGCCAACGCAATAAGTAATCCACCTGGGGAGTACGTTCGCAAGAATGAAACTCAAAGGAATTGACGGGGACCCGCACAAGCGGTGGAGCATGTGGTTTAATTCGAAGCAACGCGAAGAACCTTACCTGATCTTGACATCCCGGTGACAAAGTATGTAACGTACTCTTTCTTCGGAACACCGGTGACAGGTGGTGCATGGTTGTCGTCAGCTCGTGTCGTGAGATGTTGGGTTAAGTCCCGCAACGAGCGCAACCCTTATCTTTAGTAGCCAGCATTTGAGGTGGGCACTCTAGAGAGACTGCCAGGGATAACCTGGAGGAAGGTGGGGATGACGTCAAATCATCATGCCCCTTATGACCAGGGCTACACACGTGCTACAATGGCGTAAACAAAGGGAAGCGACCCTGTGAAGGCAAGCAAATCCCAAAAATAACGTCTCAGTTCGGATTGTAGTCTGCAACTCGACTACATGAAGCTGGAATCGCTAGTAATCGCGAATCAGAATGTCGCGGTGAATACGTTCCCGGGTCTTGTACACACCGCCCGTCACACCATGGGAGTCAGTAACGCCCGAAGCCGGTGACCTAACCGAAAGGAAGGAGCCGTCGAAGGTGGGACCGATAACTGGGGTGAAGTCGTAACAAGGTAGCCGTATCGGAAGGTGCGGCTGGATCACCTCCTTTCTAAGGAAAAGAAGAAGTAGGGGTTGTTGTTTATTGTTTAGTTTATCAAGGAGTGAGTGCGCAGACTGGAAGCCAGTCCTGAGACGCAAGCGGGCTTGCAGGAGCAGGAATGGAAGACAGGATGCATAAGAAGGATTGAGTCTACCGAGAAGGAACGAAGTGGATTCGAGGTAGAGGAAAGACTGCACTCACGGAGTAAAACTGAAAGAGCTTTTTTAAGCCTTCAAAAGTTTAAAAAGGACTGCTGGTGGCGATGCGCCTGGGGGAAACACCCGTACCCATCTCGAACACGATGGTTAAGGCTCAGGCGGCCGATGGTACTGCACTGGAGACGGTGTGGGAGAGCAGGTGGCTGCCAGCACTAAAAAAAGAGCAGATGCAGAACCGCTGCAAATGTTCGGGATTTAGATAAATACAGGCAAAGATGAGCAACAACTTATCACCGCCAACCCAGTCAGCAGGGCAGTGCTGTTCAGATAACTGGTTTTACCAGTGATTAGATAAGAAAAGCCATTTTCTTATGTAATGACTGATAAAGATTCAGTCTCTATGTACCTTGAAAATTGCATACAAAGAAATAAAGATTAAATATCTTATTTAATCAAGACATCCGAGGTAATGAAAGACTTGCTGGACGTTAGGTCCGGTGAGAAAACATTATTTATATTCGAGACAACGAATCAAAAAAACAAACCTAAGAAACCAACGCATATCACGCTAGATATGTGTAGCGAGGGAGACACACCCGTATCTCCTGAGCATGTTGGTCATGCTAAAAAGAGCATATGGTGGATGCCTTGGCACTAAGAGCCGATGAAAGACGTGATAAGCTGCGAAAAGCTTCGGGGAGGAGCAAATATCCTTTGATCCGGAGATATCTGAATGGGGAAACCCAGCTGAGGAAACCTCAGCTATCCTTACGCCAATCCATAACGTAAGGAAGGGAACCCGGTGAACTGAAACATCTAAGTAGCCGGAGGAAGAGAAAACAACATGTGATTCCGCAAGTAGCGGCGAGCGAAAACGGAAGAGCCCAAACCAGGGTGCGTGCACCCTGGGGTTCGGACCGCACAATTGATTCAGGAAGAGTAGCAGAACGGTTTTGGGAAAGCCGGCCAGAGAGGGTGAAAGCCCCGTAAGCGAAAGTCTGACTGACATGGCGGTATCCAGAGTACCACGAGACACGAGAAACCTTGTGGGAACATGCGGGGACCACCCCGTAAGGCTAAATACTCCTTAGTGACCGATAGCGCATAGTACTGTGAAGGAAAGGTGAAAAGGACCCCGGGAGGGGAGTGAAAGAGAACCTGAAACCATATGTTTACAAGCTGTGGAACACCCTTATGCGGTGAACCGCGTACTTTTTGTAGAACGGTCCGGCGAGTTACGCTGGCTGGCAAGGTTAAAGACTGAAGGTCTGGAGCCGAAGGGAAACCAAGTCTTAATAGGGCGAATGAGTCAGTCAGAGTAGACCCGAAACCGGGTGATCTATCCATGTCCAGGTTGAAGTTGCCGTAAAAGGCAATGGAGGACCGAACCCACATCCGTTGAAAAGGGTGGGGATGAGGTGTGGATAGGGGAGAAATTCCAATCGAACCCGGAGATAGCTGGTTCTCCTCGAAATAGCTTTAGGGCTAGCCTCATACAAGTCTTGCGGAGGTAGAGCACTGAATTTCCTAGGGGGCGTCAAAGCTTACCGAAGAATATCAAACTCCGAATGCCGCGTAGATGATGTATGGGAGTCAGACTGCACGAGATAAGTTGGGTAGTCGAAAGGGAAAGAGCCCAGACCTGCAGCTAAGGTCCCAAAATGTGTGTTAAGTGGAAAAGGATGTGGGATTTCAAAGACAACTAGGATGTTGGCTCAGAAGCAGCCATACATTCAAAGAGTGCGTAATAGCTCACTAGTCGAGAGGTCCTGCGCCGAAAATGTCCGGGGCTGAAACACACTACCGAAGCTCAGGGATGTACGAAGTACATCGGTAGAGGAGCATTGGATGCGGGAAGAAGCAGTACCGTAAGGAGCTGTGGACTGCATCGAAGAGAGAATGCCGGAATGAGTAGCGAGAGGAAGGTGGGAATCCTTCCGGCCGAATATCTAAGGTTTCCAGAGTAAAGCTGATCTGCTCTGGGTAAGTCGGGGCCTAAGGCGAGGTCGAAAGACGTAGCCGATGGACAACAGGTTGAGATTCCTGTACCACGATATAACAGAACTGTGGGGACACGTGTGGAAAGCATAAGCCGGGAATGGAAAGACCGGCGCAAGCGGGGTAGGCGTACATCAGGCAAATCCGGTGTGCAAACCAAATCCGTGACGCGTACCGAACTTAAAGTAGGGAAGTATGTGAGCCATGCGTCAAGAAAAGCCGCTATCGTTTATATCGTGCCCGTACCGTAAACCGACACAGGTGGATGAGGAGAGAATCCTAAGGCCGACGGGAGAAGCATTGTTAAGGAACTCGGCAAAATGACTCCGTAACTTCGGGAGAAGGAGTGCCAGAGAGATCTGGCCGCAGAGAATTGGCCCAAGCAACTGTTTAGCAAAAACACAGGTCTATGCAAAACCGAAAGGTGAAGTATATGGGCTGACGCCTGCCCGGTGCTGGAAGGTTAAGGGGAGAGGTTAGCGCAAGCGAAGCTTTGAACTTAAGCCCCAGTAAACGGCGGCCGTAACTATAACGGTCCTAAGGTAGCGAAATTCCTTGTCGGGTAAGTTCCGACCCGCACGAAAGGCGTAATGATTTGGGCACTGTCTCAACAATGCACCCGGTGAAATTGAAATACCAGTGAAGATGCTGGTTACCTGCGCCAGGACGGAAAGACCCCATGGAGCTTTACTCCAGCTTGATACTGGGATTCGGTATTGCATGTACAGGATAGGTGGGAGGCGAAGAAGTGATGACGCCAGTCGTCACAGAGCCGCTGTTGGGATACCACCCTTGCAGTATTGGATTTCTAACCATCAGCCGTGAACCGGCTGGGGGACAATGTCAGGTGGGGAGTTTGACTGGGGCGGTCGCCTCCGAAAGGGTATCGGAGGCGCTCAAAGGTCCTCTCAGAATGGTCGGAAACCATTCGCAGAGTGCAAAGGCAAAAGAGGGCTTGACTGCGACACCGACGGGTGGAGCAGGTACGAAAGTAGGACTTAGTGATCCGGTGGTATAAAGTGGGATTGCCATCGCTCAACGGATAAAAGCTACCCTGGGGATAACAGGCTTATCACTCCCAAGAGTTCACATCGACGGAGTGGTTTGGCACCTCGATGTCGGCTCATCGCATCCTGGGGCTGAAGTAGGTCCCAAGGGTTGGGCTGTTCGCCCATTAAAGCGGTACGCGAGCTGGGTTCAGAACGTCGTGAGACAGTTCGGTCCCTATCCGGCGTGGGCGTAGGATATTTGAGAGGAGCTGTCCTTAGTACGAGAGGACCGGGATGGACTGGCCGCTGGTGTATCTGTTGTTCTACCAAGAGCATGGCAGAGTAGCCAAGCCGGGACGGGATAAACGCTGAAGGCATCTAAGCGTGAAGCCCCCCTCAAGATGAGATATCCCTGCGCAAGCAGTAAGACCCCTTGAAGACGACGAGGTAGATAGGGCAGAGGTGGAAGTGCAGCAATGTATGGAGCTGACTGCTACTAATCGGTCGAGGGCATGACCAAGAGCGTAGAGAGCGCGGAGTACAGGAATGATATGTGGAAAGAGGAATGCTTGCATTCCGAAGGGAACATAGCAGGCCTGGACAGAGCATTCGCGGAGCGAAGGCACTGAGAAAACGAAGTTTTCGAAGTGAGCGCTCGGAATAACGCATCTCGAAGCGAGAAGGTGGATAGGTAATGGATGTAATATTTATTTCTTGTATGCAGTTTTCAGGGTACATAAATAAAACCTCTTGCATAAGTTGGATGTAAGGGGATATAATAATATAGGTGATCCTCGATAGCTCAGTGGTAGAGCATTCGGCTGTTAACCGAAGGGTCGTTGGTTCAAGCCCAACTCGGGGAGTTGTGAAGATCCTGTAAGCATTTATGCTTGCAGGATTTTTTTGTTTACTTAACTATTAAACGGAAGTGAAATGTAATGTATGGGATGCATAAAACATATTCAAAAAAGTTGATATGTATATTGACAAATAATTATTTGTGCTGTATCATAAACATATCGAAAATAATAGATATGAGGTGCTGTTATGAATAATGAATATACGAAAGACGCAGGAATTTTCAAAGCTCTTTGCGATGAAAAAAGACTAAAGGTTTTAAATCTTTTGAGAAGTGGAGAAAAGTGTGCGTGTGTTTTAATTGATGATATGAGTATAGGGCAATCCACACTTTCTTATCATATGAAAATATTGTGCGATTCCGGTATTGTTGTCAGCCGGCAGGAGGGAAAATGGACATATTACAGACTCAGCGAGTCAGGAAGCAGATATGCATTAGAAAGACTTTTGAAAATAACAACACCTGAAATAAGTAATACAAAGTGAAAGTCATCACGAGATGACTTTTATTAAGAGTTAAATATCGAAAATATTCGATATGAGAAAAAATGGAGGTAATAACATTGGAGACTTTAAAAATCATTTTTCTATTTATCCAGGACGAGATTCTTGGAATGAAATGGTTAAATGACCTTATTCAAAAGATACTCATTTCTGCAGGCATAAACATTGACTCTAAGGTGGGCGCCAGTATCCACTTCTTTATTTATGACATAATTAAAATAAGCGTATTATTGTGTATATTGATTTTTATCATATCGTATATACAAAGCTATTTTCCACCGGAACGCAGTAAAAAGATACTGGGCCGTTTTCATGGTGTCTGGGCAAATATAGTTTCGGCTTTACTCGGGACTGTGACTCCATTTTGCTCCTGCTCGTCAATTCCGCTTTTCATCGGCTTTACGAGCGCGGGCCTGCCGTTAGGAGTGACCTTTTCGTTTTTGATATCTTCACCTATGGTAGATTTGGGCAGCCTTGTTTTGCTCATAAGTATATTTGGCACTAAGGTTGCGGTTGCTTATGTCATAGTCGGCCTGGTGATCGCAGTAGTGGGCGGCATATTTATTGAAAAGCTTCATATGGAAAAATATGTGGAAGATTTTATCAAAAAGGAAGACAGCGTGGATATTGAGTCACCGACTTTGACAAAACGAGATCGGGTACAGTTTTCTAAGAAACAGGTGATTGAAACATTGAAACAGGTATTTCCGTATATAGTGATCGGAGTTGGCATAGGTGCATTTATACACAACTGGATTCCCGAAAGCTGGATAGAGACCGTATTAGGCAGCAAAAATCCGTTTGGCGTTGTTTTGGCGGCATTAGTAGGAATTCCTATGTACGCAGATATCTTCGGAACGATTCCGGTAGCAGAAGCGCTGCTTTCAAAAGGTGCGCAGTTAGGAACGATACTGGCCTTTATGATGGCAGTTACAACATTGAGTCTGCCGTCGTTGATCATGCTGAGGAAGGCTGTTAAACCTAAATTGCTTGCGTTATTTATTGCTGTGTGTACAATGGGAATCGTCATTGTCGGCTATTTGTTTAATTTATTTCATGCATTTTTTATATGATAGGGAAAGGAGGCCATAGAGACAAATACTTTGGGTAAAAGTGTATGTACGCGCATGGAATAAATAATAGCTTGACATGGATAACTGTACATGATATAGTTACAGTATAAACTGTAACTAATAAAATTACATATATTGTGGAGGTTTGCCATGTCAGGTAAGAGAAAAAGTTATGATGCGGTCGTGATCGGTTTTGGAAAAGGCGGGAAGACGATAGCCGGCGCCCTGGGCAGCGCCGGGAAAAAGGTTGCGATGATTGAACAGTCAACGAAGATGTATGGAGGTACATGTATCAATGTCGGATGTATTCCGACCAAATCTCTCGTAAACAGCGCAAAAGAGGCTGCTTTTGGATGCAGGGACGGCAGGGAAGTGTATGCCGAGGCGGTGCAAAGAAAAGCGCAGCTCGTAGAAAAGCTGAGAGGGAAGAACTATCAAAAACTGGCGGGAGATCCGAATATAACTGTTATTGACGGCAAGGCCAGATTCGTTTCTCCGCACGAGGTTGAGGTTGACACTGCGGAGGAAACATTGATCGTTTCCGGAGAACAATTTTTTATCAATACAGGTTCTGTACCATTTATACCTCCTGTGAAAGGAATTGAAAATAATCCTTACGTATATCTGAGTGAAACACTGCTGGATATGGAAGAACTGCCGGAGCGCCTTGTCATTATAGGGGGCGGTTATATCGGAGTGGAATTTGCTTCTATCTATGCGGACTTCGGGTCAAAGGTCTCTATCCTTCAGGACGGTCCAGTGTTCCTGCCGCGGGAAGATGAGGAGATAGCCAGGGAAGTGCGCGGCAGCCTGGAACGCCGCGGAGTACGCGTGCTCACAGAGGTAAAGGTGGAGGAAGTGAAAGAGGCGTCCGGTCATGCGGAAGTAGTGATCAGTACGAAAGAGGGCACAGATCTCCTGGAAGCAGAGGCTGTGCTTGCGGCAACCGGGAGAAGGCCAAATACGAAGGGGCTTAATCTGGAGGCCGCCGGTGTTCAGGTAAATGAAAGAGGCGGTATCATAACCGATGATTCAAGAACTACGACGGCTCCGCATATTTACGCCATGGGCGACGTAGTCGGAGGGCTGCAGTTCACTTATATTTCGTTGGATGACTATAGGATCGTGCGCTCAAAGATAATGGGAGACGGAAGCTATACTCTTGATAAGAGAGGGGCTGTCCCTTACAGTGTATTTCTGAATCCTCCATTCTCCAGAGTGGGCATGAGTGAAGCCGAAGCCTTGAAAGCGGGCCATAAAGTAAAGACAGCCCGTCTCGGGGCTGCCGCAATACCAAAAGCGCAGGTTTTAAGGCAGCCGGAAGGGCTCCTGAAGGCTGTGATCGATGAAGATACAGGCAGAATATTAGGAGCACATCTCTTCTGTGAGGAATCTCATGAATTGATCAATCTTGTGAAGATTGCAATGGATGCAGGTCTTCATTATACGGTGTTGAGGGATATGATATTTACGCATCCGACTATGGGAGAAGCGCTGAACGATCTTTTTAACGTATAGAGTGCGGTGCGGGCAGTGAGAAAATAACGGCCTGTTCATATAGGAGCCAGACGGATTTATCCGTCTGGCTTTTGCGGCGCATACATAAATTTTCCAGAAACAGGGCATCCTGTACGGGAGGTGAATAATATGCAGAAAAAGTCGTACTGGAATGAGACAGTATCAATTCCTGCGCGCAATCCGCTTGCGGGGGACATCAGTATAGATACAGTGATCATCGGCGGTGGAATGGCGGGCATCCTGACCGCTTTTTTGCTTAAGAAAAAGGGCAGGGAATGTATTGTACTGGAAGCGGAACGCATCGGAGGCGGGCAGACGGGATGTACAACCGCAAAAGTGACATCCCAGCACAATCTCATATACGCAGATCTGATAAAGACAAAAGGAGAAGTTCTGGCGAGGCAGTATGCCCAGGCGAATGAGGCGGCCATCAGAGAATATGAGTCAGTGATCCGGCAGAATAAGATAGACTGTGACTGGAAGGAATGTCCGGCATATCTGTACGCAGACAGAAAGAAGACAGAACTCCATAATGAGTACATGGCGGCGCTGCATCTCGGCATTCCGGCCAGGTGGACCGAGGATACGGAGCTGCCGTTTCGGGTAGAAGGAGCCCTGCGGTTCGACGCGCAGGCCCGGTTTCATCCGATAAAGTTTCTGAAGGCTGTCTCCGACGAGGTCACAGTATTTGAGAACACGAAGGTCATAAAAGTCACGGATAATGGCGTCGAGACAGATAAAGGCAACGTTCAGGCAGCCAATATCGTATTTGCATGTCATTACCCGTTTGTAAATATACCGGGATATTATTTTATGAGAATGTACCAGGAGCGAAGTTATGTACTTGCGGTAAAAGGGGCGCCTCCGTTAAATGGGGTATATCTGGGCGTTGACCAGGACAGCCTTTCACTGAGAACAGCCGGGGAACTGCTTCTTATCGGAGGAGAAGGCCACCGGACAGGAGAGGATACATGCGGCGGCCAGTATGGGAAACTAAAGAGCGCAGCGGCCAGATGGTGGCCGGACAGCAAAGAGGCATACCGGTGGTCGGCACAGGACTGTATGACACTGGACAAAGTCCCCTATATCGGTAGATACAGCAGGCGGAAACAGAACTGGTTTGTGGCGACAGGATTCCAAAAATGGGGAATGACGTCTTCTATGGTCTCTGCCATGATACTTTCTGATATGATAACCGGTGAGAAAAACCGTCATGAAGAAGTATTTTCTCCCCAAAGGCATATTGGGCAGGACGCCGCAGGAAACGTATGCAAAGAGAGCGGGCATACAGCCGTTACTCTGACAAAGCCGTCCGGACTTCCGGAAGATAAAAAGGAGAAGGTGAGGACTACGCGCTGTTCTCATCTGGGCTGCCACTTGTCCTGGAATCCGGAAGAAAAGACGTACGAATGTCCATGCCACGGCTCAAGATTTGACTGCAGGGGAAGAGTGATAGACGGCCCTGCGCAGAAAGACATAACTGCGGGAGGAGGAGACGAATGAAAAAATATCCGTATTTTGAAGGATGGTACCTGAAGCATCAGGCAAATGGTGAAATGATAGCATTTATCCCGGCGGTACACGCAGGGATCACCGGGGAGTGGGAGGCGTCCGTACAAGTCATCACCGGGGAAGGGGCTTGGAATTTTCCCTACCCGGTCTCTGAATGTTCCATAGATAAGAAGAATTTCAGAATCAAGATAGGAGATAACCTCTTTTCCAAAAAGGGCATTAAAGTAGATTTAAAAAACCGTGAAATGTCAATAAAAGGGGGGATCAGCTATGGGCCGTTCACTGGTCTTAAAAAGGACATTATGGGACCGTTCCGGCTGCTTCCGTTTCTGGAATGTAATCATGGCGTGGTCAGCATGAGGCACCGCGCCAGGGGGAGTGTGACTGTCAATGGGAAGACGCTGGATATGACAGGCGGGACAGGGTACATTGAGACAGACTGGGGACACTCTTTCCCGAAGGAATACGTTTGGACACAGTGCCTGTTCAATGGGAAGCAGGAGGGAAGCATTATGTTGTCTGCCGCAGATGTGCCTCTTTGGGGGAGAAGCTTTCGGGGCGTGATCTGTGCGGCATATCTTGGAGGGCATATGTACCGTATGGCAACATACCTCGGGGCACGGATCGTCCGTTATAATGAAAGGGAAGTATATTTGAAGCAGAGGAAGCTGTTTCTTAAAGTCACAAAACTGGGAGAACGCTCTTTTGGCCTGTACGCGCCGCAGAAAGGAAGCATGTCCAGAATTATCAGAGAGAGCCCGGTATGCAGAGTGAGATATCAGATGTGGTACGGCAAAAAATCAATATTGGACATTACAGATAACAACGCTTCGTTTGAAGCTGTAAGAGCACAGCAGCCGTAAATATTTGGCTGCTGTGCTTTTCATATTATCGGATATATGGCATAATAGAGGTAAATTATCTTAAGGCATTTGTGTGTTACAAAAGAGGGAGGAGAAATTATGAAAAAGAAATTACAAAACGTCAGGCTGCTTGGGCTTGTGCTGGCTGCTGTGGTGCTGATGGCCGGAGGATGCGGCAAAAAGGCAACGCCGGAAAACCTGTTGTCAGACATGAGTAAGAACTGTGCAGAAATAAAGTCCGCGTCAAGCAATATGAAGCTGGCAGCCGAAATGGGTGATAATACAGATACAATGGCATTAAATCTGGATGTGGATATTGTTTCCACAAAGAAACCGGAAGCAAGCCATATGGAAGGCAAAATCAGTTTTAAGTTTTCCGGAACAGATATGGGGACCGACATTGAGGTGTATCAGGTAAAGGAAAAGGATGAGGTCGTATCTTATTTAAATGTTCAGAACGAGTGGACAAAACAGATCACGGAAGCAGGGGAGAATCTGCTGGACGAGGAGCTGTATGAAGAACTCAAGGAGGCATATGAATCATTTGAGCTCAAAAAGGACCTTGTAGAAGTCAATGATAAAAAATGTTTTGAGCTTTCCGGAAAGGTTGACGGCGGCATTTTAAGCGGTATCATAGACCAGGATGTGCTCGATTCCGCCACCTCGGGTATGGATCTGGATGCTGATGCCATAAAAGACGCAAAAGTTCCGTGTGTCATCGACATTTACAAGGAGAGCGTTCTGCCTGCTAAGATCCGTGTAGATATGAAAGATATCCTCACGAAAATTATGGGGGATAAATATGAAGGATTTGAAGTGAAGGATTATTACATAGAGATCGTCTACAATGAATATGATAAGGCAGAGAAAATAAAAGTTCCGAAGGAGGCGAAAGAGGCTGAGGAAGCAGGGAACAGTTCTGACTGGGACGACGATGGGGATGATGCGGGCCAGGCAGCTGCTGAACCTGTGAAGCAGAGTAAAGAACTTGGAGAAAACTGGGACAGCTATACAGTACAGATCGGCGAAAAAGTTGTAACATTCCCATGCAGTATATCAGACCTTGAGGCGGCGGGGCTGGCCCTGGACACCGAAGATACTCCGGAAGATACGGCTGTAGAGGCTGATGATTATATACTCGTATATTTTGAGGATAAGAAGGGCAATGAGATCATGGTCGATCTTATCAATACATCAGGGGAGCCTATAAAGGCAGCGGACTGTCTTGTGGGAGGCATTTCAGTTGATGATTTCGGACTCGAAGAAGGAGGACTGGATATTCTTTTCCCAGGAGGGATAACGATAGGAGCCGCTAAGGAAGACGTCCTGGCAAAATATGGAGAGGCGGCGGATACATACGAAGGCGAGTCGATGCATATGTTTACATGGGCGGATGAAAGCAGTTATGACAGACTGTGTGAGATCGATATAGACCCGGAGACGAATAAAGTGTGCGAGATGTCTATCAGAAAATATGATTGATGATTACAGTTTAAAGGCAGCCGGATACTGACTCCGGCTGTCTTCGGTCCCAGCCTCCGTTATTACACATATCTTCCACTGGTAATCGTGCCGGAATATTGATAGACTAAATATGAGGAGCTGCAAAAGAAGGCGGGTATGAGAGGTTACATATGGAAGGTATGAGAGAAAAGGATATAAAACATAGAGACAGCAGCATGAGAAGAATGACGGCCGGTTGTATATTATTTGCAGCGGGTCTGCTTCTTTTATTTGCGGCGAAGAAGGTTCCGGGTCTGGCAGACTGGTATTCGCAGCACATTTACAGGAAGCTGGCGCGTGTCATAGGCTGGGCGGCGGGTCTGTTTCCGTTTTCACTTGCGGAGATCGGACTGTATATCTTTATTGTGACGCTGGCGGCGCTGGCTGCCAGAACAGCTCTGAAAGCGCTGAGAAAGCAGGGAGGGCGCGGTGCAGTGTCAAGGTTTCTGTCAGGAGTATTCCTCACTGGCGGAGTATTGTTTTTTCTATATGCGGTAAACTGCGGCGTAAATTATGAGCGCACCTCGTTTTCAGAGAGCGCAGATCTTAAGACGAGGGAATACACGGCGGAGGAACTGAAGGAAGTATGTCTCTGGCTGACAGATGAAGTAAATGAGATAAGCGGATCAGTCGGCCGGGGGAATGATAAAGTGATGACTCTTGACGGAAATGTAAAGGAAGGGGCCGTGGAGGCGATGGAAGGGCTCGGCGGGACATATCCTGAGCTGGCTGGGCATTACCCGGTCCCAAAGCCTCTGATCAACTCGTGGATATTATCCGTCCAGAATCTGACCGGTATCTATTCGCCGTTTACGGTAGAGGCGAATTACAACAATGCCATGACAGCTTATAACATACCGTTTACGGCCTGCCATGAGCTGTCCCACCTGAGCGGTTTCATGCAGGAGCAGGAGGCGAACTTTATCGCCTGGCTTGCGTGCACGAATTCCAGCCGTGCGGATTTCCAATACAGCGGCAGGCTCATGGGGTGGATCTACTGTATGAATATACTGCATAAGGCGGACTATGAAGCTTACGAGGAGGTCCGCGCCGGGCTGTCTTCTGATATAGAGCCGGACCTGCAGGCAAACCACGACTTCTGGGAGAAATATGACGGAAGGATCGCGGAGGTGGCAAACCAGGTGAATGATACATATCTGAAAGCGAACGGACAGAAGGAAGGTGTGGAAAGCTACGACAAAATGGTGGATTTGATCGTCGCATATTATTTTGCCCATGAAGATCAGGGGCAGTCACGGAGGTGAAGGTAGTATATGAACACAGGATCAAGACTTACCGTCCGCGCATACCACGTAAACAGCGTCTTATATGGGGACGAGAACCGGGTTAATGTGGACGGAACGATGACGGTGCGCAGGGAGACAGGGAAGGAACTGATGGAGAGAGAACCATTGATCAGGGATATCCAGATACGGATCATCCGGCCGGACGAGCACCGGCAGCATACGAACACGGTCATGGATGTTATCCCCCTGTCTGCGAAAGTGCTTGGAAAGGTGGGAGAAGGGATCACGCACACTCTTACGGGGGTATATGTAATTCTTACCGGAATAGATGAAAGCGGCCGTCAGGTGTGCAACTTTGGAGCCAGCGACGGGATTCTGGAGGATAAGATAAGCTGGGGACAGGCGGGTACGCCGCTTGAGAGCGACATCTTGATATCGTTTGACGTCGTGCTCAAGGAAAATACGTGGGCAGAGCGGACCGGGCCGGAGGCCATACACCGGGCATGCGACAGCTTCTGTCAGATATTCAGGGAGCAGATGAAGCGGTTTAACGGTTACAAGTGCACGGAAAAGCATGTATTCCAGGAGACGTATGAACCGGGACGAAAGGATATCGTGATCGTGAAGGAAGTATCCGGGCAGGGCGCGGTGTATGATACGAGATTGTTCGGAAAAGAACCCGGCGGCTATGCGGGAGGGCATTCTGTCATCGATATGGGATGTATGCCTGTCATTGTGACACCGAATGAATTCCGTGACGGCATCATGCACGCCATGGACTGAGAACCCGGCGGAAAAGTAAAGGAGGCGGACCATGGGACTTGGAACAAGTATGAAGGAGACAACGCTGCACTATTACAGAGATCCTCTCGTAGAGATCTTATCGGAAGATGAAGAAGTTAATCTCAGGGGAATCATGATCGTAGGTTCACCGGATAAGAATGAGGACAAATATTTATCTGCGGAGAGAGTCGGGGTATCTCTTGAATGTATGCGTGCGGACGGAGCAGTATTTTCCTGTAACGGGATCGGAAATAACCATGTGGATTACGCACATTCTATTGAGGCGGCAGAAAAGAGAGGCATTCCTGTTGTAGCGCTGAGTCTCTGTCCGGCAGAAGATTTTGTTGTACAGAACAAGTATATGGACGGAGTGCTCTGCTTTTATAAGACGTCGGATAAAGCGTCTCAGGCCGGAGACGAGACGACGGTGCTTGCGGAGAATACGGTGACGGAGACAGATGCGAGAAAAGCGCTGGCAATGTTAAAGCTGAAAATAAGAAAAAGAGAAAAGAAAGGATAGTACAGGGCAGCATACCCTGAACAGGTGGAAGTTATGGACAAACTAAAGAAACTGTCCTGCATAGACTGTGCAGTGACAAATTGTAACGACGGTGACGGGGAATTTCCTTCTTTTTGTCTGACCACGCATATGGACGAAGAGGCGCTGGCAGATGCCATGGCCTGCTATAAAGAAGATGAGAATAAGAAAACGATGGTTGCGGCGGCTGAAGTAGAATTTGAACATTACTGCCAGTATACAAGGGTGGAAGAAATTATGGACTTTGCCCGCAGGATCGGGGCTCATAAGATCGGGATAGCCACATGTGTAGGGCTCATCCGGGAAAGCAGAATGCTGGCTAAAATATTCAGGAAGCATGGATTTGAAGTATATGGTGTGGGCTGTAAAGTAGGAACGATCCCAAAGGTAGATGTGGGTATTCCGAAGAAATGCGAAGGAGTCGGCACGGCAATGTGCAATCCGATACTTCAGGCAAAACTGCTGAACAAAGAAAAGACTGATCTGAACGTAGTTGTAGGTCTCTGCGTCGGACATGACAGTCTGTTCTATAAATACTCGGACGCGCTGGTCACCACGGCAGTGACGAAAGACAGAGTTCTCGGACACAATCCGGCAGCCGCACTGTACAACGCGCAGAGCTATTATAAAGGAAAGCTGGGTCTTTAAGATTAAGAAATAAATACAGACGCCGGGACAAAATAACGGGGCGTGTTCTGCCGCTTTGTCATTTTTGTCCCGGCGTACATTCTTTTAACTTTTTAATCCAGTTTTATTTTGGCCAGTGCGTCGGCAAAAGGATTATTGAGGGGTTCACTTTTTTTGTTTTGTTCTTTCATGTAGCGCTGCACATCCTTTTTGGATACGCCGGCGCCTTCTTTTTCTCTCCGTTTTTTAAAGGCGGAGAGCTTTTCTTTATAACCGCAGGAGCAGACAAAGGTCTCTTCGTCATTTCGCTTGATAAGTTCCATCTTCTTGTGGCAGTTGGGACAGCGGGCATTGCTTGTACGGGCGATCGTCTCCCGGTAGCCGCACTCTCTGTCCTGGCATACGAGCAGGCGGGAGTTTTTTCCGTTCACGGCCAGCAGCCGTTTCCCGCATTGCGGACATTTTGTATTTGTCATATTTTCGTGGCGGAAGGTGCCGCCGCTCTGTCGTATCTCCTGAATAAGCTCCTTTGTATAATCCTGAATATCCTGAAGAAAGTCGGTGTCTTTATGGGTGCCCCTGGCGATCCCGGACAGTTCCATCTCCCAGCTGGCGGTGAGCTCCGGCTTTTTCAGATCCTCCGGGACAAGCTCAAGTAGCTGTTTGCCTTTTGAAGTAATGACGATCTCCCGGCCCTTTTTCTCGATCAAAAAAGAATGAAACAGCTTTTCTATAATATCTGCCCGCGTGGCAACCGTGCCAAGTCCGCCGGTCTCCCCGAGCGTCTTTCTCGCTTTTGCATCTGAGGAGTCCATATATTTCACCGGGTTTTCCATTGCGGAGAGGAGAGTGGCTTCAGTAAAACGGGCCGGCGGCTTTGTCCTGCCGGTGGTGACCCGGACTGCGGATATATGGAAGGTCTGTCCCTTGGTGAGCTCAGGAAGAGACTGGTCCGCAAGTTCAGGTTCAACAGTGTTATCTCCGGAGTCTTCGCCGTCGTCCCATTTCTCGTCATAGGCGGCCTTCCATCCCATCGAACGGACGACCTTCCCTCTGGCCGCGAAGATCTGCCCGGCGGCGTCAGCCGTCATGGTCGTCTGCTCATATTCAAAGGGCGGGTAGAGCACGCTCAGAAAACGCCGCACAACGAGGTCATAGATCTTGCGCTCTTCATTGGTCATATGATCCAGCTGCACATATTCCTCGGTAGGGATAATGGCGTGGTGGTCGCTTATTTTCTTGTCATCTACAAAGGATTTGTTTACCTGCACTGGTTTGTTTATGAGACGCCCCGCCACGCTTTTGTACGGTCCCACAGAACATGCCTTAAGCCGTTCTTTGATCGTCGGTACGATATCAGTGCCGATGTAGCGGGAATCGGTACGGGGATACGTGAGAACTTTGTGGTTCTCATACAGGCGCTGCATAATATTAAGCGTCTCTTTTGCGGAAAAACCGAAACGCCTGTTGGCATCTCTCTGCAGTTCGGTCAAGTCATACAGTCCGGGAGAAAATGCCTTTTTGGCCGTTTTTTTAATGGCTTCTATCTTCAAAGGCTCTTCCTTTATGCAAGAGGAAATATTCTCCATAAATTCTTTGTTAAAGCAGCGGCAGCTTCCGCTTTTGGACTCCTGCCATGTCCATTTTATCTTCCCGGCGGTGCATTCCAGTCCGTAATATTCCTTTGGCGTGAACTGTCTGATCTCCTCTTCGCGCCGTGCGATCATGGCAAGGGTGGGAGTCTGGACACGGCCGCAGGATAACTGGGCATTGTATTTGCATGTCAGTGCGCGTGTGGCGTTGATACCGACGAGCCAGTCCGCCTCGGCTCTGCTTTTGGCCGCATGGTAGAGCGCGTTATAATCCCGGCCGTCTTTTAAGTTTGCGAAGCCTTCACGGATCGCCTTGTCGGTGACGGAAGAGATCCAGAGTCTTTTCAGCGGCTTATGGCAGCCGGACTTGTCAAGGATCCAGCGGGCCACCAGTTCTCCTTCCCTGCCTGCGTCGGTGGCGATGATGATGTCGGATACATCTTTTCGGAACAGCTGCGTTTTCACAGACTGGTACTGTCTGGAGGTCTGCTTGATCACGACGAGTTCCCATTTCTTCGGGATCATGGGAAGGTCCGACATGTTCCATTCTTTGTACTTTTTATCATATCCTTCCGGGTCGGCCAGGGTTACAAGATGGCCGAGCGCCCAGGTCACGATATATTTATCACCTTCCATAGCGCCCGGTATCTGCTTTTTGCAGTGGAGCACCCGTGCTATGTCCCGGGCTACGGACGGTTTTTCTGCCAATACGAGAGATTTCATTACATAGTCTCCTTTCAAAATATCTCTTACAAACATAACGAATCCTGCACTGTTTGTCAACTCTGCCCCGCACAGGCTGAAGTGGCAGGCGGAAAGATCGCAATTAAATGTACGGTTTTTGAGAAAACTGTTGCAAAATCTTATAATGTGTGGTATCATAAATCTCGGTCACGCTTAAGAAAGCGTTATATGGCTCCGTGGTCAAGCGGTTAAGACATCGCCCTTTCACGGCGGTAACACGGGTTCGATTCCCGTCGGAGTCACTTTGCTATAATAATTCTTGGCCGGCTGTAGAAGACATATGCGGCCGATAATGATATGGCGCCATAGCCAAGCGGTAAGGCAAAGGTCTGCAACACCTCTATCACCAGTTCGATTCTGGTTGGCGCCTTTGTAAAAAGCCTCGGAAATATTAAATTTCCGAGGCTTTTTTATTATATGTACCGAAGTTTAACACGGTCCATAGATTCGTTCATCCTAAAAGGACGGACAATCTCGTCTGAGTTCCAAAAAGCGAGGCCTCTGGGATGCTATAATTTCATGTACAAGAGAGGATAGGGGTTCCCCTGTTCATCATGATCGGTCCTTTTATACACCTGGAAGCCCATATGTTCATAAAAACCTTTAGCAAGCGGGTTTTGTTCATTTACAGCTACTTCATTGACTGAATAATTTTCAATTCCATATGTGATTAGTTTTTTGCCTAACCCTTTACCTCTTTCAGCGTCCAAAATGAACAGCATTTCTAGTTTTTGTCCGTCAATACCCATAAAGGCAGCAGGGGATCCGTTTTTATGCTTTGCAATGATCAGGCGAGGTATTTCCTTTAATGCCTGCGGAACATATATTTTAATATTTTCGATTTCGCTGTTGGACAAAAATAGATGTGTCGTCCTTACAGAGTTCTCCCATACTAGTAATAACTGCTCTGTCAGAAGCGGTGTTCTTTCCTGAACTTCGATTATTTCCATATTATTCTCCAATATTTTTTTATTTATATTACAGGAAGCCAGTTCTTTTATGCGGGAGAGATATTCAGGAGAAGCGTAAAAGCGGTTCCGCTTCCTTCTGTACTCTCAACGCTGATTTGACCGCCATGCCGGTCCGCGATCATTTTTACGGTAGCAAGTCCCAATCCATATCCGGGTATCTTCTGAGACCGGGACGGGTCGGCCCTGTAAAAAGGCTCGAATATATGGCCGAGGGCTTCCGTGGGGATACCGATTCCGCTGTCTGACACGCGGATACTTGCCGACTGCTCATCCGCTGTAAGCGTGATCAGTACCTTTCCGCCCGGAATATTGTATTTGACAGCATTTTCTATGAGATTAAAGACCGCACGGTAGAGAAGATCCGGATTTCCATGGACGGAAATATCATTTTCACAGGTGAGGACGATCTCCACATCTGTCTTTTCTGCGCTGCCGGACATTTCCTGCACGGCCTGTCTGAGCAGAGAAGACAGCTCTATGTCCTGGTCGACAGGAACCTCGGTCAGATTCGCGAGCGACAGGAGTCCATCCACTGTCTTGATGATGCGGTCCAGAGACTTACCGGTATTTTCCATGAATTCTTCGTAATCTTTCTGCTCAGGGTTGGGAGTCATCTCCAATACCTGCAGAGAAGACTTGATGACAGCCAGGGGTGTCTTTAATTCATGCGCCGCGTTTGCGGCGAAGCTTTTCTGAATGAGAAATGCGTCTTCCAGACGCTCCAGCATGTCATTGAACGCCTCATTGAGCAGAAGGACCTCACCGTGTACTCCTTCCGACGCTACCCGGTTGTCCAGATTCTGGTCGTCTGTATTTTTGACAGATTCTATGAGCTGTTTCAATGGGCGGAGTGTTCTTCCGGAAGCCCAGTAGGTCGCCGCCAGCGCCAGTAGAATGATCACTGCCATTGCGGTCACAGACTGAACCGAGAATTTCATAGAGGCATCCCGGTACGCCGTGGTAGAATTCTCCGCAAGTACAGGCAGTTTGTCGTCCGGATCATAACCCGAATCATACTCTGCTATACCTGCTTCCACAAGAGAGGCATAATCGTTTACCCCTTCTTGTATCAGCGAGGCATAATCTCCATAATAGTTTTGGGCGGAAAACAGTGAGTTGGCGGTCAGCAGGAGACAAGCAGCCAGCAGTATGAGCCCGACGATCCCGGTTATCTTAAGCTGCAGGGTGTTTTTTTTCCTCAGTTCCCATTTTTTATTCATGCGTTTCCTCCCCGTACGTCAAACGATAGCCTAATCCCCTCTGGGACACGATATATCCTTCTGCACCCGCGGCGTCCAGTTTCTTACGAAGGGAATGGATGTGAAAGCGGAAGGAGTTGGAAAAAAGATCCGTCTCACTGTCCCATGCATGTTCGATCAGTTCCTCTGCGCGGATCATCCTGTCGTTATGGTGGAAGAGATATTCCAACAGTGCATACTCTTTCCTGGTCAGTTCTACTTGTTTTTCGCCGCAGTATACGCGCTTTGCGGCGGTGTCAAGCTTAAGGCATCCGCAGGAGAGCACACGGTTTCTTGTTGTAAAGTTCCTTCGCAGGAGACTGCGGATACGCGCTTCCAGTTCTTTGAACTCAAAAGGTTTTGTGAGGTAATCATTGCTCCCGCTGTCGAGGCCGTCTACCTTATCTTCCAGAGAATTCCGGGCTGAGAGAATGAGTACCCGGAATTCCTCATCCTCTTTGCGTATCTGCCGTAAAACGTCCATCCCGTCCAGTTTGGGCAGGTTCAGATCCAGAATCATAAGGTCATATTCATTCAGTCCGTAAAGGTATAATGCTTCCTCGCCGTCATAGGCGCGGTCCACCGCATAACCTAATATTTCCAGTCCTTTTGCGATTGTTCTGGAGAGCATTTCCTCGTCTTCCACTAATAATAATTTCATCTCTTTAAGCCTCCTGCTTCGTTATAAGTATGACGTTACCAGATCTGGATCCGCTCCTCAGGAGCGGTATACATGCCGTCTCCTTCGCTGATTCCATATGTGTCATAGAATTCCTGGAAGTTTGTGAGCACCAGATTGCACCGAAGTTTATTAGGCGCATGGGTATCTGTCTCTGTTGATTCGGCCAGCGTGCTGTAATCTGCCACTTTCACCCATTGATTTGCATAGCTTCTAAAGAACGCGTCATAATCCGGGTCCTTCATCTTGGAAAGAATCTCCAGCGTGCAGGCGATACCGCCGATGTCCGCAATATTTTCGCTCAGGTTTTCTCTGCCGTCTGCGCCGGCTCCCGGGACCACTTCCCTTCCGTTATAGAATTCTTCTGCCTTTTTGCACAGATTCTTAAAGTGGCTGTAGTCTTTTTTGTTCCACCAGTCGTTCAAATTCCCTCTGGAATCATATTGTGCCCCGCCGTCATCAAATATATGGGTGATCTCATGGGCGATCGTGCTGCCTATTGCGCCGAGATTCTGTTCAAAGGAAGCGTTCCTGTCATAGAATGGCGCCTGCAGAATTCCGGCAGGGAAGATGAGTGTGTTCGTATTGCGGTTTGCCGCCGCATTGACCATAAAAGCAGATAATGCGAATCTGCGCGGATCTGCGGGCTGGTTCAGTTCTTCCATCTGTCTCTTATGCTTAGCCGCCTCGCAGGCCGCCGCATTTTCAAAATAGGTTCCGCCTTCTTCTAAGCCCCTGATCCTGGCATTGCTGAATTCCCATTTATCAGGATAACCGATGAGCACGGTGAGAGAGTCCAGTTTTTTCAGCGCCTCTTTTTTTGTCTCGTCTGACATCCAGTCCAGCCGCGTAACCCGGTCCTTGAAAGTGTCGATCATCATGTGGACCATTTTCTCGATCTCTGCTTTTGAATCGGCATTAAAATACCGGTCGGTATATAACTTCCCGAGTTCTTCAGGGAGGTAGCTCTGTACAGCGGTATCGCCGGATTCCACACCTGTGTAGCCGAATTTTCCTGCCAGGTCTGAGCTGAGTAAAGAACTGAAGCCTTCAAGCAATGCTATCTTCTCTAAGGATTTGAACAGTTCCAGGTTTTTATCTTTAAACCATTTCGTATATTCTTCAAACTGCTTTTCATCAAATACGAGCATTTTCACATCTGACCGCAGTCCGATCGCTGATAAAAATACGCCGATTTCTGCGTGTGGCATCATTTTATCCAGACTTTCCGGCGTATAATATTTTTGTTCTTTGATCTCGCCGGAGTCATCCTGTTCGCTCATATGCGCCGCCAGACTTTTCTCAAATTTCATTATATTTTCGGCATGCCGCTCGGCGTCTTCCTTTTTTTCACCGACAGCTGTGAGCTTTTCTGTAAGCTCGTCCTTATGTTTCTTATACGCCTTCCCATCCGGATCGTCATATTCTTCTTCTGGCAGTTCGGATGCCGGCGTCATGAGCTGGAGGACCTTTACCGTACTGTCTGTTAAATCTGTCGTCGGGATACTTAAGAATAAACCGTTTGCATACATTCCCAGTTCATCCACGGCCCGGGCGATCGCCGCATTCAACTCTGAAAAAGAATCCGCTTTATCTACCGCATCCAGATATTTTTTCAAGGGTTTGATTCCTTCTTTGTCACGTGTTTCTCTATCCTCACAGGTTTCGTACAGATCTCGTATTTTCTGTTCTATACTTCCTTTTGCATACTCCTTCTTATTGTTTATGAGCTCCGTGATCAAGTCTTTCAGTTCTTTGTCAGTATTGGCGGAGACGGAGGCCGAACCTCCCGCAGATTCCTGTCCTTTTGGAATCGGGAGCGTATTTAACTGCTGCTGGTTGACAGAAGTATAAAAATCGTCTTTTAGATTATTTCCATAAAATGCGTAGAATCTCGCCGCGATCGCTGCGGCATCCTTTATGGAAGCGGTATCTTTTTTATCGCCGGCCTCCAGGTCAGAAGCGGCCAGCAGACCTTTTGACGCCATATTTTGAAGGGAGTCGCCGGCCCATTTCGGCACGTCTGACATATCCGGCGCCGAAGCTGCTGTCAGTTTGGCGTATGCTCCGGGTTCGGGGAGCTCTCCGAACGCCCTTGCGGCTAGCACCAGCATTTCAAGCCTTGTTGCTTTCTCGGAGGCTTTGAGTCCTTCCAGTATTTCCTCACGGTTCACAGAAGCATTATAACCGTCCGCTGCCTTCACAAAGTAGTCTGCAAGTTCCCCCACTGTGGCGCTCCTTTTTTTGGCGCTGCTTTTGGAGGCTTCTGACGCCGCGTTCTGTGATTGGCCGTTATCAGATGCCGGAGTACCGCAGCCCGCCAGCAGGGCCGCCGCTAGTGCGGCTGCCAGTATTTGTCTGAATTTCTTATATTTCATGATAATCTCCTTTTTCAGTTTCCGGTCTTGTATGTGTGACCGGTGTCTGAAGCCATCATAGCATCTGCTTTGTTAGATTATCGTTAGATTTATAAGGCATTTCTCTTTTTTGTATTTTATTGTAAGGCGGATAACGCGGCAGCTACCTTTATGATAAGTGCCTGACCGGTAAAAGTAAACTGAAAATATGTTGAAATAATAAGTTGATAAAAACGAATGGCTCCAGAGGAGGAAGCCGTAAAATCAGAAAAATACTGCCTGACGAAGGGGGGGAGTCAGGCAGTATTTTCCTATATACGAATACGGCTTTTTCAAGCCACGGAGATATGTAATTCTTCCAGCATTTTTTTAACGCCCGCGGTATCCATGTTCATTTCTGCGGCAAGATACGCGGTTTCTTCAGGTGTCAGATCATCGATACCGCGCTGCTTTACATTGACCTTCAGATATTCCCGGCGCATCTGTTCTAAATCTACCGGAATCGTCTTTATGTCGGCAGGGGAGGCGGGGATGATAATGTTGGTGCCGGGGATCTCTTCTTCGTGCGTTCCGATTCTTACGTCTACCCCATGGTCCTCCGCAAAAGTCAGCTGTGCTGTATGGGCTTTGCCGGCGCCGGTATATTCGGATTCTTCAACGACGATGATCTGGTCCTCCGGCATTTCCCTGGCAAGGCTGATCGCCGCGGCCAGTCCGGTGTTTCCGGCCGGGCCTCTCTGCAGTCCTTCCAGCTGGTTGAGAAGCTCAGTGGCATAGTATACCTCTCCCTGAGTGACGGTGTAGAATTCATCCATATATCTGAGCGGTCTGGCAGCGTTGAGCGGCACGTCTACGCTCTCCGGGTTGTAGAGTGACGGAAAGCCGTAGCCGGTGTGGCCTGTAGAAAATGATTTCCGGGCGAAGACTGCGTCATCATGGGAGTCGAGGTCGGCAAGGTTGACAGAGATACCTACGGTCTTTCCGGTGTATCCCGCTTTTTTGAGACCTCTTGCCGCGCCGGTAAAGTTGCCGCCGCCTGCGTGGGTGACGAGTACGACGTCAGGCTGCCGTCCGGTCAGCTTTACGGTCTGTTCCATTATTTCTACGCCTACGGTCTCAATTCCGGCGATGCTGAAAGGGAGATACAGCGATGCACTGAAGTATCCGAGGTCGTCGAGCAGCTTGAGAATGACGTATGTAAATACTTCCGGTCCGACGGTGTATTGCTGTACTTCAGCCCCGTATGCTTCACATGCCCGCCCTTTTTCAAGGGATTCCGGCTGGCCGTTTCCCGCATCGTCATAGACTTCCTGGCAGATAATAGCCTTCAGGCCGCGGCGCGCTGCCTGAGAGGCCACGGCTGCCCCGTAGTTGCCGCTCGTGGAGGCGATGACGCCCGGGTATCCTGCTCTCTTTGCTTCGTATACGGGCAGCAGCGCTCTGCGGTCTTTAAAGCTGCCGGTCGGATTGTTGGCTTCGTCTTTTAAGAAGATCCTGGCGCCTTTACCCGGCTCTGAGATCGAACGGACGAGGCGGTTGATATTGTTAAGTTCCACGAGCGGCGTATTACCGACATAGACCTCGGCGGCTATTTTGCGTATGTCGTCCATGGACAGCCCGACAATGTCCATAAATTTTTCATAGTCCCATGCAAGACGTCCGGTTTTGAACTCATCATAATTGATATTTACTGAATGAAACAGAATGTCCTTGTTTTTACCCGTGATTTCTTCTACTGCCTGATTACTCATTTTTATCCGCCTCCTTCATTAATCTTCTCACTTCATTTCCTGCGTGTATGAGAGCGGGCTGCTGCCGCCCGAAGCCGTGTTCGTACTGCGGCCATGCCTCGTACAGTGTTCCGCTTACCTGTCTTCCTATGAGTGTTTCTATCGTCACGTTGTCTCCTGCCTCTGCCGTGTCATCCAGCAGAAAACCGTTGATCCAGCATTTTAAAGGGACTTTTTTTGTGCTCTCGGGCAGTGAATCGAGTCTCTCGTCAGGGGTCAGGATGATCTGCATGATCCTCACCCAGTCATTTTTTTTCGCTGTCTGTTTCATATGTTTTTACTCCTTCCTTATCGGTTTCTGATATGGTTTTGATATCTTTACGTTTTATCACTGTCTTATAAAAGCCTACGGCCATAATGACAAGGCCGAGATAGCCAAGCAGCGGGTATACAGTGCCGACCAGCTTGCTGAACGGTACGAGCCCTGCGGCGAAGGCAATGCAGCCGGCTGCAAGTGTCAGGATCTTAAACTTGGACGTGCCGTCTTCTGCAAAACGGATGGAAAAGCCGTATAAGATGGGTACTGAAGTCGTATAGACGGCAAACAGCAGAATAAATGCGAAAATGCCGCCTATGACAGGGCTCATCTGGCGCGCCACTTCCAGGAACGGAACTTCCATGGCAGATACATCCACGATACGGGACAGTGTAGCAAGGACCATAAACAGGATAGCGACTCCGAGAAGGGATCCGCCGAGGATGCCTGATCTGCGGATCACTTTTCCATCTTTTTCGCTGTTTCCGATAGATGCCAGGGCAGGTACTGCCGGCAGGACACAGTAGGAGATGTAGATGAATACGGAAGACCACCAAAATGGCGTAGCCTTTGCGATCTCCAGATTCTGCATTCTGGCGCCTGCATCCGCAATGCCGCCGAAGTTCGTGCAGATCGTGCCGATAGATATGGCCAGGGTGGCAATGACAATGACCGGTGACAGAAAACCAAGTGCGTTTAAAGAGGAATTGAATCCGAGGATCACAGTTCCGACAGTGAGCACAGCGATGATGATCCGTCCGACCATAAGGTTGATCCCAAAGTATTGGTTCAGTGAAGCTCCGCCCCCGGCGATCATGATCGACAATACGCCGAATAAGAAGAAGACGAGTATCCAGTCAAACACGGCGCCGATTTTCGGGCCGCACAGATAAGTAAACACTTCTTTGTGCGAATTAGTGTGCAGTTTGTGGCCAAGTTCCATAAACATCGTCCCGTACCAGGCGAATAAGACGATGGCGATCAATGTGCCGATTATGCCTACATATCCGTAGCTGACGAAGAACTGCAGTGTCTCCTGCCCGCTGGCGTAGCCGGCTCCGATGATGGCGCCCACATACATGCCGGCATAGCGGATGCAGTTTATGATCCATTTGTTTGTATTGTGCTGTTTGTTTTCCATAGCTTCCCTCCTCTGTTGTACATTTGCATAGTCGCGGTCAAAACGTTTTGAATAGTATAAGGGTATACGATGAGGGAGAAAGGTGTCAAAATTTAGCCGGGATCTGTCTGAAATCACAAAATTGCACAGAAGCGGACCCGAAAACGTCTCAGCACAATATAAGTGGATTTATAAAAAAGCGGTTTTGACGAAAAAAGTATCTGAAAATAAAATTTAATGTATTGTTAATTTAAAAACAAAGAAGGAATATTGTGACGAATGAACTTTAATGTGATACTATTATGACATTAATAGACGATCTAAGAAGGGAGGAAGTTTAATGAATAAGAGTGAACTGGACAAAATGCTTGCGGAAAATCCGTTTCTCGTATTGAGTGACGTTATATACCAATCACTGTATAATGATATCATTCAGTTAAGGATGCCTCCGGATTCTCGATTGAATGAAAGTAAGATCGCAGAGGAGCTTGGAATCAGCCGGAGTCCGGTAAAAAGTGCGCTGTCCAGGCTTGAGAAAGACGGCCTGGTCTATAAGAGGAGCGGTAAGATGCTTGCAGTGTCATGGATGACGAAGGAGGACGGCTATAATCTATATGAGGCGCGCAGCGCGCTGGAGGGATTTGCCGCATCGCTTGCTGTTATCCGGATCACGTCAAAGCAGATGGAAGAGCTGGAACTTCTCACAAAGCAGTATGTTGCGGTATGCAATGGGAGCAACAGCGACCTGAATCCCAATGATTATGCTGAGATCGATCATAAGTTTCATTCCCTTATTGTGACGGCTTCATGTAATCCGTATATTCTGCGTATGTATAAGAGCCTGGAAGGATATCTTCTGCATTACAGGTACTGTCTGTTCTATTCACTTGGGCCGGAAAAGCTGCAGCGGATCCTGTTTCACGCGGGCAAACGGCATCAGGCTATTTTTAATGCATTTAAAATGGGATTTACCGATATTGTGAGGCATGAGGTGGAAGAGGATGTGCACAGCATGCTGAATGCATTTAACCAGTGGGATTAAAGAAGGCGGACAGCCTTCTTTTTTTGGCAGTGCCGCATATGTAGATTTCAGTTTTTTATGAAACAGTATTCCTCCTGCTCCAGGTTCTGCTATAATATGAGCAGGGAAGGAACGGAACGGCCTGGTTAAGGGGGAGCTGTTATGACCGCGTATCCTTACATGAGAATAAATAAAAAACAGGAGCACAGAGACCATTTTGACAAAAGACAGAGCATTTTACCGCAATTTCTTTTCTATATTTACAGCGCTTGTACTGCAGAATGTTATCACTCTGAGTGTGAATCTGGCAGATAATATTATGCTTGGCGCCTACAGTGAGACGGCGCTTTCAGGGGTGGCCGCGGTCAATCAGATCCAGTTTGTGTACCAGCAGGTTCTGATGGCGCTTGGGGACGGGCTTGTTATCTTCTGCAGCCAGTATTGGGGCAGAAGGCAGACAGGGCCGATGAAGATGATATCGGCTTCGGCCATGAGGACGGCACTTGTTATTGCGGCGCTGCTGTTTGCAGCAGTCAGCCTGAGACCGGGGCAGATTGTCGGACTCTTTACTACAGAACAGTCGATTATCGCGGAGGGAGTAAAATATCTTTACATTGTACGTTTTACATATATTTTCTTTGCGGTTACGGTCATCCTTCTGGCCACACTGCGCAGCGTGGAGGTTGTAAAGATAGCTTTATATCTGTCTGTCATGACTTTTTTTATCAACTGCAGTATTAATTATGTGTTTATCTACGGCCGCTTTGGCGCGCCGCAGCTTGGCGCAGCCGGGGCGGCCGTCGGGACGCTGACAGCCAGGATCGTGGAGTGCACGGTGCTGATTACATATATCGTGAAAAAGGAAAAGAATCTTCAGCTTACGATCAGAGGATATGTTCAGAGAGATCCGGTCCTGAGCATGGATTATTTTAAAGTTTGTCTTCCTATGGTAGCGGTACAGGGGCTGTGGGGGCTTAATACGGCGCTTCAGACTGTGATACTCGGGCATATGAGCGCGGCGGCCCTTGCGGCAAACAGTGTGGCATCCACAAGCTTTCTCATGGTGAAGTCGGCGGCGGCCGGAGCGTCGTCCGCGGCTTCTGTCGTCATTGGGAAAACAGTAGGGCTTGGAGATCTGGAGCTTGTGAAGCGGTACGCCGTCAGGCTCCAGAAGATATTTCTTGTCATTGGCGCGGCGTCTGCGGTACTGCTGTACTTTATAAGGATTCCGGTGCTGTCGCTCTACGATCTTTCACCGGCCGCCAAAGATATGGCAAATACATTTCTCATTATATTGAGTGTTGTCTGTGCGGGCATGTCCTATCAGATGCCGACAAATAACGGAATCATCCGGGGAGGGGGAAACGCTGTGTTCGTTGTTAAGATGGATCTGGTCAGCATATGGATGATCGTCATTCCGCTGTCCCTTTATATGGCCTTTGTGGTGAAAGCATCGCCGGCAGTCGTTGTGTGCTGTCTCAACGCGGACCAGATATTCAAGTGTGTGCCGGCGTATCTCGAATCTCATTACGGAAACTGGATCAAGAAGCTGACGAGGGAGTGACAGAAAGAACATGATACATGAGGTAAATGGCATACCAGTGACAATAGAATACAGGAAGGTAAAAAATATCAACCTTTACATAAAACCGCCGGACGGCAGGATACTCGTCACGGCGCCGAGGCAGATATCCACAAAAAGGATAATGGAATTTGTCAATTCCAAGGCCGGCTGGATCGAGCGGGCCCGCGGCCGTATGCTGCAGGCAGAGCAGAGGCAGCAGGAGGAGCGCGGTACCGGGGTGACACAGGAGCAGCTTGGCATTATGCTCAGAAATGTGGAAAAATATGTGGATAAATGGGAGCCGGTTATGGGCGTGCATGCTGCGGGCTGGACGCTGAGGGACATGAAGACAAGATGGGGGAGCTGCAGCGTGGACAGCGGGCGTATCCGCCTGAACAGGCGTCTTGCGCTCTATCCGGAGGCGTGCCTGGAATATGTCATAGTACATGAACTGTGCCATCTGCTGGAGCCGAGCCATAATAAGCGGTTTAAACAGCTGATGGACAGCTTTCTTCCGGACTGGAAAGAACGGAAAAAACAGTTGGGGACAGGGTAACACGTGGTTGGGGACGGGGAAAATTGAAATTTCCCCCGTCCCCAACCACGTGTTATCCTGTCCCCTTTAGCTTTTGTGTTTCAGGAGGAATACCCCGGTCAAGGCCAGCAGCAGTCCGCTGCCTGCCATGATCCACCTGATGTCGATCCAGTCCGCCATAGGGCCGAACAGGAGCATTCCTGCCGGCATCACTGCGGCGGAGATGATCTGGAAGACAGAGAAGACTCTTCCAAGTCTCTGTTCTTCCACTTCTTCCTGCAGCATAACTGTAGATGCAGTGGCAAGGGACGGCATGAAGACACCGGATATAAACATGACGGCCAGGTACATCCAGAAATACGGGCTGATGCCAAGCAGGGCAAAGGTAACTCCGAACCCGATATAGGATACTGCTATCACGAGCCATTTGTTTTTAAAACTGCCTTTCCAGGAGACATAGACGCCTCCCGCGAGTGAGCCGGCCGTCCATATGATCTCATTGGCGGACAGACGCCATACTTCACTGCCGAAAATCCGCTCAACGAGCAGCGGCGAGAGGAAGGCCGCGGGCGTGATGAGAAAAAAGGCAATTCCGTAAAATATAAGAATACGGGACACGACAGGATGTCCTGTCGTATAGGAGATGCCTTCCTTCAAATCGTGCCACATGGAAAGCACGCCTTCGGACTCTGGTTTTTTCACCTTCAAGAATGCCATGACGCAGATTGCCATTGCGGCTGTGATAACGTCGGCCATCATAGCCCAGACGATTCCGGCTGCTCCGAGGAGCGCGCCGCCGACCGCGGGTGAGACCATCATGAGCAGAGAGCTGCATGTCTGGTTTATCCCATTGATCCTCGTCAGCTTTTCCATCGGCACTATCTGCGGCAGAAGCGCGCCCACGGCAGGTGTCTGGACACCGGCGCCGACGGAGCGGATGGCGGAGACGACCATGAGCATAGGTAGAGAAGCCTTTCCTTCAAAAAACATAATGACAAGACCAAGAGTGGCCAATGCTATAAACCCATCCGCGCACATAATGAGATACTTGCGGTTATAGCGGTCCGCCCAAACACCGGCGAACAGTGATATAAAAAGCTGTGGCAGCAGACTGCACAGAATAGATGCCGTCATCCAGATCCCTGAGGAAGTTTCCAGCGTGATATACCATGTAATCGCGTAACTTACGATAGAGGAGCCGAACAAACTGATATTCTGGCTCACGAGAAACAAAATACTTTTTTTCTTCCAGTCTTTCATATTAACCTCATTTCTTTTATTAAAAAACAGACAAATGTCCCGGAGGATATCTGCCTGCTGCATGTTCAACATAAATGGGTACGTAAAAATAAGACTTCCCTTTCCGTCAAGGGGACTCTGCCGCATCTCCATTCACACAAAATAAGCATCAGAAAAAATCCCCTTATGGGACTACATTTCTTAACGGCTTATCTTAAATGAATGGAAAACATAAACGTACCTCCTGCTCATATGAATTGTCTACTAAAATAGCATATATGCAATGAGTTTGTCAATATGATATTACAATTTAAAAGGACCCGTGAAATATATTTCAGGGTCCTTTTGATTGTATAATCTAGAGATTGGATTAGGAACTACAAAATCGGGGTCAACTAATTATTTTGTATCCTAGGTACAATATATCATGTAATAAAATGATTTAAAATAGTCTCAGAATACATAAAATCAATAAATGATTGTGCTTGAAGCACAAAGAAAGTATAATTTAAGGTAATACAGGAAAAGAGGGAACGGATATGGCAGTAGAATTAGAAGATTTATATGCGGAAATTAAGCCGCAGTATGATATAAAATTACACACGTCAGGCTGTTTCCGCAGGATGATAGACTGGATCCATATGGTGGAGGAAGTAAGCTTCGTGTCGCTGCTTCACGGGGATGAGCTTGTATTTAACTCCGGACTGCACTATACGTCCGAAGAGTGGCTTATACAGTTTATAAAAGAGCTGGATAAGGTACACGCAGGCGGACTGATCATCGCGCTGGACGAGGGACATATGTTTGCAAAGGAGACGGTAGCATACTGCAACAGCATACGCTTTCCCCTGTTTTCAGCCACCATGGCATCGCCGTTTATTGATATCATGCGGATGTTTTCGGCTATTTTACTGCGCAACGAGCAGCGGGATACGAATTTGATAGCAGCACTGAAAAATGCGGTATTTTATCCGGAAAATGAAGAGTCTTATACAAGCCACCTGGAACGGAATGGATTCTTCCGAAACATGAGCTATCTGATCGTCATGCTCAGCTGCCACACGTACGATACCGAAAATGGAAACGAGAGGCTTTCAAATCTTCATAAGTCGCTGAACCATGCGCTGAAAAGCGGAATTGTATACGAGGAAAAGGGAAGGCTGATCATATTATTTGCCGGGTACGACCGGAAAAGAATAAGAGAAAAAATGGAAGCATTATGCCGGAAGGACCACAATATTTATGTCGGGATCGGCTCCCAGGAGGAAGACATGCAGCATATATCCAAGTCGTACCACAATGCATACACGGCATACCAGCTTACAAAGACCGCAATCAACAAAAACTTCCTCGTATATGAAGAGCTGGGTGTATACAAAATACTGGCAGATGTAAATGATACGGAAATATATCCGTCCTTCGTACAGGAGACACTCGGAGCTTTACTCGCATACGACGCAGATAACGGGACAGAGTACACAAAGGTGCTGGAGGCATTCTTTGAAAATGAATGCAGTATACTGAACACATCCAGAGTGTTGTACTGTCATAAGAATACACTTACTTACAAGATGAATAAAATAAAAAATCTGCTCGGGTATGATATACTCAGCAATGAAAACAGGACAAGGATCATGGTGGCGTTCTATATCATTAAGATGCAGAAGAACTAAAGAGGGGACAGGACGAGGCGGGGTTGGGGACGGGGGAAATTTAAATTTCCCCCGTCCCCAACCCCGCCTCGTCCTGTCCCTTTTTGATTTTCCCCTGTCCCCTGAGAAATGTGTTATAATATAGCAGGAACTGAATATAATAAAAAGGAGGGAACGATATGGATATTAATCGTGTGAAAAGAAATGAACTGCTGGGAGCGCGTATCATCAAAGGTCTGGAATCGCGCAACATGGAAGGTTATTATGCGCAGACGAAGGAAGAGGCCCTCGCTAAAGCGCTGGAATTAATACCAGAAGGCAGCTCTGTAGGATGGGGCGGCTCCATGTCTATAAAGGAAATAGGTCTGAAGGATGCGGTCTGCACAGGAAATTATAAGGTGTTCAACCGGGACGTCTGTAAGACACCGGAAGAGAAGCGTCAGGTAGAACTGGCTACATACGACTGTGACTTCTTCATCACGAGCGCCAACGCGATCACGGAAGATGGTGTGATGGTAAATATAGACGGAAATGCCAACAGGGTATCTGCCATAGCGTATGGTCCGAGGAGTGTAGTGATGATCGTTGGGATGAACAAGGCGGTCAAGTCGGTGGAGGATGCGGTGTCACGCGCCAGGAACGAAGCGGCGCCGATCAATGCAGAACGGTTTGACCTTGATACGCCGTGCTGTAAAAACGGTATGTGCTTTGACTGTAAATCACCGGATACGATTTGCTGCCAGATCATGATCACGAGATTTTCAAAAGTTCCTAAAAGAATAAAAGTAATTCTTGTAAATGAAGAATTAGGATTTTAAAATATTGACTATAAGGTGGGCATTTGTTATAATATACAAGTGCTCAATATGGCGCCATAGCCAAGCGGTAAGGCAAAGGTCTGCAACACCTCTATCACCAGTTCGATTCTGGTTGGCGCCTTTTATACAAAAAGCCGGGAATCTTTGATTTCCGGTTTTTTCGTTCTATCAGGGAAGCATGAATTAAACCGCGTCCCGCAGGCGGAGGCCATGAAAATTAAAAAGTTGTGTTTTTGTTTTGTAATACGTATAATTAATATAATTCTTTTTTGTTACGTACGGAGGAAATGGATCAATGGCAGATAAAGTAGATTTGAATGTAGGGATGCGGGAAAATCCCAGTTATTGTGACAAGGCATTTCCGGTCAGTATGCACACCATAACGAAAAATGATATTTTCCCCAAAGGCCGCGGGTTTCACGACATTCACTGGCATGATGAGATCCAGTTTACTTATGTCAGTAAAGGCAGTCTTAAAGTGCAGGTTGAAGGGAATGAGTATCACCTGGAAGAAGGGGAAGCGCTCTTTATTAACGGGGGACTCATCCACGTGACGACCGATATGTCGGAGGATGGAGAATACGTAGGGTTCATGTTTCCGGAAAAGATTCTGGGATTTTTTGCGGGCAGCAGAATGGAACAGAATTATGTGCTGCCGTATTTGAATAATTATGTCCTTCCGGCGCTTCTGATCCGAAAGGGGACAGAGGAGGATGAACATATACTGTCCAGGCTCACGGAACTTAAGGAGGTTTTTGGAAATGTCGGGGAAACTGCATTTGAATACGAGGTGTCGGTAAAACTTGTAGATATATGGCTTCAGATCATTAAAAATATAGAAGGCAGCGTACGGAAAGTATCGGTTTCTTATATACGAAGACAAGAACGAATGAAAAAGATGATGCAGTTTATCATTGACCATTATATGGATGCCATAACATTGAATGAGATAGCAGAAGTGGCAAACGTGAGCGTGGAAGAATGCAGAAGATGTTTCCGGGATACGATCAAAGAGACGCCTGTTCATTTCCTGCTTTCTTACCGCGTGATAATGGGAATGGAACTTTTGCGCAATACGGATCTTGCAGTAACGGATATTGCTTTTAGAGTAGGATTTAATGATACGAGTCATTTTATCCAGACGTTTAAGAAAAAGACGGGAATGACGCCCAAGGATTATAGAAATAATATATTTTAATGTGAGGCTGAAAGCCGTCATACACATTTGGGGAAAAATGTGTGTGACGGCTTTTTTTGATTGCACCGGAAAATGTGGATATTTTTATATTCTGCATGGATTTTCTTGTGGATTTTTTCATAATTACTGAGCTGCACATTATAGTTATGTGAAAATTATAACGATATAATTTTATCAAATAAAAGGATGAACATATTCAATCCTGTTAACAAAGTATTTTAATGAAGGAGGAGCTGTATCATGAATGAAAAGCAGCGGGAAAGAATCCAATTCATGAAAGAACGTGTGGTCAATACCACCCCGGAGATGGATCTGGAAAACGCCAGGATACTGACAGAGAGCTTCCGGGAAACAGCAGGGGAGCCGCTGGCTGTTCAGAAGGCAAAGTCGTTTCGCAGGCAATGTATGGAAAAGACCGTACAGATCTGGGAAAAAGAACTTATCGTAGGATGTGCGGGCAGTAAGATGCGGGGAGGCATACTAAGTGCCGACACCTGCTGGTCTATTTTGGACAAAGAGCTTGAGACGATCAATGAGAGACAGTATGACCCGTTTTATCTGAGGCCGGAGGATAAGCAGATGTTCCTGGATGTTATAAAACCATTCTGGGAGGGGCGCTCTACATATGAAGCATGGCTTAAGCAGATTCCGGAAGACTGCAGGAACCTAAGAGATACGGGACAGGTGTATATCGATAAGAAGGCCGTCCGGGGCTGGGGCGAGACGACGGTAGGTTATACGCAGATCATTAACGAAGGAATTGAAAGTATTATGGATACGGTCAAGGCAGAGCGGGAAGCGCTGGACCTTACAGAACCAGGGGCTATTGATAAGGACAATTATCTGCAGGCATTGTTGATCTCGGCAGAAGGGATCTGCATGATGGCAAAGCGGTATGCGGATGAAGCCGACAGGCTTGCCGCGGAGGAAGAAGATGCGGAAAGAAGATCAGAACTTCTTACCATTGCCAGAACATGCCGCCGTGTTCCAAGATATCCGGCAAGAAGCTTTCAGGAGGCATTACAGTCCTTCTATTTTTACCATATTTCTATCTTTATGGAGCAGAATGCGGCAGCGTATAACCCGGGAAGAATGGATCAGTACCTGTATCCATATTACAAATCTGACCTTGAAGAAGGCACGATCACGGAAGAGGAAGGACTGGAACTTTTGGAATGCCTGTGGGTAAAGTTTGCGGAGCCATGTGTGTTCCAGGACGCCACAACGGCGAGATATTCAGCAGGATACCCCATGTTCCAGACCTTATGCTGCGGGGGGATCGACAGTGAAGGAAATGACGCGGTCAATGATGTTTCCTATATGATGCTGCAGGCAACAGAGGATGTACAGCTATATCAGCCCAATCTGACGGTCAGATACAGCATGGCAAAAAATCCAAATAGATTTTTGAAAAAAATTGCACAAGTGATCAGCCTTGGGACAGGATTCCCCGCTTTCCACAATGATGATGTGGGGATACGGATGCTGATGAACAAAGGAATACCTCTAAAAGAAGCATTTGACTGGAATCCGGCAGGTTGTGTAGAGACGAACCTGGAAGGAAGGCTCCGCCATTACTCTGCATTTGCAGATATTAATCTGGGCGGAATGATTGAATTTGCCATGACAAACGGAGTAAACCGGAAAAGTGGCAGAAAAGTATCCGCAGAGACCGGTGATCCGGCTTCATTTACGGAATATGGCGATTTTGAACATGCAGTGAAAGAGCAGTTGAAATTTTCCATCCAGGCATGTGTAAAGGGGAGCCATGTGATTGATGATATCTGTATGGACAGAGTGGTTCCGGCCCTTTCCTTATCCTTCCGCGAGTGTGTAGAACAGGCAAAGGATTATGCATGGGGCGGGGCCAAATATAATGCCGGCAACGGAATTATCCTGATCGGCGTGGCGGATCTGATTAACAGTATGGAAGCGGTAAAGGAACTGGTCTATGAGAAAAAACTGGTCAGTATGGAAGATATGGTAAACGCTTTAAATGCGGATTTTGAAGGATATGAAGAGATACGTGAACTTTGTCAGAAGTGCCGTAAATATGGAAATGATGATGAAGAAGTAAATGAGATCGCCAGCCATATGCTTACCTTTATAGCAGATGAGATCGAGCAGTACCACAGTAAATTTGGACAGATGACGCCAGGGATACTCCCCGTATCCGGAAATACACCGTTTGGGCAGGATGTGGGAGCGCTTCCGTCAGGAAGGAAAGCATGGACGCCATTAGCGGACGGGATCAGTCCCAACGGCGGAACGGATGTAAGCGGACCGGCAGCAGTTCTCAAATCAGCGGCAAGTATTCCGCATGCCAGATATGTTCAGGGAACACTCTTGAATATGAAGCTGGAGCCGGATATGGTGAAGACAGAAAATGGCATTCAGCAGCTTATGGCTCTGCTTAAGAGTCTGTGTACCCTTGGGGTTTACCATGTGCAGTTCAATGTGATCGACCGGGAGACCTTACTTGCGGCACAAAAGAAACCAGAAGATTATCGGGGATTACTGGTGAGGGTAGCCGGATACACAGCGTATTTTACAGAACTTGGAAAAGATGTCCAGGATGAGATCATTTCCAGAACCGCCCAGAGCAGTTTCTGCGGATGCGGCAGCGCAGCGTAAGGAACGATGACAGGAGGGAGTTATGGGAACACGGACAGGGAAGGTGCTGAGAATAGAGAAATCTTCCATTTATGATGGGGAAGGGCTTCGGACGGTCGTGTACGTAAAAGGGTGCCCGCTCAGATGCCAGTGGTGCTCTACCCCGGAGTCACAGCTTGTGGAATGCATGATGGATTATGGGTATGATGCCACCCCAGAGAGCATCTTAAAGGAAATCAGAAAGGATGAGGTCTTTTTCTTTCACTCCGGGGGAGGGGTGACGATCAGCGGCGGGGAAGTCATGCTGCAGTCGGATTTTGTGAGAGATATCCTGGCGGGATGTAAAGAAGACGGACTCAATACGGCAATTGAATCCAGCTTGTTTGGTTCTTATGAGGCATTGGAAAAACTTCTGCCTTATCTGGATACCGTATTTGTAGATTTTAAAATAGAGGATGAAGAACTTCATCGAAAATATACAGGTGTCAGCAATGCAGGCATCAAGGAGAACATCCGCAGGCTGAATGATTCCTTTAAGGGGAATATACATGTACGGATCCCATGTATTCCAACGGTTAATATGACGGAAGAAAACATGGAGATGACGGCCGTTTTTTTCAGAAACCTTAAAAATATCAACGATATAGAACTTCTTCCTTATCACAGACTTGGCATTGAAACTTACCGCAAGTTAGGAAAAGAATATATTCTCAGTGATGTGGAGACACCCAGTGATTCAGACATGAAAGAGCTTGCCTCAAAGCTGTCTGCGTTTGACCCGGGATGCCGGATCTTGATCGCCGGCCGGGGGGTTAACCCTTGATGACTGAGGATCGCTCCAGGCTTTGTGATTTAGGGCTCATATTATGTGGCTGTAAAGGAGACCAGGGATATGATTTTAAGAATTATACAGATTATTCTGGTGGCATATGCCGTCATAGCCGGAGTGATCATTGTCAAAGATTATATGAAGAATAAAGAACAGGGGGTCTCGAGAGGAGAAACGTTTCTTCATTATGTGATAGGTCTTGTCGTAAACTTTTTTGACGCGCTGGGGATCGGATCTTTTGCGACTACGGTTACCGCATATGGATTATTCCGGCTGGTGGAAGATAAGAAAATACCGGGGACACTTAATGCGGGCGTCGCAATTCCTGTTATATTTGAGGCGCTTTTATTTACCAGTTCAGTAGAAGTGGAATTCACAACATTGATACCGGTTGTGATCTGCGGTGTCATCGGAGCGGCGATAGGGAACCGTATTGTCTCTAAAATATCTGAGAAAACAGTGACGATCGTTATGGCGGCAGCGCTGCTGACTGCGGCACTTCTGATGTTCGGAGGAAAAGTGGGATTCCTGCCGTCGGGCGGTGACGCGATCGGACTTACAGGCATCAAGCTGGTGATCGCCTGTGTTGGCAACTTTATATTTGGTGTGGCACTCTGCTTTGGTGTTGGTAACTTCACCCCTTGTATGTGTATGGTGTATATGCTTGGAATGAGCCCGCTTGTATCATTTCCGATCATGATGTGTACAGGCGCCGTTTCCACACCGACAACAGGACTTATGAGTCTGAAACAGGGGCTGGTCGACCGCCATGCAGTTCTGGGGTTGACCGTGGGCGGCATATTTGGTGTGGCGGTCGCGGTGTACCTTGTAAAATCGATGTCAATATCGACACTTCAATGGCTGGTCATTGCAGTGGTTGTGTATACCAGCTTTACGATGTTCAAAAGAGCAATGAAAAAAGTATCATAAAGGATGAATTTGAAAGGAGAAATAACAATGAAATTAGGTGTAATTGGATGTGGACTGATGGCAAGTGCGATCATGGAGGGAATTGTAAATAATAAGCTGATGAATCCGGAGGATATCACAGCGGCCGATAAGTTTGAGGCGAGCAGGGAACGTGCGAAAAAGAATATAGGGGTCTGTGTGACTGCCGATAACAAAGAGGCGGCGGGACAAGATATTCTTCTGATCGCGATTCAGCCGGAACTCTATCCCGCAGTGCTGGAGGAGATTAAAGAGACCGTCAGGGCGAATGGTACGATCATCTGGACGATCGCGGCAGGCGTAACTCTCGCGGAAGTGCATCAGCATGTAGGCAGTGATGTAAAAGTTGTCAGAACCATGCCGAATACGTGCGCTACTGTGGGGGCGGCAGTTACAGCAGTGGTTGCAAATGATAATGTAACAGAGGAAGAAGTACATACACTGATGGGCCTGATCGGCGGCTTCGGTATTGCAGAACAGCTGGATGAAAGTAAGCTGAACGGTATTATCCCGGTAACAGGCAGTTCGCCTGCCATGGTATTTATGCTCATTGACGCTATGGCCAACGGAGCGGCAAGAGAAGGGTTTACGTGGGACCAGGCGGTAAAGTTCAGCGCCCAGGCAGTAAAGGGAAGTGCGGAGATGGTGCTAAAGTCAGGAAGGCATCCGGCGGCGCTGCAGAATCAGGTATGCACACCTGGAGGTATTACGATTGAAATGGTAAAAAGGCTGGAGGCGTTCGGGTTCAGGAATGCAGTAATGGAAGCTATGCAGGCTTGTACAGAAGATTTGGACTAAAATGAAAAGTGAGTAATTAAAGAATATCTTGTAAAACGAGAATACTTCCTCTATAATGATTAAACAAGTGACACTTGCAGGGGGTAAAAATCAACTGCCTCTGCAAAAGTAAATAAGGTACGATTATATAATTCTCGGTCACTGCCTGAGCGCAGGCGGCCGGGAATTTTCTGAGAAATTTATTTTTCATTATATAAGCGGATAAGTCTTTAGGGGGAAGGTTATGGATTACAATAAACTTGTGCAGGGAATTCTTGACATTGGCGAAGAGATGCTGATCTGCGGTGCGGAAAATTTCAGACTGGAGGACAGCCTGTACCGAATGTGCAGGAGTTATGGATTTAAACGATATGATGTATTTGCCATACCGAGCAATATCCAGATCACGGTAGAAACGCCGGAGGGAGATATTATTACGCAGGTCCGCCATATTGAAACTACGGACATCGACTTCGACAGACTGGATTACCTGAACAATCTGTCCAGATATGTGTGCCAAAATAAGCCGGATGCGGAACAGCTGCTTGAAAAGTTTGAGGAGGTTATGGGCAGATCTCCACAGAAGTGGTATACAAAGTATTTTGCGGCAGTCATGGGCGGGACCGGATTTGCAGTTTTCTTCGGTTGCAATTTTGCGGACGCGGCAGTCGCCGCGGTCGTATCGCTTATGATCGTTCTTGTTGGGGGCTGGCTGAGTAAAAGAGAAGAAAACCTGCTGGCATATAACCTGATCCTGTCCTTTTTTTCTGAAGTCATCATTATTGCGGCAGTCCGGCTGGGGCTTGGAAGTCATCCGGAGAGGATCATGATCGGGATCGTTATGCTTTTGATCAGCGGACTCAGCACGACAAATGGAATACGGGAAGTGCTGCAGAGAGACTTTATATCTGGTTTTTTGAATGTGATGAACTCCATGCTGGGGGCGGCAGGTATTGCGTTTGGCACAGCACTTGCCATGCTTCTTCTTGACGGTGTATCGGCAGAAGGATATGTACTGAACCATAATATCACGATACAGCTCATATCTTGTACCATTGCCTGTATCGGGTTTGCTTTTTGGTTTAAGATCCGGGGAAGACAGGTGGCTTATTCAGGAATAGGGGCATTTTTTACATGGGGAATTTATGTGGTAGTCTACCATTTCTGGCCGAGCAACTTTGTGGCCACGCTGATCGCCTCTATCTTTGTAGCGTTTTACGCATTTATTATGTCCAGGATCAACAAGGCGCCGTCCACTATATTTTTGACTGCGTCTGTGTTCCCGCTGATTCCAGGACCTAACTTATATTATATGATGTACGGCTGTGTGAGCCGTGATTACGGAATGGCAGTAGGCGAGACCATTGTGCTGCTGGCTACCTGTCTTGCCATTGCATTTGGGTTTAACATTGTAGATATTCTGTCCAGAACAGCAATGAAAATGTTGAAAAGAGAATATCATATAGGAAAGAATTCGTAAGCCTATTTCAAATGGCGGACGAGTTCATCCAGCAATAGCTGCGTTATCGGTGTGAACATCTGATATTTTTTCCAGATCACATACATTTTAGTATGCAAAGGCGGCTCTAACGGGCGAAAACAAAGCTCACTGTCACTGCCTGTATCTGCCAGTTTATCAAAGGACAGCATATATCCCAGCCCTTCCTTTACAAAGACAGAACCGTTATATACAAGATTGACCGTACCGGAAAGGTTCAACATATCTGCTTTTTCACCACACCATCTCGGAATGTCTGCCTGCATTGCCTGTGCGGAACAAATCAGGTCAAGGCCCGTCAGATCGTCGATGCAAATGCTGTCTTTTTGGGAAAGTGCATCGTTCTTTTTCATAACAAGTCCCCATGTATTTACTTCCGGAACTTCCAGATAATTATATTTGGAAAGATTTGGAGGCTCTACGATAACCGCAAAATCTATCAGACCACGATCTAAGCGTTCAGTGACCTGCTCTGTATTTCCGCTTGTCAGGTGGTAACGGAAGAGCGGATATCTTTCTTTGAATATTTTGATCACCTTCGCCAGATATTTGATCTGGTGGGATTCCGCGCATCCAATATGCACTTCTCCCCCTGTGATATTATCCAGTTCCTTAAATTCATCGGCTGTTTTGTCTACCATATCCAGAATATCTTCAGCCCTTTTTCGTAAAAGCATTCCTTCATCTGTTAAACTGACGCTTTTGCTGCCGCGGCGGAACAGTTTCTTTCCAAGCTCCTGCTCCAGGTCCTTCATCTGCTTTGACAGTGTTGGCTGTGTTACATGAAGTGATTCTGCGGCTCTCGACATATTTCCTTCTCTTGCGATCTCCAAAAAGTAACGTAAAACCCGGATTTCCATAACAGCTATCTCCTTTAAATGATACAGCACCATTGTAATAGAGGCGTGTTATTCCTGTCAAGAATATCACGGTATAAAATATAAGTATTAGATATAACTCCTGCCGGCACATATAATAAAGACAAGGGAGGCGCAGGCTTGTGGCAGAAGCAGATTGCCTGCCTTTATCATTTGACCAGTAAATTTTAAAAAGATATGTTTCAGGAGGAATTATTTTATGATGAAATTCAATTTTAACAATCCCACAGACCTGTACTTCGGCACAGGCTCTTTAAATGAACTGGGAAGCCATACAATGCCCGGCAAAAAAGCGCTCGTGCTGATCTCAAACGGCAGATCCACGATAGAAAACGGTTATCTTGACCGTACGCTTGCCGAACTGAAAAGAGCAGGCGCTGAAGCGGCAGTGTTCGCAAAAATCATGGAAAACCCGGTGAAAGAAGTAATTATGGAAGGCGCGGATTTCGCGAGAGAAAACGGCTGTGACTTTATCGTTGCCCTTGGCGGCGGAGCGGTGATCGATTCGTCCGCAGCGATATCCGCAATGGCAGTAAATGAGGGCGTCCTTTGGGACTATGTGTGCGGCGGTACCGGCAAATGCCGGCCAATCATAAATAAAGGGCTTCCTGTCGTGGCAATAGCGACCACCTCAGGTACTGGATCGGAAATGAACGGTTTTGGCGTCATCTCTAATTTGGAGACCAATGAAAAAATCGGTTTTGGCGGCCCGGCGTTTACTCCCGTCCTTGCCATTGTCGATCCCGAGCTGATGCTGACGGTGCCGCCGAAATATACCGCCTACCAGGGGTTTGACGCTCTTTTCCACAATACAGAGGTCATGATGTCAAAAGGGGTCAATATCTTGAGTGAAACAATTGCTTTGTCTGCAATTGAGAGCATTGCGAAATATCTGCCCCGTGCTGTGAAGGACGGAAGGGACCTTGAAGCAAGAGAACACGTTGCCTACGGCAGTACAATGGCCGGCATTACGATGCAGCTTACGTCCACAACGGCGCAGCACAGTATGGAACATTCTATGAGCGCTTACCACCACGAACTTCCTCACGGTGCGGGACTCATTATGATTTCTAAGGCTTTTGCGGAGTTTTTTATTGAAAAACATGTCTGCGATGAACAGTTTATCAAAATGGCAAAGGCTATGGGGCTTAAACATGCCGACAGACCGGAAGACTTTATCACAGCGCTTGTCCGTCTGCAGGAAGCGTGCGGCGTAGCAGACCTTAAAATGAGTGACTTTGGTTTTTCTGCAGATGAGGCGATGACACTGGCAAAAGGCGCCCGCTCCATGCAGGGCGGTCTGTTTGAGGCGAACCCTTGTGAAATGACCGATGAAGATTGCGCTGCGATCTTTGAAAAATCTTATTGTTAAAAGGATAGGGAGGTCATATGGACAAACAGGAATTTTTGGATTATATGAGACAGGGAAGAGCGATCGCAGGCGGCTCGCATTTACATCAGTTCATGCATGAGCTTGCGCAGGAGGCGATGCAGATTACCGCAGAGCTTAACAACCAATGTCATGAACCCGGTGAAATGCGCGCATTGTTTGCAGAATTGACAGGGAAGCCTGTTGATGAGACATTTTCAATGTTTCCTCCCTTTTATACAGAGTGCGGGAAGAACATTTTTATCGGAAAAAATGTCTTTATCAACTGCTGCTGTCATTTTCAAGACCACGGCGGAATCTATATCGGAGACGGGACGCTGATCGGATCGCATGTGGTGATGGCGACCATCAATCACGGACAGGATCCTTCGGAGCGCTCCGACAGCTTCCCCGCCCCTATACAGATCGGGGAAAAAGTGTGGATAGGTTCTCACGCCACGATATTGCCCGGCGTCACCATCGGTGATCATGCGGTAGTTGCCGCCGGCGCGGTCGTCACAAAGGATGTTCCGGCAGATACAGTGGCGGGAGGAGTGCCTGCTAAATGTTTGAAACATATATGACCCGGGTATCACCGGGCTGCAGAGCGAAGGAGAAGAAACAGTTATGAAAAGATCAAAAGCATTTACGGTATTTTTTATGATGGTCACTCTTATGTTCACAATGACCGCCTGTGGTAATGAAAATGAACAACAAACAACTGACTTGTCAAAGAATGAAATGACTGCAAATGAGGATGGAGAAGATACAATGAAAAATGAGGATCCAGCGGCAGATAATATTTTAGTGGCGTACTTTTCTGCCACAGGGACAACAAAATCGCTTGCACAATATGCAGCACATATTTTAAATGCAGATAGTTATGAGATCGTGCCGGAAGACCCTTATACAGAGGAGGACCTTGCTTATGATACGGACGGGCGCGCGGACCGTGAGCAGAAGGATTCCTCCGCCCGCCCAGCAATCGCCGGCGGTATTGAGCATATGGAGCGGTATGATACCATTATAGTTGGTTACCCGATCTGGCACGGACAGGCTCCGAGAATTATAAATACTTTTTTAGAAAGCTATGATTTTTCCGGAAAAACTATTTTACCATTTTGTACCTCTCACAGCAGCGGGCTCGGTTCAAGTGATACGGATCTTCATCCGCTCGCTTCAAACAGTAAATGACTTGAGGGCAGGCGTTTTGCGGCCGGCGCTTCACGGGAAGACGTTGAAGCGTGGCTGGATGAAATGAAGATCGTGTCTGCAAATACGGGCAAAGCTTATTCTTTTGACCTGGAGAATCGTAAGGTAATGCTCAACAGCGGTTATGAGATGCCGGTTATGGGGCTTGGCACCTACAGTCTTTCTGATGAAGAATGTTATGATTCCGTTACCGTATTGCTTGAAGCCGGCGGACGGCTCATTGATACGGCATATATGTATCACAATGAGGAAGCTGTCGGGAGGGCTGTACGCGACTCGGAAGTCCCGAGGGAAGATATTTTGTCATAACAAAGCTGCTGTGATCCCTGGTTCCGGCAATCCCAATCATATTCGGGAAAATCTTGATCTGTTTCATTTTGAGTTATCAGAAGAAGAGATGGAGAGAATAAATGCGCTTGACAGAAACGAAAAGCATGACTAGTATTAAGTAATAGAAGGGACACATGCAGCGGGAGAGCAGATCCCGCTGTATGTATCCCTCTTATTTTGACCGTGATATATGACGACAGGCAGTCATGGTCTTGGGCCTGATATCATGTCAGGGAGGAGAGCACTTTGGCTTTTGTGACGATTCCTTTTAACTGGCCGTCCTTTCCGATGGCTGCGATCGGATATGGAGCCTCGGCCGCCAGTCCCATGATGTCGCCCACGAGCGCGTCTGTGTCCGCCGTTGGGATATCCCGGTGGATGACATGTTTGATGGAGAGATTGTTCTTTTTGGCATCAAGTGCGTCTGCGATAGTGAGAATACCGGCCAGATGAAGATCTGCGTCTACGACATACACCGTTGACAACTCATTTTTTTTCATCACGCGGATGGCGTGTTCTGCGCCGTCATCCTCCCGTATCAGGGCCTTTGGCGTTATCATGATATTGTGTACGCTCAGTACGCGGGATTTGTCGGCATTGTTGATAAATGCTTCTACGTATTCATCAGCCGGATGCTCGCTCATCTGCTCGGGCGTATCTGTCTGGATGAGCTTTCCGTCTTTCATAATGGCTACGATATCACCGAGCTTGAAGGCTTCATCAATATCATGGGTGATAAAAATGACTGTTTTTTTCAGTTTTCGCTGGATCTGCAGGAGTTCAAACTGCATATCCTGACGTACCAGCGGGTCCAGCGCAGAAAAGGGTTCATCCATCAAAAGCACGTCCGGGTCGTTTGCCAGAGCGCGGGCGATGCCCACACGCTGCCGCATGCCTCCCGACAGGCTTGCGCACGACTCGTGCTCCCAGCCGTTGAGTCCTACCATTGATATGACTTCCATGGCTGTTTTCTCACGCTCTGCTCTTGGAATACCTTTCACTTCCAGCCCGTAAGCCACATTTCCAAGTACGTCCCGGTGGCTCATAAGGCCAAAGGACTGAAATACCATGGATATTTTTTCACGGCGGAATTGAAGGAGTTCTTTTTGGGACAGGTCTGTGAGGTTTTTTCCCTCGAATAATACCCGGCCGGAAGAAGGTTTGTTCAGCTGGTTAAAGCATCTGACGAGAGTGGATTTACCAGAGCCGGACAGTCCGATTATGACGAATATCTGCCCTCTTGGGATCTTCATGTTGATATCCCACAATGCCACGGAAACGCCGGTCTTCTTCTGCACTTCTTTTTTTGTGCTGCCGTTTTTCATCATATGTACAGCCTCCGGCTTATTGAGTCCGTAAAGCTTTGTGACGTGCTGCACTTCGATTACATTATCTTTGCTTTCCATATGAGCATCCTCCTTCTATTCTTCACTTCGGGTCTCTGTATCTTTCTTTTCCCTGCCGAACCATCCCTGTGTCAGGCGGTCTAACACTACGGCCAGAATGACCACGCAGCCGCCGGCCACGAGACCACGCCCGATCTCCGTACGGTTTACCGCGTTCAGCACTTCCATTCCGAGACCGCGGGCTCCGATCATGGAGCAGGTCACTACCATGGCCATAGCCATCATGAGTGTCTGGTTTACACCAGTCATTATCGTAGGGATCGCCTGAGGTATCTGTACTTTAAATAATGTCTGCCATCTGGTAGAACCGAAGGAGCGCGCCGCTTCCACGACTTCCGTGTCTACCTGGCGTATGCCGAGGCTGGTCAGGCGGATCACGGGCACAATGGCATAGATGACGGTTGCGATGACTGCCGACGCATTTCCGAGGCCGAACAGAAGCAGTGCAGGAATCAGATATACAAACACAGGCATGGTCTGCATCGTATCCAGAATTGGACGTACGATGCGGTTGGCCCTTGGCGAATTGGAAATGAGTATACCGACAGGGAGACCGAACAGCAAGGCAAGTACAACACTGGCAAGTACGATGGAGAGCGTCAGGATCATTTCATCCCAAAAGCCGACAACGCCCACAAGGCACAGGATCACTGCGTATAAAATTCCGCTTTGGAGTTTCCGCCGTACACGCCATCCGGCCAGAAAGACGAGGATCAAAAATAAAAACCACGGTATATGTTCCAGAAGCCATTTAAAACCGTTTACCATTCCGCCGAGCAGCGACTGGATTTTTTCCAGGACCGGCGCCGCGGAAACCGCGAAACTGCGGACCGCGCCGTCAATGGCATCGGTATTGGGCTTATGTACGAGCGGAAATCCAGAGAACCAGTCGGTTTTTTCGCTGCCTTTTCCTGCCCCGAGGCTGGCGGCCAGTGTCTTTTCCTGGTCGGGAGTAAGCCATTCTTCTGCTAATTCGGGATGCTGCGTAAGCAGCCACCTGGCGGCCTCTGAGTGATCGGCTTTGTTGTCCTGCATATAGGCAAGTCCTTCACTGATCAGCTGGGAGCCGGTGTGATATTTGGACAGGAAATCACAAAATTCCGGGTTGGACTGCGCGAAATCATTACTTACTGCTATCGTTACGGTGACCGCAGGGCAGGCGCCGATGCCGTCCTTATAAGTGGCGGCGTCGTAAGGGCTGTCTTCAAGAAGCACGAGATCGTATTTTCCCATCAGCCACGTGGGTTCCCAGTAATAGGCCACGAAAGGCTCTTTTTTATCCCATGCGGAAGTGATAACGGAATCAAGAGCCGGGGTGCTTCCGGGAACAACGTAGTTGTAATATTCGTCCAGACCGTAAGCGTTTATCTTCTTCTGCATGATCTCGGTGGCCTCCCAGCCCGGGATCCCGCCGTAGATCACCCCTTTGTCCGGATCTTCCGGGTCTGCAAAAAGTTCCGGGTATTTTGCCAGATCCTTTACGTTCTTTAGATCCGGGTATTTTTCTGCCACGTATGCGGGGATGTAAAGCCCCTGATAATTGTCATCAAAGTTTATCCCTAATTCGGTAAATTTACCGGCGTTAAGGTCTTCCTGGTACGTAGTGATATTGTTAGTCCACTCCTCCATATTTACGTCGATCTCACTGTTGATAAGTGCTTCATGGGTGATCGGTGTGGAACCAGGGACTTCAGACCATGTATAGCCGAAGATCTCCTCTGCGATCAGACCGGCGATGGCGTTGTTCAGCTCTATGGAATCCCATCCCACATCGGCAAAAACAATCTCCTTCTTTTCGTCTGCGGCAGACACCGGCGGTGCGCATGTCATTACTGTTATTGATAAGGCTGCAAATAAAGATAAAAGCTTTTTCATATCTAATGTCCTCCCTTAAAGATACAAATGGTGAATAAGATTCAACGGACAAACTCGGACACATAACTGAGATTGGCTGCATTGCAGGCCACAATGATCATGGTGCCTTCCTGAAGCACGGTCTGCGGGTCAGGTGAAAATTGTGTGTCTCCATTTTCACGGACCGCGATTATCGTACCTCCTGTCGCCTGACGGAACTGAAGCTCCCCGATCGTTTTGCCGGCGGCTCTGCTGTCTGCCTGTATGATAAACTCGTAGGTTCTCAGATGGCCGCTGTTTTGAAACCGCTCCTCCAGGGCCATTATTTTTTCAAAGAGACTGCTGATTTCTCCGTTCAGCTGGTCGCGCTGAAGTGTCAGTGATTTCAGCTGTTCTTTCAGCCCCCTAAGGTCGTTGTCGATTCCGCACTGCTGTACGTACTCTATGGCAAGCGCCCTCGATGCGATGACCGCGCCCACATTCTGCCGAATATCCACAACATTCATATTTGCCAGAAGATTCATGGCCCGACGGATCGTCTCAGAGGAGACTCCGTACTGGGAACTCAGAAGCGTGCGTCCTGAAAGACGCTGCCCTTCTTTCAGCTTTCCGTTGGCGATCTGGGAAGCAATATCGTATGCGACCTGTGCGTAAACAGGTATATTCTTTGAAATTTTCATATGGTTATTGTTCTCCTTAACGACGTGTAGTAACAACCTTATAATATAATATGGGTTGTCAGTTGTCAAGTGAGGGGAGGAGGGGAAGGGGGGAGAGTAAAGACAAAAAAAGAGAAAAAAAGGGGAGCAGGAATTTATCCTGTCTCCCCGGTAAGATCATTGTTATAGATGTAAAGTGGCTTTTACCAGCTCTTCGTGTGACAGCGCCGAGAGTTCCTTTACCTTCGCAAAGTCGAGCCCCATTGCTTCTGTCAGGCGTCTGCCGTAATCCTCATCTGCCAGACAGCAGTGCGCTGCATGGCGGTATTTGACATTGTCAGTCACCGGCGCGATATTGCGCGCTGTATTTTCTATCAATAATGTCTTTTTTTCTTCGCTCATAAGGCGGTACAGCTCTCCTCCGGCCCGGAAACAGTCGTCCGTGGGATCGTCCTTCGGGTCAAATGCGTAGAGGGCGCCGGACAGGTCGAGCGGCGGCTCCATCACATCAGGCTGCGCGGCCCAGTCCCCGGCGCTGTTAGGTGAATAGGCCGGCGCGCCGCCATAATTGCCGTCTGTGCGCATAAATCCGTCGCGGTGATAGTCGTGTACTTCACATTTTGCCTGGTTTACAGGGATATGGTTGTAATTGACGCCAAGGCGGTAGCGCTGTGCATCACCGTATACAAACAGGCGGCCCTGCAGGAACTTGTCCGGGGAAAATCCGATGCCGGGTACGACATGGGCCGGCGTAAAGGCAGCCTGCTCCACCTCTGCAAAATAATTTTCCGGGTTGCGGTTCAATTCCAGTACGCCTACCTCATGGAGCGGATACTCTTTGTGGCGCCAGATTTTTGTTATGTCAAAAGGATTTTCGTAATGATGTTTGGCCTGTTCTTCTGTCATGATCTGGACATACATTGTCCAGCGGGGATACTCACCTTTTTCAATGGACTCAAACAGGTCTCTCCCGTGGCTCTCCCGGTCTGCGGCTACTGTTTCAGCTGCCTCCTCATCCGTCAGATTTTTGATGCCCTGCTCAGTACGGAAATGGAACTTGCACCAGACGCGTTCATTGGCGGCGTTGTAGAAACTGAACGTATGCTCGCCGTAAAAGTGCATATGCCGGAAGGTGGCGGGAATTCCGCGGTCGGACATGACGATAGTCGTCTGGTGGAAGGTTTCCGGAAGCAGCGTCCAGAAATCCCAGTTGTTCTGCGCGGAGCGCATGCCTGTGCGCGGGTCGCGCTTGACTGCCCGGTTCAGGTCGGGAAAGTTATGTACGTCCCGCAGGAAAAAAGTTGGCGTATTATTGCCGACCAGGTCCCAGTTGCCCTCTTCTGTGTAAAACTTACAGGCAACCCCGCGGATATCACGTTCTGCGTCTGCAGCCCCGCGTTCTCCGGCTACGGTGGAAAAACGGACGAAGACGTCTGTCTTCTTTCCCGGCTCAAATACTTTTGCTTTCGTCCATTTTGTGATATCGTGCGTCACCGTAAATGTTCCGTAAGCTCCCCACCCCTTGGCGTGCATCCGCCGTTCCGGGATCACTTCGCGGTCAAAATGCGCAAGCTTTTCAAGAAGCCAGACATCCTGCAGCGCAACAGGTCCGCGCGGGCCGGCAGTGAGAGAATTTTCATTTTCCGCGACCGGAGCGCCAACTTCGTTCGTTAATTTCTTGTTTTCCATGTAATACCTCCTTTGTATTTTTTGTTAATTTAAAAACGATAATAGTTACTATAATTATCGTATTCCTTTTGGGGAGAATTGTCAATCTAATTTGATGATAATATATTGTTGTCAGAAAAGAAAAAGAGAGAATAATAGAATAAGGCAGCCATAATAATAAAGAAGCAGAGCGATATTTTTTGACAGTTCTATTTTGGTTGATATATAGTAATTGGTAAAGGGAGGGCTTAGTATGGAGAAATTAACGCATTTTGACGAAAACGGGAAGGCTGTGATGGTTGATATTTCTGAAAAACAGGATACAGTAAGAGAAGCCACAGCGGCAGGGAAGATCAAAGTAAACGAAGCCGTCTACCGAGCCATAGAGGCAGGAGGCACGGAAAAGGGCGATGTGCTTGGCGTGGCTGCGACAGCAGGGATAATGGGGGCAAAAAAGACGTCCGATCTTATACCAATGTGCCACATCCTCCCCATATCAAACTGCCGGATCACCTTCGATAAAGATCCGGAACAAAAAGAGATACACTGCACATGCACCGTGAAGGTGACCGGAAAAACCGGAGTTGAGATGGAGGCGCTGACCGGAGTGAGCGTGGCGCTGCTGACCATATATGACATGTGCAAAGCACTGGATAAGACTATGGAAATTGGGGATATCTACCTCAGGAGAAAGACCGGCGGCAAAAGCGGAGAGATAAAAAACGAAAAAGGGACACGTTGAATTTAATTGGGGACGGGGGAAAACGAGAAAACCCCCGTCCCCAACCATCGGAAAACCCCCGTCCCCAACCGTCGCAAAGCGCCCTCGGAGGGAGGAATACGTCGAATAAAATCGAAATATCTGAAAAAATATTCGGATGTTGGAAATGTATCCACTATTTATACACAATTTGTGGATTAATAGCATAATAAATGTGGAAAACTATGGTATTTCCTGGAAATTGCTGATGGCAGTTGAAAAATTTGGCGAAAAAAGAAAGACACACCTCCCAGGAGGCTGTGTCTTCTTTTTCAATTGTCCATTTCGTTCAGTTTCTTCAGACATTTCTGGGTGAACACTTTTGCGTGTTCTATATCCAGGCTGTCCGGATGTGTCAGCGCCTCGTCAAAGTTGCGGATGTACAGGTTCATCTGTGCTTCGTTTTCCGTATTGCGCATCGCCTCATATTTTTCCCGTACCTTCCGGGGCATTTTCCCCTGGCAGATGAAGGCTCCGAGGTAGTCGTTATCGCTCTCGATCCATGCGTTTACGCTGCTTTCTATTGCTTTGTAATAATCCGGGGAGTCGCCCATGCCGCATGTGCCGAATAACGCGATGCTCTTTCCGCCGAGATCGCTTATAAAGTCGCTCACTTCCATACTGCACGTCCCCCGGTTTACCCAGAAGCCGATAAAGTAAACTTTGGCCTCCGGTATGGATTTATCTGTCGTAATATCGATGAGGTCTTTGGAATTGCCGGGCAGATTGGAAAATATAGCGGCAGCCAATTTTTTCGTGTTGCCGGACCGGCTTTCATATAGTACGAGGTATTCCAGCATATCGATCACCCCTCCTTCGTTATATCTTAACTGTTCTTGATAAATGTTGTGCTGCATTTCGGGCAGCGGACTTCTATTTTCCCCTTCCCTTTCGGTATCCGTATCTTCTGTCTGCATGAAGGGCACTTATAGATATGATACACCTTCCGCTGGGACGCAGAGTTTTTCTGCCGGGCGAACCAGCTGCGTACCTTGTATGTCTTATTCAGCCACGTCTGGTTTTCTGCGGCTCTCTTATAGACATTCCGGGAAAATATACGGAAATAAGAGTAAATGACGCACACCCACGCGAGAACGGAAAATATAAAACTGTCAAACCAGCCGGACAGTATAAGCGCTGCGACACCGAGTATCAAAGTAAATTTTCCAAATGAATCAATGCCGTATCTGCCGGACATAAAACGGATAAACTTTTCTTTCAAATCAAATCACCTTCCTAATTAAGCATCATACGCTGTCTGGCCGTAAAGTCAATAAACTCACCATTAAAAATATATAAAATAATTGAGTAGCTGTCTTTAGAATGTTATAATGAGGCAAAGCGGCAAAAGGAGGAGAAGGCATGCAGGAACTTACAATACTTATCAGAGAAGATATGAAGCCGGCACTCGGGGTAACGGAACCCGGAGCTATCGCCTTTGCGGTTGCCAGGGCGAGGGAACATACAAAGGGAGAAGTCTGCCGTGTACGGGTGGCGCTGAACTCCGGAATGTACAAAAATGCATTTACGTGCGGCATACCGAACTCCGGCCATTTCGGAAACCTGTACGCCGCTGCGCTTGGAGCAGTGGCTGCGGACGCGTCACTTGGACTCCAGTCGCTCGAACACATAACAGAAGAAGATGACGCGCGTGCCGCAAAGCTGGTGGAAGAAGGAAGGGTAGAGGCCGTCCTGGACCACATTGGTTCTGAAATAACGATAGACGCTTCCGTCCTGACCGACCAGGATGAATGTACAGTCCACATCCGGGGAGGCCATACGGATATCACATGCATAGAGAAAAACGGGAACGTGATCTTCAGCGCCGGAGAGACGGATGCGAAAGAACAGACATCCGGTGAGGAGACGCCTCTTATACACAAGTATACACTCCACGGGATCCTTAAATATGTCAAGTCTGTGAAGGAAGAAGAAATCAGCTTTATAAGGGATGCATTCACGATGAACATGGACCTTCTGGAAGAAGGGATCCAGTCGTCGAAGACGAAGATCGTACATCACCTGCTGAAGGAGAATGAAAGCAGGATCATCTCGGACGATGCGAGGAAGACCGCGCAGCTGCTCTGCAACGGCGCGATCGAGGCCAGAGTGCTCGGACTGGCCCGGCCGGCCATGAGCATAACAGGGAGCGGAGCCCACGGGATCATTGCGACCATGCCGCTGTTTGCGTTTTATGAAGTGAATTATGAGGTCGTGGACGACGACATCCTGCTTCGCGCCACCGCTCTGAGTTATCTCATCACGATGTACATCAAAGAGTATTCCGGGAAGCTGTCGGCGTTCTGCGGGTGCGGTATAGCCGCGGGCACAGGCATGGCGTGCGGTCTGGCATTTATGAGAAATGCATCAGAAGAACAGATCGCAATGGTCATACAGAATATGGCCAGCGGACTGACCGGCATGATCTGCGACGGCGGAAACCAGGGATGCGCCATGAAAGGAATCGTGGCCGTTGACGCGGCGTTCCGGGCGGCGGACATGGCGATGGAAAATGTATGCATAGATAACATACACGGGATAAACGGAAAGACACCGGAGGATACGATGCGGCATATGGGGCTCATCGCGTCGCCGGGCATGGTGGAGACAGAGAAGACGATCGTAGAGATCATGGAACATAAATAGAAAAGAAACAGGGGAAATAACAGATGGGTACTGATAAGAAGAGCACAAAGCACCACAGAGGAAGAAGGAAGAAAAGGGCAAAGAACAGCCTCGTGACGAATATAGTGCTGGCCGTGGCGGCCGTTGTATTCTGCATCTCAGCCTTCCAGCTCATAAAGATCGTAAAAGGGTACATGGACGGGCGGGGTGAATATAAAGAGATCGCCAGTCTGGCGGTAAAAAATCCGGATGATAAGGATAAGTTCCGGGTAGATTTTGATGAACTCATGAAACTGAATCCTGACACGATCGGCTGGCTCCGCTTTCATCCGGAGCCGTCGATCATCAATTATCCGTTAGTGCAGGGCAAAGATAACCAGGAGTATCTGCACAAGACATTCAAGGCAAATGACAATACACTCGGCACGATATTCCTGAATGTAGATAACAGAGCCGATTTTGCGGACAAGAATTCCATCATATACGGCCACAGGATGAAAGACGGCTCCATGTTCCGCCATCTGTGGGATTATGAGGATGAGTCCTTCTACAGAGAAAATCCGTATTTCTATATATACACCCCGGACAGAAGAGAGATAACGTACCAGATCTTTTCGGTCAGCAAAGTAGGAGATGACTCCAAAGCGTACATGACTTCCTTTGGTTCGGAAGCTCAGTTTGAAGAAGTTGTTCAGATCATAAAGGAAGCAGGGCTTTACGACACAAAGGTGGATGTAAAAGGGGAGGATATGATAGTCACCTTGTCCACCTGCACGGCGGAAAGTGATGACAACCGCCTGATCGTCTGCGGCGTAAAGAAAAAGGAAGTAATACTGGAGGATTGATGATGGATTTTACGTATGAAATAGGAGATATTGTCACGATGAAGAAGAAGCATCCGTGCGGCAGCAGGGAATGGGAGATACTCCGCGTTGGGGCGGACTTCCGTCTCAAGTGTCTCGGATGCGGACACCAGATCATGATCGCCCGCAAATTAGTGGAAAAAAATACAAAGGATTTAAGGAAAAAAGCTTGAAACAAGCATCATTTTATGCTATCATATTAAATCGTGATACATTAAATGTCCGCACGCATACGGCGGCGGATATCCTTGCTCCCACCAATGAGCGGGGGCCAAAAGACCAGAAGGAGGTGCGAAGACGACATGAACAAATATGAATTAGCTGTTGTTGTCAGTGCAAAGATCGAAGATGACGAAAGAGCACAGGTTGTCGAAAAAGTGAAAGCTTTAGTTGAACGTTTCGGCGGCAGTGTGACAGACGTCGATGAATGGGGTAAGAAGAGATTAGCTTACGAGATTCAGAAGATGAAAGAAGCATATTACTATTTCATCCACTTCGAGTCTGCAGCAGAGGTTCCAGGCGAGATCGAACAGAGAATCCGCATAATGGACAACGTGCTCAGATATTTATGCGTGAAACAAGAGGCATAAGCAGGAAGAAGAGGTATAAATATGAATAAAGTAATTTTGATGGGACGCTTAACGAGAGACCCGGAAGTAAGGTACTCACAGGGTGAAAACCCGCTGGCGATCGCGAGATATACGCTGGCTGTTGACCGCAGATTCAAGAGAGACGGAGAGGCTACTGCCGATTTTATCTCATGTGTTGCATTCGGAAAGCAGGCAGAGCACACTGAAAAGTATTACCGTCAGGGACTTAAGGTTACGATCAGCGGACGTATCCAGACAGGAAGCTATACAAACAAAGACGGCGTCAAAGTATACACGACAGAGGTTGTTGTGGAGGAGCAGGAATTTGCTGAAAGCAAGGCTGCAAGCGATGCCAACGCAGGAAGTTTCCATCAGGCGGCTCCAGCACCGGCACCGGTGTCAGACGCTGGTGACGGCTTCATGAACATTCCGGATGGAATAGATGAAGAATTACCGTTTAATTAAGCGAAAGCAATAGAAAATTCATTTTCAGAAAGGAGAATAGCTATGGCTTACGATAAAGGAAATCGTCCGGAAGGCGGCTTCAAAAGAAGAGGCGGCGGACGCAGAAGAAAAAAAGTATGTGTATTCTGTGGTAAAGAGAATAACGAAATAGATTACAAAGATGTAGCAAAGTTAAGAAAATATATCTCTGAAAGAGGAAAGATCCTTCCAAGAAGAATCACAGGAAACTGTGCAAAGCATCAGAGAGCTCTTACGGTTGCTATAAAGAGAGCAAGACATATCGCGATCATGCCATATGTTCAGGAGTAATCAAGAACAGACAGTATATGACCTCCGCTGCAGACGCAGCGGAGGTTTTTTGCGCTTTCTTAAAGTATGAGTACACAACGCTCTGAAAAAGAGTTATAATAACCATATAACAAAAGGAACCGGAGTCGAGCATAAGGCGAGGAGAGGGTTAGTATGAAGAAGAACACAATTATCACGATCGGGAGACAGTTTGGCAGTGGCGGACACGAAATCGGCAACCGGCTGGCAGAGCGCCTGGACATACCGCTCTATGACCGGAACCTGATCCAGATGGCGGCCAAAGAACTGGGCATCAGCCATGAGACGGCAGAGACAGTAGATGAGACTATTCTTGGAAAATTCCTGTCGGCGTATGTGGTGAACATGGGCGAGTATACTACGTTCGCCAGCGGAGAGGCCACGGAGCCTTTAAGCGACCAGGTATACCAGACACAGTCGGACATCATCAGGAGACTGGCAGAGAGAAGCCCGTGCATTATGGTAGGACGCTGCGCGGACCATATCCTGGAACTTGATTTCAACTGTATCAATGCGTTTATCTATGCGGACAAGGAAGACAGGATGCGCCGCGTCATGAAGATCTATAATCTGAATGAAAAGCAGGCGCAGGATAAGATGAAAAAGACAGATAAAGAGCGGAAGCTATATTATGAGGCACATACCGGCCGGACATGGGGCAGTATAGAGTCCCATCAGATGCTGTTCAATGTAAGCAGGCTCGGGATAGATGATATCGTAGATGTACTGGCAGCCATGTTCCGCGCCAGAAGATAATTATATAAGCATATAAGCAGACACCTGAGGCAGGATGGCATACAGCCGTACCGCCTCAGGTGTCTTACTGTTTATCTCCAGAGAATTTCGCACGGTCTGAGCGTAAGCTTTTCACATGTGCCTTCTCCGTCATAGAAATTGGTCGTCTGTTCTTCGTTTGAATTGTTGAGGATCGCATATTTTCCGCTCTCCGGATATGCATTCACTTCACAGTTGACGTTGTCGGCATACCATCTGAGGAAGCTTTCCTCTTTGTGCGCGGCAAAATACAGCACCCGCATGAGGAGGCGGGTATTCTCATAGCTGTAGGGAAGCCCCGCGATGTACACCCCTCTGCCGCTGCCGTAAGCGTTGGCGGCAAGATGCACCTCATTGTCTGAGTATTCGATGATCTCGGTGGAGGCGGACAGCGCATAGATATCGTGTCTGCTTTCTCCGAAATCAAAACAGCCGGTTCTGTCTTCCGTGATAAAATGTGTATCCAGCGCGTCTTTGAAATATTTGTCCGTGGAGAGGGTGAAGCCGAGTTCCTTGTCCACGCCGAGCACATCGGCAAGCTGGAAGAAGCGCCCGCCGCGGTGAACTGCCGACGGGTCGCCGACGCCCACAAATCCGCCGCCTTCGTGTATCCATCTGCGCACGGTAGTGATAAGCTTCTCGTCGAGCCATTCTTCTCCGCCGGAGAATGCAGTTCCCGCATCGCCTGCGTTGATGATGACGTCAATGTCCTTTGGAATGCCGTTGTTCCTTATATCGTCAAAGCTCATGAACACCACGTCCACGGCAGCGCCGCTTAAGGACTCCAGAATACCGAAGTAAGAGTAAGTCTGCTTGTACCAGAGGGCATGGGCGACCATGTAAGACTGCCAGGAACGCAAGCCTCCCCACGAGTTAAGTATTGCGACTTTAAGTCCGCAGTAAGGTTTCTTTCCTTTTACATTGTCATAGATAAGCCTGAACTCATCTGTGACCTTTTCGATGTAATCGACAAATTTCGGGAACTTGTAGGCAAGGCTCAGATAACCGCCGTAACCGATCCTGTCTACCGGGTTTCTCATAAGCGCGCGTCTTGCGCTGAGCCAGTTGTCGATGGCTTCCACGCACGGGTCGTTCCCCTCGTAGAAGGTATCCGGGAAGAAGTAAGGAAGAAAACGTCCTTCTGTATATTTTACTCCCGGGATATCGGAGATAAGGCGCAGCGTCGCGCCGCCGCCGACACTTCCCACTACGGCGTCCAGACCGATGCTTTCAAAATACGGTCCGTAAGGCTCAGTTCCGATCCAGTTGTCACCGAGGAACATCATGGCTTCCCTGCCGGCGTCATGCACGAGGTCGACGAGTTCCTTCGCCTTTCTGGCAACAAACTTCTGGATAAATTCCATATAATCCCGGTAAGCCTTTGTGGGAACGCGGAAGGTAGTGTTGTAATATCCATTGTCCACAATGTCCTCCGGGCGCAGCGCATAACCGTATTCCTGTTCAAATTCTTCCAGCGCGCGGATGGAGACGGTCGCCCCGTAGCCAAACCAGTCTACAAACTTCTCTTTGGCATCGGCATTGAAGACGAGCGTAAAATGATAGAAAAAGGTGGTAAATCTCACCACATCCGTATCCGGATTGTCTGCAAGCCACTTCTTCAGATAATCTCTGGCGAATGCGCCGGAGGCGGGCTGGCGTACATCAAACGGTATGTCGTGCGGCTTGTCCCCCCAGTTGTTCGTGATGTGATTGTACATCTGCGTCGGATCCCAGATGGCATACACAAAGAAAGATACCGTATACTCGTGGAACGGGACCGCGTCTGTGACAGTCACAAGATGCCTGTCCGTATCGACAGACCAGCTGTCTAACGGAACGATCTCCTGCGTTGTGCGGTCAATGACCTCCCACCATTTTTTCGGGTCGTGGACATAATCGGCCTGTACCTGCTCGCGGAAATATCCGTCCAGGAAATCGATCGTTACCGTAGTGTCTAACGCAAGGTTGTGTTTGGACATGAGCAGCATCTGCTGGCATTCATCCATATGTTTTTCGGCAAATTCATTGTGGCCTCTTGCGACAAAGTATGTTGTATATATTTTTGCATCTAAAGATTTGATCTCGTCATCTAATTTTGTCCCGTCGCTGTCGCGCAGTGCGTCGGCCCCCCAGCGGTCGAGCATCTCCCGGGTTTCCTTTAAGAAATGAGACTCACTTGGCAGAGTGACTCTGCCCTTTGTTTTAGACATAATTAACCTCCCTGATTCAAGGCGCGCAGAACGACAGTGACCGTGCGCGCTCTATTTATATTTGAGTATATGGAATAACAGGTAAGATTACAATAGCACGATCGTCTGTTTTTTTTGCACATTTGTGTCATATCATTTGTACAATCTTGTTTTTCATAATGCGGTCTGCTACATTTAATACAGAGAAACAGCATGTAAATATGAACAATTGAATATGTATATGGAAAAGGAGCTGCAGGATTGTCTATGTCTATGAAGTCTATGGAAGTCAAAGTGATTCAGAGTGCGAAAGAGTTGGAAACATTGTCCCCTTTTAAGGTGGACAATAAACTATGGGGAACAAAGACGGCGCCGGTAACATACGGATATCTCGGATTCATACCGGACAGCGGGTTCTGTCTGAAGATGGTATGTGAGGAAACAGATCCCCTTCGGAAATATACGGAAATCAATGCACCTGTATACCGAGACAGCGCCATGGAAGCCTTTTTTCAATTTGAATCTGAGCGGGAGAGGAACATCCAGCCGACGTATCTGAATTTTGAGGTGAACGCAAACGGAGCCCTGCTGGCGGCATACGGGAAAGAACGCATATACCGCACCTACTTTACCAGAGAAGAACATGAGGAGTTTGCGTGCAGCGCACAGATAGAAAAGGACCGGTGGAGCGCGGCGCTTTACATTCCCCTCTCTGTTCTGGAACATATATACGGCCCCCTCTGTCTGGAGGCCGGAAGCACATTTACATGCAACTTTTACAAAATTTCAGAGGCGGCCGAGATCGAGCATTATGCCTCCTGGTCCATGATAGAGACGGACGTGCCGAGCTTTCATCTGCCGGAATACTTCGGCAATGCAGTGATCGCCGGCAGCAGCCCGGTCTAGAAGCTGCCTTCGGCCATCGCCTTTATAGAGGAGGCGTACTCGGACGGCGTCATTCCTGTGACCTTCTTGAACTGTCTTGAAAAATAATGAATAGAAGTGTAGCCAAGGTGTTCGGAGACCTGTGTAAAGTTCATGCGGTTTGTCCGGATCATTTCCTTGGCTGCATCTATTTTCATCTGAGAAAAATACTCAATGATGCCAAGAGAACTCCTCTCCTTAAAAATCTTCTGCAGCTGCGAACGCCCGATCAGGTTGTCGCGGCAGATCTGGTCAATGGTGACATGGGAACCGATATTGCTCTCGAGATAATCGACGACGCGGTTAAATATCTCGTTGTCGCTTCTGTTCTTTGTCGTCTTCTGCGGCGCGGTCTTGGGAAGTTTCTTGTTGAAGATGATCGGATTGGAATATCTTCTTATTATATGTATGAGAAACTGCTCCACAAAAAGCCGGATGAGCTGTTCCGCCCCGAACATGTCAGGCTCCTTCTGCGGCATGTTCTGCAGATAAGGGTCGTCAAGGCGGCAGTCAAAGCACCGGCGGGCTTCAATTATGATAGAAGCGAGCAGGTTGCGCTCGGTCTCGTCGATCCTCAGAATGCGTTTCTTAAAAAAGCGCATGGCCTCGCTGCGGCATTGAAAAGACACTACAACGAGATTCGGTGCAGAGTCGCCGGTCGCCTTTACATTGTGAAATTCATTCGGCTGGTGGAAAGCCACATCACCTTTCTTCAGCACTGTGAAGGAGCTTCCTCCCGTCACGCCGACCTCACCTTTGTCCACGCAGATAAATTCCCAGAAGTCATGAGACTCCCCCTCAAATGAAAAATCACTCATATATTCAAAGTAGTGGATACTGTAAATTTTACCGATGGTTATAGAGTCTTTCAGCACAACTCCGTTATATCCCATAATAATCCCCCTGTTTTGTCTGTTTTGTAAAATAAATGATGTAGAATTTTGTCTATTCTTACTAATATTATACCTCTTGTTTTGTGAAAAATCAAAACAAAAATGCAGATAGTGCAAATTAAGAGGATTTTAGGACAAAGATTTTTGTGCATGTTTGTAATACAATGAACTCAGATACAAAGTAATCTTTATAGGAGGTAAAGTATTATGAAAAAAAGAGTTTTAAGCGTATTATTGTGCGTAACAATGATCGCTGCCATGGTTGTCGGCTGTGGAAAGAAGTCTGACGGCGATGGGGGAGACAAAGGCGGAAAGAAACTTGTTTACTGGGCAATGTGGAGTGAAGGAGAGCCGCAGGCTAAGGTGATCAAATCCGCAATTGAAAAGTACACAAAAGATACAGGCGTAGAAGTTGATGTACAGTTTAAAGGCCGTAACGGACAGCGTGAAGGTCTGCAGCCGGCGCTGGACGCAAAACAGCAGATCGACCTGTTTGACGAAGATGTTAACCGTGTAAATGGTTCCTGGGGAAAATATCTGCTTGACCTGGAAGACCTTGCAAAAGACTTTGAAGCTGAGCACGGCAACGAGACATTGTACAAGATCGCCCGCAACGCATATGCACAGAACAACGACGGTGACGAGACACTGCACTCCATTCCTTATCAGCCGTCGATCTTCGGGTTCTTCTACAACAAGACATTGTTTGACAAAGCTGGTATCGAAGCAGTTCCTACAACATGGGAAGAGTTAGACGCAGCTTGTGCCAAATTAAAAGATGCCGGTGTTACACCGATCACAGGCGATACTACATATATGACATCTTTCATGGGATATCATCTTGGACGTTACCTTGGACAGGACGGCGTGAAGGCTCTCGTTGGAGACCCGGCTGTTGCAGACAAGGTTGAATCAGGCGATATCGACAAAGTAACATGGGATGACGAGAAAGTAGTTCAGGCTGCAAAAGACATCGAAGATTTCGCAGCAAAAGGATACTTCTCCAAGAACATAGCTTCCAACATCTACCCTGCAGGACAGAATCAGGAATTTGCTCCTGGTGAAGCTGCGATCATTCTGTGCGGTTCATGGCTGCCGAATGAGATCAAAGTTGGAGAGAACGCAGAAGGCGAAGACAAGGTAGAAGTAGCAGACGACCTGACATGGGGATACTTCAACTACCCGGCTGTTAAGGACGGAAAAGATGACAGCACTGCAAACAACATTGCAAACCAGGTAATGGCTATCAACAAAGATTCCAAGATGACAAAAGAAGCGTTCGAGCTCATTACTTATATCACAGCAGGCGATGCTGACAAGCAGATGACAACCGACGCACTCTGTATCCCGGCAGACCAGGCTAACTCAGATGCATGGCCGGAAGAACTGACAGAAGTAAAACCAGGCTTTGATGCTACAACAACATACTATGACTGGGCTGTTGGAGCAGAAAACAACGGAGACCTCACACCGGTCCTCAACGAAAACGTTGTGAAACTGATGGCAGGAAGCATGACAGCAGATGAATTTATCAAATCTTGCAAGGACGCATCAGGACAATAGTCTGTGCGCAGTTGACAAGAACAGAAGTAAATAGGTAATATATATATGGTGGCATGGCGTCATACGCCGCCACCATATTTTTTAAGACAAGGAGGTTGTCTGATGAAGAAAAATAAAGGAATGATCGTGGGGTTCCTCGCACCGGCCGTCATTATATTTCTCATTGTATTCCTGTATCCGATCGTCCGTACAGTAATGATGAGTCTGTATAAGATCGAAGCCGTGACAGACACCATGGACTTATGGACATTCGTAGGGGTACAGAATTACCAGAAGCTTTTTACTACAGCGATTTTTAAGACGGCCATGACAAATATTGTAAAGATATGGCTTATCGGCGGCATCATCGTAATGATCGTCTCACTGCTCTTTGGTGTCATCCTTACGAGCGGTATCAGAGGAAAGAAATTTTTCAGAGCCATTATCTATCTGCCGAATATCGTAAGTGCCGTTGCGCTTGCCACAATGTGGCTTCAGTACGTATACAGCCCGAAGTTCGGTCTTCTGAAAAGTGTGCTCGACGCACTCGGACTGCATAAGCTTGCTGAGACACAGTGGACCGCCCCGGAAAATGTATTCTGGGCGCTGCTGCTTGCTTACTGCTTCGGTATGATCGGGTATCATATGCTTATCTGGATGAGCGGTATCGAAAGAATCAGCCCGGATCTGTATGAGGCAGCCACCATTGACGGCGCCAACAAGCCGCAGCAGTTCCGCTTCATGACACTGCCGCTTCTGAAGGGTGTATTTAAGACAAATATCACAATGTGGACCGTAAGTACGGCGGCGTTCTTCGTCTGGTCCCAGCTGTTTTCGTCCGTTACAGCCAACCGTTCCACCATCGTGCCGGTACAGTACATGTACATGCAGATCTTCGGCGCCGGTAATGCGGTGACAGAGCGTAACGCAGGTTACGGCGCAGCGATCGGTATCATTTTGTGTCTGTGCGTAGTTCTTGTATTTACGGTATGCAACAAGTTCATCAAAGATGACGATCTGGAATTCTAGGAAGGAGGAGCGGTCATGTCTAAGAATAAAGAAAAGAAAGTTAGAGAAAAAATCAACTGGAAAAAAGAAGCAAAGCTGGCTCCGGGCTATATCGTCATCATTTTGTGGGTAGTATTTACCCTGATGCTGCTCGGCTGGATCATCGCGGCCAGTCTGTCCACCACCGGAGATATATTTGCCGGTAAGGCGCTGAAGTTCCCGTCAGGGCTTCATTTTGAGAATTACGTCGAGGCCTGGGGGTCCGGCGGTGTCGCTACATTCTTCATGAACTCTCTCATGTACTCTATCGTCTCCTGTGTGCTGCTCATATTGATCTGCGCGCCGGCGGCATACGTTTTGGCCAGATTTACGTTCCTCGGAAACAAGATCATCCAGACAGGGTTTGTGTCGGCGATGGGCGTGCCGATCACGATGATCGTACTTCCGCTGTTCTGTATTGTCGCAAACATGGGGATCCTGAACAATATTGTGGCGAGCAAGGCGACGCTGATGTTTCTGTACATAGGTATCAACATACCATATACGACCATATTCCTGCTGACGTTTTTTGCGAACCTCTCGCGTACATATGAGGAAGCGGCGGCTATCGACGGATGTCCTCCGACAAAGACATTCTGGAAGATCATGTTCCCGATGGCGCAGTCAGGAATCGTGACGGTCACAATTTTCAACTTCATCAATATATGGAACGAGTATTTCCTGTCCCTCATCTTTGCAAACAGCGACGCTCTTCGTCCTGTTGCCGTCGGACTTTACGGAATGCTTCAGTCCATGCAGTATACAGGCAACTGGTCAGGTATGTTTGCGGCTGTTGTCATCGTGTTCCTGCCGACATTTATCCTTTACATCTTCCTGTCAGAGAAGATCATCGGCGGTGTTACCGGTGGTATCAAAGGTTAGTGGTTGCTGTTGATTAATAATAGAGCTTGGAGGAAAGACAATGAATAAACCGGTATTGGTCATCATGGCGGCAGGAATGGGCAGCCGTTATGGTGGATTAAAACAGATAGACCCAGTAGACGAAGAAGGACATATTATCATGGATTTTTCCATGTTTGATGCAAAAAGAGCCGGATTTGAAAAGGTTATCTTTATCATTAAGAGGGAAAATGAGGCTGATTTCAGAGCAGCCGTGGGCGACCGCATGGAGAAATATATGGAAGTGTCGTACGCGTTCCAGGAGATCGATAATATCCCGGACGGCTACCAGGTTCCGGAAGGACGCGTAAAACCATGGGGGACGGCTCACGCGGTCTTAAGTTGCATCGACCAGATAGACGGACCGTTTGCTGTCATCAATGCAGACGACTATTACGGTCAGGAGGCATTCCGGCTTATCTATGATTATCTTGCGTCTCATGAAGATGACGATAAATACCGTTATACAATGGTTGGATACGAGCTTGGCAATACGGTGACAGATAACGGGCATGTGGCGCGCGGTGTGTGCGACATGAACAGTGAGGGTGAGCTGATCGCCATTCATGAGAGGACCCGCATCGAGAAGCGGGACGGCGGCATAGCCTATACAGAGGACGACGGTGCAACGTGGGTGAGCGTGCCCGCCGATACGACCGTGTCCATGAACATGTGGGGATTCACGAGAAGCATACTGGATGAGATAAAGGCAGGATTCCCGGCATTTCTTAATGAGGGACTGAAGAAAAATCCGATGAAATGTGAATATTTCCTGCCGGCGGTCGTAAGTGATCTGCTCGGCGAGGACAGAGCGACGGTCGCTGTGCTGAAATCTGCGGATAAATGGTACGGTGTTACTTATAAAGAGGATAAGCCGGTCGTTATGTCGGCCATAAAAAAGATGAAAGATGATGGTCTGTATCCGGCGCATCTTTGGGAGGAAGCGTAATGTCACAGATAACGAGAGAACAGCGCGATGAGGTGATCGCGCATTTCCAGTACGAAGGGATGCTCGTAGAGGAATGCCCTTACGGAAGCGGCCATATCAATGATACGTTCCTTCTTGTATTTGACATAGCGGAGATGGGACAGATCAAAGTTATTCTCCAGAGGATGAATAAGGATGTGTTCGAGAAACCGGTAGAGCTCATGGAGAATATTCTCGGGGTCACGTCTTACCTGAGAGCGCGGATCATAGAGAACGGCGGCGACCCGGAGAGGGAGACGCTCAACGTGATACCTACGGTGGACGGAAAGCCGTATTATCTTGATTCAAAAGGCGATTACTGGCGCTCCTACAAGTTTATCACAGATGCAACGAGCTATGACCAGGTGGAAAAACCGGAGCATTTCTACCAGAGCGCGGTGGCGTTCGGCAACTTTCAGCGGCTGCTGGCAGATTATCCCGCAGAGACGCTGCATGAGACGATAAAAGGGTTCCACAATACAAAGGCCAGATTTGCCACATTTAAGCAGGTGGTGGAAGAAGATGTGATGGGCCGTGCCGCGTCCGTGCAGAAAGAGATACAATTTGTGCTCGACCGGGAGGAGACCGCAGATTATTTCTGTGATCTGCTCGACAGAGGAGAACTGCCTCTTCGCGTAACACACAACGATACGAAGCTTAATAACATTATGATCGACAACAAGACCGGCAGAGGGATCTGTGTCATTGACCTGGATACAGTTATGCCGGGACTGGCCATGCATGATTTTGGGGATTCTATCCGCTTTGGCGCCAGTACGGCCGCGGAAGATGAGCAGAATCTCGACAAGGTCTCCTGCAGCATGGAGCTTTTTGAATTGTATGCAAAAGGTTACATTGAAGGCTGCGGCGGAAAACTGACAAAGCGTGAGATAGAGCTGATGCCTATGGGGGCAAAGACGATGACATACGAGTGCGGTATGAGGTTCCTGACAGACTATCTGCAGGGGGACACATATTTCAAGATCCACAGGGAGAAGCACAACCTGGACAGATGCCGCACACAGTTTAAGCTGGTTGAAGATATGGAGCAGAAGTGGTATACTATGCAGGACATCGTTAACAAGTACAGCAACAGCTAGGAGGCAGAAATATGGCAAAAATATTGATAACAGGCGGCGCAGGCTACATAGGAAGTCATACGGCGCTGGAACTGCTGAATGAAGGTTACGAGGTAGTTGTCTATGACAACCTGAGCAATTCTTCCAGAGAGTCCATAAGAAGAGTGGAAGAACTGACCGGAAAAGAAATAACGTTTTATGAAGGTGATGTTCTCGATGAAGCGGCACTGGAGAAAATGTTCGAGGAAGAGAAGGCAGACGCGGTCCTCCACTGCGCGGCATTGAAAGCGGTCGGGGAATCGGTGCAGAAGCCACTTGAATACTATCAGAATAATATCACGGGTACACTGAGCCTCATGAAAGTTATGCGAAAGGTCGGGGTGAAGAACATCGTGTTCAGCTCGTCCGCAACGGTGTATGGAAACCCGGAGATCATACCGATCACGGAGGACTGCCCGAAAGGACAGTGCACGAATCCTTATGGATGGACGAAATCAATGATGGAACAGATCATGACGGACGTACAGAAGGCAGACCCCGACTGGAATGTGATCCTTCTGCGCTACTTCAATCCGGTAGGAGCCCACAAGAGCGGCCGCATCGGTGAAGACCCGAAAGGCATTCCGAACAATCTGATGCCTTATATCTCACAGGTAGCTGTTGGCAAGCTTGAGAAGCTGGGCGTCTTCGGGGACGATTACGACACACCGGACGGAACCGGAGTGCGTGACTATATCCACGTGGTGGACCTGGCGATCGGTCATGTGAAGGCGATCGATTATATTCTCACCAACCCGGGACTTGATATTATCAATCTGGGAACAGGCGTCGGATATTCGGTGCTTGATATGGCAAAAGCGTTCGGAAAAGCGAGCGGGAAAGAGATCCCGTATGAGATCAAGCCGAGACGGGAAGGCGATATCGCCATGTGTTATGCGGACCCGGCGAAAGCAGCTAAAGTGCTTGGATGGAAGGCGGAGAGAGGGCTGGACGAGATGTGTGAAGACACATGGAGATGGCAGTCACAGAACCCGAACGGATATAACAGTTAGAATATCAGAGAATGTGAGGAGACAGCTTACTGCAGCAGGCAGGCTGTCTCCTTTTAGTATTCGGCGTCACCGTGGAGCATCTTCATATATTTGCTTGGCGACATTCCGGTGGATTTCTTGAATATCTGACTGAAATATTGTGGATTATTTCCGCAGCCGACCATATCTGCCACGTTCTGGATAGAGTCAAGGTCGGAGGAAGCGAGAATTTCTTTTGCCCGTTTTATTCTCATGTCGGTCAGATATCTGGAAAATTTACAGCCTGTCTCTTTTAAGAATCTTTTGCTCAGATAATCAACATTCATAAACAGATAGTTTTCTGCGATCCATTTCAGAGACAGTCCTGAATCACAAATATGCGATTCTACGTACTCCTGTATCTTATGGCTGATATCGCCGGTATATTTCTGTGAGTGGTATTCTTCAAAAAAGCATGTAAGCTGGTCATCTAACAGGTTGGAGATCTCGCGGCAGTCTTTTTCTTTTTCCAGCTTTATGAGAAACTCGGCGGCGTCTACCATATCAAATGAACGGAGTCTTGCGACGGAAAAGATAATGACCGAGGAGGCAAGCTGCTTTAAAAAGTCAGCGTCGGAAAGCGAAGACAGCGTACTTCTAAGCTCCAGAAATGCCTGTCCGGAGGATGCTTTTTCAGGAGAATATATAGAGGCTGTAATCCGCTGTACTTCCTTGATGATATTCTGATAATTATATATGGAAAGTGTATTGCTGCCCTCTGTAAAATATATGATCTCATATTTTTTTATGTGGGGGATAAGCTCTTTCAGCATAGCGGAAAGGTTCGGGCAGTGATCGTGCCTGTATTTAATGGTAACGGACTGGTCTAATACTACCGTATCCAGAAAGTTATATATCTTTCCCAGATCGTCGTTTACCGACTTAAAGAAGAATATCAAAGTGTTATATACATAAATGATGTTGAACACGATACCCGGGCAGATATCATCGCGGAATTGCTGGAGCTTCTCCAGTAATAACGGATAGCTTTCCGGCGTAACAAAGTAAATATAAAATATCTCATAAGGAACATTATCAAAATCTAGATAACGCTTATAGTTTGAAAAAATATAAGAAAATTCTTTATCTGTCTCCGGACTGAGGCTGTCGTTCATGATTCCCACCATCAGGTTCAGATTCATATTTCTTGCGATAAAGCTCTGCGGCGGGGTATCTTTGGATGTAAGGTAATCAGCATAATCTTTCCTTACATCTTTCAGGCTGTCTATTATCTGCTCTTCATTGCAAGGCTTCAGCAGATAATGTCTGACACCATACTGCATGGCTTTTTTGGCATATTCAAATTCACCATACCCGGAAAGAATTATAAATTGTGTGTCTTTGTTGACCGCGTGTATACGCTGAATAAGGTCAAGGCCTGAAAGCCCGGGCATTTTAATGTCTGTGAGAACGATTTCAGGATATTCGTCCAGAATGATATTGTAAGCTTCGATTCCGTCTTTTGCCGTACCGATGAGCTTTAGAGAAAGGGCGTCCCAGTCGATCAGGTCCGCTATGGTCTCCCGTATTATTTTTTCATCATCTACGATCAATACTTTCAGCATATGTTCCTCCCGGTATTATGATTCTTGCGACTGCATGTTCTTCATCCTTGTTAAAGAGAGTAAGACCATAGCCGGTCCCATAAGTCAGCTGGATACGTTTGTGGATATTCAGAAGCCCGATCCCAAATCCGTGCGGGGTGATCAGGCCGTTTTCAAGTTTTTCAAGCAGATCATTCTCAAACTGAGAACCGTTGTTGATCACATCTATCACGATCGTGTCTTTATGGCGGGAACCTTCCAGCCATATATGACACACTTCCGTACTCTTTTCCATTGCATAATTGACAGAATTTTCTACGAGCGGCTGAATCGTAAAGTGAGGCAGTGTGACAGACAGTATGGCGGGATCTACGTTCTGGGAGTAAGTCAGCCTGTCCTCAAAACGGATACGCTGGATCGTCAGGTAACACTGTACAATTTCTAATTCGTGGCTCAGAGTAAAGTTCTTTGAACCGGAACTTAAAGTTTCACGCAGCAGAGTGCCAAGCGACTCCACCATGGAGGATATATTTTTTTCACCGATCGCTTTCGCACGCCAGTTCACCGCTTCCAGCGTATTATAAAGGAAATGTGGGTTGATCTGATTTTCCAGTGCTTTCAGCCTGGCGTCTTTGGAAAGGATCTCATTGACATAGTTTTGTTGGATCAAGTCCTGTATCTTTATGGTCATCTGGTCAAACTGATTGTGAAGAACACCAATTTCATCGATTCTGCCGCTGTAGTCATAGCCGATATCCGGCGCTTTTGACTCGTCTTTCCCAAAGGCCTTCATTTTATTTACAAGGCGCCGGAAATCCTCTGTTACAGAACGGATCAGCATTCTGGAGAGCAGGATCGCAATGAGCACCGATATGAGGATGATAGCCAGCGCCAGCACCATAGTGAAGCTCAGCGCCGCAAAAATGTGGTCATAGGGGACGAGACAGATGTATTCCCAGGAAGTGTTCTTTATCGTTCCCTGAACAGCAAAATACCTGTTTGAATCGACCGTTACAACTCCGTAATCCGAGCGCAGCCGCCTGTGGATATCTTTAAGCTGTTCTGAGCCTATACCGTCGGAATGGTAGAATTCCGTACCGTTATCCATCAGAACGTACTGTGTCTCTTCCGATGGAAGAACAGAACTGGTCGAAGAGCGGATCAGCCGGTTCATGTCCACACATACAACGACAGTACCCAGCCTGTGAAAATTCATCTGTTCCACCCTCCGTGAGTCACGGCCGAGAAAAAGTCCGTAGGAGTTACAGTAGTCTGTGACGGCGCACGGATATCCCGATACATTATTGGCGGCGGCGATAACTTCCCTGTGAACCTGTTCAGGCACGGAGGAGCTTTGGGCTTCATAACTTTGTACGACCCCGCCGGGATAGTACAGGTTGATATAGCTGATGTTGTTGTTCTTGTATGTCTGGTAATAATCTGCAAGCAGCGTTTCCAGTGAGCTTTTTGCATTACCGGTACGGATCATTGACTCGTCATCATTTAAAGTGATCAGGTTCTTTCGTATATTTGAATTCGAGACGATGGCGCTCGTCATAGATTCAATATTGGATATTTTTCTGGAAATATCCTCCGCACTGTAAGTTAATGAACCGGCAAGAGCCTGATACAGCAGCTTGTTGCTCGAATGTAATACCATTGTGATACCTGCAATAGAGGAAGAGATCATAAGCAGTATCACGATCAGAAGAATGCCTACGATTTTAGTCCCCAGCTGCAGATTTGCGATTCTGGTCATCATTGTTTTTTTAGTTTTCATTGTAAATATCTCCATGTCTGTCTGCTAACAATACTTATTATAGTGTATATTTGCCCGCGGAAAAAGGCCTGAAACAAATAGAGCGGAATTTTGGAAAAATAAGACGGAAATGTTTATATCATATTAAAAATAAAGCCTCTATAATGTGCTTATGCAAAAGAAAACAAATGTAAGGAGGAATGAAGATGAAAAAATTGGTTTCAGTATTATTGTGTATTATGCTTGCTGCCGCAATGGTGACAGGATGTGGGAGCAGCGACGCGGGCTCGGGAACCGGGGACAAGAAAACAAAGGAGACAAAAGAGACAGGTGAGGAAAAGACAGCAGATCCTGAGGAGTATCAGGTTGTTATGGTCGTAAAGCAGAGCGATTCATGGTTTGACGACATGGCTACGGGTGTAGAACAGCTGAAAAAAGATACAGGACTGAACGTCTCTGTTCAAGTTCCGGAGACAGGAGATGCCGCAAGTCAGATCTCTATTATGGAAGATCTGATCGCGCAGGGGGTAGATGCGATCTGCGTAGTTCCAAATGATCCGGAGGCACTTGTGCCGACGATCGAAAAAGCAAGAGAATCGGGCATTGTGGTAGTCACACATGAGGCGCCGGGCATTGCCGGTGATGTGGATCTGGATGTAGAGGCGTTTGTAAATGAAGAGTTCGGACAGCTGTTTGGAGAAAAACTTGCTTCGGCCATGGACGGAAAAGGAAAATATGCCGGTTTTGTAGGCGGCCTGACGATGGAGACACATATGGCGTGGTATAAGGCGGCGGTTGCCTATATAGAAGAGAACTACCCGGATATGGAATGTGTCTCTAAAGAACCTTATGAGGATGGAAACAGCATAGACGGAGCCCATGATAAGGCATTGGAGATCCTGAAGGCGTATCCGGATATCAAGGGATTCTTTGACTGTTCCGCACAGGGAGGCGGTATTTGTGAGACGCTGCAGGAAAAGAACAAGACAGATGATATAAAAGTTGTATCTCTGGCGCTGCCGTCTATGTCCGCTACGTATCTGGAAGACGGCTCTATGGCCGCAGGGCTGGCATGGAGACCGGCCGACGCGGGATATGCAACATGCTACGCCGCGTACCTGCTGGCATCAGGGCAGAAAGTAGAGACAGGAACCGACCTTAAGATCACCGGTTACGAAGAGATGGAAGTAAAAGACGGAGTTGCCTATGGGAATGCGCCTCTTGAATTCTCATCCGATAATATCAATGATTACAATTTCTAGACAGAATCAAAGCTGCTGCCCGATTATGCTGATCGGGCAGCAGCTTTATGAGACACACGCTTGGAGGTAGCATTATGGGAACAGTCTTAGAAGCCAGACATATATACAAGTCATTTGTCGGTGTTCAGGCGCTGAAGGATATCAATATTAAGATCGAAAGCGGAAAGATCCACTGCCTTGCCGGAGAGAACGGATGCGGCAAATCGACATTTGTAAAAAACATCTCAGGCGTATATACGCCTGACTCAGGAGAAGTTGTTTTAAACGGCAGCCTGTATCATTGCCTGACGCCGGCGCAGGCAATGAAGGAAGGAATACAGGTGATATATCAGGATTTATCGCTGTTTCAACATCTGACAGTGGCAGAAAATATAGCGATCAGCAGACTTAAGTCTGACAGGAAGCGTATCGTAAACTGGAAGAAGGTACGTGAGATCGCAGGAGAGCAGCTTGACAAGATCGGCGTTCGGATGGATATCGATCAGCCGGTAGGAGAGATATCAATGGCAAACAGGCAGATCACCGCAATATGCAGAGCGCTTGCGCAGGATGCCAGAATTCTTTTTATGGATGAACCAACGACCGCGCTTACGAAGACGGAAGTCGACAGGCTGATGAAAATAATGCTGGATCTTAAGAAGAAGGGACTAGCGGTCATTTTTATCAGCCATAAGCTGGACGAAGTATTTTCAGTGGCAGACACTATTACGATTTTCCGAAATGGGGAAAAGATCGGTGACTTTGAGAGCAAAGAGCTGGATAAGAAAAGTCTATCTTATCATATGACAGGGAGGGAAGTGGAATACCCGCGGTACCGGCGTTCTGTCAAAGATGACACACCGGTTCTGGAGATCGAAGATCTCACGAGAAAAGGACAGTACGAGTCGCTTTCTCTTACCGTACGCTCCGGGGACATCGTGGGGGTGACCGGGCTTCTTGGTTCCGGGAGAACGGAACTTGCGTTATCGCTGTTTGGACTGAATCCCGCAGACAGCGGACGGATCAAAATAGACGGAAAAGAAGCTGCCATATCGTCGCCGATGGCCGCCAAAAAACTGGGCATTGCTCTGCTTCCGGAGGACCGTTTTCGTCAGGGACTGTTCGTGGACAGAGAGGTGAAGGAAAATATATCATCTGCGATCATAGATGACATCTCCGGGAAAGGACTTCTCGATAAAGACAGAGAGAAAAAAGTCGCAGAAGATTACACGCGTCAGCTGAAGGTGAGGACGCCTTCTGTTGAAACTGCAGTCGGAACGTTGTCGGGAGGGAATCAGCAGAAGGTTGTGATAGGGAAGTGGACTGCGGCTAAGCCGAGGGTCTTTATCATGGATACTCCTACGGTTGGGATCGACATCGGTTCAAAGGCAGAAATATACGAACAGATACATAAGCTTGCGGCGGACGGAATGTCAATTATCTTTATTTCTGATGAGATACAGGAAATTATCGCAAACTGCAACCGGGTAATGGTCCTTGCAGACGGCAGATGCGTACGGATGCTGGAAGAGGAAGACTTAAAAGAAAATGCGGAGCAGACGATAACAGAACTTATCGGACGGCATGCAGAGGAGACCGCAAAGGGGGGAGCGTTATGAAGATAAGGAAATTAGACCGGTTTCAGGGGATTCTCCTGCTGATAATTATTTTGTACAGTGTTTTTGTCGCGGTCAAGAATCCGGCGTTCATACATATAGAAACTATTTTTGATATTACCCGTGTCGCGTCGACTACGCTGATGGTTGCCATCGGCCTTCTCGTAGTGATGATCTCGGGAGGGATCGACGTATCATTTATGGCAGTTGCCCTGTTCGGAAGCTACACGACGATAAACATTATGATCGGAACCGGAATAGACAATCTGGCATTCGCTTTTTTCAGCTCTGCGCTTATCGGCGGCATACTGGGAGTTATCAACGCTCTGCTCATCAGCTGGCTTAAGCTGCCGCCATTTATCATTACACTTGGAACTCAGAATCTGTTCCATGGAATTATGACAACATTTATCAGCGATAAGTCTTTTGGCGCGGGCGTGCTTCCGGAAAGTCTGCATTCCTTTGGACAGGCTTCTGTATTTAAGATAAAAGATGTGGGGCTGACAGCTTCTGTGATCCCGGTACTGCTGGCCGCCCTTGTGACCTGGTTTGTTTTATACAGGACAATGGTCGGAAGAGGGATATTTGCGGTTGGAAATGATGAAGAGTCCGCCAGAAGGGCTGGATTCAACCCGTTTAGGATCAGGCTGTTTGTGTATGTCTATTCGGGGATCCTGGCCGGGATCATGGGCATGATGTATGTGGCACAGACAAATGCCCTGTATCCGAATAAGCTCGTCGGCGATGAACTGATCGTAGTGGCCGCGGTTGTGATCGGCGGGACAAAGATCACGGGAGGGCAGGGAAAAATATTTGGAGCCGTCCTCGGCGTGATCATTATCTATCTTCTAAATACAACGCTGATCATGATCGGTCTGTCATCCTCGTGGAACAATCTGTTTGTAGGGACTATTCTGGTCATCTCAGTAGCTGTGACATCATATCAGGAAAAGGTGAAGAATCGAAATAACCTTATCTTTACAGAATAGGGAGGCAGAAGATGAATAAAGTAAATAAAATGATCCGCAGAGATCTAAATCTGAGTATTCTAACAGGAGTGACCGTGCTTGTGCTGCTGTGGTCGGCGGTATCCTTCGGGGACGCAATGTACTCTCTGAAAAATATACAGTCTATGACGTTCCAGATCCCGGAATTTGGATTTTTGGCTTTGGCGATGATGTTGTCCAATATGATCGGAGGAATCGATCTGTCCATTATCGCCAATGCAAATACAGTTGCCATCATGAGCGCATATATTCTCAACGGACAATGGGCGTTTGGGCTGACAGGACCGGCAAGGATCGCGGCCGCGGTCATAGCCGCACTGATCGTAAGCCTTCTGTTCGGTCTGCTGAACGGAGTGCTCATTTCCAGGACTTCGGCCCCTCCACTCATAGCGACACTGGGCACGATGACATTGTTCCAGGGTATCGGGATGGCAGTGACAGGAGGAGCGAGTGTCGGGAACATTGATAAGGGATTTGCGCAGATGGGCAAGGCAACGCTGATACAGATCCCCCTTATTTTCTGGCTGTTTCTGGCGGCGGCAGTGATTCTGGGCATGGTCATGTCAAAAAGCAAGTTTGGAAGAAAACTATATCTGTATGGAGATAATCCTACGGCTTCCAGATTCTCGGCCATAGATAATGATAAGATGTGCATCTGTACCTTTCTTTTGACAGGCGTTCTCGCGGGGATGGCGGGCCTGATCGTACTCAGCAGAGTCAATTCCGCCAAAGTGGGATATGGTGATTCTTATCTGCTCCAGACGCTGATCGTATGTGTGGTCGGAGGGATCGATCCAAACGGCGGCAAGGGCAGAGTGGGCGGAGTGCTGATCGCAGTCATACTGATGCAGATCTTATCCAGCGCTTTTACAATTATGTCATTGTCCCCTTACACGAAGAAATTGATCTGGGGGATCATGCTCGTACTTGTGCTCGGTCTGAATTACGCGTTAAAAAAGTATACCAATATGACGGAACTTAGAAAAAGTCTGAAAGAGGGGTGTTAGAAGTGAGCGAAGAGAAATATAAGGAATTGTATAAAACGATACTTCTGGAACACGAAAAGGTATTTGAAAAACAGGATCTGACAGAATTACAGCAGTTCATGGAACATATAAAAACGGCCGGGCGCGTTTTTCTTATGGGCGTCGGCAGAGAAGGCATTGCCGCGCGGGCGTTTGCCATGCGGCTGATGCATCTTGGAAAAGAAGTACACTGGATCTGGGACGATACGACGCCGGGCATGGCGGCCGGAGACTTATTCATCGCCGTCAATGGTTCGGGAAAAATAGGACATATTCACTATGTGACAGAGCGGGCGAAAGAAAGCGGCGCGGCTGTCGCGGTCGTCACAGGGGGACCAAAAGAAAAGACACCGGCTCTTGCGGACTGTGTACTGTTTGTTCCGGCGTGCGTCTATAACGGCACGGATGACAGGGCGGTGCCCTCCGTACAGCCGATGGGCAACTTATTTGAACAGCATCTGTTTCTTCTGTTCGATATTATCATCATACAGCTGGAAGAAGAGATGCAGCTCACACATGCGCAGATGGAAGCAAGGCACAGAAATGTAGAATAATTCCGGGATAAGCGAAAAAAACAGCAGATACAGAAGAGAAGCCGCGTGAACGGCAGACAGTTCTGTATCTGCTGTTTTCATTTACATATGAGGCGGCAGGACGCCGGTTTATGTCCGGTCAGTCCTTTTGTCTCACCGGTATCCATACTTCATACTGCGCGTTATCCGGATCCGCGTTCAGGTATACTTCAATATCTGGTGCGTCGGCATATTCATATCCGGAGCCCGGCAGCCATTCTGTGACGATCCGCTGTTCCAGTTCCTGGATGGAACGGTTTGTCCCTGAACCGGTGAAGATGGCCCAGGTGGCTGCCGGAACATGGTATTCCTCCAGACTGCCGGTAAGCTCCATATCGCTTGACACTGCCAGATAGTACCGCCACTCATCTTCGTCGTGGCAGGCGCTGACACCTAACAGCCCCATCGGCCGGCCGTTCATCATTTTAGCGAGAGCTCCGATCGTGCCGTCCGCGGCCGCCTTCTGCCAGAGTCCCGGGACAACGGAGAAGTTCTCTTCGATATCTTTGTGAAGAGGCTCCGATATACCGATGATGCGGAAAGATTCCTTTGCTTCGATTCTGTAATTCATTTCTTCCACTCCTTTGATCGTTATTTGAAAACTTATGGGCGGAAATGATTTGAGCACTGCGCCTTCCTTTTTTGCGGACGACGGCGTGATCCCGTGTATGCTCTGAAACGCCCGGTTAAAGGCTGTAGGGGAAGCATAGCCGTACTTTAAAGCGATATCCAGAACCTTTGCCCCTTTATTCTGCAGGTCCGCGGCCGCCAGCGTCATCCGTCTGCGGCGTATATATTCGGAAAGCGGGACGCCCGCCATAAAGGCGAACATCCTCTGGAAATGATAGGTGGAGCAGCAGGCCGTTCTGGCTGCCTGCGCGTAATCAAGCTCCTCCGTAATATTTTCTTCAATATAATTCACCGCTTTGTTGAGACGTTCTATCCATTCCATACATGCCTTCTCCTTTTCCCATGCTTTATTATAGTTTCTTTTATGTGCGCCTGCCTCTCTTTTTGTGCAAATAAAAGAGAGGCTGTTTTACATAATTGAGTAGTGTTATAATTATACAGTTTTACCGAAAAGATACAAGTCCTTTCCTTTCTCCGGGAAAGATGTTATAATATTGGCGTATATTGTGTGGCTCTGTTTAGAAAGAGACTGTGACTGTTATAGGTCAGATTAGAGGATGGAGATATGAAAGAGAATAAGAAAGTCCAGCTGAAGGGCCAGCTGAGACTGTATATGCAATGGCCGGCCATCATGGCGCTGTTTCTTGTGGCCGTGAACATATGGATATACAAGCTGGATAGGCGCGCGGGGACATTGATGTTCATATTCCTGCTCATTTATATTGTGATGGTAGGTATATTGTATCTGTACAGCAAGTCTGTCATTATGAAAGATCTCGTTGAATTTGCCGCTCAGTACGGTATCGTGCAGAATACGCTGCTTCGGGAACTGTCTGTTCCGTATGCGATCCTTCTGGAGGACGGCAAGGCGATATGGATGAACGACAAGTTTGAAGAGATATTCGGAAGAAAGCCGAAAGGGGAGGCCTATGTAAGTAAGTACATCCCTGAGCTGAACAAGAACATATTCCCAAAAGAAGAAGATGAGATCGTGGAGATGGATGTCTACTACGAAAACCGGGAATATAAGGCGGTGCTCCGGCGCGTGTCGGTGGCAGGCTTCAGTGAGACAGAACAGCTGATGGAGCTCCCGGAGGAGCGGGAATACTTTATCGCCGTATATCTCAACGATGTGACGGAACTGAACGTATGTAAGAAAGAAAATGAAGAACAGCGTCTCGTTGCGGGACTCATATATATTGACAATTATGACGAAGTGATCAACAGCGTGGAAGAGGTGCGCCAGTCTCTTTTGATGGCGCTCGTTGACCGTAAGATCAACCAGTATATTGCCAGAGTGGACGGCATTGTCAAGAAGCTGGAAAATGATAAATATTTTATAGCGATCAAGAAGCAGTATTTTAAAAAGCTGGAACAGGATAAATTTTCACTGCTTGAGGATGTGAAGTCGGTCAACATCGGAAACGGGATCCCCGCTACGCTCAGCATCGGACTTGGACTCAGCAATTCGGCGTATTCGCAGAGCTATAACTATGCCCGCGTCGCCATTGACCTTGCGCTCGCCCGCGGAGGCGACCAGGCGGTGATAAAGGACTGCAGCGGTATCACTTACTATGGAGGCAAGCGGGAGCAGACGTCCAAGAACACAAGAGTGAAAGCGAGGGTAAAAGCGGAAGCGCTCAGAGAGTTTATCACCGTAAAGGAACACATTCTCGTTATGGGACATAAGCTGACGGACGTAGATTCCTTCGGCGCGGCGGTTGGAATATACAGGGCGGCGGCCGCTCTTGAAAAGAAGGCGCACATTATCATAAATGAGGTGTCCGCTTCGCTTCGCCCGCTGTATGAAGTATACGCAAACGACCCTGCCTATCCGGAGGACCTGTTTTTGAATTCACAGCAGGCCATCGACATGGCGGACGCGGACACGATGGTCGTTGTCGTGGATACGAACCGGCCGCAGATGACAGAGTGTGAGGAACTGCTCCGCATGACACGCACGATCGTCGTGCTGGATCACCACAGACAGAGCAGCGATAATATTGACAATGCGCTGCTGTCGTACATTGAGCCGTACGCGTCTTCTGCGTGTGAGATGGTCGCGGAGGTTCTGCAGTATATCGTAGATGATATCAAGATACCCAATATCGAGGCGAGCAGCCTGTATGCGGGCATTATGATCGACACGAACAATTTCATGAACCGGACCGGGGTGCGTACGTTTGAAGCCGCGGCATTTCTGCGCCGGTGCGGCGCGGACATCACGCTTGTGCGCAAGATGTTCCGGGACGACATGGATGCGTACCGGGCAAAGGCTGAGATCATCAGCAGCGCGGAAGTATATGAGGATAAGTTCGCCATCGCGCGGGGCACGGGGCTTGCCATAGAAAGTCCGACGATCATAGGCGCCCAGGCGGCCAATGAGCTGCTGGATATAAGCCAGATCAAGGCGTCCTTCGTGCTGACAGAGTACAACGGCAAGATCTATATAAGCGCAAGGTCCATCGACGAAGTGAATGTGCAGATCATTATGGAGCGTCTCGGCGGCGGCGGACATATGAACGCGGCGGGCGCGCAGCTTCTGGATGTAAATATGGACCAGGCGGTGGAGAAGCTTCAGGAAGTAATACATGACATGGTAGAAGGAGGAGACATCTAAGATGAAAGTAATATTAAATGAAGACGTGAAATCACTCGGAAAAAAGGGAGATATCGTGGAGGTGAGCGACGGCTACGCCAGGAACTTTATCCTTAAGAATAAAAAAGGGGTGGAAGCCAACAGCAAGAACCTGAACGACTTAAAGCTTAAGAAGGCAAATGCCGATAAGGTTGCCCAGGAGCAGTATGAGGCTGCCAAAGAGCTTGGCGCCAGGATCGAAGAAGGAAGCATAAAAGTGTCCATCAAAGTCGGGGAGGGCGGCAAGGCGTTTGGAGCCGTGTCCTCCAAGGAGATCTCCGCAGAGGTGAAGGCACAGATGGGTCTGGAGATCGATAAGAAAAAGGTACAGCTCAAAGAGACGATCAAGACGCTCGGGACACATAATGTTCCAATCAAACTGCATCCGAAGGTGACAGCAGAGCTGAAAGTTGTTGTTACGGAAGAAGTATAGGAGGAGGGCGGTATGGAAGAGGCGCTCATTAAAAGAGTCATGCCCCATAGCGTGGAAGCGGAACAGTCGGTCGTAGGCGCCATGCTGATGGATAAGGACGCCATCATGACCGCGTCTGAGATCATCAGCGGAAAAGATTTTTACCAGTCTGCTTACGGCGTGATATTTGATTCCATGGTAGAGCTTTTTAACGAAGGCAAGCCGGTGGATCTGATCACGCTTCAGGAGCGGCTGAAGGAAAAAGATGTGCCTGCGGAGATCGCAAGCCTGGAATTTGTCAAGGATCTTGTGACCGCCGTTCCTACGTCTGCCAACGTTAAGTATTATGCGGATATTGTGTCCGACAAGTCCATGATGCGGAAGCTGATCAAGCTCAATGAAGAGATCGCCAACATATGTTACGCTGGAAAAGAGCCGCTTGAGTCGGTGCTTGAGACAACGGAGAAATCAGTGTTTGATCTGCTGCAGAGGCGCAACACGGGAGATTATGTCCCGATCAAGGACGTCGTGCTGAACGCGCTGGACCGCATTGAGAAGGCGTCCAAGAACAAAGGGACTGTCACGGGGATCCCGACCGGGTTTATAGATCTGGATTACAAGCTCTCAGGCCTCCAGCCGTCGGACCTGGTGCTCGTGGCGGCAAGGCCGTCCATGGGTAAGACGGCTTTTGTCCTGAATATCGCACAGTACATCGCGTTCAAGAAAGATAAGGGCGTGGCGATCTTCAGTCTGGAAATGTCAAAGGAGCAGCTTGTGAACCGTCTGTTTTCCCTTGAGTCACAGGTGGACGCCCAGGCACTCCGTACAGGTAATATGAAAGATTCCGACTGGGAGAAGCTTATAGAGGGGGCGGGCATTATCGGCCAGTCCAACTTGATCATAGACGATACCCCCGGTATCTCGGTGTCAGAGCTGCGTTCCAAATGCCGGAAGTACAAGCTGGAACATGGCCTTGATATCGTCATCATAGACTACCTGCAGCTCATGACCGGAAGCGTCGGTAAGAGCTCCGAATCAAGGCAGCAGGAAATATCCGAGATATCGCGTTCCCTCAAGGCGCTCGCAAGAGAGCTGAGTGTTCCGGTGATCGCGCTGTCCCAGCTAAGCCGTGCCGTAGAGAGCAGGCCGGATAAAAGACCTATGCTTTCTGACCTGCGTGAGTCGGGGGCCATTGAGCAGGACGCCGACGTAGTTATGTTTATATACAGAGATGAATACTATAACAAAGATTCAGAATATAAGAAACAGGCAGAGATCATTATTGCAAAACAAAGAAACGGCCCTGTAGGGACCGTTCATCTGGCTTGGCTTGGCGAGTACACAAAGTTCGCCAACCTAAGCAGGCAGGAATAATTTTTTCAGCTTTTCCACTGGGCCGGTTCCCGCTGCAGCTTTCCGGTAAGATTGCTGCTGGCGGATGAGCTGGTCCAGTTTTTTAAATTGTTCATCCTCCTGGCGCTCCTTTGCATCGAGAAGGAAGGACATCTCTTTGCTGAACATGGACATAAGTACCTCATTGTTGTTTTCCAGCATGCGCTTCATGTACAACTGCTCTCTGGTACGGCGGATGTCAGGGATCAAGGCCTTCAGATCTGAAAAAGGCACCCCCTGCTCGTACAATTCTTTGATACAGCCATACAGTTTTGCGTCATCTTTTGTCTCGCGTCTCAACTGTTCTAATGCGTTTCCCATTATTATACCCCCTTATGAATAAAGATTCTTTCATGGAGTAATCATAGCACACGGCTGTGGTAAAACGAGTCAAAACCCGTCGAGGACAAACAAAAAACTAAAAATGGCATATTTATTGTATTTTATGCAAATATAGTGAAATGCATTCTAAAAAAATGATATAATCATAAAAGAATATATGTAAAAAATTGGAAGAAAAGAGGGAACGGCATGTATTGCAGAAAATGCGGAGCCGAGAATGAGGCCGGCAGCAGATTTTGCTGTAAATGCGGCGAGCCGGTAACGGAATCTTCGGCGGAAAGCGGGGGTAAGTCCAACGGCGGGAAAAAGAAGAAAGTGTTGTGGGTGTGCCTGGCCATCTGTATTCTGGCAGCCGCTGCTGCGGCCGCACTGTTTACGGCAGCAAAGCAGAATAAAGAAAAGCAGTTCGGCGACAATGTGGCGAAGGCAGACAAGTATATGGAAGAACTGGACTATGACAACGCAAAGGACAGCTATCTGAAAGCGATCAGCATAGACGGGAAACAGGAGGAGCCGTATATACAGCTGGCCCGCATATATGAGAAAACGAATGAACCGGAAAAGGCGAGGGAAATTCTCAAGCAGGGGGTAAAGAATACGGGGAGCGCTGTGATAAAGAATAAATACAGCCTTTATACGTACGTGGATGAGGTGCTTATCCCGGAACTTGGGCAGTGCAGCCCGGGAACGTATATGACAGAATACAGAAAGGTAAGTACGTACGGCGCGCGCGTGGAAAGTATACACAGTGAGGCGGGAGTGGTCACATACCGGATCATGGATTTTGACTCCGACGGGGAGGCAGAACTGCTGGTGGTTATACTGGACAACAAGGCGGTGAATGAATGGGACGGTTCTCAGGAGAATAAGATATCTTTACAAATGTATGAAAATGAGAATGGCACAATTGTGAAAAGCGACGAGTGGAGCCCACAGGTAAATGTCTTCGGCACATTAGACTTTGAGGAGGATATGCTCTTTCTGAAGGAAAAGGACGATGAGATCTATATATGCGGCAGTTTTTCCGGTCTCGCATATGTGCTGGCAGACGGCTGGGGATTTGAGTCATTTGTTCTGACGTATGACGGCGGATTCCAGAAGTATACCGGAACGGACGGGGAGACAGGAGGCTCTTCTTTTGAGGACAGCGAAAGTGACGCGTATGCGATGGCGGAACGGCTGGAACATATTGGCTTGACGAAATCAGCGGCTGAGATCAGGGACTCGTGGATGATGAAACTTTCCATGGACGATGAGATGGATGATATTCTCTTTACCATAACCGGCAGGCGGCAAAATGAAGGTCATTTCGTGTATTCCAATAATTTTACTGCGGAGGAACTCGGAAAAATAGACCTGGAGTTTACCATCTGGCAGCAGGGGGAATACCAAAAAGCCAAAGGGCAGGATACAGCAGCAGGGGAGACTGAAGATGTGGATTACAGGGCAGCCTATGAGCCTGTTGTCAGTCAGGCGCTTGAAGATTACGGAACATACAATACGTACGCGCTCTGGGACATAGACAGGGACGGAGTACAGGAGCTTCTTGTCCTGTGCGGCCACGCGGAGGCTGACTATACGTATAAGGTATATACGGCTAAAGGAGGAGCGGCAGTGTATATAGGCGAGTTCACCGGGTCCCACACTGCGCTGTACGGACCGGAGGAAGAGGGGGAACCGTACATAATGGCAGTCCAGTGTCATATGGACACTGAGGTCATCGCCCGGGTCATGGTTGCTGACAGCAGCGTTGTATACGAGCAGATCTCCAGCCGGGAAGTGCCCGGAGGACTGGATTACTATACGAACCCGTTCCCGATCCCGTTTTGCGACGTGTCGGACATGACGCTGGTTGATGAGGCCGGGTAAGAAGGAACTCGGAGGAAAGAGAGTAGAAGAGGATAAAATGGAAACTAGAACACTGACAATTATTGATACAGGCAGCCAGCTTACCGAAGTAAAGCTGGAGAGCTTTGGAAAAGAGAATGTCACGCTGGGGCGCAGTCGGGAGCAGTGTGATATCGTCATACCGGATAACATCGTGTCCAAACTGCACGGAACGTTTTTCCTGGATGGGGAGCGAACCTGGTATGAAGATAACGGCAGCATGAACGGTACGTTCATCGGCGACGGGCAACAGCGGCGGCTGCTCACAGGAGGCAGCGGCTATGCTGAGCTCTATGACAAGACGGTGCTGAGGATCGGGGATGTACATGCCCCGGACAAGATGATACTCCTGTTATACAGGGTGATCCCGGAGGGAGAGGTGTGGAAAAAGGCGCCGCTTAAAGGTGAAGGCATCAGCATCGGGCGCGGATCCGGGTGCCAGATCAGGCTGAAGCATCCCGGGGTGTCCAAGGTGCACTGCTTTGTTCTGCCGCAGGACGGCGGCTATGTGCTGAAGGATAACCACAGCACGAACGGAGTGATGATAAACGGACGCAGCGCCGCGGGAGCGGTCTTGCTCAGAGATAAAGACCTGATCCAGATACTGGATTACCAGCTTTTCTTTTCCGGCGAGTGCATCTATTACAAAGCGACAGCACAGGGAATCTCGCTGAGGGCGTGCAGCATTAATAAATACGTGGGCCGCGGGAAGAAAAAGAAGCAGATCTTAAAAAATGTCAGATGTGAGATACAGGGAAATGAATTTGTGGCTATCATAGGGGGCTCAGGCGCGGGAAAGACTACGCTCATGAACGCGGTGAGCGGATTCGAGCCGGAGTTTGACGGCAAAGTGTACTGTAATGGCATCGATCTCATAGAACAGTTCCAGAATCTGAAGAGTATTATCGGGTTCGTGCCGCAGCAGGATATCATTTATGAGAATCTGACGCTGCGCAGGATGCTCTATTATACGGCAAAGATGAAGATGCCCGAAGATACCCAGGGGCAGGAGATCAAAGAGCGGATAGACGAGGTCCTTTCTATGGTCGGCTTGAAAGAGCACGAAGGTACGTACATACGCAAGCTCTCGGGAGGACAGAAAAAGAGGGCCAGCATAGCGGTTGAACTGCTGGCGGACCCGAAGCTGTTCTTTCTCGATGAACCGACCTCGGGGCTGGATCCGGGAACCGAGAAAAATCTGATGATGACGCTCAGTACGCTTTCAAAAGAGCAGAATAAGACGATAATCATGGTCACACATACGACACAGAACCTGCATCTATGTGACAAGGTGATATTTATGGGGCCGGGCGGCAGGCTCTGTTTCTGCGGCAGTGTCAATGCCGCAAAAGCATTCTATGAGACGGACGACCTTGTAAATATTTATAACATGATCGCGGAAAATCCATGGCTGTGGGAGCGAAGATATGCCGCTTACCGCAAGGACAAAGAGACAAAGGAAGAGCCATCAGCAAGGTCCGAACTGATGAAGCAGAGAAGTGTATCCGCGTTCCGGCAGTTTTCCATCTTGACAATGCGGTACGCAGAGCTTATGAAAAACGACCGGCCGAGGCTCGGCGTGCTCCTGCTGCAGCCGCTGCTCATTGCGGTACTGCTCAATGTGGTGGCAGATAAAAATATATTCAAGATATACGAGAGTACGAAGTCCATGCTGTTTGCGCTGAGCTGTTCCGGTATCTGGATCGGACTGTTCAATTCTATACAGGAGATATGCAAAGAGCGGGTGATACTGAAGCGGGAATATATGGCGAATCTGAAATTACCAGGATACGTGATGTCAAAGTTTGTCCTGCAGGCGGCGCTCGGATTCGTACAGGCGCTCATTTTGACAGTTGTATTTTTACAGCTGGTGGGAAAGGACAGAGAAGGCATCTTCTTGTCCGGGTTTGGGCCGGAGATCGTATTTACCGTCTGGCTGACCATACTGGCGTCCGTCACGATGGGATTTGTCATATCTTCCATGGTGGAGACGGGAGATAAAGCGATGGCAGTGGCGCCCTTTGTTCTCATTATTCAGCTGTTGTTCTCAGGTATTTTGTTCACGCTGAAGGGAGCCGGTGAGATCATATCTTACTGTACTGTCAGCCGCTGGTCGGTGGAGGGGCTTGGAAGCATCGCAAAGCTGAACCGGCTGGATCTTAAGCTTCAGAAGGACTATCCGATGCTGGAACATGCGGCGGAGAGCTTTTTTAAGGCCACAAAGGGACATGTGCTGACAGCGTGGGGCATCCTGGCGTTTATGACTGTACTCTTCATGGGGATCAGTATCGTGATGCTGAAAAGAATATCAAAGGACCGCAGATAGGAGGAAGTTAGAATGGATTATCTTGATGGATGGAAAGAGGCGGGCGAGGTGTTTATCCCGCCGCTTAAGAAAAAGGGATTTGGCGAGGACATTATCATCAGAAAAAGAATAGAACCGGCGGGAGAGAGACCGGTTCCTGTCCGGGAGGAGCAGTGTGCGTACACGGGAAGCGAGCCTACGGTATTCGCCGCGCACGTTCCGCGCGCGTATATAAAGAGACTGAAAGACGGCAGGACAACAGAGCTTGCCGGGCGCGAGACGGTCATTGGAAAAGAGAGAGATTCGGACTGCGTCATTACGGACAATCCGACGGTGAGCCGGCACCACGCACGCATCACCGCGTCGGCGGACGGATATTATCTGGAAGATCTTGGCTCTTCCAACCATACTTATATAGACGGCAGCGAGATCAAAAAGCCGGTCAGACTTGCCGGCGGCATGTGCTTTCAGCTGTCGGATGAAGAGTTTCAGTTTATGTTAGAGGCGGGGCAGGAATGAAATGAGTGTTGCAGAACAATTTTCAGATACATATATCATAAGAGAAAAGCTCGGCGAAGGAAGCGGCGGTATTGTCTACCGGGCGTATCATAAAAGACTGAAAAAAGAAGTCGTGATAAAGCAGATGCGGACGCGGAGTGTGTCTGTGCTTGTGAACCGGCAGGAAGTGGATATTCTGAAGAACCTGCATCACTCCTACCTTCCGCAGGTGCTGGATTTCCTCACGGTCGACGGCGAAGTATATACGGTGATGAGCTACATTCCGGGGAAGTCGTTGCAGCAGCTTCTGAAAGACGGTTATCATTTTACACAGAATGAACTTATAAAGTGGGGGATGCAGCTTTGCAGCGCTTTAAATTACCTGCACAGCCAGAAACCGCCCATCATTCACAGTGATATCAAGCCGGCCAATATCATGCTGACGCCGGAGGGGAATATCTGTCTTATTGACTTTAATATATCGTTCTTTATGGATGAGAATACCGTGCTCGGATATACGGACGGATATACGTCTCCGGAGCAGTATATCATCGCGCTGGACAGCGAGTCGGTGCACAGTCTGCCGCAGTATTCGAGTATTGATGAGAAAACGGACATCTACAGCGTTGGCGCCACGTTTTATCATCTCGCGTCAGGGAAGAAGACAGAGAGCTACAGGGATCCGATAGACAGAGAGCTCCTGGCGGAGAAAATGGGGGAGGCCTTTGCGAAGGTCATAGAGAAGGCGATGCAGATAGACCCGGAAGACCGGTTTGACAGTGCGTTTGACATGTTTCAGGCGTTCAAACAGATCACGAAGCAGGATGCCAGATATGAAGCGCTTCTTCGCAGGCAGAGAGGCATACGGGCGGGACTTGTCCTGCTGACGGCCGGTTTTATCGTTCTTGGAGGCTTTGGCATCCACACGATCAAAGCAGAAAAGACGAAGGCTTACAATGAACTCGTCAGCCGGCAGAAAAAGCAGCGGCAGGACGGTGAATATGAAAAAGAAGAAGATACATATAAAAAAGCGGTAAAAATACTGCCCGGAGCGCTTGAAAGCTATTATCAGAATGCATATGCATTGTATGAACAGCAGAAATACAAAGAATGTATTGAATTTATCGACTATGACATTCTGGAAAATGAGAAGGTAGACACGTTAAAAAAGCGGATGGCGGATATTTATTACCTGAAGGCGGAGAGTCATTTCCAGCTCGGAGAATATGAAAAGTCGGTGAATGCGTACGAACAGCTATTTAAACTCGGCGGATACGACAGCGGATATTACAGAGACTATGCCGTTGCCCTGGCATACAACGGCTCGGTGAACAAGGCCAAAGAGGTGCTCGACGAAGCGGCAGAGTACGGGCTGAAGGAGGATTCGCTCTATTACGCAAAGGGAGAGATCAGCAAGTCGCTCAATGAGCTGGCCGGGGCGGCAAATGATTTTCAGCAGTGCATCAGCCTGTCGGACGACATGGCGTTAAAGAGCCGGGCTTACGTGATGTTAAGCGAGATCTATAAGATGCAGGGACAGGATGTCAGGCAGCGGGATATACTGGCGGAGGCCAGAGCGGCTGTGCCGGCAAAATACCGGATGCTCATACTGGAGCGGCTTGCCCAGGCTGATATCGAACTGGCGGAAGCGGGACAGTCCGGATACCGGGCAGAAGCCACCGACGTATTGAACGAGGTGGTAAGCCTTGGGTGGGAGACATATGACACATACGACAATCTTGTCATACTCCATGAGAAGCAGGGAGAGATCGGCGAGGCGGAGCGTCTGCTGGAGACGATGATACAGCTATACGGCGAGGACTACAATATCTATAAGCGGTATGCGTTCCTTCAGGTGGACCGTCAGGAGTTAAAGGATAATAATGCCAGGGATTACAAAGCATTCGCCGGTTATTTTGAGAAGGCGCGGCAGCTGTATTACGCCCAGCTGAAAGGGAACGATACAGATGCGGAAATGCAGCTTCTGGAAAATGTATACGCGCAGGTAAAAGCAGGAGGTTGGTTATAATGGGTATAACGGCAGGATGGATCATCACGGCGGTAAGTGTCCTTGGAATCGCCGGATGTACCGCGGCGCTGGCTGCCAGCAGAAAAATATTTGACAGACAGAGGAAAAAACTGCTCGACGAGATAGAGGCAGAGTAAGAGGGAGGAGAAAGATGAAAGAAAAATTGAAATACGCGGTGGGCGCGCTGCTGGCCTGCTCGCTCGTGGCCGGCTTCATGCCGCTCATAGAAGTGGGAGCCATGAAAATGTCGGTGATGGATATACTGAAGATCGGTGTGGGAACGTACGGAGACACAGAACTGATAAGAGAAGTGATGGAATTATTTAAAGAGTATCTGAGACCGAGCATCATCACAGTCGTCATCCTCATCATCCTAATTCTTGCGGGAGCATTTCTGACGGTGGTGCTTGATGCGTCAAAAGCTTATATCGCGGCGCTTGTAAGCGGGGCTGTCAACAATGTGCTCGTGATCATACTGTGTGTGTCTGTAAAAGGAAAAATAGACGAGGTGGAGAGCGCGTTCAACTTCTTTGGCCTTAGCAGCGGGATTCGGTTCCACGTTTCTACGATAGTGTTGTGGATCCTATTGTACGCGGTGATTTTCGGGCTGTCGGCCTGCGGGATCGTCCTGGGAAAGAGCGGACAGAAGACGGAGGGAGCCCGGGATATTATGCCGGAGAACCTAAGCGACAGGAAAAATCCGTGGGAGGCAGATTTGGATCCGAAGAAACAGGCATATCTTGAACGCATCGGGCAGCTGGAGCAGGAGAGGAAGGCAGCCCGGAAGGCGACAGAACGTGCCGCGGGGCAGACAGAGGGGAGCACATTCCACGGCGCCATAGGGGGACGGAACGGAAGATATGCCTCCAAAGTGTATCCGCTTCAGGAAAAAGTACAGGTATTTTTCATAAAAGACGGTACAGGAGAGGTACTTATAACCGGCGAAAAGAGCGGAAATACTACCGCTGGTGTATACTATATCAGTGAGTATGAGGAATACTGTGTGGAGCCTTATGAGAAAAACAGTTTCTTTCTCACAAGCGGACAGCCGCTCGGGCGTGACCGGCGTTACCATTTGCCGCGGGGAACAGAAGTGTATATAGGAGACAGAGGGCACGCCTTTGTGCTGGCCTAGATGAAAGGACAGAGGATAAGATATGTATTGCCGTAAGTGTGGCAGCCCCAACGATGAGGGGGCGCGTTTCTGCGGTAAATGCGGAGCAGAATTACAGCCGCCGCAGGAGCAGACAGAGAAAGAGAAGAAAGTAAAAAAAATCAGGCTGTGGGCAGGCGCGGCAGCAGTCCTTGCCGCCGCCGTTGTCCTGGCCGGCTATTTTGCGATGAAAGATGTAAGTGCCAGGGAGGCATACGAGGAGTACATGACCAATGCCGATAAGTATCTGGAGACAATGGATTATGAAAAAGCAGAGGAAGAGTACCTGCAGGCCATCGCCATCGATCCGAAACAGGAGGAACCATACCTGAAGCTGGCGCAACTGTATGAGGCAGACGGGGAGCCGGAAAAAGCGGAGAGCATTCTGGCGGAGGCGGATAAGAAAGTGCCCCAGAAGAATCGCAGAAAGCTGGCAAAGAAAAAAGAAGAGGATAAGCAGGCCGCAGAACAAAAAAGTAATTATACGGCTGTATGGGAGACAGAACCTCAGGTTGAAGCTGACGCCATCTATTATCTTGCAGAAAATGATTACTATGAGCAGCCGGTAAACGAACTTAGAAAGCAATACCTCTCTCCGTATGCTGTCATACAGAAGGGAGAGGCGAAGGGACTGATCGGAATGGACGGCCGGACAGAAGGCGGCCTGGATTATGAAGACATACAGATCGAGGCAGGGGGCTATCTCATGGAGAGGACGGAACCAGTATATGACGACAAAGCACAGGGACAGTGCTCGATGTACCGTATGCTCGAGGGTATGGATGAGATAGAACCGGCGCTGGGACTCGGTGGGATGCCGCCCTATGACGTATTTTATGAAAGCGGCGGTGAACTCATAAGTCTTCTTGAGAGAAGCGGGGGAAGCTTCTGTGATTTCCACAAGGAGGTGCCGGAAGGCGCGTTTCCGGTGCAGCACTTTGAGACGCCTTTTGAGGGAGATATATTTGACGACAGTTACCGTGAGTGGAAGGAGAACGGCGGACTGTATGCAGTATATAACGGTGGAGCGCCGGTGACGGACTTTGTGTACGAAGAATGCGGCTCGGCAGTGGACGGACTGCTTGCCGTAAAGAGAGACGGAAAGTGGGGGTATGTGGACGAGAGCGGAAAGGAAGTGATCCCTGCTGAATTTGACGCTTCCTGGCAGTATTATACTTCTGCTGATCCATACGGCGAGGCATACGAAGACTATTGTTATGCCGCGTCAGAAGGTTACGTCGTGCTCCGCAGCGGGAAGCAGTGGGAACTGCGGGATACTGCCGGTAACGTGGCTGTACCTTCCGGCATATACGAAGAGATCCTGCCGGTGTATGAGGGCAGATGCTGGGTGAAAAAGGACGGCAGATGGGGCGTGCTTGAGATATATGAGTGGAGCGAAGATGCGCAGCAAGAAGACGGGGGTGGATCAGGTGAAGATGTACAGGACACCGGCGGCCCGGGAGAAAGCTATACGGTCTATGACAGCGGGCCGGTAGAACTAACCGGAGTGATCCAGTTTGAAACGGGGACGCATCCGAACGGTCAGGAGATTGGAGCTGTCATATTAAAATTGGATACACCTGCCGGATTCCATGTCGGGGGAGGACTGGAGCCGGAGGAATCGTTTGAGAACTGTACGGATATACAGCTTGTAGGTGCGGAAATTGATAAATCGTGGGAAGGAAAGCATGTGAAGGTTACAGGTGAGTTGAACGCAGATGCATATACGGTATATTACTTCCGCGAATACGCAGTTTATGACGCGGTCGTCAGCGAGATAAAATAAAGGAGAGTGGAAAAGATGAGTGACAATGATAAGACAGTATTTGTAAATTATGAAAAGGGCAGCCAGGAGCCGGGTCTGGAACAGGCGTATATGGAACTTGGGAAAGCATATTACGAGGGGAAGTTTGAGGATCCGCTTCCGGAGCTTCTGCCGCTTTTCGACAAGATCACGAGACTGAAAAAAGAAAACGAAAAGGATGAGAATGTGTGCCCTCACTGTAAAAGTGAGCTGAAACCGGGCTCTCTGTTCTGCGCACAGTGCGGCCAGAGGATATAGAGATGAGATATTGTGATAACTGCGGGCACAAGCTGCGCGAGGATGATGTATTCTGCCAGCAATGCGGCCATAAAGCTGGGGAACCGTTGGGAAACAGGATAGCTTCAGGTAAGACAGGGCCCCCGGGGACACGCAGAAGCAATGTAACTGCAGTCATTATATGTGCTGTTGTATTTCTGTGTGTGTGCGGGCTTATTTTGTGGTATATATTCAAACCGGAAAGCAGCGGTTCCGGTGAGCGTACGGCGGCCAGTCATGTGGAAGGAGCTGTACTATCGGACACTGTCGCAGCTGCAGAGCTTACGGCGGAACCCGACAGCCTGAGCCCTTATCATAAAGTGCCGGCTGTATCCTCCGGCGCAAGTTCGGTTGTCAGGCAGGAGGGGCATGATAATACGGCAGCCATGACTTTGGATGGCCTTGATGAGACTTCCTGGCAGGAAGGTGCAGCCGGACCGGGGATCGGACAACAGATATGGTATGAACTAGATGGTACATATGAGATAAAATACCTATCGTTCAAGCTGGGCAACTGGAGAGGCAGCAGCTATTATGCGGGCAACCACAGACCGAGAGTACTCCGGATCACGGCCGGCGGTGTGACCGGGGATGTCACGTTCCCGGACGGAATGGAAGAGTACTGGGTAACACTGTCAAATTCGTGCAAAGCAGACCGTATCGTGCTGGAGATCCGGGATGTATATGAGGGAAACAAGTGGGATGAAACGTGTATTGCGGAAGTAGGCATATACGGGAAACAGGAAGAGCCGAAGTAATAAAGAAAAAGATATTAAAGCATACAGTGTTACAGTGAGGAGGAATGAAAATATGCGGTGTCAGAAGTGCGGAACACCGGTGGGAAAGGATGACCTTTTCTGCCCTGAGTGCGGCAGCAGAATAGAACAGAAATCAAATACAAAAGTAGTTGTCATCGCAGCGGTCATTATGGCCGCCATATTGGCAGGGATTATTTTCTGGGTCATGTCGGGAAGCAGCGGGGATGCAGGCAGAAGCGAGACAAAGTCGGAGGATACAAAGAATAAAAACGACAGTAGTAAGAAGAAACAAGAAAAATCAAAGGAAAGTACGAAGCCGGAAACGGTAAAGCAGCCGGAGGAGAAAAATACAAATGCCGCGGGATACATTCTGCCTGAAAGTGACTCTGTGTATCTTACGGATGCGGATATAGACGGCCTGACACTGAGAGACCTGAACTATGCCAAGAATGAGATATATGCAAGACACGGACGCAGGTTCAAATCCAGGGAGCTGCAGGACTATTTCAACAGTCAGAGCTGGTATACGGGACAGTATGATGCGGACGATTTTGATGCAAATTACAGCCAGAGCGTACTGAATGATTATGAAAAAAAGAATGCGGAACTGCTCCGTAAAAAAGAATTTTCACTTAATTCCGGCGGCTATCCGCTGGACGCGCAGTGACAGCAGGTGAGGGGATATGAAGAAAAAAAGAATTTATGTGACCATGACGCTCATACTGCTGGTCGCGGTTGGCGTGGCGGCAGCCGTGTACATTTTAAAGAGCCCGTTTGAAGCAAAAAAGAGTCCGGTCTCCAAAAGTGCGGGAAAGGATGTGCCTGGAAAGATGACAAAAGCAGACAAAGAAAAACTCGTACCCGAGACCATAAAAAAGAAAGGGATCACAGTGGCGGTCGACCCCGGACATCAGGGACCGCATGTCGATATGAGCGCACAGGAGGAAAATGCTCCGGGATCCGGCGTGATGAAACAGAAAGCAACGTCGGGCACGACCGGCCGTTATACCGGACTGGGTGAATATGAGCTGAACCTGGACGTTTCTCTCAAAGTGAAAGAGCGGCTTGAGAAGCTGGGATACGATGTCGTAATGGCCCGGGAGGATAATGACACGGCAATCAGTAATAAGGAAAGGGCGCAGATGGCCAATGAGGCAGGGGCGGATGTGTGCGTGAGGATCCACGCAAACGGAAGTGAGAGCCCGGCCAGCGAAGGAGCGCTCTGTCTTGTCATGTCACAGGACAATCCGTATGTGGGCCGGCTGTACGGCGAAAGCAGCAGGCTGGCGGAGGCTGTCTTATCATCCTACTGTGAGGCTACAGGATTTTCAAATATGGGGATCCAGGCCAATGATACGATGACCGGGCTTAACTGGAGTGAAATACCGGTGATGATACTGGAAATGGGATTTATGACGAATGAACACGATGACACGATGATGGCCGACGATGCTTTTCAGGAAAAGATGGCAGACGGCATCGTAAACGGCCTGGAAAAATATTTTGAACAGCGATAGCAATGGAGGGAACGGCTGTGCTGAATGTGAAGATAAAAAAGGGCGCGCTGACCGCTCTATTATGTGTGATTCTCTGTATAACGGGCTGCGGCGGTAAAAGCGGAGACGTAAAAGAAAACGGCGGCTCGAGAACAGAGAAAAAGAACCTGGTCATAACGACAGAGGACAAAGGACGGACGGAGCAAAACGGCGCCGCCGCACCGGTGCAGGAGTTTCAGGCACAGGCGGAGAAGCTGGCGGCAGACTTCCCCGGAGGCGGCGAATGTGCTGTGTATGTATATGGACTGGTCTCAGGCCGGGAGGCCTCTGTAAATAATAAGCCCATGCAGTCGGCTAGTCTGATCAAGCTTTTTATAGCGGCCGCGGTGCTTGAGCAGAAAGAGAAGGCGGAGGCACAGGGGAGCGGTTCGGAGACGGATGCGCTGCTTAAGGCGATGATAACCGTGAGCGACAATGAGGCTGCCAACACACTCGTGAAGCGTCTCGGCGCCGGGGACGCAGCGGCGGGGATGAACGCGGTCAATACGTTCGCGGCGGCACACGGATTTGCAGATACTCATATGGGACGGCTGATGCTCGATTTTGACGCGCAGGACGATAACTATACGTCTGTAAAAGACTGCGGTATTTTTCTCCAAAGATTATACCGGCAGGAGCTTGCGGGAGCAGAGCAGCTCACCGGGCTTATGAAAGAACAGACGCGGACCGGAAAGATTCCCGCGGGGGTGCCCGCGGGAACTGTCACGGCCAATAAGACAGGAGAACTGGACACGGTAGAAAACGACGCGGCGCTCATATGGGGGGAGGAGGAACCGTATATTCTTTGCGTCATGTCGGAAGGGCTTGCGGACGCGGCCGCAGCCAGAGACGGGATACAGAAGCTGTCCTCGGCCCTGTATGAACTTATGCGAAGCGAAGCACCGTAAAGCATCCGGACGGACTCAGACCACATTCAGACCACACGGTTAAATGGTTTGTTGCCCTTCAGGACATTTACAACCTCTTCGGCTGCTTTTCGCTGCAGCGTACGGATCGCGGTCTCGCTGTACCAGGCGCTGTGGGGAGTGGCGATGACGTTGTCCATGCTTAGGAGCGGATGGCCGGGATGTACAGGTTCCTCCTCGAAGACATCTATTCCTGCCCCGGCAATTCTTTTTTCCTTTAAGGCCGTTATCAATGCCTTTTCGTCTATAATGCCTCCTCTTGCTGTGTTTATCAGGAAGGCGGAGGCTTTCATTTTCTCTATCTCTTCTTTCCCGATTAAGTGAAATGTGTCGCTGGTGAGCGGACAGTGTACGGAAATAAAGTCGCCTGTACGGAGCAGTTCGTCGAGAGAGACGAGGTTTACAGACTGTTCTGCGGCTGTCTCAGAGCTTACAAAAGGATCATACGCACTGACGGTCATACCGAACGCACGCATCTTCTTTGCGGCCATCTGCGGGATCCGTCCGAAACCGACGAGACCAAGCGTACATTCGGACAGCCTTTTTAGCGGAACGGCACTGGAATAACCCCAATCGCCGGACTTGAGCGCGCCGGCAAGGGGCATAAGCTTCCTGCCGAGCGCCAGTATCATGGCGCATGTGTGGTCGGACACCTCTGAGATTCCGTAATCCGGTACATTGCATACGAGGATGCCTTTTGCGGCTGCGGCGTCACAGTCTATATTGTTTACGCCGATGCCGTATTTGATTATCATGCGGCAATGTTCCATGCCTTCGATAACTTCGGAGGTGATGGAAGAATACTGCGTGATAACGGCGTCCGCGTCTCTTAGGACCGGGAGGAGCTCCTCCGGCCTCTTCAGCTGGCAGCTGTGCAGTGTGAACCCTGCGCCTTCTATGATCGCTCTTTCTGTCTCAATGTTCTCGTACTCATAATCTGTGATCACTACCTTCATTTGTTCTCCTCCTTATAATAACCGCATCTTTTCCGCCACGAGATATGCTCCGAGCGCTGACGCGGAAAAACCGTTATCGGGTTCAAATACTGTGACATGGGAAAACAGGTCCTCCGCCTGAAAGATATCCTTAAGCGCCAGGTTCAGAGGAGCTTTTCCGCAGATGACCACCTGTGTGTCATTGGTCAGGCGGACGGCTTGAGAGTTCTTTACAGCGGTGATATCGCCCTGTAGTACAGCCCCGAGAATATAATTGGCAATTTTGGAAGGATTCTTTTCTTTAAACAGGCTCAATATGCGCCCGGAGAAGCAGGCGCGCCCGAGACCGGCTTTTTTGGCGCTGCTGTAGCCGAGAAGCAGCCAGTCCCTGTCATAGTCCTCTGCCGTCACGAAGCTGCGCCCCACGGACTTTGCGAGAATAGTGTCATTTGTGATGGAATCAAGGAGTTCTCCTGATATGGAGGTGAGGCATCCGGTGATCCGGCCGTCCTTGTCCACAGATACAAACTTGTTGTGGGAGCCGGGAAGGACGAGGAGCAGCGGTGTCCCCCTGTGACATGTGTGAATGATGGCGAGGCTCTCTGTCTCCTCCCCTCTCATAATATCCATAGCCTCATAGTTGTCAAACGTAATTTGGCCGTCAGAATTCTTTATTCCCGGAATGAAGTGTATCGGCAGCGGGCAGATCTCGGGAAGCGTGATCGCTTCTGTGGCAGCGGCGATCTCTGTGAGCCCTGCGGGCGCGGTCAGGTGGGGAACTTCCACGATGCCTACGTCCGAGGTGATCATGCCGCTTGCTATGATATGGCTGATATCGTCATAGGAGATAGAAGCGTCTTTAAGCAGCTGTTCCAGACATTCTTTTACTGCGTGCTTCAGCCGGCTGTTATTGCCGTCGATGGCTGTGTTGCGGACGCCGACTTCTCTTTTGGCCTCCCCGGTCTTTATTCTGCGGTCATCCCACAGGATACACCGGGTATTCGTCGTGCCTCCGTCAATGGTGATCGTATAAGCGCTCATATGAATTCTTTCCTTTCCTGGTAAAAATAAATATAAGCATTGTCGTATTTCCCGTTCAATCAAAGCATTTGTTACAGTTTATATTTCTTAAATGTGTTTCTCGTATCCTGCAGCCTCGGCAGCATTTCATTTGCATTTGCAATACTTATCATAGAAAACAGCGCGTCGATGAGGCAGAACTGGGATACTCTTGAGTTCAGCGCGTCGGTAAGAATGTTCCGCTCTTCGCTTACTGTACTCAATATTACCTGTGACAGTCTTGCGATAGAAGAACCAGGGGCGCCGGTGATGAGGATCGCGGGTATCCTGCGCTGGTATGCCATCTCGATCTGCTTGTACAGATCGGCAGTCTCACCGGACTGAGAGACGCATAAGATCACATCGCCCGGGCGGGGATGGGTCAGGATGGCGGCATTCATATGTGCGTCCTGATTACAGACGCAGTTCAGTCCGAGCTCGGTAAGCCTGAAAAATGCATACTGGCAGATAGAGGCGGAGGCCCCGTGCCCCAGGATGATTATGCGTTTGGCAGATGAGAGCAGTTTCTGGGCGTCCATACATTCCCCGGCGGCGATATCTGCATTCTTGCTGAGCGAGGACATGGCTCCTAAAAATACTTTTTTCTTGATCTCTGTCGGTTCATCATCGATCGTAATATCGCTTTCCGAGTGATAAAAGGTTCTGTTTACAAGTTCCTGGGCCAGCTTGATCTTAAAAGACTTAAAGCCGTCAAAGCCGAGCAGACGGTAGAACTTCACAACGGAAGCCTCGCTCTTCAGGCTCGTATGGCTGATCAGGTCAGTGATCGATTTGTTGACCACTTCAGACGGATTCTTAAGAATATAGTCTGCCAGCTGTTTCTGTCCCTTTGTCAGCTGCGGATATAATTCGCTGATTTTTGCCAGCGTGGGATAATGGTCAGTGTCTATATGCATAAGCAACCTCCCTTTTTATTATTTCTTACTTCAAATATAACATAACCTTTTTCAAAATTCAAACCGAAAATAATAAAATTTTTTTATTAATATAAGCATTATGCACATAAAAAACGATGTAAAATAATGGAAATTAAACAAATTTACAAAAATATATTGACAATAAAATAAAAAAATTATATTTTAATATCATAAAGCATTTGTCGTATCATTCAATCAAAGCAAAGAAAAATTCAAGGAGGATGACACTATGAAAAAATGGAAAGTTCAGATGAAAAAGGCAGCATCCCTGCTTCTTGTAAGCGTGATGGTCCTGTCACTGGCCGCATGTGGAAGTAAGGGTTCCGACGGTAAATCGGACAAGAAAGACAAAAAGGCGGACAAAAAGACAGAACAGGAAGGGCAGGATTTTACAAAGGATGTGCTGAAAGATCTGGCGGTCAAGGAAGACGGCACGCCTGTTAAAGCAGCCATTACGGTCGCGGAACTGGACAGTGAGTATATTATCGCCGTACAGAAATATATGCAGTACATACTGGAAGAGGCCGGGGCAGATGTGACAGTGAGCAGCGCGGACGGTGATGCCGAGAATCAGTGCAACCAGATATATGATTTTATTGAAAAAGGGGTAGAGGTGGTGCTTATTCAGGCAGCCGACAGTAATGCTGTGGCGCCGGCCATCAAGGCATGTAATGACGCCGGCGTGAAGGTGATCGCCGTCAACAGAACGATCTACGGCGACTGCAAGGTAGATTACAGCGTATTGATCGATGACAAGGCGATGGGCGAGATGTGTGCCAAATATATTGCCGACAATTCAAAAGAAAAAGACGTTAAAGTGACGACCATGCAGGGGACGCTCGGAACAGCAACGGCAGACGACCGGGCGGAAGGCTTCAGCGCCGGCGTACAGTCTGACGGGCTGGACAACATCCGGGATAATCCGTGCGAGTGGTCTTCTGAAAAGGCGATGGCGGCAATGAACGATGTGCTGACGACAGATTCCGATGTGGGCGCTGTATTCCTGCACAGCGATTGTATGCTTGCCGGCGTCGTATCTGCTCTTACACAGTCTGATAAATTGAAAAATGTTGGCGAGGACGGCCATGTCATGATCGTATCTATAGACGGAGCCGCATCGGCTCTCGACTATATCCGTCAGGATGTACTTGATATGACGGTTGACAATTCTCCGCTTGCGATGGCTACGATAGCGGCAAAAGCGGTACTGACAAAGGTAGTCAAAGGCGAGGATCTGGGCGGTAAAGTGATCACAGTGGACGCCACCGTCATCACGAAGGACAATGTGGACGATGCGGCGTTCTGGGGCAACTTTAATGTCGACGACGGGTATTGGAGTGAAACGGCAAGCGTCTGGGATCAGTATACGATCGAATAAACTTCTTTGATCAAAGAGGGTGTTGAGATATACACCCTCTGACAATTCTATTATCTGAAAGGGAGTTAATTATGGAAAAACAGGGACTGATCATGAAAAGCATTGGAAAGCAGTTCAACGGTGTCACTGTGCTTGAAGATGTTGATTTTGACGTTCGCCCGGGGGAAATTCACGGTCTGCTCGGAGAAAACGGCGCAGGCAAGTCTACTCTGATGAAAATCGTAAACGGCGTGCTTACACCGAGTGCAGGCGAGATATACATAGACGGCGGAAAGGTATCATTTGACTCTCCCCACGCGGCGTCAAGAGCAGGCATCCGGATGGTATATCAGGAACTGGACTTGTTCGCGCACCTGACGGCAGCCGAAAATATCTGTCAGGGCAATTTACCGAGAAATGGCATGAGGCTTATCGACTGGCCGCGGATGAGAGAGATATCCCGGGAGATCCTCCGCATGATCGATGTGGAGATCGATGTCGATGAACGGCTGGACCGGCTGAGTATTGCCCAGCAGCAGATCGTGGCAATAGCGCGGGCGCTGAACGGAAACTGCAGGATCATTCTGCTGGATGAACCGACGTCGGCTCTTCCAAAGAAGGATGTTGAGAATCTGTTTAAGATAGTCAGACAGCTGAAGGGAAAAAATATTTCTGTCGTGTTCATATCACATAAACTGGATGAGATGATGGAGATCACAGACCGTATCACCATTTTGAATAACGGGAAGAAAGTAGCTACGGTCAATACAGAGGACATTAATGAGGATAAACTGGCCGAGATGGTGGTGGGAAGGACGATCAAGAATAAATATCCGAAGATACACTGCGAGGCAGGAGAGACCTTGCTTAAGATGGAGCATATCTCTCTGGAAGGCCGTCTGAACGATGTCTCATTTGAACTGAAAAAAGGGGAAGTGCTGGGTATCGTGGGACTTCTCGGCGCCGGAAAGACAGAGATCGCGAAAGCGCTGTTCGGCGTATATGGAAAGGGAAATAAACGGCTGACAGGAAATATATATATGGGCGGAAGGGACGCAAGATTTGCGGCGCCTGCTCAGGCTGTAAAAGCCGGTATCGGATATATCTCAGAGGACAGAGGCTCGGAGGGACTGCAGGTGGAACAGCCCATAGACTTTAATATTTCTCTCGCCGCGCTCAGAAAGCTGAGCAGGCTCGGACTTCTGAATCTGAAAAAGGAGAGAGACACGAATGAACGTCTCATAGACAAGCTGAAAATAAAGTGCGAGACTCCGAGGCAGAAGGTCAGCAGCTTAAGCGGAGGGAACCAGCAGAAGGTCGTCATAGCGAAATGGTTTGCGACCGAGGCGAAGATCGTTGTTCTGGATGAGCCGACGAGGGGGATCGACATCGGCGCAAAGGTGGAGGTCTACAATCTCATCAACGAGATGGTGGAAGCGGGCATCGGGGTGCTTCTGCTGTCCTCGGAGGTGCCGGAGGTATTCGGCATGGCGGACCGCATACTTGTCCTGAAGGACGGAAGGATAACAGGCGAGATGAACAACGGCAGCATCACCGAGGCGGAACTGCAAAGACAAGTAATGTAAATGACACTAAAGGAGAAGAGATATGAATAAAAAATTAAAACTCTTTATGAAATCACAGGGTTCGGTTTTTCTAATACTGGTGCTTATGTGTCTGGTGGCGTCTCTGTTCACGGATAAGTTTTTTTCACCGTCCAATTTAAGCAATGTACTTGCCCAGTCTGTGACGTGCGGGATATCGGCGCTCGGCATGACCTTTGTCATACTGACGGGCGGGATCGACCTGTCGGTGGGCGGCTGTATCGTGTTCACGGCTACGATAGGAATGAAATTTCTGGCGGAAGGGACCGTGGGAGTGGAAACGGCCGTACTGATGATGCTTGGGCTTGGCATACTGGTCGGCATGTTCAACGGCATACTGATCACGGTCCTAAAAATGCCGTCATTCATAGCGACACTGGCATCGTCGAGCGTGACGGCGGGACTGGCGCTTTACATATCCATGGGGAAAACGATCATAGGGCTCCCGATCGAATACAGCGTTATAGGACTGAAAAAGGTAATGGGGCTTCCCATCTGTGTATGGCTTATGTTTGCACTGTATATCCTGTCCTATGTCATTCTCAGGTATACAGGCTACGGACGTAAAGTGTATGCCACCGGGAGCAACAGGAAGTCGGCGTGGCTGAGCGGGATCAACGTAAGGCTCGTAGAGTTTTCCGTCTATGTCATCAACGGTCTTATGTCCGCGCTCGTGGGGATCGTGCTCACATCCAAGCTTCTGTCATCCACAAGTACGATCGGCAATGGGATGGAAGTAAATTCCATAGCGGCAGTCGTTATCGGCGGAGCGAGCATGACAGGCGGAGAAGGCGGCGTTGCGGGCACGATCGTCGGGGCGCTTATTCTGACCATCATAAGCAATGCCATGAATCTGATGAGTGTCAATGCATATCTGCAGGAAGTTGTGATGGGGCTCATCATCATCATCGCATTGTTGTTTGATATGCTGCGCAAAGGATATATTTTCAGGAAACCGGATGAAGAGTAAAAGAAAGTGGTGAGTGATATGTTGATCGAACTGAGTTATGTGATAAGCGAACATGTGCCGAAGTGGCCGACGAATCCGGAAGAGAAGTATGATTACAACCAGGCGTTCCGGTTCGGGGACACGTGCAATGCGTCGTCGGTATACCATCATTTACATACCGGTACGCATGTGGACGCCCCCTTTCATTTCGATAAGACGGGAAGGACGATCGATGAGATCCCGGCGGAAGACTTCTATTATACGGCGCCGCTCGTACTGAAGCTGATGAAGTCTGAAGGGGAGCGGGTAGAGCTGGCGGAACTGAAGGTTCATGAGGAAGAGATCGCAAAGTGTGATATTCTCTTTCTTTACACCGGATATTCGGACTTGAGGGAAAGCAGTCCGGAGAAATTCGTATCTGACTTTCCGTCCATGGCGCCGGATGCGGCCCGGTATCTCAGGAAGAATTTTCCCGGGCTTAAGGCGGTGGCGCTCGATTCCATAAGTTTTGACAGCGCTGTTACCGGGGCGGCGGAAGGGTTTCCGTCCCACCATGCCCTGCTGGAGACGAATGAAGAACAGACAGAGCGCACCCTTCTTTTGTATGAGGATGTAAATATTAAGAAATTGGCAGAACAGGATACGGTACGGGCCGTCTGCGCATTTCCGGTAAGATTTGCCGGGCTGGAAGCCGGACCTGTGAATATGGTAGCAATAGTCTAAAGAAAAGGAGCAGAAGTCATGAAAAAATTAAAAGGTGTTGTACCTCCCATGATAACCCCGTTTGACGCAGAAGGGCGTCTGGATGAATATAATCTCCAGAAGCTGGTCGAGTATTTATCTCCGAAGGTGGACGGACTGTTTATCTGCGGTTCCTATGGATGCGGGCCGCTGATGACGTTGGAGGAGCGGAAGAAAGTGGCGGAGATCGTCAGAAAATATTCCGCCGAAGAGACGATGATCGTCGTACATACGGGCGCGCTTACAACAAAGGATACGACGGAGCTGACGCTCCACGCGGCAGAGATCGGCTGTGATACGGCGGCTGCGGTCGGCCCGTATTACTTCCATTACGGAGATGAAGAACTGATCCGTTACTATACTGACGTGATCGACGCAGCCGGGGAACGGATACCGTTTTATGCATATCACAACCCGAAGTTCCAGGGATATGAGACAAGCCTTAATGTCATGAAGCAGTTAAAGAACGCAGGTCTGTCGGGCATCAAGGATGCCACCTTTGATCTGATGAATTATGCGATCTATGAGAGAGAGCTTGTGGATGATAATTTTGACCTTGCGCTCGGCACGGAGGCGCTCTGGATCTCTGCGCACGCTCTTGGATGCAGGGCATATATCCCGGGCATCGGCAATGTGTTCCCGGAACTGTGCGGGGCAATGTTTGAGGCGTCCATGAAGGAAGAAAAAGAGAAGGCGAGGGAGCTTCAGTTCCTTATCAACAAGCTGAGAGATATTATGTATCTGGCAGGCTCCACCCAGCTGGCCATCTATGCCATCGCAGAGATCAGAGGCATTATGACCGCGTATCCGCGCAGGCCGTTCCTGCCGCCCACAGCAGGGGAGAAAGATGCGATCAAAGAAGCGCTGAAGGAACTGGAGGTAATCTGATGTATAACATTATCATTGACTGCGGGACGACGAACTCAAGGGCATATGTGGTGAGGGAAGACGGCAGCATAGCGGGGCAGGCATCGAAGAAGATAGGTGTGAGAGACACATCCATCACAGGCTCGAAAGAAGCGCTGGCGGCCGGGCTCAAAGAGACGGTCGGGAAAGCTGTGGAGGCTGCGGGAGTCCGGGAAGCGGACATCTGCGCCGTCTTATCCTCGGGCATGATCACGTCGGAGATCGGGCTGTGCGAGCTGCCGCATCTGACTGCCCCGTGCGGCGTAAACGAGCTGGCCGGCCATATGGAGCGGGTGGAAGGGCTGGATCTGTACGGGGGAAAACCGGTCTATTTTGTGAGAGGTATCAAAAATAAAATGGAGGAGGCGCCGGAGGATCCTTTTAAAGCGGCCGGGTGCCTTGATTTTATGCGCGGGGAGGAGACGCAGGCCGTTGGAATCATGGAAAGCGCCGGCATGATTCTGCCTGCGGCGATAGTGATTCTTTCTTCTCACACAAAGTTTATTTCCGTGGAGGAAGACGGCAGGATCCTCGGCAGTCTTACGACGATGAGCGGGCAGACGTATGAGGCGGTCAAGAACAATACCTTTCTCGGGAAATCGCTGGACGGCGATGAAAGCAGTGTGCCGGAAGATTATTTTGACGCGGATATTGTGGAGAACGCGGCCGCGTGGGTTCAGAGGGCGGGGCTTGTACGTTCCTTTATGTTTCCGCGTTTTCTCGATGTACTTCTGGATACGAAATGGTATGAGAGGCGGCTGTTTTTTGAAGCGCTCATAGCTGCGGACGATATGCTCTCACTTGGACAGATGGATATGTTCGGCGGCAGTGGAACGCAGCGGTTTGTGCTTGTGGGGCTGAAAGAGCGGTGCAGGCTTTATGAATACATTTTACGAAAAAAATATGTCGGGGCAGAGATAACAGTCATCTCGGACAAGGAGCAGATTGACCGTCTGAGCATAGATGGTATGCTCAGCATTGCAAAAAAGGCAGGGATCATAGCATGTGGAAAATAGTGATAGCGGATTATTATTATCCGGATCTGAAAGAAGAGTACAAGGTGTTTGAACAGCTCGGTGAGACCGAGATAGTCGATCTGACAAAGATAGCGGAGGGCGGCATTAAGGAGCCCGGGGAGCTGATTCCGTATGTGAAAGATGCGGATGCGCTTATCGTACAGTTTGCAAAAGTAAATAAAGAGGTCATCGACAGCATGGAGCGGTGCAGGGTGATCGCAAGATATGCCATCGGCGTTGATACGATAGATGTGGAAGCGGCGGCTGCAAAAGGGATCTGCGTGGCAAACGTGCCGGATTACTGTATCGACGAGGTGGCGGATACGGCGATCGCCCATATCATGAACGCAAAGAGAAAGATCGCCCGGGCGAACAGCCTGCTGCTTGCGGGGGAATTTGACATGGCGAAGATCAGGCCGGTTGGGCGCATGGAAAATGAGGTGCTCTGCCTGATCGGTTTTGGCAATATCGCCCGGAATGTGGCGGGGAAGATGAAGTCCTTTTTTAAAGAGATCGTTGTGTACGACCCGTACGTTAAGGACTGCGGTTCGTATCCCGAGTACAGATTCCTCGATTTTGACGAGGCTGTAAGCTGTGCGGATGTGATCTCCCTCCATGTGCCGCTTAATGGTACGACGGAGCATATGATGTCGGACAGAGCTTTCGGTCTGATGAAGCAGGGAGCAGCTGTCGTCAACACGGCCCGGGGCGGGCTCATAGATGAGGCGGCCCTTGTGCGGGCGCTGGATATGGGAAAGGTGGGTTACTGCGGACTGGATGTGGTGTCGACCGAAGAGTTCGGAAGCTCTCCGCTGCTTCACCGGGAAGATGTATTTATCACGCCTCACATGGGCTGGTGCTCGGAGGAGGCGATCGTGGAGCTTCAGCGCAAGACGGCCGAAAATGTGGCGGAGACGCTGTTGTTTGGAAAGCCGAAGTATTGTGTAAATAAAGTGTAAGCTGCGAAAGGACGATGAAAATGGATATGTATTCTATCATATCAGACAATCCGGTGCTGGCCATTTTCAGAAATGTCCCGCTGGAGCATACGGTAGATTATGCGGAGACTGTTGTGAGAGGGGGGATCTCATTTTTTGAGATCGCGCTCAACAGCAGGGATGGCATAGAACAGATCAGGCTGCTGCGAAAACATTTTGGAGACAGCTGTATGATAGGAGCCGGCACGGCGATCACCGTGGATTCTGCTAAGGCGGCTCTGGACGCGGGGGCGCAGTTCCTGCTCACACCGGGGACTCCGCTCAATGTGCTCGAGTTCTGTGCGGCGGGCGGCATCATGCTTCTGCCCGGGGTACTGACGCCGAGCGACGTGGCGGTAAGCCTGCAGTATGGATTCCGGACGATGAAGCTGTTCCCGGCCAAAAGTGTACCGAGAGGATATGTAAAGGCGTTGAAGGGGCCGTATGACGATACAAATTATATCGCCATCGGCGGAGTGTCGCCGGCCAATATCGGCGAGTTCTTTGAGGAAGGGTACGCGGGAGTCGGAATGGCCGGCGGGCTGATGCCGGAGGAGATCGTTAGGAATGAGAGGTGGGAAGCCGGAGCGGAGTATATCCGGAAGCTTCTGGCAGACAGCAGGCTGCCAAGCAGGGAGGTGCGCTGCCATGAAAATAACTGAAGTAAACACGTATGCGGTCCGGCCGCGGTGGGGCTTTGTTGAGATCGTCACCGATGACGGGTTCACCGGCTGGGGCGAGCCTGTGCTGGAAGGGCATACGAAGGCGGTGCTGGCGTCTGTGCAGGAGATGGCAGACGAGCTGTACGGAAGAGATCCGCTTCATATCGAAGATATATGGACAACGCTCTACCGCGCGGGATTCTACAGAGGCGGCGGGGTGCTCATGAGTGCCATCGCGGGGATAGACCAGGCGCTCTGGGATATCAAGGGCAAGTATTACGGCGCGCCGGTGTATGAACTGCTGGGCGGCGCCTGCCGGAGCAGGATGAAGGTCTACAGATGGATTGGAGGCGACCGGCCTTCGGATGTGAAGGACGCGGCGCTGAGGAAGAAGGAGGAAGGCTTTCGGGCTGTCAAGATGAATGCGACGGAAGAGCTGCAGATGATCGACAGTTATGAGAAGATCGATGCGGTGCTTGAACGGACGGCGGCTGTGAGAGAGGCCTGCGGAAAATACTTTGGCATTGCCATTGATTTTCACGGGCGGGTGCACAGGCCGATGGCAAAGATCCTGGCGAAGAAGCTGGAGGAATTTGACCCGATGTTTATTGAGGAACCTGTGCTGTGTGAACACATGGAGGCATTTTCCGAGATCGCGGCCTGCTGTAATATACCCATCGCCGCGGGGGAGAGGCTTTACACGAAATACGACTTCCGGCGACTGCTGTCCGCAGGGGGCGTGTCGATCGTGCAGCCGGATCTGAGTCACGCGGGAGGGATCACGGAAGTGAGGAAGATCGCGGCCATGGCGGAGGCGTATGACGTGGCTCTGGCGCCTCACTGCCCGCTTGGTCCCGTCGCGCTGGCCAGCTGTTTCCAGGTGGATGCCTGTTCGTACAATGCGGTGATCCAGGAGCAGAGCATGGGAATTCATTATAATGTGGGCAGGTCGGTACTTGATTATGTCTACAATAAGGAAGACTTCTGCTTTGAGGACGGATTTGCGTCTCTGCCGCGTCTGCCGGGCATCGGAGCAGAGATCAACAGAGATCTTGTAGTAAGTGAAAATGAGACGCCTCACACGTGGAAGAACCCGGTATGGCGCCACGAGGACGGTTCTGTCGCGGAGTGGTAGAATGTAACAGAGCCTGTAAAACGGCGGTAATAAAAAAGCATTGTCTGAGATCTGAATTGATCACAGCAATGCTTTTTTCATTATCACTTGATAAAAAAACCGATTAGCCCTGAGAAATAGCTCCTGTTGGACATTGAGCTGCACATGCACCACAATCAACACATGCGTCTGCATCGATTTCATAATGGTCTGCACCCTGAGCAATAGCTCCTACTGGACATTCAGCTTCGCAAGCTCCGCAGCTTACACATTCATCACTAATTACGTGTGCCATAGTATGTACCCTCCTTCTTAATTATCAATAGACATAATCCAATTTTGTCTATCCCTATCATAATACAAATAAATTAAATATACAAGTAAAATCATGCTTTAAATTAAGTACAAAGTTTGAAAAAAGCACCTGTTATCCAGGCGCTTTTTTGGCCTTTTTATAGGCAGACAGTATGACGTTTCTGGCCGCTTCGGCGTCCTCTTTCGAGGGCTCTTTTGTGTCCTTCAGCGGGTAGTCATATCCCATGCTCTCATATTTGGAGCGGCCCATGGAGTGATACGGAAGGACATCCAGCGCCTTCACATTACTGAGCGTGGCCATAAAACGGCCCAGACGCTGGAGATACTCCCTGTAGAACGTAATACCCGGGACAATGACGTGGCGCAGCCAGACAGGGACCTGTTTTTTGTCCAAGTAGCGCGCGAAGTCCAGGATCCGTTGGTTGGAATGACCGGTCAGCGCCTTGTGTCTTTCGTCGTCCATATGCTTGATATCCAGCAGGACCAGGTCCGTTAATGATAATACTTCATCAAGACGGCTCATAAAAGTCTCATTGTGCGGGTTAAACATAATGCCCGATGTGTCTATACACGTGTGGACGCCGTGCCTTTTCAGGTCACGGAACAGCTCGGTCAGGAAGTCCATCTGCATCAACGGCTCCCCTCCGGTCACCGTGACACCGCCGCTCCGGTAAAAAGGAAGGTTGGAATAAAATCCCTGCAGAACCTCCTCCACGCTCATCGTACCCCCCGTCCCCGGCTCCCACGTATCCGGGTTGTGACAATACTGACAGCGCATCGGACAGCCCTGGAAAAAGATGACATAACGGATGCCGGGACCGTCCACCGTCCCGCAGCTTTCAATAGAATGTATAAATCCCTTCAATAGATCAACCCCATTTCTATAGAGGGGACAGGGCGAAGAGCGGTTGGGGACGGGGTTTTTTTCAAAAAACCCCGTCCCCAACCGCGTCTTACCCTGTCCCTACATGTTATTGTGGAAGGTGCGGGCAATGACGTCATCCTGCTGCTCTTTTGTAAGCTTGATGAAGTTTACCGCATATCCGGATACACGCACGGTAAGCTGAGGATAGTTTTCCGGATGCTTCTGCGCGTCCAGTAACGTCTCTTTTGAGAATACGTTTACGTTCAGGTGGTGTCCGCCCTGTTCTACGTATCCGTCCAGCATTGCTACAAGGTTATCTATCTGTTGTTTATTTACTGTCATAACAGTTCCTCCTTTGATGGTTATTCGTTATCTATGCTGTCTTCGATGTTCGGTATATTACATGCAAGGTCTTTGCAGTCTTCTATTCTGTCCAGATCCAGGTCTCCGGCAAATATCTGGTCCTCTTTGCCGAGTGCTCCGGGAATGATGGAGAAGGTGTTGGAGATTCCGTCCTGCGCATGGCGGAACGGTATCTTGGCTACGGAAGCGAGGGAAGCCAGCGCTCCGTGGGTGTCGCGCTGATGCATCGGATTGGCGCCCGGCGCCAGCGGCTCGCCCATCTTACGTCCGTCGGGCGTATTCCCGGTTTTTTTGCCGTATACGACATTGGATGTGATGGTGAGGATGGACATGGTCGGAACGGAGTGGCGGTACGTGTGGTGCTTGCGGATCTTGTCCATGAAACTGCGCACGACCTCCACTGCGATATCGTCCGCCCGGTCGTCGTTGTTGCCGTATTTTGGAAAATCACCTTCCACTTCATAGTCCACGACAAGGCCGTCTTCATCCCGGATCGGTTTCACTTTTGCGTATTTGATGGCGGACAGAGAGTCTGCCACGACGGACAGGCCCGCGATCCCGGTGGCGAAGTAGCGTTTTACCTCGCGGTCGTGGAGCGCCATCTGCAGCTTTTCATAGCTGTACTTGTCGTGCATATAGTGAATGATATTCAAGGTGTTCACATAAAGGCCTGCCAGCCATTCCATCATATCGTCGAATTTGGACATGATGTCGTCATAGTCCAGGTATTCCCCTTCAGCCGGCCGGAAACGGGGACCGACCTGTATCTTCATGCGTTCGTCCACACCGCCGTTGATGGCGTAGAGCAGGCACTTGGCGAGGTTGGCCCTGGCGCCGAAGAACTGCATCTCTTTGCCCACGCGCATGGAGGATACACAGCACGCGATAGCGTAGTCGTCGCCGTGTGTGACCCGCATGAGATCGTCATTTTCATACTGTATGGATGAAGATTTGATGGACATTTTTGCGCAGTATTCTTTGAAATTTTTCGGCAGCTTCGTTGACCAGAGCACGGTCAGGTTCGGCTCAGGGGACGTTCCGAGGTTGTCCAGCGTGTGCAGATAACGGAAAGAAGTCTGTGTGACAAGCGTCCTTCCGTCGATGCCCATGCCGCCGATGGATTCCGTGACCCAGGTCGGATCACCGGAAAAGAGAGAATTATATTCCGGCGTGCGGGCAAATTTCACGAGCCGCAGCTTCATGATAAAGTGGTCGATATATTCCTGCGCCTGTTCTTCCGTTATGAGACCTCTGTCCAGATCCCGCTGAATATAAATGTCAAGGAAGGTGGAAGTACGTCCGAGACTCATGGCGGCTCCGTTCTGCTCCTTCACCGCCGCCAAGTAGCCAAAGTACAGCCACTGGACCGCCTCTTTTGCATTTCTGGCCGGCTTGCTGATATCGAAGCCGTAGATCTCTCCCAGCTTCCGGAGCTCGCCGAGCGCCCGGATCTGCTCGGACAGTTCTTCTCTGAGCCGGATATTATCACCGGTCATTCTGACGAGAGAGGTGCTGAGCTGCTGCTTTTTGTCTTCGATGAGCCAGTCTGTGCCGTACAATGCCACACGGCGGTAGTCGCCGATGATGCGTCCGCGCCCGTATGCGTCGGGAAGTCCAGTGATGATAGCTGATTTTCTTGCGAGACGCATCTCAGGAGTGTAAGCGTCAAAGACGCCCTGGTTGTGTGTCTTCCTGTATTCTGTAAAGATCTTAACGACTTCAGGATCCACTTCATAACCGTTTTCTTTGCAGGCATTTTCTGCCATGCGGATGCCGCCGTAAGGCTGCAGTGAACGTTTAAACGGCTTATCGGTCTGAAAGCCCACGATCTGTTCCTTGTCCTTGTCCAGATATCCCGGCCCGTGTGAGGTGATGCCCGAGACGATGCTTGTGTCCATGTCCAGGACGCCGCCTGCCTCCCGCTCCTGCTTTGACAGCTCCATCACCTGGTCCCACAACTTTCCGGTAGCGCCGGTCGGACCCGCGAGAAAAGAGTCATCTCCTTCATAAGGGGTGTAGTTAAGCTGTATAAAATCTCTCACATTGACAGATGTACGGTTCCAGCGTCCCGGCCGGAAGCCGTCCCAGCTTTCTGCGTGCCATTTGTGTTCCATAATGTCTCCTCCTGTTATTATATAAAACTGTAAAATAATGGTTAACTATGACTAACTTATTTCCTCATCATTATATGGGATAACATATAATCTCGTCAATATATTTGCTTGTACTAAATCGGATACAGTATACAAGCTGAAAACACATATAAAATTAAGAAAATTTTCAACACTTTTTCACTGTTTTAGTGTATAGTGTTTGTTGGAAAAGCAGATTTTATCAGATATGGGAGTGGGATTTATGAAAAAATTATGGAGTGCCGTTGCAGCCGCGCTCTGCGTGACATTACTGTCAAGTGCGTGTGCAGCAGGGAATGTAAGTGATGCAAAAGCAGAAAATACAGAAGATAAAAAGGTAAAAAGCACGGAAAAGGAATATCAGAGAAGTCTCGATATCATACAGCCGAGGGCGTACAGCAATGTGAACGGATTAAAACTGGAGCCGGGCTCTTATCTTTCCATCATAGGAAAGAGTTCTGACGGTCAATACTGGGAGGCTGTCGAAAAAGGTGTCTTACAGGCCGTCAAAGATTTGAACAAAGAGCTGGGATATAAGGGGAAAGACAAGATCAAAGTGACATACAGCGGTCCTGCCACTGCCTATGATGTGGATGACCAGGTGAATATACTGGACGAAGAGCTGGACCGTTATCCGGCGGCGCTCGGGATCTCCATGGTGGATGCAAAGGCGTGTGACGTGCAGTTCGACCTTGCGGCAGAAGGAGATATTCCGGTCGTTGCATTCGATTCCGGAAGTGATTACCAGGGACTGATGGCCACGGTGGAGACAGATAATGACAAAAGCGCCAGAGCAGCAGCTGACAAGCTGGCGGAGGCTGTCAACGAGGCAGGGGAAGTTATCATTTTTGCAAATGATTCCAAATCCAAGTCGTCACAGGAACGGGAACAGTCTTTTACTGCCCAGATCGCGGAGCAGCATCCGGGCGTCACTGTTGTGGACGCCTACCACAGAGACCAGCTGCCTGAGCTGCAAAAGCGGGTGGCGGACGAGATCAACGCTGGAACGTACCAGAAAGACGGCGGGGATAAACCGGAAGAAGAAGTGACTGCGGACAGTATCACAGAAGAAGAGGCAGTCAACTACCTTTTTGCGAAGCATCCAAATGTGAAGGGCTGTTATGCGACGAGCGGAGAGGCAGTGAACGCAGTGGTGGAATCTATGGACAGGCTGGAACTGAAAGATGTGGCTTTAGTGGGATATGACGCGGACGACGCGGAGATCGAAGCGCTTTCCGAGGGCAGGATCACAGGGCTCATTGTCCAGAATCCGTTCGGCATGGGGTATGCCACCGTTGTAGCTGCAGTGCGGGCTGCCATGAAGGCCGGCAACGAAGCGATCGTAAATACCGGCTACACATGGGTGACGAAAGAGAACTATAAAGATAAGGATATCAAAAAACTGTTATATTAAAGTAAATAACACCGGCACGGGACTTAAGCGCCGGAATCAAAGCGGGGACGCAGAGAGGATGAGACAGAAAAGAAATTGAGACAGCTGAATGCAGACAATTACCGCACAGATAAAAACGGCTGGAACTTTGTACATGTGGAAGGCAGCGCATTTGAAAGAGGTGTTTCCTATGGCAGACTTATGGCCGGGGAGATCACCGCGTCGGTTCAGGAGGCTGCCCGGCTTGCAGAGCTTCAGACGGGAATCAGCTGGGAGTATTTCAGGGAGAGTGAAAGGAGCATCCTTCCGAGATGGAAAGCGCATATGGAGCGGGAACCGTACAGGGAGTTTCTGGATGAACTGGAAGGGATGGTCCGGGGCGTTCAGATGGAAGTCAGAGACTGTACGCTGTCCGTGGACGATCTGATCCTCTGGAATGGGTATGAGGAACTTACCGGATACTGGTTCCCTTCTGCTGCAGATGATATTTACCGCAGCCTGCCAGGGCAGCATGGAGCGGCAGGAACAGACAGACACTTCAAGGGGGCGGATGACCACTGCAGTGCTTTTATTGCCACAGGCTCCTACACGGCGGACGGCCGGATCGTCATGGGCCACAACAGCTTCACTCCTTTTGAAAACTGTAATTATATGAATGTGATAGCGGATATAGTGCCGGAACACGGCAGCCCGTTTATCATGCAGACTCTGCCCGGATATATCCACAGCCTGGCAGACGTTTATGAGACGAGGACCGGCAGGGGCGCGGGGCTGATGATCACGGAAACTACGATCGGAGGGTTCAACGTCTATGACTGTGACGGCGCGCCGGAATTTGTGCGTATCCGTTATGCGGTGCAGTATGCAGAGTCGCTGGATGAGTTTGTCCGCCTGTTTTTGGAAAATAACAACGGCGGCTATGCGAATACGTGGCTTGTGGGAGATATCGCCACGAACGAGATCATGCGGTTTGAGGCCGGATTAAAATTCTATCAGATCGACAGGACAGAGGACGGATATTATGCAGGCTTTAACGCGCCGCTGGATGCCCGCATCCGGAATCTTGAATGTGTGGATAGCGGGTTTGCGGATATCCGCAGACATCAGGGAGCAAGACAAGTCAGGATCCCTCAGCTTATGGAGAAGTATAAGGGCAGGCTTAACAATGTCACCGCACAGAAAATACTGGCGGACCATTACGACGTTTACCTGGAGAAAGAGAATCCGTGTTCCAGGACGGTGTGTTCCCACTATGAGCTGGATAAGAGGGAATATATGTGCCAGCCGGGCCGTCCGGCGCCGTATGAGCCGCGGGGGGCAGTCGACGGAGTGACCGCCTCTGCGGACGACGCGCTGGAGCTGAGTCTGTGGGCCAGGTGGGGGAGTTCCTGCGGCATGCCGTTCCATGCGGAGGAATTCTTAAGGGACCACCCGCAGTTCGCGCATCTGAAAGAATTTCTAAAAGACCGCCCGAGCCGTCCATGGACGCGATTTGGAGCAAAGGAAAGCCGTCACGATTAAAGAAGACGCCCTGTGGGGGAAGGCAGTGAACCAACCCCCACAGGGCGTCTTTATCTATTCCTTTATTCCGGCCGGTATTTCGGCAGGGAGAAACTGAATTCCGTGCCGACGCCTTCCGTGCTGACTACGTTGACATTTTCCCCGTGTGCCTGGATAGCCTCTTTGACGATGGCAAGTCCCAGACCAGTGCCTTTTTTGTCCTTTCCGCGTGACAGGTCCGTCTTGTAGAACCGTTCCCAGATCTTGTTGAGCGCGTTTCTTGGAATGCCGATACCATAATCTTTTACAGAGGTAAAAACTTTATCACCCCGCTCGGTAGTTTCAATCGTTACGGCTGATTCTGAATCGCTGAATTTGATCGCATTGTCCAGCAGATTGTAGAGCACCTGCTGGATCTTACGTTTGTCTGCATTTACAAATAAGTGCTTTGTGGCAAATATAAGTTCAATGGACACTTTTTTCTGTGTACATGTGCCTTCAAATGACGCGGCTACATTTTTAATGATCTCATGGATATCAAAAGGTTCTTTATTCAGCAGCAGATTCTGTGTGTCAAATTCATTCAGTGTGAGAAGATCCTGCGTCAAGTCTGTGAGCCGCTCTGTCTCAAATAAAATGATCTTCAGGTACTTTTCCTGAAGCTCCGCCGGTATTGTGCCGTCCGTCATCGCCTCCACATAACCTTTGATGGAAGTGAGAGGAGAACGGAAATCGTGGGATACATTGGCCACAAACTTTTTCTGGTAGTCCTCCATGTCTTTAAGCTGCGACGACATGTAGTTGAGGGAGGCGCCGAGGTAGCCCATCTCATCCTCCGTATTCAGCGGGATCTCGTAATCCAGATTGCCGGAGGCGTACTGGGTGGCGGCTTCCGTTATCTTGCGCAGCGGCCGGTACACGAAGAACTGGAACGCCAGCAGGATGATAAAGGAGAGCGCGTAGATGACGACCATGGAAATGTACACGGAATTAAGAAGCAGGTCCCGAATCTCCATGATATCCGACATACGCTTGTGAATGATGAGATATCCGTTCGGGGTATAGTTGTACACAACCGGCGCGATAACAGTGATCACATCTTCATCAAAGCAGTCGTGGTATTCCCCGACCTGGTACTGTGAGCTGCCGCCTTCTGCCGGATCAAAGTCTTCGATCTGGCCGGGCGCCATGGGATAATTGTCGGACTGGGCGGAGACGAGCACATTACCGTCACGGTCCACAAACCATACGGAGGCGTTCAGATGAGATTCCATGCCTTTCAGCTGAAGGTGCACGTCTGAAGCGGTCAGCCGTTTGGAAAAATAATCGGGAAGATAATCGCTTGCCACGAGGTTGGCTTCCTTGTACATCGTGCCGGACATATACGTCTCCAGGCGTCCCTCGGTCAGTCCCGACGTCAGAGTGGCGATCGTAAAGAAGCCGAGGAATCCGAAGATGATATATACAATTATAAATTTTAGATACAGTGTGCTGCGCATGTGCCTTCCTCTTATTTCACTTCAAATTTATACCCGATTCCCCATACAGTGCTGAGCCCCCATGTACTGTGGTCCTTTATCTTCTCCCGGAGCCGTTTGATATGGACATCCACCGTACGGGTGTCGCCGATGTATTCATAACCCCATATCTGGTCCAGCAGCTGTTCTCTTGTGAACACCTGGTTGGGAGAGGAGGCGAGGAAATATAAAAGCTCCAGCTCCTTTGGTGGCATATCTACATTTGCCCCGTCCACCACAACGGAATAATTCGTCAGATTGATGACGATGCCGGGATATTCCACACATTTCCCCTTGTCCTCCGCCGGTTCCTCTGCCTTCGGCACAGCCTGATAACGGCGGAGCACCGCTTTGACGCGGGCGACGAGTTCCTTGGAGTCAAACGGTTTCATCATGTAGTCGTCCGCGCCGAGTTCTAGGCCGAGCACCTTGTCAAATACTTCTCCCTTGGCGGAGAGCATGATGATCGGTACATTGGATTTGGCGCGGATCTCCCTGCAGACCTGGTATCCGTCGATTCCCGGAAGCATGAGGTCCAGCAGGATCAGGTTCGGCTGATACGTATCGTAGGCGATAAGCGCCTTCTCCCCGTCGTGCACCATCATCGTGTCAAAGCATTCCTTTGTCAGATAGAGGGAGATGAGTTCGGCTATATTTTCATCATCATCCACGATTAAAATTTTCTGTTTGTTCACCATAACTGGCCTCCTTAATGATTATTTCAGTTCAACGATCGTAACGCCCGCATCGCCTTCGCCGAAGGCGCCGAGCCGGTAGGACTTCACGCGCTTCTGCCGCTTCAGGTAATTGTGGATTCCTGTGCGCAGCGCGCCGGTCCCCTTGCCGTGAACGACACGCACCGATGACAGATGTGCCAGCGAGGCGTCGTCAAGATATTTATCGAGCTCGGCCACAGCCTCATCGACTGTTTTGCCGAGAAGATTGATCTCCGCGCTCACCGAGAAGGATTTTCCCATCTTCATTTTGCCCTTGCTTGTCTTGTGCAGCTGTTTGGCAGAATAGGAAGGAGCTTCCTCGATGATCTCCAGGTCGGAGATATTTACCTGAGAACGGAGGATCCCCATCTGGACCGTGACATTCCCCTTTGCGTCCGGAAGGGAATTTACAGTTCCGGTCAGGTTCATACTGAGTACCTTCACAGACTCTCCGAGCTTGAAATCTCCCGGTTTATGCTGTTTCTGCGGCTTTTTCACCTGGCGGTCCATGCCGGATGCGGTGGAAGCCATCTTTTTGCGGAGCCGTTCCCGCTCCCGTTCCATATCCGCGGCTGAGATATTTTCTTTGCCGAATTTATGAAAATTGCGCATCGTCTCGTCGGCCACATCCTTGGCTTCCGCCAGAATGGCATGGGCTTTTTCATTTGCCTCCCGGAGGATGCGTTCCTTCTGCTCATCCAGCTTCTTCTGCTTCTGGCTGGCTTCATCCTTCAGCCGTTCCAGTTCTCTGCGGTAGGACGCGATCTCTGCCTGCTCTTTTTCTATCGTGCGCCGGTTGGCCTCCAGGTCCGCGAGAAGGTCCTCAAAGGACTCATCCTGCTCGGACAGATGCCGCTTTGCCTCCTCTATTATATAGGAAGGAAGTCCAAGCTTTCCGGCGATGGCAAATGCATTGCTCTTGCCGGGGATGCCGATGAGCAGATGATACGTCGGGCGGAGCGTCTCCAGATCAAATTCACAGCACGCATTTTCCACGCCCGGTGTAGTGAGGGCATAGACCTTCAGCTCACTGTAGTGGGTGGTTGCCATCGTGCGGATCCCGCGCTCGTGCAGATGGTTCAGGATGGAGATGGCGAGGGCGGCCCCTTCCGTCGGGTCCGTGCCGGCGCCCAGTTCATCGAACAGGATGAGAGAATGTTCATCTACCTGCTTTAAGAAGGATACGATATTCGTCATATGGGAGGAGAAGGTACTCAGGCTCTGCTCAATACTCTGCTCGTCGCCGATATCGGCGTATACATCATGGAATACGGACAGCTCCGAGCGGTCAAGGGCAGGGATATGAAGTCCTGCCTGGCCCATCAGTGTAAATAATCCTACTGTTTTCAGCGATACGGTCTTCCCCCCCGTATTTGGCCCAGTGACGATGAGCAGGTCAAATGTGTCCCCTAAAGTTATGGTGATCGGCACGACCGTATGCTTATCAAGGAGAGGATGCCTGCCTTCCCGTATGTGAATGCGCCCTTCCGTGTTAAAAAGAGGCATGCTGGCGTTCATATCCAGGGCGAGGGAGCCTTTGGCAAAGATAAAGTCAAGCTCCGTGAGAACCGTGCAGTTTGTACGGATCGTCTGGATGTGTTCCGCTGTCTCAGCGCTCAGCCGGGCGAGGATGACCTGTATCTCCTCCTGCTCTTTTGCATACAGCTCTTTTAGATCATTATTCAGTTTTACGACTGCCATCGGCTCGATAAACAGAGTGGAGCCTGTGGAAGACTGGTCGTGGATCAGCCCCTGTACATGGCCTCTGTGCTCTGCCTTCACAGGGATACAGTATCTGTCGCCGCGCATGGTGATGATAGGATCCTGCAGATACGTGCGCAGTGAACCGTTTACCATGCTGTTTAACGTGTCGTGTACTTTATCGTTGATCTGACCCATCTGGCGCCGGATGCTTTTTAAGGCGCTGCTGGCGTCGTCGCTGATCTCATCCTCTTCAATGATACAGCGCCGGATCTCGCCGGACAGCACGGTGAGCGGCCCAAGCTGCTCAAAAAAGGCGTCGAGACAGTCGGACGATTCGTCCGAATTCTCGCGCCGTCCGTATGCCTTGGCGCGGTTGGCGCACTCCAGAAGCTTACAGATGCGAAGCAGTTCACCGCTTCCGACGACTGCCCCGATCTCCAGCCGTTTCATGGAATCTTCCACAGAACTGTTTCCACTGAAAGAAAGCCGTCCCTTTTTCACGATCCGGGTAAAGGCGGCGGCTGTCTGCTCCTGGGTGATCTGTATCTCCTCCGGAGCAGTCATCGGTTTCAGTTTCCTGCATCGTTCCTTTCCCGCAGGAGAGGACGCGTTTGCGGTCAGCATCTCTATTATCTTATTGTATTCAAGTTTGATTAATGTTTTTTGATTCATATTATTCACCTAGACTTATTCTACCCTATTTGTCCCATAAAGAAAAGGATAAATATTGAACATTCTCCGGCGATACGGTATACTATATTAAGGATTGTAAAGGAGTATTGCCATGTCTATGGAAGAACAGAAAGATCCATTGGAACATACGGAAGAGCAGGAAGAAGAGGAAGCGTTTTCATTTCTGCAGGAAACGATCAAAGACGAGGCGGGCGGGACAAAGAAGACAAGGAAGAGCATACTGCGTATGATCGGACTTGGTCTTGTATTTGGTATTGCTGCCAGCTTTAGCTTTTCTATGCTTAAACCGTGGTTTGAGCAGAACTTTCAGAGCGATCCTGAGAAAGTCACAATTCCGAAAGAGGAAGAAGAAGAGAACACAGCGGACGATGACGGCACAAAGAACAATACACAGCAGGTTCTCGACGAGGAGAGCTACCGGCAGATGATCCAGGCGCTTAATGCGGTCGCCCAGGAAGCTTCTAAAAGTGTCGTGGAGATAAACGGGATATCGGGAGACAGCGACTGGCTGGAGGCTGACTATGATAAGAAGAACAGCGTGTCAGGACTTATCATCGCCGATAACGGGCAGCAGCTCCTCATTCTCGGCAAGACGTCCATATTAAAAGAAAGTAATGAAGTCACCATCACGTTTTATGACGGTAAGACATATAAGGCGGGAGTGAAGAAAAAAGATTCCAACCTCGGTATTGGGATCTATGCAGTCAGACGGGCGGATATCCAGGAGAGCACGTGGTCACAGTCGAAGATCGCAGTGCTCGGAAGTTCCAATTCTCTCGCCAAGGGAGAGACCGCCATAGCGCTCGGAAAACCTTTTAATTATGCAGGCGGCACCGGCTACGGTATTATCTCCTCCAATAAAAATGTCATCGATGTGGCAGACGGCCAGTACCGGCTTATCTGCACGGACATACCGGGCACGGGGAAGGGGACGGGATTCACCGTCAACCTGAAAGGGGAAGTGACTGGCATTATCGACCAGAGTATTTCAGATGAGGACAGTATGAAACTTACAACGGCATACGGCATATCTGATTTGAAAGAACTGATCGAACTTATGTCAAATGGAAAGGCAGTCCCATATATCGGGATCCTCGGCATCGATGTCACAGAGAGTATAGAGCAGCAGGGAATTCCGCAGGGTGTATATGTGAAAGAAGTAGAGGTGGATTCGCCGGCCATGGCGGCGGGGATCCAGAGCGGGGATATCATCACAAGTATTGGCGGCGCAGAGGTGAAGACCGTCTCAGCGTACCAGTCCGTGCTGATCGATAAGGAGGTTGGCAGCAAAGTAAAGATAAGAGGCCAGCGCCAGGGCTCCGGCGGTTATGTTGACATTGATTTTAACGTGACGGTCGGAAGTAAAGAATAAAGAAAGAGGCAGCTATATGAGATACATTAATACCCTTCAGGAGGGCGAGACAATAAGGAACATTTATCTTTGCAAAGGAAAACGTTCCGCAGAGACAAGAAACGGGAAACCATACGATAACCTGCTGCTGCAGGATAAGACGGGAACACTGGACGGAAAAGTCTGGGACCCGAATTCCGGCGGGATCGCAGATTACGACGAGATGGATTTTATAGAATGTTATGGGGAAGTGACGAGCTACAACAACAATCTTCAGCTGAACATCAAGCAGATAAGGAAGGCGCAGGCCGGGGAATACGTGCCGGCAGACTACATGCCGACGACGGAAAAGAGCCCGGAAAGCATGTATGAAGGGCTGCTCGGTTACGTAAGTCAGATCGGCAATACTTACCTTCGTCAGGCGGTGGAATATTATTTTGTAAATGATGAGGAATTTATCAGCAGATTCAAGGCACATTCCGCGGCCAAGAGTGTACACCACGGATTTGCCGGGGGACTGCTGGAACATACACTGAGCGTCGTGAAATTCTGTGAATATATGGTGGGCGCTTATCCAATACTTAACAAAGACTTATTATATGCGGCCGCGATCTGCCATGATATCGGCAAGACTGTGGAGCTTTCCGCATTTCCGGAGAACGATTATACAGACGACGGACAGCTGCTCGGACATATCGTCATCGGAGTGGAGATGGTAAGTGACGCCGTGCGCACGATACCGGACTTTCCGGTTAAGCTTGCCAGCGAACTGAAGCACTGCATCGTGGCGCACCACGGAGAGCTGGAATACGGTTCACCGAAGAAGCCGGCGCTTGCCGAGGCACTTGCACTTAACTTCGCAGACTGCACAGACGCAAAGATGCAGACGCTGACAGAGATATTCAAAGACAAAAACAGCAATGACTGGCTTGGCTATAACCGCCTGTTTGAATCAAACCTGCGGAAGACAAGCGTATAGTTGAATGAAGGGCGCAGAAATAAATTGGGGACGTAGCAAAATGAAAAATGTTACGTCCCGAATTCACTTTTGCCCTGTCCCTTTTGGAAGATGGAGTGTTTTATGAAGAAAAATGATATGGTGAAGGTAACAATTGAAGATATCGGGGTGAACGGTGAAGGTATAGGCAAGGTTGATGGCTATACCTTATTTATTAAGGACGCGGTTATCGGCGATGTGGTGGAGGCCAAGGTGACGAAGGCGAAGAAGAATTACGGGTATGCGAGGCTTGTCAATATTGCTGACGAGTCTGAATTCCGCGTAACACCCCGGTGTGACGTGGCCCGCCAGTGCGGCGGCTGTCAGATCCAGGCGATGTCATATGCCAGACAGCTGGAATATAAAAATGAGAAAGTGCGGAACAATCTTATCCGGCTCGGCGGCGTGCCCCAAGAGCTGCTGGATGAGGTGATGGAACCGGTCTGCGGGATGGAGGAGCCTTACCGGTACCGGAATAAGGCGCAGTTCCCCGTCGGTACGGATCGGGAAGGAAATATCATCACAGGCTTTTATGCCGGCCGGACACATCAGATCATCCCACATATGGACTGTGCGATCGGGAGAGCAGAGAATAAAGAGATCCTGAACATTATTATTTCCTTTATGAAAGAGTTCGGTCTCAGCCCTTATGATGAGACAAGCCATAAAGGGCTTATCCGCCACATCTTGATCCGTACCGGATACCGGACAGGGGAGATCATGGTATGCATTGTGATCAACGGAAATGGAATTCCCCACGGGGATACGCTGGCGGAGCGTCTGGCAGAGATTCCGGGGATGACGAGTGTAACGTACAGTGTGAACCGGGAGAAGACAAATGTGATCATGGGACGTGAGGCAGGACTACTGTGGGGACAGGCATATATAACAGACTATATCGGCGATATAAAATATCAGATCTCTCCGCTTTCGTTCTATCAGGTAAATCCGGTGCAGACGGAGCGTCTTTACGAAACGGCGCTTGAATATGCGGGGCTCCACGGCGATGAGACGGTCTGGGATCTGTACTGCGGCATTGGGACGATCTCCCTGTTTCTGGCGCAGAAGGCAAAGCACGTCTATGGGGTGGAGATCGTTCCCCAGGCAATCGAAGACGCAAAAAAGAATGCGCAGATAAACGGGATCGAGAATGCACGGTTTTATGTCGGAAAGGCAGAGGATGTGCTGCCGGAAAAATATGAAAACGATGGAATCCACGCGGATATAATCGTCGTGGACCCGCCGAGAAAAGGCTGCGAGGAGTCGGTGCTTCATACGATGGTGAAAATGCAGCCGGAGCGGATCGTGTATGTGAGCTGTGATTCCGCGACGCTGGCCCGGGATGTGAAGTATCTTAGGGGGAGCGGGTATGAGGTGAAGAGGGTGAAGGGGGTGGATATGTTTCCGCATACGGGGCATACAGAAGTTGTGTGTTTGCTTTCCAAACTTAAATCGAGCAAACATATTGAAGTGGAATTGAAGATGGATAAACTGATTTAACTGCGACGGAGAGTAAAGCTACCTATGAAGAAATCAAGGAATATGTGTTAGAGCATACCGGCTTAAAGGTAAGTAGTTTGTATATCACACAGGTAAAGCAGAAGTTTGGGATTATTGAGAGGGGGAATTAAAACAAACCTAAAAATAATGGTTTAAAACAACCAATTTGTCCAACAGAAAAAGAAGAGGCAATAAAAGATGTGTTTAGACATTTTCAAATGTTTTAAAGGGGAGGACAAGATGTTAAAAAAGATAAAGTTTAAAGGAGGCTTTTTTACTGAAGAAAAAGAGCTGGAATTATTTATGAATGAAGACAGAATATCACTTCTTTACGGAAAAAATGGTTCCGGAAAGAGTACAATTTCTAATGCTGTGCGTAAGGCAAAGGGGGATGTAGTTGATGAAATAGTCCAAGCTACATTACTTGATAAAAAAGGTATGGCTTTTACGGATACTCAGTGTATTCATGTTTTTAATGAAGATTATGTGAGTTCGCGTGTAAAAATACGAGATGATGGGCTAAATGCAATTATTCTTTTGGGTGAGTTAGGTAATCTTGAAAATAAAATATTGGATTTGGAACTTAGAATTGAAGCTGAATCTAACAGAAATGCAGAATTTAAAACAGCTGCTGGCGAATATAAAGACAGAGATAATATAAAGTCTCCAAGCAACTGTAGATTTCGGATTAACCTCGGACTGTCTGGAAATGGACATTGGGCTGAACGAGAAAAGATTATTAATAATGGAAAACGCAATGCCAGCGTTACGGGTAAAGTAATTGATTCTATTATTGCGTTGCGACCTGCCGAAACACTGTCAAATTTGAGAAAGCGTTATGAAGAAAATCTTCAACTATTAAGTCAGGTAATAGCTAATGAAGCGGCTCAGATTAGAAGTACTGTGAAATTGAATGTTCCATATAATGAAAAGGTATTGCAAAATCTTCTTTCACAGAAAGTTGAAAGACCGATGTTGTCAGATCGTGAGCAATATCTTCTTCAGCTAATTGATGACGGGAAATTAGAGCAAATTAATGAAATGAAGTCAGTATTTTCGAAAGAAAAAACAAAGAAATGTCCTTTTTGCTTTCAGGAAATCTCGGATCAAGGTAAACGAGATTTGATTGGCAGCATAGAGAAAGTATTATCGAAAGAAGTTGATATTCATGAGGAAAACCTCAAAAAATGCATTATACAGGAATTGAACATAGATTTTTCTGGCATGGATGTCTTGAATTCACCTAATTATATAAAATGTAAGGATGTAGTGGAAGAAATCAATAAGGAGATATTTAAGATACGAGAAATTATCCTTAAAAAGATTAACCATCCATATACACCTATTACTGGTTTTGAGAGCTACCTGATTGATAAACTTGAACAATATGAATTGTTTAGGACTAAGTTGCAGCAGGAAATAGAAACTTACAACAATGCAGTTAAAAAAATTGGAACGCTTAAAAGAAATCTCACAACTGATAATGCAGCCATTGCACATTGTGAGGTTTCTAGGGATATTGAGTTATTGAAGCAAGCCTTGGAGGATCAGAGGAACGCTGATGAAGCATTAAAAGAATCTGACGAGAAAATCAAAAATCTCAATGATGAGCTGAATGTCCTAAAATCTCGAAAGAAAAATATAAAAATAGCAGTCAACTTGATTAATAAAAGTCTCAGATATGTGTTCTTTTCAAAGGATAGATTAGAAATCAAAGTTGAAGAAGATAAATATGTATTGTATGCTCATGGAAAGGCAGTAAAGCCTAACAATGTGTCTGTTGGTGAAAGAAATATTATTGCTTTATGCTACTTTTTTACAGAACTGATTATGAATCAGGAGGCGAAAGACGGGTATTCAAAAAAACTAATCCTTGTTATTGATGATCCCGTATCAAGTTTTGATTTTGAAAACAAAGTGGGAATTATGTCACTGCTGAAAGCTAAGTTGGCAGATATTGTTAAAACTAATCCAGAAAGCCAAATTCTAGTAATGACACATGATATTCAGTGTTTATATGATCTTCAGAAAATTGGACAGGACGTTTGCAACGAATATAAGAAAGAAAGCAACGGAAAAAAGAAAGTTACATATGCTTGTTGTGAATTGAAAAACAAAGAGATTATTTCATTCAATTATACAAAGCGAAATGAATATTCTGAGATTTTAAAGACTGTATATGATTATGCTTGTAGTAAGAATGAAAATGACGCTCTGATTGTTGGAAACTCAATGCGACGAGTGATGGAGGCATTCTCAACATTTGTGTATAAAAAAGGAATAGCAGAGATTTCCTGTGATGATACGATTTTGCAACAGATTGGAGACAGAGATTACATTGATTACTTCAAAAATCTAATGTACAGGCTTGTGCTTAATGGTGATAGTCACATGCTAGAGAGAACAAATAGTTTGGATGACGTGGATTATTTGTATTTTTTAAGTGATGGAGAACGACGGAGGACTGCACAGGAAGTTATTTGTTTCATTTATTTATTAAATAAGAGACATATTTTGGCACACTTGGAAGGGAAGCAAAACATTGAAACCAACATTCAAAAGTGGTGTGCAGACATAAAAAGTTTTTGTGTAGGCGATGAAGTAATGGCGTGACTATATTCCATAGAAACTAGAAGTGCACGTCTATATTTAACCATAGGCATGTATAGAGGTAAAACAAACCAATGGTTGAGCCGGTAATCAGGATTCTTTGAAAAAAGTAAGAAATGAATGAAACGGAGCGAAGGAAATTTCTACTTTAGATATTTTAAAAGGTTGCGACCCATAGGAGAATTAGAATAATGATCAGTAACTTAAGTCCACTGAATTTCAGCTTTTTATCATTAAACATGTTGTGGAAGTAGGTTTGGACAAAAATGAGCAAGTTGAGACGATTGTTCTTTTATCCAAATTAAAATTGTCCAAATCTATTGGGGTTTAAATTGAACTTGAAGAGATAGATTTGATAACGGCAGAGATTTAGTAACCTATGATGAAATAAAGTAATATGTGCTTGATACAGGTAATGATGGATAGTGATCTGGTTACACCCTATCAGGTAGAGACGGGTATTTAATCAAGCAGTAAAAGAAATATTGCACATTTCCCAAATGAGTTCCTATTACATTAAAGGTTTATTTAGATGGGAATACGGCTTAGTTAGATTGCACATCATTTGTCGTAACACTTCTCTTATAATAAGTAAATAATTAGGGAAGATGCACTGTTATTTTTGGTATAATACACTTATAATGTTATTATAATACTTTGGAAAAGAGGTGTATAATACTTGCGTATAGAAGAATATATACCAAATAAAATAATGGAACTTTGTTCAAAAATTTTTACTGTTGATGATAATATACCCAATCTATCGGAAGAGTAAAATGATATTCCGCGAATGTGGGATAATCTTAAGATAGAAGAAAAGGGGTTTATAAAAAATTGTATGGAATGCATAAAAAAATGAGGAGTGGTCTTTGATTTAAGAGGCTATTCGTTTTTACGCTGTTTAATAAAGCTTTATTCTTATGATGTGTTAGGTATAAGAGGGGAATCTGTTGAAGTGAATAGGAATGGTAGGTAAAAATGTATTACTGGTATACAGTATTTTAACAAAAGAAGGAAGAATGTATGGAACAGTATAATGCAATTGATCTCTTTTCCGGATGTGGTGGAATGACTTCCGGATTGATTAAAGCTGGCTTTAATGTTATAGCTGCTGTTGAAATAGATAAAAATGCCGCAAGTGCATATCGTGCTAATTATAAAAGTAATAAAATAAAATTATTTGAAAAAGATATAAGACAAGTTTCTTCAATGGACATTTATGAACTGTTGGAAGGCGATGTATTACATTTGCTTGCAGGGTGTCCACCATGCCAAGGGTTTTCTTCTATTCGTAGACTTAATCGAGACGAGTATATAGAGGATGAACGTAACAATCTAGTTTTGGAGTATTTACGTTTTGTGAAAGAGTTAAAGCCTCTTACAATTATGTTGGAAAATGTTCCAGCCTTGGAGAAATATAGTACATTTCAATCTGTAGTGGAGAAAATCAAGAAATTAGGTTATTTTGTAGAGGTTAAAATTGTTAATGTGGCCTCTTATGGAGTTCCACAAAATAGAAAAAGGCTTGTAATGATTGGATCTTTAATAAAAAAAGTTCATATTCCGTATGGTGACCATGTAGGGGCTACAGTTCGAGAGTTTATTGGAAATATTGAAGCTCCGGAGAATACAACGGATGAACTCCATAAAAGGTACCCCCATCACACGCCGGAGGTTATGAAGAGAATTAGTCTGACACCAAAGGATGGAGGAAGCCGAGAAGATCTGCCGGAAGAATATACATTGGAATGTCATAAAAAAGAAAATATCGGCTTTCATGATGTATATGGACGTTTAAGGTGGGATGCCCCGTCCTCGACTATAACAGGTGGATGTTTAAATCCTTCAAAGGGGCGATTTTTGCATCCTAGTGAAAATCGGTGCATCACAGCCCGTGAAGCGGCAATGCTACAGACTTTTGATAGAGATTTTATGTTTCCAGTTGAGTTGTCACTATCTTCTTTAGCATTAATGATAGGAAATGCTTTACCACCATTGTTTTGTTATAAACAAAGTTGCTATATAAAGAAAGAATTGGATGGGTATTTTATGACCGATATTTTTGACCAAACAAAACGTTCCGCTATTATGAAAAAAGTGAAAAATAGGAATACTGCACCTGAAATATTCATTCGTAGTTTATTAAATGAACTTGGTATAAAGTATAGACTTCAGACAAAGGTATTTCACTGCAAGCCGGATATTGTATTTCCATCGAAGAAAAAAGTTATTTTCATAAATGGTTGTTTTTGGCATGGGCATGATTGCAGACGTGGGGCTTTACCAAAGACTAATACTGAATTTTGGATCAACAAAATAGAGGTCAATCGGGATAGAGATGAAAAAAATTATGCTGAAATTAGTGATAAGGGATGGGAATATTTGATTATTTGGGGATGCCAGATAAAGAAGAGTAACAGAGAATATTTAATTGACATTTTAAATAAGTTTTTAAAGGAGTAACTTAAGAAAAGGGGACCTGTTATGAATTTGAGGACGGACATATTCAAGTTAATTAATCGTATTCGTATTTTATATAAAGGGGAAGAGATAGAATGTAATCAATTTCTCAATGCATATATAGAATTCATAACATCATCTTTTAATACAGATTATCAAAGATGTTTAGTTTTGCATCCTGGAACGGAGATTTTTACAATATTAGGATTGATTTTGAATGCTTTATCAAATTTGTATGAAGATTCAATAGATAAGATAGATATTATCCACTCGATAAATAAAGGTGATAAAGTGATTTTATCAGAAAAAACAGAACAATTGGCAATTTTTCAAGGAATGGAATTTCTTGATATTTCTAAGAAAGAAATGGCCGTTTTTGAATTGAAAGATGGTGGAAGAAAGTATTTACCCCCTTCTTCTTATTATAAAATCACCCCTTATTATGGTAATGCACAAACGCTTGGGAGTAGAGGTATAGGAACTAATTTATCAATTAAAAAAAGATTTTATAGTTTTTTATTAAATGATGAAGAAAAAAATATTAATCCATTACTGACGAGTTCTATTGTTATTGTTTGTGATAAAATTTTAGCGGACTCCATTATGAACGATTTACAAATTTCATATATGAATGAAAAACCTATACGAATGTGTGAAATATTTGCAGGAGCGTATTATACACAAAATGACGTAACTTATTATGCAGGTAACTCTTACCGCTTTGAACCGGTATTAAAGTTCGTGCCAAGAATATCTATTGCAAGAGAATTAATAATTGAAGACTGCGAAAACAATATCACAAGTTTATGTGTTTGTGGTGGTATGTATTTTAGAAAGAGCATTACAGAATTAACAGATTTGTTAGAGCGCAAATCACTTGCACATGTATTTTTGTTAAGTGAAATTACTGAAATGGCAGGAACCGATTTATTAGGTAAATATCCGGACATGAAACTATTTGCGTCAACACCGCAGGCACTGAATTGCTTTGAAGTGGTTGATATAGCTACTAGTAATGGATTAAATGCAAAATTGAACCAGAGTATAAAAGCCTTAGTGAATAATAATATTGATTATATTAATTGCCAAAGCCCAATTGAAAAAGGTAACTATGAAAAATTAAAACAAAACTTATTTGTACTATCAAGGGCAGAAGACAGAGAGCTGGGCGAATTTGTTATTGCAGCATATTCTTTACTGAAGATTATTACATTTTCTATATTTCCGCTATCACATTTAGATAAGATTTCTAACAAACAAGCTTTTGAAAATTATGGTCCATCAACTAAAATGAATTACATAAATGAATATAGTAAAAATTATAAAGGAATTAATGAAAATGAAGTAAAACAAACAAGGGAAGATTTGTCGAATTTATTTTTGAATACTTACTATGAAAATAGTAAATTTCAATATATTTTTGATAGCATAACTACATATAATTTTGAAAAAAAATTACTTTTAGTGGTGCCTAAGGTTTATTTTAAAGATGCTTTTTACTATTCTTTTAAAGGGAAAAATAGTCGTTATATTAAAAATATCGATGTTGTAACACCAAACAACTTAAGAAAAAAAGATATAACTAATTGTATAGTGATATTATGTGGCATTTTTGGAAAAGAAGAATCCATTTTTTTAGATAATTTGAAAGCTTATGATTTAAAAGTATTGCTATATTCTTTTGAAGAACCATTATTAGCACACATAAGTCGTGCTATTGAAAACGCATATACATACTATAATTCTCGAAATCATTTGTTTTGTATAAATTTAAAAGAAGCAAGAATGGAATTTGATGAGTGCAACAATGGAATTGAAGAAGAGTTGGATTTATTTGTTCAAAAATTAGAACTCTCAACAATTACCGCATTTGCGTCACAATTGAAATCTGGAACTCAAAACGGTATGTCGGAAGTATTTAAAATAATTAACTTCATAACAGGAGAAACTGCATTCCTGACGCGTTATTTTGAGGTTTATGTATTAAATCATGATAATGGGCAAATTGAAGAGAAGTCTGTTTCCGAATTGGTCGAAGGTGATGAACTTGTTTTTGCCAAGCGAGATGAACAATCAAAGGATATGATAGATGTTTTGCTTAAGAGAATTATCTTTGATAAACAATGTCCGGAGCAATTGAGAATTGCGTATCAACTTTCCAAGCATTGGAAAACCGTGCTTAAAACTTATATTTCGGATCAGAAAATTACATATCGCCAATTAGCAGAGAGGATGAGAGAATTTGGAAAAGGTAAGCATGAGGCAACTTTGCGTACTTGGTTGAATGAAGATGCTCATATTGTTGGACCGCGAGATGAAGAATCTTTTTACGAGATTGCTCTTTTAACCGAGGATGATAAAATGCTAGAATCGCCTGAGATATTTAGAGATGCTTGTGATGAAATTCGGTCTTTACGCATTAGAATATTAAAGTATATTGGAAAGTATGTGTTTGGTAAGCATGGGCGTCAAGGTAAACAGTTAGATGTTTTACTTAATGATATTATTGGTGATATTTCAGATACGATACAAATATATCAAGTTGCTCAAATTTTAGACGGAAAGGATGCTACCGGAAGCGTGATGTCAGTTCCATCTTATTTTACTAATCGTCCTCAATTAAAAAGTTAGGAGAAATACAAATGAGAAGTATGTCTGATTTAATGTGTGAAACAAGACAAAAATTTCTGTCGGAAATGAAGAAAGAGTTATTAGGTCCTGGATCAGAGTATTCAGTGCCGGATGCGGAGCATGAAATTATAACGGATCTTCCGGAGACACGATATGGAGTAGGTGTTTTATATCCTCAGAAAAACTGTATGGAAGTTGATAATGATGTTACAACCCCTGATAAAGGAGTTGTTGAAGTAGAGCGGCAAGAGTTGGAGGAAGAACTGGAACAGCTATTAGTTGGTAAATATGATGATGAAGGACAGGATGATTGTAAACATAGAAACAGTAACATTAATGGTGAAGATGCGGAGATGGAGACATTAGATGAACAAATTTCATTGTCCGCACAATTGCAGCCATCTTCGATGGGATATACTTTTTTTATTGATAAAGATATATCAGAATTAAAATGTGCGATATCTTTTGGGACTTATATGAGTAATTCGGCCAAAGATTGTAAATTACCTTTTGAACCCGCTCATGAACAGTATATTATTCCTGAAGTTTTTGAAGAATATGTAGGATTTGACTCAGAGAACAAAATTTTATATCTAAAGAAACCAATGTATAAAAAAGATGTGTATCGAATCTATGAAATGGATAAAACGGAAGATGGAAATTTTATAGACTGTGCATATCGTCTTTGTGATCAAATGAAAAAAGGATTTCATAGAATTCCACACCCGGAAAAGGGGAAGGAGTCATTTGATGGAATGGTTACCATAAAGTTTACCGATTCTATAGGAAGTAAAAATAAAATAGATGAGCAAGACTTAAGTATAATGGCCATAAAAAATAGGATTAATAATCATATGTATTCTATTACAGTCATGCTTACTAACACGGCAGTGGGGAGTTACAATGGCAGAAACTCTATTTTTCAGCCTCGAATAACAATAAATAGTATGGAAAATAATTTTCGCTTTTGTGATTATACAGGTAACGATTTTCATGGTGATGCGGAAGAAAAGTCTCTTTCCTTACTTTATCGCAACAAAAAAGTATATGCTTCCGGGCATGGAACTTCTGTCGATTGGGAGATAGATCAATCCGGATTGGGGATATTGTGGAATGACTTCTTACCAATGAAAGAAGTTCCTCCTATGAATTTTGATATTGATGATTCACAAATTTCTGTTAAGGCTTTGGAGATGAAGTATCTTTCAGACTTAGATAATTTGCCGAAGGCTGAGAAGGTCAATGCTATGCATACGCTTGTAGATGCGTATAGTAATTGGATTAGTGAGATAGGCGATAAGACGGATAAGTTGGATTCAGATTTACAATCAATTGCTTTAAGGCATATAGAAGAATGTGTTATTTCCAGAGACCGTATGCTTGTGGGTTTAGAGATTTTGTTGCATGATAAGATAGCATTCGATGCATTTCAGCTTGCAAATAGAGCTATGTTTATGCAACGGATTCATAGTAACATTCAAACGAAAGATTCTTATCCCGATGATATGGAGCTTCAGAATAGGATGAAATCGTTGAATTATTATCATGCGGAAGAATACTATGTCAATGAAAAGGAACCGGCATGGCGACCATTTCAGCTTGCGTTTTTATTGATGAGCATTACCTCAATAGTTAACCCAGAACATAGTGAACGAGACCTTGTTGATTTAATCTGGTTTCCTACAGGAGGCGGAAAGACGGAGGCATACCTTGGTTTGACGGCATTTACAATTTTTTACCGTAAATTGTCATATCTCAAGGTGTCTGATGGAACAACGGTAATTATGCGATATACTCTTCGATTATTGGCTTCACAGCAATTTGTGCGTGCTGCTACTCTTATATGTGCTTGTGAGTCAATTAGGAAAGATTGTACCAAAATTAAAAATAAATATCCCAAATATTCACTTGGAAAAGAAAAAATAACAATAGGCTTATGGATTGGAGGTAACCACACACCTAATCGCAATTCAAATCCAGGAAATAAAGATGGTGCTTTGGAACACATAAATGAATTAGTATCTGCCGGGTTAAGGGATTTGCGAGAGATAAAAGATAGACATCATAAATTTCAAATTTTAAAATGTCCTTGGTGTGGCACTAAATTAGTTAAAGATATAAAAGAGAAAAAGATTATCGGAAGTTGGGGCTATAAAATGCGTGATGGTAAAGCTTTTTATATGCATTGTACACAAGTGGGATGTGAATTTGAGACAATTCTACCAATACAGATTGTGGATGAGGAATTATATAAAAATCCTCCATCTCTTCTTTTTGGAACGGTTGATAAATTTGCCATGCTTCCTTGGAAAGCAGACACCGGTTCTTTTTTTGCTACTAATTCTAAAAATCGGACTCCTGAGCTAATTATACAGGACGAGTTGCATTTGATTTCGGGTCCGCTCGGCACGATTGTAGGTTTGTACGAAACTGCAATTGACGAGTTGTGTTCGGCTAAAGGGATTAACCCCAAAATTATTGCGTCTACCGCAACGATACGAAGAGCCAAGGAACAATGCTCACAATTATATAATAGGGAAGTAAAACAATTCCCATCACCTGGTATTGATGCGGAAGATTCATTCTTTGCAAAAGAAGATACGGATAAATTCGGCAGATGCTATTTGGGAATTATGCCTGCTGGAAAAACAAAAGCAATGATGGAAGTACGGACGATTGCGTCAATTTTGCAGAGAGTATATATGTTGGATTGTGAATATTATGTAAAAGATAAATTTTGGACGTTGGCCGTATATTTTAATAGCCTTCGTGATTTGGGAAAGTGTTCCACACTTATTGATGATGATGTGAAGGATTTTATACATAGGCTAGGGTATCGCTTTGGGAGACGAAATAATGTCAGGCAAATAGGAGCTGCTAGTGAACTGACCAGCCGAGTCTCTACCACCCAATTAAATGAAACCCTTGATAGGCTTGAACATCTGGAATATTCGGAGAAGAATCAAGCTGAAAAGAAATATCCGATAAGTGTTTTGTTAGCAACAAATATGATTTCAGTCGGGGTTGATGTTGCACGACTAAATGTTATGTTACTGGTGGGACAACCAAAATTAACGAGTGAATATATTCAGGCCTCAAGTAGAATCGGTCGTACATTTCCGGGAAGTGCTTTGGTGTTGTATGATGGATCAAAGAGTAGAGATAGGTCACATTATGAGCAGTTTAAAGCCTATCATGAATCTTTTTATCGGTTTGTTGAACCTACGGGGGTCACTCCTTTTTCAAAGCCTGCACGTGATAGAGGACTACATGCGGTCATGGTATCGCTTATTCGACATCTATATGGACTTGGTAAAGACAAGGATGCCGCCAACTTTGATATTTCGGATAAATATGTTAAAGAAATAGAGGGAATTCTACTTAAAAGGGTTGCGGACATTAATAATCGTTTGTCATACAAAATGGAGGATAATTCACAGGATATCTTGGAAGAGATGAGAATGTTCTTTTCCGAATGGCAAGAGCGACTAAACATTGGAGAAAAAGAGCATTTCTTTTATGGTGATCAGTTTATGTTCAAGCAGCCGACAGGATTGGACAAGCGGCTCATGAAAGTCTACAGCAGTGGAGGAGATGATAACGCAAAGGAGACTCTTATATCAATGCGTAATGTTGACCAAAGTATAGCTGCTAATATAATCACTTGGGAGGAATAGAATGACAACCAATAGAGAAAAGTTGAATAATGTTACTCATACGGTAAGATGTGCACAGGCGGTTTTACAATATGGAGTGGGAGCTATGATAGATTTTCCGGATCAAACTTTAATGACAGCTTCACCGGAATTTTGGAATGACCAAATAGATGTCATTCATGATGAACGGTTGGAAAAAGCACTGGGCGTTCAATATTTCGGTATGCCAGGAGGAAAAGCCAACCATTCTTTAGGGATATCTTATGTCAGATTTCCACAATGGTACTTTTGTCCACAATGTAGGCGTTTTATGCCTATTCTCGATTGGATAAAAGAATATAGAACAAAACGCAAAAAGGTTCCTGGGGATTATGACTACAACATGAAAAAACCTTATTGTACAGAATGTAAGAAAGACCTTGTTGCTACGAGGGTGATAGTTGCTTGTGAAAAAGGCCATATAGATGATTTCCCTTGGGTTGCTTGGGTTCACAATAAAAATTTAAATGGTAGTAAAGATATTTGTTCTAACCCTCAACTTACTTTTGGAACATCTCCCACTGCTTCGGCAGGGCTGGAGGGTCTGCTTATCAAATGTACCAATTGTAACGCAAGGGCATCTATGCAAGGAGCATTTGATAAAGATATATTTGAAAAAATGGGTGATGCATATAAATGTACAGGAAATATGCCGTGGAAAAATAAGCATACAATGTGCGATGAATTTCCAATTGCAAGACAACGGGGTGCTTCTTCCGTCTACTATCCTAAAATTGCCAGTTCATTGGTTATACCTCCGTATTCAAATAGAGTAAATTTGGATATCGAAAAATCAAAAACTTATCATGAGTGTCTTATTAAAATGGAAGATGATGATGACGCGGAGCGGAAAGAAAGAATTAGAAAACAAATTGATAATTGGTCGGGTAAGATTGCAATTGAAATATCTGCTAATCCGCTGACTGTTAAAAATATTCTTTTTCGTAAATGGGAAATTATTCAACAGGAAAATTATGCTACCGATAGTTCGGATTACCGTTATGAGGAATTTCAAGCATTAACGGGACAAATACCAAAGAATGATTTATTGACTGGTGATTTTATAACAGAAGATATGGATGTGAATCAATATCATATTCCGGGAATAGAACGTGTTACATTAGTACATAAAGTGCGTGAAGTAAGGGCATTGACCGGATTTACACGAATAAATCCTCCGGGTGCATCTGATTTAGGTAAAGATACTTTTGGATTTGTATCATCTAAGGAGCCGGACACGTCTTGGTTTCCGGCGTATGAAGTTCGGGGAGAAGGCATATTTTTAGAGTTTGATAAAAGTCAACTTGAACGATGGGTATCTGGTTGTCCGGAGGTATTAGTGCGTTCTAAAATAATTGAAGATAATTTTAAAAAATCTTTTTACGGAGGGATTATTGCTAAGGATTTATCTCCTCAGTTTATTTTTTTACATACATTAGCACATCTACTTATACGTGAACTTAGTTTTGAATGTGGATATTCGGCGGCTTCTTTAAGAGAACGAATTTATTTTAATTCGTATAAAACGCCAATGGCGGGAATATTAGTCTATACTGCGGGAGGAGACTCGGAGGGAACCCTTGGTGGTCTAGTACGACAAGGATATCATGACTGCTTGCCACATATTTTTAGAAAAGCTATTGCAAATGCAAAAATATGTGCAAATGATCCGGTTTGTATTACTAGTAACGGACAAGGGAGAGATTCATTGAATCTTGGGGCATGCCATTCTTGTGTATTGCTGCCTGAGACAAGTTGTGATGAATACAATTCTTTTCTTGATAGAGCATTGGTAATAGGAACTTTTGAAAACAAGATGATTGGGTTTTATAGTAACTATGAGAATGATATTGTTTAATGTGTTTATACCAACAAAAAAAGCAGATTTGCTTACCGCTATGAGTGGACATATCCTGCAGGAAGGAAGTATCAGGGGTAAGTATCGGCGACAGGCTGCGGCATGGGATTACTTTTGGTTGTTTTCTCATGCCGCTCCTTTCTGTTTTAAAAATAGCTATTTCGCAGCAGATATGACATTCAGAACTTTTGGAGATTCGGTATTGGGGATGCGCTGCAGAAATTTTGGGTGTGTGAAAATTTAAAGCAGCCGCTATCCAAAGAAGAAGCTTATGGTTTTAAAATTACTTTAATGCAGTTGTCTTCCTTTTTATCGAAAATACTGTAAGCGTGGCTGCCTTCTTCTAAGGAAAGCTTATGGGTTATGATATCTGTTGCGTCAAATTCACCTTTTTGGATTTTTTGTAACATCAAGTCAACGTATCCGGTCGCAGGGCACTGTCCCATTTTTAAAGTGATATTCTTGGAAAAGAAGTTTCCAAGGGGAAAGTTATTATATTTATTGCCATATACTCCGACGAAAGCTGCTGTACCGGCTTTTCTGATACATTGGGAAGCTATTTCTATAGCTGATTTTGATCCTCCCTGTAATTTGAGTGCAGTTTCGATTTTTTCCATAACCGAAGTTTTCCCGTCCAGCCCAACACAATCAATTACGCAATGCGCTCCTCCATGTGTGATCTCTTTTATGTGCGCCCCTACCTGTTCATATTCTTCAAAGTTTAAAGCTTCCACCCCATAACCTTTTGCATGTTTCAGGCGGTAGCTTACATTATCGACCGCAATGATCCTGCCGGCTCCTTTTTGAATACACCATTTGATCGTCATCAATCCTATAGGACCGCAGCCTAAAACTACGACGGTATCTCCGGCTTTTACGCCTGCTATTTCCGTGCCCCAATAGGAAGTGGGCAGGACGTCTGTTACAAATAAGACCTGCTCATCTGTCAATTCATCCGGTACTTTTTTAGGCCCTACATTGGCATACGGAACCCTGATATATTCTGCTTGTCCTCCGGCATAATTTCCATGATATTTACTATAACCGAATAATCCGCCCGATTCACCATAATCATTTGAATTATCGCACTGACTGAATTCTCCTTTATTACAGAATTCGCAATGCCCGCATGCCACGGGAAACGGGATAACAACTCTGTCGCCTTTGGTCAGATTTTTAACTCCCTTTCCGACTTCTTCGACAATTCCCATTGTTTCATGACCTAATACATATCCATCATACATTCCCTTTACCAAACCATGCACTAAATGCAGATCTGAACCGCAGATGGCAGCAGAAGTGACTTTTACTATAATGTCATCTTCTTTTTCTAACCTCGGATCTTCCACGGTTCTGCATTCTACTTTCTGCAGTCCATCATATACGATAGCTTTCATTGTAGTACCTCCTGTTATTATTAAAAAATATTATTTGCAGCTGAATTAAATCTATACCAAATATAATTATGGAGGGTATATGAAAGAACTTTTAATATACAGCGCAACAGCCGCAACAGTCAATTTGTCACGCTGGTGTCAGAAATCAGGTGTATGATAATAATAAAGCAATTGATTTAAAAATATAGAAGGGAGGGCAGTGTTTATGAGCACTATAGGTTATGTGAATATCTCATTGGAAATCTGGGGTGCTGTTCTTTCTCTTGTATTTATATCCAGCCTTTATATCGGTGAAAATATCAAGACACGGACGGACAGATTGTTTGCGGCGATGCTTTTGTGTAATGGCCTTCTGTTGGTAAGTGACGCGGCGGCATGGATTTTTAAGGGACATACGGCGGCCATAAGTTACTGGGGCGTGCGCGCGGCCAATTTCATGGTCTACATACTTGGTTATATATTAATGGCGCTTTTTACGGAGTACCTGACGGGATATCTTTCGGCAGGAAAGCCGGTCTCGCGCTGGTTTGCCAGAGTTGTATGGGGGATCTGCGGCGCGGGAACAGCTCTGACGGTGCTTTCACAGTGGAACCATATGTATTATGACTTTGTGGGAAATAACGTATACTGCCGTGGAGACTGGTTCTGGCTGTCACAGGTGTGGGGACTGGCCGGAATGGCTGTGGACATCGGAATGCTTTTGTCTTACAGACGGGAACTTAAGAAAAAAGAAGTGTGGATCTTACTTTCCTACATATTCCTGCCTGTTTTTGCCTTGGTGATCCAGATATTTATTTATGGCATAGCATGGCTGTATCTGGCTACTACAGTTTGCATTATTTTTGTATATGTATCTCTGCAGGCCAATCAGGCACAAAAGCGCAGACTGAGAGAGATGGAACTGGAACAGTCCAAGATGACACTTATGATAAGCCAGGTGCAGCCGCATTTCCTTTATAATTCGCTGATGGGGATCAAGCAGCTCTGCGACACCGATCCGCAGAAGGCGTCGGAAGCTCTGGAACACTTTGCATATTATCTGCGGGGGAATCTTGATACACTTACACAGCAAAGACTGATTCCATTTGAAATTGAGATGCGCCATGTGAATGACTATCTCTACCTGGAGAAAATGAGATTTGACCAAAAGCTTACGATCCACCTGGAGCTTCAGTATACGGATTTTATGCTTCCGGCCATGACGCTTCAGCCAATTGTGGAAAATGCGGTCCGCTGGGGCATTACGAAGAAGAAAGGCGGCGGCACGCTGACAGTCAGAAGTGAAGCTGTGAAGGGGGATGTGGTCATTTCCATTCTGGATGACGGAGCAGGTTTTGATCCTCTTAAAATAAAGGATGATGGAAGGACCCATATTGGAATTGAAAATGTCCGGCAGAGGGTCATGCTCCAGTGTGGCGGGACCATGCACATCGAAAGTAAAAAGGGCTGCGGCACGACAGTAAAAATTATTCTGCCGCAGAAAGGAGGACAAAGTTGAATATTATCGTGGCAGATGATGAAAAATTAGCGATGGAATATATGCTGTCCCTTTTGAGAAAACTGGAGCCGGAGTCGCAGATCACCGGATTTACAGAGGCAGAGGAGGTCTTTGAATATATTCGCGCAAGCCAGGTGGATATTGCGTTTCTGGATATTGAAATGGGCGGATATAACGGAATAGAGCTTGCCCATAAATGTAAAGACATTGCTCCGTTATTGAATATTATATTTGTGACAGGTTATGCGGAGTATATGACGGATGCCTTCCGCCTTCATGCCAGCGGATATCTGATGAAGCCGGTGCGCACAGAGGATCTTAAAGCAGAACTCGATAATTTAAGACACCCGCCTCAGAATATTTCAAAACGAGGAATCCGCATACAGACATTCGGATTCTTTGAGGTGTTTGTAGATTCCGTACCCCTTAAGTTCAGAAGGACGAAGTGCAAGGAATGTCTGGCCTACCTGACTGACCGCCGGGGAGCCCGGGTTACTTATGGAGAACTTGCGGCGGTTTTGTGGGAGGACCGTGCCTGCAACCAGGCGGTGCAGAACAATACGCAGAAAGTAGTGTCTGATCTGGTGAAAACACTGCGGGAGGCCGGTCTGGAGGAGCTTGTTATCAGAAGCAGACGGGACATCGCCATAAATACTGCTCTTGTGGACTGTGATTATTATGATGTGCTTAATGGAGACAGAGAGCGGCTGCGTACATTTATGGGTGAATATATGTCTAACTACAGCTGGGCCGAGTTCAAAGTAGGAGAGTTGATCAAACTGAAAGAGGAAGTGATACATACAACGCCGTCCGGGAGGGGGAATGGGTGATGAGATCCATACAGACAAAATTCATTATACTGATCTTAAGCTGTATATTTATATGCTCCGCAGTCATTGGGGGAGCCGGTATTATTAACGCAGAGAAAGCTGTGGATAAGGATACTGCCCAGCTGATGAATCTGCGCTGCAGCGAACTGGCGGGGGATATGGATGCCATGCTCTCCCGTATTGAACAATCGGTCAAGACACTGGTAGTATTTACGGATGAACAGTTGGAAAGCGTCGAGCGTCTTAAGAATGATGAAGCCTATCTTGAGGAATACACAAAACGGTTGGAATCTGTAGCGGTAAACGCGGCAAATAACACGGAAGGGGCTGTAGCGGTATACGTCCGTTTCAATCCGGATCTTACCCCGCCTACTTCGGGTCTGTTCTGGAGTAAGACGGATCTAAACGGCACTTTCCAGCAGTTGGTTCCCACTGATTTCTCAAAATACAGTCCCACGGATACAGAGCATGTAGGCTGGTATTATATTCCGTTAAAGAACGGGAAAGCCAGCTGGCTTGCGCCCTATTCCAATGAGAATATCAATGTGCAGATGATTTCTTACGTCGTTCCTATCTATAGAGGGAATGAAACGGTAGGTGTTGTGGGCATGGATATTGATTTCAATATTATAAAAGATACGATCAATGATGTTCAGATTTATGACAGCGGTTATGCATTTTTGACGGATGATAAAGGAAATGTCATGTGCCATAACACCTATCCTTTTGGAATCCCCATGAGCAGTGTGGATGAAAGTCTCATCCCGCTTACCGCAGAACTGGAAAACGGCACGAGCGGAAACAGTCTTTACACCTACACGAATGAAGGAGTGGAGAAAAAGATGGCCTTCCGCACTCTTAATAATGGGATGCGGCTGGCTCTGACCGCGCCTCTGTCTGAGATTGACAAAAGCAAAAACGAGCTTATTCTGCAGATCGCTATTGCCTTATTGATCATTGCGCCGCTTTCGGTCCTTGTGACGGTGGCAATTACGAGACGGATGATAAAACCGCTCAGAGAATTGAATACGGCGGCAAAAAAGATTGCCGAGGGAGACTTGAGCATCTCCCTGACACAGCAGACGAAGGATGAAGTGGGGACGCTCTCAGACAGTTTCCAGCAGACAGTAGACCATCTGCAGAAATATATCAATTATATCAACAGCCTGGCTTACCGCGACGCGTTGACAGGCGTAAAGAACAAGGCGGCTTACCAGGAAGCAGAAAGACGTCTGGAGGAACTGATGAGACAGGGATGCCCGGAATTTGCCATTGTGGTGCTGGACATTAACGACCTTAAGTACGTCAACGACTGTTTTGGACATGATTTTGGAGACATGCTGATCATGGATTCCTGCAAGCTGATCTGTAAAAGTTTTCCACACAGTCCCGTCTACCGGGTGGGCGGAGATGAATTTGCGGTAATCTTAGAGGGCACGGACTATAAAAATTATGTGGAATTGCTGGAGAGATTCCAGACGGCGGTGGATGAGTACAATATGCATAACGATTCCGACAGCCGCCTTTCCATTGCAAGAGGGATTGCCATATATAACAGTGATATAGACCTCGTATTTTCCAATGTGTTTAAGCGGGCAGATGATGCGATGTACCAGAATAAAAAAGATATGAAAGACAGGATGAGGCAGGACGTATAAGACAGGATGGATCTGTCTGACGGAAGGGCAGTCAGACTTACTTTAACTCTGACTGCGGCAGTAAAACGAGAAGAACGATGCGGGAAAATATGGAACTCCAAAACAAACCATAAATGAATTTTCAAATCTATGTATACCGCCGCAATGGCGGCACCATGGCGGCGGTTTTCTGCGCCGCTGCTGTCTCTGCAAAAGGGTTTCTTTCTTTGTCTCATAAGGAATATAAAGATTGATTTTTTGAAAACTTACAGTAAAATAAGAAATAGAATATAAATTTTTATAAAGGAATACTGAAATCTAAAGAGTGATAAAAACATCCTAAACAATAAAACCACCCGACAGGAGAAGCCCATCATGCCAGACTTATTAAAAAACGTGTACAACTACAATTCCCTCCAAAAACTGGCGCACACCATACAATCCGCCTACCCTCCATTTCAGGCTGATAAATTTCTGCAGACAACAATGGACGAGACGTGGGATAAGCTGGAGTTAAAAGCCAGAGTCCGGAAAATCAGCACAAGCCTGGCCGCATACCTGCCGGAAGACTACAGCAGAGCGCTTGCCATACTCGATAAAGCGGCCGCAGTCTTCACGAATGGGTTTTTCGGCATCTTTTTTCCGGATTTCATAGAGGTCTTCGGGCAGGATGAAGAGAACTGGGATCTGTCAATGAGCGCTCTGGAGCGCTATACTCAGTATTCAACTTCCGAATTTGCCGTAAGGCCGTTTATCATCAGCCATGAGGAGCGTATGATGGCACAGATGTACGCCTGGTCCGGGCATGAAAATGAACATGTCCGCAGACTGTCCAGTGAAGGCTGCCGGCCTCTGCTGCCGTGGGGTCAGGCCCTGGTCAAATATAAAAAGGACCCGTCGCCTGTACTGCCCATACTGGAGCGGCTGAAAGCAGATCCTTCCCTGTACGTGCGAAAGAGTGTTGCCAATAATCTGAATGATATTTCCAAAACACACCCGGATCTGGTCATCAGTCTGGCCAAAGAATGGTACGGCAAAAATGAATACACAGACTGGATCGTAAAGCATGGATGCAGAACACTGCTCAAAAAGGGGAACAGAGAGATCCTTGCTCTGTTCGGATATCATGATTCCGCGTCCATAAAAGTAGACGGATTCACACTGGAACCGGCAGCAGTCCCCATGGGAGAGGACATCACTTTTTCGTTTTCCATATCAACAGAGGAGGCGGCAAAGGTAAGGCTGGAATATGCTGTTGATTATATGAAAGCCAACGGAAAAAGAAGCAGTAAGGTATTTCAGATTTCTGAAATAACGCTGGGCCGGAATGAAAAGAAGAGCTGCACAAAAAAGCATTCTTTCGCGGAGATGACGACAAGGAAGCACTATCCTGGCGTACATACGATAACGCTTATAGTCAACGGGGCCAAGCGGGAGCGGCAGGACTTTGAGCTGACAGCGGGACCGGGACGGACTCGATAAAAGCTGCCCTTCTCATATTTAAGGCAGGCTGTTCAGGAACGCAGTCAGATCTGTATAGCAGAGCGGTCGGCTGTAATAGTAGCCCTGGTAGATAGTGCAGCCGAGTTCCAGAAGCATATCCCTTTGTTCTTCTGTCTCTACGAATTCTGCTACGATGCGCAGATCCAGACTTTGTGCCATCGAGATGATGCCGGATAGTATGTCTTTGGAACGCTCGTTGCCCGGGAGCTGGGATACAAGCTTTCCGTCCAGCTTTACCTCGTCAAAGATCCGCTCCTGCAGATACAGGATAGAATTATGCCCCATGCCAAAGTCATCCAGGCTGAAACTGATCCCGCTGTCTTTCAGGCGGCTCATATCATGCATCAGTGTGTCAGATATGATCATTGCGGAACGTTCCGTTATTTCCAGCACAAGGTGAACATGTTCCAGTTTATAACTCTGTATGATGTCGAGCGATTTGTCGAAGAAACCGTTTTCCTCCATCTGCTTGGATGAAATGTTAATAGACAGATACAGGTCATTTTTTATATGCGGCTCCAGCGACACAGCGTCGCGGCACGCCAGATTCAGAAGATAACGGCTCAGCTCATGGAGAAAACCTCCTTCGTAAGCCAGCGCTATGAGCACCGGCGGGGCGATGTAGCCGGCCACCGGATGTTTCCACCTGAGCAGGGCCTCCATCCCGTGCAGGTTCCCGCCGGAGGAGAGCTGAGGCTGGTAAAACAGTTCCAGCTGGCCGCGGTGCATGGCGTTGCTCAGGTCCATGGCAAGCGTCTTGGCATAGGAGTAATATGGATACCTGTGATGGAGGAAATGGGGCAGAGTGCCGCTTCCTTCTCCGGCCGCCATGTCCTGTTCCATGCGGCGGACAATCTTCTGGAATGCCAGCGTCTCTTTCTGTTCGCTCCGCTTGATAAACGGTATATAGATAAGAACTCCGATCAAAAGGTTGACAAGCTGAAGGATGCTTCCTGCCACGGAGCCGGTCGCCTTGTATCCGCTAAGGAGGATCGGAACGGTCCATTCTACCGACTGGGTCACAACGGGCACAAGCCCTGCCTGCGCCGCCAGCGTACTTGTTAAGGTCAGCACGACAGGCGTCAGTATGAACGGGATCATCATGGTAAAGTTAAAGATGATGGGAAAGCCGAACACGGCGATCTCGCTTATATTAAACAGGGCGGAAGGCAGGGCTACATAAGCGATTTTGCGGTTGTGGCTTTTCCTTGAGATGATACAAAGAGCTATGATGAAGCTCAGGGCACACCCGCATCCGCCCAGGAATACAAATGTGTCCAGAAAAGTTTTGGAAAATAATTCTGTCGGCGCGCTGCCGGCCAGAAGCAGGGACTGGTTGACCGAGATATTATGTTCAAACAGCTTCTGGGATACAGCTTCCAGCGTGTTGGTGCCATGTATGCCAAAAAACCAGAGCACATGTGTCACAACGACATAGAGCAGAATGCCGGCCAGGTTGCCGCTCAGCCGGTCAAATATGTTCAAAAATATGTAAGAGCCAAAGTTTGTTATATTGCTGCTTCCCCAGGCGGTGCGGAGCGCATAGCCGACCACGGCGAAACCGGCCACGATAATGACCGCCGGGAACAGACTCTGGATCGATATGTTAAACAGATATTCCGCGCCTGTTGTGTGGAGCTTGCGCAGGCGGCTGCCGAACTTGAGCAGCTGCCGGAACAGCACGCACGAGAGCAGAGTGATACACATGGCGGTAAATACCCATTCTGCCTTAAATACATATTCGTCATGCCCTTCCATGCCTCCGCAGAAAGCCAGATAGGAACAGACAGCCACGACGGGATATAAGATGAATGTATCTGTCTTTGCCTGCAGTCCGTAGGACAGGCTGATGGTAATACTCAGTACAAGCGCCAGCGAGCCGAGGCTGACCGTGTAAAGCGTCTCAAGAAGCTCAGCTGCCGCCCCGCCCAGAAAATGAACGAGAAATGCCTGGTACGCATCACTTGGGAAGTTTCTCAAAAGGAGTGAAAAGGAGCCCATGATGAGAAATGGTATGGCCATTGTAAGCCCATTGCGGATGGACTGCGCGGATATTGAATTGCGAAACCGGGACATGATACTGCTGCTGCGCGATTCCATACAGACTCCTTTCAGCACATTCTGGCACCAGAAATATGCATGATCGATAAATGTAAAAATACTGTCATTTTAGTTTATAACAAATTAACTTAATATACTATATTAAAAGTACACTTGTCTGATATTTTTTTGACGTTAAATGATTATGGGATACAATTGGAATATATTACCACTAATTTACCTGGCAGCTATAACTGGAGTATGATAAAATCGGATTAAAGATACAAAGTGAATATGACATACAGTTGTCATATTGTATGTATTATAATGGGAAAATGAAATAACATGAGTTTCATACAATGTTTATACTTAAATTCAGCGCAGGAGGAAAATAGATGAAATGGCACCAGCTATATGACGCCGGCAGAGAGCCGGATATGAAGCAGATAGGAGAGTATGTCGGAAGCGGACTTTGGGAGGAACTGTGCGTACATCTGGAGGAGGAGTACAAGACGTCACCGAAGGTCGAATACAGCGGCTGTTCCATGCAGCCGGGATGGAACGTAAAGTATAAGAAAGGGGGAAGGGCGCTCTGCACGCTGTACCCGGCAGAAGGGTATTTTACCTGCATGGTGAGTATCGGCAACAGAGAAGCCGCGGAAGCAGAACTGCTGCTGACGGCCTGTACACCTTATGTTAAAGATTTATATGAAAGGACAGGCGGATACAATGGAAGCCGGTGGCTGATGATCGATGTCACGGAGCCTGAGATACTGGATGATACGATTAATCTCATCGGCACACGCGCGCCGAAAAAAAGCGCGGCAAAGTGAATGATTGGGAGGGGAACCGAAAGAGAAAGAAGGGTTGATCATGGCGAAATATATGAGCTGCTGCGGGACAGTATGTTCCGATTGTGAATATTATCCGGACAGCTGCGGGGGCTGCGAGGAGATAGAGGGAAAGGTATTCTGGCTTGAATACACCGGGGAAGAGATATGCAGTATCTATGACTGCTGTATGAACGGGAAGAGATACGTTCACTGCGGACAGTGTGAAGAACTGCCGTGCCGCAGATATGACGGGGAAGACCCGACAAAGTCAGCGGAGGAAAACAGGGCCGATCATCTCAGGCAGGTTGAAGCATTGAGACGGAGGAATGAGGGGGAGAGACGCTGAAAAAGGCGTCTTTTTCATTGCCTTTTCAGGGAGGAATGGTATAATGGAAGTGCCGGAATAACAGAACGTGATGCGGGCAGAAACGGAAGGTGGAAGTCGTGAGTTGGAACATAGCGCCAGAATCAATATCCTTAGTCATATTGGGGATCATATGGGTCTATTCCCGTAAGGGAAGCCATACACCTACTTTGAAGAACCAAATGTTCCAGGGATGTCTGCTGGTCACATTCAGCGCCATGTTTACCAATATAGTTTCCACCGTCATGATATATCACTGTGATACGATACCGCTTTGGATGACGTGGTTCGTGACGACCGTTTATTTTATGCTCACTCCGCTCATGGGGCTTGTATATTTCTTATACAGTATATCGGTAATATATTCGGAAGATCCGGCGAGGAAAAAAATTATAGGTTTCGGCCTTATTCCGGGTATTCTTTATTCCTTATTCATACTGATGAATCCATTTACAAAAAATATATTTGATATAAATATGGCGCAGGGTTACGTAAGAGGCAGTCTCATAGAAGTGACCTATATTGTTTTCTATGCCTACTGCGCGGCCAGCATCGTAACCGTACTTGCGAACAGAAAACGGATCGAGCGGAAGATCTACCGCATTTTGTCCACATTTCCGGTACTGGCAGTGCTCGTGATCATTGTGCAGCAGATTTTCCCGGACATCATTCTCTCCGGTTCCGCTGCAACGTGCGCCATGCTCATTATTTATCTTCACCTTCAGAACAGGCAGATATCCATGGATTATCTGACCAATGTGCCAAACAGACAGGAGCTGCTTAACATGCTCAGTCTGATGCTGAACCGACATCCGGAGACACAGTTCACGCTTGTCGTAGTGTCGCTCAGAGAGTTCAGACAGATCAACAATGTGTGCGGCCAGCGCATCGGGGATGAATTTCTGAAAGCTGTCTGTGAATTTCTCTGTTCCATCGTAGAGGGAGTCAATGTATACCGTTTTACCGGAGATGAGTTCGCGGTGCTCTTTACGGAAGAAAGCGATGATGTCATAGAGGGGTATATTACAGAAGTCCAAAGGCGGATGAAGCAGAATTGGTGTGTGGAGAGCTATCAGTTTAATCTGTCCGCGGTCATTGGTATCATCAGGCATCAGGCGAAGGATGACACACTGGAGCATATGATCAATGCGATCGAATATGCGGTAAATCAGGCAAAGTCCGGAAAGTGTGGACAAGTCTGCTACTGTGATGAAGAGATGCTCCGGAAGCTGAGAAGAAGGCAGCAGATAAAACAGATCCTTAAAGAAAAGCTGAGGGATGAAAGCTTTGAGATGTACTATCAGCCCATATATTCTGTACATTCCGGAACATTCCGATATGCTGAATCGCTCATGCGGATGAACGATACTCCTATCGGGCCGGTCTATCCCTCCGAATTTATACCGATCGCGGAGGAGACCGGTATGATCATCGATATTACATATGTTGTTCTTGACAAGGTGTGCGCGTTCATCAACAGACTGAAGTCGGAACATATTCCGATAGACGCTGTCCACGTTAACTTTCCCGCAGTCCAGTTCTCGCAGCCGGGGCTGGCCGGCAGGGTTATGGATATTATAGAGAAGAACGGGACGCCGCCGTCCGCTGTAAAGATCGAATTTACAGAAAGCACATTGGCGGAAAAGCCCCAGGCAGTCACAGACTTTGCGGCGGAAATGAAGAAGTTTGGGATTGAGATGGGGCTGGACGATTTTGGCACGGGTTATTCTAATTTTGCCATGGTGATCAACATTCCGTTTGGCACGATCAAGTTGGATAAGAGTCTCGTCGGCGCAATGATAGGCAGCAAAAATTCGGCGCTCGGCGTCAAGAATATCGTGCGCACGTTCAAAGAACTTGGGATGAAGGTGGTTGCGGAAGGTGTGGAGACGGAAGAACAGAAGCGGATGGTCGAGGAGATCCATGTCGATCAGATTCAAGGGTTTTATTATGCAAAACCAATGTCTGAGGATGAAGCGGAAGCATTTTTGAGAAAAAACAGCAGATCAGTGAAATAGCAGTTTATATCCGGCAGAGACAGAGGCGTTATGCCTCTGTCTCTGCCGGTTTGATTGATGCCGGATTGGCGTTTTTTTACGGATATACAGGCCGCGGGTCAGACACGGGACAGGACAAGGACAGAAACGGTATCGCTTGGGTACATGCCGGGTACGGTCTGTCTGGCATTCACAGTCTGGTTTGCCAGGAGTGAAGCTGAGGACGGCACAATGATAAACCATTGACCGCCGGCATCCACTGCAGCCGCTGCCTCGGACCCGTCGGGGAAGGTGACGGTGACAGCGGCTCCGGGGACGCCGGTGCCTGTTACTATGGCATCTCCCTCCATGACGGTATTGATGACCGGCTTCGGACTGCGCATGCGTGTGTTTTCCGGCCGGAATTGTGTCAGATCATTTCCGTTTACTGTGATATGCCCGTCGTTGGTGACGTTCACGGTGTGGACAGTGGAATCGAGGATATAACCGTCCGGCGCCTTTGTCTCGGTGAGGGTGTACGTTCCGGGGGCGAGCATGCCAAGGTCTACGGTGCCGTCAAGATCCGAGAGGGCGGAGATGCCGTTGGACAGCGTGTACCCGGCCCCTTCAAGCGGCTGCCCGGTGGAGGTGTCTGCCTTGGTAAACGTAAGATGTGCCTCTGCGGAAGGGGTGTTATACAGAGGAAAGCCGTCTGCCGGCTGTCCGTCCACAGTCACCGTTCCCTCTTCGCTTACGGTAACCTGATGCACTGCAGTATCGGGCTTATAGCCGGAAGGCGCCATTGTCTCGGACAGTTCATAGCTGCCGGGCCTGAGACCTGAGAACGTGATCCTGCCTAGAGAATCGGAAATACTGTTCAAAAGGACGCTGCCGTTCTGTGACAGGGCGAACCATGCGCCTGACAGCGGAGAGCCTGAGACGGCATCCAGCTTCCGCGCGGCAAAGGAGGAGGCCGTCAGCGGAGGCGGGCACGGGCAGCAGAACCTGCGTTTTTTCCATATGGCATAGAGACACAGGTCGGTACTGAGCGGGGGAAGAAGTTCCCCGGGCAGATAAGACCCGCCCTGTCCGGACGGACTTGTATTCCAGAAGCAGAAGCAGTATCCTCTCCTTGTCGGCACGGCATCCGGAAGCAGCGTACTCTGGCCGGCACGGACGGTCAGTGGAGCCGGAATACCGCATGCCCTGGAACAACAGCTGCCGCCGCCTTTGAATGTGACCGTGTGGTCTTCACCCGCGGCCTCCCATCTGGCATACAGAATTCTGTCGCCGGTGCTTCCGTGGGGGATGACCGTAACGCTGTTCCCGCCGTCCGGCGCGTCATACCATCCTGTGAAGCGGCTGCCCGGGAGACTGCCCGGAGGCAGAAGGTGGATATCCGGTGAGGTTGAGTTGTAGGAACCCGGGTTTGGATTGGCGGCTCCCAGAAGATTTTCGTATTGGATCCGGTAGTCGGACGGCGCGAGTAATATCTGAGTGCGGTCGCTGCTCCGTCTGATCTCCCAGCCGTCAAATCCCCGGACCGGCTTTTGGAAAGCTTTTGCATCTGTCTGTGAGAGGAGGGGATAACCATCTGTCGCTTCTCCGACGACGATCGGCGTGCCGTCTGTATTTGGAGAGAGATAGCCGGAGTTTTCAAGCTGTATGACGGAGTCGGCAGCCAGTGGGGCATTAAGCCGGACGACAGCCGTCCTGTTTTCGATATATACGCCATCTGAAATGTTGCGGAGGCCTTCTGCGTACAGGTAGGAGTCATTGTAGATGCCGCCTCCGTACGGAGCCTTGTTGTTATTCAGGCTGCCGCCGCTTAAAGTGACCGCGCTGCCCCCGTGTATCCATATACCGCCGCCGTATTCGGAGGATGTGTTGTCATGGATCGTGCCGCCTTCCACCGTGACCTGTGAGTCTTCAGCCGCGCTGACGGCGCCGCCGTAGAGACGTGCACTGTTGAGGGCGATCTCGGTACTGTCCTGTATCGTAAGCCTGCCGGGAACGAGACAGATGCCGCCGCCGTGGCTGCCAAAATCACTTTGAGCGGCATCGGCGTGGTTGTTCGTGATCTTTACGCTGCCGGTAAGGAGCATAGAACCTTCTTCGCTGTTGAAATAGATGCCTCCGCCGTTGCCTTCCTCTGTCGAGTTGTCCGTGACGGACGTAGACCCATCCAGCGTAAGAGAAGCATTGGAACCGCCGTTCCATATGCCGCCGCCGCTGTTGCCGCGTGCCGTGTTGGAGCTGACAGTACAGTCGGTCAGTACGGCAGAGAGTATTCCGCTTCCGGAAGTGAGACGGAGTCCGCCCCCTTCTGCGCCGGCTGTGTTGTTTTCTATAGAAGCCTCTGTCATGGTGAGAGAAGAGGAACTGTCACCGGATGTGACTGCGTGGTACATACCGCCTCCTGAGCCCCCGGCAGTATTGCCGGTCAGAGCCGTCTGCCGCAGAGTAAGGGAGCCGTTTCCGGAATTGCTGAGAAGAAGCCCGCCGCCGTCTTTTGCAGACTGGTTTTCTGATACAGTACCGCCAGCAACCTCAAATGAGAACGGGCTGCCGCCTGCGTATAATGCCATACCACCGCCGTGGGCTTCTGCCTCGTTCCGGCTCATAGTGATGTTGGTGAAGGATGTGAGCAGACCTGCGTCTGGTGACTGATTTCTGATCCACATGCCTCCTCCGGTGCCGGATGCCCCTCCTGCCGCGTGGTTTCCGGAGATGAGCCCCTGGGTGACGCTTACAGAGCCGCCGGAATCTGTGAGCAGGTAGAGACCGCCGCCCGTGCCGGCCGTATTGTCGGTGAGCGAGGCGGAAGTCATGATAAACTGTACGCCCGCGCCCTGTGCAGTCATATAGCATCCTCCGCCGTTTTGAGAAGCTGTATTTTGTGTGACTGCGGCATTACCAGACAGGGTGAAACGGTCACCGTCGTTGGCGGAATAGAAGTAGACACCCGCGCCGTTGACCGCTTTGTTCAGAGAGACTGCCGCGCTTCCCGTGAGGGTGAGCGTGGCGGCGGCGCTGCCTCCGTTGCGGTATCCTGAAAAGTTAAGTCCGCCGCCTGTGCCGGAGGCCGTATTATCTGTGATCTGTACCTGCTCTGCGATCGTGAGCGTGCCGCCTGTTCCCTGCGCGTATGAGCGGACGTAGACGCCGCCGCCGTCAGATGCTGTATTGCCGCCGATAAAGGCAGCTCCTGCGATGGAATAGGAGTCGCCCTGATTTCCGGAAGCTATCATGATGCCGCCGCCTTTTGTGCGGGAGGCGCAGCCGGTTATACGGGCATCATCTGTCATGAGGAAGGCGTTGTAGTAAGAGGAATTACTGTTTACATAGACGCCCCCGCCCTCCAGGTAGGAGTTATTATTCCGTAGGATGGAACCGCTCAGCAGCTTGAGAGTACCTCCGGTAACATAGATAAGGGACCGGTTAGCTTCATCTGCCTGCGGATGAGCCGCGCCGTTCCCGTCGAGTATGATATTTCTCACAGTCAGCGAGCCGCCGTCTGTTATACGAAACATATAGGAAGAATAGGAATTGTCTTTTGTCAGTACCGCCGGACTGCCGCCGGCATAACTTTCGATGGTAACGGCGTACTGTATATTGATCTGGGCGGAGATAGAGAAATCAGCCGTTACCTGTATGAATGAATCCAGAGCTTCAAGAGCTGTCCGAAGCTCTGCCTGGCTGGAAACCTGTGCCATATAAATCACCTGCTTTTTTTAAGTTGTACTTTATCATATGTAATGTTCCGCTATAATGTGTGAGGCGGCAGAGACCGGTCAATTTATGTGGCAAAACAGCCCGCGTCATGGTAAGATAGTTACAGGTGATTTCAAAAAGGAGTTTTGTATGAAGAACAGATCAAGACTGGAGATAAAAAAATGTGGAGTGGTGCTGCTTCTCCTTGCTGCAGCGCTTACGGCAGTTCTCGTGCCCTGTGCCGGAGCGCGCGCAAAGGAGCCGCAGAGCGGGAAAGTCCTGAAAGTGGCGTTTGCCCAGGTGCCGGGATTTACCGAGACCGACAAAAATGGCAACAGACGGGGGATCGTGGTAGATTACCTGAATGAGATAGCCAAATACACCGGATGGGAATACGAGTATATAGATACAGACGGTGAAACAATGGTGGACGAGTTCCTGGAGGGCAGGTACGACTTGATGGGGGGAACCTATTATCAGGAAGGTCTTGAAGAGTATTTTGCCTATCCGGACTACAATACGGGCTACAGTAAGTCTGTGCTTCTGGCCAGCCGTGAGGACGACAGCATCAAAGCTTACGACTGGAAGAGTCTGTCGGGAAAGACCATCGGGGTATATGAACGGGCCGTGGAAAATATACGCCGGCTTAAGGTATTTCTGGACAGCAACGGAATCGACTGTACGCTTAAGACATACAGCGCAGAACAGTTAACGGACGGTAATATGTATTCTTATCTGGAAAACGGCGAGGTGGATATGATCCTCGGCAATCTGGGAAGCGATGCAGATGTGTTCCGCGTGGTAGCGGAGTTTGATTCGCAGCCGCACTATATCGTGACGAAACCGGAGGATAAAGAGATACTGGACGGCCTCAACATGGCGCTTGGGAAGATCGTGGATTCTAATCCGCATTTTGCCCAGGAGCGGTATGATGCAAATATCCAGGACAGCAGCACCGCCAATATCACATTAAATGACGAAGAGAAAAAGTATGTAGAGGAGAAGAAGACGGTATCGGTAGCAGTGCTGAAGGAGTGGCATCCTCTGTACTGCCGGGAGCTGAAAAAGGATCTTCACGACGGGATCATTCCGGATATACTTGAGGAGATAAAGGAATTTTCCGGTCTGACATTTTCCTATAAATATGTGGACAGTTATGCTGAGGGGCTCCAAATGGTTGAGAATGGGGAGGCAGATCTTTTCGGCGCCTTCCTCGGGACGGATGAGGAGGCGGCGCAGAAGGAGATGGCGCTCACAAAGCCATATGTTGTTCTGAATGACATCATAGAGAGGAACAAGTCTGTGAGCTACCCGTCCGAGGGGCTGACGGGAGCTGTGCTGGAGGGACGTGAACTGCCGGCGGAGATAGAAGCCTCAGAAGTGAAATATTATTCCAATACAGCAGAAGCGCTCCGCGCCGTGGACCAGGGCGAGGCGGATTTTTATTATGGCGTTTCGGCCATCATGGAGCAGGAGATACAGAACCATCATTTTACGAATGTTGTTCCAAACACACTCATAAATGACAGGAATGATATCAGCTTCGCAATGAAAAGACCTGCCCCGGGACAGCTCTTAACGATAATGAACAAGGCGATAAACAGTCTGAGCAGCACCCAGAAGGATACGATCGCCAATCAGAATATGATATCATCAGGCACGGGCGAGATGACGATCATTGAGATGATATATGCCAATCCGCTTATGTTTGTTGTGATCTGCGGTGTTGTGTTTTTATTGATAGTGATATTGATTCTTGTGATGGCGCGCTACCGGATACATGCGGTGAGGATGCAGAACAGTCTTGCAAAAGCGGAGAAGGAAAACCGTGCCAAGGGAGAGTTCCTGTCCAGGATGAGCCATGAGATCCGCACGCCCATGAATGCCATCGTCGGACTGAGTGATCTCACATGTATGATGGACGATGTGCCGGAGACAGTGAGAGTGAATCTGTCCAAGATCCGCTCGTCTTCACGTTATCTGCTTGGTCTTATAAGCGACATTCTGGATATGAGCAGAATTGAGCAGGACATGATGACGATCGTGCGCGAACCATTTTCCATAGGACAGGTCATGAATGAACTGGAGAGTATGATGACGGCGGAGGCGGGACGCAGGGAGCTGGAATTTAAGCTGGATCTGCGGATAAAAAGCGACAGACTTATCGGGGATGCGGTCCGTCTGAAGCAGGTATTGATGAATCTTATATCTAACGCGTTCAAGTTTACCTCCGCCGGGGGGCGTATCCGGGTGGACGTGACAGAGACGGAAGCGTCTGCAGAAGAAGCGGTGTTCTGCTTCCGTGTGGCGGATAACGGCATTGGTATATCCGAGAAGGACCAGGAGCGTATCTTTGAGTCGTTTGAACAGGTTGGGACGAATTATTCCAAGAGCCAGGGCACTGGTCTTGGGCTTGCAATAAGCAAAAATATCGTGGAACTTATGGGAGGCAAGCTGGAGCTTAAAAGCGAGATCGGGAAAGGAAGCGAATTTTACTTTACCGCAGCATTTCCGACCGCCGCGTCAGAGGAAGTACATGACGAAAGCCCGGCTGTGGATATGCCAAAGCGCTATCTGAGAGACATGTGTATCCTTCTGGCGGAGGACAATGACTTAAATGCGGAGATCGCCGAAGAGCTGCTGGAGATGCAGGGAGCCGCGGTACGGCGTGCGCGAAACGGAAGAGACGCGGTAAAAATGTTTGAAGACAGCGCGCCGGGAGAGTTTCATGCCATACTTATGGATATTCAGATGCCGGTCATGGACGGGCTGGAGGCGTGCCGCGTGATACGCGGGATGAAGCGGGAGGATGCCGCAGTCATACCTGTTATCGCGATGACCGCCAATACTTTCAAGGAAGATGTGGACATGGCTGCGGAGGCAGGCATGGACGGATTTGTCACAAAGCCGGTGGATGTGGAATACCTGTATCAGGTACTCTGCAAGGCAGTCAGAAGAGACCGTCCGGCGCAGCCGGATGTTCTGTAGCTGGTATGTAATACTTATGGGAGGTTGTGCGGATGCAGACGGAGAAGCGTCTATGTGAGATAACGAGAAAGCTGTGGCACTATTACATGCTGGAGCCGACAGAGGAAAATTTCGGGAAGATCATGCAGACATGGGATGAGAAGCTGAGTATGATCGGTACGGGCAGACATGAGATATTCAATACAGCCGAGGAGGCGGTAAAGGATTTTGCCGGAAATCAGACGGAGGCCGGACAGATATCTTTTGAAGTGCTGGATGAATGGTACAATGCGGTGATGATACGTGACGATGTCGGGATCGTGTACGGGGGGATCTGGGTGAGGGAATGCAGAGACGCCGAGGCGGAAGCGCTCATTGAGATGGACACGAGATTTTCCATCGTATATGCCCTCGATGACAGCGGAGAGTGGAAGATGGTGCATATCCATCACTCTATGCCTTACTTTGACCAGGCGGACGGGGAATATTATCCGAAGGCGCTGTCGGCAAAGGTAAGGGAGGCGTTTGAGCTTGTAGAACTGTTCCGGAAGCGGTCGGAGATGGATCTGATGACTGGTATATATAATCATGATTCATTTCAGCGCAAGACAGAGGAACGGCTGATGAAAGGAAATCAGCTTTGCTTTTATATCATAGATCTGGACGACTTTAAGTCTGTAAATGATACGTACGGACACAGCGCGGGGGACGCTATCCTTAAGTGTCTTGCAAAGCTGATCAGGAAGTATTTTCCTGAAGACGCTGTTGTGGGCCGGCTCGGCGGTGATGAGTTTGCCGTCTGCGAAGTCTGCCCCGGCACGCAGGAGGAACGAAAAGAGCGTCTCAGACAGATGCGCGCGGAATATCAGCAGCTTTCCGGCGGGCTGCTTAAGGAGAATCCATGTAGTTACTCCGTCGGTATTGCTGAAAAGGGAAAGGAAAGTATGACATACCGGCAGATTTTTGAGAGGGCGGACGAGGCTCTCTACGCCGCAAAGCAGCGGGGAAAAGACAGGACCGCAGAATTGCCGGGGCAGGGGGAATAGTATGAAAGAGAACAAGTATGACAGTGACAGTTTTTTTAAAAAATACAGTGAGATGAGCCGGTCTCAGCAAGGATTAAAAGGAGCGGGAGAATGGTCCGAACTGCAGAAGGTGCTTCCGGATTTTCGGGGAAAGTGTGTGCTTGATCTCGGATGCGGGTACGGATGGCACTGTCTGTATGCGGCGCAAAACGGAGCAGAATACGTACTCGGCACGGATATTTCCGCAAAGATGCTGGAAACCGCCCGGGAGAAGAACAGTCATGAGAGGATCGAATACAGGCGCTGCGCCATGGAGGATCTGGAGCTTCCGGATCATTCCTTTGACGTAGTCCTCAGCTCGCTGGCGTTTCATTATGTGAAGGAGTTTCAGCCGGTCGTGAAAAAGATAAGCCGGGTCTTGTCTCCCGGGGGCTTTTTTGTGTTCTCAGCGGAACATCCGGTATTTACCGCGTACGGCACTCAGGACTGGTACTATGATGAACAGGGGGAGATACTGCATTTCCCTGTGGACAATTACTACTTTGAGGGAAAACGGGACGCAGTATTTCTCGGTGAGCCGGTCACAAAATACCACAGGACGCTGACCACGTATCTGAATACACTTCTGGAAAATGGATTTGAGCTTCTTAATATCATCGAGCCGCAGCCGCCGGACGACATGCTGCATATTCCGGGAATGGCAGACGAGATGCGGCGTCCGATGATGCTTATCGTTAAGGCTGTTAAGAGAACGTAGATAATAACATGTACATATCAGGACAGATGCCCCGGTTCAAAAGCCGGGGCATCGTTCTGCTTTGCGGCAAGTGTGCGGTGAGCCTGATATACTTTTTCCCGGCATTCCCTTAACAGCCCGGGGAATCCCGACCATTCCTCCAGCTCGGCATTCTGGGCCAGCTTCTCCTCCATCATATAAGCCTGTATGACGAGATGATAGTATAGCTGGGTATCTGCTTCGTCTGTACGGCATATGTCTGCCAGCAGTTCTGTGACGGTTCTGTATTTTTTCCAAAGATGTCTTGTGGCCATTTTCCTGGTATACGGAAGAAGCAGACAGTTAACTGCAAATGCCGCGGCGATTCCGGCCAGGATATAGCCAAGTCTGATGAGAAAGATATGCCCCACAGCCGGAAGACCGAACGCGGTCATGAACACGGCGCCGCCAAGCGCTCCGACGGTGGAGCAGGCGAAGGTCTGTGCATAGTCGGTGAAATAAAAAGATATATAGCCGGAGAGCATCATGGCGGCCGTGCGGCCTGCGGCGGAAGGTATGAGGGAATAAATGACTACGGATATAAGCCCTCCTGCGAGCGTGGCGGTGAGCCGCTTCTTCATTTTGACAGGGACGTCATCCGCATACGGCAGTGAGACGGAGGCCAGGGTGAACATAAGCCAGCGTCCGTGAGGGAGAGCCCAGAACTGCACGAGCAGCGCGGCGAAGGACAGAAGAAGAGCGGTCCTCAGGGCGTACACGGCCCGGACCGGACTTAAGCCGAGCGCCGCCTGTAGGCGTACTTTCAGAGAAAGGACAGTCCTGCGGTAATGGGTTCTGCGCTCCGGGTCTGTCATGTGAAGCATCCGGCCGCGTATGTAGAGTAGCGCCCTGGAGAACGGCTCGGACGCTCCGCTGCTGCCGGAGGGGAAGCTGCACTGCTCCCGGGGCGGCAGATGGCCGGCCTCCTGACAGAGAAAGGCACGGAAGCTTTCCAGGACGGTCTCGGTATGGAGAAGGAGGCTGCGGTTCTGGAGCGAAAGATGATCCGGAAGTTCGCTGACAAGAAGGTAGAGATGCTCAAGCCCCCTGCCTGCGGCTATCATGGAGAAGGCAGCGTCGGAGACACAGAGGACTTTTCTGCGGCGCTCGTACACCATCTGGCTCAGCCGGCTGAGGCTGCGGTGCACATCGGCGGGGGAAGGGGGCTCTGACGATTCCCGGTTCTTACAGGCGATCAGAAGGAGTATGTCATCTATCATTTGCACGAGCACGTCTCTTGCAGTCTCCGCCGCCCGGTTCCGTCCCATAAACCACTGGTATAGGAGGATGGAGACTGCCCCTGTGAGCATACTGAGCAGCCTGCGCGGAAGCTGCCCTGCATCCGCCGGAGAGATGTATACGAGAAACAGATAGGACAAGATGTAGGGAAAATACATATGGCTTGAATATTCATAGGTAAATGCGTACAAAATGATAAGAATTGTGATAAAATTAACTGTAAAGGACCAAGGTGCAGAGAGGGTATTGACCCAGTAAGCGGCAAGCGCCATCCAGACGAGTACAGCCGCCTGGACAAACAGATGCTTTACCGGGGAAGCGGTCATATCCCTTACCATGGAAGCGGACATCATGATAGTAAATATGACGCCGGTGATGGAATTCTCCGGACCGAATACAAGCTGGAAAATGTTTACATAGGCGATAATGAAGAGAAAGTTCAGCGTACTGAAACGGACTTTGTCCTTCGTTATTTTCGGCATATCCCAATTTTTTATGTTCATTGATATACTGCATCTCCTTTTAGGTTGAAACAAATGTCTGTGTACCGTATAATTATATAAAATATAAATAATATATGATAGTCATATATTATTTACTAATATACAAGAATAAAGATTAGCATTTTCAAATTCATTTGTCAATAAGGAGAAAAGAGATGGAATCAGAAAAGACGTCGGAAAAATTTGTCCAGAACCTGCTTCTCGTTATGCCGAACTGGCATGCCAAGCTTGTGAGGCCGTTTAAAGATACGCTGAACAAAGAGATGAGCCTGGAGACATATTACTGTCTGGAGACGCTTAAGCTATGCGGCTGCGTCACGATGAGCGAGCTGGCGCGGCACCTTAAGGTGCCGAAGCAGCAGGTGACAAAATTGATCGACAAGCTGAGCGAGCATCAATTTGTAGAACGTGTATGCAGGGAGGAGGACAGGAGGGCGGTATGGATTCGGCTGACTCCGACCGCGGCATCCTATCTGGACGGATATTATCTGAAGAACAGGGCATTTATTACAGCGCTGGAAGAGCAGCTGACAGAGGAAGAGCTTCAGCGGCTCAACCGCGCTGTTGCGGACCTGAGTGAAATACTGCCCCGGCTCAGCTAGACGATCAGATAATAGACCGCGCAGAAAGGGGACAGATCCAGCGGGATAAAGCCATTTTCAGGATGAAGGCTGCCGCTGCCGCATGGAGTATTGCCTCCGTAGATCTGTGCGTCGCTGCAAAGCAGGAGTCTGTACCGGGCGCTGTTATCCGCGGGAAGGAGATAGTGCTTCTGCGGCCTGCCGGAAAAATTAAAGACAGCTGCGACCCGTTCGTTCCCGTTGGTCCGCTCAAAGGCATAGATGCAGCGATCCTCCTGTGCGCAGTCGATCCAGGCAAAGCCTCTCTGGTCGTGGTCCATGGCAGAGAATGCCGGATGGGACAGGTAGATCTCGCTTAAGTCTTTCATAAACCGGTGGAATGCATCGTGGATCGGATATGACAGTATATTCCAGTCTTGTTCACGTTTTTCATCCCATTCCCGCAGCTGTCCGAATTCATTTCCCATAAAGCTGAGCTTCTTGCCCGGATGGGCGTACATATACATATAAAATGCCCTTGCCTGGGGGAATTTGTCCTCATAGTCTCCGCTCATCTTCTGGAGGATGGCAGCCTTGCCGTGGACGACTTCGTCGTGGGACAGCGGCAGCAGGTAGGAATCGCTGTAATAGTAATGCATGGAAAAGGTAAGCTTGTGATAGTCCCGGCTTCTGTATTCCGGCGCCGTCATGAAATATTCAAGCGTATCGTTCATCCACCCCATATCCCATTTATAGTCAAAGCCGAGGCCGCCTTCGTCTGCGCTTTTTGTCACCCCCGGATAGGAGGTGGAGTCTTCTGCTGAAAGAATTGCAGACGGATGCATACCTTTCAGTCCCTGGTTCATCTCCCGGATGAATTCCACGGCAGTCTTATTTACCCCTCTGGCCGGATCGCCCTGCCAGTAGATGATGTTACTGATCGCGTCCATCCGTATGCCGTCCGCGTGATATTCCGTGAGCCAGTAGTTTGCGGCGGACTGGAGAAAGCTTCTCACTTCCCCGCGGGAGTGCATGAAGTTTAAGCTGCCCCACTCGCTCCTGCCGACGTCGGCATGGGGATATTCATACAGGCTCGTTCCGTCGTATTGGGCGAGGGCGTAGCCGTCCACCGCAAAGTGTACCGGGACGAAGTCCAGGATCACGCCGATGCCGTTCTGGTGGCAGAGATCGATGAATTCCATCAGCTGCCGCGCCGTGCCGTAGCGCGCGGTGGGACTGAAGAAGCCGGTGTTCTGGTAGCCCCATGACTCGTCGCACGGATGCTCGCTCAGCGGCATGATCTCCACATAATTGTAGTGATATTCTTTGAGATACGGAATGAGAAGTTCTGCCATTTCGGTGTAAGTATACCAGTCGTCTTCCACATCGGAAGGCTTTTTCCAGGAGCCGAAATGTATCTCGTATATATTAAGCGGTTTTGCTTTACAGTCTGTACGTTTTGACATCCAACGACAGTCGCGGAAACGGTGTTCTCCGAGACTGCGGACAATGGAGGCGCTGGCAGGGCGCAGTTCCATTCCGAATCCGTAAGGGTCACAGTGGTCGATAAAAGTGCCGTCCTGGCGGTAGACGCGGTATTTGTACATCATGCCCGGACCCGCGCTTTGTATATGACATTCCCAGAAGTTGCCGTCATATATCCGGTCCATATCATATTCATTCCAGCCGTTGAATTCGCCGATCACACTTATTTTACGGGCGGCGGGAGCGAACGTGCGGAAGGTGACGCCCCCGTTTTCCGGGTGGGCGCCGAGATATTTGTATGCGTCAAACACTTTTCCTGTATAGAAGCCGTAATAATCCATTTTGCTTTCTCCTGTTTATAATATTTGTTGCTTTCACTAATAGACAGCAGTTGTTTATTTTGTTTATAATAATTATACAGATAAAGAGAAATGGTATCCACCGCCGCTAAAGGAGAACAGTTGCTTAAACGACGGATGGAAAAAAGAGTTGTATAAAAGGAGAGGAAAGCTTTGGATCTGCGGATGGAAAAGACGGAAAAAGGGATCAAAAACGCATTTATAGAACTGCGCTCCAGAAAACCACTGGAGAGAATAACCGTGAAAGAGCTCTGTGCGGGCGCCTGTATTAACAAATCTACCTTTTACGCTCATTACAGAGATATTTACGACCTTTCAGATACGATGGAGGCAGAGATAGCAGAGTCGGTGACAAACAGCATCTCCCACCCGGAATATATTATCGAGAATCCGGCTGCTTTTACGCAGGAGCTCTTCCTTGCGTACCAGTCCCAGAGTTCGCTCACAAATACGGTGTTCTCGGGGGACCAGAGCAGCCACCTTTCTGACCGCATTGAAGAGAGCGTCAAGAAAATGTTGTTTGAGAAATATCCGCAGCACCGCGGCGATATGATGCTGGATATCGTGCTCAGCTACTGTATTCAGGGGGCATATCACGCGTTCCATGGTAACAGACGGTACGACGCAGACGAGAGGATAGCGGTCATCGGCAGGATCACTGACAGCATAAGACCCCTGTACGAGGAATATTATTTGAATAATTGATTAAGGAGTATATTTTTTAACTGATTCGTGATATACTTAACACTATAATCAGGAGTATACATAAAAGGAGATCGTTATGGAGTTTATAGATGTACTTATAAAGATGGAGATAGACCCGCAGGAGACGATACGGCGGTTCTGCCAGAACGAGGCGATGCTTAAGAAGTATCTGCTCAGATTCGGTGATGAAGCCACTTACCCGAATTTAGTGAAGGCGATAGAAGAGAAGGATCATGAGGAAATAGAGAAGTGTGCCCATACACTGAAGGGACTCTCGGCCAACCTTGGGATGAATAAGCTGAGTGAAAAGTGTGCGAAGATCGTAAGTGCCATGAGAGAAGGCGAATACGACAAACTGGACACCCTGTTTCCCGAGGTGGAAGCAGAGTATAAGCGCCTGAACGAATGTCTGGAAGAACTGAAATAAAAGGGGCATTGCGTAAGTGAAGAAAAGAGACTATGCATCAACAGTGCAGAGTCTCCTTTTTTTGTTCAGATAACAGTTTTCCGAGTATCGGCTTTTCGGACAGGGACATGTCCGTACGGTCAGTCCGCCATGAATTTTTCAATTACGTGGAGGACGCCGTCCTCGTCGTTTGACTTCGTTATGTAGTCTGCTTTTTCCAGGACAAGAGGCTGGGCATTGGCCATGGCGACACCGAGACCGGCCGTCTCTATCATAGTTACGTCATTATAGCCGTCCCCGCAGCATATCATTTCGTCCGCGGTCAGTCCGATGCCTGTCAGCAGGCGGAGGAGAGAATGGGCCTTATCAATACCCGGAGGCATGATCTCCAGAAAAAACGGGTCCGACAGATATATATATAGATAAGAGCGGAACGCTTCCGCCGCCTCGGCCTTTACCTCCTGAATGATCTCAGGCCTGCCGGTGATGAGAAACTTGTTGGGAGGAGCCGTAATGTGGGACGGAAAATCATCCACTGCTTTGAGCGGCATGTGATTGATGCGTGACTCCAGCTCGCTGTACTTGTTCGTACTTCCGCCGGAGAGCAGCGCATCAGAAGTGTAGCCGACGATATCTACGCCCCGGTCCCGGTACTTATTCACAATATCAAACAGAGGCGCGACGGCATCCATCGGCAGTGTCTTGTTATAGATCACCTCTCTGCTGCGGCAGTCCGTGATCCTTCCGCCGTTGAACGAGAGGATGTAACTGCCGTAACGGTCCAGATGGAGCTGCCTCGCCAGCGGCAGCACCCCCTGTGTAGGGCGCCCGCTGGCAAGCACTACTTTTTTGCCCTGCTCCTGTATCCGGATCAAAGCCTCAAGCGTCGGCCTTGAGATCTCCTTCCTGGAATTTGTCAAAGTACCGTCCAGATCTAAAGCTAAAATCTCATAACTCATGTGTAACTCCTTTAATTTTGAAAGGGGTCAGACCCCTCTGTGCAGCAGGGGTCTGACCCCTATGAAAATTTCTTGAGTTGTTCAACAATTTCAGGGAACTGCATTCCGTGCGACGCTTTCACAAGGACGTTGTCCCCTTCTTTTATGATATGGTGCATCTCTGCCAGGAAATCTTGTTTCGCGGCAAACCAGTGTGTCTCTGTAGAAGCGCCCTTTGCGGCGCTTTCGGTGATCTCTTTCGCCAGATCTCCGATGCCGCACACAACGTCGATGCCGTGTTTTGCGGCGTATTCGCCGACTTCGCGGTGGAGTTCTTTTTCGTTGTTCCCAAGCTCGCCCATATTTCCGAGCACTGCGACTTTGCGTCCGATGGCCATGTCGAGTACGTCGATCGCCGCTTTTGTGGACACGGGATTGGCATTGTAGCAGTCGTCGAGTATCATGAGGCTGCCGGTAGAGATGATGTTATTTCGTCCGGGCAGCGTCGTATGTGCTTCGATGCCCGCCTTGATCTCATCTGCGGTAAGGCCGAGAGCAGCGCCGACGGCGGCGCCTGCCAGGGCGTTGGAGACCATATGGGCTCCCGGGGTGGGGATGAGGCAGTCAAAAGCTTCTCCGTCCGGCAGATGTATCGTGCAGGCGGTTCCTTTTAATCCCATGGGCACAATGCCGGATGCGTAGCACTGGCAGTCTTCGTTCGTGCCGAACAGGACCGGGGTCACGCCTTTGACAGGCCCCATCTTTGAGAGCAGGTCGTCGTCCCCGTTGAGGATGATGCTGCCGCCGTTTTTCATATCCTGTATCATCTGGGACTTCTCCTGGAGGATGCCTTCTCTTGTCTTGAAGAACTCCAGATGGGCGATACCGATATTAGTGATAACGCAGATGTCCGGGCTTGCGACCGACGACAGCCGGCGCATTTCCCCGAAATGATTTACTCCCATCTCCAGGATCACCACCTCATGGGATTCATCCATCTCAAATATAGTGATCGGGAGTCCCCATTCGTTGTTAAAATTCCCTAACGTCTTGTGCACCTTATATTTCTGTGACACGACGGAGGCGATCATTTCCTTTGTACTTGTCTTGCCGACGCTTCCTGTGATCCCGACTACCGTCACGTCAAAAGAATCCCGATACAGTTTGGCGATGTCCAGAAGCGCCTGGCCGGTGGACTCTACAAGAATATATGGAAAATCCGTATCACCGAGGTCCTCGTGGGACACAACGCAGAGAGCGCCTTTTTCAATGGTATCAGGGATAAACTTGTGCGCATTGACATTCTCTCCGTCAATGGCGACAAACAGGTAATCCTTCTCAACTTTTCTGCTGTCGATCACAACGCCTGCCGCCTCGCGGCTTTTTTTACTCTCGTCGCCGTGGTAGGTCCCGTGACAGGCCTTCGCAATGTTTTCTAGTGTAAGGTTTTTCATAGTTCTTATCCTCTTACTTTCATTGATTCTTCAATAATTTTCTCGCACAGTTCACCATAATCCATCCCGGCGTTCAGGGCGGCTCTCGGCAGAAGACTTGTAGGAGTCATGCCCGGAAGTCCGTTCATCTCCAGACAGTAAAATCTGCCGTCCGTCTCATCCACGATGAAGTCCGCCCGGGCATAGACGTCCATGCGGAGCGCGTCGAACGCCTTTTCACCGGCGCGCTGGATCTTCTTCATCGTCTTTGCGTCGAGAGAGACCGGAGGACATATCTCCGTTGCCCCTCCGTCCTGGTATTTGTTCTCATAAGAAAACACTTCGTCTCTCGGAATGATCTCCACGAGCGGCAAAGCCTTTCCGGCCAGAATGCCGCAGGCGTATTCCCGTCCTTTTATGAACGGCTCTATGACGACTTCATCCTGATGGTCCTCGTCAAAGGAGCGGCGGACCGCCTCCTTATAGTCTTCTTCCGTGTGGCAGATATATACGCCGAGGCTCGATCCGCTGGAACACGGCTTTACGACGAGCGGCAGATAGTAGCCGAGCTCATCGAGCGGTGTGTTCTTCGTCTCTTCTGTAAGCGAAGTTCCGCGCGGAGTAGGCACGCGCGTCATCTTAAATACCTGCTTTGCCACCAGTTTGTTCATGGACATGGCGCATCCGAGTGAATTCGGCCCGGTATACTTAATACCGAGGACATCAAACGTGGCCTGCATCTTTCCGTTTTCACCGACAGAACCGTGAAGTCCCATAAATGTGATATCGGCCAGCCGGCACAATTCAACGACATTTGGGCCGAGGTAGCATTCAGACTGGTCGGGCCGGGAAGCTCTGACCGCCTCGATATCCGGAGCGGTCGTCTTGATTCCACTGGCGATCTCAAGTCCGGCATCCGGAAGGTCGAATACCTCATTAAGCTTATCAGAATCGTAAGGCAATCCGAGATAGACATCCAGCAAAAATGCCTTGTGTCCCCGTTCTCTTAAGGTTCTGCAGATACCGGCGCCCGAGATGAGGGATACATCGCGCTCAGGACTCAGTCCTCCGGCTAAAACGATAATCTTCATAAACAAATACTCTCCTTTTTAATTAGTCGCACTTATCTGATCTAAGAGTGATTTCTTTACTTCATACAGTTTCTGTGACAAATCCACGTACACACGGTGAGGATAGAAGAGACGCTTCGTCTCTTCCCACAGTGTCTTCTTCTCCTGCCGGCAGTAAGCGGCAATTTCTTTTACAGAAGGAGATTTGTACACGCACTCCCCATTCTTAAATACAGGAACGAGGATTTCACGCATGGTGTAAGAACCGCCCGGAAGCTTTGTCTTCTTCCATGTTTCGATCGGGTCGAAAAGGAGCAGGTCCTCATTCGTGTCATACGTCTCCCCGACAAAACAGATTAAATCAGCCTTAACTTTTCCTGTTGTTTTATCATAGATTCTATAGATCGTTTTGTTACCAGGATTTGTTATTTTCTCTGTGTTTTCAGAAATTTTTATCTTTGGTATGAATTCCCCGTCCTCATTTTGGATCGCGGCAAGCTTGTACACCCCGCCGAAAGAAGGGCAGTCCTTGGACGTTATGAGGTTTGTTCCGACGCCCCAGGAATTGATGGCCGCGCCCTGCATCTTCAGATCGTGGAGCAGGTATTCGTCAAGGTCATTGGAAGCGGTGATGGTCGCGTCTGAAAAACCGGCCGTATCCAGCATCTTGCGCGCCTCTTTGGAGAGATAGGCAAGGTCGCCGCTGTCGAGGCGGATGCCATATTTTTTGAAATGGACGCCCTCCTCCTTCATCTCTTTAAATACGCGTATCGCATTTGGCACGCCTGACTTCAGCGTATCGTACGTGTCAACGAGAAGAGTACAGTTGTCAGGATACATCTCAGCATAGGCTCTGAACGCGGAATACTCGTCTTTAAAGCTCATGATCCAGCTGTGCGCGTGTGTGCCCATGACCGGAACGTCAAAAAGCTGTCCGGCAAGCACGTTGGAAGTACCTACGCAGCCTCCTATCATGGCCGCTCTTGCGCCGTACAGGCCGGCATCCGGACCCTGTGCGCGCCGCAGGCCAAACTCCATAATACCATCCCCGTTTGCGGCAAATACGATCCGTGACGTCTTGGTCGCTATAAGTGACTGGTGGTTGATAATGTTCAGTATCGCCGTCTCCACAAGCTGGGCCTCCATGATAGGCGCAACGACCTTCAGCAGAGGTTCCTTCGGAAATATGACAGTTCCTTCCGGAATGGCGTAGATATCGCCGCTGAAATGAAAACCGCTCAGATAGTGGAGGAAATCTTCACTGAAGATTCCCAGGCTTCTGAGATAGTCCACATCGTCATATGTGAAATTCAGATTCTTGATATAGTCAATTACCTGGTCAAGTCCGGCACATACGGAATAACCATTGTTGCAGGGATTCTGGCGGAAAAACACGTCAAAAATCACAGTTTCGTTCTGTCCCTGTTCATAATAACCCTGCATCATCGTCAACTCATATAAGTCTGTCAGCAGGGTCAAATCTCTTCTACTCATTTTCCTGTTAAAACTCCTTTTTTCTCCGGACAGCCCAAACCGCCCTGTCTAAATAAATATTCTGTCTTATTATATCACCGTACGCATAAAATGTAAAAGAGAAAAGTAATCAACCAGAGGCTTAGACAAGCCTCTGGTTCTTATTGATCGTCTCTTGTATGATGTTCTGGCAGTATTGTCCGAGATGCTTTTTCGTCTCTTTATCCAGCTCGTTCGGATAGATGGGCGCGCCGTATTCCAGCACGACATGTGTCTTTTTGATCCTCGGGAACTGCTGTTCAAATATAGCGTGTGTATTGTTGAGGCTCATCGGTATAATGGCGCAGCCGGTCTTTTCCGCGATCTTAAAAGAGCCGTCGTGGAACGGCAGCATGCTGAGTTCTTCACCGTCATTGCGCGTACCTTCGGGGAAGATGCAGATGGAGATGCCTTCCTTCACATATTCGATGGCCTTCAGTATCGTCTTAAGCCCTTCCTTTGGCGTGCTTCTGTCGAGAAACAGGCAGTACAGCCGTTTCATCCAGTCTCTCAGAAGCGGGTAGCGCAGCATCTCCTTCTTGGCGATATATCCGGTGAGCCGGCGGCAGCGGGAATAGGTGATGAGTATGTCAAAGTAGCTCCTGTGGTTGCCGATAAAGAGGACCGGTTCGTCCGGTACGTTTTCCTCCCCGATGACAGTGACTTCCACCCCGGCGATGCAAAGCATAAGACGGAATACCCACTGTACGAGCCGAAGGGAGCTCATATCCGCGCTCTTCCTTCTGAACTTACGGATGATCCATTCCACGCCAAGTACCGGGATGCCCAGAACAAGATACAGTATCAGCACGATCACAACACAAATAAATCTTATCATCAGTATAACCTCTCTGTCTCAATTTAGTAATAATTTAATATCTTCCATATAATATGGCCAGATCCTTCAGTTCCTTGGCGAGCAGCGCGCTTAAGATCCCCTTTTTAAAACGCCAGTTCCAGTTGCCGGAGGCGGTGCCGGGAATGTTCATCCGCGCCTCTTTGCCGTAGGAGAGCACATCCTGCATCGGCACGACCGCATACGCGGCGATGCTGCCCATACAGAGACGGATGAACTCCTTGTTGACCTTCGTGCCGTCGGAGTTCGTATACCGCTTAACCTTTTCTTTACAGGCGGGGTCAAGTGTCTCGTACCACCCAAGCGTCGTGTCATTGTCGTGTGTTCCGGTGTAACAGGCACAGCGGGTCGTCGTGAACTGATGAGGGAGAAAGTCATTTTCCTGCGTTCCCTCAAACGCAAACTGAAGCACCTTCATGCCGGGGAAATGAAATTCATCCCTCAGCGCTTTCACTTCCGGTGTGATGACGCCCAGATCCTCCGCAATGATCGGAAGGCCGCTGCCGAGCGCGTCCTCCACGGCACGAAACAGTTCCCGGCCCGGAGCTTTGACCCATTCTCCGTGCACGGCATTCTCCTCCCCGTACGGGACAGACCAGTATGCCTCAAAACCGCGGAAGTGGTCGATCCTCACAATATCAAGCAGGGATAGCTGATGGCGCATGCGCGAGATCCACCACGCAAAGCCATCCTCCTCGTGTGCGTTCCAGTGGTAGAGCGGATTGCCCCACAGCTGGCCGGTCTCGGAGAAATAATCCGGCGGCACGCCTGCCACCTTGACGGGATACCCTCTGGAATCAAGCTGAAACAAGTGCTGGTTCGCCCACACATCCGCGCTGTCCATGGAGACGAAGATAGGAAGATCCCCGATGATCTGTATCTCATGCCGGTTGGCATAAGCTTTGAGCTTTGCCCACTCTTCAAAAAAGAGGAACTGGAGAAACTGATAAAAGCCGCATTCTTTTTCAAAGTCCTCTTTAAGCTGTGCCTTGTACTCCGGGGAAGGACAGCGGAAATTGTCCTCCCACTCAAGCCAGCTCACACCTCCGTGAGCGTCCTTGCACGCCATAAACAGCGCATAGTCGTCCAGCCAGCCCGCGTTCTGCGCGCAGAATGCGGTGTAGGACGTGATGAGCTCTCTGTGGGAGTCCTGATAGGCCGAAGTGAGGAAACGCCGGTAGGCATTTTTGAAAATGCGCTGCTTCCACGGAATGATCACCCCGTAATCGATATGCTCGTCGTCGCGCACCGGGCAGTGTAATATCTCGTACCCCTGTACAAGATCCAGTTCTTTTAAGTGCGCCGGGCTTATGAGAAGGGGCTGGCCCGCAAACGCGGAAAAGCTCTGGTACGGGGAGTCGCCGTAGCCGGTATGGGTGAGCGGGAGCATCTGCCAGATATGCTGGCCCGCACGCTCCAGGAAGTCCACAAATTCATAGGCTTCTGCTCCCAGATCGCCTATGCCGTACGGGGACGGCAGAGAAGTGGGATGCAGCAGAATGCCGGAAATTCTTTTCTGTTCTTTCATGTGGATACGCCTGCTTTCTATAGAGATTAAGTAGTTTTATGACAAATACGCGTCTATTATACTACAAAATTGGAATTTTTCATAGCTTTGCTGTGTATGATGTTAAAGAGAATGTAGCTTTGAGGAATCTGATGAAAAGATTATGCTCCTGCGTGCTTCTTCTGGCCTGCACGCTTCTGCTTACTTCATGTTCTGTCACAAAGACGGACAAAGACAAGATCAGGGATATTGATTTTACGGTGGTCGATCCGGAGGATATCCCCGAAGAGCTGGCCGCACAGATAGAAGAGGCCAGGGCGGAACCGTTCAGGCTCACATACGGGGATAATGGATATCTGTACATTGCCCGTGGATATGGGACAAAAGATACAAGCGGGTACAGTGTGGAGGTGCCGGAATGTTATGAGACTTCCAATGCGGTCTGTATGAAGAGCAGCCTTCTCGGGCCGGACAAAACAGAAGAGGTGCTGAAAAAACCTACGTACCCGTATGTAGTTATAAAAATGGAATACAGCGACAAAAATGTAGAATTTGATTAAGGAGGTAAGAAAATGGAATATATGAAAAAACAGGTACAGACGTACCGGATGGGTAAAGTCATTGCCGATCAGTTTTACATTGACGACGACTACAATGTACCGGACGTAAAAAGCGACGTGATGCGTATTATTCTCGGGGAAGGAACACTTGACGTAGAAGATATGAAGGTCGTGGAAAATTATATCCGCGTCACCGGTAAGATGAACTTCAAAGTATTGTATGTGACAGAGGAGGGGGAATCGAGACTGTCGGCTCTGGAAGGGCGGATTCCTTTTGAAGAGATGATATACACCGAGCAGGAGCCGGAGGGCGCACCGTTTATCAAATCTTCCAATATAGACCTTACGGTGACGACGATTCACTCGAGAAAGCTGAACCTGAAAGCGCTCGTGGAGCTTCAGGTATCTTCAGAGGGTATGGACGACCTGGAAGTAACGACGGATATCTTGAGCGATTCACCGCTTTATAAGCGGTATACGGGGAGACAGATGCTGCGCATGCTCACCTCGAAGAAAGATACATACCGCATCAAAGAAGAAGTGGCCATCAGCGGGACGAAAGAGAATGTAGGCACACTGCTCTGGACAGACGTGACGAGCCGCAAGCTCGATACGAGGCTTGGCGCGGACGAGATGCTCATCCAGGGAGAGCTGATGCTGTTCTGCTTTTATGAATCGCTGGAAGGCAAGACGGACTGGATCGAACAGGTGATTCCTTACGAAGGACGTATAGAATGTTACGGAGCACAAGATAATATGTATCATCAGATCTATCCGGAACTTGCGGACGTCAATATCGATATCCGCATGGATGAGGACGGAGAGATGCGGCTGCTCGGCGTGGAGGCAACGCTTGAGATGCGGCTTATCGTGTATGAAGAAGAAAACGAGGATGTGCTGGAGGATGTATATTCTCTCGAACAGAAATGTATTCCGAGGATCACAGAAGAGACCTTTGAAAAGCTGCTCATGCAGAACCACTCAAAATGTAAAGTGATCGAGCAGCTGTCTCTTCCGGAGATAAAGGACAGTATGCTGCAGGTGTGCCACAGCAGCGGAAAGATACAGCTGGAACGGACGGAGATCGTGGACGGCGGTATTCAGATAGAGGGCGTGCTCCACATCAGTTTTCTCTATGTAAAGGCAGACGACGTCATTCCGTTTGATACGTGGCAGGGGATGGTCCCGTTTTCCTATCTGCTGGAGAGTAATGAAACGAGCAGTGATATGACATACGATCTGACCTATGCGGTGGAACAGCTCTCCATCGGCCTGCTTGGAAGCGACGAGATAGAGGTCAAGGCAGTGCTGGCGTTCAACAGCTTCTTAAAGCAGCCGGTGCGCATTTCCAATATTGAGGAAGTGGACTTTGAACCGGTAGACATGGAAGAGATGGAGCGGCGTCCGGGTATTGTCGGATATATCGTCCGGGACGGGGACCTGCTCTGGGATCTCGCCAAACGCTACAGCACTACAGTGGAAGGGATCATGGAAGTGAACGGACTGGAGTCGGAACAGGTAAAACCAGGGGATAAGATATTGATTTTTAAGGAGAACATGAGTATACTATAAGTACACTGTATACAAGATACAACGTTGGGGAACAAAGGCGTAAAGATACGAGGAGATAACATATGGATAAATTGGAGTTGAAGGCACTGGCAAAAGTGAATCTGGGCCTGGATGTGCTCGGAAGAAGGAGCAGCGGCTACCACGATGTGCGCATGGTCATGCAGACAGTGTATCTGTACGATCAGGTGATCATGGAGAAGAAAAAGAAACCGGGAATCGAGGTTGAGACGAATCTGTATTTTCTTCCCGTCAATGAAAATAATCTTGCGTACAAGGCTGCAAAGCTGCTGATGGATGAATTTAAGATCAAAGAGGGAATCAAGATCACGCTCAAAAAGCATATACCGGTGGCGGCGGGGATGGCAGGCGGAAGTTCCAATGCGGCGGCAGTGCTCTATGGAATGAACCGTATGTTCTCCCTGAAGCTGTCGGAGGAGGAGCTGATGGAGCGCGGCGTGGCTCTGGGCGCGGACGTCCCTTACTGTATCATGCGCGGAACGGTACTGGCAGAAGGCATAGGGGAGGTCCTCACACCTCTGGCTCCTATGCCGAAGTGCCATATACTGATAGCGAAGCCGCCCATCAGTGTGTCGACCAAATTTGTGTACGATGAGCTTGATTCCCATGAGATAACAAAGCATCCGGATATCGACGGAATAATAGCGGGTCTCAATGGACAAGACCTGGCCCGGATAGCCGGAAGCCTTGGAAATGTGCTGGAGGAAGTAACGGTCCGGGAATACCCGGTGATCGAACAGATAAAGAATACGATGAAGGAACAGGGTGCGCTGAATGCCATTATGAGCGGAAGCGGCCCGACCGTGTTCGGTATATTTGAGGAGAAGAGCAGAGCGAGAGAGGCCGGCAGAAAGATAAAAGAAACAGGAGCAACAAAGCAGGTGTATGTGACAAACGTACATAATGCAAGGAGGAAATAAGCATGGAACCTAACTTTCAAGTCAATATGAACGAATACCTCCCGCTGCGGGATGTAGTGTTCAATACACTGCGCCAGGCGATCCTGCACGGGGAGTTAAAGCCCGGTGAGCGGCTTATGGAGATCCAGCTCGCCAATAAACTCGGGGTGAGCCGTACACCGATACGCGAGGCGATCCGGAAGCTGGAGCTGGAAGGGCTGGTGCTCATGATCCCGAGAAAAGGCGCGGAAGTAGCGGAGATCACGGAGAAGAGCCTGCGGGATGTGCTGGAAGTGAGAAAGGCGCTGGAAGAGCTTGCGGTACAGCTCTGCTGCGACAAGATCACGAAGGAGGAGATCCGGGAGCTTGAAAAGGCGGCGGAGGATTTCAAGACAGCGATCAGGAACGGGGGACTTACGGAGATCGCGGAAGCGGACGTAAAGTTTCATGATGTCATCTATATGGCGACGGACAACCAGAAGCTGATCCAGCTTCTGAACAATCTGCGGGAGCAGATGTACCGCTACCGGATGGAGTATCTGAAAAGCGATGAAGTATATCCGCATCTCATATCCGAGCATGAAGCGATTATCCGGCATGTCGAGGGAAAAGAAAAAGAAAAGGCTACGGAAGTTGTGAGCAGACATATAGACAACCAGGTGGAGGGGGTCGTTGACACACTCCGCACAAAAAAATCATAAAATTCATACAGGCGCTGTATAAGAGCCGGAAAATGTGTACAGACTTCTTATAACATCCGAGGGGATCGTTAATAAGGAGGTACATATCATGCGGGAAGAAATTGAAAAGAGATATAGAAAGAAACAGCTCATCTGTGTTATACTTGGTGTCTGTATAGCGCTGATCCTGACGGGAAGCATCGTTAACCGGCGGATGAAGGTGGTCGATGCGAAAGTGCGCAGGACACAGGAGAAGCTGGCCGGGGAAGTATTCCGTTTTCACGTGCTTGCCAACAGTGACAGTGAAGAGGACCAGGCGCTGAAGCTGAAGGTCAGGGACGCGGTGCTTGCGTATATGAAGTCTGATATGAAAGATGAGACGACCGGCGAGCCGTCTGCAGAGGACACAAAGCAGTGGGCGCAGAGACATCTCGGTGACATAGAAGAAAAAGCAGGGGAGATCATCCGTGAGGAAGGATATTCTTACGGGGTGAAGGCGAACGTTCAGGTATGCCATTTTCCGGACAAGACTTACGGGGATATCACATTTCCGGAGGGCGACTATGAGGCGCTGCGCATTGAGATAGGGAAAGCCGAAGGACATAACTGGTGGTGCGTGCTCTATCCGAACCTGTGCTTTATGAGTACAACGTGCGCGGTCGTGAGTGACGAGGGAAAAGAAGAGCTGAAAGAAGTGCTCACGGACGATGAATACGAAATGGTGACAGCCACTTCGGACTTTAAGATAAAATGGTTTTTCTTTGGAGGAGATGCCGGGAAAGACCAGTAGAAACATGGAGGCAGTTTCATGACTGAGTTTTTAGTTAGACGATTTGTGAAAAATCATGAAGAAGTGGAGAAGGTGTCTGTCCGTACAGCCTATGGAGTGCTGGCGAGTGCGGTGGGCATCTTTTGTAATGTGCTGCTGTTTGTGGTAAAGGCTGTGACAGGCTTTATGCTCCACAGCATATCCGTCACGGCGGACGCTTTCAACAATCTTTCAGACGCCGGTTCTTCCGTCATCGGTCTCGTCGGTGTCAGAATGGCCGGCAAGCCGGCGGATGAGGACCACCCGTTCGGACACGGCAGAATAGAGTATATCGCCGCGCTTGTCGTAGCTTTTCTCGTCCTGCAGGTAGGATTTACTTTTTTCAAGGACTCGGTCGGCAAGATACGTGAGCCGGAGATGCTCAAATTCAAGCTTGTATCGGTCATTATCCTCGTACTGTCCGTCGGGGTAAAGCTCTGGATGGGTGTGTTCAACCGGAAGCTCGGACAGCGCATCAACTCCAAGGTAATGCTTGCCACGGCGACAGACGCGCTCGGGGATGTGATAACGACCTCCGCGACGATCGCGTCTCTTCTGTTCTGGAAAGTGACAGGGATCAATATCGACGGCTTTGTAGGCCTCGGCGTATCGCTTGTCGTCATGTGGGCCGGAATCGGGATCGCCAAGGATACGCTGGAGCCGCTGATCGGCGAGCCGGTGCCGGCGGAAGAATATGTGAGGATATCGCGGTTTGTGGAGAAATATGACGGCATAGTCGGAAGCCATGATCTGATCGTACATAATTACGGACCGGGAAGGAATATGGCGTCTATCCACGCGGAAGTGCCCAACGACACAGATATAGAAGATTCCCATGAGATCATCGACCGGATCGAGCGGGACGCGGCCAGGAAGCTTGGGATCTTTCTCGTGATACATATGGATCCCGTGGAAACCAAAAATGAGCAGGTGCTTGTGGCGCGCAATCATGTGGAAGAGGCGGTGTCCCGGCTCGACAGGAGGGCCAGCGTCCACGATTTCCGCATGGTAGACGGTAAGGAACAGATCAATCTCATCTTCGATCTGGTCGTTCCAAGGGAGTACACGAAAGAGCAGCAGGACAGCTTAAGAGCCGCGCTCATCGAAGAGCTCCATAAGACAGACAAAAGATACGAGTGTGTGATAACCGTAGAGATGAGCTTTGTGGCGAGCGCGCAGAAAGGACAGGAAGAGTAAGTTATGTATTCATTTGACAGCAGAGTAAGGTTCAGTGAGGTAGACCATACAAAGCAGATCACCCTGCCGGGGATCATCAATTATTTTCAGGACTGCAGCACGTTTCATTCCGAGAGCCTCGGCCTCGGTGTCGACTACTTTGCGGAGCACGGACGTGCCTGGGTGCTGAATGCCTGGCAGGTGATCGCTAAGCGGTATCCAAAGCTTGGAGAAGAGATCACGGTCAGCACATGGGCAACAGAATTTAACGGACTGTACGGCCTGCGTAACTTCCGGATGACGGACGGGGACGGCAGGACGGCGGCGTATGCCAATTCCGTCTGGGTGTACATGGATATGGTGAAGGGAAGGCCGGTAAGGCCGCTGCCGGAGGAGATAGAGGCGTATGGGGCCGAGGAGCCGCTTGATATGGAGTACGCGCCGAGAAAGATAAGCCTGCCCGAAAATTGGGAGGAGAAGGAAGCGTTTCAGGTAAGAAAGTATCATATTGATACGAACGAACATGTAAATAACTGCCAGTATGTGCAGATGGCGCTTGAGGCGCTGGAAGAAGAGCTGTGCGTGCGCCAGGTGAGAGTCGAATACAGGAAGTCGGCGGTCTGCAAAGATATCATCAGGCCGAGGGTAGCCAGGGAGGACGGCAGGATCGTTGTGTCACTTACAGACGCACAGGGGAAACCTTATGCAGTAGTAGAATTAGAGGAGAACATAGGATGACATTAGAAAATGGATTGGGAAAAAAACAGGTACTGAGCGTTGTAAAGCTGGTAGACTTCGGCGTATACCTCGGCACGGAGGAAGAGAAAGTGCTGCTTCCGAAGAAGCAGGTTCCCCCGGGTGTGAAAGCCGGGGATAAGATCGAAGTATTTCTCTATAAAGATTCGTCCGACCGGCTGATCGCCACGACAGCCGAGCCTGCGCTCACGCTTGGGGAAGTGGCGGCGCTCACGGTGGCGGACACCGGCCGCATGGGAGCGTTTCTGGACTGGGGGCTGGAAAAAGACCTGCTTCTTCCGTTCAAGGAACAGACAGAAAAGGTGGCCAAAGGAGACCGGGTGCTGGCAGCTCTTTATGTGGACAAGAGCAGGCGTCTGTGCGCGACGATGAAGGTATACGACAGGCTGCGCACCGATTCGCCGTATAAAAAAGAAGATCATGTGAGCGGCACGGTCTATGAATTCAGCGATAATTTCGGCGTGTTTGTAGCCGTGGACGACCGGTACTCCGCCCTTATACCGAAGCGGGAGGCGTTCGGCAGCCTGAAGATCGGAGATAAAATAGAAGCAAGAGTGGTGAAAGTACATGAGGATGGAAAGCTGGATCTGAGTATCCGTGAGAAAGCCTTTATCCAGATGGACGCAGATGCCGCCGCCATCATAAAACGGATGGAAGAATACGGGGGAGCGCTCCCCTTTACAGATAAGGCGGAGCCGGAACTTATAAAGAAGGAATTCGGTCTGAGCAAGAACGCGTTTAAACGTGCGGCAGGACGCCTTTTGAAAGAAGGAAAGATTGAGATCAAGGAAAATTCCATTGTTATGAAGTAATAATTACCAAAAAATGGGATGAAAATTTGTGCACTTTTTAAAAAGCGCCGAAAATCAATAATATCCTTGATTTTAACACCGTTTTCGTATATATTGAGGGTGTAAAAAGAAAAAGAGTAGAAAAGAAAAGGAGAGTAACAAGATGAAAGTTCAGAATATCACAAATATCGAAAAGTTTTTCGAAGTAGTAGACAGTTGCTCAGGTAAGGTAGAATTAGTAACAGGTGAAGGAGACAGACTTAATTTAAAATCTAAATTATCTCAGTATGTGTCTATGGCAAACATCTTTTCCAACGGAGAGATCCCGGAGCTGGAAATCGTAGCGCATGAAAAAGAAGATATCGACAAGCTGGTCGCGTTTATGATCAACGGCTAGATAAAGGACAGCAGGAAGTAAAGACAGGCAGGAAAGCTAATATATATTACTCAGACAGGCGGAGATGGTATTTATCAAAAAAGATACCTTTTCTGCCTTTTTTTGTTTTTGTGTAAAAATTTTCCACTTTTACGTGATTTCGTGAGCCTTTTTTTGGACGAAAACTCTCCTATATAATATAGTGTACAAAATATATCCTTGCCAGGCTGCACGTACCCCAAAAAGGATGGCTCTCATACAGCCGGAACCGGGGAGATACGGGCATGGCGGGTAATGGTAAGAACGAATAAAACAATGACAGAAGGGGATACGTTATGAAGAAGCTTAGAAAATGGATCGCGTTATTACTGGCAGTCGTGCTCGTCGGCGCTAACGCAGTATATTCTATGAGCAGTGCGTTATGGGCGAGTGAGATAGAGTCTCAGGAGGAAGCAGCGGGCTCGCAGACGCCAAATGAAACGGAAGTGAACGAGCAGGTTCAGAGCAGCACAGAAGGTGTCAATGTCCAGGTTGTGGAAGAGAAACCAGAACAGAAACAGAGCCAGCCGGCCGCGCAGAAGACAGAGACACAGCCCTCCGGGGGACAGCAGGATCACAATAGTGAGCCAGCAGGGCAGGAGCCGGAGGCAGACGCACCGTCTGAGGTGAAGTATGAGGTGATCATTCATAAGCCTGAAGTAGACGGCGGTACGGTTAAGGCGTGGACCTCCGGTGACAGGCGGACGGTCACATACGACGCTTCCGGCCGGTATAAAGAAGAAGTGGCGGAAGGCACGGCCTATAATATAGAGATAACCGCAGATGCGGGATATGAGATAGACAAAGTAACCGGCAGGAACGAAGACGAGATCAGTCCGGCAGGCACAGACGGAAATATCAGTACATATACGATCGCCGGTATTGCAGAAGATAAGGAAATATTTATCTCATTTAAGGAAATAAAAGCAGAGAAGACGGAAAATAACGCGGTCCTTTCTTCTAATGATAATAAGACAGCTGAACGCACAGATGCGGGCGATACCGCGGCGGCAGAGAGTATAAAGATCCGCGGGAATAATAAAGTGATGGCAGGGCAGTCTGTCGAGCTGTACGCCGACGTAGAGCCGGAGGATGCTGCCGGCGATATCACATGGACGTCCTCGGATCCATCGGCCGCAGAAGTGACCGCGGAAGGGGACAGCAGCAGACAGGCGCGGGTCACCGGTGTCAAAGCAGGCGAAGTTACAGTCACGGCAGCGACACAGGACGGAAAAGTGAATACGTCTTTTAACATTACTGTGAAAGAAAAGTACACGGTTAATTATTACGATCAGAACAATTTTCTCGTAAAATCAGAAGAAGTACAGCCGGGGACATTCCTTCAGGGATACACGTTCACAGCTCCGGAGAACCAGAGTTTCCTTGGGTGGTACTGGCAGGGCAGATATCTGTCGAATGATGAGATCACGCAGCTGGAGGTCACGTCGGATATGAACCTGCATGCCGTCTGTGTCAATATTTATACTGTGACATACAGATATGGATGGGACGGCGCTGCCACAACGAAGAGTGAGACAGAACATGTAACTGCCGGAGGGCAGCCCCAGACAGTCCCTTCTGTTATAAAGGCAAGTACGACAGGGAGAAATGCCAAGATAACAGCTGTCGACGCCGCAGGATATGTGTTTACCGGTTGGAAGAATGAAGAGACCGGTGAGACAGTCAATAATCCGGCCGAGGCTGGAATATCCTCGGATACTACATACGTGGCCCAGTACGAGAAGGAAAGCGGTAATAAATTCACATTGAGGACCGGCTCGTCAGGAGTCAAGGTCTATTATGCCTTCAAGAAACAAAATGGTACGCCGCAGGATATAACCGATCTGGCCCAGCTGCCTGTCGGTTCATCGATCACGATGAACGCGGCCGGCAATGCGAGGATCCTGTTCTACGTGTCGGTTGAGAGAGGGTATATGACGGATACGGTGTATGCGCCGGTAAGCAGCAATATGGCCGGAGAGTATTTTTCATTTGAGAAAAAGCATCCGGACAGTACATACTATTATTTTGCAGATCAGTCTAATAAAGCACATGAAGAATTAGGATGTGATTACTGGTTTACTTTTGGTACATGGAATAATGGGAATGCAGACAGGTGGTTTACGATCACGGCGAATCCGGTCAAACATACGGTAGTATATGATTCGGCCGGCGGAACACCGGAACCGGCAGACACAAATAAGTATACCATTCACGATACTGTTACTTTAAGCTCTGAACGTCCGGAAAAAACCGGTTATACGTTTGCTGGCTGGAAATTGGAGCAGACGGGTGATGTTTATCAGCCGGGCAGCCGTATTGTGATGGACGAGATCTATGATGATCTAAACGGAAGTACACAGCTTAAGTTTACGGCTCAGTGGAAGGAACATGAACAGAGAATAGAAGGGACGATCGATAACGGTACAGCGCGGTTTGTATCGGACGAGGCAGTGGATGAGGCAGAAGCAGACAATGAGGTCATCGGTTATGTCACATCGGCGGGAAGATCGCCGGAAGTGAGCTTTAAGGCTTCAGAGGGATATTTTATATCTAAGGTAACTGTCAGCAAAGACGGACAGACAACAACGAACAGGAACGTATATGGAAGAAAGGAATATACTTATCCTCCGCAGTCCAATGTAACGACAGATATTATGGTAAATGTTGAGACAGAGGCGGAAGACGCATACATTATCTTCCATAGAAATGACGGGTCTGAGAATGATATCGTCAATACCCTGACAGGTAAAACAGGCCAGACGCTGGTGAATACCGATATGCCGTCAGACATTGAAGGTCCTGAAGGATATGTGTTTGAAGGATGGTATAAGACAAAGGATTGTGAAGAAGGAGACAAAGTGACAAAGCTGCCGTCAGCTTACCCTGCCGGAGAAACACATTATTACGCAAAATGGGTACGCGATACATCTGTATTTGACGCGGCGCTGAAAGGCTATGAAGGAGTGTACGACGCAGACCGGCATGGGATAACGTTCGATATTTCTGATAAGTTGCTGGCAGGCGAGGCGGTCTCATACGAGACAGAGAGCGCCGGAAAGACAGAAGATAATCCGCAGTTTACAGATGTGACAGAACAGAAAGTTACGGTGACGGTCACAGATAAAGAGAATGGTAATACCGTCTGGAAGGGCACGGCTTCTGTGAAGATCACACCGGCAGAACTGTCGGTAAAGACAGAGGGCGCAGAGAAAGTATACGACGGTGATAAACTTACTGCCGCAGGTAATATAAGCGGCTTTGTGAAGGGCGAGACAGCAGCGTTTGAAGTGACAGGAAGCCAGACAGAGGTTGGTGGCAGCCTCAATACTTATGACATTACGTGGAACGGGTCCGCGAAAAAAGACAATTATATAGTGAAGGAAGACCTGGGTACTCTTAAAGTGACTGAATACGCAGAACAGATAACGGTAACGACGACAGGCGGAATATATACGTACGATGGCGCAGAACATAAAGCAAAGGTAGAGGTATCCCAGCTTCCGAAAGGCTATTATGTGGAAGAGGCATCTACGGATGCGAAAGCGGCGGACGTTACGAAAGAAGCAGTGGAAGCGCGCTGCGACAAACTTGTTATCAAAAATGTCTCCGGTGAGGATGTGACCGGAAAGCTCAACATTACATATAAGAACGGAAGTATCGTTGTAAATCCGGCACGGCTGACAGTAGTGACGGAAAGCGCGGAAAAGCCGTATGACGGCGGGGCGCTCAAAGCAGGCGGAAAGATGGATGGTCTTGTGAACGGCGAAACGGCAGCATTTACTGTGACGGGAAGCCAGACAAAGGCCGGTTCCAGCACGAACACTTATAAAATAGACTGGAACGGTACCGCAAAAGAAAGTAATTATGCAGTTCATGAGACTTTAGGGACTTTGACGGTACTCGAGTATGCGGATGAGATCGTAGTGCTCACAGAGGGTGGAGAGTTTACTTACGACGGAAGTGAACACAAAGCAGTTGTAGAAGTCAGGAATCTTCCGGCAGGATACAGTGCGGAGGCTTACTCTGACGCAGCGGTGACAGACGTGACGACAGATAAAGTAACGGCAGCCTGCGATCATCTCGTTATCAAAAATGCAGATGGTCAGGATATAACAACAAAGCTTCGGATCCGGTACGTGGACGGCAGCATTCAGGTGAATCCTGCAGTGCTTACGGCAGTTACTTACAGCGCGGATAAGGAATATGACGGCACAGCGCTTACGGCGGATGGAAGCATCTCGGGATTTGCAGATAACGAGGACGCAGAATTTGCAGTGACAGGGACGCAGACAGACGCAGGAACGAGCCTCAATGATTATGACATCCGGTGGACGAACGCAAAAGAAAGTAATTATGTGATCAGCGAGACGAAGGGTACTCTTAAGGTAGACCCGAAGAAAGTTACGATCACAGTGGATGACAGCAGGAAGCTTTACGGGGAGCCGGACAGTCCGGACAGTTATACAGGAAGCATAAGCCCTGCACTTGTGAACGGATCGGACCTTGGCGCTGTCACTTATAAGAGAACAGGAGCAGGCGGAGATGACAATGAAAAGGTCGGAATATATAAGGATGTTCTGACAGCAGATTATACATCCAACAGTAACTATGACGTTAAGGTAGTTCCGGGAACGTTCGAGATAGCCGGACAGATCACCTATGACGGAAACGGCAGTACTTCCGGCTCTGTACCGGTGGACGGCGCAGAATATTCGTATGAAGCGGATATTCAGATCATGGACCGGGGAGAGCTTAAAAGAGACGGCGCACTGTTCCTTGGATGGAGCACCGTGCAGTCACCTCTTATTACTACACAGGCGATGGAAGATGAAGCCATGGAATCCATAGTGGGCGCTTCTGTTAAAATGGGAAGGGAAAGCGTCGTTCTGTATGCGGTATGGGCTGTGGATATTGCGGGCCCTGGCACTGGACCGGATGATGTTCCCGACTATAAAGAGTTCAAAGTGACATATGACGGCAATGGAGATCAGGTGACAGGCAGCGTAGAAGATACAGGACTGTATGAAGAGAATTATGAGTATACAGTCAAAGATAATGGGTTCCAGCGCGCGGGCTATGTATTTGACGGATGGAACACACAGGCGGACGGAAACGGCATGTCTGTCAAACCTGATGAAAGCTACACGATCACGGGCGATGTTACCTTCTACGCACAGTGGGAGGAGGATGTCATCGGTGAAGGTGAGAATCCGAATGAGCCGGACGGAATTCCTGACAGATATCAGGCAGTCGTATATTTTGAAGCGGTCAATGGAACTGTAAGTATTGACAAAACGGTTGTCACATTATATGACATGGATGGAAATCCATCTGAGTTAGGCATCGGTACACTGCAATATACGGCGGAAGCCAGAGCAGCCGGCGGATATACACAGAGCAGCCTGACATGGACTCCGCAGACACCGGTGGTCGGCATGAAAATTACAGGAACAAGAACATTTACAGCTGAATTTGACAGAGAAGAGACACCGGCCGCAGTGACGCCGGGAGGAACGACACCAGGCGGAACGACTCCCGACGGAACAAATCCGGGAGGGACTGCTCCCGATGGAAATAATACAGTAACGCCGGCAGCTGTGATCCAGGCGATCACAGAACCTGTTGCTGAGCTGGCAGAGGGGATCGGCAATGCCATTGGAGATAATGTCCGGCAGCTTGTACAGTCAGACGATGAAGGAGTACCGCTTGCCAACAGGGCTTCTAAAGACCATAAATGCTGTATACTTCACTTTCTGCTCGTCCTGCTTGCGCTTATTGTGGAGATAGAGTACACGAGAAGCATGAAGAAACGCCAGCGGAGGATATTTGAACTAAGAGAAGAGATCGCGCTTGCGGATAAGGACATAGAAGCAGGAAAGAATCAGGCGGCTTAACAGTTTTATAATGAACAGGAGGGCACCAGTCACGCGTGAAACCGGTCAGACAGACCGTGAGCGCGGAACTGGTGCTTTCATCAATAATTTTACATTTTATTATTGGCGAAAGTTTGATATAGTATTATGTAGATATATGTCAACGAGTACAGAACAGGAGTGATTATGAGTTTTGCACATTTGCATGTCCATACGGAGTACAGTCTCCTGGACGGTTCAAATAAGATAAAAGAGTGTATTTCCCGGGTGAAGGAACTTGGGATGGACAGTGTGGCCATCACAGACCACGGCGTCATGTTCGGCGTCATAGATTTTTACCGGGCGGCGAAGGAGGCGGGAGTGAAGCCTGTCCTCGGCTGTGAAGTATATGTGGCCCCGGGTTCCCGGTTTGATAAAGAGGCGGGCGGCAGCGGTGAGGACAGATATTATCATCTTGTACTGCTGGCGGAGAACGATATGGGGTACCATAATCTGATGAAGCTCGTATCAAGGGGATTCACGGAAGGGTACTATTATAAGCCCCGTGTGGATCTGGAACTGCTGGAAGAATACCATGAGGGGATCATTGCGCTGAGCGCCTGCCTGGCGGGGGAAGTGCAGCGCAATATCATGCGCGGGATGTACAGCGAGGCGAAAGCGGCGGCACAGCGCTATGAGGGCATCTTCGGGGAAGGAAATTTCTTCCTTGAGCTGCAGGACCACGGCATGCAGGAGCAGAAAATGGTCAACCAGTCTCTGCTCAGACTTTCCCAGGAGACGGGAATCGAGCTTGTGGCCACCAACGATATCCACTATACATACGAGGACGACGTCAAGCCTCACGACATACTGCTCTGCCTGCAGACGGGAAAGAAACTGGCGGACGAAGACCGTATGCGCTACGAGGGCGGGCAGTATTATATCAAGTCGGAGGAGGAGATGCGCCGGCTCTTTCCGTATGCGCTCCAGGCGCTGGAGAATACGCAGAAGATCGCGGACCGGTGTAATGTGGAGATAGAATTTGGCGTGACAAAGCTCCCGAAATACGACGTGCCGGAAGGATATACGTCATGGGAATACTTGAGAAAGCTCTGCTTTGAGGGGTTGAAGCGACGCTATCCGGACGGGGAGGAGGCGCTGGCAGAACGGCTGGAATACGAACTGTCCGTCATTCAGTCCATGGGATACGTGGATTATTTCCTCATTGTATGGGATTTTATCAAGTATGCCAAAGACCACGACATCATCGTTGGTCCCGGCCGTGGTTCCGCGGCGGGGAGCATTGTGTCCTACTGTCTGGACATCACGAGTATAGATCCGATAAAGTATCAGCTGCTCTTTGAGCGGTTCCTGAATCCGGAGCGTGTGTCCATGCCGGATATCGATATTGACTTCTGCTTCGAGCGGAGGCAGGAAGTGATAGATTACGTGGTAGAAAAGTACGGCTCCGACCGGGTCGTACAGATCGTCACCTTTGGTACACTGGCGGCCCGCGGTGTTATCCGGGATGTGGGACGTGTGATGGATCTTCCGTATGCGTTCGTGGACAACATTGCCAAGATGGTGCCGACGGAGCTCAACATGACACTCGAGCGCGCGCTCGCCATGAATCCGGAGCTCAGGAGAGTGTACCAGGAAGATGAGCAGGTGCGGGAACTGATCGACATGTCGAAACGGCTGGAAGGGCTTCCGCGGCATACGTCCATGCATGCGGCCGGGGTCGTGATCAGCCAGAAGGCGGTGGATGAATATGTACCGCTTTCACTCGGCTCCGACGGATCGGTCACGACGCAGTTTACCATGACGACGCTGGAAGAGCTAGGACTATTGAAGATGGACTTTCTCGGGCTGCGCACGCTGACGGTCATTCAGAACGCGGCTCAGCTTGCGGGTGTAAGTACCGGTCAGCCTATCGATATGGACAACATAGATTATGACGATAAGAAAGTGCTCAGCTCTATCGGAACGGGTCGGACAGACGGTATCTTCCAGCTGGAAAGCGGCGGGATGAAGAGCTTTATGAAGGAGCTGAAGCCGCAGAGCCTGGAGGATATCATCGCGGGCATCTCTCTCTACCGTCCGGGCCCGATGGATTTTATCCCGCAGTATATCAAAGGAAAGAACAATGCACAGAGCATCACGTACGACTGCCCGCAGCTGGAGCCGATCCTGGCCCCGACATATGGGTGTATCGTATACCAGGAGCAGGTAATGCAGATCGTGCGCGACCTTGCCGGGTATACTCTGGGACGGAGCGACCTTCTGCGCCGCGCCATGTCCAAGAAAAAGGGCGACGTGATGAAAAAAGAGCGGCAGAACTTCGTGTACGGCAATGAGGAAGAGGGAGTGCCGGGCTGTATAAAAAACGGTATAGATGAGAAGACGGCCAACAAGATCTACGATGAGATGATCGATTTCGCAAAGTATGCGTTTAACAAATCGCACGCGGCGGCATACGCTGTTGTCTCCTATCAGACCGCGTGGCTGAAATATTATTATCCCGTAGAGTTCATGGCGGCGCTCATGACATCGTGTATCGATAATCCCGGGAAGGTGGCGGAATATATATACACGTGCCGCCAGCAGATGGGGATCGAGATCATGCCGCCGGATATCAACAAAGGTCTTGGTAACTTTACGGTGGAGAACGGGCGCATCCGTTACGGGCTGGCTGCCATCAAGAGCATCGGCAGGCCGGTGATCGACGCGATCGTCAGCGAGCGCGGCGCGGGCGGTCCATTCAAGACGCTGAAAGACTTCATCGAGCGCATGTCCGGGAAGGAAGTCAACAAAAGGACGCTTGAGAACTTTATCAAGTCGGGAGCCTTTGACAGTCTCGGCGGGACGAGAAAGCAGTTTATGATCATCTATGTGCAGATCCTCGACCAGGTAAACCAGGAGAGAAAGTATTCCATGACCGGGCAGATGACTCTGTTTGATATGGTGGATGAAGACCAGAAAGCGGAGTTTGATATTCCGCTGCCCGACGTGGGGGAATATGAAAAAGAAAATCTGCTCTCTTTTGAAAAGGAGGTACTGGGAATCTACTTAAGCGGGCATCCTATGGAAGAGTATGAAGAAAAGTGGAAGAAAAGCATAACGAGAACGACACTCGATTTTCAGCTGGATGAGGAGACCGGACAGACGAAGGTGCACGATGGGGCGCAGGAAGTCGTGGGAGGGATCATTGCGGACAAGACGATAAAGTATACAAAGAACAATAAGACGATGGCCTTTCTGACACTGGAAGACCTGGCGGGCACAGTGGAAGTCGTCGTGTTTCCGAAAGTGTACGAGAAGCACCAGAGGTATCTCACAGAAGAAAATAAGGTATTTGTAAAGGGAAGGGTCTCTGAGGAGGATGAAGCCGCGAGCAAGCTTATCTGTGACGACATCGTTCCGTTTGAACAGACGAAGAAGGAGCTCTGGCTCCAGTACGATAATAAGGCGGCGTTTCTCGCCCGGGAAGCAGAGCTTTATGATCTGATCAAGGAGTCTGACGGAGACGATCAGGTCGTGATATACTGCAAGGCTGAAAAGGCGGTCAAACGGCTCCCGAGAAGCAGGAACATCTGTGTGGAGCCCGGGATTTTAAGCAGATTGACGAATTACCTTGGGGAATCTTGTGTAAAAGTTATAGAAAAACCCATTGAAAACATCTCTTAGATAAGGTAAAATGAACCACGAAGAAGAGAAAGAATGAGAATGAAAACATACGATGGAGGAATTGAAATGGCAGACAAAATAATTCGTACAATAGGCGTTTTGACGAGCGGCGGAGATGCCCCCGGAATGAATGCTGCTATCCGCGCGGTCGTAAGGACGGCATTAGGGAAAGGCTTGAAAGTAAGAGGCATCAGAAGAGGATATCAGGGTCTTTTGAATGAAGAGATCATCGACCTGTCCGCCAGAGATGTATCCGATACCATTCAGCGCGGAGGGACCATTCTCCAGACGGCAAGATGTGAAGAGATGCGCACGGAAGAGGGGCAGCAGAAAGCCGCGGCGATATGTAAAAAATATGGAATAGACGGTCTGGTAGTCATCGGCGGAGACGGTTCTTTTGCCGGCGCTCAGAAGCTGTCCAGACTTGGGATCAATACAATAGGACTCCCGGGCACGATCGATCTTGATATTGCCTGTACGGAGTATACGATCGGATTTGACACGGCTGTCAATACGGCCATGGAAGCGATCGACAAAGTAAGAGATACGTCCACATCCCACGAAAGATGTTCGATCATTGAGGTGATGGGAAGAGACGCGGGATACCTTGCACTCTGGTGCGGGATCGCCAACGGCGCGGAGCGTATTCTCATGCCGGAGGAACACGATTACAACGAGGACGCTATAGTCCAGGATATACAGGAGTGCAGAAAGCGCGGTAAAAAGAACTATATTATCATCAATGCCGAAGGTATCGGTGATTCCATGAACATGGCAAAGAGGATCGAGGAGGCCACCGGCATGGAGACGAGAGCCACGGTTCTCGGCCACATGCAGCGCGGCGGAAGTCCGACGTGCAAAGACAGGGTATATGCGTCTATCATGGGAGCTATGGCTGTAGATCTGCTGATCGAAGGCAAGTCCAACCGTGTTGTCGGTTACAGACACGGCGAGTACGTAGATTTTGACATCGACGAGGCGCTTGGAATGAAGAAGGGTATTCCGACCTACCAGTATGAGATCGCGAGAGAGCTGGCACTTTAGAATATCAGTTTTGAGAGACAACAGAGACGTTCAGGACGAAGAGTTTTCTTTTACTGAAGGTCTCTTTTTTCAAACGGCACAGGTGAATAGACATACGAACAAAGTGAAAAGAGGGAAGTAAATTGAACAGTAATAAAGACAGGACGGCGCCCATAGGAGTGTTTGATTCCGGCGTGGGGGGACTTACCGTGGCGCGGGAGATCATGCGCCAGCTGCCGGATGAAAATATCGTCTATTTCGGAGACACGGCCAGAGTTCCGTACGGCAGCAAGTCCAGAAATAATATAATCCGGTTTTCACGGCAGATCATCCGCTTTCTTGAGACGAAGGGCGTGAAGGCCATTGTCATAGCGTGCAATACAGCAAGCGCACTGGCGCTGGACGTCGTGAAAGAGGAGTCCGGCATTCCGATCATAGGTGTCATCGTACCCGGCGCGCGGGCGGCGGTGAAGGAGACGAAGAGCAAAAAGATAGGAGTGGTCGGAACGGAGGCGACGATCCAGAGTCATACATACTCCAAGGTCATCACGGATATGGAGCCGGAGGCTTCGGTGATAGGAAAGCCGTGCCCGCTGTTTGTGCCGCTGGTGGAGGAAGGGTTTGCGAAGCACCATGTCACGGATGAGATTATTGAATATTATCTGGATGAGATGAAGCATTCGGACATCGATACGATGATACTCGGCTGTACCCACTATCCGCTTCTGAGGTCCCGTATCATGGAGTATTTCGGAGAGAATGTAAATATCGTAAATCCGGCCTACGAGACGGCCATGGATCTGAAAGCTCTGCTTGCGGAGCATGACATGGAGAACAATTCCGGAAGCCTTGCCCGGTACGAGTTCTATGTAAGCGATACGGCTGAGAAGTTTAAGCATTTTGCCAACTCTATACTGCCGTACAACGTAGAGACCATTCAGCAAATCAATATTGAGGATTATTAGGTGAAAATATGACGAAAGATGTACTGTTAAGCATTTCCGGACTTCACTTTGACGCGGCAGGTGCCGAAGCGGATGAGAACGAACCGATAGAGGTGATCACCCCGGCCGTTTACTACAACAAAAACGGAAAGCATTATGTGATATATGAGGAGCCTGTGGAGGGGATGGCGGGCACCGTCAGAAATACGATAAAGATCACGGGAGACAGCGTGTTTGAGATCATCAAAAGCGGGCTTGCCAGCGCCCATATGGTATTTGAGAAAGATAAGATTAACATGACTCAGTACGAGACGCCTTACGGAGAACTGCTCATAGGGATCCACACGAGGAAGATAGACGTAGATGTGACGGAGAATAACATAGCGATCGCCGTTAACTATGCGCTCGATATCAATGACGAAAAAGTGGCGGACTGTAATATTGATATGAATATAAAAGCATTGGAACGCTAGTCCCAATGCTTTTTATACGTCTGCATACTATCTGCCCGTGATCCTCTTGAAGAACCCTTTCTTCTTCGGCGGCGTCTCAAGCGGTCCTCTGAGACCTTTGACTCCTGTGATGTATATGCCGCTTACCGTGGCTTTTACTTCCTTTTTGACCGGTATGACCGGGAATACCTGAGCGTCGCACATGAGCGTCATTACTTTCGGTCCGACTTTGGCTTTTACGACAGGCACTTTGGAACGGCGGAGATACTTCGGCGTACCTTCCACTACGACCGGCGGAAAACCTGCGTCCTTAAGTCGCATCTTACCTTTGTCGATAATAAGCATAGATACGGTCTGCGCGGCCGCGTCAAGCTGTTCCTGCTGGGCAGCCTGCTTCTTTTCTGCTCTTTTGCCGAGAAAATATAATACAACACATGCTATAACTAATACAATTAAGATAACAAGCAGTACGATCGTTAATGTACTCATGGGAACCTCCTACAAATAGACTTTTTCACGATGTACATTGTATCATTCTTTTACTTTAAGTGCAAGAGATTTGACATTTTAGGGTTACTTTTCTCGTCAGATGACGTTATAATAGAACACATACGTCAGGAAATCAATAAGCATACATTATGGGGGAGTGAGATTATGATGCAAAATGCCGCGCAGGCGGTCGGGACTGCTTACTGGTGGATCATTGACCATCTGCTGTTTATCAATATAATATTTTCCCTGCTGATCATCTTTTTCCAGCGCAGGAATCCGACGACAGTATGGGCATGGCTGCTTCTGCTCTATTTTGTTCCGATCCTCGGCTTTATACTGTATCTCGTCCTCGGACAGAACTTCCGCAAGGAGCGGATGTTCAAGATGAAGGAGATAGAGGGGGAGATCAAGTATGCGGTCCGCCGCCAGGAGGAGTCTATATACCGAAGGAAGCTCAGGCTGCGCGATCCGGAGCTTGAGCGGTTCAAGAGCCTGATCCTGTACAACCTGAATGAAGGGGAAGCCGTGCTGACGGACAATAATGACATCCGCATCTACACGGACGGCAGAGAGAAGTTCCAGGCGCTCATGACAGAGATGGAGCATGCGAGGAACTACATTCATCTGCAGTATTACATCATACGAAACGATGAACTGTGGCAGGAGATAGAGGAAGTGCTTGTCCGCAAGGCGAGACAGGGCGTGGAAGTGCGGGTGCTCTTTGACAGTATGGGCTGCCGCGGTATGCACAACGCTGACTGGGTGAGGCTTGAAAAGGCGGGGATCGAGGTGGCGGAGTTTTTCCCGGCGGTGCTCGGGAAGCTGCAGCTGCGCGTCAATTACCGCAACCACAGGAAGATCGTTGTGATCGACGGACGTATCGGGTTCGTGGGCGGATTCAATATCGGCAGAGAGTACCTTGGACTGGACAAGAAATTCGGTTACTGGAGGGATACGCATATTTGTATCGAAGGCTCAGCCGTTACGTCCCTCGCGGTCAGGTTCGTGCTTGACTGGAACTATGCGGCAAGAGAAAATCTCTTTCTGGAGGACCGTCTCTTCGAGATACCGACCTATATCCGCAACGGGCGCGACCCGGTACAGATCATATCGAGCGGGCCGGACTCCAGGAGCCAGGAGATACGCAACAACTATCTGCGTCTCATTCACATGGCGAGGAGCAGTATCTACATTCAGACGCCGTATTTTATCCCTGACGAAGATATCAGAGACGCGCTTGTCATAGCGGCCAGATCAGGGATCGACGTGCGCATCATGATACCGTGCAAGCCGGATCACCCGTTCGTCTACTGGGCGACCTACTCCTACGCGGGTGAGATGATAGAAGCGGGGGCGAGATGCTACACTTACGACAACGGATTTCTCCACACAAAATGTCTCTGTGTGGACGGTCTTGTGAGCTGTATCGGGACTGCCAACATGGATATTCGAAGCTTTTCCCTGAACTTTGAGGTGAACGCGGTCGTATACAGCGCCAGGACGACGGAGAAGCTGATGGAGGCGTTTGAAAATGACATCCCGAAAAGTACGCTCATAACGCGGAAGGGCTATGAACGCCGGGGACTTGTCATCCGCGTCAAGGAGCAGTTCTGCCGTCTTCTGTCGCCGGTGTTGTGACCGTATCTTTCCTAAAAGTGAAATAAGTGTGAAAAAGGTTTCAAATTTATGGAGAATGTGCTATAACTAATACAGTATGTTTCAAAGAGAGGGACATAAAAGATAAAGAATCGATGAGGTGTATTTTATGAAAAAGAAATTAGTTGCTGCATTGGCGTTGGTATGCGCAGGTTCTATGATACTTGCAGGATGTGCGGGAAGCAACCAGATTGATACCGACGAGGTGACAGTTGAAGGATATAAAGGAATCCAGGTTGATGAAGTTGAGAAAGCGTCCAAAGTGACAGACAAGGACGTGGAGAGCGCCATCCAGTCCACGCTGGAATCAAAGGCGACCCAGAAGGAGATCACCGACCGCGCGGTAGAAAACGGTGATACGGTCAATATCGATTATGTGGGAAAGATCGGCGGAGAGACTTTTGACGGCGGCAGCGCGGAGGATTACCCGCTCACGATCGGTTCCGGCGTATTTATCGAAGGATTTGAGGAGAGCGTCATCGGCCATAATATCGGCGAGACATATGACTGGAACGGAAAATTTCCGGAAAATTACGGCAATGCAGATTATGCCGGAAAAGACGTTGTGTTCACGATCACGGTAAACAAGATCACACAGGATGAAGTGCCGGAGCTGGATGACAAGTTTGTAAAGTCCGTATCTGAGAAGTCAAAAACAGTCAAGGAATACAAAAAGGAAGTTAAAAAGCAGCTCGAGGAAGAGGCAGAGACAGCATACAATGACAATCTGTCCTCCGCAGTGTGGGAAGCAGTGCTTGATAAATCAAAAGTAAAGAAATACCCGAAGAAGGATGTCAAGGACATCACCGACAACCTGATCCAGCAGTATAAAGATGCGGCAGAATATTACCAGATGGACTATGATACCTTTATCCAGGAACAGATGGGAGCTACGGTAGAAGAGTTTGAAGAACAGGTGAACAAGGCTGCAAAGTCCAGTGTGAAGCAGACGCTTGTCACAAAAGCGATCGCAGATAAAGAGAAGATCAAGCTGTCGGACGACGAGTACAAAAAACAGCTTAAAAAAATGGCCGAGACATATGGTTATGAAAATGCAGACGCGTTAAAAAAAGCGGCTGAGGAAGACGACTTGAAAGAGATGGCATTGAATAATCTGGTGAAAGACTGGCTTGCAAAGAACTGTGTGCAGGTAGCAAAGACAGATAAATCGGATTCAGATAAATAATGTGAATAAGCCCCGGGATCCTTTTGTACCGATCCCGGGGAATTTTTGCTTTTTAACGGTATACACAGCACCGGGAACGGCCGGACTGCTTGGCTTTATAGAGGGCGATGTCACTTTCTTTGATCAGGTCGTCAATCTTTTTTGCGGGTTCTGTCGTATATGCGATACCGATGCTTGCCGACAGGACCTTCATACAGCTGTTCGTGTTGAAGGCGTCCTGCAGCCCGTCGATCAGCATGTCTGCCTGGCGGACAAGTTCTTCTTCTGCCACCGGCTCCGTCCTGGCGACAAGAAACTCATCTCCGCCGATGCGCGCAATGAGATTGTCCGGGAAACATTTCTTTAAAGTCGCGGCGACCATGATCAGCGCCTCATCACCGATCTGGTGGCCGTAAGTATCATTTACCATTTTAAAATGGTCCAGATCCACGTATAAAATGGAGATCTGCTCGTAGCTGTGAGTCTCAGAAAAGTATTCATAGAAAAAGCGCCTGTTGCACAGGCCTGTCAGAAAGTCTGTGTTTGAGTTATTGTTCAGCTGTTCCTTGAGAAGAGATTCTTCCGTTATGTCACGGTAGATGGTCAGCTCCCCGACAATGCTCTCAAATATATCATATATGGGCTCGTGGGTGATCTCGAGGATCCGCTCACCGTCGTCTTCGGGAAGATGTATTTCTTCGGTGTCGTTCTTTTTGACGGAGGACAGCCCGTGGAACATGCTTTCATGCCATTCGTGGAACGGTCTGCCTATCACATCGTCTCTGCGGGAACTAAAATATTCCTCGAACTTTAAGTTGACATCCACGATGGCGCCGGCGCTGTCTTTTAACAGAATGGCAAAAGGCATGCTGTTCAGCAGTATTTCCATCTCATTGCTCATATTCTCAAGGACGGTGACATCGTGTCCGATGCCCACGGTTCCCATAATATTCCCGTCTCTGTCAAAGAGAGGCGACTTGTATGTACGGAACTGGCGCATGCCGCCGCTGCTCTTTACAAGCTCGTTAAACTGGCACGTCCGCCGTTCCCTGCGCACGATCGCCTCCGTCGCCTCGCAGTCGTCCACTTCCACATCCCATATCGTACAGTGGTCTTTGCCCGTCACGTCTTTCCGCTCTTTTCCGACGGTGTGGCAGAAGACATTGTTCACCTTTACATGTATGCCGTTGTTGTCCTTGAACCAGACGAGATCCGGCATACTGTCGATGAGCACGTCCAGATATGTGGAGGAGAGCCATTCGTCCGCCCGGAGCTTTATCTCACCGCAAATGTGCCGTATCCGTTTCTGCAGATAGTCTTTGCTGACGGGCCGGGCGAATAATTCATCGGCCGCCGTGTCCTTATCCCGGCATATATCATCCGCGGGGCTGTATATGTAGAGCAGATAAGAATCTGATCTCATCTTTTTCTTAACGGATGCCAGCTCTTCTACAGGAATATCACACAAGATGATATCACTGTCCTGCCAATCAGTCTGCATAGACGATGTCGTAGATATGGTGTAAGCAACGGGCCCTTTTTCCATGGCTGACCGGATCAGAGGTTCCAAGCCGGTATGTTCAGAGAAAATGGTGATTTTACGCGTTTCTTGATACATATGAAGACCTTTCCCTTTCTGAATCCAAGTTCATGTAGAGATAATACGACGCTCTTTATCTGAATTTTATTTAACTGTCCCAGTATTTTTCCTCAAATTCATCCTGTGAGACAGGCTTTGAGATATAGTATCCCTGAATACTGTCTGCAGACATGTTCTGGACGGTATCCAGTTCATCTGCGCATTCCACGCCTTCCACGCAGACTGAGATCCCGATGCTGTGGCACAGGTTGATGACCGCCTGGATGAAAGAGCGGTTGAAGAAATGCTCTTTATCATTAATGAGTGAGATGAACATCCGGTCTATCTTGACGATATCCGCCAGCGTCTGGGAAAGCATTCCAAGTGAGGAGTAGCCGGTCCCGAAGTCATCCATGGCGATGCATATATCAATATCACGCAGGCGCTGGAACGTAGTCTTTAACGCCGGCATATCAGTCACGAAATAGCTCTCTGTCATCTCCAGCACGATGTGTCTGGCGGGAAGGTCATATTTTTTCAGCAGCTCTTCGATATAAGGGACAAAATCCTTTTCGATGATCTGGACGTAAGACACATTGATATTCATGACAAAATCAGGCCATCTGGCGACCCATTTCTTACACGTGCAGAAAGCCTTGTCCAACACCCACTTGCCGACAGGGACGATCGTTCCGCTTGATTCCAGAAGCGGGATGAATTCCGCGGGGCCCACTTTTTTTACTGCCGGAGAGGACCAGCGAAGCAGAGCCTCCGCGCCTTTGAGACAGAGTCCGTCGGTCTTTACAAAGGGCTGATATACGACGGAGAAGCCTTCCATGCCGTTCATCACACACCGCTGCAGTTCATTGGTCAGCTCCATGATATACAGATTGGACTGCAAAAGAGCCGGCGTGAAGGCGGTGCACATATTTTTCCCCTTCTTTTTTGACGCTTCAAGAGCGCTCATAGCACACTTTATGAGGTCGAGATAATTGTCCGCATCCGTGCCGAGCATGGCGACGCCGCCCGATATGGTGCAGTAGTAGGAGATGCCGTCGATCTCATGTTCTTTGTTGGCATAGAGATGTATCTTGGAATATAAGTCGTACATATCCTCCAGAGTGGCTCCGGGTGAGAAGACTGCTCCTTCGTCGCCGTCGAACCGGAAGATCTCCGCTTTGTGCGGAATCATATGCTGGATATCCTGAGCGATCTTGCGCAGTACGGTATCGCCGAATGTATGATTTTTCAGATTGTTGATCCGCTTAAAATCATCGATCCCAAGCAGAAGAAACCCACCGCTCGTATTGCCGAGATTCAGATAGGCTTCAATATGGTTCTTGCATTCCTCCTGTGTAAAAAGCCCGGTCGTGCGGTCCATCTTTCCCTTGCTTCCCACCGGGGTCACGACGCCCGCGAACATGGTGGGCGCGCCGCTTTCGTCCCGCGTAAGAAGACCGCGGCAGCAGACCCAGATGTATTCATTCTTTTTGTTCAGGATCTGGTATTCTACATTGTGGATATCTGTATATCCCGCCATCATCTCATCGATCGAGTCATAATAGCGCTGTCTGTCCTTCTCATGTATGAGTTCTCCCCACAGAGGGATAAGTCCCGGCACGAGACGTCCGGGCAGATCAAAGTCACGCGCCATATTCTCCGACACGAGGGAGATATCTTTGGTGATATCCACAATATAGATATAATCCTCCGTACTGTTGACGATGGCATTATAAAAGGCGTCCGTATCTATATGAAATGAATCTGGTATACCTTCATGAAGTTCCATTGGTTCCTCCCCTTACAGAAACAATCTTAACGGTTAATAAGTTCTGTTAAGTTCATTGTAGATTACCGTTAATGTTAAATCAATAAAAAGAAGTAAAAAAAATACTTATTGTGTAAATTATGGAAGATGGCGGTCGAAGGACTCTATCTCAAGGCCGGCCTCATATTTCCGTTCCATCTGGTGACGGATCTTCCGGTGCTCTGCTGAATCGAAGATGATAGAAAAGTCGTAATCCTCCGGATAAAGCTGTGATGCCGCCACTTTAAGCTCCAGTCTTTTTCTGTTGACATAAAATTTTTCTTTCTGCACCTGTACGAGGACATTACCCCGGCTGTCCGCAGGCCGGACGACGATGCCTATCTTTTTGTCCGGCAGTATGGTGACGCTGTCGCCCCTGGTAAATTCCTGGCCCTGCGATGAGGGAAGCTTTATGTCTTGCACAGGCTTTAAGCGCGGTGCGGATATCTTACGGAACGGCTCCGGTGAGCTGTGAGTCCCAAGATCCGAGATGATATGTTCCGCGCGCGGACCGTAGGCTTCTCTGGCGGCGGCCGCCAGCATATTATCCGGCACGCCGAGCCGTTTGGCGATATACAGGGCGCAGCTGTCTCCGGATTCGCCTATGGTGAGCCGGTAGAGCGGCTTTAACGTCTCCTTGTCGAATTCCATGCGCGCGTTTGCTATGTCCGGATGACGTCCCGCGTATTCTTTCACTTCCGGATAGTGAGTTGTCACGAAAAACAGCGCGCCGCTTTTGCGCAGTTCTTCCAGTATGGCGACGGCAATTCCCATTCCCTCGGCAGGGTCTGTGCCGGAGCCGAGTTCATCCATAATGACCAGGCTGTCCTTCGTTACCCGCTTTAATATATCAAGGACATTTTTAATGTGTGCGGAAAAGGTGGAAAGATTGTCTGTCATGTTCTGCCCGTCACCGATATCGCACAAGATCTGATTGTTCATCGCAATGTCCGCAGAGGCGCACGGTACATGGAGGCCCGCGCATGCCATGGCGCTTATGAGCGCGACGGTCTTAAGCGCAACGGTCTTTCCGCCGGTGTTCGGGCCGGTGATGATAATGCCGCTGACACCGCGTCCCGCCTCAAAGTCGAGGGGAACGCACGTCTCATTATCCAGCATGGGGTGCCGCGCTCCGGTGACGGAGATATACCGGCTGAGGTTAATGTGAGGTTCTGCCGCCTTCATGTCAAAGCTCAGCTTCGCCTTTGCAAATACGAAATCGAGCAGAGCGATGACCCGGACATCTTCCCTCAGCGCTTCCTCATTCAGGGCGATCTGTTCAAGCAGTTCATAGAGGATACGGCGTTCTTCGGAATCTTCCTGTATCTTCAGTATCTCCAGTTCCTCCCGAAGTGAAGCGACGGTCTCCGGTTCGATGAAGACCGTGGCGCCGGTAGACGATTTGTCTACAATACTGCCGGGCACCCGCAAGCGGCATTCTTTTTTGACAGGGATGCACAGCCGTCCGTTCCGCTGTACGATAAAGGATTCACTGACGCTGGCGCCGGCTGCTTTCAGCGCTCGCGCCGCTTTCTCGTTTATCTTCTCCTCTGAGGTCTTTATCTGGCGCCGGATATCATTCAGATAACCGGAGGCATGATCGTCCACACGTCCTGCCCGTATACAGCGTTCAATGTTATCTTTTAATTCTTCCGGGAGCACCAGATTGTCATTATAGAAGGCGATCTGTATGTGCTGTTCTTCCCCTTTTTTCAGATAAAGCTTCAGCCTGCGCACCGCATTGAGAAACAGCCCCATTTCCTCCAGATGTTCCGGCATGAGCAGTTCCCCGATCACCGCTTTTTCTATAAATGCTTCGATATGTTCCATGGCGGGAAGCGGCGGAAGCCCAAGCAGTCCGATCATCTCTCTTGCCTGTGTCGTCTCCCGCAGATTTTTGCGCAGTTCTGACTCGGACAGGAAAGGGTGGAGCGCGCGGGCGCGTTCTTTTGCGCGGGCGGTCAGGGCCTGCTTTGCCAGTTTTTCTGTAATTTCATAGTATCCGATGAGTTCTAATGATTTATTGTTCATTTTTCTTATTCCTTTCCCGGCGCCGGTGTACAGGGCATGTGTCCCTGCGCACGGATGCCGGCTGCAATTTTTATAATAATAAAGGACCACATAAAGCTCCTTCCGCCTTCTTAAGGCATACGACTTCTGTGGTCCTGAATATATACGGCCGGAAACAGGGAACAAAAAACACAGCCCTTACAAGCTGTGCATTCGGCGATACCCCTTCGGCGTCTTTATAAACATGGAAGTGTATGAATGTGTAAAGTAAGGCGGATATACCGGCAGATCAGGCGTACCAGCATAAAGAGTACACGAGTCCGCTGGACATAAGTACCCCTACAACTTATTTATTTCGCTGTATAATCCTTTACTGACACAATTAACATAAATTACCTCTTCCACTAATATTTAATGATTTGACGGATTCATTATAACATATGAGGAGCAGATGTCAACCGGAAAAATAGTTTTAGATAAAATTGGAAGACAGGTAAAAACAGGCCTGTCTTTGGTTAAAGTGTATAAAGATTTACGATAAAAGGGACTTATTTACGATATTATTGACAATGAAAATGTCCTAATCTATTATGCACTTAACAATTCAGACAAAATAAAGGAGGAATGGATTATGAAGAGAAACGTAAAGAGAATCATCGGCGCTCTGCTGTGCGCCGCAATGGTAGTTTCCATGGCAGCCTGCGGGTCGAAAGCCAAAGAAGAAGGCTCTGATTCAGGAAAGGCGGCAAAGACAGAGGGCGATACGATAAAGATCGGTTTTATCCCCTCCGACCTGGCAGGCTTTTTCGCCCAGTTAAAGACGGGCCTTGAGAAATATGCAAAGGAAGAAGGAAACGTACAGGTAACGACAAAGGAATGTATTGATTCCGCCAAGAAAATTGATGCGATCAATAACTTTGCAAACGGCGGATACAATGTGATCATCTGTCATGTGGACAACGCGGTGGCCCTGAAACCGGCCATGGAGCAGGCACAGAGCAAAGGGGTATATTTCTTTGCGTACGATACGGATATCGAGGGGGCGGACGGATTCTTCGGCGCCGACAACTATGCGATGGGACAGGTGATCGGCAAGATGCTCTCGGAGTGGGTAAATAAGACATTTGACAGCTCTGAAGAGGTGCAGTGCGGGATCCTTAACTATGACCCGTTCCCATTCCTCGTAGAGAGAAGAAAGGGAATTGAGGCGGCCATCAAGGAGGAAGCTCCGAATGTTGTGATCGTAGATTCCCAGCAGGCAGGACTTGAGGACGAAGGTACGTCGGTGGGCAATGCCTGGTTCACAAAATATCCTGATATGAAGGCGGTCGCGGGCATAAACGACGCAGGCTGTTATGCATTATACCAGGCGTGGAAGTCAAAAGGGAAGGCGGATCAGGACCATGTGGGCATCTTCGGTGTCGACGCAAATGAACCTGCGCTTCAGGCGATCAAAGAAGGCGGTATGTACAGAGGCACGGCATCGAGTGATCCGGACAGCGTGACAAAGAATATGATCCAGAATGCGCTGGAGGTCTCTAAGAATGGCAAATTGGAAACACGTGATTACCTGTTCGTGCCGGAACCGGTCACGATCGATAATGTAGACGATTTTCTGTAAAATGCGGTAATGAAAATTAGATTTAACTGACTGCGGAATCTTATACATGTAAGGTTCCGCACAGGAGAGGATACTATGAGCGTTATTTTAAAGACGAACAATATAGTGAAAACATATCCGGGTGTCATTGCGCTGAATGATGTCTCGATTGAGGTTGAAGAGGGAGAGATCCACGGGCTGATCGGTGAGAACGGCGCCGGAAAATCTACGCTGATCAAAACGATAGCAGGCGCCATTGCGCCGGACAGCGGCGTGATCGAGATCGCGGGCAGTACATACAGGATGGTCACACCGGCACAGTCCAGAAGACTGGGGATAGCGGCGGTCTATCAGGAGTTTAATCTGGCCGGCTCTCTGTCTGTGGCTGAGAATATTTTCTGCGGAGAAAAAGAAGGGCATGGTATTATATTCAACAGGAAGGAACTTAATAAAAGAGCGCGGGAAATCCTCGATATGTATGATGTGGACATTGATCCTGCTGTTCTTGTGAAAGAACTTTCGGTTGCCAAGATGCAGCTCGTTGAGATCGCCAAAGCCATCGCAAGCAAGGCGAAGCTCATCATTATGGACGAGCCCACCGCGCCGCTTACCGACAACGAAGTGAAGGCGCTGTTTGAGATCATCAGGCAGTTAAAGGAAAGCGGCGTCACGATCGTATATATATCCCACCGTCTTGAGGAGTTATTTGAAATTACGGACAGAATCACGGTAATGAGGGACGGGGAGGTAGTGGGAGTGATCAGCACCGGGGACAGTTCCAAAGACCAGCTTATATCGATGATGGTCGGGAGGAGCCTGTCCGAGGCGTATCCGGGGAGAAAGACAGCTCCCGGCGGCGTCTTGCTTGAACTGAACAAAATTACAGGTATGGGAGACCGGGATATCTCTTTATCGCTCAGAGAGGGAGAGATATTAGGTCTCGCCGGGCTCGTCGGTTCCGGGAGGACTGAGCTTGCAAGAATGCTGTTTGGACTAGATAAAATCCAGTCGGGCGATATATTTATCAAGGGCAGGAAAGTGAATATCAAATCGCCGTGGCAGGCCATCGCCAACGGGATCGGATTTCTGACCGAAGACAGGAAGGCTCAGGGCGTCTCTCTTTCCCTGTCCATCAAATGGAATATTACCGCAAGTATTCTAAAGCAGATATCAGGGGCGCTCGGCATCATTGACACTGACAAAGAAAATGAGATCGTGGACGGGCTTCAGAAGTCTCTTTCCATCAAAGCGCCGTCCGTGGAACAGCTCGTCAAAAACCTTTCAGGCGGAAATCAGCAGAAGGTTGCCCTGGCAAAGTGGCTCGCTTCTGATTCAAAGATCCTGATCATGGACGAGCCGACGAGGGGAATAGACGTTGGGGCAAAGCACGAAATTTATCTTCTTATGAACGCTCTTGCAGAAAGAGGAGTCGGCATTATCATCATATCCTCGGAGATGGAGGAGATACTTGGAATGAGCGACAGGATGGCAGTGCTGTATGAAGGCAGAGTTTCGGGTATTTTGGAGAAACCGGAGTTTTCACAGGTGAACGTTATGAAACTTGCGTCCGGGGAACGTTTAAAACAGAAGGAGAGTAAGTGCTTATGAATACGGTGAAAAAATATTTTAAAGAGTATGCTGTGGTGGTGTTTCTTGCAGCCATACTTATACTGATGAGTATACTGGAGACGGATGCTTTCTTAAGCTTTTCCAATCTTATGAACATATTGGACCAGGTGTCGGTGGTAGGGATCCTGACGACCGGAATACTATTCGTGATGCTGTCGGCCGGCATAGACCTGTCGGTTGGCGGGATGATGGCATTTGCGGGAGTTATGGTAGTGCGGCTTGTTGTGTCGGCCGGTATGCCGTATCCGCTCGCGATCGCGGCTGTGCTCGTTTTATGTATCCTGGTCGGCATGCTGCAGGGCTATATCATCGTCAGCACAGGGATTTTCCCGATGATAGGGACGCTTGCCATGATGGGGATTCTGTCAGGGGCAGCTTATGTTGTGTCGCAGGGCAGCTATCTGACCTTTCCGGCAGACATTACCGTTACCTTTCTCGGTCAGGGGCGCGTCGGTCCGGAAGGGTTCCAGATACCGTTTGCGGTCATCATCCTTGAGGTCATTCTCATAATTGCGTGGTTCATTCTCAATAAAACGTACTTCGGAAGATATTTTTATCTCGTCGGAAGTAATATAGAATCCGCAAGAGTATCGGGCATCAACACCCGCGCCGTACAGATCATCTCATATGGGATCTCTGCCCTTGCGGCCGGTTTCGGCGGGGTCATCTACATGTCCCGGATGGCGTCGGGTTCCGCCCAGATATCGGCGGACGGATGGGAGATGGAATGCCTGACGGCGGCTGTTATCGGCGGCGTCTCTCTTATGGGTGGTGAAGGGAAAGTAAGCAAAGCGTTTACCGGCGTACTTATCATGGGTGTGCTGAACACTTCCATGATCATGCTCGGCATAGACGCATACTGGCAGAAGATCGTGACCGGACTTGTATTTCTGGCGGCCGTCTGCTTCGACGGGATCCAGAAGAATATTGCCGCCGGCGCCAAGATGAAGATCGTCGCGGAAAAGGCGGTTCCGGCAAAGTAAAGAAAAATTGATATTAACAAAATCATATACGGAGGGAAAACGATGATCAGAACTTACCATAAGCTTTTTGAACCGGAATATAATGAAGTGGCGCCGGAAGTGATCATTGAGCCTGCAGAGATCATGGATATGGATGATCCGCAAGTATCACGTACACAGCTGAAAATGCAGGCGGTCGCTTTATTTACTTCGGAGTGGAGGAGGAGAACGTGCTGGCAGGATATGATGAACATCAGGACCAGGAGTGTCCCCTATGAGAGAGAGGGGTATGAGATCCCGTGTACGATCTATGATCCACGTGAAGATCCGGCGGGCACATTGCTGTATTTTCACGGCGGAGCGTGGAGTATGAATGACCACGAGGTGTATGACCAGGTGCTCAGGGGCATTGCTTTGTTTGGAAAGGTAAGGGTCATTGCCCCCGACTACCGTCTGGCGCCTGAGTATAAGTTCCCGACAGGCCTGGAAGACTGCTATGCCGCGCTTGCCCACATTGAGAGAGAGAAACTGGCAGAGGGGAAGCTTTTTATCGGCGGAGACAGCAGCGGCGGTAATTTTGCGGCTGCGGCCGCGCTGATGGCAAGGGACAGGGGGCGTAAGGATATAGCGGGGCAGGTGCTTATCTATCCGGCGGTCATCATGAATCCTGAACTGCCTCTTAAGTCGGAGCAGCGCTACGGAAGCGGATATTTTCTGGAATACAGGAGCGGCCAGAAGTTTACGTCCTATTACTTTGACGACTATGAGGAACAGTCGGATCACCCTTATGCCTCGCCTTTGTGTGCCGGCAGCTTGAAGAATCTTCCGCCGGCGCTTATGATAATGGCAGAGTGTGATCCGCTTCTGGATCAGGAACTGATGTATGCGGCGCGTCTCATTGACGAGGGGACAGATGTTGCGTATAAATATTACGAGGGCATGATCCATGCGTTTATACACCGTCCTCTGAAAGAAACGATCGATACCTATAAGGCCATCGGCGATTTTATACAAAGCCACGCATGATAAGCAGTCTGGAGGTGAGAGAGTATGCCGGGAAAAATCACACGTGTCTGTTTCGTGATATGCTTAAGCTGCTTTTTGGCGGCATGCTCTTTTGCGGGCAGTTTGGGAGAAGATACTGCACATAAAGAGAAAACTGCTAAGGGAATGAAGATCGGCGTCTGTATGTCGGATATGACACATACGACTTTTATTGAAATGCTGGATCAGATGCACAGGAAGGCCGACAAACTGGGAGTGGAGATCATCGAGTTTTCATCGGACAGCGACCCGGGAAATATGGTGGAAGGGCTGGAAAATTTTATTGCGGCGGGATGTGATGCCATAATTTTTCAGAATTTTGATCAGGACGCCAGCGAGTATGTCGTAAGTGAAGCGGTAAAAAAGGGTATCATAGTGATCTCATACGACAATTACAGTGACGCGGCAACGTACGTATATGTGGCGGACAATGAGAAACTCGGGTTTGCCATCGGGCATATGGCAGGGGACTGGATCAATGAAAACCTGGGCGGCAGGGCGAATGTCGCGATCTGTGACTATTCACTCATAAATTTTCTGAACAACAGGGCGGATTATATTGAAGAAGGAATACGGGAGCGGGCGCCGGAGTCTAAAATAGTGGCGAGGCAGGATGCGGGGCTGCTGGACCAGGGGGTGAATTTTGGCGAGATACTGCTGCAGGCGCACCCCGACGTCAACGTAGTCGCGGGGGTAAATGACAACGGGGTACTCGGGGTAAAAGAAGCGTTTGAATCAGCCCACAAGACGGGCCCTTCCATTGCGATGTTTGGCTGTGACGCGACAGAAGAAGGGATAAAGGCGATCAGGGAAGACAGCGTCTTTCGGGGGACAGTCTACTTTGACCTGAAGCAGGCAGGCGAGGATATGTTTATGGCGGCAGTGAACGCATACCTTGGAGATCCAGGCGAAAAGAGAGTGGTGACATTTCAGATGGTTCCGATTATGAAGGATAATCTGGACATCGTGAAATAGACAGCGGCATCGGAGGCGGAATATGGAGCGAGAAGGAAAAGTGAAGAAGGCAGTAAAAATGCTGAGCAGATGGATCGCCCTGATGGCGATCGTCGTTCTCATGTCACTGCTTGAATCCAGCTTCAGTACATTTGATAATGTTATGACGATATTCAGGCAGACGTCTATGCTGACAATTATGTCAGTGGGGATGCTCTTTGTCCTGCTCACCGGCGCCATTGATCTGTCGGTCAGCGGGATCTTGTCATTTGTCGGTGTGTTCACGGCTCTTGCCGCGACAAAGATGGCGCTGCCTCTGCCGGCCGCGGTATTTCTCGGACTCGTCTGCAGCGCTCTGTTTGGCCTTCTCAATGGTTTTATTGTGACGAAAACAAGGATTCCCGCCCTGATCGGGACACTTGCCATGCAGCAGGTGATCCTTGGCATATCCTATACGATCTGCGGCGGCAAGCCGGTATATGGCATATCGCCGTCTTTTAAGCAGATCGCGCGCGCTATGCTTTTCGGGATCATTCCCATTCCGATCGTGATCACGGTCGTCGTACTCGCGCTCGGTGAATTTCTGCTGAAAAAAACGTATCTCGGCCATTATTTTTATGCGGTTGGAAGTAATGAAGAGGCCACCAGACTGTCGGGCATCGATACGGATTCTGTCAGGATCGCGGCGTACACGATGAACGGCTTTCTGGCCGGGGTCGCGGGTATCATCATGCTGGCCAGAGTGAACTCGGGCCAGCCAAAAGCCGGGTCAGGGTATGAGATGGAAGTATTGACTGCGGTAGTCGTGGGCGGGGTGAGGATCACCGGCGGCGAGGGCCGGATATCTTCTGTTATTGTCGGTTCGCTCATCATGGGCTTCCTGTCAAACGGTATGGTGATTCTTGGATTTAACGAATATTACCAGATTTTGATCAAAGGTCTTGTGCTGCTCTTTGCGGTGGGGATCGACAGTATGCAGAGGACCGGAGCAGGAGGGCGCAGAAAAAAGATAAAAAGTTATAAGGCGTAAGCGGTCATTTCATATCTATGAGAAGTTCAAACAGGTCGATGGAAAGAGCCTCCTCCCTCGACAGGACGACCGACCGTCCCTGTTTCGATATGATCACAAGTTTGCTGCAGAGTGTGAGCAGCTCGTATATGTTGTTGGAACGGATGAGTATGCCCATTTTATGCTCCGCCATTTCGTGGATCAAAGCAAATATAGACTGCTGGAGCAATGGGTCGGCATATATGCCGGGAAATTCGATGTACGAAAAATTCGCTCTGTGAAAGAGCCATTTGTGAAAAGCTGATTTTTTCTGAGTGGCTTCATCTGTGTCCTTCAGTTTTGTTCTTCTGGACCATCCGGTCTCTTTCCCGTACCATTTATCTAAAATATGCTCCATATAACGTGAAAAATCAGCATTGATACAACCCATTTTAGAAGTTGGCCTGTAAATGAGAAGCAAATAATTTTCCAGTATGCTTTTTTCGGGATATGTCGCCTCCGCCGCGGCATTCTGCGGAATTACGACCAGTTCTTTGCCGGGATCATATAATTCGGCTTCCCAGCCGCTGTCTGTTTTATAGTATTTATGTTTCAGTCTTTTGCGTCTTAAATTGACGGAGACGATCAGCTCCGCCAATTCTTCCGGTATCGAATTTTCTAAGGAAAAGATCCCGACAGTCTCGCTCTCACTGACACTGAGCCGTACAGGCTGCAGGCAGGAACTGCCGTAGTATGAAAACCGGATCACCGGTCTTCCTGCTTTGATGAGAGGGGTAGAAGAGGCGGAAGTATGCCTCGGTCCCAGCAGCATCCGCATCAGATTTTTCCTGTCGAAGCTGTCGGAATACATCGTTCCCGCGTTTCTGCCGTCGCGGAGTATAATGATCCGGTCCAGGTACTCGGCCATATAATCTATGGAATTGCACACATAGATCACGGATATATTTTTTTCTTTCAGCTTGTTAATGAGAACGGACAGCCGCCGGAAGTCTGTCTCCATATAGGAGTATCCGATCTCGTCCAGCATAATGATGTCTTTGCCTGCATAGACGAGCTTTGCGATCTCAATGAGATGTCTTTCAAAGGGGGATAATTCATTTAATTTTGCCGCGGGTGTGATCAAGTCGTCAATACCGAGGTCTTCTAAAAGTACGGCGATCTCGGCGTTCAGAGAATTGTCATCGATGAGCAGGCTTTTTTTCCTGCCGGTACGCCTGGAGATCATGAGATTTTCTTTGATCGAAAATCCCGGCATCAGTGTTCCGGTCTGTCCGACATATCCGATATCCAGACACGGCTGCAATGGGGGCAGAAGCTGTGTGACGCGGGTTTCACTGCGGTATATGGAGCCGGAAGTGATGCCTGCCTGTTCCCTGAGAATGCGCACAAGAAGTTTTACTCCCGAGTTCAGGATACCAAATAACCCGAGAAACTCGCCCTGCAGAAGATGGAAGGATATGTTCCGCAGAGAACCATAAGTATTAGAAGTAAGATAGATGTTGTTTAGTCTTAGAACTTCTTTTCGCATGGAGGATACCTACTTGTTTTCTTCCTGATATGCCTGTTTTGGCATCGTTATATGTACCGTTGTTCCAACCATCGGAGTGCTCTCGAGAGCAATGCCGAACGAATCTCCGAACAGCAGCTGAATCCGTCTGTGTATATTGGAGAGGGCAATGCCGGTGGTCCGTTCTGAACCCGAAGCGGAAGTGTCGGCCTGCAGATCGCGGTGTATCATTTCGAGCTGTTCGTAATCAATGCCTTTTCCGTTGTCGCTGATCGACAGAAGAATCCGTTTTTCTGTCTCTGTCACTCTGATGGTGATCTTACCGCTTGTCAACGTCTCCTCCAATCCGTGGTAAATAGCGTTTTCCACGATGGGCTGTATCGTCAGCTTCGGTATTGCCTGATTGTTAATGGTGTTTCTGTCGCCGTCGATCATGAATGAAATGGAGAACCGTTCGCCAAACCGGAACTGCTGGATGTGCAGATAGTTGCTTATGTTTGCGAGCTCGTCTTCCAGCGGGACGACATCGCCGCCCCGGTTGATATTGTACCGGAAATAGGCGGCCAGGGCTTCCGTCATCTCGGATATCTGCAGAGCGTCATCCAGTTCCGCCTGTGCCCGTATGCTTTCCAGCGTATTGTACAAAAAATGTGGATTGATCTGGCTCTGAAGGGCCATAAGCTGCGAGCTGCTGTTCAGCTCGTCTTTTCGGTAACTGATCATATAATGCTTTTTATACAGATAGAGCAGTTCATCTAACTGCGTCTGGAATGTCATATGTGAATTGGGGGCAGCGTCGGAAAACGTCCCGTTTTTCAGTGATAAAAGAGTATGGCGCATATACCGGTCTCTTCGTATGGCAGGGAGAGAGAGGAAAAACAGAAGACAAAGGAAGATGGATATGACGCATAACAGTAATACCGTATTCAAATGAAGATTCCTCCTTTAAAGTGAATGATGAAACTTTTTATAGTCCAGAGGCTTTAGTCCCACTTTTTTCTTAAAGATCTTAGAAAAATACTTTACATCCGGGTAACCGACTCTTTTACATACTTCGCTTAAGGGAAGTTCTGTCAGAAGAAGTTCCTTTGCTTTTTCTATGCGAAGTGCGATCAGGTAGTCGAGATAGTTGCTGCCCGTCTCATTTTTGAATAAGGTGCTGAAGTAATTCGGCGTCAGATGAACATGGTCCGCCACGTCGAGGAGGGTGAGCGGCTTGTCGATGTGGGCGGAAATATATTCCTTCGCGTTTTTGATGGGCAGCATGTCCACATTTTGCTTTGCCGATACAATATGTGACAGCAGCCCGGACAGAGTGTCCATAAAGGCTGAATCCATGCTCTGTTCTGTTTTTGCGGTCAGAATGACCTTATACAACGCATCGGTATTTACTTCATTCAGATAGCTGTATTTGGAAACATAGTCTTCCAGAGTTTTATAAAGGGTGAGCAGGATATCAATTTTGTATTTTGGATGAAGCGTCTGACGGCGGGATTGTTCGAGCAGCCGGCCGAACGCCGTCAGAAGGGCTTCCATGTCGTCTGCTTCCAGATATTTTATCACGGTTTCCGCCTGCATGGGGGCGAGCGGGGCGTCCGGGTATGACAGAGTATCGGCGAAAATGATGCGGCCGTTACCGATTCTGATCCGGCATTTGAGGGCGTCGGCTGCCAGCGCGGCAGCGCCGGGAAGTTCCTGTATACACTTGGCGGGCGGGCTTACGGCGAGAGAAAAGCGGAGGTCTCCCTGCCTGTCAAGCATCTGGTTGATCTCGCCAAATACATGAGCCACACTGTTTTCCAGATCCGTATTCTGCGGGTCGTAGTTGATGAGCCAGAATAAAAGCCTGTCTTCTATGTAATATTCTTTTTCAAACAGCCGGCCTGCATAGAATTTGTTAAGGATATGGATGATGTTATCCATTGCTCCGGCCAAAGTTGAACTTAAGTAATCTGTACGTTCGTTTCCGCTGTCAAGGACACCGGTAAATACTTGAAAGCGTCCTTCGCGGAATGCATATAAAAAACGGCGGTTACATTCTTCTATGGAAGTCAGAGTGATACCGTCGTTCCTGCATAAGGCTTTCAGAAGAGAATGCCGGATGCCCAAAGTGGCGCTTGGGAGAACATTGTGCGGTTTATCAGAGGAGCCGCCGGCATTTTCCGCGCAGTCCAGCGACTGAATGATTTTTGTCAGGGAATTCAGAAAATCCTGCTTGTTGATCGGCTTAAGGAGGTAGTGCCTGACACCGTAAGAAATGGCGCTGTGCGCATATTCAAACTCACGGTAGCCGCTTATGAAGATAAAGTCGCAGTTGTTGCCGGCGGCCCTTACCCGCTTCACAAGCTCAATGCCGTCAAATATGGGCATGCGGATGTCGGTCACAACAATGTCGGGAGATTCTTTTGAAATGATCTCAAAGGCGTCTTTTCCGTTGTTGACCGAAGCGATCACCTGCAAGTCTAATCCGCTTTTGTTGATAAACTTCTCTAACATTTTACAAACTCTGAATTCATCATCTACCACGAGAATTTTGTACATAACATGGCTCCTTATCGTATCGGTTTCACCGCGCAAACGCAGGCTTTTTTCAACCTGGGCAATATCTCTTATGAAGGGTCGGCAGTTTGACATTTGTAATTTATTCTATCATATGCACCGGTAAATAACAAGTAACGGGCATGCCGGGGAGCGGTTCTTTCCCATAAGCCTTGCGCCTCCCCAGCCGACGCAGGGGAAAAATTGCGAATAAGCCCCTGTTTCCGTGCATAGATTGTAAAAACAAATTATGCAGGGGTTATTTATATGAAAGATTATATTCAGGAACGGGCAGTAGAGATCGCGTACTATATCATTGAACATCAGGCTACAGTGCGGCAGACGGCAAAGCAGTTCGGCGTCAGTAAATCTACCATACATAAGGATGTGACCGAGCGGCTCTTACAGATCAACCCGGCTTTGGCCAACCAGGCGCGCAAAGTGCTGGACATGAACAAGTCGGAACGCCACATCCGCGGCGGAATGGCTACGCGGGAAAAATATCTGCACAGCCGCCACGACGAGGGACAATGCGTTCACAGTGAAAGTATGGTATAATACATACATATTCTGAAACGGGCTTGTATACGAATGAAGGAGAAACGGCATTGAAGAGAACAGGAAAACCAGCATCTGTAATTCTGGTCTGCCTGCTTTTGGCTGCGCTTGCAGCAGGCAGTATTACGGGATGTAAAAAGGAAGAGAAGGCTGAGGCAGAGAAAAAAAGAGAGATCGTCCTGTGGCATTACTGGGACCTTCCGCAGCAGAGGAGAACGCTGGAAGATCTTGTGTATGATTTTAATCATTCCCAGGAGGCCATCCGGGTGAAGACAAGGTATATACCTGACGCTGATTTTAAAAAGGAGCTTGCGCTTGGCATGGCCGACAATAAGACGCCGGACATTGCGCTCGTTGATTCTGTTGATTTCCGGTATTTTAATTCTATGCAGCCGTTTGTGGATCTGACAGATGAGATCGGGGAGCTCGGGCAGTACCTGCCTGCGGCGGTGCAGCCTTGTACGGTGGAGGGACGCGTGCTCGGACTTCCGTCCGGGTTAAATTGTACCGGTCTGTTCTACAATGCCGCTCTGTTTGAAGCGGCAGGATTGTCCGTTCCCGGAACGTGGGAGGAGTTCTACGAGGCTGCCCGCATTCTCACGACGGACGATATATGCGGGTATGCCCAGATCGCTCTGCAGGGAGAGGAGAGTCTGTACGCGTTTCTTCCGATCCTGTGGTCTATGGGAGGGGATGTGGATGCAATAGACTCTCCGGAAAGCAGACAGGCCTTTGAGCTGCTCGGCACGATGGCCCGCAGCGGCTGCCTCGGCAAGGAGAGTATCAGTCTGACCGGTTCAGATCTGGCGGGACAGTTCGCGGACGGCAAAGTGGCTATGATGTTCAACGGTATCATGATGGCTGATTATATCCGAGAGCAGAACAATGCGCTTGACTTTGGGGTGACATATCTGCCGGCAGACAAAGACAGGGTGTCCGTAGTGGGCGGCGAGATCTTCGGTGTTATGAGCGGAGACAATGAGGCGGCATCCATAGAATTTCTGAAATATATAAGTGAGAAGGACAGGCTTGCTTCCTATATAGACGGCCTGGGACTGCTCGCCCCGAGGCAGGATGTCATGGACGGGCAGTTTGCGGACGATGTGCTCATGCGTCAGTGCGTGGATATCTTCCAGACAGCGAGGATGCGGGAAATAAGCACGGAATGGCCGAGAGTATCCGCCGTGGCGGCGGATGCCATCGATGAAGTCATCGTGGGCGGCAGGAGTGTGGATGAGACACTAAAGGAGGCTGCCGGCGCCATCCGGGATATCAGGGAGGGCGTGCGATGAAAAGAGAGAGAACGCTGCGGCAGAAGCTTACCCCCTTCTTTATTCTGGCGGTGGCTGTACCGATCGTCATATTCGCGTGTCTGTCCATGTACAGGCTGGAACAGAGCATGCGGGCAAGCCTGGACAGACAGATAGACGGTAACCTGAACAAGGCGGACCAGTGTCTCGATATGGTCCTGGACAAGTACGGTACGCTGCTCTATGATCTGTGCACGGATGATGAGGTCATATCACTCGTGGAGGAGATCAACAGGGACCAGGACGGGCTGGAAGTAAACAGCAATTACCTCAGGCGGAGGCTGAGCCACATATGCAACCGCAATGACGGCATAGAGGGCATCACGATCATAACGGCGGAAGGCAGAGCCATCTATTACGATCACCTGTCGGCCTCCTCTGTGAGCAGTTCCTGGGCGGCTGACGTCGCGCCGCCCCTTATCACGCACGGCGCGGTATATGAGGGGATGACAGAGCCTGTGTCCTCAGGCGGGGATGAAGTATATATGTTGCGCATAGCAAGGCGGCTCGTGAATTATGAAGATATACATAAAGAGACCGGCACGGTTGTGATGAGCATAAATGAGAGTCTGCTCACAGAGGCGCTGGATGCGTGGGATGTGGCGGAGAACTATCTGCTTTGTGATAACGTGGTGATCAGCGCCCGGGATAACAAAGATATCGGAAAAACAGCAGAAGATATCAGACGGGACGGATACGAATATACTTCTGCGGTGAATGAAACGACCGGATTTACCATTTACAACCGGCAGTCGCTCAAAGCGTATCACGATACACTGTATGAACAGGGGGGGTTCTGGCTGCTCATAACGGCCGCTCTGGCAGGCGGTGTCTTTGTGCTTGGCTATGTGCTTACAAGACCGTACCTGAAAGAGATCGACACGATAGCGGCGGCCATGAATGAAGTGGAGCAGGGCAATTTTCAGACTGAGGTTGCGGTCAATGAGAAGATGCCGGTGGAGATACGCAAGATCAGTTCCGGCTTCAATGAAATGGTTCAGCATATCGAGATGCTCATTGAGCAGGTGAAGGCGGCCATACTGGAGCAGAAAAATGCAGAGCTGTCCGCGCTGGAGGCACAGATCGATCCCCATTTCCTCTATAATACGCTGGACACGATCAACTGGAAGGCGATCGAGAGGGGAGAGTTTGAAATCAGCGAGATGGTGGGCGCACTGGCGGATATCCTGAGGTATACTGTAAAGAACGCCGGAGGGGAGACATCGATAGAACAGGAATTGTACTGGCTGCGTCAATATATCATACTGCAGAGCACGAAGGAGGGAAAGGAGATCCGGGTAACGCTTGACGTGCCGGATGAACTGAGAGGATGCCGCATTCACAAGCTGCTTTTGCAGCCCTTTGTGGAAAATGCGGTCAAACACGGCATGAAGCACAGAGAAGGGGAGTGTAAGATCGATATATCCATGCGCAGTACGGACCGTCAGATCCACATTATGATCATGGATAACGGAAACGGCATGACTGCCTCCACGCTGGCGAAGCTGAACTCCGGAGCATTTGAGCGTGATAAGGAGTATTTGAGCAGCCATCTTGGGATCGCCAATGTCAGAAAGCGGCTCAGGTTATATTATGGAGAACAGGCAGATATTTATTTTGAGAGCAGACTGGATAAATATACGAAGGTACACCTGTTTATTCCGGCGGTGGCCGCCCTGGAAGGAGGAACACACATATGAGAATAGTAGTTGTAGAGGACGAGGCGCCCATAAGGAACGGTATGAGCAGACTGCTTCAAAAGATCAATTCTGAGTATGAGCTTGCGGGCACGGCTGATAACGGCCTGCAGGGGCTGGAGCTGATCGAGCGGGTGAAGCCGGATCTCGTTATTCTGGATATTCATATGCCGGACATGGACGGGCTTACGATGCTTGCCAAAGTACGGGAAAAAGGAATCAGCTGCAAGGCGATTGTCCTGTCGGCATATTCAGACTTTTCCTATGCCAAGATCGCCATCGAGCTCGGCATTGAGAATTATCTGCTGAAACCGATCAAGATACCGGAACTGAAACGGGCGCTGGAGCAGGTGGAGAAAACGATCATAGAGGAGCAGAGCAAGGAAGAGTTTTTTACCCTTGAAAATATATTTTACCGCAGTGTGACCGGGCAGTTTATATCGGACAGGCAGACAGATATCACGCTGGAAAAGCATTTTCGCATTATGCCGGACGAGGAGATCGTTGTCTTTCTCGTAAAGCTTAGCGGCTGCTACCCGGTCTATCACGACACAGTCAGGTCGCTTCTGGAAGAGACGGGGATCCATAACGGTACGTTCTCCTCGTGTCTGCTGGAGTTTGAGGATAAGGAAGGTATCATCATGCTTCTCTATAAGATGGACGATCAGGATGAGCTGCGGCAGTATTTTCAAAAAGCAGTGATGCCGATGCTCTGCGGACAGGTAAAAGGCAGTTTCGCAGCGGTCTGGAGAGCGTGTGAGGGACTGGCGGGAGTGAACCCGGCGCTGGAGAATATGAGGGAAGATCTGGAATGGAATCTTGTCCTCGGCCGGGAAGTGCTCATCAGCAGAGAACGGATCGGGCAGGCCGAGGCTGTGCCGGTGAAATATCCTGTGGAAATAGAGACGCAGGCCAGACAGGCCATCGTGTCAAATCATAGGGAGGAATTTGACGCGTGTACGAAGCGTCTGAGGGAATATTTTCTGGCAGATGTCCATTTTCCAAAAGAAATAAAGGAGGCGTGCATCCGCTATTGTATGGCCATATATCATACGGCCAAGGAGGCCGGCAAAGTGTCAGAGGATACATCTGCCCAGGATATCATGAATCTGATCACTCAGGCATACACGTGGGAACAGATAGGGAAAGCATACGGCCTGTTCTATAAAAGCCTCAGGTTCCAGAGGGAGGAAGAGGCCACAAGTCTTATGGTGCAGCGCGCGGGACAGCTGATGCAGGAATATTACAATCAGGGGATAACACTGGAAGAGATCGCCCGGAAGCTCTGTGTGTCAGAAGAATATTTAAGCGCACAGTTTAAAAAGGAGACGGGTAAGACATTTACTGAGACGATACGGGGATACCGGATAGAGAAAGTAAAAGAGCTGCTGCTGCAGACTACGCTGAAGCTGAACCAGATCGCAGATCTGGCCGGATATACGGATCCGAAATATATGAGTAAGGTATTTAAAGATGAAGTCGGAGTGACACCTGCCGAGTATCGGAAACTGAATAATTAAGGCAGAAGTTTGTCGGAAATTGGACAAATACTGCTAAAAATTTCCACCTTTTTGAAAAATTTCCCCCTTTTTAATGAAACAATATATGGTAACATGGCAATAATTATAATGAACATATGGACTAGATATTGAATGGCTTATTGAACGTCAGACGTTTGATGAGCATAGATTAAAATGGTAAGGAGAGATTATTATGAGCAGAAAGACAGTGGTATTTCAAAGACCTGACGATGTCCTGGACTTTGTCAATAAGGTGGGCAAGTATCCTTTCGATATGGATATGAAACGCGGCAGATTCATTGTGGACGCGAAGTCTATATTAGGCCTTATGAATCTCGGACTGAAGAATAAGATCGAGCTCCAGGTTTATCATGACAGTTGTGATGAACTTTGGCAGGATATCGAAAAATACATTGCAGCGTAAGGTTGCTCTTGAATGAGGAAACTCCTCGGCGTATAATATATAGTTATCGGGTCATCAATGACCGGTAAGTATATATCTGGCGGACCATTTATGTCCGGCAGGGTATGCAGTGAGGAGTTTTTTTATTATGAAAAATGAAGTAAAGACAGACAGAAGCGGTTATCTTTTTGACAACAAAGCGCTTCTGGCATTGATCATTCCGCTTATCATCGAGCAGCTTCTGGCGGTGCTCGTCGGTATGGCGGATTCTATTATGATTGCAAGTGTCGGAGAGGCGGCCGTATCCGGCGTTTCCCTCGTAGACCAGATCATGGTGCTGCTCATCAATCTCTTCGGAGCGCTCGCCACAGGCGGCGCGGTCGTTGCGGGACAGTACCTCGGACAGAAAAATCAGAAGCAGGCATGCAGGGCGGCCACACAGCTCGTGTGGTTTATCACTGTCAGCGCGGTCGTCATAACGGTGATCGTGTACGCATGCAAGTTTTTTATCCTTCACGGTGTCTTCGGCAGGATAGAGCAGGACGTCATGGGCCATGCCAATACATATCTGATGATAGTGACCGCGTCGATCCCTTTCATGGCGCTGTATAACGGCGGAGCCGCCATCTTCCGCGCCATGGGAAACTCTAAAGTATCCATGCAGGTATCGATCGTAATGAACATCATAAACGTAGCGGGAAATGCTCTGCTGATCTACGGGTTCCACAGAGGAACGGAAGGTGTCGCCATCCCGACGCTCGTCTCCCGTATGGTGGCCGCGGTGCTCATCATTGCTCTTCTTGTAAATCAGACGAGGACGCTGCATATAGAAAAGACACTGCGCTACCGGCCGGACTGGAGGCTTGTGAAAAAGATCCTGAGTATCGGGATCCCGAACGGTCTGGAAAACAGTATGTTCCAGCTCGGAAAGATACTCGTGCTGAGCCTCGTGTCTACGTTCGGCACCTATGCCATAGCGGCCAATGCGGTATCCAATGCCGTGGCGCTGTTCCAGATACTTCCCGGCATGGCGATGACACTGGCGGCCACGACCGTCATTGCCCGCTGTGTGGGGGCGGGAGACTATGAACAGGTCCGCTATTATAATAAGAAGCTGATCATGATCACCCACATCTGCATGGTTGTGACGGTTGGGGCCATTTTCCTCATACTGCCGTTTATTTTAAAGGCATATCATCTGTCGGATCTGACGGCTGGCGTCACAAAGCAGATCCTGTATTTCCACGGGATCAGCGCAATACTCATATGGCCGGTATCCTTTATCCTCCCGGCCACGTTCCGGGCGTCGGGGGATGCAAAGGCGTGCATGTACATCTCCATTTTGTCCATGTGGATCTTCCGTATCATATTCAGCTACATTCTCGGCAAATATATGGGACTGGGCGTATTCGGCATATGGGTCGCCATGGTTATCGACTGGATCTTCCGTGTAATCTGCTTTGCTATCCGGTATTTCCGCGGAAGCTGGAAGAAAAAAGCAATCGTATAATGTGCCTAAAGTTGTACGTTACCCTTGTAAATGCAGAGGGGCTCGTATATAATTGAAAAATAGTTTAGACATAGGAGGAACTTCTTGTGAAGAGAGAATTAGTAATTGTGATAGATTTCGGCGGCCAGTATAACCAGTTGGTGGCGCGCCGTGTCAGAGAATGCAATGTATATTGTGAGATCTATTCTTATAAAACAGATATTGAGAAGATCAAAGAGCTGAATCCCATGGGGATCATCCTGACGGGCGGCCCGAACAGCTGCTATATGCCGGACTCACCGACTTACAGCAGAGAGCTGTTTGAGCTTGGCATCCCGGTGCTTGGCCTCTGCTACGGCGCGCAGCTTATGATGCACGTGCTTGGCGGCAAGGTGGAAAGCGCGGATGTCCGAGAGTACGGCAAGACAGAAGTGCTGATCGACAAGAAAACGTCCAGAATATTTGACCAGGTCTCATCCCCGACCATATGCTGGATGAGTCATTTTGACTATATATCCAGGACAGCTCCCAGATTTGAAATAACAGCCCACACGGCCGACTGTCCTGTGGCGGCGGCAGAAGATGAGGCGAAGAAATTATATGCCATCCAGTACCACCCGGAAGTGCTTCATACGGTGGAAGGCACAAAGATGCTCTCCAACTTTGTGCACAATGTATGCGGCTGTGCCGGCGACTGGAGAATGGATTCCTTTGTGGAAGAATCCATCCGTTCGATCCGGGAAAAGGTCGGAAGCGGCAAGGTGCTCTGCGCCCTGTCCGGCGGCGTGGATTCCTCTGTGGCGGCAGTCATGCTCTCCAAGGCGATCGGCAGCCAGCTTACGTGTGTGTTCGTCGACCACGGCCTGCTGCGCAAGAATGAGGGCGACGAGGTGGAGGCAGTCTTCGGACCGGAAGGCCACTACGATTTGAACTTCATCCGTGTAAACGCGCAGGAGAGATTTTACGAAAGACTTGCCGGAGTGTCAGAGCCGGAAGACAAAAGAAAGATCATCGGGGAAGAGTTCATCCGTGTGTTTGAAGAAGAAGCCCGGAAAATAGGGGCCGTTGATTTCCTCGTGCAGGGAACCATCTACCCGGATGTGGTGGAGAGCGGGCTCGGCGGTGAGTCTGCGGTCATCAAATCTCATCACAATGTAGGAGGACTGCCGGACTATGTTGATTTCAAAGAGATCATTGAGCCGCTGCGTGACTTGTTCAAGGATGAAGTCCGCAAAGCAGGCCTGGAGATGGGCATTCCGGAATACCTCGTATTCCGCCAGCCGTTCCCGGGACCAGGGCTTGGCATCCGTATCGTCGGCGAAGTTACGGCCGAGAAGGTGAAAATGGTGCAGGACGCCGACGCCATTTACCGGGAAGAGATAGCCAGCGCCGGGCTGGACAAAGGCATCGGCCAATACTTTGCGGCGCTGACGAATATGAGAAGCGTCGGGGTTATGGGCGATGAGAGGACGTATGACTATGCAGTGGCGCTGCGGGCCGTGAATACGATAGACTTTATGACCGCGGAGGCGGCGGAGATCCCGTGGAGCGTGCTGCAGAAGGTGACGAGCAGGATTATAAATGAGGTGGATCATGTGAATCGGGTTATGTATGATATTACCTCGAAGCCGCCGGGGACGATAGAGTTTGAGTAAAACTTATTCATTAGAGAAAAGCCCGTTGTACCGCTTGATAATCAGACGAAAACTGGCTGAATATTTGGACTTACCTACGGATTATTTTACAGAAAATCATGACTATAAATATAATGAATTTTCAAAACCAAATGGAGACGGCGAAAGACATTTCACTGAACCACTAGAAGATTTAAAGATTATTAAGAAAAAAATTGTAAATTACTCAAACGAATAGAAACACCAGAGTGGGTGATGTCCGGGAAAAAATCTTATAGTTATATCACTAATTCAGAAACACATTTGCAATATAAATTTATCAAAACAATGGATATTTCAAAATTTTATGAATCAGCACAGCGAAGTAAAGTATATAAAATGTTCATTCAAACATTTAAAATGGAACATGATATTGCATGGATTATGACTGAAGTGGTAACATATAATGGAGTATTACCAACGGGGAGTCCTTCTAGCCAGCTTATAGTGTATTGGACATATTGCGATCTGTTTGATATGATTAACAACTTGATAAAACAATATTATTGTCATTTTTCTCTTTACGTAGACGACATGACTTTCTCGTCTCATAAACCCATTTCTTTAAAGTTAAGGGATGAAGTGGCGATTATTAAAAAAAGCATGGATTAAAGGCAAAACCACAAAAAGATCATTATTATCAAGCGAAGGATTTTAAGGTGGTTACTGGTGTTGGAATAAGGGATGGTAACAAGATTGTTCTTAACGGTAAACGCAAAAAAATCATAGACATATATGAAGAATGTAAGAAAAATCCTGATATATATAATTGAAAAGCTGGGCGGAACATTATGTTCCCGGAGGCAAATTGAACTTAGTATATTTCCTGAAATATATAATTACATTATACATTATAATGATGAATTAAAGAGCTTGTCAAAAGATAGATTTTATAGGGCTCAAAGAATAAAATATTTTAAGGAATGCAAAAAAAGAGAACATGCAAATTTATCATAAATTAAAGGTTTTGAATGTTTAATTAATCTTGTACAAGACGAAAAGGAGTTATTATGGCAAAAATAGTAGAGTTGTTTAATCATAAAGGTGGGGTTAGTAAAACAACAACAACCTTTCATTTAGCATGGAAGCTATCTCAACAAGGTAAAAAAGTTTTATTAGTAGATGGAGATTCACAATGCAATTTGACAGGAATGTTTTTGGGTGAAACATTTGATGAATATTATGTTAATGAAGCTACAAAAAATATGAATTTGAAAGATGCAGTAAAAGTTGCATTTACTGGAAGACCCCAGCCTATTGAGGCAATAGAGTGTCCTATTCACATTAAAAATCCAAATTTATATATAATACCTGGACATATGGATTTATCGGAATATGAATCGTCATTAAGTCTTGCTTTAAACAGTAATAACGCAATAGTAACATTGCAAAATTTGCCGGGTTCTTTTTATGAGCTGATAAAAAAATGCTGTGAAAAATACGGGATTGACTATGTATTTATAGATATGAATCCGGGACTAAGTGCAATCAATCAGACTTTCTTTTCATATGCAGATGCATTTATTGTACCTGCAAACCCTGATCCTTTTTCAACGATGGCACTAAAAACTTTAAAACAGACATTGCCAAAATGGAAAAGATGGGCATTACAGGCAAAAGAAATGTTTAAGGATTCTGCATATCCATTGCCGGAATGTGAGATGAAATTTATAGGAGAAATCATCCAGAGATTTAATTTGAGAAATCATAAGGCAGCAAAGCCATATACTGGCAAAATAACTGAAATTAAGACTTATATAGAAACAGAATTTGTACGTGAACTAGAAAAATATGACATGGTATATGACATATCATCCTTGATTCAAGCTGGTGTACTCACAGATAGATGTCTTGGAGAAATCCCTGAGTTTGGCGCGTTAATACAAAAGGCTAATGAAGCTATGCTTCCGGTATTTGATTTATCAAAAGAGGATATGGGAACGGTGGGAAATGTATATGACAGTATGGAAGAAAAAAGGGAACTTTTTAATGATATGTATAAAAAAATTGTTAAAGTGATTATGGAGTTAGTGTAATGTTGATTGCATATAAAAGATTTACCGATTTGGTAAATAACACGCAGAATGTTGGAGTTCTGTATGAATATATAGAGAATACGATGAAAGCTCCTGTTGATACAAGCGACTTATTAAGATGGCAATGGATTCAGTGCATTTCAGTGTTTGATAAATTTGTTCATGATATTGTACGAATAGGAATGGTTGAGATATTTCAGGGAAATAGGATTTCTACACCAAAATTTAATGATTTCCAAATAGATTACCAAACATATGAAAATATAATTAACAATCCTTTAATAGCAAGTACAGTATTTGAGCAAAGAGTAATACTTAAACATAGCTTTTTGGCGTTTCAAGATCCGGTCAAAGTTGCAGATGCGTTGTCTTATATCTGGAATGAAAACGATAAATGGGGAAAGATTTCAGGGTTGATATGCATGAATAAAAAAGACTGCGTGACTTTTTTGAAAAATGCAGTCATTCGTCGAAACCAAATTGTTCATGAGAGTGATTACACGGATGCACTTTCAAGACGACAAGACATTTATGCCCAAGATGTAGTTGATATACGAAATTATACTTTAAAGGTAGGTGGAGCAATTTATAATTGCGTAAAATAAAACATAAAATGTTGCAGATGCTTATAGCACGAATTATTGATAACAATGCAATGATAACACTAGTGCGTATAGTACATAGAAACAAGACAGTTGGAGAAAAATAAAATCAAATAGAGCCAACCCACCTATACAAAATTGTATAGAATCAATTTTGATTTTGCGAGTTTGAATAAGAGAAATTTCATATGATTTATTTTATATGGCAGGTAGTCTATAAGGTTGCCTGCTATATATGTGTTGTTTCTAAATATAGATATTATTAAATTGTTTTGTTGTTAACTTTACATTTAAGAAAGGATAAAATTAATGGAGAACATAAAGTATCAAGTTTTTATAAGTTCTACATATTCTGATTTGATGAACGAGCGAAAGCAAGTGCTAGATATTTTGCTTATGGCAGATTGCATTCCAGCGGGGATGGAAAATTTTGTTGCAACAGATGACGAACAGTTTAATGTCATAAAAAAAGTAATTGATTTATGTGATTATTATGTCCTGATTTTGGGGCGACGCTATGGGTCAGTGAATGAGACAACAGGGATTAGTTATACTGAGATGGAATATAACTATGCAATAGATAAAGGAATTCCTGTTCTTGTGTTTGTATTGGATGATTCGGTAGAAATTGATAATGAAAAAAAGGAAAAAGATGATATAAAAAGAGGAAAATTGGCTGAATTTAAAAGTAAGGCTATGAGAAATAGATTGGCAAGTATTTGGAGAGATCAATCAGAATTAATGGGAAAAGTTGCGATTGCAATTATGCAGGCGAAAAACGAAATAAAGCGTCCCGGATGGCATAGAGGAAATGATGTGGAAAGGGAAAGATTATTAAAAGAAATTGATTTGTTGAGAAAAGAAAATGAAGATTTACGAAAGGGCGTAGAGTTACATGACAATAAGCCAATAGATTTTAATGGTATATTTTATGGTAAGGAGATAACCTTGCACTATACAGAACGAGTTTATGTTTTTACAAAGGATACTGTAATTCATGAGAAAAACGTGGTTACGACACTCGATAAGCTGTATCAATTTGTTTCATTGAGAATTACTGGTATTAAAAAACTATCAGAGTTTCAGGAGGCAGTAAGTGGATTTGTGTCAGGATATTATGTAGATACTCAAGATGCACTAATTGTTAGAAATAAATATGAACAATTAGGATTAATAAATAGTTTTGTTGGGAAAGACAATATTGAAATGATTGAAATGACAGATTTAGGTAAAGATATTATGAATAAATTAAATCAGTAAAGAAGAAGCATATAGCAGTAACATTTTGGAAACAGAAAATCAGTAAGCCAGAATAAATGATGTAATTGAAGTAAAGAACGGCGTGTATTTGCAGAAAACTTAAGCAAATATAATTAATTACAACAAAGGACACGCCGAGTTCGAGTAAAAGTATTTTTATATGAATTGTCTTGAATGGCAGGTAGTCTATGAGATTGCCTGCCATATTTACAATCTTTATATTGCAAAGTATTATATCTTCTGATAAAATAGAAATAGAACATATGTTTGAAAGCGCATTAAGTTTACGAGCATATTATTAAAGAAAATTGTCTGTGAGGGGAGGTTAAGAATAAATGAAAATATGAGGATTGATGATAATGGAACAGAAGTCTGGTGATAGGTAATGTTGTGAATAAAAATGCGTATATTTCTTTGACTGACATAGCGAAATACAAGAATCCAAATCATGCGTTTAATTTAACGCTTTAACAATGGATAATAGCAACGAATGCATAGGTATTACATCAAAATCAGGTAGATATGGTGGTACTTATGTTCATACAGAAATAGCATTTGAGTTTGCCTCATGGATTTCCCCAGAATTTAAACTCTATATTATTAAGCATTATCAGCGATTAAAGAAAGATGAAGCAAGTAGACTTGCAATTGGTTGGAATTTTAAGAGGGAACTTTCAAAAATAAATTATTGTATTCCCACATATGCGGTAAAGGAATTTCTAACAACACCCATATTATCTCCACAGGAGATGGCATATACATACGTTTCGGATGCAGATATTTTTAATATGGCATTGTTTGGAAAGACAGCGGCACAGTGGAGAAATGAAAAAGGGATAAGTGTAAAGATAGCTAATATTAGAGATTTTGCATCGGCGTAACAGTTAGTTGTACTTATCAATCTAGAAGATGCAAATGCCGATTTAATAAGACAAGAAGTGCCTAATTGGAACGTTTGAAGATATTGAGAGATAAGGCATATGGCAATTAGAACGTTTAAAAAAGAATCAAGAAACTGTTACTGCATTGAAACAAAACCTTATTTAAGATATATAAAAATAAGTAAGAGAGGAAGGGGTTATATGGCGACAAAAAAACAATTTCTTCGAGATTATATAAAGGCAATTAGAGATGGAAATGCAGCCGTGTTTGCAGGAGCAGGGTTATCACGATCTTCGGGATTTGTTGTGTGGAAAGAACTCCTTCGTCCTTTAGCAGAAGATATAGGATTGAATATTGATGATGAGTATGATCTCACGGCTGTTGCTCAGTATGTGAGAAATAAATCGGGAAATCGTGCGGCTATTAATTCAACTATACTTGATGCTTATGGAAAAGATGTTGCAAGGAATGAAAATGTTTCTATTCTTACAAGGTTACCGATTTATACGTATTGGACAACTAATTATGACCATCTTATTGAGGAAGGACTTCATGATGCTAATCGTAATTCAGATGTTAAGATAGATTATAAACAATTGTCTAATACAAAAAGAGATCGAGATGCTGTAGTATATAAAATGCATGGTGATGTAGATCATGCCGCTGATGCAGTTTTGACTAAAGACGATTATGCTCAGTATGAAAGGAATTATCCATTTTTCAGAAGCGTATTGCAGGGTGATTTGATATCGAAAACATTCGTTTTTATAGGTTTCAGTTTTGAAGATCCAAATCTAGATAGTATACTTGGACAAATCAGGTTATTGCTAGATGAAAATATTAGGAATCATTATTGTTTTGTGAAAAGAGTAAATCGAACAGATACAATGGATGATGAAAGTTTTGGCTATCAAAAAGCAAGACAGGATTTAAGAGAGGAAGACTTGAAACGATATGGTATTCAAACAGTTTTTATTGACGATTATTCGGAGATTACAGAAATATTAAGAGAATTAGAAAGTGCAGTTTTGGCAAATAACATTTTTATTTCTGGTAGTGCAGATTTTTTCGAGGGTGTTTGGGAAAAAACAAAGGTTGAAGAATTAGCATATAAATTGGCAAATCAACTTGTGAAAGAAGAGTTTAGGATAACATCTGGTTTTGGACTAGGCATAGGTTCAGCGGTTATAAATGGTGCGTTAGACGAAATTTATAGTAGTAGATATAAGCATATATCTGAACATTTGTGCTTGCGCCCATTTCCACAAGGAATAGTAGATGCAGAAGAATGTAAATCAAAATGGAAGAAGTATAGAGAAAATATTATAAAAGAGAATGGTGTAGTCATATTTATGCTAGGTAATAAGAAGGCTGACGGTAAAAAGTCAATAGCAGATGGATGTTTGCAAGAATATGAAATTGCTAAGAAAAATAAATGTGTGATTATACCAATCGGGAGTACGGGAGATGCGGCTGAAATCATTTATCATGAAATGAAGGAAAACAAGGCAGATTTCCCATATCTTGAAAAATATCTGGATATTCTTGGAACAGAAACGGATATAGATAAGATTTTAGGTGCTGTGACAGAGATTTTAAAAGCTAAGAGGATAGTATAATTTTATATATGAATATTGGAGAGGTGAATAATTTAGGAAAAGAATTTTTGTATCTTATTAAATATGCAGATGATCAAGTTGAAAATTTGACATCTAGAGAAAATCAACAGTTAGAGATATGTTGAATAGTTTGAGGGAAAGTTAGATTCGACCGACAAAATTTATAAAGGAGAAAGGGATGAGATTTTGATATTAAAACAATTGATAATCAATATAAGGGATTTGAATATATGACAATCTATCCGTACATTGCTCATTATAATGGAACTGAAAACTACAGAGATAGTAGACTAGTTTCGAAATATTATTATATTTGTACCCGTGGAATGGACGATATAAATTATATTACACCTTCTGCTGACTGGTTTAACAAAAGATAAAGAGGAGTTAAAATGGCGCATAAAACATTTATTTCTTATAAATATGACGAAGCTCAAAGATTGAGAGATGATATTATTGAAGCACTTGACGATGATGCAACATACTATAAAGGCGAAACAAGTGATTCTCCTGATTTGACAGATACCTCAACAGAAAATATAAAAAAGAATTTAAGAGATATGATGTATGATACATCAGTTACAATAGTGATTATTTCGCCTAATATGAAAAATAGTAAGTGGATTGATTGGGAAATAGAATATTGTTTGAAAGATAATACAAGAAAAGGTAGAACATCTCATACCAATGGAGTTGTTGGTGTAATTATGAAATATAATAGTGGTTATAGTTGGTTTAAAAGTACACATATAAATGATGATGGTTGTTCTTCCACCACATATGAGGAATCTAAAGTCTATGATATTATTAACAATAATCGATTTAATCAAAATCCGAAAAAATATAGTTGTGATGTATGTAAAACAGTAAATGCATTGACGGGCTCCTATATTGCATATGTTGATGAAGAAACTTTCTTAAGTAATCCTACCAAGTATATAAACAATGCGTATGACAAAAGTGAAAATGATGCGGAAGGTTATGATTTGACTAAAAAAAGATAACTAATACTGTGTTTTATTATCTACAGCTTTAGAGTGTGTGTTATCAATGCCGATAGCAAAATGATAACATTAGCCCATATAGGTAGGATAATATGGATAAATCAAACAATCAAAAGAACTATAAACACAACAATTATTAATATCTAAACAAAATTGATTAGTAATTGTCGAGTATGAATAGGGAAAACATACGGGAAGCCTTATATATACTGGGTTTTCCGTTGTTTTTGTTGGCACTGTGGTGCTACAATTACAGGACATAAAAATTATAAGAATTTTACAGGCATGCCGTGCGAGGCAAAACAATATACGGCTTTCTTGTTTAATTCCAGATAGCCTTGATATATCATTTCCGTAAACTACAGCTGCGGATCCATTCCGTTCGCTTTCATTTCAATATCAAATTGCGCTCGGCTTACTGCTATTTTGTATGATCTACCGGATTATAGTAGATAATGTCGTTGTTCTCGTATGATGTGAAATTAGGCAGCGTTTTTTTGATTTTCTGCAACTGGGATAGTACCTGTGCTTTGGCGGTCAGATTTTCCGTGATGCATTAGATACCAGGGTATCTCTGAAACAGCCGTTAGTGGCGTAGGGATTAAAGGGCGGTTCTCGCAGCAAAACGGAATAGAATCATTAGGTATAGTTTGAAAAAGAGTAGCTTGCTGCTGTTATGGAATGTCATGGTATAGAGTGGTAGCATTAAGGCATGAAAAACATTTGTCCGTTCTAGATTATAAAAAGCAGGAACGAGAAAAAGAGGTTTTCCAACTTGGGGACAGATAGATGGATTAATTGGTGGGGGCGATAGAAAAAATGATTTTTGATGAAAGAAACGGGCTTTGGCATGAGAAGAAAGGCCACTATTCTTTGCCTTGTATTACAAGCCGAAGAAGAAAAGACGATAGGATTGTGTAGGATAGAGGTATTTGTTTTATCTCAAAGAGCATAAGCGACTTGTTTAACTTAATCTGCTGACAAATGGCAGGCTTCATTCATACCTTACTAATATTGACGAACAGGCGGTGGATATGTTCCATTAGTTGGTAAAGAAATATGCCGACAAGTAGGAAGTAACGGAACGGCTGAAAGAAGAAATCAGCTTGAGTGGATTGGAAGAATGACTAATATTAGGGCGTGTGGGGAAAGTTGTGGAACGTGAGATGGTTTGGTAGGTATGAGTTGGTAGCGGGAGTTCCCCGCTACGTTATAAATTAGAAAAAATTTAAAATGGGGATAGACAAATGATAAAAAGCGAATTATAATATTTTGTGTAAAAAAGTTCTCAAAAAAGGAGAAAACGCTTAAATGAACAGAGTAAAAGAAATTCGTAAAGAAAGAGGAATGTCGCAAGAAACGCTCGCAAGATATATAGAAATTAGCCGCAAATATCTTTCCATGATAGAGTGTCAAAACGCTACTCCGTCTATATCTATTGCAATGAGGATTGGCGGAGCGTTGGGAGTGTCCGTTGATAAAATTTTTTTGGATTTATCTTCAGTAGAAACAATAGCATATCCGAAACCTATACGTTACATAGACTTATTTTGCGGAATAGGCGGTTTTAGATACGCCTCTCAATATGCGTTTGATAAATTAGATTTAGAGGGTAAATGTGTTTTTAGCAGCGATATAGATAAATATGCCCAGGTAAGTTACGAAGCGAATTTCGGAGAAAGACCGATGGGAGATATTACAAAAATTGAAGCGTCTGAAATACCTGATTTTGATATTCTGTTCGGTGGTTTTCCATGTCAGGCGTTTTCAATTTGTGGTTTACAAAAAGGATTTGCCGATAATACAAAAGGAACGCTTTTCTTTGATATAGCGAGAATTATAAAAGAAAAACAGCCGCAGGCTTTTGTTCTTGAAAACGTCAAAAATCTTGCAAGTCACGATAATGGAAAAACGCTGAAAACTATTTTGGAAGTCTTGCGAGATGAACTTGGTTATCATGTGGATTATAAATTGCTAAACGCTCTTGATTTTGGATTGCCCCAGAAAAGAGAGAGAATTATTATTATAGGCTCTAAAAAACCATTCCTAATGGATTGGACGTTTAATGTAGAGAAAAAGAAAACGCTGGACGATATTCTTGAAAAAGATATAGATAAAAAGCATTATGCATCTCCTGAAATAGTTGCAAAGAGGAAGGCAAAGCATACGGCGTCCATATATCCGTCGATTTGGCATGAAAATAAATCGGGGAATATATCCTCCTACCCGTATAGCTGTGCTTTAAGAGCAGGGGCAAGTTATAACTATCTTTTGGTAAACGGAGAAAGAAGATTATCACCGAGGGAAATGTTGCGTCTGCAAGGCTTTCCCGATAGTTTTAAGATGGTTGTGTCCGATACGCAGACTAGAAAGCAGGCGGGGAACGCAATACCCGTTGATATGGTGGCGAAAGTTATTGAAAGATTTTTGCCGTTGGCGTTTTAAGTGCTATACAAAAACATAGAATTTTGGTGAAAATTGTGGTAGACTATATCTTGTATGAGTCTATGTACGGAGGGATACCATGAGAGAACCAAGATTAAGAACTGTTAATAAAGCCGTTGCGCCGTTTGATTTAAATAAATTTCCTGCAAAGTTCATCGATACTCTGGCGAAAGAGATTGTGTATATGATTGCGACAAAATCGTCAATGTCGTTAGAGGGTAACGAGTGGGAACAGATATTTGCGGAGTGCGTCGGAGCAGAATGGAAGCCGTCTAACGTGGGTTTGGACGATGTTGTTTTAGATAATTGTTGTTGGGGCGCAAAAACCGTTTTCGGCTCAACCAACATTGAAAAGCAGCAGACGGTAAGGTTGATTTCAGGACGCAATTCGCCTACATACAGTTACGGAGTTGACAGTATAACAAGCGAGGATCCAAATGAAATTGGAAGATTAGTTCTCGATATATGGAACGAGCGTGTTTCAGCGGTAAGACAGGTCTTTAAATTTGTTCGTACCGTAGTTTTGGTAAAATCAAAGGATTATAAAGATTTTTTAGTATTTGAGTTTGATACGATAAGATACGACCCTGAGTTATATCATTTTGAGTGGAATATGAGAATGAATTTAGAGGGTTATGAAAAATCAACTGGAAAACACAAATTCACATGGCAACCTAGTGGTAGCCAGTTTACAATTATTGAGGATATTCCTGATAAGCGCTTGCATATTTCCGTAAGAAAGCCTGAAAAAGTTGATAAAGAAACCATTTTAAGAGCCGTAAATTTTGATAGTAGTTGGTATCAGGTTGTTTCCGACCATATAGAGAGATAGAAAAATGACGGATGTATTTGACGATAAAAAGCGTTCCGAGATTATGAGTAAGGTGCGCTCAAAAAATAATAAATCTACGGAATTAAAGCTAATACAGATTTTCAAAGAAAATGGTATTGGAGGTTGGAAACGTAATTATCCAGTAAAGGGGCATCCTGATTTTATCTTTCTTGACAAGAAGATTGCCATATTTGTTGACGGTTGCTTTTGGCATGGGCATGATTGCAGGAATACCCGCCCTTCCAACAACGCTGATTATTGGACGAAAAAGCGTGAGCGCAATATGAAACACGATAAAGAAATAACGGAGTCGTTTGAACGACGAGGGTGGACGGTTATTCGGATTTGGGAATGTGAATTAAAGAAAAAGAATAGGGAGAATCTCATATTACGTCTAAAAAATGAATTGGGGGATATATAGGTTGGACAAAAGGGAGTTTAAACCTAAGGAGAAATACTATTTGGATATAAAGGCGAAATATATGCAAGGGCAACAGTTTGGCAGAAAAATAAGTGAGTACAAATAATCTATACAATTGAAGTGAAAAATTGGCATAAAAGTAATGGAAAATTAAACTTATATGTTTAATAGAATTGTCCAATTTGCCGAGCTCGAGTAATACGTAAGGATATAATTTATTTTATATAGCAGGTAGTCCATAGGATTACCTGCCTTATTTATTTTGTTCCAATAAAGGCAATTTTGTTGAAATTAATTAAGTCTTTATCAAGCATTTTATCCATCCCATAAAGAGAATAAATTATTATAAGAACTAAAAAGCTGAAGGTTTTAATCCGGTAAGTCTTTAAACAGATCTGAAATATGAATTCCTAAGTTATTAGATATTTTATAACATAAATCTAAAGTAATACTATGCTCGCCACGTTCGATCCGGCCATAATATGCTCTGCTTATGTTACATAATTCTGCAAAATTGGATTGTGATAAGCCTTTAGCTTCTCGATATAAACGTAGATTATTGCCAAAATAGAAATTTATATTGTCAGTTGAACGTATTTTCATAGTATTTCTCCTATTTAACCAGTATAACACAAAACGTCATATATAGCGTCGACATATTGAAAAATTATACTATAATTGTATATAGATGGTGGTTGTACCACGTATCAAAATACAATTATAATATTGAAGGAGAATTTAATTATGGGCAAAGAACTGAAAATTAAGGTGGAGTCATTCAGAAAGATACCAAATCCTTATGCAACAAAGGATGAAGGGGTTAAGGATGCAATGATGTATATAGCAATTTGTGACGTAAAGGAAATTCCTAAAGACATACCTATGGAAACTAATCCAAGAGAACAAAAATTAACAACTGGGATACCAAAAAAAATCAAAGCCTCTTTATTGGGAGAAGATTATCTGGATTTTTATTTGTTAAATCGTGGATTATGTATTTCAGCATCAGAGGTGTCATATAATAATTACAATAATGAAATGACGGTGTCTTTCGAGGATTTTGAGTGTCACGGGGATATTGATGGTGGGCATACATATAAAATAATACTGGAAAATCAGGATAAACTTGATGCGGGAAAACAATTTGTAAAATTAGAGATTTTAACGGGGGTAGAGGGAATATTTCAGCGCCTTGCCGCAGCGAGAAATACATCTACGCAAGTGCAGGATAAGTCTATTGCTGAATTAGAAAACAGATTTGATATTATAAAGAAAGCCATTTCAAGGGAAACCTACTCTACAGATATTTTCTTCAAGGAGAATGAAGAAGGAAATATAGATGTCGCAGATATTTTAGCGATTCTGAATATGTTTAATATTGATATATATTCAGATATGGATAAATATCCAACTTCTTCATATAGTTCTAAGAAAAAATGCATTGATTTGTATATAAAAGCGCACAAAGAATATGGAGAGGATTTTCCTAATCCATATATAAAAATGGCGCCGTTGATGAAGGATATATTCAAATTATATGACCATATTGAAATAAATATGGCGAAATACTATAAAGAAAAGAATCCGACAGGAAAATATGGATCAGTGAAAGGTGTTACGCTGGCAAAGAATGGCTGTCCATTTCGTTCAAAATTTTATCATAAGGATATGGATTACTCTACTCCGACGGGTTTTTTATATCCAATACTGGGAGCGTTCAGAGCATTGATAAAGGAAGAAGATGGTGTGTATGAATGGAGAAAAAATCCATTCATTGTAATTGATGATTTAGGACCAGAATTAGTGGAAACGACGATAGAGAGAAGTAGAAGTCTGGGAAATAATCCACAGTCGGTGGGGAAGGATTCAGGAAATTGGAAAACTCTTTATATGATTGTAAAACTTGGTTTAATCGAATAACGTCAAGCAATAAAAACCATCCCGGGAGCCGCCCATCCACCCAGCTCCCGGGATTTCCTATTTCCACACAACAACACTACCCAAAACCTACAGCGGCAGATCCTTCTTAGCAAACCGAACCGCCCCAACCGCATAACACACAGCAGCAACTGCAGCCAAAACCAGCAGCTTCCACACAAAAGCAGTATCCACACTTCCGGTCCCAACGGTCGCCAGAGAATCAACATCATACAATCCGACCAGCGTAAGCTTATTAAATACGCTGAGCTCTTCCACACCCATACCGGTGTTGACCATATTTTCCGACCCGAACATACCGATCATAGAAGCGAGGAAGAACCAGACCGCAAGCCCGCCGCCAAAAGCCATCGCTTTTTTGCTCTGTGAGAACAGACAGCTTCCCATGTAGCACAGACCGCAGACTGCTTCGATCAGGATATACATTCCGCCGAACAGGGCAAGGATCCCGGGCACGTTCACCTCATCATAGAACAGAAAGGTGGTGCCTATACGGGTTGCGCACACAATGGCGATCATCAGAAGAGGAACGACAAGCATAAACACCATCTGTGTTATGGCGACAGCCGATCGTCTGGTCGGTGTAGACAGGACATACGCCATAGAGCCGCGGTCCACCTGGTTTGCGATCAGAGAGTTTGACAAAATGACGATAAGTATAAAGATTGGAAGCAGGCCCATTGCGGTATAATACATATGATTCATCATTGACGCGGGGTTCATCTCGCTCATTTTTTCCACCATCTCCGAGGAGACGCCCATCATATCCAGCGTGATCGTAAGCATTCCTGAAACCGTCAGTTCTTCTTTGTCGAACACGCCTTTGGACTGATTCAGTGCATATACATATTCAAACTGCTTCACATATTTATCGAGACTGATATCGGACTGTGACAGGCCGTCGATCGCCTCCTGAAAGCCTTCTGTGCTGAGGTTCATATCAGACTGTGCGTTCAGCATCTGAAAAGCCGTCTCATAAGCGGCCTCATTGCCGCCGCTTGAAAAATCATCGTAAGACAGGTCCTGCTGTGCAGCGGTATTATAAGTTGCGAGCGCTCCGAGATAAGTGTAGAAGCTCTCCTGATACTCTGTGACGTCAACATCGGATTTCTCCGTTGCCATCATGCTCATGGCATAGTTCACAACATTGCTTAATAGTATCATGATAAACAATATCGCGAGGCATAAGGTCCAGTTGGACTTGATCGTCTGCCCCATCAAAGGCTTTGAGAAATACCGCGCTGTTTTTTTATTTGTTTCCATTTTGAGTCAGTCCCTCCTTGTATGCTCTCATAAACTGCTGCTGCAGTGAGAGATGAATTTCACGTAAATATGCGATTTGGTAATTTTTAAGTGTATTAAATAATAAGTCCAACTGTTCCACAGAGCATTGAACGCTACATGTATTCGCATCTGTGGCAGCAGCCGGGAACGGAGCAGCTTCAACAAACTTCTGCTGCTGCGCCGGCTGCTCGAATTCAATGATGAAGTTTTTCGTTGTCGGATGGCGCAGATTGTAGAGCGAGGTCGTATCAATGATATGCCCGTTTTTTATCATGGACACTCTGTCACATACGGCTTCGATCTCCTCAAATATATGGCTGGACATAAAGATGGTATGGCCTTTCTGCTTTTCCTCACGGATGAGTTCCAGAAATGCTTCACGCATGAGCGGATCCAGTCCGGTCGTCGGTTCGTCGAGTACAAGAACTTCTTTTTCTCCCATCAGGGCCGCGACGATGGCAGTCTTCTGCTTCATACCCTTGCTCATTCTTTTTAAGTTTGCCGTAGGGTCCAGCTGGAGCAGTTCGATGATATGATTCATATATTTAAAGTCCGTAACGCCGAGATATTTTGCCTGCGTTTTCAGAAATTCAGTGCCTGTTTTCAGCGCGGGAAACGCAATCTCTCCGGGGATATAGCTGACGTTTTTCATAATGTCTGCCGACCTGCTCCAGGAATCCAGGCCGTTTACAGCAAAAGTTCCGCTGTCAGGCCGGATAAAGCCCATCATATTGCGGATCGTTGTCGTCTTGCCGGAACCATTAGTGCCGACGAAGCCGAATACTTCTCCCCTGCGGATCTCCAGATCTATATCAAAGATGCCGCGTCCTTTGCCGTAGTCTTTTGTCAGCCCGTTTGTTTTGATAATGACATCGTTCATCACTTCACCCCCTCGAATATTTTATCTTCATGATAAAACTGCATAAAGTAGTCCTCCAGTGAAAATGGGAACTCTGTGAAATCAATGATATGATACCGGGAGATATCTGCAAGGAATGATGTGATCTCACTGTTTTTCAGCTGGATCCTGGCACGCAGTTTTCTTTCGTTTATGGAAGTAAAATGATACGTATGAGAGGTGAACTCCTGCCATTGTTTTTTATCGTGGAAAGTCACTCTGTATATCTTGTCGCTTTCTTTTTTCAACACCTCCGGATCAAATTCCGATACGATCCTGCCGTCTCTGATGATCGCGATCCTGTCACAGGAAGCGTCTACCTCATGAAAGATATGAGAGGACAGGAATATGGTTTTGCCCCTTTTCTTTTCCTCCAGAATATATTCAATGAAGATCTCCTGCATAATAGGGTCAAGACCGGAAGTTGGTTCATCCAGGATCAATATTTTCGGGTCGTGCATAAATGCGGTGACGACCGCCAGCTTACGTCTTGTTCCGAGGCTCATCTGCTTTAATCCGATATCAGGGTTCAGTTCAAACTTCTTCAGCAGCATTTCCAAATAAGAAGTGTCCGTGACACCTCTCATCTTCTTTTGCATATTTAAAAACTGCGTTCCGGTCATCCCGGAAGGAAAGGCGATCTCTCCGGGCAGATATCCGACGTCACGCTGAAGCTCCGCCGAGCATTCCCAGCAGTTTTTCCCTTCAATACTTGTAGTCCCGCTCTGTGGCTTAGAAAACCCCATCAAATGTCTGATGGTGGTACTCTTGCCTGCGCCGTTTGGCCCGAGAAACCCCAGGCACTCCCCTTCGTCCACGTGAGCAGATACATCGAACACACCTCTGCCGTGTCCGTAGTCTTTTGTCAATTTACTGACTTCTATAACTGACATTCGTATCTCTCCTTTTACTTGAATTATGCAACAATGTGTTGTATGATGCGATTGTAAATGAATTTATACGTTTTATCAAGCAACAATACATTCAATATTGTTACATGATGACAGAGATTCTCTGTCAATCCTTAACAAGGAGGGGCAAAAGCTATGAAAAAGCAGCCGGAAGTGACCGCGGCTACGAGACAAAAAATAATGGATGCGTTCTGGACGCTCTATAAAGAAAAAGCGGTCGATAAAATATCGGTCTCTGAGATCACAGCGATAACCGGAAATAACAGGGGGACGTTTTACCGCTATTTTAAAGATGTCTACGCAGTGCTGGAACAGATCGAGGCAGATCTTTTGAGAGATGTAGGCAGGGAAGTGCACAATATTTTAAGCAGCCATATTTTTGAGGATCATTTAAGAGACATTAACCTGCTCTATACGATGACCATACCGATTTTTAAAAAGCATGAAGAGAAAATATTTACACTGCTCGGCAAAAACGGAGATCCCAAATTCACAAGTGAGTTCCGCAAAAGCATTCAGTCTATGCTGATAAAGTTTTGGAATTTTTCGGATGACACGGAACATCTCGATTATCTGTTAGAGTATACATACTCGGCAATGTTCGGATTAATGGCCAAATGGTATGAAAACGGAAATGACCTGACGGAAGATGAATTTTTCAAGATGGCGCAGGGTCTCGTTGCAAACGGAGTTTTGGGGCATTGTAAGCATTTGCCAGCGCAGGCTTAGTATCTTAAGCGTTCCATATGGTTATCATAGGCTTTAAACAGGAGAGGAGAACGGTTATGAGCAATCATTTAAAAAACGAGAGCAGTCCGTATCTTTTGCAGCATTCGGAAAACCCTGTGGATTGGTACCCATGGTGCGAGGAGGCATTTGAGAGGGCCGGACGTGAGGATAAACCGATTTTTCTGAGTATTGGTTACAGTACGTGCCACTGGTGTCATGTGATGGCTCATGAAAGCTTTGAAGATAAAAGGACAGCTGATATTTTGAATGAAAATTTTATTTCTATCAAGGTAGACAGAGAAGAACGTCCGGACATCGACAGCGTGTACATGTCTGTATGCCAGGCGCTGACGGGGAGCGGAGGCTGGCCCATGAGTATCTTTATGACCGCAGAGCAGAAGCCTTTTTACGCGGCGACGTATATTCCCCCGGATAACCGTTATGGAATGAAGGGTTTCCGGGAGCTGCTGCTGGAGATCAGCGGTCACTGGAAGTATAAGAAATCAGAGCTTCTGGAGTCGGCGGAGCAGATTTTAGATCATATCGATACCAAAGAGGAGCGTGCGAAAAAGAAAACACTTAAGCGGGTGGGAGCAGGGACAGATACCACGCTTCCTGAGCGGGCGGCAGAACTGTTTGCGCAGGCTTTTGATGAGAAGTACGGCGGATTTGGCGCGGCGCCCAAGTTTCCGACTCCTCATAATCTCCTATTTTTAATGATTTATTCCAGCCTTCAAGATGCGGGCATGTCCTATGAGGCAGAAAAGACACTCGAGCAAATGCGAAGGGGTGGGATCTTCGATCACATTGGCTATGGGTTTTCCAGGTATTCTACCGACCGTTTTTATCTCGTCCCTCACTTTGAGAAAATGCTGTATGACAATGCGCTGCTGATGATCGCCTACTCAGCCGCGTATAAGGTATCGGGGAAAACTATGTTCCTTGAAACGGCGGAAAAAACAGCGGAGTATATATTACGGGAAATGACCGGACCGGACGGTGAATTTTATTCCGCCCAGGACGCGGACAGTGAAGGAAGAGAAGGCCTGTATTACGTCTGGGATGAGGAAGAGATCTGCGGGATACTCGGTGCAGAAAGAGGAACAGAGTTCTGCAGATATTACGGGATCACAGAAGAAGGAAACTTCGAGGGAAAAAATATACCGAACGAGTTAGACGGTAAAGAGATTACGGACAGATTTCACAAGGAAAGAGAGCTTTTATACGATTACCGGAAGCGTCGGGCCAGGCTGCACCTGGACGACAAGGTGCTCACATCGTGGAATTCTCTGATGATTTCTGCCATGGCGGTATTGTACCGGGTTACGGGAAAGGAACGATATCTGGAAGCGGCAGAGCGGGCGCGCCGTTTTATCGAACATAATCTTGCGGACGGGAATACGCTCCGAGTCAGCTGCCGCGGCGGAAGCGGCTCGGTGAAGGGCTTTCTGGATGATTATGCATATTATACAGCGGCGCTGCTCAGTCTTTACGAAGCGGTCTCTGATGTGGATCATCTGACACGGGCGGAACAGATCTGCCGGGAAGCGCGGCAGCAGTTTGCGGATGAAGAGGGCGGAGGGTTCTTTCTGTACGGGAGCCGGAACGACAGCTTGATCACAAGGCCAAAGGAAACGTACGACGGCGCGCTGCCAAGCGGGAATTCCACGATGGCTTACGATCTCGTGAGGCTTTATCAGATCACGGGCAATGAAGAATACAAAGACGCGGCCAAGCGCCAGCTCGCTTTTATGTCCGGGGAGGCGCAGGAATACCCGGCGGGATACAGTATGTTCCTGACGGCGCTGCTGCTGTATGAGAATCCGCCGCAGAAGATCACGGTTGTTCTGGCAGATGGGGACAATAAAGAAGAGATAATGAGCCGCCTCCCTCTGTATGCGGAGATAAACATATTGAGCGGGGAGACGCGGGAATATAAATTATTAAATGGAAGAACTACGTATTATGTGTGTAAAAACTATACGTGTCTTCCGCCGTCAAATGAATTGATGAGTGATAGTAAATAAGAAAGAGCCCTGTCTTTTCTGTTTAAGAAGAGGCAGGGCTCTTCGTTACAGGCAGACAGAACTATTTGTAGGAAAATTATGACAGAATAACAAATTAGATTGACAAATGGATACTTATAAAATATAATTAATTTAAGTTTAATAAATATATGCACGTAAAAGCGTTATAAACGAGGGAAATATGCTTTGAATTGCAGAAACATGATATTTTTTTGCCTTAATTATGAAATAAACTTTAATAAGTAGAGCAGGAATTCCCTGAACTATATTACAGAGAGGAGGATTTTTCAATAATTTACCGGATAAAAGACGGTACAGCGTGCATATGAGCAAATGTTAATGAATGATATTAAATAATTTCAAAGGAGAAGGGTATGAAGAAGATTTATAAGAAAGTGACCGCGGTTTTAATAGTATTGACGATGATGTTTTCTCTTGCCGCCTGCACAAGCGGAGATTCGGGCAGCGGCGGGAGTTCCTCCGGAGGCAGTAAGAAAGATAACAAAAAGGTAGGGATCGCCATGCCGACTAAGGACTTGCAGCGGTGGAGCGAAGACGGCGCTTACATGAAAGAGGCGATGGAAAAAGCCGGCTACACAGTAGATATTCAATATGCCAATAACGATATCGGCGTACAGGCTTCACAGATCGAAAATATGATCACCGGAGGATGCGGGACACTCGTCATTGCCTCCATTGACGGCGGAGCCCTCTCGGAAGTGCTGGAGAAGGCAAAAGCCGCGGATATCGCGGTGATCGCGTATGACAGGCTGATCATGAACACCGATGCCGTTACATATTATGCTACCTTTGACAATGAGAAGATCGGGATCATGCAGGGGCAGTACATTGCCGATAAGCTGGACCTGGAAAATCAGGCAGGCCCGTTTAATATCGAACTGTTCACCGGCCCGACAGATGACAATAATGTCAATTTCTATTTCGGCGGCGCCATGTCTGTCCTGCAGAAGTACATAGACGAAGGGAAACTGGTGATCAAGTCGGGAACGGAAGTTTCACTGGCGGCATGTGCCACACCGAACTGGTCAACAGAAGAGGCGCAGAAGAGAATGGAAAATATCATCACCAAGAGCTACACAGGCGGAGAAAAATTAGACGCAGTGTTATCTTCAAATGATTCTGTCGCAAATGGGATCACGAATGCGCTCGTGGCAGCAGGATATACGGCGGAAGATTTCCCGATCATTACCGGACAGGACTGTGAGATAACATCTGTGAGAAACATGATAAAAGGGCTGCAGGCCATGTCTGTCTTCGTGGATACGAGAGAGCTTGCCAATGTGACGGCCGACATGGTAGAAGCGATCATGAAAGGCGAGGAGCCGGAGATCAACAATACGGAAGATTACGACAACGGCACGGGAATCATACCGACTTACCTTTGTGAGCCGCAGGTTGCGGACATCGACAATTATAAGGAAGTCCTCATTGATTCCGGATATTACACGGAAGACAGATTAAAATAGCAGATTTACATAAAGGATATGAAGAGCTGCTGCAGACTGCGGCAGCTTCTTTAGAAAGGAAGGGATTTTTTGAACAGGTTATTAATGGAAATGAAGGGGATCACCAAAACCTTTCCCGGTGTGAAAGCTCTTGACAATGTAAATCTGCAGGTGGAAGAAGGAGAGATACATGCCCTCGTCGGAGAAAACGGCGCCGGAAAATCTACCTTGATGAATATATTAAGCGGCGTCTATCCATTTGGCAGTTATGAAGGAGATATCTTCTATGAAGGAGAGCGGTGCGAATTTCAGAAGATCAAAGACAGTGAGAAAAAAGGAATCGTCATCATACACCAGGAGCTGGCGCTCGTTCCGTACATGACCATCGGCGAAAATATGTTCCTGGGCAATGAAAGAGGCAGCCGTTATAACGTGAACTGGAATGACACATTCAGTCAGTCGGAAGAACTGTTAAAGACAGTCGGGCTGTCCGAGGCGCCTCAGACATTGGTAAAGGATATTGGCGTCGGCAAACAGCAGCTTGTGGAGATCGCCAAGGCTCTGGCAAAAGACGTCAGACTTCTGATCCTGGACGAGCCGACGGCATCTCTGAACGAATCAGACTCCAAAAAACTGCTGAACCTGCTGCTGACACTGAAAAAGCAGGGCATGACATCGATCATCATTTCCCACAAATTAAATGAGATCGCCTATGTTGCGGATAAGATCACCGTGCTGCGGGACGGAATGACGATCGAGACGCTGGAGAACAAGGAGCATATTATTGACGAAGACCGGATCATCAGAGGCATGGTCGGGCGCGAACTGACGAACCGTTTCCCGCCAAGGGAACATGCGTCGATCGGAGACGTGAGCCTGGACATCCGAAACTGGACCGTACACCACCCGCTCGCCCCGGAACGCAAGGTTGTCGATAACGTGAGCATGTATGTCAGACGGGGAGAGGTAGTCGGCATCTCCGGATTGATGGGAGCCGGGCGCACCGAGTTTGCCATGAGTGTATTCGGAAAGAGTTATGGCGTCAATATAAGCGGCGAGATGACACTCGGCGGGAAAAAGGTAAAGCTGAATTCCGTTCAGCAGGCCATTGACAGCAAGCTTGCGTATATCACCGAGGACCGGAAAGGGAACGGGCTTATCTTAAGCAATCCGATCCGGGTAAACACGACGCTTGCGAAGATGGATAAAGTGAGCCGGTTCGGTGTCATTGATAAGAATAAAGAGTATGAGGTGGCTGAGGATTACAGGGAAAAGCTGCGCACAAAGACTCCGACTGTGGAGCAGAATGTGGGCAATTTAAGCGGGGGCAACCAGCAGAAAGTCCTGCTTGGCAAATGGATGTTTACCGAGCCGGACATTATGATCCTGGACGAGCCGACAAGGGGGATCGATGTGGGGGCCAAATATGAGATATACAGTATTATCAATTCGCTTGCAGAAGAAGGAAAGTCCATTATCATGATCTCTTCCGAACTCCCGGAGATTCTCGGTATGTGCGACCGGATCTATATCATGAACCAGGGAAAGTTCGTAGGAGAACTTGACCGGGCGGAGGCGACCCAGGAAAAAATCATGACACTTATATTAAAGCAGGGAAGAGAGCAGTAAAAGGAGGAGAGAAGTAAGTGAATAGTGTAAAGGATGTACTGAAGAAAAATACAATGTTATTTATACTGCTGATCGTCGCATTGTTTTTCGGATGGAAGACGAACGGGGTGTTATTTGACCCTCAGAATGTGACAAACCTGATCGCCCAGAACGGCCATGTAGTCATACTGGCAGTCGGCATGCTTTTGTGTATTCTGACCGGCGGTAACATCGATCTCTCGGTCGGATCCGTCGTGGCGTTTATCGGGGCTGTGGCAGGGAAGCTTATGGTCACGTACAAGATGAACTTTGGACTCGTTATCGTGATATGCCTTGTGCTCGGCATTTTGATCGGCATGTGGCAGGGATTCTGGATCGCATACATACGGATCCCGTCCTTTATCGTGACGCTTGCGGGAATGCTCCTTTGGAGGGGCGTGGCGCTGATCATCTTAGACGGCCTGACGATATCGCCGTTTCCCGATGACTTCAAGATGATCTTCAACAGTTATATCGCCAATCCTTTCGGGGGCAGCATCAATCTGATGTGCTTGCTGGCCGCGGTGCTCGCCTGTCTCGCTTATATCTTTGTAGTTGTCAACAGCAGAAGAAACAGGCAGAGAAAAGGCTACGCCGTAGAAAAGCTGGCGCCGTCGGTCGGAAAAACCGCAGTTATCTGTCTCGTGATCCTTTTGGCAGCTTACCGTATGGCGCAGTTCCAGGGGCTTCCGACGATACTTGTCATTCTGGCTGTCGTTGTCGGTGTGTACACATATTATACGTCGAAAACAGTGGGCGGCCGTTATCTGTATGCAGTCGGCGGTAATGAAAAGGCGGCGAAGATGAGCGGGGTCAATACGAACCGTGTCTTGTTCTTTGCATTTACCAACATGGCATTTTTAAGCGCCGTGGCCGCGCTTGTCTGTGTGGCCAGGTTTAACTCGGCGGCGCCGACGGCAGGAAAGAACTATGAGATGGACGCGATCGCTTCCTGCTACATCGGCGGGGCTTCTGCCTACGGCGGTACCGGTACGGTCATGGGAGCTGTGATCGGCGCGGTATTTATGGGACTGCTGAACAACGGGATGTCGATCATGGGTGTGGATTCTAACTGGCAGCAGGCGATCAAGGGGCTTGTACTTCTGGCGGCGGTTGCCTTTGACGTGATATCAAAGAAAAAGAGCAGATAAGGGAGAGGGAAAGAATGGATCTAAAGAAATTATATGAGTGGTGCAGTATTCCGGCAGAAGAGCTGCCGGGGAGAACTGACTTAAAAGTACCCTTCAGGATCGTAAAGGATTCTCATGAACTGGGCAGTGTGATGGCCCGTGACCTCGTGGAAGAGATCAGGAAAGCCAATGAAGAACAGCGCAGCTTCCGGCTGATCGTGCCGTGCGGCCCGAAGGAATGGTATGGTCCGTTCACGGAAATGGTCAATGCCGGGAACGTATCACTTCGGAATATGGTCTGCTACCATATGGATGAAAACCTGGACTGGGAAGGAAAATTACTGCCGAAGGAGGACCCGAATAATTTCCGTACCTTCATGGAGCGGTATTTCTACGGAGGGATCAAAGAGGAACTACAGGTTCTGCCGGAAAACAGGCATTTTCTGACCCCGTACAATATGCAGGAGATGTCGGAGATGATCGCCGGCACGGAGATAGACTATACGCTGGGCGGCTGGGGACAGGACGGGCATGTGGCATTTAACCAGGCGAACCGCAATCCCTATGTGGAAGTGTCGCTGGACGACCTGCGCGGTTCGACCGCAAGGATACAGAATAATAACAACGATACGATTCTGGCGCTGGCCCAGCGGGGGCTTGGAGGCGCGTGGCAGTTTATGCCCCCCATGTCCATTACACTGGGGGTGAAGGAATGCATGAAGGCGAAAAAGATAAGGGTCTATTCGGCGACCGGAGCGTGGAAGCAGACGGCCCTTAGGGTGGCGCTCTTTTCAGAGCCGACGGTGGAATACCCGATGACTCTGCTGCAGGAACATCCGGACGCGCTCATTACGGCAACAGAAGAAACCGCGGCGCATCCTATCAGTGAACATCCGGAGTGGGAGTTCAGGAGGGTAAACAGCAAATAAAGATAAAGGCGGAAAATTATGACATATGACAAGATTATAGCGACCGGAGGAATCGGCACCGGCATGCTGTTTCTGAGTGGTCAGCAGGAAACACTGGGCCGGAGCGAGTCACGCTCGGTGACGCTCAGTCCGGCCAAAGATTATTGCAAACAGCAGATCGTCCTGTATTATACAGCAGCTCTCTTAAGAGAGACCATTCCGGTCTATCCCATCGGCTGCGTCGGCAATGACAGCATGGGGGATTCGATCCTTGAGGAAATGCGGCGGCAGGGGATGGATGTCACTTATATATCCCAAAGTCCGGACGTTCCGACGACCATCAGTGTCTGTCTCCAGTATCCGGACAGAGAGACGTGCAACTTTACAGCGGATAACAGCGCGTCAGGCCTCGTCACACCGGAGTATATCCTACGCGCGATGGAAGACATAGGAGTGGATGAAAAGTCCATTGTCTGCGCTGTACCTGAGATCCCGGTTGACTCCCGCGCGGCAATGATGAAGGAAGCCAAACGGCGGGGAGCTCTTACCGTGCTGTCGGTGCCGGTGTCTGAAGCCGAAGAATTTGCACAGCGCTCTATATACCGGTACGTGGATATTCTGGCTGTTAATATGGAAGAGGCGCAGGCGGCTGCCGGAAGCCGTTCAGAGGGGAGGGAACTGCTCCTTGAGCTGTCGAAGCTGCTTTGCAGCTTAAATCCTCATCTGGCCATCCTGATGACATGCGGTAAAGACGGAGCCTATACATTTGCCGGACAGACTGCAGAAAAAGTACCGCCGCTGCTTTGCAGCGCCTTAAATACGACCGGAGCCGGGGACGCATTTCTGGGCGGTACGCTGGCAGGGCTTGCCCGCGGCATGAAGCTGCAGAAGGGCTGTGAGGACCGGAACTTCGGGGAATCGGAGCTTAAGAGCGCCCCGGAGCTTGGCACCATCTGCGCCGGGATGGCAGTAGAATGTGAGGACAGCATTGCATTTCATGTAGGGCCGGAAACGATCAGAGAAATGATCCAAAACAGAGGCTGGAAGGCGGATGCCCGCTTTGCCGGTTAGAGGGAAGAAAATAATATTCAGAAGAGGGCAGTGAGATATGAAAGATATAAAAGTCGAATCATTTGGAAAACTGGCGGGCGGACAGGAAGCCTTTCTATATACAATGACAAATAAAAATGGTATGCGAATTAAAGTCACAGATTTTGGCGCTGCCGCGGAAGCGGTCTTACTTCCGCAGCGGTCCGGAAAGCACAGAGATGTTCTGCTTGGTTTTGACAGCGCCGCCGGGTATGAGAACACGGGACTTTACCTTGGCGCGACGATAGGCCGGTACGCCGGACAGATACGCGGCGGAAGCTTTTGGCTAAACGGTGAGCAGTATCATCTGCCTGTGAATGACCATGAAAATACGCTTCACGGAGGGGCACGCGGCTTTGACAAGCACTGCTTCACCGCCGTGCCCGACGAAGAGAACAACCGCGTAGCATTTCATGCCTTCATCGAAGACGGAGAGGAAGGATTTCCGGGAAATCTGGAAGTGGAATCCAGTTATGAGCTGACCGATGACGATGAGATCATAATGGTACACACCGCACGCACCGATAAGGATACGGTGCTGAATATGACGAATCACAGCTATTATAATCTGGACGGACATACGGGCGGGAGTATCGAAGACCACAGACTGAAAATTTACAGTGACCAGTTTCTCGAGCTGGCCGGTGACTGCTGTCCTAATGGCAATGTTCTCGCGGCAGCGGGAACGCCGATGGATTTTCACGACATGACAAGAATCGGAGAGCGGATCGGACAGCCGTACCCGCAGCTTATCATAAGCGGGGGATACGACCACAACTGGAATATAACCGGACCGGCGGGGCGGCTTAAGAAAGTCGCTGAGCTTGAGAGCAGCAGAGGCGACGTGCGCATGGAGATGTTTTCAGATCTGCCGGGGCTTCAGTTTTACAGCGGCAATTATCTGGACGGCAGTGAGAAAGGAAAAGAAGGCTGCGCCTACAATTTCCGCGGCGGTCTGTGCCTGGAGCCGCAATATTACCCGGCGGCCCCGAATTACAGACAGTTTCCGCCGGCGGTGCTCAGGAAAAATGAGACGTACCGGCATACGATCAAAGTGAAATTTACATACGACTGAGGCCGGGCTGGGAATTCTTGTAAATCAGTCCCCGGCATGGTATAATTGGCGTTAAACAGGAGGGTGCGAGATGAAAAAGGGAGGCAAACCAGAAGATCTTGGCGAGGCGAATAGAATGTTGATTCTGAACTGCCTTCGTTTATATGGATGCATGTCAAAAGCAGATCTGGCGAGACGGCTTGGAATGAGCTTTCCCGCTATTTCGGCAAATGTGAAGATATTAATAGAGCAAGGTCATGTCAGAGAGTCCGGAGAAGGCGACAACTCACTGGGACGAAAGTCCATGCTGCTGTCATTTAACGAGGAGATGGGGTTTGTCATCGGCGTTGACATCGGCAGATTCTGGATCCGTGTTATGGTTGCCGACTTGATGGGAAAAGTGCTCGGCTACGTAAAAGCCCCCGCCGTCTCAGGAGGCGAAGCAGAGGAGCTTTATGATGCGGTAGTCGATGTCATCAGGCAGGCCTTGATAAAAAGCGGAAAGACAGAGAAAGAAATACTCTGTATAGGCATAGGAATGCCTGGCGTGATCAGAGATGATACGATCCTGCTGGCGCCGTATTTTCCAAGCGTTGAACTGAAAAAGTTTAAACAGCGCATCAAAGACGAATTTGATACAGAGCTGATACTTGAAAACAGCGTAAACATGGGCGCGATCGGCGAACAGGCCGAAGGAGCGGGAAAAGGATACGATAATTTCATTGTCATTAACTATGGCGTCGGCGTAGGCTCGGCTCTTGTTTTAAACAGAAAGATATATTCCGGCAGCCATAACGCCGCCGGAGAGATCGGATACATGGTGGCAGAACCCATGAAGCTCAGGGATTCATTTGACGAAGTGGGAGTGCTGGAAAGTATCATATCAAAAGAGAAGATCGAAAAGTTTATCTCTCACGACAACTTTCAAAAGGAGGTTGAACTGCTGGTGGAGAAGTACCGGGCAAATGATCTGTACGTCCGCTCGGTTTTAGACGAGATATCGATCAACATCGGCGTGACGCTCATAAACTTGTGCGCGGCGCTTGACCTTGAGGCGGTTATCATTTCAGGCGGTCTTGGAACAGCGTTTGGAAATATATTTATCGATACGTGGCGTTCCATGCTCGGTAATCACATCCCGTTTCCACCGGATATTCTCCTCTCTGAACTGGATAATAAAGAAGGCGTTTTAGGGGCGATACATAAGAGTATTGAGCACCTGTTTTCAGCAGATACGATAATTTAACAGGCTGACGAATCCTGAAAATGCAGTTCAAATTCCGGAATCCCGCTGGAATAAGGAGCAATATCATACTGCTGAAAGAATATGACGATGCCGTCTGCGTTCATATAATAATTTTCCGGGTGAAAATTACTGCGGATCAGTTCAGGATAATTGTCAAAATATGTGGAAGGGGCGTCTTCAAGCCGCTGCTTCGTCTGTTCTTCGATACAGCTTATGACAGATTCCCGGAAATCGGGCGTATCCGGGTAAAATTCGCGAAGCGCCATCGGCCGGCCTGAAGAGAAATTCCACGTATCCGCAGTCCGCACAGTCGCCCCGTGGGCTCCGCCCATATATGTATATTGGTCGGTATAAAGGCTGGTGATGCCGCTATCGTTGTAAGTGACCGTATACACTTCCAGGAGTTCATAGCTGTGAAACGGAGGAAAGTTCTTCTGTATATACCGTGCGCTTTCAACGGCTTCTTCATACAAGGCGGTCCTGCAGTAATGCTCCAGTTTTTCCGCCTTCGCCTCATAGTGCCTGTTGATGCCGTGTGCTGCGGATGTGCCGCACGCAGTGAGGAAGAAGGGGTAGTCTATTTTGTAAGTGAATACGGCGATATCATTGTAATAGAGTGTGTCTTTAAGCGTCTTGTTATAGATCGTCTGCATGGGGACCTCCCAAACTACACTTTTTATAATATATTTCCGGAAAATATAAAGTATACTTGATGTTTGTTCCGGCATATTGACAGTTGTGTTTTTTAGGTTCAAACCTTATAATAATATGCAGACGGATAAGGGAGCGGAAATTATGGAAAAAGTGGTCATCATAATCAACGGAAACGGCGGGGTGGGAAAGGACACACTGTGCGAGCTTGCGGCAGAGGCGTTTAAAGTCACAAATATATCATCTATAACCCCCATCAAAGACATAGCGGCAAGATACGGCTGGAATGGAGAGAAAGACGCCAGATCCAGAAAATTCCTTGCGGACTTAAAGAAGGTATTTACCGAGTACAATGATCTGCCTACCAATTATCTTGTGGAGGAGTACAGGAAGTTTCTGGAAAGTGATTCTGAACTTCTTTTTGTGCACATAAGAGAGGGTCAGGAGATAGATAAGTTCAGGAGGCAGGTAAATACGCCGTGCGCTGCGCTCCTCATACGGAGAGATCATCTGAAGGGCAGAAGCTGGGGCAATGAGGCGGATGATAATGTGGCGGGCTACGCGTATGATTTCCGGTATGACAACGACAGGCCGCTTGCGCAGGCGGGACCGGACTTTATAAGATTTCTGCGGGACATGCTCGATACAGTCCTGAAAAAAGACAGATAGCAGTATATATACTGCCCGGTGTGAGACGTTCTGAAGCAGGACGTCTTTTTTACTGCCTGAACATAAAGTTTTTTTAAAACCTTATAAAATCCTTATAGTCGTACGCTATCCTGTGACTGTAACATGGCCGGGGCCGATAAGGCACAACGTATGAAATGAGGAGGTATAAAGAGCATGAAGAATATAGAGTCAGCGCGGAGAAGGTTCAGAAAGGCTGTCATTGTTTTATGCAGTATATCAGCCGCCTGCGTCATGACCGGATGTTCCGCCGTAAGCGGCATGATAGATCAAGTTACGGGGACAAAGGAAGAATGCAGGATCCATGAGAAAGACGTAACAGAATTTACTTATAAGGGAAAGGTCTATACAATTTTGCAGGATACCGTTTCTGAAAAGGAACTGGGAACCTGGGTAGGCTGCATACGGAAGCTGGCCGTCTTAGACCGTGAAAATAATCTTATCACAGAGGTAGATGCGGTCAACTCACCGGTGAAAGATCTGGCAAAAGTTTCAGAAGATAACCCGGAGGCCGCATATACACTCTCCTACGGAAACGTATATCTGGATAAGCAGGACGGTGGGGACCGTCTCATCGTCGGCATAGACGGGACATGGCATAAAGCGGTAGCAAAAGAACTGCTGCAGGAGAAGGACATTGTATTTCAGGTCCGTGAATACAATCCTGCAGAAGACACCGTGTCTATCGCTTCGGGTAACTGTACAGAGATAATATATGGTACAGTCGTTTACCAGATCACAGAGGAAGTCATACCCGGGGAAAAAGTGGATACGTATCTTGGGATGCTGGCAAAGAATATCGTGTTCGATGAGACGACAAAACGTCCGCTGTCAAGGGCAGAACTGTCCCGGATCGACTGGACCGGGAAGGAAACGGCAGGGCAGAAGCGTGTGGAATGGTTTTTCGGGGATGTCTGCGCTGTGTCCGGAACCGATACAGAGGAGGCTGTCGCCGTTGAGATCAACAGTGAATACAGGCTGGCAAAAGCGGTCAGGTAATATGCCCGGCAATCTTGACAGAAGCCCGGAAAAGGCTTAGCATGATAACAGCAAAGATAAAAACACAGCCTGGTTGGTAGTCCAGGCATATCCGTCAGGATATAAGTAACCTTCCTCCTTAGGTCGTCCGTTCTTTGTCTTTGAAAACATTTTAAGGAGGAAATTATCATGGACAAAGTATCGGTAACGGTCAGTGTATATTTTGAGGAACCATTCTGGGTAGGAGTGGTGGAGAGAGTGACAGAAGAAGGGCTGACGGCCTGCAAGGTTACATTCGGAGCAGAGCCCAGGTCTTACGAAGTATATGCTTTCTTTCTCGAAAATTACTACAGACTGCGATTCAGTCCGGCTGTGGAGGCCGCTGTAAGAAAGACGCATGTAAATCCAAAACGGATGCAGCGCAAGGTGCATGAGCAGATGGAGGATAAAGGGCCGGGAACGCGGTCCCAGCAGGCGCTGAAACTGCAGCATGAGCAGATGAAAACAGAGCGGAAAGTGCTCACAAAAGAGCAGAAGGAAGCTGACAAACTGCGGAAATTTGAACTGAAACAGCAAAAGAAAAAGGAAAAGCACCGGGGCAGATAACGCCCCGGTGTTCCCTTTTGTGATACGTGAGAACAAATCAGACTGCATTGTGATATAATCATGACATACAGATGTCGTGATTCCTGTGTTATTCTGGTCTCACACAGAGGAAAGGAGGATGCATATGGCTTCAAGCAGAGAATTTGTAGAATATGTCGCGGACCAGCTCTTGGGAGCAGGAGAGATCACTTACCGGAAAATGTTCGGAGAGTACGGAATGTACTGTGACGGAAAGATCGTCGCGCTGATCTGTCAGGACCAGCTTTTCATAAAGATCACGGAAGCCGGACGTAACGCCTGGCCCGGTCTTGAGGAGGCGCCGCCCTACGAGGGGGCAAAACCATATTTTCTCATAGAGGAGCTTGACGAGAGGGAACGTCTGTGCACATTAGTGAAAGAGACATACAGAGAGCTGCCTGCGCCCGGGCCGAAGAAGAAACGGGCGGAAAGGAAAAAGAATGGAAAAGAAAAAGACGGCAAAGCTGGATTATAAAAAGGAGTACAAGGACTTATATCTTCCCGGGACAAAGCCTGTCATAATTGATGTTCCGGAGATGGTCTTTATACAAGTGGAAGGAGAAGGAGACCCAAATACATCGGCCGCGTATAAAAACGCGATGGAGGTGTTATATGGTCTGTCCTTTGGAATCAAGATGAGCAAGATGAGCGGCAGCCAGCCCGATGGATATTTTGAGTATGTCGTTCCGCCGCTGGAAGGATTGTGGTGGATGGAAGGAGGAGCTTATATCGGAACGGAAAAGCTGGCGGGGCTTAAGGACCAGTTCCGGTGGATCTCCATGATCCGCCAGCCGGAGTTTGTCACACCGGACGTATTTGCATGGGCCAAGGATACTCTGAAGAAAAAGAAACCGGACATTGATCTTTCCCGGACAAAGCTTGTGACGTACACAGAAGGTCTCTGCTGCCAGGTGATGCACATAGGGCCGTACGACGATGAGCCGGCTTCGGTCCGGAAGCTGGAGCAATTTGTGGAGGACAACGGATACAGGTGCGATATAGGAGAGGAACGCCGCCACCATGAGATCTATCTCGGCGACCCGAGGCGGACAAAACCGGAGCGGCTGAGGACTGTGATCCGGCATCCGGTGAAAAAGTTCTGAAAAATAAGAAATTTCGTAAATTTAAGCAGAACAGACAGTAAAAAGCGCCCACATCTGCATATTTTGTGGTAGAATATGAGTAATGTTTATCGGAAAACGAAAGAAAATATAAGTGCAGATGTGGAGTACAGCTATGAAAAGGATTGTGAGATTGGGGCTTCCGCTCGTTGTAGTTATCATTCTGGTCATGAGTTTTGTTTCTGCAAGATCGATGTCAGATATGGAAAATTACAGCAGGCTTATCAACTATGTGGGGATAGTGAGGGGAGCTTCGCAGCGGGTGATCAAGCTTGAGACGAACAACAGGCCGGACGATGCGCTCATTGACTATGTAAGCGGTATCATGGAAGAACTTTTGAGCGGCGAGGGGGAATACGGACTTAAAAGGACCGTCTACAAAGAATTTAACGATGATCTGGAGAAGCTTGGCAGCCGGTGGGATCTGATCAAAGAGGAAATTTCAGATGTGAGGGAAGGAGCCGGCACAGAGAAGCTTCTGAATTCAAGTGAAGAACTGTTTGACATTGCCAACGATACGGTTTTTACTATTGAAGAGTATTCGGGGATGCGTTCGGCGGCTCTGGCCAGACAACTGATCATTACAGGCGTCCTCTGCTTTCTTATCAGTCTGTTTGTCATTATCTATTATGTGAGAGAATATTTTAAGCTGAGCAGAAAGACGGAAAAGCTGGCGGATATGGCCGGGCGTGACAAGCTTACGGGAGCTTTGACGACAGAACGGTTTTATGAGGAGGCACAGAAGGCCATCGACCGGGAGCCTGATGCGAGGATCGCCGTTTTGTATATAGATTTTGAGAATTTCAAATATGTGAACGATGTGTTCGGCTATGAGGTCGGAGATGCCATTCTTCAAAAGTATGTGGAAGTGGTAAAAGCGTCTCTTCGCAATGGAGAACTTCTGTCCCGGACGATGGCGGACCGTTTCGTCCTGCTCCGCTATTACGAGGATAAACAGCGGCTGCTGGAAGAACAGCAGGAGCTGGACCGGCGGTTCGTGAATCTGGATGTTCTGCCGGATAAGCATTCCATAACGGTTGCATGCGGTTTCTGCTGCCGGGAGGACGTCATAGAGCAGCTCGATATACATGGACTCATCAACAGGGCAAACTATGCGCAGAAGACGATAAAGAGCAGGCCGGATGAACATTATGCCTTTTACAATGACAGCATAAGACAGAAGCTGTTCCGGGAGGTGTACCTGACGGACCGTATGCAGGAAGGACTGGACAACAGAGAGTTCCGGGTGTATCTGCAGCCGAAAGTCTCTCCCTATGACGGTATGATAAAAGGGGCGGAAGCGCTCATACGGTGGATCACAACAGACGGAAAATTCATCACGCCCGGGGAGTTTGTCCCTCTGTTTGAAAAGAATCACAGTATAAAAAAGCTGGATACGTATGTGTTCGAGAATGTGTGCCGTCTGATGCAGGAGTGGCATGAAAAAGGGCAGACGGTCGTCCCGGTGTCGGTCAATGTATCGAAGCTGACATTTTATACGGCAGATTTTATTAAGGAATACCGAGAGATAAAAGAGCGTTACGGGATTCCCGACCATATGCTTGAGATAGAGTTCACCGAGACGGTTGCCTGTGAGAATGAGAAATATATGACGCAGATAGTAAAAGAACTGCACGAAAATGGATTTCTCTGCTCCATGGATGATTTCGGGACAGGATATTCTTCACTTGGGATGCTGAAGAATCTGGATATTGACATCCTGAAGCTGGACGCGCTGTTCTTCAGAGAGAGCAAGGACTTAAAAAAGGAACAGATCATCGTAAAAGAGGTACTGCATATGATCTGCCAGCTGAATATCAAGGCAGTGGCGGAAGGGATCGAAACAGACAGCCAGGTCGCCTTTCTGAAAGAATGCGGCTGCGACTTCATACAGGGGTATTATTATTACAGGCCCATGCCGGCGGAGGAATTTGAGGCAGAGCTTAAGAGACAGTACGGTCAGAAGAGATGACCGGTCCGTGTTGAACGGAAGTTAAAAAAATGCAGCCGGCAGTTGAACACACGTCCATTGTGCCGGTACCTGCCTCTGCTGTAAAATAAGGATAACAGATCATAACAGTGGAGGCGGAAGGATGAAGCAGCAGTTAGGAAAGACAATACAGCAGATGCGCAAGGTGCAGGGCTGCACACAGGAACAGATGGCGGAGACATTAGGCGTGTCCGTTGCGGCGGTATCAAAATGGGAAAACGGTGTGAGCTGTCCCGACATCACACTGCTTCCGGCGCTGGCAAGGTATTTGAAGACAGATTTAAATGCCCTGCTTTCTTTTCATGAAAAGATATCGGAACAGGAAGCAGCCGCGGTCGTCAATGAGATGTCTGAGATTTTCTTTCGCAGCGGGTTTGAGGCCGCATATGAGTTTATCATGGAAAAAATAAGGGAATATCCCGGAAGCGATATCCTTTTGCTGAATGGGGCGATGGCGTTAAGCGGAGCGCTCGCGATGGGGAAAGACCCGGAAGAAGCACAGCTATATAAGGACAGGATCGAGCAGCTTTATGAGAGAGCGGCCCGAAGCGAAGACACGGCGGTGCGTGATCAGGCGCGGTACATGCTCGCCTCAGGGTGTATGGCGCGGGGGGAGTATGGCAGGGCAAAAGAGCTGCTGGACGGGCTGCCGGAGGAACAGACCTTTGACAAAAGGCAGATGCAGGTAAATCTCTGCCTTGCGAGAAATGAACTGACGAAGGCCGCGCAGATCGAAGAAAGAAAACTGATGCAGGCGGCGGTCAGCCTGAGCATGGTATTCTCCGTACTCATCGAGATCGCGGTAAGGGAAGGCCGGGAGGAGGACGCGCGTTATCTGGCAGAGGCTGCCGGCAAAGCGGCGGAAGCACTGGATATGTGGGAATATACAGCAGGTATCCCGTGGCTTGAACTGTATGTTCACAGGAAAGACAGGGATAACTGTCTGGAAATATTGGAGAAAATGCTCACTTCTGCGGCCGGACAGTGGGATCATACGTCTTCTCCCCTCTACCGGCACGTGAAGAAAAAGGAAGGGGAAGACCGGCTCGGCGCCAGAATGAGAGAGACATTGATAGCCGCTGTGGAAAGTGACGAACAGTATGCGTTTCTGCACAATACAGAAGCGTGGGAGCGAATAAAAACCGCCGGTTACGGCGCTGACAGGAGCAGTAAAGCAGATGAAACGTAATGTAGACTTAAAGGATATATCAGACGGCAGACTGTATACAGCCAATGATATGGTGAGGGCAGACTGCCGTGACTGTGAGGGCTGTTCGGCCTGCTGCAGGGGGATGGGGAGTTCCATTATTCTGGACCCGCTGGATATAAAAAGACTGTGCTGCGGATGTTCTGCGGACTTTGCAGGACTGATGGAACGGTATATTGAGCTGAATGTGGCGGACGGCATGATCGTGCCGAACCTTAAGATGAACGGACAGGAAGAAGCGTGCGCCTTTCTGGACGGCAGCGGCCGGTGCGGCATCCACGCCTTCCGTCCGGGCATATGCCGGCTGTTTCCGCTTGGACGTTATTACGAAGAAAAGGGATTCCGATACTTTCTTCAGATCCATGAGTGCAGGAAAAAAGACCGCGGCAAGATAAAAGTGAAGAAATGGCTGGACACGCCTGATCTTAAAACGTATGAGCAGTATACGGCAGACTGGCACGGTTTTCTGACAGACTGCCAGGCCGCTGCTGAGACGCTTGACGAAGAACAGGCGCGTATCTTGAACTTGTATGTACTGAAGACATTTTATCAGACAGCATACGAGACGGAACAATTCTACAGTGAGTTTTACGGCAGGCTGGATCAGGCAAGAGAAACGCTCGGGATCTGAATAGGAGGCAGGGACAAAAGCAGGACAGGGAAGTATGATTCCCCGCCCTGCTTTTGTCCTTTTTTCTGCGGATCTGCGGAGACGGACGTCCCTTTATTAGAGGAAATGGTTTTTCGTATGTAACGGATACGTGCAGTCATGATATAATAGTGCATAGATGTAAGGTGTGAAATACAAAAGAAAAAGGACAGACGAAATACGTAAAGAGGTGTTCATATGTATATAGCAGATCTGCACATTCATTCCCGCTTCTCCCGCGCTACAAGCAAAGACTGCACTCCGGAAGCGCTCGATATGTGGGCGAGGCGCAAGGGCATCCACATCGTCGGAACGGGTGACTTCACCCATCCGGCCTGGAGAGAGGAACTGGAAGAGAAGCTCGTTCCCGCGGAGGACGGGCTGTATGTTTTAAAGGAGGAATACCGCATCAAAGATGAGACGGCCGCGGCGGGAGATATCCCCCGGTTCGTCATTACCGGAGAGATCAGTTCCATATACAAAAAGAACGGCAGAGTGCGCAAGGTGCATAACGTGATCCTTCTGCCGGGACTTGAAGCCGCCGAAGCCATCGCAAAAAAGCTTGAGGCTGTCGGAAACATTCATTCTGACGGCAGGCCGATCCTCGGACTTGACTGCCGGGATCTGCTGGAGATAATCCTGGAACTGAGCCCGGACGCCGTCCTCGTGCCTGCGCATATCTGGACGCCGCATTTTTCCCTGTTCGGCGCATTTTCCGGCTTCGACACGGTGGAAGAATGTTTTGAGGATCTCTCCCCATATATTCATGCCATGGAGACCGGACTTTCCTCAGACCCGCCCATGAACTGGCGCGTCTCCGCGCTGGACAGGTATCAGCTCATCTCCAACTCAGACGCCCACTCTCCGGCAAAGCTTGGGAGAGAGGCGAACCTTCTTGATATCGAACTGTCCTACAGCGGACTGAAAGCAGCGGTACAGGAAGGACGGGGGCTGTGCGGCACACTTGAATTCTTTCCGGAGGAGGGAAAGTATCATTTTGACGGGCACAGAAAATGCGGCCTCTGTCTGACGCCGGTGGAGACGGAAAAGTACGGGGGGATCTGTCCTGTCTGCGGGCGGAAGATCACCATCGGCGTGTCCCACAGAGTGGAACAGCTGGCGGACCGGGAGGAAGGGTACAGAAGAAAGGACGCCGCAATGTTCGAGAGTCTCGTGCCTCTGCCGGAGGTGATCGGCGCTTCGGTGGGGCATGCTCCCGCCAGCAGAGGAGTGCAGAAGGAATACCTCAGCATGCTGAAACGTCTCGGACCGGAGTTTGACATATTGAGGACGATACCGGAAGAGGAGATACGCGCCGCGTCCGGTGTGCTGATCGCCGAAGGGATCCGGCGGCTGCGCAGAGGATATGTGGAGCGCATTCCGGGCTTTGACGGGGAATACGGCTCTGTCAGACTGTTTGAACCTCATGAGATAGAGAATACAAGCGGGCAGATGGACTTCTTTGACATGCTCGGCATGAACGTAAAAGAAGTGGGCGCGGAAAATAAAGTGCCGCCGGGACCGGCTGTAAAACAGACAGAAGAACAACGGCCGGGGGAGAAGGAGACAGGGAAGGAAGGTCAGAAGCAAAAAGAACATAAGGCAAAAGAACAGATACCGGAGACAGAGCGGCTCGATCCGGGGCAGGAAAGCGCCGTGAGATCAGCGGCGCGCAGAACCGCGGTTATCGCCGGACCCGGCACAGGCAAGACGAAGACGCTTGTCTCCCATATTCTGTATCTTCTGGAACGAAGAAAAGTAAAACCGTCTGAGATAACGGCGGTGACCTTTACAAACGAGGCGGCCCGGGAGCTGCGGGAGAGAATACAGCGGCAGCTCGGCGGGAGGCGGAGAGTGGGAACGATGCAGGCGGGCACATTCCATGCGGTCTGCCTTGCCTTTCTGAAGGAGCAGGGGCTTTCCTTTTCACTGGCGGATGAGACTGAGGCAAAAGAGATCGCCGCTGAGGCGGCAAAGGAGTCGGGGCTTCACATCACCGGGAAGCAGCTGCTTGAGCAGGTGTCCAGGGAGAAATCTGCAGCGCTTTCTGAGGAAGAAATGAGCCCTCAGGTGAGAGAATATGAGCGCAGGCTGAAAGAGAGAAAGCTTCTTGACTTTGACGGCCTGCTTCTTGAGACACTGCGCCTCATGGAGGCCGGCGCGGCGGCTGACGGCTTCCGGAAGCGTTGCGCGTACCTGCTCGTGGACGAGTTCCAGGATATCAATCCGCTGCAGTACAGGCTTATGAAGGCCTGGAATGAAGGCGGAAGAGAACTCTTTGTCATCGGGGACCCGGATCAGTCCATCTATGGCTTTCGCGGGGCGGACGCAGCCTGCTTTGACCGGCTTCGGGAAGAATATCCGGATCTGGAGGTCATCCGCCTGGAAGAAAATTACCGCTCCACACCCGAGATCGTGGCGCCTGCCATTAAGCTCATCTGCGGCAATCCGGGGGAGGAGCGCACGCTGCGCGCCAACTGTGAAGGAGGCGTCAAAGTGAGACTGGCCGCGGCGGGGACGCCGATGGGCGAGGCGATATTTGTGGCAAAGGAGATCAACCGGCTGGCAGGAGGGATCGGAATGCTGGAGGCGCACGAGATGGACGTAACCCGGGGAGAGAGGAAAGTCAGAGGGTTTGACGATATTGCGGTACTTTACCGCACACACCGGGAGGCGGACATTCTGGAAACGTGCCTGAAGAAAGAGGGGATTCCCTATATCGTGGCCGGACGTGAGTCATATCTTCAGGAGGATATTGTGCGGGGGAGTCTTTTCTTTTTCCGGTATCTTGCGGATGCGCTCGATACGCACGCCAGAGAGCAGGGGCTGAAGCTTCTGTGGGGGCTGGAGCAGAATCCGGTATCAGAGGAAGTATTTGAGCGCATGGCAGAGAAATACCGTCCTCTGTATGCAAAGGAAAAGCCGCAGAAGTTTATGGAACAATGGATACAGGATATACAGGCTGCAGACAACGAGGCGATGAAGAAGCTGTCGGGGATGGCGGTATGTTATAAAGATATGGAAGAGCTTTCTAAAGCGCTGAGCCTGGGCGTGGAGAGCGACCTGAAACGGCGCGGGGACAGGCAGTATAGCTCCGGGGCAGTCACGCTCATGACACTGCACGGCTCCAAAGGGCTGGAATTTCCGGCTGTCCTCATCTTTGGCGTGCGCCGGGGGACGATGCCTTTTGAAAGCGAGCGGCATCCGGCGGACAAGGAGGAAGAGCGCCGGCTGTTCTATGTGGGCATGACAAGGGCAAAAGAAGAACTTATCCTGACCTGCTCCGGGGAGGAATCAGAATTTCTGAACGATGTGCCGGCCGGCCTGATCGTAAGGGAGCAGGCGCATAAAAAGAAGAAAGAAGAAACAGTCCGGCAGCTCAGTCTGTTTGATCTGTAAAATACGCAGATTTTCTGTTGACCCTGACGGAAGGTCATACTGTACAGTGAGATTATCAAAGCAGGAGGAGACGGGAATATGAGAACAGTGAACGAGATATCCAAAATCACAAGTATCAGCGTGCGCACGCTTCATTACTATGACAAGATAGGGCTTCTGAAGCCGACGGCTTACACAGAGGCGGGATACAGGCTTTATGACGATAAGGCACTGGAGACACTTCAGCAGATTCTCTTTTTCCGCGAATTCGATATGCCGCTTAAGGATATCAAAGCGACAATGGAACGTCCTGACTTTGACAGAGAAGCAGTATTGAACAGTCAAAGAGCCATACTGGAAGTTAAAAAGTCGAGACTTGAGCGTTTGATATCCAGTATAGATGGCATTCTGAAAGGAGAGAACGAGATGGATTTTGAAGTGTTCAGCAGGGATGAGATAAAAGAACTATATGATACGATGGTATCAAATATGGAGAGCGGGCAGGTTGACGCCGTTGTCAGAAAATACGGAAGCCTGGAAAAGTACGAGGAACAGTTTATAGAAAAAGCTGGCAGCGGGCGTGCACAAAAGAACCTTCAGAAAGTGACGGAGTGGTACGGCGGCAGAAAAGAGGCGCTGGACGCCGCAAAAAATCCTGCCGGTTCCGGAGTCATGGACGCGTACCAGAAGCGTATCGATAAGATATACCGGAAGATCGCCGCCAAGGCAGGGACGGATGTGAATACATTTGAAGTGAAGGAGCTGATAGGGGAATATGACTTTGTATCGAAGCAGCTGTATCAGATGAAAGATGTGACAGAGCTGCTGCTTGAGATGGCGGATGCGTTTAAAAAGAGCGGTCCTCTCAAAGAATCCATGGAAGAGCAGTACGGTCCAGGAGCTCCGGATTATATAGCGGAGGCGGTGAAAGCGTTTTACGGCAGATAATATAGGACAGGGATATATGGGGCGGAAACCGGGCAGGCTTCCGCCTGTCTTTTATCATGGAGAATTTTTCAGGTGGAGGAGAGGGGACGGATGATGTATAATATAAACAGTGATCAGGACGAAAGGAGGAAGAAAAAATATGGGTGAATTGTCCAAACTGCCGAATATAGGACCGGTCGTAGAGCAGCAGCTGAATGAAGTCGGTATTATGACGGCGGAGCAGCTCAGGGAGACAGGAAGCAGACAGGCCTGGCTTAAGATCAAGGCGATAGACGACTCTGCATGTATTCACAGGCTGCTCGGAATGGAGGGGGCCGTCAGGGGGATCAAGAAGCGCGATCTTCCGCCGGAGGTCAAAGCAGAGCTTAAGGAGTTCTACAATGCTTTCAAATAATAAGGCGAGAATACAGATCATTCTGTCCATGGTGATCTTCGGCACGATCGGGGCCTTTGTGAAGAATATTCCGCTGCCGTCCGCGGAGATAGCGCTGTGGAGGGCTGTGACCGCATTTCTTATGCTCACCGGCGCGGCTGCCGCGGGGGGCAGACTTAAGCAGATCAGGGCTGTGAAGGGAAGGATCCTCATACTGCTCGGATCCGGGGCGGCTTTGGCATTTAACTGGATATTGCTGTTCGAGGCGTACCGGTACACAAGTGTGGCCGTATCTACCCTGTGCTACTACTTCGCCCCAACGCTGATCGTCCTGTCGAGTGTTCTCATATTCAGGGAGAAGCTTAAGGTAAGGCAGGCAGTCTGCTTTGCGGCGTCCACGGCGGGGCTCGTGCTTGTCATAGGAGTGAGCGGAGGGGGAAGCAACGATACGGCAGGGGCGCTTTACGGGCTTGGCGCGGCGGTATGCTACGCAGGGGTCGTATTTTTTAATAAGACGCTCGGGGATATCGACGGACTTGTGCGGACATGGCTCCAGTTTGGGGCAGCCATGCTGATCATGTTTCCTTACGTTATATTTACATGCGGTTTTGCCGTAACCGGTCTGGACGCGAAAGGGACCGTGCTGCTGCTCATAGTGGGAGTCGTACATACGGGAATCACGTACTGCATGTATTTTGCCTCTCTGACAGGGCTCAAAGGGCAGCAGGCAGCCATCTTAAGTTATATCGACCCGATGGTGGCCATACTCGTCTCGTTTATCGTACTTGGGGAGACGGTCACTGTGCCTCAGATCGCAGGAGGGGCAATGATCATCGGGTTCGCCTTTCTGAATGAGGTGAAGGGCAGGAGCAGGCGGAAAGCAAAAGAAAAAATAGAAAGCAGGAAGTAACAGATGCAGATCATCATTTCACCGGCGAAGAAAATGAATGTGAATACAGATGTATTTGCATGTCATGATCTGCCGCCGTACATGGATAAAACAGAATACTTGATGGAATACATGAAGTCACTCACATATGAGCAGTGCAAAGCGATATGGAAATGCAATGATAAGATAGCGAAACTGAACTTCAGGCGGTTTAGCGGCATGGATCTGTACAAAAGCCTGACGCCCGCCATTCTTTCTTATGAGGGGATCCAGTACCAGTATATGGCTCCTGCTGTTATGGAGGACAGGACGTTTGCCTATCTCCAGGAACATCTGCGCATTCTCTCGGGATTTTACGGGATGTTGCGCCCTTTTGACGGTGTTGTTCCGTACCGCCTGGAAATGCAGGCTAAGCTCGGGAGGCACGGAGACTGCCCGCAGATGGATTCGCTGTATGAATACTGGGGGGATACGATGGCCGGGGACATATTTGAGGAAGATAAGGTTATTCTGAATCTGGCTTCAAAGGAATACAGCAAATGCATTACAAGATATCTGCATGACGGCGTCACCTTTGTGACGTGCGTGTTCGGAGAGCTGTCAGAAGGAAAGATAAAGGAAAAGGGGACGCCGGCCAAGATGGCCCGCGGCGAGATGGTACGTTTTCTCGCCGAACACGAAGCACACAGCATGGACGACATCCGAAAGTTTGACCGGCTGGGCTACCGGTACCGGGAAGAGTATTCCGGCGAAGATACGCTCGTGTTTTTGAAAGATGACGGCGGGGCAGCCAGATAGGAGACAGAAAAGGTTAAAGAAGAGAGGACAAAGGGACAGACATACATATGGTTACGAAAGAGACAGACAACTTTAATATAGAACAGATCTGTATCTCCGGCCAGTGCTTCCGCATGGAGCCTATTGACGGCAGTACATATTCCGTCGTGGCGGGAGGACGGTATGTGGAGATCACACAGGAAGGAAAGAGCTGTACGTTCCGCTGCGCAGAAGAGGAGTACGAGAGCTTCTGGCGGCACTACTTTGATTTGGATGAAGACTACGGGGCATATATCAAAAATATCGACGTAAAAGATGACTATTTAAGATCGGCGGCTTTGCTTGGAAGCGGGATCCGGATACTGCGGCAGGATCTGTGGGAGATGACGGCTTCTTTTCTCATCTCCCAGCAAAATAATATCACCCGGATCCGCCGGTGTATCTCCAATATATGTGAAACGTACGGAGAGAAAAGAGAAAGTGCGTCCGGCCGCGTCTATTATACCTTTCCGGAGCCGGAGGCGCTGGCGGAGCTTGAGGAAGACGCCCTGAAAGAATGCAATCTCGGATACAGGAGCAAATATGTTGTGCGCACGGCCAGAAGTATAGCGTACGGGGATGTAAACCTGGATCATATCCGGTCGCTTTCCTATCCGGAGGCGAAGGCTGAACTTTTGAAGCTGTACGGGGTAGGCGATAAGGTGGCGGACTGTATCTGTCTGTTCGGACTTCATCACCTGGATGCGTTTCCGGTGGACACACATATCAGTCAGGCGCTGAAAGCCCATTACCGCAGAGGCTTTCCGAAGCGGCGGTATAAAGGATACCGGGGGGTGATGCAGCAGTATATTTTTTATTATGAATTAAACGGGAAACGCTGATATTACGGCGTATACAGGTGCAGGTCCACGCTGCGTAGACCGGGCAGAACAATGCGTGTATTGTAATGAGAACAGCTTTTGTTATCATAACAGACAGGAGCTGGCAAGGCTAAGAAGCGGCAGCAGACGGGAGGCAGAGTATGGACAATAAGAAAACAGGACAGTTGATCGCCAGAAGAAGAAAGGCAGCAGGCCTGACCCAGAAGGAACTGGCAGAACGGCTCGGTGTCACCAACAAGGCGGTATCCAAATGGGAGACAGGAGGCGGCCTTCCGGATGTAGGCATGCTGAAGGAATTGAGCCGTACACTGGAGATCAGTGTGGATGAACTGCTGGACGGAGAAGAGTACAGCGGACAGGCCGGAGGAAAAAAGAGCGGTATGTACCGGGAGACAGAGGGACATGGGCAGAAGAAAAGAAGGACCGCCGCGGTCATCTGCGTGGTTCCCGCGCTGCTGCTGTTGTGCATGCAGCTCGCATATGTGACGGCCGGGAAAAATACGGTATGGAGTATATCTCAGATTTTCTGCCGTACCTTGTTAATATACTGGCGGCAGTTCTGCTGACTGCCGCGGCCGTACTCATCTGGCGGGAGAAGAAAGCGGTGCGCGTCGGCGCCGCTGTGGCGGGAAGTGTGATCATATTGGCCGCCGGGGCCGCGGGTATCCGTGAGGTGAGGGAGCGCAGCGCAGTATGGAGCCTGTCTCCGGACTACCGGCATATGCTCGTATTAAAATACGAAGAGACGTCGGGCCGTGTGACGACATACCGGGATCAGATCCTCTGGTTTGCAAGAAGGTCAGACCAGTTCCCGTACACTTCCGGGAAAGACATGAAAGTTCAGTGGCTGGCAGATGACGCGTGTGCAGTCACGTACCAGTCACCGGATGACGGAAATGTGCACGAGTATGTGATGACTTACGGCGACCGGGGAGACGGGATCACCACGCCCTACGTATACAATCTCATTACCGGAAGCTGGACGGGAGAGGGCAAAAATATTGCCGGATGGAGCATCAAGACAACAGCGGACGGCCTGGTCGTGCGGTCAGACGGGAGAGTGGAAGAGACATATGCATTTGAAGACTGCGTACAGTTTGGAACGCTGGCTCTCGCCCTGTGCCGGGAAGGACTGCCGCAGTGGACGATAGTGCTGGATGAAAATTGTGTGGCAGGCGAGGACGATTTTCTCGAAGACGGCGGTACGATCTCACTCTGTAAGGTATCTATGGAGAAAACAGCTCCCATGCATTTTACACGGACGGAGGCTCCGGAGTCATTTGAAAGTGACAGAGGAGCAGCGCCCGATGTGGCGGCGTCCGGCAAGACAATGGCGAAGGAAATGAGAGAGATTCTGAAAAAAGACCCGGCCCTTGCCGATTTCCGCTCCAGCCAGCTCGGGTATCTGAAGGTGGCATATGGGCAGGACGATATATTTCAGGCGGCGCGGCTGGCGCTGGAAGAAAACGACAGGCAGTATACAGTGAACGGAATCGATGTCACGCGCAATATCACACATATGGAGCTGCTGGCAGGCGACAAGTACGACTGTCTCGTTCAGATCGATTCCACAGATGTATATTCAGATCCTTACAGTAAGGACGCGGAAGAGCTGGAAATGACGGCCAGCTACAGGCTCATGCGCGGGGAAGGCGTATATCTTGCGTATCAGGTTCCTTACGGGACAGACGGGTCATCCGGGCTGGATGCCCCGGCAGTGAAAAAGGAGCTTGACACAGAAGGCGATCCGGGGTACTCATATTTCGTACCGGGCGAACGGCAGGAGGAACAATAGTTGGAGAAAATGGACGAATTTACATACGATACTGTGCCGGACAATTACAGGGAGAAATATGAAAAATGCCAGAAGAACCGGATAGACGCTTTCGTCATAGTGGCCGGGTACGGAGTGCTGCTGATCGCAGTGATGCTGCAGGCAGTGGGAGTTCTGGCCGGATGGCGTCCGGTTCTTGCGATGATGGCGCTGGCAGCGGTGGCAGAGGCTGTGGTGCTCGGTATCGTCCGGCTTTGTTATCATTGCTCCGGCAAAAAACTGGCCGCGTTGATCAGAAGCCGGGAACAGAGCAGCCTTGTTGGAACATTTTATCCGGACTATCTTTTTGTCGCGTACGGGGATGGACGCAAGGAAAGCATAAGTTATTCGGATATCACAGCAGTGCGTGAGACAGAAGCATATTTTGATATCTGTTCGGGAGCGGCCGGGCTGCGGCTTGATAAAAAATATCTCGGCAGAGACGGGATACTCTGTCTTAGAAACAAGATGAAGAAGCACTGTCCTCATAAGTATACGTGCGGGCTTCTCCCGGAAGATGAGCCGCTTTGCATTGAGATCGGGTGGGGCGAAGGAGACAGGGAACAGGCAGTAGAATGTGCGTCCATGTATATGCTCTATCGGCTCCGGTATTATTATTCAGAAAAAAGGGCGGGATTTGCCAGCGTTCTGGCAGCCGCGGTTTTCTTTATGAATATAAGCAATCCTATGCTGACGGTGACGGTCTGCATGTGTCTGATCGTTGGAGTGTCCATGCTGATTATGCTTGTCCGCTGGCTTGTATTTTGGCTTACCTTAAAAGCGACTAAGAAGAATTATGCAAACCGGCCGCAGGACGCAAAGACGATAGTGGAACTGTCGGCGGAGGAGCTTGTGATCCACACGTACAACAGGGTGATCGGGCTGCCGCTTGACAAGCTGGAAAGTGTGACAGAAGGAGAACGCTTTTTTGCCGTCAATGATCAGTTTATCTTCAAAGGTGATATGTCCGGGGAAGAGCAGTCTGTACTGCGGGGCCGTCTGAAAAAATACTGCAGGGAAGGCTTCCGGTATATCGATGCTGCGGACCCGGTCAGAAATCAGCAGATACGCTCCGCCGTCTCCCTTGTTGTGCAGTTGCTTTTTATCATCCTCATAATCTTGAATTATCACGCACATCCCCTGAGAACAGGTGAGAGCTTCAAAAGCGGTACTGCGCCGGAGGAGAGGCAGGGCAAAAGTGAAGAGAAGACGGATGGTGTGCCGGCAGTTCCGTATGTGGATACGCCGGATAAAGACGCGCTGCACCTGGGGAGCAGGGAACTGCGCATTGAGGACTGTTACTGTGGCAACGCAGTGAACTTAAGCAGTAGATTTTACATTGAAAACGGTATTTTGTACGGAATCTCGGCCAATGAGCACGGCGAACTCGGGAGGGGAGACACGGATGGGCATATCAATGCCCGGGGATACTATCCCCCGTACGAGATAGCGGACGGCGTAAAGCATGTTGCGCTTGGCAAGTATTTTATGCTGTTCATAAATGAAGATAATGAGCTCTGGGGAACAGGTGATATACCAGGAACCGAAGGGAAGATGAAGGTTACGAAGCTGATGGATCATGTCCGGTTCGCGGCCTGCACGGAGGAGGCGATGGCCGTGCTGAAGGAGGACGGAACCGTCTGGTGCGGCGGGACGGTCAAAGACTTATCCGGTGCCGGGATTGTCTCATACAATGGGTTGGAACAGACGCTGTCGCATATGAAGTATGTCACAGCCGGGCAAAATACGCTGGCTGCCATCAGCGATGACAATGTCCTCTGGACATGGGGGGATAACTCCTACGGCCAGTGCGGCCTGCCGGCGGCCAAAGAGAAGGTTCTGGCAGAACCGGTGCAGGTGAGGGAGAAGGTGAAATCCGTCTGGGCGGACGCCCTTCTGTATGACTCCCCGGAGCAGTATCCGCTCTATGACCGGAAGGAGCCGCTTTCCTATGTCAGGCATCAGACTTACATCCAGCAGACAGACGGGGAAGTCTATGCCTGCGGAGAGAATCTCGCATCGGGCGGGGAGGACGTTTTCGTCCGCGTTATGCTGCAGCAGACAGATGTAAGGTGAACATTCTTTTTCAAAGATGACATACAGCTGTCCTGTTGATACTGATAAGATATATCTGCCCGGCGCATAAGACGGATGCCGCGCCGGGCATAATAACAGTGGAACAGGGGAGACCCTCAAGCGGAGGAAAAGAATATGGAATATGAAATTGTGACATTGGAAGAAAAGACAGTAGTCGGGCTGACGGCCCGCACGAACAATACGTCCCCGGATATGGGAGCCGTCATCGGCGGTCTCTGGCAGAAGTTTTACGGGGACAAGGTATATGACTCCATCTGTAATAAAAGGGATGGAAAAGCGCTTGGGATATATACGGATTACGCAGGGGATGAAAAGGATGACTATACGATAATGACAGGATGTGAGGTAAGCAAAGCAGAAGAGATTCCGCCGGAAGCTGCCGTAAAGCACATTCCGGCGGGAAAATATGCAAGATTCGTTGTAAAAGGCGAGCTCCACAAGTCAGTTGGGGCGTTCTGGCAGAAACTCTGGCAGATGGAACTTGACAGGGCGTTTACCGCGGATTTTGAAGAGTACCAGAACAGTGATCCGGAGCATACTGAGATTCATATTTATATCAGCCTTAAGGCGGAAGAATAGAACGTCTCAAGTCCTGTAACGCCGTATTCTTTTACAAAGTTTTCGATACCATCTTTGATCTCTTCTCTGGAGTAGTTGGATTCCAGCAGAAAATCATCTTTATAATCATTGATATGTGAGTAGAAGGACAGGCCCATGAGCAGATAGTCTTCGTTATCCGTATCCAGATTCTCATAGAGGAGGTTTTCAGCCTCGTTTATCCTGCCCGCGTCAGCCATTGCGATGATGCGGGTATAGTCGTCGCCGCACGGCGATGGTTCTTCGGCGTCTGTCTCATACCGGAACTGGGGCTTACCTGTGATGAGCTGCATGAGAAAGCGCACCAGGTCTTTGACCAGCCTCATGACATAATCCTGTTCAAAATCCATTGCGGTACCTCCTGACTCTAATCGTCTCCATATGTGTCATCCAGTTTCCTCTGTTTTCTTTTCGTGTATTCCCCCATGGCGGCCAGCACTCCGAACATGAGCAGAAAGATAAATACGGCAAAGGCCAGCGTGATTCCTGCCAGATGACGGACACCGCGCAGAGCCATGGCGGCGGCAAACAAAATAGTAAAGATCACAGTCGCCGCAAGGCTGTGAACGAGATAATCCCTGAGACAGGGGACAGAATAATAAGTCCACAGCCCCCTCTTTGTGCATCCGGCTATGATCGTGATGCAGCCCGCAAAAAACGCGATGTGTTCCCCGATAAGCTCCTGCACCGGAACCTGAAAGAACAGTACCTTAAGTAATATATCCGCGGTCAGGGCAAAGAATAATACCCAGAAGCCGGCCCGTTCTATCTTCATCAATTCCAGTTCCTGTCTTTCATCGACTGTTTTTTTCATATTCCTCATCCTCCTCCCAGAACAAATCGTTTAAAGTGACACCGAGCGCCCGGCAGATCGCGAGGCACAGTCTGAGCGACGGATTAAACTTCCCGGCCTCTATCATACCGATAGTCTGGCGGGTGACATCCACGTGCCTTGCAAGATCTTCCTGGGACATATCCATATTGATCCTCGCAAGTTTCATTTTCTTGTTTTTCATCTCCCGCCTCCTTTGATTTCAGTATATAGTTATGGTGATGATATGTCAACTATATTTTACATTATGTGAAATTTACATTACCTTTCTGCGCGGTTTAGCGTTTGACATTAAGACGGGCAGAGCTTAAAATAAAAGGAACCACTATACAGAAAAGGAGGATGACCATGATACATGTAATAAAAGGTGACATTACCAGACTTACAGATGTGGATGCCATAGTCAATGCGGCCAATTCTTCTCTGCTTGGAGGCGGGGGTGTGGACGGGGCGATCCACAAGGCGGCAGGTCCGGGCCTGCTGGAAGAGTGCAGAGCGCTTCATGGTTGTCCTGCCGGAGAGGCGAGGGTGACCGGCGGCTACCGTCTGCCGGGCAGGTATGTAATACATACGGTCGGACCCGTCTGGAGGGGCGGGGGGAAGAAGGAGGATGAGGTGCTGGCCGGATGCTATCGGAACTGTCTGGAGGCAGCGGCCAGGAAACGGATCACGTCCATCGCGTTTCCTGCCATATCTACAGGTATCTATGGGTATCCGAAGGAGAGAGCTGCCGGGATCGCGGTACATACGGTTCAGTCCTATCTGGAAGAGCACCCGGGAAAGATAGAGAAGGTAATATTTGTCCTGTTCGACGACGAAAGCCTTCAGATATACAAAGAACTGATGAAAAAAAGAGGAAGAGTATGACAAAGAAGAAATTAGCACTGGAAATAATCGAACGTTTAAAGAAGGAGTATCCGGACGCCGGCTGTACGCTGGACTACGACCATGCGTGGAAGCTCCTTGTCAGTGTCCGTCTGGCGGCACAGTGTACAGACGCCAGAGTCAACGTAGTTGTGGAGGACCTGTATGAAAAATATCCGGATGTGGAAGCGCTTGCTTCGGCGCCGCCGGAGGAGATCGAAGAGATCGTGAGGCCATGCGGGCTCGGTAAGAGCAAGGCGCGTGACATCAGCGCGTGTATGAAGATATTGAGAGATGAGTATGGCGGGAACGTACCGGACGATTTTGACGCATTGTTAAAGCTGCCGGGGGTCGGGCGCAAAAGCGCCAATCTCATCATGGGCGACGTGTTCAAGAAGCCGGCGATCGTGACAGATACACACTGTATCCGGCTGGTGAACCGGATGGGCCTTGTCGACGGCATCAAAGAGCCGAAGAAGGTAGAGATGGCGCTCTGGAAGATCATACCGCCGGAAGAAGGCAGCGACTTCTGCCACCGCCTCGTTTATCATGGACGGGATGTATGTACGGCGAGGACCAAACCATTTTGTGACAAATGCTGTCTGGCCGATATCTGCAAAAAAGCGGGCGTATAGCAGACGTTTGCGGTGACAGAAGGGGGCGGACAGTATGGAAGGACAGACAAAGCTGCTTTTTCTAGGAGACAGTATAACAGATGCAGATCATAACCTGGACGGGGATCCTGACAGCCTCGGGGATGGTTATGTCCGCATAATAGCGGAACGGATAAAGGACCGGGGAGTATGTTTCGTCAATAAGGGACATGACGGTTTTACAGTGCCGGCACTTCTGAGGATGCTCGATGCCGACTGCATATCAGCCGCCCCTGATGTGGTGACGGTGCTGATAGGCTGCAATGACGCGGGGATAGAGATGCATACCCAAAGGACGCTGAAGCAGCAGAAGTTTGAAGAAAATTACGGGCGGCTCATCAGAAGGATCCGGACAGAGACAGCGGCCAGGATACTCTGTATGGGACCGTTCATATTTGCGGAACCGGCCAGATACCGCCGCTGGTTTCCTGTCATTGAGGAGGCGGAGGCCATAGAACGTAAGATGGCATTGAGATATGGAGCGGAGTTTCTCCCGCTCCACAACGTGCTGAACCGTGCCGCGGACGCAGAAGGGACCGGTGAGATCACAGTGGATGGGATCCACCTGAACAGACGAGGCGCCCGGATCGTGGCTGAGGAATGGCTTGCCTTATACAAGCCTTCGTTTCCGGTAGGAATAATAAAAGAGGAACATAAGGGCTGATATGATCCATGATACCGGATAGCTGAAGATTATCGTGTCTACGGCAGGGCGGAACTTCAGGGCGCCGGCGATCCATATGATCCTCAGCAGGCACGTACCGCACATCGTGATGATGAGCGGTATGATGACATCTCCGATCCCCCGCAGGGCGCCGGATAATACTTCCAGAAACACGTAGAAGATATAACACGGCGTGATGAGGGCAAGCATCCAGGAGCCAAGCCGTATGACTTCCGGGTCAGACGTAAATATGCCAAAGAGAGGGATGCGGAGCACCATAAAAAAGACGACGAGGATTCCGGAGAAGAGCAGGTCAATGCCGAGACAGACGCGGACGCTTTTTTTCACCCGGTCTGTTTTTCCTGCTCCGTAATTCTGCCCTACGAAGGTGGTTATGGCTATGCCGAAGGCGCCGCTCATCATCCAGAAAAGGCCGTCCAGCTTGTTGTACACGGACCAGGCGGCGGACGTGTCGGTTCCGAATGTGTTCAGTGATGCCTGTATCATCGTGTTGGAGATATTGTACATCACAGACTGGAAGCCGGCGGGCAGCCCGATGCGCAGCAGCGATCTTAGGATCGGGCCGTGTATGCGGATGTGGGTAAATGACAGCTTCAATATCGTCTCTGCCCGGGTGAGACGTAAAGTCACAAGCAGTGCGCTCACCGCCTGGGAAAGCAGGGTGGCGGCCGCCGCTCCGGTTACGCCCATGTGAAAGACGACGATAAATACGGTGTCCAGCACGATGTTCAGCATGCAGCACACGATCAGGTAGTACAGAGGGTGTCTGGAATCCCCTGAAGCGCGGAGGATCCCTGAGCCCATATTGTAGATGAAGACAAAGAGGATCCCTGCAAAATAAATGCGGAGATAGACTGTGGAGTCCGCCATCAGTTCTGCCGGCGTATTCATCCACATAAGCAGCCTTGGGGCAAGCACAAACCCGAGAATTCCGATAGCGATACTCCCGGCGGCGGAGAAGGCGTACGCGGTGTGAAGACTCTCGTTCAGGGCGTGCTTATTTTTTGCACCGTAAAACTGCGCGATGATGACGGACGCTCCGGAGGAGAGTCCGGTAAAGAAGCCGACGATCAGATTGACGATCTGAGTGGAAGAGCCGCCCACGCTGGCAAGCGCCTCTTTACCGACAAAATGGCCGACGATGATCGTGTCTATCGTGTTATAAAGCTGCTGAAAAAATGTACCAAATACGATCGGAAAAAAGAAGATCAGAAGCTGTTTCCAGATGACACCTTCCGTAATTTGATTTGTATTATGAGTCCCCCGTCTCATTGTTTCATAACCTCTCTTTTGTGTGATAGTTTCAGGCACCTGAAATTATGCCACCGATACTATATCACGAAAGCCTGTTTATGTCGACAGATTTTGGAAAAAGCCAGAAAGGACAGGAAAGATATGCGATATACAATACCAGATTATTACCGCCAGTTCCGGTGCGCGGCAGGGCAGTGCGAGGATACGTGCTGCGCGGGATGGCAGATCCAGATAGATGAGAGGTCCCTTGGAAGATACGCCAGGCTGAAGGGAAGAGCAGGGAGGAAGCTGCGCAGGTCCATCAGGTGGCGTCAGAGGATATTCAGGCAGAAGGAAGGAAAGCGCTGTGTATTTCTAAATCAGGACAACTTGTGTGATATGTATACAGAACTCGGTGAAAAGAGTCTGTGCAGGACGTGCCGCCTCTATCCGAGACATATAGAGGAATTTGAAGGCATACGGGAGATCACCCTGTCGCTGTCCTGCCCTGTTGTGGCCAGGCTCCTCATGAACAGAGAAGAACCGGCGGCTTTTCCTGCCTGTGAAAAGGACGGGGAGGAGGAGTATGAAGAGTTCGACCTGCTGCTGTATTCGGCGCTGGCAGACGCAAGGGAAGTGATCCTTGATATCCTCCAAAACCGCGCTGTTCCTGCGCAGGCGAGAGAACAGAGAATGCTTGCCCTTGCCGATGAGGTGGAGAAAAACTACATGGAAGGAGCTCTTTTCTCCTGTCAGGAACTATTCGATGCGCCCGGCAGAGCGGAAGCTGCCGGGAAGCCGGGAGGAGCGGAGAATAATGAAGCGCGGATGGGCCGGCGGTTTTGTTTTATGAAGAAGATGTTTGCCTTCCTTGACACGCTGGAGCTTCTGCGCGAAGACTGGAAAAGCTGTCTGGATGAGACGAGAGCTCTCCTGTATTCTCAAGCGGACGCAGGCTATGCCGCGACATGTCTGGAGTTTGGCGCGTGGATGAAAAGATATATGCCGATGTGGGAGATACAGTCGGAGCAGATACTCGTCTATTTTATCTCCGTGTATTTCTGCGGCGCGGTCTATGACGGCCGGATCAGCGCAAAGGCGAAGCTGGCCGCGGTGAGCCGTATGATCATTGAGGAGATGCTCATGGCGCGCTGGATAAAAAACGAAAAGACACTGGATACGGAGGACATAGTCGAGACCGTATACCGCTATGCAAGAGAGGTGGAGCACTCGGATAAAAATGTGAACAGACTGGAGAGCCTAATGGAGAAAGTCCCGTCAAACCTTACATCCTATGTAAGTGGTTTCGTGCCGCCATGTACGGTATAATTCCGTTAGATGGGAGGTATGATGATAATGAAAGAGAGAATCTTACAGGTGCAGGGACTGCGCAAATATTTTGGGAAGAATGACAACAGGACAAAAGCGCTGAATGGAATGACCTTTGACGTACTGAAAGGGGAGTTCCTCGGCATTATGGGAAAGAGCGGTTCGGGCAAGACGACCCTTCTGAACTGTATCGCCACCGCGCTGAAGCCGACAGAGGGCAAGATCCTTCTGGACGGTAAGGATATAGGCGCCTTCAGCGACAGACAGCTGGCAGACTACAGGGGCAGCCGTATCGGTTATCTGTACCAGGAATTTGAACTGCTGGATAATCTGACCGGGAGGGAAAATATCACGCTTCCGATGTCGATCCGCCATATAGACGAAGAGGAAGGCGCGGCCAGACTGGCCGAGCTTACGGATTATCTGGAAATAGGAGAGGTGCTTGACAAATTTCCTGCCGGGATGTCGGGCGGAGAGAAGCAGAGAGTAGCGGCGGCCAGAGCGCTCATACTGGATCCGGAGATCGTTCTCGCCGACGAACCTACCGGAGCGCTTGACACACAGAATGCAAGGGTCCTTATGCAGAAGCTTCACGGATTGAACTGTGAATTTGGCCGGACGATACTGATGGTCACCCATGACGCCGGGGCGGCCAGCTATTGTTCCCGCATCCTGTTCGTGCAGGACGGTTACATTTTCCACGAACTGAGAAGAGAATTTCCGCACGAATCCCAGAAGAACTATTATGAAAGAATTCTTGCAGCCATGGCACAGTTAGGGGGGAGCGCGGATGTTTTTTAATATGGTCGGAAGAAACAGCAGGAGAGACCGGAAGGAGAACGGTATGTTCTTTGGCTCCCTCACTGCGGCGGTCGTCCTGTTTTACATGATACTGTCACTGGAGAATCAGGATGTGATGCAGTTTCTGCACACGATGGAAAGTGACGCGGTGGACCGTCTGCTCGGGCTTGTGTCCGTGCTGTACGGATTTTCACTGTTTCTTATATTCTTTCTCGTTTATTTTGCGGGAAAATACCAGATGGAGAGGAGGAGTCATGAATTCGGGCTATATCTTATGCTTGGCATGAAGAGGAGCAGGCTGTTTGGCATCCTTATGGCGGAAGATATGTGGAACAGTGTGCTGGCTCTGCTGGCAGGCCTTCCGCTCTCCGTATTCCTCTCCGAGATGATCAGTCTGATAACCTCACGGCTGGTCGGTCTTGGGATCATCGGGCATCGGTCGTCCTTTTCGGTGACGGCGGTGCTCTGGACGGCAGCGGGTTTTTTTGGGGTAAAGTTTCTGGCCTTTCTCATACTGAGCGGCAAGATCGCGCGGCAGGAGATCAGCGTGCTCATGGAAGAGGGACAGGAGGAAAAGCAGCGTGAGGAACAGGGGAGATCCCCGGTCCTGCGGTTTGCGGCAGGTCTGCTGCTTTTGGCCGCCGCCTATGGCACAGCACTCTCAGGAATGGCGTGGAGAGATGTGCGGACAATGACCGTTACGGTCATCGTTGGCACGGCCGGCACATTTCTGCTTTTTTCCGGGCTTGGGAAACGGCTTGAGGCTGTCATGCTCCGAAAGAAACAGAAGAAAGGTCTTTATACGTTTACATGCAGGCAGCTTCAGGAAAATGTATTTCTGAAGCACAGATCTATGGCGGTTTCCTCTCTTTTGATCCTTATGGCGCTCGTGTGCTTTTCCTATGGTATCGCCATGGGCCGCGCGGCGGGGAGAGAGGAAGGGCATGCGGCAGACTTTACCTTTACCGGCGGGGAAGCGGATATCAGAAGAGAGCTTGCGGCGCCGGAACTTAAAGAGATGCTCGGAGGACTCTCGGAAGTGAAGGCGGGGCTGTTATTTACCGAGGAGGAACCGGAGGGCACAGGCCACAGACAGCATACCTTCGGCATGGAACAGCTGCTTGAGGCAGCGGATAAGCTTAAGGACTCTGAGGAAAAGGAAACATTTAAGGATAATCTGCGTTATTTTACTTCTCCGTATGTGATCTCACTGTCCGGATATAATGAGATCCTGAAGATGGCGGGAAAGGCTCCCATTCGCCTCAGTGACAATGAGACTGCGTTTTATACCGATGCCGATTACTCTGACGGCGCGTATAAAAAGGTGGTGGATGAAGTGTGCAGGATGAGGCCGGTGGTTACGATAGACGGAGAGGATCATAAGGTGACCGGCACACTGTGCACGGAAAATCTGGTGGCCGACCGCCTCATCACGATCAGCCTCGGCCTTATTCTCCCGGATAAGGTATTTGACAGGCTGTTTGCAGGAGAAGAAGTGAATGTGTACTGGAATACTTACGTGCAAAGAGAACTTGTGGAAGAAAAGGGACTTCTCCAGGCGGTGATGCAGGTCAACAGCCTGCTCAAAAAGACAGACCTGGAATATGAGTCCTATCTGCAGGGCATAGGGCGCCAGATGTTCTACAATGTGGCCTCCACTTATGTGAGCCTCTACCTGGCGGCCATATTTCTCATAATAGGCAATACAGTCATAGGGGTACAGTTTCTGATGCAGCAGAAAAAGTGCGGGAAGCGTTACCGGATGCTCATCATGCTCGGCAGTGACAGCGGGGCGGTCTGCCGCTCTCTGGATACACAGATCAGATGGTATTTCGCGTTGACGGTCCTGACGGCGGTCATAAGCAGTATCTTTGGGATCGGTTCTCTGTTTAAGGGGATCCTCCCGACAGCGCTTGAAGGAAGGGCCGGCGTTCTGTTTTGGACCGCGCTTCTGGCAGCGGGGCTTCTGTGTATCGTGGAGTATGTGTATATAACAATTGTGATGCGGGCGGGCAGACGCCATATCCTCGAGATGGTCCGGCCGGCAAAAGAGAGGACATAAATGAGGGAAGTTACGTGAAAAAGATAGTAATTGTTGAAGACGAGACGTACATGAGGGAAGAACTGGAATATATTTTTCAAAAGGCCGGGTATGAGGTGCTGTGCATTACGGATTTTGGCAGCGCCTCCGCGGCCGTCTTCCGGTACGCCCCGCATCTTGTAGTATTGGATCTGAATCTTCCAGGCAAGAGCGGGTTCGACATATGTATGGAGCTTAAGGAGCGAAGCAGCTGTCCGGTGCTCGTGCTGACATCCAGAAATCATCTGAATGATGAACTGAGGGCGCTGCGTATCGGGGCGGATGAGTATCTGACGAAACCGTGCCGCAAGGAACGTCTTCTTGCCAGGGCGGAAAATCTCATGCGCCGCTTCGAGGGAAGGGAACAGGAGATACGCCTGGGGGAACTGACGCTCGATATCCGGACGTATACACTGTATGTGTCGGGCTGTTCTGTGCTGCTGCCGGAGAATCAGGGAAAGATCATGGAGAAGCTTATGAAGAAAAGAGGCGGGACCGTCACAAAAGAGGAACTGAGCAGCGCGCTCTGGGGCACGACGGAATATATCGATGAAAATGCGCTGCAGGTCAATATGACACGGCTTAAGAAAACACTTGCACGCCTGTCTCTTGACGGCCGGATCGAGACAGTGAGGGGCGTTGGCTATCGGATCGCCAAAGGAGATGCGTATGGAAAAGATTAGACGATTCCGGGATATCTGTATGGACCACAAATTATGGCTCGGGCTGCTTCTTCTGTCGGACACTGTATTTGGACTTTTTCTCTGGCTGGCAGACATACGCGCGTTCCGGGAACTGGCCGGAATGTTCTTCCTTTTTTCTCTCCTTCTCTTTGCCGCGGCCGCGGCGTGTACGTACCGCAGGGAGGTGAGGCAGAGTAAGCTTGTGCCGGAATATCTGGGCAGTCCGGATGAAGAGATGGAAGAACAGCTCTGCCGCTGCCTGTCCGCCGGGGAACGGCGGCACATCCGGCTGGCGGCGCAGCTGCTTTGCCAAAAAGAAGAACGCATAAAGGAGCAGGTGATCCGTCTGGAAGAATATGAAACGTTCATAGAGACGTGGGCGCATGAGGTCAAGACGCCGCTGGCGCTGATGACACTTGTTCTTGATAACCGGAGGAATGAGATCGGTCCGGATATCCATAAGCGGCTTGAATATGCGAGAAACCAGATGCATGGTTTTATAGAGCAGATACTGTTTTACGCAAGACTGAAAGCGGTGCATAAAGACTATCTGCTGGAGAAAGTGAGCGTGGCGGAAAGTGTCGGTGAAGTGCTGGATGAATATGAGATGCTCATTCATGAAGCAGGATTTCATATAGAGGCGGATATTTCCGATGAGCAGGTGGTAACAGATAAAAAAAGTCTCTGCTTTATTTTAAGCCAGATCATGGGTAATTCCATCAAATATACGAGAACGGAGGAAATTCGTCCCGAACTTTCCGTAACATTGCGCCGGTCAGGATCAGACAGGAAACTGGTGCTGGAAATAGAAGATAATGGAACCGGAATAAAGGAGACGGACTTGCCGTTTATCTTTGACAAAGGATTCTCCGGAGACGCAGGCGGGCAGAGGAAGAAATCAAGCGGTATGGGGCTGTATCTTGCGGCTCAGATCGCGGGAGAACTGAAGATCGGGCTGGACGCACATTCCGTGTATAAAAAAGGGACAAGGATCACGCTCGTCCTGTAACTAAAATTACCAATATAACTCTTCTTTTTATGCAGATACTAACATTGTAGCTATAGTATTTACAGGAAAGGAGAAAATTATGTCAAAAGAACAGTTAGCCATCGCCAGCGTGCCGGTTCAGGACTATGGTGAAATCTACGATGATAAAAAAGCTCTGTGCGAGGGTACGATATTCAGCGAGTTGGATATGCCGTTTTTTGCGGCAGACGGCGAGAATGGCAAAAGCAGCGGGAAGAGTGCGTTGTTCGGCATGAACCAGAAGCTGCCGGAGGAAAAAGAAAGAGAAGAACTGATGACAAAGCTGACAGAGGTCAGTTTTGTACTGGATGATCTGACATTATACCTCGATACCCACGGTGATGAGGAACAGGCGGTGAGTCTGTACGAGCAGAAGCTTACAGAGAGGGAGACGCTGAAAAAGCAGTTTGCGGAAAAATTCTATCCGCTCACGAGAGACTGTATCCCTTACTGTACAAAAAAAGAAGACGGCAGATTCTGCTGGCAGACGGGGCCGATGCCCTGGGAAGGAGCGTGTGTATAATGTGGCAGTATGAGAAGAGATTACAGTTTCCGGTAAAGATCACAAAGACTTGTCCGAAGACCGCACAGATGATCATAAGCCAGTACGGAGGCCCGGACGGAGAATTGTCCGCTTCCATGCGGTATCTGGCGCAGCGATATACGATGCCGGTAAAGGCGGTGGGCGGACTGCTCACTGATATTGGTACAGAAGAACTGGCCCATATGGAGATCATCTGCGCCATGGTATACCAGCTGACGAAAGATCTGACGATAGAGCAGGCTAAGACAGCGGGATTTGACGCGTATTATATCGACCATACGACAGCGCTCTGGCCGCAGGCCGCAGCGTCTGTTCCGTTTACTTCGCTGGAATTCCAGTCCAAAGGTGATGCCATAGCGGATCTTACTGAGGACCTTGCGGCTGAACAGAAGGCAAGGACCGTATATGACAACCTGCTGCGGATGATAACGGATCCGGAAGTGAGGGAGCCGCTTAAGTTCCTGCGGACGAGGGAGATCGTCCACTTCCAGCGTTTTGGCGAGGCGCTGGAGAAGACGAAAGACCAGCTGGACAGCAAGAACTTCTATTATTTTAACCCTGAATTTGATAAAGACAAATTTCACGGCAAGCTTTAGACGGCCAATATAGGCATAAGGCTGCTCTCTTTCGTGCATGTGCATGCACGGCGGAGGGCAGCCTTATTTTTTATAACATAGAAATTTCATTCCCTATGTTATAAAAACCCTCCGGGGGAGGCACACTCGCGCGAAGATGTAATATGTCGCAAGCGGCCGCGCTCGGCGCGAGAATGTGCTAGGGCACATTCTTTATTTTATAATTCCATTCGGTTTTTGAAATTAAATATCTGACAATATTGACTTATATAAAATAAAGTCTTACAATTAATATAATAAATAAGAACGGAAAGGAGTGGCTTGTATGTCAGCATATCTTATATTCACATTTATTTTTGCGGCTGCTGTACTCGTCTTCTGTTATGTGCTTACAAGGTACTGGTTCGGTACCGGAAGACATATGCCGGAGCAGGACGTTGGAAAGCTGCGGTTCGGTTCAAAGACAGCCTTTGCGCTGACCCATTTCTGGAAGGCGGTGGACGATGCAAAGGAGCTTCCGTCGGAGACTGTAAAGGGCGGGATGGGCAGCGCCGCCGGTATCACAGCAGAGGACAGAAGCGGGCCTGTCCTGTCAGACGGCGGCAGGAAGCCGGCGGAAGTCAGAAACGGATACGTTAGAAGAAAATACCGGTTAAAGGAGAACATGTAAAGCAGTATGAAAAAAGAAAAAATGCCACATTGCCAAACGGATGCGGCTGCTTCGGAGATACCCTTCACAGCAGCCGCATCCGTGTTGTTTTTGTGCGGACGGCCTGGCAGCCTGTCCTGTTTTCAGGGAGCAAAGACATTTTTTTAGCAGGTGCGGGGTACATTTCATATAAGTGTATGTGGGATTTGGGATAAGAGATATGTAGTAATAAGAACCGGAAAGATGAAGCGTTGTGCATTCTGGTTCTTATTTTTTAGATCTGAAGCGCTAAAGAAACATTTCGTATAATCCGAGTACGATCAGTATTACGCCGGAGACCGGTCCGGCCCATCGTTTTAATACGCCCGAGACTCCGATGCGCCCTATTTTATTACCGGTGTACAGAAATACCATACAGATAAGCAGGGTGGCAATGGAGGTGGGGATGAGCTTCATGCCTGAGATGCTGGCTCCTATGCCCATCCCCATGTTGTTCACAGTGAGGGCGCAGGCGATGAGTACGGCTTCTCTCAGGGTTATGGTCTTATCCGGCGGCTCTGCTTCCGGATTATCCCAGTCGTCCGGCGGCAGCTTACCCTGCCGGTATTCGATCATGGACTTTACCGTATAATACAGTCCGAGGACGATCAGTACGATGCAGCCGATTCGCTGTGCGACACTGGCGGGAATAAACAAGGTGAGCTGAAGTCCCATATAGATGGAAAATATTGTTCCGGCAAATGTTATGAGGCTAATGACAATATTCTCCGCAAAGGGCACCCGTTCCTTTTTGATCCCGTAGGATATTCCGACGATCAGAGTGTCTATGTTGGCAGACAATGCAAACAGTACAGATGATATTAGGTGCATGGATATTGCTCCTGACTTTAGGTGTATACTCTTTTTACTAATATATTCAAACGGGCGGCATATGGAACTGTCCCATGACATAGACTGTTAGGAATCCGATATACAGGAGCATGTATGCGTAAGTTTGTTATATCACCGAAGGGCATTGCCGCGGAGCTGCTTCTGATCATTCTCGCGGCCGCGCTTCTCTTTGGAAGAGGATACGCGGAAAAGACGGCCGCTGTGGCTGAGAAGAAGGAAGAGGACTATATCAAATGGGTAGAATTTAACGTCTCCTGTGAGGCGCTGGACAAAGCGTACGAGTATGACGCGGAAACATACGGAAAGGAACCACATTTGGACTGGATCGAACTGCTTGCATATCTCGGGGCGAAATATGGGGGCGATTTTTCCGGGTATAAGGACAGCGACATGGAAGAGCTGGCAGAGAAGCTGTCTGACGGCGGTACTGATATAGAAGCGCTCACAAAAGACATGCAGTATTATGAATACTACCATGAAGCTTATGAAGCCGTGCTCGGCGGCATGGTCGGAACGTATAAGATTCAGGGTGAGGACGGAAAATATAAGGATGCGTATGGGCTGAAAGCATTTCATCCTATTGCAAAAGGGTTCCCGTACAGTGACTATGATGATTTCGGTGTGTCCAGAACGTATGGTTATAAAAGAAATCATCTCGGGCACGACATGATGGGGCAGGTGGGAACACCTGTGGTGGCCGTGGAGTCCGGTTATGTGATGGAACTTGGCTGGAACCAGTACGGAGGATGGCGCATAGGCGTCAGCAGTTTTGACAACAGGCGGTATTATTATTATGCGCACCTGCGCCAGGATTTTCCCTTTGCCGGTTCTCTGAAAGAAGGAGCGGTCGTGCAGGCAGGCGATGTCATCGGATATATGGGGCGGACGGGTTACAGCACGAAAGAGAATGTAAACAATATCGATACATATCATCTGCATTTCGGACTGCAGCTTGTCTTTGATGAATCCCAGAGAGAGGGGAACAATGAGATCTGGGTGGATCCGTACCCGCTCGTCAGATTTCTGTACAAAAACCAGTCGGAGACAAAACGGGACGACGCCACGAAGGAATGGCAGCGTATATACAATATCAAGGACCCGGCGGCGCAGCAATACAAAAAAGGCCGGAAAGACAAGTAAAAGAAAGCTTTTACAGGCTAAAGAAAGTAGGATATAATAGCAATAACAGAATGGAAGTACAGAACAGGAGGACGTAAGTTGGAATACGATCAGATATCTTCCCAGATCATGGATGAAAGTGAAAATATGGTATACATATCAGATCCGGATAGTTTCGAGTTGGTGTATATGAATCGCGCGCTTGAGGAGCAGTTCGGAACCGGCTGCAAGTATATCGGTGAAAAATGTTATAAGGTTCTTCAGGGGCTGGAGGAGCCGTGCCCGTTTTGTACGAATAAGTATTTGACGAAAGACCGCTATTATATATGGAAACATTACAATCCGGTATTTAAGAAATACTTTGAGCTGAAAGATAAGCTGATCGAGATCGACGGCAGAAATATGCGCCTGGAGATCGGCACGGACATCACGGAGACAGAGACGGAGCATCAGGAACTGGAACGGCAGTTGTCTATAGAAGAGACGCTGGTGGAATGTATCCATACATTGTCAGAGCACATGGAGATCGACACTGCCATCAACGAACTGCTGCGGATAATCGGTGATTTTTATAAGGCGGACAGGGCCTATATCTTTGAGATAGATTACGAGGCAGAGACAGCGTCCAATTCTTATGAGTGGTGCAGGGAAGGCGTGATACCGCAGATCGATAAGCTGCAGGATCTGCCGGTCTGCATACTGGACATATGGATCGAGACTTTCCGTGTAAGGAATGAATTTTACTTTGACGCTCTGGATGAGTTTGCGAAAGAGGGAGCAGAAGACTATAAACTGTTGGCCGAACAGGGGATCGAGTCGCTGATGGCGGCTCCGTTTTGGAAGGACGGGGAATTATTGGGTTTCATCGGCGTTGATAATCCGTCCTGCGGTACTGAGCAGATAAAGCTGCTGCAGTCGGTACCTTATTTTATTGAGAACGATATTACAAAACGGCACATGCTGGATAAGTTCCGGGAACTGAGCTACAGGGACACCCTCACCGGGCTTGGAAACCGTAATCTTTATATTGAGACGATCGAAGGGCTTCAGCAGAGGGAGCTTCATTCACTCGGAGTATTGTTTGTGGACATCAACTCGCTGAAATATTCCAATGATAATTACGGACATCAATACGGCGACCGCATTATCCAGAATGTGGCGCACGGACTTGCAGACATATTTCCGGAGAATGCGTACCGTGTCGGCGGCGATGAGTTTGTCTGTCTGTTCATCGACGGAGAACGCAGGGAGTTTGAAAGACGAATCCTGCGGCTGCGCAGGTTTGAGCAGGAAGACTGTATGTGTGACTTTTCCATAGGTGTCAATTACCGCGAAGGGGACGTGGATATCAAAGAGCAGATCGGCTACAGTGACAATATGATGTATGTGGAGAAGCAGATCTATTATGGCAACGCTGTGGAAGGGAAGAATTCCTATCATGAGATGCTTGCGAAAAAACTTGTAGGAGAAATTGCTTCCGGTGAGTTTGAAGTATATCTGCAGCCGAAAGTAGACATCGATACAGGGGGACTGTACGGCGCGGAGGCGCTGGTCAGAAGGCGCATGGAGAGCGGTGAGGTGCTGATGCCGGGCCAGTTTATACCGCTGTATGAAGCCGAGGGAGTCATACAGCAGCTGGATCTCTACGTGTTTGAGGAAGTGTGCAGGCTGCTGGAAAGCTGGAGGAAAAAGGGCTACCGTATGATTCCCATCGCCGTCAACTTTTCGAGGATCAGCCTGATGGGGATAGACATTATGGAAAGTCTTGCCCGCATAAGAGAGAAGTATGAGATTGAGCCCGGACTTTTGACGATCGAGGTGACGGAGAGCATCAGCAGGATGGGAGCCGAGGCGCTCGGACAGCTCATGGACAAGTTTAAAGAGCTCGGGTTTGAATTCTCCCTGGACGATTACGGGACAAAGTATTCTAATCTGTCGCTTCTTGCCAGGCTTGAATTTAAGGAGCTTAAGATCGACCAGAGTCTAATCCGGGATATTCTGACAAACAGACGCTCGCGTATCGTGCTGGAGCACACGATCGAGATGTGCCAGGAACTCGGTATTATCACGGCGGTCGCCGAGGGCGTGGAGACAGAAGAGCAGCGGGAGCTTCTGAAGCATTACCACTGTGATATCGGTCAGGGATTTCTGTTTTCGGAACCGATACCGATAGGAGAATTTCTGGATAAGTATGGTAGAGAGTATCTTTATTAAATTAATATGCAGGACAGAATATTTACAGGAAAAATAAGACAAAATTCATAAACTGTTTATAGAATTATAAAGTATACAGGGGTATAATAACCTCATGTTACCGGAAGGCAGAGCCGTGTCCCAAAGAGGCGCACATGCTTATGCGGCCGGGGCTTTGCAAGGAGGATATTATGTTTTTGAGGCGGAAGTCCGATCATGATGATATAAAAGTACAGGAAGAGATATATGAATATGAAGAGGAGCGCGGGCCGGTCACCCGCTATGAGCCGGACTACAGAGACGGCCTTACCGGGAGGCAGGTAAAGGAGCATGCGGCGGCCGGATACCGGAACGTGCCGGTGGATCCTCCGTCGCAGACGGTAGGAGAGATCGTGCATGAAAATGTATTTACTTACTTTAACCTGATCTTTGCTGTCCTTGCCGTACTTCTCTGTCTTGTCGGATCCTTCCGCAACCTGACGTTTCTGCCGGTCATAATCGCCAACACGCTTATCGGTATCGTGCAGGAAGTGAGAGCCAAGAATATACTGGAAAAGCTCACAATGCTCAATGCGCCGCAGGCCGTGGCGGTGCGTGACGGAAAGCCGTCGACCGTCGGCTCCGAGGAGCTTGTTCTGGATGACATTGTTATCTTTAAGGCAGGTAATCAGATATGCGCGGATGCGGTCGTTGCCGCGGGGGAAGTGCAGGTCAATGAATCGCTGCTGACCGGGGAAGCGGATGAGATCACAAAGAAAAAAGGAGATCATCTCATGTCCGGAAGTTTTGTTGTGGCAGGGCAGTGCCATGCAAGGCTTGAATATGTCGGGGCGGACTCCTATATCTCCAAACTGACGCTGGAGGCCAAGGCGATGCAGAAGGGTGAACAGTCCGAGATGATGCGCTCCCTGAACAAGCTCGTTAAGTTTATCGGCATAGCGCTCATCCCGATCGGCATAGCGCTTGTCGTACAGAGTCTCTTCTTTAACGACGAGACATTGCGAAGCAGTATCACTTCAATGGTGGCCGCTGTGATCGGAATGATACCGGAAGGCCTTTATCTTCTTGCAAGTGTGGCGCTTGCGGTCAGTTCCATGCGTCTGGCGAAGCAGAAGGTACTGCTGCATGATATGAAGAGCATTGAGACGCTGGCGAGAGTGGACGTGCTCTGTGTGGACAAGACCGGAACGATTACGGAGAATTCCATGAGTGTAAAGAAGCTCATTCCTGTGACGGCTGGAGAGAAAAAGACGGAAGAGGCAGAAAAAAATACCGGGGAGGATGCAGAGACCGTACTTTCCCGGATGATAGGCGATCTTGCGCTCGCCATGAGCAGTGACAACAGCACGATGGAAGCGCTGAAGGTGTATTTTAAGGAGCACACGGACGCAAAACCTGTCAAGGTCACGCCGTTTACATCGAAGACAAAGTACAGCGGGGTGACCTATGAGGACAAGGCGCATGTGCTCGGCGCGCCGGAGTTTATCCTGCGGGAAGACTATGAGACGTATAAAGACGAAATACAGCAATATGCCGGGAAAGGTTACCGGGTGCTCGTCTTTGCCGGTTATGACGGCGAGATCGACGGAAATGAACTGACCGGAAAGGCTGAGCCGCTCGCCTATATACTGCTGGCGAATCCGGTGAGAAAGAATGCGCCCGAGACGTTTGCATATTTTGCAGAGCAGGGAGTGGAAGTGAAGGTCATCTCCGGTGACAACCCGCTCACTGTGTCTGAGGTGGCGAAGGAGGCCGGGATCAAAAACGCGGAAAATTATGTGGACGCCGCTGTGCTTGCGACAGAAGAAGACGCGGCGGAAGCCATAGCGAAATATACAGTGTTCGGCCGCGTGACGCCGGCGCAGAAACGGCAGTTCGTGCAGGCGCTGAAAGAGCAGGGGCATACGGTAGCCATGACAGGTGACGGTGTCAACGACGTGCTGGCGCTGAAGGACGCGGACTGCAGCGTCGCCATGGCGTCCGGAAGCGACGCTGCGGTGCAGGCTTCCCAGGTCGTGCTGCTGGAATCTGATTTTTCCTGCATGCCGTCCGTTGTGCTGGAAGGCCGCAGAGTTGTCAACAATATCCAGCGCTCGGCGAGTCTCTTCCTCGTGAAGAATATATTCTCCTTCCTGCTGTCCCTGTTCGCGGTCGCCTTTATGATAACCTATCCGCTGGAGCCGTCGCAGATATCGCTCATCAGTATGTTTACCATAGGAATCCCAGCATTCTTCCTGGCGCTGCAGCCAAACCAGGAAGTGATCAAGGGTCATTTCCTGACGAATGTATTTCTGAAGGCGCTTCCGGCCGGGCTGACGGATGTTCTTGCCGTCGGAGCGCTCGTTGTGTTCGGCAGGACCTTTGATGTGAGTCCGACCGATATTTCCACCGCAGCCACGATGCTGCTTGCCATCGTTGGTTTTATGATACTGTTCAAGATATGCCAGCCGCTCAATACACTGCGGATCATCGTCTGGATCGGGAGTATGGCCGGACTTCTGGCGTGCAGCATTTTCCTTCCGGATCTCTTTGCCATCACGGGAATGTCTGTGGAGTGTATCATGCTCTTTGTCGTATTCTCTATCGCGACAGAGCCGGTGCTGCGCTACTTGACGCTGCTTGTCGGCCGGCTGAGACTCATATACCGGAAACGTGTGAAAAAGGAGACCGGATTATAGGCTGTCTATATATTTAATACGGCGCCGTCCAGGTCTTTCCACAGAAATTTTTTGTCATACAGCATGTATCCCCGTGCAGAGTTTTCTTTCGGGATCGAGACAGAACCCGGATTCATATACGTATATGTGCCCATATTTTCGTGGGCCGGAACGTGGGTATGACCGTTTAACAGGATGTCCCCCTCCTTGAGAGGCGGCGGTGTCTGCGGGTTCCAGTGATGGCCATGTGTGGCGAAGAGCGTCTGCCCGTCCAGTTCGAGCAGGCAGTAGTCGGCCAGAATAGGAAAATCGAGGACCATCTGGTCCACTTCGGTGTCGCAGTTGCCCCGGACGCAGAGAAGTTCGTTTTTGAGCGGATTCAGCAGGGCAATGACTTCCTTCGGGTCATAATTTTCCGGCAGGTCATTGCGGGGGCCGTGGTACAGAATATCGCCGAGCAGCAGAAGGCGGTCCGCCTGTTCCCTGCGGTATGCCTCTGTCATTTTCCGGCAGTAGTGTGCAGAACCGTGAATATCAGACGCGATCATTAATTTCATAATATATATGTTCCTTTCCATATGATTTTTGCATATTTTATCATAACACAGCCGGCGGTTGTTTACTACCTGCCGGCGGCCGTAAAGAGGGAGGATTTATGAGTAAGAGAATGTTTGTTAAACGGGCCGGGTACGGAGATGTCCCTGCCATACGGAGAATCATGGAAGATTCCGAAAAGCTGGCCCGTGATAAGGACTGGTACGTCATTGATAATATTTCTTTTCTGGAACGGCACGTGGAAGAGGAAGGAATTACGTTAAAGGCGGTCACAGACGGGACGATGGCAGGGTTCCTCATTATCCGTTATCCGAAAAGCGCGGAGGATAATCTGGGGAGTTACATAAGACTTACGGAAGAGCAGGCCATGACGGTCGCGCATATGGAGTCCGCCGCGGTCGTTCCCGTCTACCGGGGGCGGGGGATACAGAAGCTTCTTATGGATAGCGGGGAAAAGCTGCTGGCAGAGACAGAGTACAGATATCTGATGGGGACAGCCCACCCGGACAACATTTACAGCGTAAATAATTTCCTGAAGCTTGGCTATGACATTGTGGCGGAAGACGAGAAGTACGGAGGTCTGCCCCGCTATGTATTCTGCAAAAACATATAAAAATACTGCAAGGGCACTGTCACTGAAGGTACAGTGCCTTTAATCTGTCCGTTTTCTCACGGTCCAGGCCGACGTTATTTTCCAGAAACGCGCGGATACTGCCGGATGTTTTCTTCATGATGGAGAAGACACTTTCAAGATAATCTTCTTTTACGCCCATGCATATGCGTATGCTTTCCAGCGCCGACGGGTCTGTGATACGGTGGGAGAGACGGCTGATGATACGGTCGATCTCTTCCTGGAGAAAGGAGCCGGTCATCATATAATCTTTCATGATCGTGTCCATATCTGCGCCGAGTGTATAGAGAAGCATGGCCGTGCCGATGCCGACCCGGTCCTTGCCGGCGCTGCAGTGCCACAGGGCCGCTCCTGCCGTCTGTGAGGCGAGGATATCAAAGAAGCTGCGGTACTGGTTCAGAGAATATTCACTCGTGATGATCTCCTCGTACATCTGCCGCATGTAAGACGCAGGGTCTATGCCCCGCTCTCTCATACTGACGGTCGCCTCCCCGAGCGAGAGCTGTCTGTCGGATTCCTCATCGTGGGTAATGCCGGCTGTCATATCCTCCAGTATCGGATTGCTTATGTGCCGTACTCCGGGGATGGACGGGTCCGGGCTTTCTGCCTGTTCGTCTGCGGTCCGGAAATCTATGATCGTTTTTAATCCATATGTCCCGGCCAGAGTCTTTTCGTCCTGTCCGGTCATGTCTCGGAGCATGCCGCTTCTTATGAGCCTGTGCGGTCTGATGCGGCGGCCGTCTTCTGTGACGATGCCGCCGAGATCACGTGTGTTGAAAAGCCCTTCCAGTGGGATCCGTTTTATTTCTTTCATAGTGCGCTGACCTCTTTTCTTAGTGATACCTTAAGTATACCGTATCGAATAACAATAATTCAATAAGTATATCATACGCGCCGGCCGCGGTTCTATATGTATACCGTCCGCAGTGCCGTCAGAACGATAAGTATGCTGTGCGGCTTATATGTTTGTCACAGATGTTTATAGTGTGATATAATACTACTATACTTAATGATCTGTCTGGTCTGGTAAGTATGAATTACAGTATGGCAGCAAAGGGGGTTATGATTATGACGGAAGAATTGATAAAAGAAGTGAAGCATATCCAGAGATGCCTTGCCGCCAAAGATATGCGCGGCGATGAGTGGGAGGAGAAACAGGAGATCATCAACAAACTGGAGGCGGTGTCCGACTATCTGAAGGATGCTCTCGGGAAAGGAATTGAATTTTAAGAGATGATAGATGCACTTATATTTGATATGGACGGCCTGCTGTTTGACTCGGAGCGTATCGTCCAGCGCTCGTGGGAGGACTGCGGAAATGTGCTCGGCTTACCCGGGATGGGGAGCCACATATATAATACGCTCGGCATGAATGCTGCCGCGCGCAGGGTATACTTTACCCGGGAAGTCGGAGCCGACTTTCCTCACGAGGAGTTTGCGGCACTTACAAGGGTGCGATTTCGTGAGATCACAGATGAAGAAGGACTGCCCATGAAGCCGGGAGTGAAAGAGCTGCTTACATACGCGCGGGACCATGGGCTTAAGACCGCGCTGGCGACTTCGTCGAGAGGGGAGTACGCGATGCGCAATCTGACGGACGCGGCAATCAAAGAATATTTTGACGGGTTTGTATTCGGGGATATGGTGAGCAGGGCCAAGCCGGACCCGGAGATATATCTGGCGGCGTGCCAGAGTATTGGGACTGCCCCCGGGCGGTGCATGGCGCTGGAAGATTCGCCTAACGGCATACGGTCTGCCCATGCGGCGGAAATGGTGCCGGTGATGGTGCCGGATCTTGTCAGACCGGACGAAGAGCTGAGAAGTCTTACATATAAGATCGTTGATACACTGCATGATGTTCCGGCAATATTGGAAGAATTAAACAGAGACAGGACACCTTAAGGTGCGCCTGTCTCTTCTTTTCTGCCGGCTTCTTGGTTCTGTTCTATGCCTCAAAGCGGCCGGAAGCGCCGCACGGAAGGACGAGTCCTGAGTCTGTGACAGGAAGTCCGATCTCCTGGGAATCTACACGGCCGTTGTATTTTTTTAATTCTGTGCCGAGCATGTAGGTGAGCACGGCGGGAGCGAGTCCTGTCGTATAGGAATTGACGAGGAAGAAAAGCGGGTTGTCGGAAAGGATGCGCGTGCATAATCGGATGAGCGGATGGATGGCGTCCTCGATCTTCCATATCTCACCTTTTGGACCGCGTCCGTAAGACGGGGGATCCATAATAACGGCGTCGTATTTGCTGCCCCGGCGGATCTCCCGCTCCACAAACTTGACACAGTCGTCCACAAGCCAGCGGACCGGCCGGTCCGAGAGTCCGGAAGAGGCAGCGTTTTCCTTTGCCCATGCCACCATGCCCTTTGAGGCGTCCACGTGGGTGACGCTCGCGCCCGCCGCGGCTGCGGCCAGGGTGGCGCCGCCGGTGTAGGCGAAGAGATTCAATACTTTCACAGGACGACCGGCATGCTTTATCTTATCGGAAAACCAGTCCCAGTTGGCGGCCTGTTCCGGAAAAAGCCCGGTATGTTTGAAGCTGAAGGGCTTCAGGTTGAAGGTCAGCTCTTTGTAATGGATCTGCCACTGTTCGGGCAGGTGGAAGAATTCCCATTCTCCGCCGCCTTTTTTACTGCGGTGATAGTGGCCGTTTTTATTGTTCCAGCCGCTGTTCTCCTTCGGCGTGTCCCAGATGACCTGCGGATCCGGACGGACAAGAATATAGCGTCCCCAGCGCTCCAGCTTTTCACCTCTGCTGCAATCTAATACTTCATAATCTTTCCATTGGTCTGCGATCCACATATATGTTGAATTCCTTTCTGTACGTATTCCTCAATATTTGCGCAAAACAGGGCAGGGACGCCCGTTTCCGCAGATGTATGGGACAAGTATATCACAGAATGTCCATAAAATCACTATATAGATATTATCTATAATAAGGCGTTATTATAAAAAAGGTCTATTTGATGGGCGGGCGGAAGGTTTATATAATGTACGTAGGTATACTTTTATATTGCTTTAAGCGGACGGGAGTGAACAGCATGTTTATTGATACACATATGCATGAGATGACCTATTCAAAAGACAGTATCCTTACTCTGCGCGAGATGGTGGAGAGAGGAAGAGAAAAAGGACTGGGAGGCATCTGCATCACAGACCATGACAGTATGGGAATTCGGGATTATGCCCGGGAATACGCGGCAAAAACGGCATTTCCTATTTTTACGGGGATAGAATACTACTCTCTGGAGGGGGATATCGTGGCGTTCGGGATCAGGGAATATCCGAAGGAACGCGTGCCGGCCCAGGAATTTATTGATCTGGTGAAGGCCCAGGGCGGAGTCTGCTATGCCGCCCATCCGTTTCGGAATAACAACAGGGGGCTGGAAGAAAATCTTCTGAAGGTGAAGGGTCTGGACGGCATAGAGGTGCTGAACGGCAGTACATCAAAAGAGGCGTGCGCAAAGGCGGCGCTCTATGCGAAACGGCTTGGACTCATTACGCTCGGCGCCAGCGACTGCCATGTGCCGGAAAAGGTCGGCGTGTGCGCCACATACTTTCCGGAGGAGGTAAAGACGGAAGAGGAATTCCTGAATGTTTTTAAGAAGGGCGGTTTAAAGCCGGCATATTACCAGGATGGACAGTATCATATTGCCGGGCTGGAGAGAAGTCTTCTCCCGCAATATTATACAAGATAAATTAAGAAATACCCATTTACCTTTTAAGGCATCAATGATAGAATATATCTATAAGTGCCAGGTGATGGGAACATGAGATTACTGGAAAGGTGGAAGAATTATGATCACAGTGAATGCTATGGGAGAAAATTGCCCGATCCCGGTCATCAAGACGAAAAAGGCAATACAGGCACTTGCAGGGCCGGAGACGATCGAGGTTCTGGTAGACAATGAGATCGCAGTGCAGAATGTAACGAAGATGGCGGAGAGCGAAGGAGGAGAGGTATCTTCTGAACAGATCTCCGACGGTGAATATAAGATCACAGTGAAGATGGAAGGCGCTCCTGGGGAAGAGAAGCAGGAAGCCGGCAGTATGGTGATCGCCGTTTCATCAGACCGGATGGGGGCTGGCAACGATGAGCTGGGGAAAGTGCTCATCAAAGGATTCATTTACGCGGTGACTCAGCTTGACGTTCTGCCGAAAGCGATGCTGTTCTACAACGGCGGGGCCACACTTACGGCGGAAGGGTCGGATTCTCTGGAGGATCTGAAGCTGCTGGAATCTCAGGGAGTGGAGATCATGACATGCGGGACATGTCTTGATTACTATGGTCTGAAGGAGAAGCTTGCGGTCGGGACAGTGACGAATATGTACAGCATTGTGGAAACGATGGCGGGCGCTTCCAAGGTGATCAAGCCGTAGTTTACTGCGGGGGACATGCCTTTGACAGAAGATGAGAAAGAGACAGGAGGATTTCAGGCATATGAAGTCAGATGTAAGATTGACGCAGCTGAGCAAGACTGCGGGGTGAGCGGCCAAGATCGGTCCGGAGACCCTTGCCCAGGTGCTGGGTAAGCTGCCGAAGTTTGAAGATGAAAATTTAATAGTAGGTATTGAGACGTCAGATGATGCGGCTATCTATAAGGTGACAGATGATATTGCCATGATCCAGACCGTCGATTTCTTTCCCCCCATAGTAGACGACCCTTATATGTTCGGGCAGATCGCTGCGGCAAACTCGTTAAGCGACGTGTGGGCCATGGGAGGAGAACCCGCGGTGGCGCTCAATATCGTCGGGTTTCCAAACTGTCTGGACCCGGGGATACTAGGGGATATACTGGCCGGAGGCGCCGCGAAAGTAAAAGAAGCCGGCGCCGTGCTTGTGGGCGGTCATTCTGTTCAGGATGATGAGCCGAAGTACGGACTGTGCGTGTCCGGATTTGTACATCCGGATAAGATATTTAAGAATTACGGCTGCAGGCCGGGAGATGTCCTTGTGCTGACGAAACAGATCGGAAGCGGGATCGTCAATACTGCCATCAAGGCAGAGATGGCGTCCGCGTCCGCGGTCAGGGAGGCACAGACAGTGATGGCATCACTGAACAAAAAAGCAAAACAGGTAGTGGAGCGCTATGATGTGTCCGCATGCACAGATATCACGGGATTTGGCCTTCTCGGCCACTGTGTGGAGATGGCATCCGCAAGCGGCGTCACCTTTGAGCTGAATGTGCAGGATATTGCTTATTTTGAAGATGCCGCCGATTACGCGAAGATGGGTCTGATCCCGGCAGGAGCGTATAAGAACCGCGGATATTCTATAGATAAAGTAGACGCAGGCTGCGTGCAGGAGTATTATCTCGACCTCCTGTACGATCCGCAGACTTCGGGCGGCCTGCTCATCAGCGTGCCCAAGGAGGATCTGGCGTCTATGATGCGGGAGTTCGGACAGACAGAGATGGACACGAAAGTGTCAGTTATCGGGAGGGTAGCTGATAAAAGTGACAGATTAATCAGGTTGTTTTAAAAGGGGTCAGACCCCTATGAGCATAGGGGTCTGACCCCTTTGAAGATTTACACACAATTCAAACAATTTGGAAGGGAAAAGTGTTATGGATAAAAATATGTTGTACCGCAGTATTCCCAAGGTGGATGTGCTTCTGGAGAGCAAGGCTGTCCGGGGGATGATTGAACTATACAGCAGGGATACGGTGATGGAAGCGATTCGTATTGAGACGGACAAGCTCCGTGCGTTTATCGGCCAATGCGACGACGAGGAGGCCGCAAGGGCGCAGACGGAGATGCTGACGGCCCATATTGAGATGACGGTGGCGGCCATGCACCGTCCGAATATGCGCATGGTGGTCAACGGGACGGGGACTATCCTCCACACGAATCTGGGCAGAGCCCCCATCAGCGGGGAACATATGAAGAAGGTGGCAGCCATAGCGACCGGTTATTCCAATCTGGAGTACAATCTGGAGGAGGGCCGCCGCGGCGAGCGATATTCTCATTTTGAAAAGTTGTTGTGTAAGATCACAGGAGCCGAGGCTGCCATGGCGGTAAATAATAATGCGGCGGCGGTCATGCTGATCCTGAGCTCGCTTGCAAAGGGCGGGGAGGTGATCGTCTCCCGCGGTGAGCTGGTTGAGATCGGCGGGAAGTTCCGTATCCCCGATGTAATGGAGCAAAGCGGAGCCACACTGGTGGAAGTGGGGACGACGAACAAGACGCATTATGACGACTACGAAAATGCAGTGACAGAGGAGACAAAGGCGCTTCTCAAAGTGCACACGAGCAATTACCGCATCGTAGGCTTCACAGATACGGTGGCGGTTGATGAGCTTGTTCCGATTGCTAAAAAGCATGATATCCCTGTGATAGAAGACCTGGGAAGCGGCGTACTTATCGACCTGAGCAAGTATGGACTGACCTATGAGCCCACCGTCCAGGATTCCATCCAAAAAGGCGCGGATGTAGTGTGCTTCAGCGGCGATAAGCTGCTCGGGGGCCCCCAGGCGGGCATCATCATCGGCAGGAAGAAATATATTGACAAGATGAAAAAGAATCAGCTCACCCGCGCGCTCCGTATTGATAAGTTTACGGCGGCCACACTGGAGCTGGTTCTTCAGGAGTATCTTTCAGAGGAAAAAGCAGTGGAGCATATTCCGGTTCTGAGGATGATCACAAAGCCGCTGGAGGAAGTCACGGAAGAGGCGCGGGAACTTGCCGGCCTGCTGGAAGCGGCTGGCCTGCCGGCGCAGATCAGGACAGAACCGTGTGAATCTCAGATCGGCGGCGGTTCGCTTCCGCTGGAGCGGATACCGAGCATGGCAGTGGCCATCCGCCCGGAGAAGATCAGCGTGCCTGAATTTGAGGAACGTCTCAGACATCTGCCGGTGCCGGTCATTCCAAGAACAGTAAATGACACGGTCCTCCTGGACGTCCGCACCCTTTTAAAGAGAGAGTTTAAGCTGATCGCAGAACAGATAAAAGAACTGGATGTGCTGGAAGAGACAAGCCTGATCGCATCACGGTAAGGAGCAGAGAATTTATGAAGAACATTATTATAGGGACCGCGGGTCATATTGACCATGGAAAGACGACATTGATCAAGGCTCTGACCGGCCGGAACACAGACAGGTGGGAGGAAGAACAGAGAAGGGGAATAACGATCGATCTTGGATTCACCTATTTTGACCTTCCGGGCGGAGACCGTGCCGGGATCATAGACGTGCCTGGACACGAGAAGTTTATCAATAACATGGTGGCCGGCGTTGTCGGCATGGATCTCGTTCTGCTTGTTGTGGCGGCAGATGAGGGGATCATGCCTCAGACGCGGGAGCATGTGGACATACTGCAGCTGCTAGGCATTGAAAACAGTATTATCGTTCTGAACAAATGCGACCTTGTGGATGAAGAATGGCTGGAGCTTGTGGAAGAAGAGATCAGAGAGGAGCTTGCCGGCACCTTTCTGGAACATGCTCCTGTGGCGAAGGTGTCTGCGGCAACAGGGGATGGCCTGCCCGAGCTTATCAGCATCATAGAGCAGATGACGCGGGATGAAGTAGTGCCAAAGGACATTCACACCATTGCGCGCCTGCCGATCGACCGTGCGTTTACGCTGTCAGGCTTTGGTACGGTCATAACCGGAACACTTGTATCCGGAACGATCACGAAAGAAGATACGCTGGAGATGTATCCGGTCGGAAAGCCGTGCAAGATCAGAAGCATCCAGGTACATGGCAGGGATGTAAAGGAATGCTTTGCCGGCCAGCGTGTTGCCATTAACCTGTCCAATGTAAAGAAACGGGAGATAAAGAGAGGGTGTGTGCTTGCGCCCTCTGACAGCATGAAGGAAACGGACCTTTTGGATGTGCGTCTCGATGTGCTGGAATCGTCCATGCGTGTGCTGACCCATCACGCCAGACTCCATCTGTTCACAGGCACGAGTGAGGTGCTCTGCCGCGCCGTCCTCCTCGATGCCGATGAGATAGGGCCGGGAGAGAGCGGATATGTGCAGCTTCGGCTGGAGGAGAAGATCGCGGTGCGGCGGAGCGACAAGTTCGTCGTGCGGTTCTATTCCCCGATGGAGACGATCGGGGGAGGTGTCGTACTGGAACCAAATCCCGGTGTGAAGAAGCGCTTCCGGGAGGATGCCATTGAGGAATTAAGAAGAAAAGAATCCGGTTCATCCACAGATGTGATAGAACTTCACGTAAAAGAGTACGGCGCGTCGATGATAACACTTGCGGAGCTGGCCAGGCTTACTGCCCTTTCCATGGAAGAAGTACAGGAAGATGTTAAGGAGTTGGAAGCAGGCGGCACAGTGTATACGTTTGCCATGAGAAAGGATACGTATGTGTGGCATGCGGATGCCTGCCGCGAGGCTGCCGGGAAGATCACAAAGGCGTTGTCATCATATGAGGAAAAGTATCCATACCGTTATGGAATGAAAAAAGCAGAAGTCCAGATGACCTATTTCCAGAAAATGAAGCCGAATGTATTTGATAAGGCGGTAGAGCGTTTGACGGCGGAGGGGCAGATCAAGCGGGTGGATGAATTTCTCTGTACACCGGAGTTTGAGATCTGCAGGGACGAGACCTATGACAAGACGGCCGGCCTTCTGCTCGGTGCATTCAAAACGGCAGGGTATGATTTCGTACGCTACTCGGAGATTGATATGAAGGGGACAGGACGGGAGACGGCAGACGATATCCTGAACATACTGCTTGAGGAAGAGCAGGTTGTAAAAGTCGCAGATGACATGTATACGATGAAGTCTTATATGGATGAGGCCAGAGAGATCATCAGCGGTAAGCTTGCGGAACATCCTGTCATTACGATAGCGGAAGTGCGCGATCTATTCGGTACGAGCAGAAAAAGCGCCAAGCCGATCCTGGAGTACATGGACAGTATCAGGGTGACAAAGAAGACCGGAGCAGAGAGTGAGAGGGTAGCATACTAATGAATTTAAAACAGTTAGAGGCCTTTGTACAAGTGGCAGAAGGTGGGAGTTTTTCCAAGGCGGCAAAAGAATTGTACTTGACGCAGCCCACGGTCAGCGCGCATATATCTTCCCTGGAGAAGGAGCTGAATGTACGTCTGTTCGTAAGGAACACCAAGGAAGTGAGCCTGTCTGACGACGGCAGGGAGCTGTATAAATACGCCAGACAGATGATAGACCTGGAGAGCCAGATAGAGGAAAAATTCGGCTCCTCCCGGAAAGAAAAGAGACAGTGCATCACCATTGCGGCGTCCACGATCCCGTCTCAGTATCTTCTCCCGAAGGTGCTCATAAAATTCAGCGAGAAATATCCGGAAGAACAGCTAAAACTGATCGAGACGGACAGCAGCAAGGTTATAGCCCAGATCGTGGACCATCTGGCAGAGGTAGGCTTTACGGGAACCGTGCTGGAGAAAAAGCACTGCAAATATATACCGTTTTACAAAGACGAACTTGTCATAATAGCGCCGAACACAGAGAAATACAGACAGATAAAAGAAGAAGGCGGAGACGACATCTCATGGATCAGGAAGGAACACGTCATCATGCGTGAGGAAGGCTCTGGAACGCGCAAGGAGGCGGGAAAGCAGCTTCGGCGCGCCGGTGTGGAGTTGTCAGATCTGGATATTATCGCGAGTATTGAGAATCAGGAGACGATCAAGAAGTCTGTGCGCCAGGGGATGGGCATATCTATACTGTCCAGGCTTGCGACGGCAGATGAGGCTGCGGACGGACATCTGCTCGTATTCCCGATCCCTTATGCGGACGAAGGCCGCAATATCAACCTTGTATATAATAAAAATTATCAGCTGTCGCGTTCGGCGGAACGGTTTATCAGAGTGGTAAAATCTATATATCAGGGGAAATAAGTAATAAAGCACCAATTATAGAGAATTTCTATAACTGGTGTTTTTTATGGGGCTTTTTGATTAGACGAAGGAAATAATTGGTAATATACTTAATTGTAGCAGAAGGAAATTTTATTTAGAAAGGATGTACGTACGTATGATATACATGGATAATGCAGCGACTACCATGCAGAAACCGAAGGAAGTGCTGGACGCGGTACTAAATGCGATGAGTTCAATGGGGAATGCGGGAAGAGGCGCCAATGAGGCATCTTTGAGCGCATCGAGGATCATATATGACACAAGAGAAAAATTATGTACTCTGTTTCACGCAGAGGACCCAAGGCAGATCGTCTTCACCGCCAACTCGACGGAAAGCCTGAACGTGGCCCTTAAAGGACTTTTAAATCCCGGAGACCATGTGGTGACGACGATGCTGGAGCACAATTCCGTACTTCGTCCGCTGTATGAGTTGGAGGAACAGGGAACGGAGCTTACAATTGTGAAAAGCAGCAGTCTCGGCACGGTGGAGCCGGAGGATATCGAGGCCGCAGTACGCCCGGATACAAAATTGATCGTCATAACAAACGGATCCAATCTCACCGGCAATTATATAGATCTAATGCCAATAGGCGATATCGCCAGGAAACACAACGTCCTGTTTGTCGTGGACGCCTCACAGACAGCAGGCGTATTCCCGATCGACGTGCAGGAGATGAAGATCGATGTCCTGTGCTTTACGGGTCATAAAGGGCTGTTGGGTCCGCAGGGGACCGGCGGCATGTATGTAAGGGAAGGGCTGGCGGTGCGTCCACTGAAGAGCGGCGGGAGCGGAGTGCGCACCTTCAGCAGGACGCATCCGGCTGAGATGCCGACAGCCCTGGAGGCAGGCACGCTGAATGGACACGGGATCGCGGGTCTGAATGCGGCGCTTGCTTATCTGGAAAAAGAAGGGATCGACAACATACGCAGACGCGAGCAGGAACTGATGCGGAAATTCTACGACGGTGTAAAAGATATCCCGGATGTAAAGGTATATGGCGATTACAGTGCAAAAGAGCGCTGCGCGATCGTGGCGCTCAACATCGGTGATTATGATTCTTCAGAAGTGAGTGATGAGCTTCTTACAACATATGGAATTTCAACAAGGCCAGGGGGGCATTGTGCTCCATTGATGCATGAGGCGCTCGGTACGGTGGAGCAGGGGGCTGTCAGATTCAGCTTTTCCCACTATAACACGGATGAAGAAGTGGATACCGCTATTGCGGCTATCCGGGAATTGGCGGAAGACTGACCCGGGGTGACGGGAAAGCCTGAGCCGAATGAGAGTTACTAAAGGAGGAGAAACATGAATTTATCAGATTCAAAGAAAAAACTTGCACTTGCAGGAGTAGTGTGCGGACTTGTGGCGGCATGTCTGGCTTACTTCGGCAATCCGGCCAACATGGCATTTTGTATTGCCTGCTTTATCAGAGACACGGCAGGCGCGCTCGGAATGCATCAGGCAGAGGTTGTCCAGTATGCAAGACCGGAAATTATCGGACTTGTACTCGGCGCGTTCATCATTTCAGCAGCGACAAAGGAGTACCGTTCAACAGCGGGTTCTTCGCCGATGACACGGTTTGTACTTGGTCTTATTATTATGACAGGCTCCCTTGTATTTCTCGGCTGCCCTCTCCGTATGGTGATCCGTATGTCCGCGGGAGATCTTAACGCATGGGTAGCCCTGATAGGATTTATTCTCGGCGTTGGCTCCGGAGTCATCGCCTTAAAGAAGGGATTCAGTCTCGGAAGGGCGCACGTTACAAATAAGGCGGCCGGCACGGTTCTTCCTGTCATCATGCTTGGCATACTTATCCTCTCTGTCGGGACATCACTGCTGAAAGCGAGTGTGACGGGTCCGGGGAGTATGCATGCGCCGTTGATCGCCTCTTTGATCGGCGGTCTCGTTTTCGGCGCGTTTGCCCAGAAGTCCAGGATGTGCTTTGCGGGAAGTATCCGCGATATCATCCTGATGAAGAATTTTGACTTATTCAGCGTGATCGCAGGGCTGTTTGCAGTCATGCTCGTATTCAACATTGCGACGGGACGTTTTGTGTTTGGTTTTGATACGCCTGGAATTATCGCTCATTCAGAGCATTTATGGAATATTCTCGGAATGTATGCGGTTGGGTTTGCGGCAGTGCTCGCAGGAGGCTGTCCTCTGCGCCAGCTCATCCTGGCGGGGCAGGGGTCCTCTGATTCCGCTGTCACAGTGATCGGTATGCTTGTCGGCGCAGCGATCTGCCATAACTTTGGCCTTGCCGCAAGCGGCACGGCAGTGAACGCGGAGACAGGAGAGACCGTTGCGGGAGCAGTTCCGTTTTACGGAAAAGTGGCATGTATTATCTGCATTGCCGCATGCTTTGTCATTGCGTTTACAAACAAGCGGGAAGAAGCAAAATAATTGTGTTTTAATATTGAAATACAGGCACATTAGTAGTATTCTGAGAAAGAAGGTCAAATAATATGAAAGAAGTAGATGCAAGAGGTCTTTCCTGCCCGGAGCCGCTCATGCTGACGGCAGACGCACTTAAAGACGCCAAAGAGGCGGTGAAGGTTCTTGTCACGGAACCACATCAGAAGATGAACGTAGAAAAATATGCGAAAGAGCATGGAAAGTCTGCGGTGTCAACGGAAAGAGAAGGATTTTTTGAAGTGGTGATCGAATAGACATGAGAAAAAAAGAATTAAAACTGGTGGTTACATTCCACACAACGGCCGATGCGATGGCAATGGAAAAGGCATGCAAGGAAAACGGTGTCCCTGGACGGATCATTCCGGTCCCAAGGGCGATATCAGCAGGATGCGGCTTATCATGGTGTGCGGATCTTACCGAAAGGGAACAGATCAAAGCGATGATGGCAAAGGCCCGGATCGAAGAAGAAGATATGCACGAGTGCATGGTGTGATCAAGATGGATTCTTTGATAGAACAGGCCCGGCGGTACAGGAAAGTTTCCTGTACCGCCGGGCCTGTGCGTTCATCTGACTTTGTTTATCTATACGCCGTTTACGAATGTGTCGAGCACATGCGGCAGAAGTTTGTCGCTGTATTGGGAAAGTGAGTATTTTCCCTTGAAAAGCGACCAGTCATACAGCAGCGCGCGCTCAAACATGGCGTATATAGCCATGAGTTCTTCGGCAGTGCTTGTATTTTTAAATTCCCCTTTTTCCAGACCTTCTTCCAGAATTTCAGTGATCCATTTGAAATAGAAGCGTTTGCTGTCAGAAAGTGATTTTTTATCCTTTGTGACAAGCTGGGAAGAATACAGAAGCGCAAGCAGCTTGATATCTACACTTGTCTCTATCATATAAAACAGCTCGTGATTTAAAAACAGGAGCTTATCATAAGCGGACAGGTTCGGGTCTATCACTGCAGTCAGTTCTTCGTATTTTTCGTCAAACAGATAGGAAAGGGAATTAAGCAAGGCTTCTTTCCTTTGAAATAGTGGTAGAAGGTACCTTTAGAGGTCTTTGAAGCATATATGATATCCTCTACAGTCGTCTGCTCGTACCCGTTCTTATAGAACAGGTTCCAGGCAGCCTTTACGATGCGGCTTTTCGTGGATTGTCGCTTTCGTGGCATCGTCCCCATTCCCTTCTCTAGTTAACCTATTTTATAACCTTTTATATAAAGAGAAGCGGATTATGAACTAATCCGCTTCTATAACTATCGCACTACCAACTTCGGTTCCGGCAGATGATTAGCCTACCTGGAAACCATATTTCAATGGATCTGTAGGATCGATCAAATATGTAGCAACGCCTGTCAGATAGCAGCTTCCTGTGATCATCGGGATAACTGCATCGTAATCGGCAACCTTTGTCGTCTCTTTGATAACGCCCTTAAATGTAGTACCGATAAAGCTTTCGTAGATGAATTCCTCGCCTACGCCGATCTCTCCCCAGTGATGAAGAGTAGCGAGCTTAGCGCTTGTTCCTGTTCCGCATGGTGAGCGGTCAGCCATAGCATCTCCGAAGATCACGACATTTCTCATCGTTGCTTTGTCCGGGTTTGGCGTCGGTCCGTAGAACTCTACCAAATCAACGGTATCAATGTCAAGAAGAGGATGTTTTACCGGAACCTCTTTATTGATAACATCCAGAAGCTTCATTCCTAATTTTGTGATGTCAGGAACAGTCTTCGGGCTGATCTCCTCAATGCCGATCTTCGTTGTGTCAACCAAAGCAAAGAAGCTTCCGCCGAATGAGATCGTAAATGGAATCTCTTTTCCGTCGATCGTAACGGAGAGGTTTTCTTTATAAACGAAAGCCGGTACGTTTGTCAGTGTAACGTGCTCAACTTTGCCGTCTTTTACAACTGCTTCTGTACGGATGAGTCCTGCAGGTGCTTCGAGAACAACTTCGTTCACACCTTCTTTGGACTCTACAAGTCCTGCTTCAACTGCAACAGTTACAGCACCGATCGTACAGTGGCCGCACATGTTAAGATATCCGCCTGTATCCATGAACATTACACCAAAGTCAGCTTCTTTGTTGACTGGCTCGCACAGGAATGCCCCAAACATGTCGTGATGTCCTCTTGGTTCGAACATCAATGCTGTACGAACATGGTCATAGTTGTTCTCCATCCATTTTTTCTTTTCGATCATTGTGCTGCCTTCCGGCTCCGGAAATCCTCCAATGACTACACGGCAGAACTCGCCGACGGTATGAGCGTCAACTACCTGCAATGCCTGCTCAAACCGATCGAAGTTAACATTTGCTTTTAACTCCATAATTCATTACCTCCTTAATGTTTACTCATAGACAATTACTATAAGTTTTTATAAAAACACGTTGGAGATTCCCTTGTCTCCGCAGTGCCTTTTTCGGAAAAACCTCAAAATCGTATGTTATTACGATATAAAATTAACAATTAGACCGTATTCTAGTATCACGTTCAGTCTGCTACAATTATTATGTACGATAAACCTTGAAAAGTCAATGATTTTTTGGTAATATAAAAAGTAAATAAAAACGGTTGAAATATGCAAAAAATTGTGTTATAGTCAAGACGCATGAGGCAAGAACCATGGGGGTAGATGGGTGACTGGTGTGCCTCCTAGTCTTCAAAACTAGTGTGGGGCGTTAAGAGCGTCCTGGGTGGGTTCGATTCCCACATGCCTCCGCCAAAAAAGATATATATAGTGTTAAAAAAATAGCGATAACAATATATTGTAATTTATAGATAAAATTTATAAATAAAACAAAATGGTATGTCATGGACATGTAATAAGTAAACGGGATGTAAGTTTCGTTTTTTACTTATAAAAAAACAAAATAAAGGAGAAAGATGTCATGGGAAATGTGCAGATTTTATTACGTCAACATGTTGGTGCACCCTGTGAGGCAATCGTAAAGGCTGGGGATGAAGTAAAAAAAGGTACCTTGATTGCAACACCTACAGGTCTTGGCGCTAACATTTTTTCCAGTGTGTACGGTGTAGTGGAAGAAGTGGCGGATGATCGTATTATCATCAAGCCTGATGAAGAGCAGAAAGACGAGTTTGTACCTATTAAAGAAGGAACAAAGCTCGAGATGGTAAAAGAAGCTGGAATCGTTGGTATGGGCGGCGCCGGATTCCCGACAGGAGTCAAGATCGGAACAGACCTTAAAGGCGGATATGTGTTGGTGAATGCAGCAGAATGCGAGCCGGGACTTCGCCACAATATTCAGCAGATCGAGGAGCAGACTGATATTACGATCCGCGGACTGAAATACTGCATGGAAGTCTGTAACGCATCGAAAGGTATCATTGCCATCAAGAAGAAAAATGAGAAGGCAATACAGATATTAAGAGAAGCGATCAAAGAGGAAGACAGTATTACGATCCATCTTCTTCCCGATATCTACCCGATGGGAGAGGAAAGAGCGGTCGTAAGAGAGGCGCTTGGCAAGCTTCTGGATCCTACACAGCTTCCTTCAGCGGCAGACGCAGTCGTGATCAACTGCGAGACACTGCTTCGCATCGCTGAGGCGATCGAACTTAAGAAACCTTGCTACAGCAAGAATATGACGGTTATCGGCAAGCTGAACGGTGGCAATGAGCCACACGTATTTATGGACGTTCCGGTTGGAACAAGCGTAGGCGATATGATCGAGAAGGCCGGCGGAATTGACGGTACATATGGCGAGATCATTATGGGCGGACCATTTACAGGAAAGTCCACTACATTAGAGGCTCCTGTTACAAAGACGACAGGCGGCATCATCGTAACAGTTGAATTTCCGGATTTACACGGCGCTAACGTGGGTCTGTTGGTATGTGCCTGCGGCGGCAGCGAAGACCGCATGCGTGAAATCTGTGAAAAGATGAATGGAAAGGTTGTTTCTGTGGCAAGATGTAAGCAGGCGATCGAACCTAAGCCGGGAGCAGCGCTTAAGTGCGAAAATCCTGGTAACTGTCCTGGCCAGGCACAGAAGTGTCTCCAGTTCAAGAAAGACGGAGCGGAATTCATCATCATCGGCAACTGCTCAGACTGCTCTAACACAGTTATGGGATCTGCGCCGAAGCTGAAACTGAAAACATTCCATCAGACAGACCACGTCATGAGAACGATCGGTCATCCGTTATACAGGAGACTCACAGTTTCTAAAGAAGTAGACCAGCTCCCCAACGGGAAATAAGTCTGCAGACAACGGTATTACTGTCGCAGATGATGAACTGTAAAAGACCCCCGATTCTTTTGCGGGCGGAAGTCGAGAGGTATTCCGTGTATCATATGCGGCTGTATATATAATTTAAATAAGTGCCCAGAATGGATACTTAAGCAAAACCAAACAAGGAGGGAAACAAATATGTCAATCACAGCTGAAACAGCTAAAGAACATGCTCATGATCCTGCCGTATTATGTTGTAGAGCCGAAGCAGGCGTTACAATCGAAGCTGCTAATCTTGAAGATCCGGCGATCTTTGATGATTTGGTAGACTCAGGATTACTGAACCTGGATGGTGCATTGACCATCGAACAAGTTTTAGGAGCAAAACTTACAAAAACTTGTGATTCACTTTGCCCGCTTACAGCAGATGTAGTAGAAGGTGCAAAGGCTCCAAGTGCTCCGGCAGCAGAGGAAGCACCTGCAGAGGAAGCTCCGGCAGCTCCGGCACCGGTTGCACCACCTGTAGCAGGACCTGCAGCAGGCGGAACATTAAAGATCCACATTGGAGAAGGTAAAGATATCGACCTTGAGATTCCGGTAGGAGCTCTTGGCGGCGGCGCAGCAGTCGCTCCATTGCCGGCAGGCGCAGAAGCAGTTGCAGCAGGTGCAGCAGCACCGGAAGCAGCTGGGGAAGAAAAAGTTGTAAGAAGCTTAACAAGAAAACACTTCACTATCACAGAAGTTAAGAGAGGACCAGAGACAAAGATCGAGGGAACAACTCTTTACATCCGTGAAGGAATTGAAGCAGATGTTATTGCTGATCAGGAACTGGTTAAAGATTTCAAACTTGAAGTCATCACACCTGATTTATATCACACATATTCTGAGACGATCATGGACGTTCAGCCAATCGCTACAAAAGAAGGCGATGATGCAGTCGGCGAAGGCGTTACAAGAGTTCTTGACGGCGTTGTTATGATGCTGACAGGTGTTGACGAAGGCGGAGTTCAGATCGGTGAATTCGGTTCTTCTGAAGGATACCTTGATGAGAACATCATGTGGAACCGTCCAAGCTGCCCGGATAAAGGCGAGATCTTTATCAAAGGTAACATCGTGATTCAGGACAAAACGAACATGGAACGCCGTGGACCTATGGCTGCACATACAGCATTTGACCTTATCACTCAGGAGATCCGTGAAGTTATGAAGAAGCTTGACGAGAGCCTTGTAGCTGATACGGAAGAACTGAAGCAGGTTCGCCGTCCAGGCAAGAAAAAAGTCGTTATCGTTAAAGAGATCATGGGCCAGGGAGCTATGCATGATAACTTTATCCTTCCTGTAGAGCCTGTTGGTGTTCTTGGCGCAAGAGCTAACGTAGACTTAGGAAACGTTCCTGTATGCGTATCTCCGTTGGAGGTTCTTGACGGATGTATCCATGCGCTTACATGTATCGGACCTGCATCTAAAGAGATGTCCAGACATTACTGGAGAGAGCCGCTCGTTCTTGAAGCTCTTCATGATCCGGAAGTTGACCTTTGCGGCGTTGTATTCGTTGGAAGCCCGCAGATCAACGCTGAGAAGTTCTACGTATCCAGACGTGTTGGTATGACAGTAGAAGCTATGGACGCAGACGGAGCTTTCGTTACAACAGAAGGTTTCGGAAACAACCACATCGACTTCGCAAGCCATATCGAGCAGATTGGTATGAGAGGAACACCGGTTGTTGGTATGTCTTACTGTGCAGTACAGGGTGCGCTTGTTGTTGGTAACAAGTACATGAGCTACATGGTTGACAATAACAAATCAGAAGCTGGTATCGAGAATGAGATTCTTGGTAACAATACCCTTTGCCAGGAGGATGCTGTTCGTGCATTAGCTATGCTGAAAGCTGCTATGGCAGGAGAAGATGTTAAAGCTGCTGAGAAGAAATGGAATCCAAACGTTAAATCTACAAACGTTGAATTAATTGAAGCTGCCGCAGGCGCTAAGATCGACCTTGTTGAAAATGAGCAGGCCCTTCCGATGAGCCAGAAGCGTAAAGAAAAATACAGTTAATTCAGGTAAAGTTGAATGAACAATGAACGTTTGAATTATGGTGATAAAGTCATTTACATGGAAGGTGTGATCGTGGATATCGACGATTGCAGCATCAGCGTCGATCTGAAAGGACGCCTCGGGTTCTTTAAAGCGCCGAAAAGAATGTTTATCTGCGACTATGAGCTGAAAGTAGGTCAGGAAGTCGGATGGAACATGAGTTTTCCGGAACAGCTTGGGGAAGAAGTAAATGACAAATATATCAGCAACATTGAAAAAGAACGACGCAAACAAGAAGAAATGCGCCAACGTATGGATAATAAGGAGGCTTAAAAATGAGTTTAACGGTTGTTAAAGGTTTACAATCTGAAATATTCGTTCCTATTACTCCGCCATCAGTATGGACTCCTGTAACAAAAGAGCTGAAAGACATGTCTATCGCTCTTGCAACAGCTGCTGGTGTTCATAAAAAGGATCAGGAAAGATTCAATCTTGCCGGAGACTTTACATGGAGAAAAATAGAGAACACTACACCATCTAGTGAATTGATGGTATCCCACGGCGGATATGACAACAGTGATGTTAACAAAGACATCAACTGCATGTTCCCGATCGACAGAATTCATGAATTAGCTGCTGAAGGATTTATCAGAGCTTGTGCTCCGGTACATGCAGGATTCATGGGCGGCGGCGGAAACCAGGAGAAATTCAAAGGTGAAACTGGTCCGGCTATCGCACAGATGTTCAAAGAAGAGGATGTAGACGCAGTAGTCCTCACCGCTGGCTGAGGTACCTGCCACCGCTCTGCAGTATTGGTGCAGAGAGCGATTGAAGAAGCTGGAATTCCTACAATTATTATTGCAGCTCTTCCACCAGTTGTACGTCAGACTGGTACTCCTCGTGCAGTTGCTCCATTGGTACCTATGGGTGCTAATGCCGGAGGACCGCACAACGTTGAACAGCAGACACAGATCGTTAGGGCAACTCTGGAGCAGTTAGTTGAGATCCAGACACCAGGAAAGATTGTTCCGTTGCCATTCGAATATGTAGCTAAGATTTAGTGAACGCAGGTTCGGATCGAAGGGCAGATGTTTTGCATCTGCCCTTTTTTGAAAAGTGATATGACAATATATCGGAAAAGAATCCGGCATATTGTAAACAAAATGTGATAACAGACGTAAATATCGGAGGTGACTTAAGTTGGCTGAAGAAGTAAAAGACCTGAGACGTCTTGTGATCAAGGCATTTCATATGAATGACGTGGAGTGGGGAGAGCACAATGATATTTCGGTTGACGGTCATATGACAGTCAGTAAAGAAATGATTGATAAACTGACCGCGGAAGAAGAGCATCTTGAGAAAATTGATATTCAGATCATCAAGCCGGGCGATCATGACCGCTGGACAAATACGATCATGGATATCATACCTATTTCCACAAAAGTGCTCGGAAAGCTGGGAGAAGGGATCACCCACACTGTAACCGGTGTATATGTCGTGCTTACAGGTGTGGATGTCAATGGAAAACAGTGCCATGAGTTTGGCTCCTCAGAAGGAAAGCTGAAAGAGCAGCTCTATCTGAACCGTGCAGGGACTCCAGGCGACAATGATTACATAATTTCCTTTGATGTTACACTTGCCGCAGGCATGGGACAGGAGAGGCCGGGACCGACCGCCGCCCATCGCGCGTGCGATAAGTTTATACAGACATACCGCGATAAACTGAAAAAGTTCAAGGGCGAGAAGTGTACGGAACGCCACGAGTATCACGACGTGGTAAGGCCGGGCAAAAAACGTGTCCTGATCGTAAAGCAGGTTGCCGGACAGGGTGCTATGTACGATACACACTTGTTTGCGAAAGAACCTTCAGGAGTTGAAGGCGGACGTTCAATCATAGACATGGGTAATATGCCGGTACTTGTTACACCTAACGAGTACAGAGACGGAATTATCCGGTCCATGCAGTAGGAGGTGTGATCATGGGAATAGGACCATCAACAAAAGAAACATCATTACATCACTTCAGAGACCCGTTGCTGGATGTCGTATCCAATGATACCGATCTGGATCTGATGGGGATCATCATCGTGGGAACACCGGATGATAATGAGGATAAGATGCTTGTGGGCACAAGAACTGCCGTGTGGGCAGAAGCGATGCGCGCAGACGGAGTTATCATATCATCGGACGGATGGGGCAACAGCGATGTCGACTATACAAACACATGCGAGCAGCTTGGAACACGCGGTATCGCAGTGACAGGACTTAACTTCAGCGGAACGGTAGCCCAGTTTGTCGTAGTGAATGATTATCTGGATGGGATCGTAGATATCAACAAGAGCGCAGACGGGACAGAGACAAATGTTGTCGGGGAAAACAACATGGTAGAGCTGGACTGTAAAAAAGCGACGGCGCTGCTCAAGCTGAAAATGCGCAAAAATGAATCTAGGTAGACGCTTCGTGAAAATAGTCAGTCAGGAAGCTGTAACAATAGAAAGAGCGGGAATCAGATCTCATTGTCTGATTCCCGCTCTTTCTGCAATAACACCTTTTAAGTCTGCCTATATCAAGATTCTAACGATCTCGACGTCAGATACTAATAACGCAGCTGGATCCCCTGCTCTTCGATCCAGTCCTCAAGATCATCCTGCGCGTCGGCAGCCCAGGTGCCGGACAGTTTTTCGTCATTGTCTGCAGCAGTGGCGTCAGTTTCTCCGGCCGCCGCCGCCTTTTTCTTTTTTTCATCTTCCATAGTGTCTCCTCCTTTTTATAGTCAAGTTGTGTTAATAATAATTCCGCAATTTGTATAGTTATGCAATCGCTTCTTAACTGTAATTCTCAGTAAAGAAAAGGCACGACATACGGTATGTCGTGCCCTTTCTTTTTGGTATGTCATTGAGAGGTTTTTCCTCGTTGCATTGCAGTTTTGTTTATATACAAAGCTGGGGAATGCTCCTACTAAAGAGGATGTATATATCAATTGGAGTCCGCTGCTGCAGGACCATTCTTGGGGGAAATGGTCGGCAGCAGTTTAACTGCAATTACAACCATATTGGTTTTAACTTACCTGTACTTTTTAAAAAATAGGCAGTCCCCTTGCCGAGGTAACCGCCATTGGTCGTCGTACATTTAAGTTGCTATAAATATATCATTTATAAATTTAAGTGTCAATACAAGTAAATCAAAAAATTTATTTTTATGCAATTTAACAATTATAAACCGTTTTTGAAACAAAATTTAATGCACTTTACCGTGCTAAAAGAGTAAAGAAAAGACTTATGGAAGATTCTCTTACTTTGTCAAGTGACTCTTGTGGTTGCGTGTGAAATATAATATAATGAAAAAGGACAATAACAAACCGGAGGGAGAAAGAATATGACACCTATATATAAAGTGGCAACGAAACATACAGAGGAGGTGCTGAAAGATTTCATAAAGTTTTCTTATAAAGTGAAAAATCCAAGAACAGGTCTTAAACTTTGTCTGTTTGCCGGCTGCTTTATCATATTGACTGTGGCATTTAGAGATATACCGTCAGCATCCTGGTCTTGTGGCATAATCAGTGCGCTGATCCTTCTCTTTGTGATAACGAGGCGGTATATCGCGTTTACAAAACTTGCGTCGGTGGATGATAATTATAAAAATCAATCGGATATTTATTTTGTATTTGGCCAAAGCGGATTTGATGTAGAGAATACGGAATATCAGGAAGTGAATAATGCCAAATATGGTGAGATATCAGGCAGCTACAAGGATGACAGAAATTATTTTATAGCAATGAACAATGAAGAATTATATGTTCTGCCATTTAAAGATTTCAATATGGGAGACGCCGAAGCATTTGAGAAGTTTTTGGAGAGTAAGACGAAAACAGGAGTGATACCATTAAAGATGCCTCTGAAAGAACGTATACAGCTCATGAACAAGATGAGAAAAGCAGCTGAGGCGGAACAGGACCGCAAGATCGAGGAACGGAGAAAGAATAAGTCAGAAAAAAAGAAATAGAGAAAAAGAGAAAATGAAAAAGCCATCCAAGCGGATGGCTTTTTCTGTATCGTCATATTCAATTAGCTTTTGGAAGCATCTCTGAAGAATGTGATCGCTGTGTAGATCATTACAACGATTACAACCCATGTAAGAACTGTCATAGGCATAGATTTTACCAGGAAGTAAGCGATAAGTACACCGATCACACCACCTACAGTAAGAAGTACGGAAGCTTTTCTGTCATACTTTCCTTCTCTGATAAATTTGATACCACATGCAGGCATCAGGAATGCACAAGAACCCATCATAACTGGGAAAGCAGCCTGGATGTTCATGCCTAAAGCACCGATCATAGCCATACAAGGAGCGTAGAGACCAACACCGATCGTCATGAAAGCACCAAGGAAGAAGTTAACTACGATACCGATAACTAACTTAATGCCTGTGAGGCCTGTAGCTGTACCAACAGCGCCGAATGGTCCTACGGACAGTAATCTGCATCCCATAATGATAGCGAGAGCAATAAGCGCGGCACCCAAAGCGATACGGATCTGCTTAACAGGCATCTTGGAAACGATACCGGCTCCTATGTAAGAACCTACAACTGCTGCGATGATCAGCAGTACAAGAGTTAATGTATCCATCTCAATTAATGTCAGGAAAAGAACAAATTCTGTTACGACCGGTATAGCGTCACCGATATTCAGTGTACCAGGCATTGTCTCGTCAGGACTTGATTTCGTAAATTTAAAACCAGCCTGTGTAGTTGCGAAACTTCCGATACCAAGTGTATCAAGGAAGTTTGTGATAGCGCCAATGATGAACAACGGAATTACTTTTTTACCCGTAAATTCTTCTTTGTGGGCTACACAGTCCTTAATCCAGTATACGGCGAATATAGCTGTATACACAATGATGATAATACGTAAAATGGTTGTTGCGTTCATAGTTCATCCCTCCAGATTGTTTAAAAAGTAACTAAAACTTAAAATAAACAAACAATATGTCCTTGAAACTGGAATACAAGTACCCCGATTTACTATATTCCTTGTTAAAATATTGTCTGTTCTTGTTTCAATTGTATCAATTTCTATAGAAAAAGTCAATTGAATTTATAGATTATAGCCAAATTAAGACAAGCCTTTAACGATTCGACAACAGTTAATATATTAATTTGCAGATCAATGCCGCAAACAGTCGAAAAACAGGCCGGAGATCACGCAGTTTACATAGTAATTTAGATGATAGCGACCGACCAGTTAAGGACAGACACCGACCGATTAAGGATAAACGCTATGACTTTACAGATTAATCTCATAAAATAATAATATAATGCGGTAAATCTATTTCAGCCGGAATATTATCGCCGGTTAAGAAAATGACAAAGAGCAGGAACAGGAGGAAAGCTGGTTGGGAACTAAGACAGGTATCCGGACGATAGTAATAACTGCGGCTGCATTTTTGCTGCTGGCGGCCGGTTTTCTGGCAGGAAGAATGAGTATGGGACAAAGAGCAGACACCGGGAAGAAAGATGAGAGCAGTGTGATCGCCGTTGTGAATCTGGATGAGGGTGTGAGACTGGGAGACAGAACGGTCAATTATGCGTCAAATCTGATCCATCTTTCCGGCGGCAGCTATGTATATGCCGGTCTGGAAGATGCGAGAAACGGAGTATACACAGGAGAATATGGGGCTTATATCGTTATACCGGCAGGATTCTCAGCGGATGTCGAGAGTCTGAATACGGTCATGTCCAAGTCGAATATAACATTTGAGATCAATGAACAGCTCGTTCAGGAGAAAAAAATAACAATACTAAAGCAGGTGAATACGTTTATACAGTCTATGGCAGACAATGTAAGTCTGCTGTATGTGGAAGGAATTCTGGAGGAGTTCCACACCGCGCAGGACAGCGCTGTCCGGGTGATGGAAAACGACAGGAAAGACACGGCGGTGCTGCTGAAGATCAAAGCCTATGACCTGCAGGCGTATATTGAATTTCCACAGTTGTCGCAGCCGGATATGAGTATAACTGCCCTGGACATACAAGAATATATCCTCAGAAATGGGAGAGCGATAGACGAGATACAAAATGAGTATGAAACAGGCGCGGCCAGAGGCGAAGAAGGAAGACAGAAGCTCACAGAAGCGGGAACAGAAGCAAAGGAATCCCTCGACGATACAAACCGTCAGATAAAGGGGCTGGACGTGACAAAGGATACAGAGGGCAACGATATTTATGACCCGGGACTGCCAAGCGTAAAGAGGCTGCTTGCAGATTACAATACTGTACTGGAGAGCCACAGAGATAATATACAAAGCATAATGAATCTCATCGAGGGAAATCTGGGAGAGCTGGGGAGTTACCTTTCAGGAGTGCGGCATGGTATTGAGGAACATAACGATGGTCTTCAGACAGCGGCGGATCATATTGCCGGTGTTCTGAGCAACGGTACATATGGAGCGGGATCACCGCCTGCATGGACGGTCCTCGACGGATCCGTGACGATGGACGGAAGAACTTATACATTAATCGGTGCGGGCGGGACTTTAGATACCGCAGAGTTGGACAAACTGCTCACGGCTTACCGTCAAAACAGCGGCGGCGCCTATAAGGTGGGAGATGCAGCGACGGATATTCAGGACAAAACGGGAATACAGGCTGTCATTTTGAGTATGCTGCCAAACTGCAGTGCAGAGCGGTTCGTGGAAGAGGAGGATGGAGCCTTTACCGAAGGGGACGCGCAGGAGAACAGAAAAGAGACAGACAGGCTGCTCGCGGACAGCCTTGCCGCAGCGGAGACTGATCTGACGGCAGATGAGGATTATAAGATCGAGCCGGTCAGCGATGAAAAGCTGGGCGATATTATGAACAGTATCGGCAGCGATGTCATATCACCTCTGCTGAACAGAGCTGATGAAGTGAAAAATGCGTTCCATAGCAGTTACACGGAATCGGAAGAAAAGCTGTCTGCATTCCAAAGTTCATTGACAGCATACGATCCGCTTGGATATATTGACCGGAACGCAGTACAGGAATCTTACTCAGACATGCATAACAGCACAAGTTCCATGCAGAAGGAAGTACAGGAAAGAGATACGGAACGTCTGGATAATCTGGTAAAAGTATATGAGACATACACTGCCAATGAGGTCGCATTGCGGCAGCATATACAGGAAGCGACCAAAGCTTCCGAAGACGCGGTTGAACAAGGCCTTGCGGGAGCGCAGAAAGTAAAAGAGGAGAACAGCCAGAGCAATCAGGAACTTATGAATAGCTTCGCGGGTAAACTGCCCTATACAAGGATAGGAAAAGCAGACAATCTGGAGGCGAGCCGGTTTATTGTGGATCCCTTCTGGGTGACAGAGCGCAGTGCCACAGAAAATGCCGGAGTAAACAGTAAGGAAGAGGACGACGAAGCCTCGGCCGGCGGTGATGAAAAAGATGCCTCGGCGGCCGGTAAAGCTGTACTGGAGGCGCTTGGCGCAGCTATCGTCCTTGGCGTCATTTTATATATTACCATCACCGCGGTGATGCGGAAGAAGAAAAAGGATAATTAACATCCGCAGATGCTAATTATAAATCAGACAAAGAGAGGAGGAGCCCTATGAACATAGGAATTAAGAGCGATGATGTGAAGACACAGGCACAGCAGATAACAGGTCAGGCAATGCAGGAGTATACGGAGCTGCGCTCATTTCTGGATACGATCGTGAACAGCAAGCTGCCGGAGCTGTGGCAGGGGGCAGGAGCGGAAGCATACATTACCCGCTATCAGGAATTAGCGCCGAGCTTTCAGGCGATCCAGGATCTGATCCAGGATATCGGGACAGGCCTGCAGCAGAATGCAACTTACTATGAAGAGGCGGATCAGGCGGCAAGCGCGGCCAATTCCGGCCGATAAGAAGAGGGGGAGCCAAGGGCCGGGCGCTCCGGCTCCCATTCCAATATCAATGGGAGGCTATATGCAGACAGAGAAAGCTCAGCGGGAAGATACAACGATAGAATGGAACCCGTCGGTGATCACAGAACAGAAGAGTACGACGGGAATCTCTCTCTGTGATCTGTACGGTGTGCCAGTATTTGATGATAGATCACAGGAAAAGATACAGTCCTTAGAAAATGAGAAAATACATAACATAAAATATATCGGACAGCAGGTGTTTGTGACTACGTCTGACGATGAAGAGAGACTGGATGTTATCCGCAGCCTGGTATTTTCGGAAACGGCGGAAAACACCGGCAGTAAAACTGAGAAAGAGGTATCCGGCGCCGGGCCGGACGGATTATTCTGGATAGAAATATTCGTGGCGGCCGCGCTGGCAGCTGGGTATTTATATGCGGGAAAGTTGAAAAGAGAGAGGAAACGCAGGGTTGATAATATTAACGATATGTACGGCGGACAATAAAGTGAAAATAGATGTCAGTGTGAAACCAGAACAGAGAATCCGGGATGTGCTGGATATTTTGAGCGATAACGGCGTGCTTGCGATTACAGAGCCGGCGGAAGGGATGTCCGTCAGGTCGTGGCGGCAGAAGACATACGTGAATCCGTACCTGACATTTAAGCAGGCGGAAATACGTCACGGAGATATATTGACCGTCCTGTGAATGACCGATAATAAGTTATACAGCGTTATCGGGAAAGGAGAGCAAAATGGGTGTAAAGATTAATATAGATTCTGTTCTGACAGAACTCAATACCATGAACGGATATCTGGCGGATGTCCGGATGAAAAGCGATACACTTGGAAGAGCCTTCCAGTCTTTTCAAGACGATGTAGGACTGGAAAGCACGGCTTATAATAACCATAAAAGCTATGTCGGCCTGATGCACCAGCCGGTGGCCGGCGGAATTTTTAATTTCTGTTCCGAGATGACAGAGGCAAACCAGAATTACAGCAACTGTCTCTGCCAGTATTTTTCGACGGGAACAGTAGTTGACGAAGATAAGTGGAGAAGTGAATATGAGGCGCTGAAAGTACAGTATGACCAACTGAATTCCTGTCTGAGCTTTATCATGGAAACGATAAGGAGCATACTCGGAAATGGCCGTCCCCTTTCCGTTCATAAGGATATCAGCGGCTACCAGCATATTGCCAATTCGTATCGGGAGGAATTGGATACCCTTTATGAGATTATAGAAGAGTACAGGAGAAATATAGAAAAGATAGGGGAAATGCTGGCTGCTACGTCGGGAATATACGCAGGGGCGCAAACTATGCAGAAAGCTCTTGCATCAGCCGTGTCGGCTATGCAAGGGGTAAGATATAATGCGGCTACAAACCAATATGCCATAGCTCCGGTAAACCTGCAGTTGTTTGCGGATATTGAGGGAACCTGGCAGACCGTACTCATATCAAAAGAGTTGAAAAAGCAGCTCGGAGATGAACTGCTTGAGGAAGAGGAGTTCATGGCGCTGGATGCGGAAGAACAATTGGAATACGCCGACAAGGTAGCGAGAATTATCGGAAAATATATTCCGAATCTGTCGGTACAGTTGCTGGACGGTGAGATGGAAATCCCACTGGCTGACGGATTAGTGCTGTACGGAGGGGTGGAGAAAAGTATAGAGACAAACCTGGATAATCCCCAATCTGTGGAAGTGGCCATATCTAAGAACAGGGAAATACTGGCGGAGTGGGGAGTGAAGAGTGGGAATCTGGAGTGGAAGGGTAATAACATAGAAGTTGGTATAAAGCGTTCTTTCGAGTTGGACAGCAAGTCAACTGCATATACACAAGTTACTTTCTCAAAAGAAAATGTATCAACAAAAATCGAGTGGGGTGCCACGACAATTTGTGAGGAGATAAATCATGTAACAAGTAAAGTCGGTCTGGAATACCGCCCGACAAACTCAGACTTTAAAATGGAGGCCTATGAACTTGAACCTGCAGATGCGCCAAGAAAAACCTTTGAAGCTACGGGGATTTTGTTTCCGCTACCAAGTGGTGTGCCGGTACCAATAGGATAAGGGGGAAGGGAATTGGAAAAGTTAAAAAGAGCCGTTAGCTTTATCAGTTTAGCTGCCTTGGTACTGCTGTTGTTATATGTAAAATATGCATATGAAAGAGGAGCGGAACTATGGCCGGCCAAAACAAAACTGTCTAAAGATGAAGTGAGAATAGAACGCAAGATAAAAATTCCGGAAGGAGAGACGAAAGAATTCATACAACCGGCGTTTTTAGTCAGGCTATCTTATTCGTCGACCGAGACTCCCGAGGATGTGATAGAGGATTTAGAAAAAGGAAATTATGGACATGATTGGTACGAGAAGGCAAGACTAAATGAGGATGGAACCCTCTCTATGACCGTGACGGGTAAGCAGCTGGAACATTGGATAAGTACAAGGGAAGATGGTATAAACAAGCGAATAGTAAACAATAAAAATAAGGACATGGAGATAAAAATTAATGAAGACTTTACAGAAGTAACTTATATATTAAAAAAAGGATATGAAATTTCTTTTTTGGAGTGGGCCATAGATGGTGTGGTTATCCTGGGGTGTTTATTGGAAGCCCAGGTGTTCACGGGAGTACCGCCGGAAGACTGCCATGTACGTGAAGTAGTAAAAAGGGAGGAAGATGGTGTAGTAATTATTGATGCAGTTACTCCGGGAACGAATTATGAAGTTACCGAACGTGAATGGTACGGCGAAGAGCAAAAAAAATAAGAATATATCAGCGGTGACCTAAGGCCGGATTACTCTGAGCAGAATATAAACGGCACGGAAGCAGGGTATCGGCCAGTGCTGTATACAGAAGGAGAGATTATGGGAAAGAACGAAGAGACAACAAAGGGCAGCACAATCGTCTTGGAAGAGACTGTACATAAGACACAGATGAAAGCATCTGCAGCCTATGATTATCACAGGCTGCAGGCTGAGACATATTATTTTGTGCCGTGCAAAGTAGAAGAAAAGGAAGAAAGCCTTTGTTTTACCTATGAGCTGGATGGTATGACTCCGCTGAAGGAAGTAAAGAAAAGTGACCGGGAGCTGATATACAGTATTTTGATTCAGGCGGGAGAGCTGGGGGAAAAGGCCAGGGCTTTTAACTTTTCCCTTGAACCGGAAAATTTATATTATGATGCACAGTATCGTTTACATGTGTTAAGACGTGACATCTTGGAAGACGGAGCGGTTAAGGATTATTTTAAAGAGTTTCAGGCGCTTGCGGGGGCATTGCTGCAGAAGAAATATAATTACAGTGATTATCTTAACGGTGGGATGGATCTTCTTGACAGGCAGGAAGAGACGAGAAGAATACTGCAGTGGAACAGTATGGATGATGCGCTCAAAGACTTAAGCCAGAGACAACGCGGTTTAAGAAGTTATGAGAGAACACATTTGTGCACGATTAAGAAAAGCAGGTACAGGGGAATGAAAGCGGGTATGATATTATTTCTTGTACTTGCAGCAGCGGCACTGGCGTATTTGTTATACCAGCACTATAAGTTGATCGCCCCGCAGCGGGCCGCGCTTACAGCTCAGCGGGCTTATGTTGAGTCGGACTATGTAGCTGTTATCGACAGTCTCAAAGAGGTTCAGCCGGATGCGCTGGATGTCCATGAAAAGTATATACTGGCAGTATCATATATAAAGGGGCAGGCGGTGGACAATTTCAGCAGCGAAGCCAAAGATAATATTTTGTCCAGGCTTAACGTGAAGGGCGACGCTTCAGTGATGGATTATTGGATATACCTGGGACGTCTTGAGACGAAAGAAGCCGAAGATATCGCTCTTAAGATGTCTGACAACCAGCTGCTGCTCTATGCTTATCTTCAGGAACGTGACCAGGTATCCCGGGATTCATCATTAAAGGGAGACGAAAAGGCAGCAAGAATGGAGACGCTGGATGGCGAGATAGATAAACTTGCGGAAAAGCTTGGGATTCAGTACGACATGAGTACAGAAGAGGAGTAGCAGTATGAACTATAATCTGGTGGAGAAGGATGACTGGTATGAAGAGTATCCGCAAGGCGGACAGTATGAAAAAGTAAAGCAGGAGGGGCAGGTTATCTCTCTGAAAAATGAAAAGCAAGTATTTGCCAGAGAGACCTGCCTGTACATAGGGCGCTGCGGGAACATTGTCATAGATAAGTGCAGACTGGAGTTGTGTATTGAGGGAAGAGAAGTACATGTAATAGGTGATCTGGAGAAGGAGAAGATCTATCACAACAGGAAGCGTGTACGGGACAATTCCTTTTTATTAGAAGAAGGAGACGTACTGCTGATCCGCCATACAAAGGTTATTCTTTTTGAACGTAAGATTGCAGTGATCGGTGACAACAAGGCGTATACTTCTTCTCTGCCCGAGCTGCAGGAACCAGAAGTGCCGTTTGATGGATTTCCTTATTATAAACGTTCCCCGCGCATTATCAGACGCATTGCGTCTGAGGAGGCCGAGATACAGGCGCCTCCCCAGAAGGCCGGAGTGAGTAGATCTAATCTGCTTCAGACACTTCTTCCCCCGCTTGGGATGATGGCAGTGACGGTCGGCATAGGTCTTCTGATGGGGCGTGGTATGTTTCTGCTTATGTCTGTGGGAGGCACCGGCATGACAGTAATTGTCGCGGTCATAAGGTTTATCAGCGACAGAAAAGAGAGAAAAGAGACGGATAAGAAGCGCAGGAAACTGTATGAACAGTATCTTCTTCGGAAAAGAAAGGAAATATATGAGCTGTACAGGCAGGAAGAGGAGGCGTACCGTTATAATTTCCCTCCGGTAATTGAGATCCAGAAGATGGTGCGCCAATACAGCAGCAGGATATATGAGCGGAGCAGCTCAGATGAGGATTTTCTTACGATCACAGTGGGAAGACAGATAAAGAAGCCGGCATTTAAGCTGAGGACGAAAGATAATGAGCTTGCTATGAATAAGGATGAACTGGACAAGGAAGCGTCACGGATCGCGGCACTCTATGATTGGATCGAAAAGGAATGTGTTGTAGACTTGAAAAAAGCACATCTTGGATTGGTAGGGACGAAGGCTGCTATTCATGAACAGTTGAAAATATATATCAGCCAGCTTGCTGCGTTTCAAAGTTATCATGACCTGCAGATCGTTGTTGTATATGACGGGAGATATGAGGAGGAATTCAGCTGGATGCACTGGCTGCCTCACAATAAGATCCAGTCATTAAATGTTCAGGGACTTATTCATTCAGAGCGTGTCAGAGACCAGATTCTGAACAGTATGAATCAGATCTTAAAGGAGAGACAGGTGAAACTGGATGAAAGCAAAAAAGAATCCAGATTTATCCCACATTTTCTCTTTATCATTGATGAGCCTAAACTGATCATAGATCACTCCATTATGGAATATCTGCAGGGAGAAGGAAAAAACCTGGGATTTTCTATTATATATACAAGCTATCTTCAGGCTAATCTCCCTGAAAATATCGGGACAGTGCTGCTTCTGGAACAATCCGGGACAGGCAGGCTTCTCCTTGAGGAAAAAGAATTAAAAGATGACAAGCTCACGCTTCAAAGGCTGGAAGGGTGTGATCTGGAGGCAATGGCCAGAGATCTTGGCGTTCTGAAGCATATCCAGGGAGTAACGAGCCACCTTCCGGACAGCATAACGTTCTTTCAGATGTATCATGTCCGTAGACCAGAAGAATTGGATATCCGCTCAAGGTGGCAGGAGGGGGGAGCACACAAGTCGCTTGCTGTACCGCTTGGAGTCCGGGCGGAGGATGACATCGTATATCTGAATCTCCACGAGAAAGCCCATGGTCCCCACGGTTTGATCGCGGGGACAACAGGTTCCGGCAAGTCAGAGGTCATACAGTCTTATATATTGTCGCTTGCAGTTAATTTTCATCCTTATGAAGTAGGGTTCCTGATTATTGACTACAAGGGCGGAGGTATGGCGAACCTGTTTCGTGACCTTCCGCATCTTCTTGGCACGATAACGAATCTGGACGGAACGGAAAGCCTGAGAGCCATGTCTTCCATCCGGGCAGAACTAAAACGAAGACAGAGGATTTTTAAAGACAATGGAGTAAACAGCATCAATGCATACAGCAGCCTGTTCAAAGAGGGAAAAGTTAAGGAGCCGCTTCCGCATCTCTTTTTGATCAGCGATGAATTTGCAGAGCTTAAGAAAGCACAGCCTGAATTTATGAAGGAACTCGTTTCAGTAGCGGCTATCGGAAGAAGTCTTGGCGTCCACCTTATTCTGGCGACTCAGAAGCCAAGCGGCGTGGTGGACGATCAGATATGGGCAAACTCCAGATTTAAGCTTGCGCTTAAGGTACAGAATGAAGCGGACAGCAAAGAGATCATAAAGACACCTGATGCCGCAGGTATTACACAGGCGGGAAGAGCTTATCTGCAGGTCGGCAGCAATGAGATATATGAACTGTTTCAGTCTGCCTGGAGCGGAGCAGATTATATCGAAGAGCAGGAAGAAGAAATTACTATGGATGACCGTGTCTATTTGATGAATGAATTGGGGCAAGGCGTATTGGTGAACCGTGATCTGAGCGGTACCCGTGCTGAAAAGAAAGCAAAGGAGACACAGCTTGACGTGACCGTACGCCATATCAGGGAGGTGTACGAAGGGGAAATACATACGGAAGTCAAAAAGCCGTGGCTTCCATCCCTTGGGAAAAAACTGCTCAGTCCGCTCGCGGCAGCAGAAGGCCGCCATGAGAGGGAAGAGGGGAGCATTGTGATACCCATTGGTCTGATGGATGTGCCAAAAGAGCAGAGGCAGACGGTTTATGAGCTGAATCTGCCGGAAGACGGCAACATTATGTATATTGCTTCCAGCGGATACGGCAAGTCGGTATTTCTGACGACTGCGGGGTTAAGCCTTGCCATGTCATACCGGGTACGGGAGCTTAACTTGTATATCCTCGACTTTGGCAATAACGCTCTGATCTCGCTGAGGAATCTTCCGCATACATCTGAATACATAAGTATAGAAGACACTGAGCGGTATGACAAATTCAAGGAACTCATGAGCGAAGAGGTGCGGTACAGGAAAAGGCGTCTGTCATCTGTCATGGCTCCCAACTTTCAGGTATACAATGAGATGTCAGAAGAAAAGATGAGAGCGGTCGTAGTGCTGGCAGATAACTTTGATGCCGTGAAAGAGCTGGGATTTGATGAGGAAGAATATTTTACCCGATTGACAAGAGACGGCGCGGGAGTCGGAATCTATTTTATTATAACTGCTTCCAGAATAAATGCGGTAAGAGCCGCGACGTGTAATAATTTTAAAAATAAACTTGCCGGTTATAATTTTGAAAGCGGTGAAGTGACGAATGTTGTAGGGCGGTGCAAATATAAACTACCGGAAATAAGAGGGAGGGCATTCGTAAAACGAGAAGATGATGTTAATATGATTCAGATATACACTATGGCTGTATTTGAAAAGGCAGCGGAGTATACAAGCAACATCAGGAAGCTTGTTAAGAGCATCAGAGAGATGTACCCGGGGGAAGAGGCCGAGCATATACCTGTACTTCCGGAAGAGTTCAGCGCGGATATGATGTGTGCTTATGAAAAAGAGGAGGCAGATCTGTATCTTGGACTCGAGAAGAAAAAGGTTATCCTCAGCGGATTTTCGCGGCTATGCAGTCCCTTTTTCATACTGGGCGAGGGCGGCAAGGGCAAGACGAACGCGTTAAAGATACTGATCGAACAGGCTGCAGGAACAGGGGAGGTCGTACTGTTTGACGCGGCCGATATGGGTTTGTTTGGCTATGCTGCGAGAAAAGATGTGAGGTATGTCAAAGGTCTGGAAGCGTTCATCGCATATATGGACGAGCTGGAGCAGGAGGTGAAAAGCAGGGAGAAGCAGCAGAGAGAAAGTCTGGAGAGTACCCCTGGCATTGCACCGTGGGAGACGCTGCGGGAGATGCCGCCGTATTACATTTTTATCGATGACCTGGATAACTTTCCGGCGTATGAGACGGATTCTATACCTGAAATAGCGGCCATGTTCAGGAGAGCATGTAACGCCGGTATCACGATGATCATCACCGGCCATACGGGAAAATTAAAAGGGACGGATGAGTTGACCCGGTTTGTGAAATCGGTAGCAGACGGGCTTATGGTGAGTTCTCAGGGCTTTCTGGGTATCATGCCGGTCCCCGCGGGAGCGGATCATGTGGCATTTACGGAAGGGCTGCTGTTCCATAACGGTACCTATAAAGAGCTTCTGCTGCCAAGGGCGGTGGAAAGAACAGACTGTTGACAGGAAAGGAGGAGAAATGTATGGATATTAAATCATCACTCGGCAGCGCTCTTGCTCTGCGGAGTAATATCGTCTCGGCAGGCAATAATATTATTTTGCCGGGTGCGGGCAGCGCCGCCGCCTCAGGAGTACCTGCACAGATAGAATGTGAGCAGACCTATCAGGCGATGCAGGGATGTCTGAACTCATACAATGAAATAGTCCAAAGAGACGGAGAGCACGTAGCCCAGATCGCGCATGCGCTGGATACCGTTGACCAGAAGATACGAGGGCAATATAAATAGGGGGAAATATCGCCGATACGATGGAGGTGAAGAATGGGCGAAATGGATAAGTATTGCGAAGAATACGAAGAGAGACGGAGAGAACTGGAGCTTAAGCTGGCGGAGACGGAAGAGGAGCTTAAGAAAATGGAATACTGCCGGGAAGAGGCACGGCATAGGCACAGGGACATCTTCGCGCTGCTTGGGCGGATCGTAAGCGAGGGGAACGGGGATGAATTCTCGAGAAGGATAGAAAGCCGTGCGGAGAAGGTGCGCCGCTGTGCCGACGCCGCGGGAGCGCAGATGGACGAGCAGGTTTATACGCTTAGAAAGGAATGCCGGCGGCTGAAGGAGTCGATCGAAATATACGAGCTGGAATATGTAAAGGCTGCAGGAGATGGAGAAAATAATGAAGACTCTTAGTATTTGCAGTATGGATTGTATCAAAAAAAATACAATATCTACATAAAAAGGCTTGCAAAAAGCGATTGTTTCATATATACTAAAAAAGCTGTGACATTGATAGCGTAGAAGCGTGAGGTTGCTGCCCGTAAACGGCAGGTTTTCCGTGGAGCGAATGTCAAGTTAGGAAACTGGCGACAAGTCACTGTACGAACTATAACGGCCACTGGGATGTGGTAACAACGTGTGAGTTTCTCACGACACACACGGGAGAGTGTACAGTCACCGCTTGTCGTACTGAAGTTATAAGTACGAAAAGGAGGCGACTTTTTTTATGGCAAGTCAAGTAATGAGAATCACATTAAAAGCGTATGATCACCAGCTGGTTGATGCATCCGCAAAGAAAATCATCGAAACTGTAAAGAAAAACGGATCACAGGTGAGCGGACCGGTTCCACTTCCTACAAAGAAGGAAGTTGTAACAATATTAAGAGCGGTTCACAAATACAAAGATTCCAGAGAACAGTTCGAGCAGAGGACTCATAAGAGACTCATCGATATCATCACACCTACTCAGAAGACAGTAGACGCATTATCCAGACTGGAGATGCCGGCAGGTGTTTACATTGATATCAAAATGAAAAACAAATAAGACGCAGTAATTCCTAAAATTTAGGATGAACGTCCGAAGCGGCGTTCCGCTGTAAATCACAGGAGGTAATTATAATGAAGAAAGCTATTTTAGCTACAAAAGTCGGAATGACTCAGATCTTCAACGAAGACGGTACATTGACACCGGTAACTGTACTTCAGGCTGGCCCTTGTGTCGTGACACAGGTCAAGACAGCAGAGAATGACGGTTATGATGCAGTGCAGGTTGGATTCGTTGACAAGAAAGAAAAGACGGTCAACAAAGACAAAAGCGGTAAGAAGGAAATTGTTCACCGCCACGGTGTGACCAAAGCAGAGCAGGGACATTTTGCAAAAGCGGGTGTATCCGGCAAGAGATTCGTAAGAGAATTCAAGTTTGAAAATGCATCTGAATATGAACTGGCACAGGAGATCAAAGCTGACATCTTTGAAGCAGGCGACAAGATCGACGCCACAGCGGTTTCCAAGGGTAAAGGTTTCCAGGGTGCGATCAAGAGACATAACCAGCACAGAGGACCTATGACACATGGTTCCAAGTTCCATCGTCACGCAGGTTCCAACGGTGCTGCTTCTGACCCGAGCAAAGTATTCAAAGGCAAGAAAATGCCCGGACATATGGGAAGCAAGAAGATAACGATTCAGAACCTTGAAGTTGTCCGCGTTGATGCAGAGAACAACTTACTTTTGGTAAAGGGTTCTGTGCCGGGACCAAAGAAATCTTTAGTAACAATTAAAGAAGCAGTCAAGGCAGTTTAAGCCGTGACTCAGGAAGGAGGAAACTAGAGATGGCAAACGTATCTGTTTACAATATAGAAGGTAAAGAAGTTGGCACAATCGACTTAAACGATGCGGTATTTGGTGTTGAAGTTAACGAACACCTCGTACACATGGCAGTTGTAAGCCAGCTTGCAAATAAACGTCAGGGAACACAGAAAGCTAAGACACGTTCTGAAGTTTCCGGAGGCGGAAGAAAACCATGGAGACAGAAAGGTACCGGTCATGCAAGACAGGGATCTACAAGAGCTCCGCAATGGACAGGCGGTGGAGTAGTATTTGCTCCGACACCGAGAGATTATTCATTCAAAATGAATAAGAAAGAGAAGAGAGCTGCTCTTAAATCTGCTCTTACAACAAAGGTAGAAGAGAAGAAATTCATCGTTGTTGATGAGATCGCATTTGACGAGATCAAGACAAAGAACTTTGCAAACGTATTAAAGAACCTGGATGTATCCAAAGCATTAGTAGTATTAGAAGACGGCAACACAAACGCTGAACTTTCAGCAAGAAACATTGCGGATGTTAAAACAGCAAAGACTAATACGATCAATGTGTACGACATCTTAAAATACAACACAGTGATCGCAACGAAAGCTGCTGTTGCTAACATCGAGGAGGTGTACGCATAATGGCTGATATTAAATATTATGATGTAATCCTTAAACCGGTAGTTACAGAGAAGAGTATGGAGCTTATGGGCGACAAGAAATACACGTTCCTTGTACACCCGCAGGCAACAAAATCTCAGGTAAAAGAAGCTGTTGAGAAGATGTTTGACGGAGCAAAAGTAAAGAACGTCAACACAATGAACTGTGACGGCAAGAAGAAGAGAGTGCGCGGGACAATGCAGTTCGGCAAGACGGCGAAGACTAAAAAAGCGGTTGTTCAGCTTACAGAAGACAGCAAAGATATCGAGATCTTTGAGGGATTATAAGAGGTAACAAGGACCTCGTTAAGTGCTCAAAGTATACGGACAGAAACCGTGATAATAAACAGTATTGAAAGGAGAAGCAATCATGGGAATCAAAACATATAACCCATATACGCCTTCCAGAAGACAGATGACTGGATCAGATTTCGCGGAAATCACGAAGACAACTCCAGAAAAATCTCTGTTAGCTCCAAAGAGCAGACAGGCAGGACGTAATAATCAAGGCAAAATTACAGTTAGACACCGCGGAGGCGGAGCTAAGAAAAAATATAGAATCATTGACTTCAAGAGAAGAAAAGACGGAATTCCGGCAACTGTTGTAGGTATCGAGTATGATCCGAACAGAACAGCCAACATCGCGCTGATCTGCTACGCAGACGGTGAGAAGGCTTACATCCTTGCACCAGAAGGGTTAAAAGCAGGCATGAAGGTCATGAACGGACCTGAAGCAGAAGTAAAGGCCGGCAACTGCCTTCCTCTTTCTGAGATCCCGGTAGGTACACAGATCCACAACATTGAGATGTACCCGGGAAAAGGCGGACAGCTTGTTCGTTCCGCAGGCAACAGCGCACAGCTGATGGCGAAAGAAGGAAAATATGCGACACTGAGACTTCCGTCAGGAGAGATGAGAATGGTACCGATCATCTGCAGAGCTTCTGTAGGCGTTGTAGGAAATGGAGACCACAACCTCATCAACATCGGTAAAGCAGGACGTAAACGCCATATGGGCTTCAGACCTACTGTACGCGGTTCTGTTATGAACCCGAATGACCATCCACACGGTGGTGGTGAAGGTAAGACTGGAATCGGACGTCCGGGTCCATGTACACCTTGGGGCAAACCAGCACTTGGTCTTAAGACGAGAAAGAAAAACAAAGCTTCTAACAAGATGATTGTAAGAAGAAGAGATGGTAAAGCGATTAAATAGTTTACAAGGAGGTTAGAACTTATGGCACGTTCAATTAAAAAAGGACCATTCGCAGACGCAAGCCTGCTCAAGAAGGTTGATGCAATGAACGCATCCGGAGATAAGTCTGTTATCAAGACTTGGTCCCGCCGTTCTACAATCTTCCCAAGCATGGTTGGACATACAATTGCCGTTCATGACGGAAGAAAACATGTACCTGTATATGTAACAGAGGATATGGTTGGACACAAGCTCGGAGAGTTTGTGGCAACGAGAACATACAGAGGACATGGAAAAGACGAAAAGAAATCTAAAGTAAGATAGTAATAACGTATTTGAAAGGAGGGTTCATCCATGGCTAAAGGACATAGATCCCAAATCAAGAGAGAAAGAAATGCTAACAAAGACACAAGACCTTCTGCAAAGTTATCTTATGCAAGAGTTTCTGTCCAGAAAGCATGTTTCGTATTAGATGCCATCAGAGGTAAGGATGTAACAACAGCACTTGGTATTTTAACTTACAATCCAAGATATGCTTCTAGTTTAATAAAGAAATTATTAGAATCTGCAATCGCAAATGCTGAGAACAACAACGGCATGAACGCTGAGAACCTTTACATTGCAGAAGCTTATGCAAACAAAGGACCAACAATGAAGAGAATCAGACCTAGAGCGCAGGGAAGGGCTTACAGAATCGAGAAACGTATGAGCCACATCACACTTGTGCTTGATGAAAGATAAGGAGGGCAGACATGGGACAGAAAGTTAATCCTCATGGTTTAAGAGTCGGCGTTATTAAAGATTGGGATTCTAAGTGGTACGCAGAAAAAGAGTTCGCCGATTACCTTGTGGAAGACCATGATATCAGAACGTATCTTAAAAAGAGATTATACAGCGCAGGAATCTCCGATATTGAAATCGAGAGAGCATCCGACCGCGTTAAAATTATCATTTATACAGCTAAGCCAGGTGTCGTGATCGGTAAAGGCGGAGTTGAGATAGAAAAAGTAAAAGGTGAGCTTAAGAGGTTCACAGACAAGAAATTAGTCGTAGACATCAAAGAGATCAAAAGACCGGACAAAGACGCTCAGTTAGTAGCTGAGAACATTGCGCAGCAGCTGGAGAACCGTATTTCTTTCAGACGTGCAATGAAATCCTGTATGTCCAGAACTATGAAAGCAGGAGCGCTCGGTGTTAAGACTTCTGTATCAGGAAGACTCGGCGGAGCTGATATGGCCCGTACAGAGTTCTACAGTGAAGGTACGATTCCTCTTCAGACACTGAGAGCAGACATTGATTACGGATTCGCTGAGGCAAACACGACTTACGGTAAAGTCGGTGTTAAAGTATGGATTTACAAAGGCGAAGTTCTTCCGGAAAAAGCAGCAAAGGAAGGGAGCGATAAATAATGTTAATGCCAAAAAGAGTTAAACGTCGTAAACAATTCCGTGGTTCCATGAAGGGTAAAGCGCTTCGTGGAAACAAGATCACAAACGGTGAATATGGTATCGTTGCCATGGAGCCCTGCTGGATCCGTTCCAACCAGATAGAGGCTGCCCGTATCGCCATGACACGTTACATCAAGCGTGGCGGTAAAGTATGGATCAAAATATTCCCTGATAAACCTGTAACTACGAAACCAGCTGAAACACGTATGGGTTCTGGTAAAGGAACCTTAGAATACTGGGTAGCGGTTGTTAAGCCGGGACGCGTTATGTTTGAGATCGCAGGCGTGTCTGAAGAAGTGGCCAGAGAAGCTCTTCGTCTGGCGACTCACAAGCTGCCATGTAAATGTAAAGTAGTTTCTCGCGCAGACTTAGAAGGCGGTGATAACAGTGAAAATTAATGCATTTGTAGAAGATTTAAAAACAAAATCAGCTGCAGAGCTGAACGAAGAATTAGTAGCTGCTAAGAAGGAACTTTTTAACTTAAGATTCCAGAACGCAACAAATCAGTTAGACAACACAAGCAGAATTAAAGAAGTAAGAAGAAACATTGCCAGAATTCAGACAGTAATCACTGAAAAGGCAAATGCTGCGGAATAATCCGGAAAGGAGCATAAACTGTGGAAAGAAATCTTAGAAAAACCCGCGTGGGCAAGGTTGTTAGCAATAAAATGGATAAGACCATAGTAGTTGCGGTTGAAGATCATGTAAAACATCCGCTTTACAAGAAGATCGTAAAGAGAACATATAAATTGAAAGCACATGATGAAGCAAACGAATGCAACATTGGCGACAAAGTAAAAGTTATGGAAACAAGACCGCTGTCTAAAGACAAGAGATGGAGACTTGTTGAAGTTATGGAAAAAGTGAAATAGTATAAGGAGGGAAACCTGCATGATACAGCAAGAAAGCAGACTTAAAGTAGCAGACAATACAGGTGCTAAAGAGTTACTGTGCATCCGTGTGCTTGGCGGCTCAACGAGAAGATATGCAAGCATCGGCGACATAATCGTTGCGACTGTTAAAGATGCAACACCAGGCGGCGTTGTTAAAAAGGGCGATGTAGTAAAAGCTGTAGTTGTTCGTACTGTAAACAGTACTCGCCGTAAAGACGGTTCTTATATCCGTTTCGACGAAAATGCTGCTGTTATTATAAAAGATGACAAGACACCAAGAGGAACCCGTATCTTCGGGCCAGTAGCAAGAGAGCTCCGTGAGAAGCAGTTCATGAGAATTGTCTCCCTGGCTCCGGAAGTACTATAAGGAGGTGCGCGCAAGATGTCAATGAAAAAAATTAAAAAGGGCGACACTGTAAAGGTTATCGCCGGTAAAGATAAAGACAAAGAAGGTAAAGTTGTCGCCGTTAACCAGAAAGATGGTAAGGTTACCGTAGAGGGAGTCAACATGCTGACAAAGCACACGAAACCAAGTGCTTCCAATCAGAATGGTGGCATCATTCATCAGGAAGGACCTATCGATGTTTCTAACGTAATGTACGTGCACAAAGGCCAGGCCACACGTGTAGGCTTTAAGACAGAGGGCGAGAAAAAAGTACGTTACGCCAAATCAACAGGCGAAGTGATTGATTAATTTGAGGAAGGAGGTCCATGACTTTGAGTAGACTGAAAGAACAGTACCAGAACGAGATCGTCGAAGCGATGAATAAAAAGTTCGGTTATAAAAATATTATGGAAGTGCCAAAACTCGATAAAGTTGTTATCAACATGGGTGTTGGCGAAGCAAAAGACAATGCAAAGATTTTAGAGTCAGCTGTCGCTGACCTGGAGAAGATCACAGGACAGAAAGCAGTTATCTGTAAAGCGAAAAAATCTGTAGCGAACTTCAAGTTAAGAGAAGGAATGCCAATCGGATGTAAAGTTACTTTAAGAGGAGAAAAGATGTATGAGTTTGTTGACCGTCTGGTTAACCTCGCATTACCTCGTGTACGTGACTTCAGAGGTGTTAATCCGAATGCATTTGACGGCAGAGGAAACTATGCACTTGGTATCAAGGAGCAGCTTATCTTCCCGGAGATCGAATACGATAAGGTAGATAAGGTAAGAGGTATGGATATCATCTTTGTTACAACTGCCAAGACAGACGAAGAGGCGCGTGAATTGTTAACACAGTTCAACATGCCATTTACAAAATAAGGAGGTAAATTATGGCTAAGACAGCAATGAAAGTTAAACAGCAGCGTAAGCAGAAGTTCTCTACCAGAGAATACAATCGTTGCAGAATCTGCGGACGTCCGCATGCATATTTAAGAAAATATGGAATCTGCCGTGTTTGCTTCCGCGAGTTGGCATATAAAGGACAGATCCCAGGCGTAAAGAAAGCAAGCTGGTAAGAGGAAGGAGGACATTTCACATGACTATGAGTGATCCAATCGCAGATATGCTTACGAGAATCCGTAACGCGAATACTGCTAAACATGATACAGTAGATGTACCTGCATCAAAGATGAAGACTGCAATCGCAAACATCTTATTAGATGAGGGATATATTGAGAAATATGATATCGTAGAAGACGGTGTGTTCAAGACGATCCACATTACGTTAAAATACGGTGCAGACAAGAATGAAAAAGTTATCACAGGACTTAAGAGAATCTCTAAACCAGGTCTTCGTGTATACGCTAGCCAGGCTGAGCTTCCTAAAGTGTTAGGCGGACTCGGAACAGCTATCATTTCAACAAATCAGGGTGTCATCACAGACAAAGAAGCAAGAAAGCTCGGCGTAGGCGGAGAGGTACTGGCTTTTATCTGGTAGACTGAAAATAACATTAGAAACAACTGAAAACAGAGGGAGCGCAGACGCTCTTTCCGAGAATTTAAGTTAAGGAGGATTAGGTATGTCACGTATAGGAAGACTGCCAGTTGCAGTTCCGGCAGGCGTAACTGTTGAGATTGCAGAGAATAATAAAGTGACTGTAAAAGGTCCAAAGGGAACACTTGAAAAAGAACTTCCTGCAGAGATGGAGATCAAGCAGGAAGGCGACCAGATCATCGTTACAAGACCGAACGACTTAAAGAAGATGAAATCTTTACACGGTCTTACAAGAACACTTGTCAACAACATGGTTGTTGGTGTGACGGACGGATACCAGAAGGTTCTGGAAGTTAACGGTGTTGGATACAGAGCGGCAAAATCAGGAAACAAATTGACATTGAGTCTTGGGTATTCTCATCCGGTAGAGATGACAGATCCGGAAGGCGTTGAAACAGTGATGGAAGGCCAGAACAAGATCATCGTCAAGGGTATCGATAAAGAAAAAGTAGGCCAATACGCAGCTGAGATCAGAGACAAGAGAAGACCGGAGCCATACAAGGGCAAAGGTATCAAGTATGCTGATGAAGTTATCAGACGTAAAGTTGGTAAGACTGGTAAGAAATAAATAAGGAGAGTGTGAAAATGGTTAGCAAAAAGTCAAGAAGCAAAGTTCGTGTTAATAAACACAGAAAATTACGTAACCGTTTCAGCGGTACGTCTGAATGCCCGCGTTTAGCCGTGTTCAGAAGCAATAATCATATGTATGCTCAGATTATTGACGATACAGTTGGCAGCACTCTGGTTGCAGCTTCCACTCTTCAGAAAGATGTGAAAGCAAACTTGGAAAAGACCAACGACGTAAAAGCAGCAGCATATTTAGGAAAAGTAATTGCAGAAAAAGCAATCGAAAAAGGTATTAAAGATGTTGTCTTTGACCGAGGCGGCTTTATATACCAGGGAAAAGTTCAGGCATTAGCAGACGCAGCTAGAGAAGCTGGGTTGAATTTCTAGAAGGAGGAGCACACATGAAACAAGTACGAATTGATGCTGGTCAATTAGAATTAAATGAAAAAGTGGTATCAATTAAACGTGTTACCAAGGTTGTTAAGGGTGGTCGTAACTTCAGATTCACAGCTTTAGTAGTTGTAGGCGACGGAAACGGCCATGTTGGTGCAGGTTTAGGAAAAGCGACTGAAATTCCTGAAGCGATCCGCAAAGGAAAAGAAGACGCAGCAAAAAATCTTATTACTGTAGCATTAGATGAGAACGATAGTATTACACATGATTTTATCGGTAAATTCGGAGGAGCTTCCGTGTTACTTAAGAAGGCTCCGGATGGTACTGGAGTTATCGCCGGAGGCCCGGCGCGTGCTGTGATCGAGATGGCGGGAATCAAAAATATCCGTACAAAATCTCTCGGTTCTAACAACAAGCAGAACGTAGTTCTTGCTACGATCGACGGATTACGCCAGTTAAAGACTCCGGAAGAAGTAGCTAAGCTTCGCGGTAAATCTGTAGAAGAGATCTTAGGCTAAGGAGGTAGATCATAATGGCAAATTTAAAAGTCACATTAGTAAAATCTACAATTGGTGCTGTACCAAAGCATAAGAAAACTGTTGAAGCTTTAGGACTTAAGAAGTTAAACAAGACAGTTGAACTGCCGGATAATGCAGCAACAAGAGGTATGATCAAACAGGTTTGTCACCTGGTAAAAGTTGAAGAAGTATAATATAACAATCAGATAGGAGGTGTCACAATGGACTTATCAAACTTAAGACCTGCTGACGGAGCAAAACAGAGTGATAATTTCAGAAGAGGACGTGGACACGGCTCTGGAAACGGTAAGACAGCCGGCAAGGGACATAAAGGCCAGAAAGCTCGTTCAGGAGCTACAAGACCTGGTTTTGAAGGCGGCCAGATGCCGTTATATAGAAGAATACCAAAGAGAGGTTTCACGAACAGAAACTCTAAAGATATCGTTGGTATCAATGTAAGCGCTCTTGAGGTGTTTGATAATGATGCGGTTGTTACAGTTGAAACATTACTGGAACAGGGAATCGTTAAGAACCCGAAAGACGGCGTCAAGATTCTCGGCAACGGGGAGCTGACGAAGAAGCTTACAGTACAGGCAAATGCGTTCAGTGCAGGCGCTGCAGCTAAGATTGAGGCTTTAGGTGGAAAAGCAGAGGTGATCTAATGTTAGAAACTTTCCGAAAGGCATTTCAAATAAAGGATATTCGCAAAAAAATCGGATATACATTTTTGATGTTGATCGTGATAAGAATTGGATCTGAACTGCCAACACCTGGTGTGGATCCAAGTTATATCAAAGATTTCTTTGCACAGAATACGGGGGAAGCGTTTAACTTGTTTAACGCTTTCACCGGTGGATCCTTTGAGCAGATGTCTGTATTCGCTCTTAGTATTACACCATACATTACATCTTCCATCATCATGCAGCTTCTTACGATTGCAATTCCGAAACTTGAGGAAATGCAGAAAGAAGGAGAGGACGGAAGAAAGAAGATTGTAGCGATCACACGTTACCTCACGGTAGCCCTTGCCCTTATAGAGTCCACCGCGATGGCGGTCGGTTTCGGACGGAGAGGTCTTCTTGTAGAGTATAACTTTGTAAATGCCGCAATCGTAGTTCTGACGCTGACTGCCGGCAGTGCACTTCTGATGTGGATTGGTGAAAGAATTACGGAAAAAGGAGTCGGAAATGGTATTTCTATCGTACTCGTTATAAATATTATTTCGCGTATTCCGAACGATATGTCGACACTGTTTGAACAGTTCGTCAAAGGAAAAAGCCTTGCTTCGGGAGGACTGGCAGTAGTTATCATCTTTGCGATCATCCTTGCGCTGGTTGTATTTGTAATTGTCCTTCAGGACGGCGAGAGAAGGATCGCAGTCCAGTACTCACAGAAAGTAGTCGGAAGAAAAACATTCGGCGGTCAGTCCACACACATACCGCTGAAGATAAATACCGCGGGTGTTATACCGATCATCTTCGCATCCTCACTGATGCAGTTCCCGATCGTGATCGCGTCTTTCCTCGGGAAAGACGGCGGAACGGGGATAGGCAGTGAGATCCTGCGCGGCATGAATCAGGGGAACTGGTGCAATCCGGAACACTTGAAATATTCGTGGGGATTACTCGTGTATATCATCCTGACCGTGTTCTTTGCTTATTTCTACACATCGATTACATTTAATCCGTTGGAGATAGCAAACAACATGAAGAAAAGCGGAGGATTTATCCCTGGTATCAGACCTGGGAAACCGACAGTTGAATATTTGACGAGAATATTGAATTACATTATTTTTGTCGGAGCATGCGGCCTTGTACTTATACAGATTGTTCCAATATTCTTTAACGGCTGGCTTGGAGCGAAAGTATCTTTCGGCGGTACATCGCTTATCATTATCGTCAGCGTTGTGTTGGAGACTCTGAAGCAGATAGAATCACAGATGCTTGTACGTAACTACAAGGGATTTTTAAATAATTAACACCATTTTGAACTCGCAGAATTTTTTTTCTGCGGGTTAAAATGCTATAAGGAGGAACACATATTATGAAGATTATTATGTTAGGCGCGCCGGGGGCGGGCAAAGGAACTCAGGCAAAAAAAATTGCCGCAAAATTCAGTATTCCTCACATTTCAACTGGTGATATCTTCAGAGCGAATATTAAAAATGGAACGGAACTGGGCAAAAAGGCCAAGACGTACATGGACCAGGGTCTTCTCGTGCCGGATGAACTCGTCGTAGACCTGGTGGTAGACCGCGTGAACCAGGAAGACTGCCGGGACGGTTACGTGCTGGACGGATTTCCGAGAACAATACCCCAGGCGGAGGCGCTGGACAAAGCGCTTGCAGAGCTCGGACAGAAGGTTGACTATGCCATAGACGTTGATGTTCCGGATGAGAATATCATACGCCGTATGGGCGGCCGCCGTGCCTGTGTCACATGCGGCGCCACCTATCATCTCGAGTATGCGCCGACAGAGAAAGACGGCATCTGTGACACGTGCGGGGGCGGATTGATCCTGCGGGATGACGACAAGCCGGAGACGGTAAAGAAGCGGCTTTCCGTGTACCATGAACAGACACAGCCTCTGATAGATTACTATACTAATGCCGGTATATTAAAGACAGTTGACGGAACAGCTGACATTGAAGATGTATTCCGTGCGATCGTAGAAATCTTAGGAGCGTAGGACGTATGCCAATCAGTATAAAATCAGGCAGAGAAATTGAATTAATGACAGAAGCCGGACGGATTCTTGAGATCGTTCACAACGAGCTTGCCAAAGAATTACATCCGGGCATGAGCACCAAGGACATAGATGTACTGGGGGAGGAAGTGATCCGCAGTTACGGCTGTATCCCTTCCTTCCTGAATTACAACGGCTATCCGGCGTCTGTCTGTGTATCCGTCAATGAGGAGGTCGTTCACGGCATACCGGACAGTCACCGTATATTGAAGGACGGTGATATTGTAAGTCTCGATGCGGGGGTCATATATAAAGGATATCATTCCGATGCCGCGAGGACACACGGCATCGGGGAACTGAGCAAAGAGGCCGAAAAACTGGTAGAAGTTACCAGAGAAAGCTTCTTTGAAGGTATAAAGTACGCAAAAGAAGGCAATTATCTATTTGAAATTTCGGCGGCGATCGGAAGATATGCGGAGAGCTTCGGTTATGGGGTGGTGCGTGACTTGTGCGGCCACGGGATCGGAACGAATCTGCATGAAGCTCCGGAGATACCGAATTATGAGATGAACAGAAAAGGCGTAAAGCTCAAAGCGGGTATGACACTTGCGATAGAGCCGATGATCAATGCGGGCACATGGGAAGTCGACTGGCTTGATGATGACTGGACTGTGGTGTCGCGGGACGGCTCTTTATCTGCTCATTATGAGAATACGGTATTGATAACAGACGATGAACCGAAACTTTTGACCTTATCGAAGTGATTTAAGTAAAGAGGACAGTAGATATGGAAGAAGTAAAGACAGGAATGCTTGCAAAATCTAAGGCGGGTCATGATAAAGGGCAGGTTTATGTTATAGTGGACACCGATGATGCATATGTATATTTAGCAGACGGTAAAATTAGAACTCTTGGCAGGCTGAAAAAGAAGAAAAAAAAGCATGTACAGCCGATCCTGAGAGAATTCGATATGACAGCAGCAGATGATGCAGCGATAAAACAGATACTTAAAAATTTTAATAAGGAAAAAAAGAATCAGGAGGATTTATAATATGTCAAAAGCTGACGTAATTGAGATTGAAGGAAAAGTAGTAGAGAAATTGCCTAACGCAATGTTTCAGGTGGAGCTGGAAAACGGTCACCAGGTGCTTGCGCATATCAGCGGAAAGCTGCGCATGAACTTTATCAAGATACTGCCGGGAGACAAGGTAACACTGGAGTTATCCCCGTACGATCTTTCAAAAGGAAGGATCATCTGGAGAGATAAATAATATTCAAATATCTATTGACTTTGTTTGACAGACGGTGCTATAATATATAAGCGTGTTTCTGGGCAAATACTGGAAACGCGCGCGGAAAACGTAGGCAGAGCAATGGATGAAAGGAGGATTTGACGTGAAGGTTAGATCATCAGTAAAACCAATTTGCGAAAAATGCAAAGTTATCAAGAGAAAAGGAAGTGTTCGCATTATCTGCGAGAATCCAAAGCATAAACAGCGTCAGGGATAATCCCGTTGAAGTCAATATGTAGTTTATGCAGACTAAAATAGGCGGCTGATAGTAGACACACCAGGCAGTGTGTAGACTATTTAAAATATACTGGGAAACACCATAGCCGGTGAATATCCTCGTATATTGCTTATAATACCGGCCCGTCATCACGGTAAATCCGGTGGCCGGAAAGGGCGCGCATACCGACACGCCTGGGAGACCAACCTCTCCCCAGTTAGAGACAATATGAAACCAATTGAGACGTGCAAAGGATTCAGAACTGGCTTTTTCAAGCTTGCTTGATAAAAGACAGGTTGTGAAGACTTTATAGGGCGATAGCCCGCAGCGAGATGGAGCAAAGCGGAATCGAGCTGGCACGGCGTACCCATGTCGAAAGGACACGGCAAAAGCCGGGCAAAGATAAGCGAAGCGAAATCAAGCCGGCACAGCGTTCCGCGCCGAAAAGACGCGGCAAAAGCCGGGCAGGACAGCACGTCAGAACAACAAAAAAAGAAAATGGAGGAAATTCACATGGCTCGTATAGCAGGTGTAGACTTACCAAGAGACAAACGTGTAGAGATCGGACTTACTTATATTTATGGGATCGGAAGGACGAGTGCGACACGTATTCTCAGCGAGGCAGGCGTTAGCCCTGACATTCGCTGCAGAGACCTTACAGACGAAGACGTAAAGAAGATCAGTGCTGTAATCGATGAAACTCAGACAGTAGAAGGTGATCTCAGAAGAGAGATCGCTCTGAACATAAAGAGATTACAGGAGATCGGATGCTACAGAGGTATCCGTCACAGAAAAGGACTTCCGGTGCGCGGTCAGAAGACAAAGACAAACGCGAGAACGAGAAAAGGTCCTAAGAGAACAGTAGCAAACAAGAAGAAATAAGCAACACATTAATGAATAAAAAGGAAAGTGTAGGTTAGTTTTATTATGGCAAAGAAAGTTACAAAGAAAGTGACAAAGAAACGTGTCAAGAAAAACGTTGAACGCGGACAAGCACACATCCAGTCATCTTTTAACAATACAATTGTTACATTGACAGATGCACAGGGTAATGCTCTTTCATGGGCAAGTGCAGGCGGTCTGGGATTTAGAGGTTCAAGGAAATCTACTCCTTATGCAGCTCAGATGGCAGCTGAGACAGCGGCTAAAGCAGCATTGGTACATGGTTTAAAATCAGTAGACGTTATGGTTAAGGGACCAGGTTCAGGGAGAGAAGCAGCGATCCGTGCGCTTCAGGCATGCGGCATCGACGTAACAAGCATCAAGGACGTGACTCCGGTACCACACAATGGCTGCCGCCCGCCGAAGCGCAGAAGAGTCTAGTAAGCGGCCGCGAAGTGGAAGTTTACATTTAAGCAAGCAGTGACGCGGATCGTGCATATCCGCTGGAATAATTAGGAGGAAATCGTAGATATGGCAGTTAACAGAGTTCCGGTTCTTAAAAGATGTCGTTCACTTGGTATGGACCCGATCTATTTAGGAATTGATAAAAAATCCAACAGACAGTTAAAAAGATCTAACAGAAAGATGAGCGAGTATGGTCTCCAGTTACGTGAGAAGCAGAAAGCGAAATTTATCTATGGCGTATTAGAAAAACCTTTCAGAAACTATTACACAAAGGCAAAACAGATGAGCGGAATGACAGGTGAGAATCTTATGATTCTTCTTGAGTCAAGACTTGACAATGTCGTATTCCGTATGGGACTCGCAAGAACAAGACGCGAGGCAAGACAGATCGTTGACCACAAACATGTGATGGTAAACGGAAAACAGATCAACATTCCTTCTTACATTGTAAAAGCAGGCGATGTTGTTGAGATCAAAGAAAAACACAAAAGCTCTCCGAGATACAAAGGGATCCTGGAAGTTACAGGAGGACGTTTGGTTCCGGACTGGTTAGAGGTAGATACTGAAAACCTGAAAGGAACTGTTAAGGAACTTCCTGCACGTGATGCAATCGATGTTCCTGTTGACGAAATGTTGATCGTCGAATTATATTCTAAATAATAACCCGTAACACCACAGGAGGTGGACTTAGTGTTTGATTTTAATAAACCGAATATTGAAATAACTGAGATTTCAGAAGATAAAAAGTATGGAAGATTTGTTGTGGAACCTCTGGAAAGAGGATATGGTACAACTTTGGGTAACTCTCTTCGGAGAATCATGCTTTCATCTCTGCCGGGGTCAGCGATCAGTCAGGTGAAAATCGACGGTGTGCTGCACGAATTCAGTTCAATTCCGGGCGTGAAAGAAGATGTTACCGAAATCGTCATGAATTTGAAATCACTGGCTATCAAAAATACGTCTGAGACAGATGAGCCGAAGACAGCCTACATTGAATTTGAAGGTGAAGGCGTTGTCACAGCAGCGGATATCCAGGTAGACCAGGATATTGAGATCATGAATCCTGAAACAGTTATTGCGACACTGAATGGCGGGGCAGACAGCAAATTATACATGGAGCTTACCATCACAAAGGGCAGGGGATATGTAAGTGCTGACAAGAATAAAAACGACGAGTTACCAATCGCAGTAATTCCGATTGATTCTATTTACACCCCGGTGGAGCGTGTAAACCTTACTGTTGAGAACACACGTGTTGGTCAGATCACAGACTTTGACAAATTGACATTAGATGTATATACCAACGGAACTTTGCTTCCGGACGAAGCAGTCAGCTTAGCGGCAAAGGTACTCAGCGAACAACTTAAACTCTTCATCGACCTGTCAGAAGTTGCCCAGGCAGCGGAAGTTATGATCGAAAAAGAAGACGATGAGAAGGAAAAAGTGCTGGAAATGAGTATCGACGAACTGGAGTTATCCGTTCGTTCATACAATTGCCTGAAGAGAGCCGGGATCAATACAGTTGAAGAACTGACAAACAGGACACCGGAAGATATGATGAAAGTTCGTAACCTTGGACGTAAGTCTTTGGAAGAAGTGTTGGCAAAGTTAGATGAATTAGGCTTATGTCTCAGCAGAGGCGAGGAGTAGCCCACATAATAAAATCACACTGTCAGTAAGACCAAAAGAGCATGACAGGGCATCCGGCTAGTAAGACCGAAGAAGCATAACCAGATGTTGGATAATGGAGGATTAGAAAGATGGCAAAATATAGAAAGCTTGGAAGAACATCAAGCCAGAGAAAAGCATTGATCAGAAATCAGGTAACAGCATTGCTCAACAACGGCAAGATCGTTACGACAGAAGCTAAAGCAAAAGAGATCCGCAAGGTAGCAGAAGGTCTCATTGCAATGGCGGTAAGAGAAAAAGACAACTTTGAAGAAGTAACTGTAAAGGCCAAAGTTGCCCGCAAGGACAAAGACGGCAAGAGAGTGAAAGAAGTAGTAGACGGAAAGAAAGTTACTGTTTACGATGAAGTTGAGAAGAAAGTTAAAAAGGATATGCCGGGCAGACTTCACGCAAGACGTGAGATGATGAAGGTTCTTTATCCTGTAAAAGAAGTTCCGGCTGCACAGGCAGGAAGAAAGAAAAATACAAAGGAAGTTGACCTTGTCGCAAAAATGTTCGATGAGATTGCTCCTAAGTATACAGGACGCAACGGCGGTTATACAAGAATCGTTAAGATCGGACAGCGTAAAGGTGACGCTGCGATGGAAGTTCTTCTTGAACTTGTATAAAATAAGCTGATCAATATGTGAAACAGGGTTCCGGCCCTTATGGATAATTCCATAAGGGCCGGAACCCTGTTTTTAATTAATATTTAATTTCTACGATATCCGAAATTGAACATTCTAAAATCTGGCATAATATAGCCAAAGTAGATATGGTTACATTGTCACCACGCTTTAGATGATATATAGTTCCTTTATTAAAATTATAAGTAGTTATCAGCTTATATGTTGATACATTTTTCTTTTTCATGGTCTCCCAAAGGGGAGCATATGAAAAGGTCGCAGGATTAGTCATTTTGTTAGCCCCCTTATATCTATAATAAAAATTATATTTTACTAATTAAGCATTGAATATACCTAATAAAATAGGTATAATTATCGTGAAATATAAAATTAGAATTTTTAAAAGTGGAATAGGTATAGCAAAGGGGGGATATCGATGAGTTTTTGCAGTAAATGTGGAAAAGAAACTGGGCAAGGAAGCAAATTCTGTGGAAATTGCGGCGCGCCTCTAAAACCAGTCAATATTGGTTTGCATACGAAGAGAAGTACAAAAATCAAAATGATAGTACCTACGATTGCGATTATTTCTGTATGTATTATTTACATGGTCAGTGGAATTTTCAGCACTGAGCCGGTTGATAGCAAGCATCTTAAGAGCGGGGTCAGTAAGGCAGAAGGAGACAGCGTTGGACAGAATAATGAGGAACCGGAGGCAGCGGTATCAAGTTCGGACAAGGTGATAAATGAACAGACTGCGGCTAAGGCAGTCGGAGCATTTTTGCAATCAGATAATTTAAAAACTTTGTCTACTACCGAGTACTATGAAGTAAGAGGTGACGAAGCCTACCGTTATAACGAAATGATTTATGTGCCTATTTATGCCCCTACTGGAGACAGGGGACTGCAATTTATTTATGTTGCTGTTGCGAACCCCGCCAGTGCGTTTGGTGATACAACAATATTTTATGAAGGCGAGGAATTACAGTCAGGTGAGAGACTAGAAGAATTTCAGGCGTATGATTATTTATAAAGCTCAGTACAAAGGAGAAAGCGAGGTAGATTTCTATGGCATTTTTAGAGGACATTGACAGAACTCTGACTGCATTGGGACAGGGAGCTCTTCAAAAGACTAAGGAGATATCTAATCATGCAAAAGTATCCATTACAATAAAAAGTCTGGAAGAGCAGAAAAAAGAAAGTTTTGTTGAACTGGGAAGTATTTATTACAGCTTACATAAAAAAGACAGAGACAGCCTGACGGAGGAGTTTTCTCAAATAGTCAATCGTATTTATGAATTAGACAGGCAGATAGAAGAGCTTAAGGAGCAGATCATAAGTGAAAGTTATTGCCCTAACTGTAATACTGCAATACCGCTAAATTCAGTTTTCTGCAATGTCTGTGGAACCAGAGTCAAAGAAGCAGCTTTAGATAATGACGGGATGCTGTCTGCTGAACAGAAAAAGTGTAGTCAATGTGGCAATGAAATAGATGAGCATCAGTTGTTCTGCACTTATTGCGGGAGACCAGTCAAGTGAAATACAATTCGTATTTAAGGAGAAAAAAATGATTTGTAAAGAATGTAATACAGAAAACCCCCAGGGCGCTAAATTTTGCCTGAAATGTGGAAAGGAATTAGAACAGGAGCAGATTCAGAATGTTTATAAAAAAAAGACGAGGAAAACTTTGTATATATCTATAATCACTCTGGTTATCTGTATAACGGCATTAATGGGATTTAAAGTATATAGTGATACTAAAAATTATAATGCAGCGATAAAAAGAGCGGAACGTTTTTACGCGAGCGGAAAATACGATGATGCAGTCAGGGAATATGAAAAAGCAATGGACATTTTACCGGAAAACGGCAAAGCATATACAGGGCTGGCATATCTCTATCGCGATCTGGGAGAGTTCAGCAATAGTTACAACATTCTGGAAACTGCCAATGAAGAAGGCATAAAAACGGAACAAGAGGTAGAAGAATTAAAAGAATATGAAGAGAAGTATAACTTCCTTATGAACATGTCCGACAACATTTATTCAGGACGTTATCAGGAAGTGTATGATACATTGGAGTCAGTGACAGCAGATGAATATGGACAGCTTTATATGCAGAACGGAAAGATAGTAGAAAAAATAGAAGATGGTCCTGGAATTATATTTAATGTTGCAGATGGGATTTATGTCGGCGATATCATGGATGGTTTTAGAAATGGGAACGGTATTCAGATAGGTTATTATAATGAGAGCTATTATTATGCAGACGGTCTGTGGGAAGAGGATATGGTAAATGGAGAATGCACTTTGTACTATGATAATTATGGAGGAGAACAAGCAAATGAAATGTATGTCGTAGGGAATTATACGAATAATCTGATGGACGGAGAAATGGAAATGAGATGGAGAAAAAAAGGGGAAGAAGACTATAGCAGCGGGACAGCCCGCGCCGTAGCAGGGGAATTTAAATCTTTAGGAAAGACAGATGATGATAAACTGATCTATGTCAGAGGTGACTCTACATACTGGTCCACAAGCGCATCTGGGTTGAAGGATAATGGCGTTCCATTTTTACCAGAATAAATGGGGTACTGAAGGAGGAGTTTAGATGTTCTGTTTTAAATGTGGAAGACCCATTGAAGTTGCTGATAAGTATTGCCCATATTGCGGAGTTCCTCAATTTTCTGACACAGCAGCATTACCAGATACAGTACAGGTATCAGAGGTCAGTGAGAGTACAAAAAAAGATACTTGGAATGGCATGAGTGCAGTAGATATTCTCATTTGTATCATGTATGCGCTTATGATTCTTCGCTGGACCCGGGTATTCTTAACAAATATAAAGAGTACATGGAATTATTTTAAATTTATAGATAAAGATACAGGTTTAATAGGCTTGTTAGTGTATACAGCAGTATTTGCTATATTAATTTTCACATGTGTTATGGGAATAAACAGCGTAAAACATCATGTATATCACATTAGCATGGGTTTTATAATTATTGGATTTGCAGTATTGATAAAGACAGGGATGCTTATTTTCGATGGAACCTTATTTGATTCCACTCAGATGATAGCGTACCAGATCGTATATGTATATGGAAAAATTACCGTCGGAACAATTGTATTAGGTATTCTAATATCTTTTCTATTGTACACAAAAATAGATAAAAAAGTATAAATTAATAAAACAGATGGTACCTTATTGATCTCTCTTGACTTCGTGTCAGCGCGGGACTATAATGAAGCCAACTTAATTGATCGCGGAGCGGATATGAAAGAGAATATTTCCAAAGAACAATTTATAAAGGCAACATATGAAATTCTCTCGAAGGAGGGGATCCAGGCGTTGAGTATCCGCCGGCTCGGAAAGGTGATGGACTGTAACCCTGCAAATATATACCGTTATTTCACGGGAATGGATGAACTTGTCCTGTATGCGTCGCTGCAGTTTCTGAGGGGGTACCTCAAAGATGTGGCCAGTTGTTTTGAGCGGATACAGGACGGCCTGAAGCTTCATTTTGCGGTTTGGAGGTGCTTTGCGGAATCCTCATTTGAGAGACCCGAGATATTTGACAATCTGTTCTTTGGAAAATACAGCGCCAGGCTGGATCAGATAATGAAGGAATATTATCAGATGTATCCGGAGGAGCTGGATATGATCGGAAAAGGGAAGGAGGTTATATTTATAGACGGTGATTTCAGTCACAGAGATTACCTGATGATCGAGCATTGTGTAAAGGACAGGAATCTGAGCAGAAGTGATGCGAAGCTTTTAAACAGTGCAAGCATTCATCTGTACAAAGGGTATTTGAAAGATATCCTTGACGAAAGAGCGCAGGGAGTGTCTGCAGACGCTACAGGCAAGACTGACGAGTTTATGAAATGTCTGGAGGAAATAGTCTTCAGATTTGTGGCATAATCTTTTATATCCAAAATTAATCGCGATTAATCTTTTAACGATCAGTTGATACCTTAGATAAGGAGGGACAATTATGAACATGGACGAAATGCTGAGAAAAGAAAAGGACAGGGTCGAAAGAAAGATCAAGATAGGAAGCGAGATACTATATCTGACAAAAGACCAGTGCATTGAGGCCGGGCCGGATACGGACGAGACATTGGAAATCATCGAAAAGACTCTGACGGCCCACGGGAATAAAGAGTATGAGATGCCTGCCAAGATCGGCATACATCCGTATGACGATGTATTTTACCACGCTATGCCGGCATATGTGCCCGGGCAGATGGCCTGCGGCGAGAAATGGATCGAATGTTATCCGAGGAATCCAAAAGAATACGGACTGCCCCAGACATCGGGGCTCATGATCTTAAATGAGATACTTACCGGCTTTCCGCTTGTCATTATGGACGGGGCATGGCTCACGGCGATGCGGACACCTGCAGTTACTTCTATAGCCGCGGCAGCGCTGCATCCGGATGCGGAGACATTTGGCATGTTTGGCTGCGGTGTACAGGGGATAGGTCATGTAAGGTTTATCGTTAAGAAGCTGAAAAACCTGAAAAAAATATACGTATATGATGTACGGCAGGAATCCATGGACCGTCTTGTTGAAGAGGTAAAGGATGAGATATCCGGCATAGAGATCATAAAAGCAGCTTCCCCTGAGGAAGTGGCGGCCAATTGTGATGTCATGTCCTCCGCAACGATCATAACAAGAGAAAATATGGCTGTTGTGAAGGAAGAGTGGCTTCACGCAGGACAGACGATCCTTCCCTGTGACTTGAACACGTTCTGGGAGGCCAGTATCCAGAAGAATGCGGATAAGTATATCGTGGACAGCAAAGATGAGCATGTTCTGTTTGACAGCATGGGATATTTTCCGGACGGACTGCCTGATATATATGCAGAGACAGGCGAGATCATAGCGGGACTCAAGCCGGGAAGAGAGCGGAAAGAAGAACGGATCGTGTGCTCCAATATCGGAATGTCTGTATGTGACGTCGCCATGGCGAAATTTATTTTCGATTCTGCGCTTGAGCGAAATCTCGGGACAGTCATGAAGCTTTAGTTATTAATTTGACAATATGAAGCACACGACAGGCGCTCTTTATTGTCGCTGTGCATAAAAAGGCGGTTCTTTTTCTGGTTTGACAGTTTAAGAACCGCCTTTTTAGTGTGTTTGGGAAGATTATAAAAAATAATAATGAATATAATGATATAAAATATCGTTAAAAAAATATCAAAAAAGTATTGACAAATATTTAACGAGGTACTATACTAGGCCCAGAAAGAAAGATAAACACTTTAACGGGAGGAACAATAAAATGGCGAAGAAGAAGGAAGCAGTACCAGCAGTTGTTGACAGTGTAGAGACTCTCGGGGCCAAAATGAAGGCTATGAGAGAGGCTCAGAAAGTATTTGCCACATACACACAGGAGCAGGTCGATAAAATATTCTACGAGGCTGCGCTGGCGGCAAACAAGATGCGTATTCCGCTGGCAAAGCAGGCGGTAGAGGAGACAGGACGAGGTATCGTGGAAGACAAAGTCATCAAGAATCATTATGCTGCCGAATACATTTACAATGCATATAAGGATACAAAAACATGCGGTGTTATCGAGGAGGATAAGGCGCTCGGAATTAAGAAGATCGCAGAGCCGATCGGTCTCGTGGCAGCGGTTATACCGACGACGAATCCAACTTCTACGGCAATATTTAAGACACTTATCTGTCTGAAGACGAGAAACGCGATCATAATCAGCCCCCATCCGTCAGCGAAGGCATCTACAATAGCGGCCGCAAAGATCGTACTGGATGCGGCAGTCAAGGCCGGAGCTCCGGAAGGCATCATAGGCTGGATCGATGTTCCGTCTCTTGAGCTTACAAACATGGTTATGAAAGACGCAGATATTATACTTGCGACCGGAGGACCGGGCATGGTAAAGGCCGCGTATTCTTCCGGAAAACCGGCGCTCGGCGTCGGCGCGGGAAATACTCCTGTAATTATAGATGATACAGCAGACATCAGAATGGCAGTGAACTCTATTATTCACTCCAAGACATTTGACAACGGAATGATATGTGCGTCCGAGCAGTCTGTTACTGTACTGGACAGTGTATATGATGAAGTAAAGAAAGAATTTGCATACAGAGGCTGTTATTTCTTAAAGAAAGGCGAGGAGCTTGACAAAGTCCGCAAGACAATTATTATCAACGGTGCTTTGAACAACAAGATTCCAGGAAAGTCTGCATATGAGATCGCCAGGCTTGCAGGAGTGGAAGTACCTGAGGACACGAAAATACTCATCGGTGAAGTTGAATCTGTCGACATTTCAGAAGAATTTGCCCATGAAAAATTGTCACCGGTACTCGGAATGTACAGGGCAAAAACATTTGATGATGCACTTGCCAAGGCAGAGCAGCTCGTGGCCGACGGAGGTTACGGACATACGGCGTCTCTGTATGTACACCCGGCAGAGCAGGAGAAGATCGCAAAGCATGCGGCGGCAATGAAGACTTGCCGGATTCTTATCAACACACCGTCCTCACACGGCGGCATCGGCGACTTGTATAACTTCAAGCTTGCTCCGTCTCTGACGCTTGGATGTGGTTCCTGGGGCGGGAACTCCGTATCAGAGAATGTAGGGGTTAAGCACTTGATCAACATCAAGACAGTTGCCGAGAGGAGAGAAAACATGCTTTGGTTCAGAACACCTGAGAAGGTATACTTTAAGAAAGGCTGTATGCCGGTAGCACTTGACGAACTTGGAACAGTTATGAAAAAGAAAAAAGCATTTATCGTAACTGACTCCTTCTTATATAAAAACGGTTATGTAGCGCCAATAGAGGAAAAGCTGGACGAGATGGGTATACAGCATACATGCTTCTATGAAGTGGCGCCGGACCCGACACTGCAGTGCGCGCAGAAGGGCACCGACCAGATGAAGCAGTTTGAGCCTGATACGATCATCGCCCTGGGCGGAGGATCCGCCATGGACGCGGCTAAGATCATGTGGGTGATGTATGAGCATCCAGATGTAAACTTTGAAGATATGGCGATGGATTTCATGGATATCCGAAAGAGAGTATATACGTTCCCGAAAATGGGGGAAAAAGCTTACTTTGTAGCGATTCCTACATCTTCAGGCACCGGCTCCGAGGTGACTCCGTTTGCGATCATTACAGATGCGGACACTGGAGTGAAATGGCCTATCGCTGACTATGAGCTTCTTCCGAATATGGCCATCGTCGATGTTGACAATATGATGACACAGCCAAAGGGACTTACGAGCGCGTCAGGTATTGACGTTATGACACACGCGATCGAAGCTTATGTATCAATTATGGCAACAGACTACACAGACGGGCTTGCGATGAAGGCGGTCAAAAATGTATTTGACTATCTGCCGTCCGCATACGAAAACGGCGCAAACGACCCGAAGGCACGTGAGATGATGGCTAACGCGTCCTGTATGGCAGGTATGGCATTTGCCAATGCGTTCCTTGGCCTCAACCATTCCATGGCGCATAAATTAGGAGCTTTCCACCATCTGCCGCACGGAGTCGCCAATGCAGTCCTCCTCACGGAAGTTATGAAATACAATGCCGCTGAAGTGCCGACGAAGATGGGAACATTCTCACAGTATGAATATCCCCATGCACTTGCAAGATACGCAGAGTTAGGGCGGTTTGCAGGATGCCAGGGCAAGGATGACCAGGAAGTGCTGAACAGCTTTGTGGCAAAACTTGAAGATTTAAAAGAAAAGATCGGCATCAAGAAGACGATCAAAGATTATGGCATAGATGAGAAATATTTCCTGGATACATTGGACGACATGGTAGAGCAGGCGTTCAATGACCAGTGTACAGGAGCCAACCCACGATATCCGCTGATGAAGGAGATCAAAGAACTTTACCTGAAGTGCTACTATGGTAAATAAAACAATAGCTTTCTCTCAAAATTTTTCATAATAAGTTTTTCCCATGGATTTGGGACGCGGCAATGTAAAATGCCGCGTCCCAAATCGTATTTTACGGTATAACTGCATAAAATAATGTTCTTTGCTATATGTTAAATAATTAACAATAATTATGATGACCAAAAATAAGTTAAAAAAATATCAAAAAAGTCTTTTCAAACAAAGAAGGCAGGTGTATAATGACAATATCAAATAAATGAACGGCTGTAAATACATACAAGGAGGTAAGACTATGAACATGGAGAAAGCTGCTTTGATCGTTGAGAGACCACATAAGAAAGTGTATAAATGTGAGAAGGACATTGTTAAGGTATTCAATCCAAACCATCCGAAGGCTGATGTGTTTAACGAAGCATTGAATACGGCGCGGGTAGAGGCTGCAGGCCTTGACATACCGAAAGTGAAAGAAGTGACGGAGATCGACGGAAGATGGTCAATTGTGATCGAGTATAAGGATGGGAAAACGCTGGAAGAGATGATGCTCGTAGACGCCGGCAATCTGGAGAAATATATGGAGGATTTTGTGGATCTTCAGCTGGAAATGCACAGCAGGAAGGCGCCTCTCCTCAATAAACTTCATGATAAACTGGCACGGCAGATCAACAGCCTGAAAGAGCTGGATGCGACGACCAGGTATGAACTGCTCACAAGGCTCGACAGTATGCCGAAGCATGACAAAGTATGTCACGGTGATTTTAACCCGAGCAATGTGATCGTGGGAAAGAACGGGAAGATGACGATCGTTGACTGGGCGCATGCGACACAGGGCAATGCCAGTGCGGACGCAGCCATGACGTATCTGCTCTTTGCTTTAAAGAATCAGGAGACGGCAGATCTGTATCTGAAAATGTTCTGCAGGAAATCGGATACGGCAAGGCAGTATGTGCAGCAGTGGCTCCCGATAGTGGCTGCGGCACAGCTTACAAAAGACAACGAGCTGGAAAAGGACTTCCTCATGAAGTGGATAGACGTTATGGACTATCAGTAGAAGACGTGAAGTATTAATATGTAATAAAAAAGTCCGGAAGAGAATATCGGTTTCTCCTTCGGACTTTTTGTGACAATTAAAAGAAAGATCTTATGGCCTACCAGAACACGTTTCCGCCTACGTTAACACCGGAAGCGCCTGTCCATGCGGCATTAAACGAATAACAATTAAGAACGGCAGCGTGTCTTGCTCCGCCAAGTGCGGCCTGTGCCGCTGAATAGGCTGACTGCGACGGTCCCCTTGCCAGAACCCGGTTCAGGCTGCCATCCCAGGTGGGCGCAAACTGGCCGGACTGATAGATGACTCCGCGGATAGAGTTCGGATAACTCGGACTGGACACTCTGTTCATAATAACTGTGGCAACGGCCAGCATACCATCGTAACTGCCGCCTGCCTCGCACTCAAGTATTGCAGCGAATAATGCAGTATCACTTACATTGGCATCAATGGAGCCTCCATTGTTGACAGTTCCTCCGTTGCTGCCGTCAGTATTGTTGTTTTTATTACCATTGTCAGTATTTTTGCCCGGCGCTGATGTGGAGCCGGCAACGGAATTATCCTGAGCAGTTTTAAGTGCGGCAGCCGCGGCTTTTGCCCGTTCCAGCTGAGCGCTGTATTTGGATAATTCACCTGAAGTAGAAGATATCTTTGCATTTAATGCTTCCTGTTTGGATTCCAGGTCGCTTTGCAGTCCCGCTAATTCCTCTTGTTGTGTTTCTAAAGTTTCCTGTTTCTTCTCGATGTCGACACGGACCGCTTGAAGTTCGTCCAACATCTGTCTGTCATATGTACTGATATTAGATACAAATTCTGCCTTGTTTAAAAAATCTGCCATGTTCTCGGAGGAAAAAAGTATTTCCAGTAAGGAGGCGCTTCCGCCTTCATACATAAACTTGATCCTGTCCTTCATGGCGTCATACTGGGCATCTTCATTCAGCTTTGCAGCGGCAACGTCCAGTTTGGACTTTTCAACCGAAGCAGAGAGCTCTTCTATCTTGGAAGATGTTGCGTCCAGCTCATCAGACAAGGTCGACAGCTGACTGTTAAGGTCTTTAAGCTCCCCCTGCAGATCAGATGTCTTTCCTTCCAACTCGTTTGTTGAAGGTTCTGCATATACCGATGTATTAACAGAAGCAATTGTTACGGCGCAAGTAAGACATATAGCAGCACGCAATATACGTTTCTTTTTCGTACTCTTCATATACATTTCCTTTCCCTTTTTAGCGAGTGCTTTTCTATTATACAACAAATTGCTTTATAAAGCAAATTTTGTTAAAATGGAACATAGAATGTAAGAACGTGGAGGAAAAACGTTATGAGAAAATATGAAGAAGAGCACTATAGATATGATAACATCAAAGATGCCATATATCCGTGGATAAAAGAAGAACTTACGGACAGCCATGCGCTTAACGGGAAACATATATCGGAAAAAGACACACCGGTCATATCTTTTACCGGAGGCCTGAAAATAATATTTGTGATCAGGCGGGGTGAGGACACGTTTGAAGTGCTCAAAGACAATATGCTGCCCCCGGACTGTAATATAGAAGAACTATACCATAAGTCATGTGAAAATCTTATCCGGGATGTGGAATTTGTAATAGGAAACACATGGTACGGCGCGTTCGCCATTATAGCGGACGGACATCACGAATGCAGCTCACTCTGCTTTAAGCATATCTGGCAGGTATGTGTAGATAAGCTTAAGGATGATATTGTCGTGATGGCGCCGACGAAAGATATGGTACTCTTTGCGGCAGCCGCCCAGGAGGAAGTCGTAAGAAAGATGGCAGACCACGGAAGACAGGCGTATGAGAGCTCTTCAGACAAAATCAGCCAGTCACTGCTGCTGTTTTCCAAAGACAGAAAGGAACTGACGGTATATGATAAAGAATATTAAGATGGTGGCATTTGACCTGGACGGCACATTGCTGACTACAGAAAAGGTATTTACAGAGCGTGCCGGGAAGGCCATTACAAAAGCCTCCGAAAGAGGGATCGTGCTTCTCCCCGCAACAGGGAGGCCGCTCGGCGCAATACCGGAGGAAATACTGCATTATCCCGGCATCCGGTATGCCATCACGGCCAACGGCGGGAGGGTCGTGGATACTGTGAGCGGCAACGTTATATATGAAAAGCCTGTTCCGCCGGAGATTGCCCGAAAAGTATTGGATATTTACGAACATTATGATACACTACGAGAAGTATATTATGACGGAGCCGGATTTGCGGAAGAGAAAATGCTCAGGCGGATCAGAGACTTCTTCGGAGTATCGGCTATGGGAGATTATATTCTGTCTACAAGGACACCGGTGGCTGATATCAGAGAAAAGTTTGAATCCGAGGGAAGGGCGGTAGATAAGGTGCAGGCGGTGTTTGCCAGCCTTGCGGATAAGCAAAAGGCGCTCGAGGAACTAAGCGAGATCGAAGGGATCGAGGTGACCGGCGCGCTGGTCAATAATATAGAAGTAAGCGTGCAGGGTGTCAACAAAGGAAATGCGCTTCTTGCGCTTGGCGAAATGCTTCATATTAAAAAGGAAGAGATTCTGGCGCTGGGGGACGGCGCGAATGATATAGAGATGCTGAAAAAGGCAGGGATTGGCATAGCGATGGCCAATAGTTCCGATGAAGTGAAAGCTGCGGCTGACATCGTGACAGTATCCAACGATGAAGAAGGTGTCGCGCGGATCATTGAAGAATATGTATTGTAGTCTTACGGCGGGAAAGCCGCGTAAGGAAAATCGCAGACGCTGCTGCGGACTGCAGATATCCAATGTGTATAAGAAGGGAGAAAAGGATGTTAGACATTATTAAAGTAATTATTCTGGGGATCGTAGAGGGGATCACAGAATGGCTGCCGGTCAGCAGTACCGGTCATTTGATTCTTGTAGGAGATGTGCTGAAGCCAAGCATGTCGGCCGGGTTTATGGAAATGTTCAACGTGGTCATACAGCTTGGGGCGATCATGGCGGTGGTCGTACTGTATTTTCATAAGCTGAACCCGTTTTCGCCGAAAAAGACCGGCAAACAGAAGATGCTTACATGGCAGATGTGGATCAAGGTAGTGATAGCTTCCGTTCCGGCGGGAGTCATCGGTATTCTTTTTAATGATATCCTCGACGAACTGTTCTATAAACCGTTTCCGGTAGCTGTTATGCTTATTTTGTACGGCGCGCTGTTTATCATCATTGAGAACCGCAACGCTCACAGAAAACCAAGTGTCAACAGGATATCGGATCTCACGGTTCCGATGCTGCTCTGGATAGGCTTTTTCCAGATGCTTGCGCTCATACCCGGTACCTCCAGGTCAGGCGCAACGATCGTCGGAGCGCTGATCATCGGTGTTTCAAGGGAGATCGCGGCGGAGTTTACCTTCTTTCTTGCGATACCGGCGATGTTTGGGGCGAGTCTTATAAAGCTTATCAAATTCGGATTTCATTTTACCGGGGCAGAATTTGGCCTGCTCATGCTCGGATGTGTCGTATCCTTCGGACTGTCTATTGTGGCGATCCGCTTCCTGATGGGATATATTAAGAAGCATGATTTCAAGGTGTTCGGCTGGTATAGGATAGCGCTTGGCGGAATCATAGTCATATACACAGGTGTTCAGATTTTGCTGGGGTGATAAAGTTTGTGTTTTGGGGGTGTACGGAGGCCCGAAGGGCCGCACCTGGCCGCTGCAGAAGCGCTGCGGCAGCCGGGGATCCGTAACAGCAGGAAGAGCCGGAATCGGATAACCGAGCCTATTCGGAAGGAAATCCTGAAGGGATTTCCTCCCTCAGAGGCTCTCGGGGATGTTATTTGAGATAACATCCCCGTATCCGATTCCGGCTCTTCCTGCAGCAACGGCTCCCTCGTCTGCCTCCGAACGTTCTGCAGCGGCCAGGTGCGGCCCTTCGGGCCTCCTGTCCTTCGCCAAGGCTCAACAGCTTTATCAGCCGCAGGCTTTAGGGGGTGTTAACATGGATATAGTGTCTGGGGAAGGTGTATAGGGCTTAAATTTCTTTGGTTTAATGTATATTACTGATCTTTATAGACCTCTAGGAATAAATTCTTCCTTTGTAGCAGATTTCTCTTGTTTTTCTTGGGAAACATGATAAAATATGTACTAGACTTGTATTTTTATGCACAAAAATCAATCAGGTGAATTTGGAGGAATATGGTTATGAAATTGAAAAAACTGGTCAGTGTTTTGTTGGTGGGAGCTTGTGTGGTTTCTCTTGCTGCGTGTGGTTCGGACAAGAAGGAGAAGAGTGACGACGGGGATAAGAAGTCTAAGGATACTCTTGTGATGGCGACGAATGCGGAGTTTCCTCCGTATGAATTCCGTGACGGAGATGATGTGGTCGGTATCGACGCGGAGGTGGCGCAGGCGATCGCTGATAAGCTTGGAATGGAGCTGAAGATCGAGGATATGGCTTTTGATTCGATCATTCCGGCAGTTACGAGCGGTAAAGCTGATTTCGGCGCGGCGGGTCTTACTGTTACGGATGAGCGTAAAGAAAATGTAGATTTTACTGATACTTATGCAAAGGCTACACAGGTGATCATGGTGAAGGAAGACAGCAAGGTTGCCGGCCCTGACGACCTGACAGGCAAGAAGATCGGTGTTCAGCTTGGAACAACAGGAGATATATACGCAGGTGACATCGAGGATGCGGAAGTAGAACGTTACAATAAAGGATTTGAGGCTGTTCAGGCGCTGCAGCAGGGCAAGATCGATGCGGTTGTCATTGACGGAGAGCCTGCAAAAGAATTTGTAAAACAGGCGGAAGGGATCAAGATCCTGGATGAGGCATTTACGGAAGAAGAGTATGCGCTTGCGGTAGACAAAGGAAATGAAGATCTGCTGGGCAAGATAAATGACGCGCTGAATGAGCTTAAAGATAACGGCAAGCTGGATGAGATCGTTGATAAATACATCAATGCAGATGATGCAGAATAAAAGATAAGGATGTAGACTATGTTACAGACATTGCAGGATAAATTTGTTGCCAATTTTATAACAAAATCCAGGTGGAAATATATACTGGACGGCCTGGGCGTTACATTAAAGATCACGTTTTTTGCCGTGCTTATCGGTATCGCGCTTGGTTTTCTCGTAGCGATCGTGCGTTCCACATATGACAGAACAGGGAAGCTTAAGATATTAAATCTATTATGCAAGCTGTATCTGACAGTCATCAGAGGAACCCCTGTGGTTGTTCAGCTGCTGATCATCTATTTTGTTATATTCGGCAGCATGGACATCGATAAAGTGATCGTGGCGGTGCTCGCCTTTGGCATTAATTCCGGCGCGTATGTGGCGGAGATATTCCGCTCCGGGATCATGTCCATCGACAACGGGCAGTTTGAGGCGGGACGCAGCCTGGGCTTTAATTATACACAGACGATGATACATATTATTATGCCTCAGGCGTTCAAGAATGTACTGCCGGCTCTCGGAAATGAATTTATCGTGCTTTTGAAAGAGACATCCGTATCCGGTTATATTGCCATGCAGGATCTGACAAAGGGCGGTGACATCATAAGGAGCCAGACGTTTGACGCCTTTATGCCGCTCATCGGCGTTGCCCTTATCTATCTGGCGATGGTATTGATATTTACGAAGCTTGTAAATATGCTGGAAAGGAGGTTAAGGAGCAGTGACCACTAACGGAGAGACTTTGATCAAAGTAGAAGAACTTCACAAGATTTTCGGGGAACTGCATGCCCTTAACGGAGTTTCCGAGGAAATAAAAAAAGGCGAGGTAGTAGTGATCGTGGGGCCGTCAGGCTCCGGGAAATCTACATTTCTGCGCTCGCTGAACCTGCTGGAGGAACCGTCCAGAGGTCATGTGTATTTTGAAGGCACAGATATTACGGGGAAAAATGTAGATATCAACAAGCACCGTCAGAAGATGGGAATGGTGTTTCAGCATTTTAACCTGTTTCCCCATAAGACGATTCTCCAGAATATCACACTGGCGCCGGTAAAGCTTTTGAAAAAGAGCAAAGAAGAGGCGGAGAAAAGCGCCATGGATCTGCTGAGGCTTGTAGGGCTTGAGGAGAAAGCGAATTCATATCCGTCCCAGCTGTCTGGCGGACAGAAGCAGAGAATAGCTATCATTCGTTCCCTGGCAATGAACCCGGAAGTAATGCTCTTTGATGAGCCGACATCTGCCCTTGACCCTGAGATGGTCGGGGAAGTGCTGGAGCTTATGAAGAAGCTTGCCAGAGACGGCATGACGATGGTAGTCGTGACGCATGAGATGGGATTTGCAAAGGAAGTGGCGACGAGAGTGATCTTCATGGACGAAGGGGAGATCAAGGAACAGGGCGGCCCGGATGAATTTTTCGGCAATCCGAAAGAACCGAGACTGCAGGAGTTCCTTTCTAAGATTCTGTAATATGAACGGCAGAAGGGCAGATGCGCAGGACTGCGCAAGTGTGCTTCTGCGTCCGTAACAAAGAGCCGGAAACAGGCAGTTATGTCTGTTTCCGGCTCTTTTTCTGCAGCAGCGGCTGCTATTGGGTGACCTCATATATGCCAGGGCCGTCTGTCCAGTTATACCACGCATCTTCGTTGTCGGGATCCTCCCCGTAGAAATCAAATACCGAATGGATAGAGTCGCCTGCGGCCGGACAATTCTCGGCGGTCGTAACGATGCCGGGCGCTGTCATATATTCGCCGGCTTTGGAGATCGTACATCCGTCATCGCCGGGGTTCAGGCCTTTCACCTGAATGTCATTTATGACTTCAAATGTCATGTGAGTAAAATATTCAAATGGCTGAGAATACGTATATTTGATCGGTGTGTTGCCGCGGATATAGCTCCAGGTAGAAGAGCCGCCGTCAACACCTGATACAAATGTCTTTTCGCCTGTCTTGTCTCCCGCCTGAACGATAGCTTCCGCCGCTGACAGTGCAGGTGTATCGGCGGAACAGAAGATAAACTGAAGTTCATTTCCGTACTGCTGGAGCCATGTCTGGGCGATAGTGTACCCTGCCGTGTTCAGATCTCCTGTGGATGCAAGATCGATAGAATCGAGCAGTTCCAGATTTGTATCCTTTGCGTAGTTCTTGGCCTCGTCTGCCCGGAGAGTCATAACTTCGGACATTGCAAGCTCATAAACGGCGTATTTAAGTTCAGCGCCATGGTCCGCTACGACCTGATCCATTATGGCTTTCGCCGCTTCTGCGTTGTCCATGGTAGAGTTGGAGATAACACCGTCAATGACACTGTTGTCGTTTGAATAGATGCCGATCCCTGCGCCGCGCGCCTGTTCTACAAGATCCTGATAGGAGTCGAAGGACTGGGTGACACCGATGATAATGGCGGTCGGCTGCTGGCTGATGGCGTTCTGGAAGTATTCCCTGAAGTTGTCTTCCTTTTCATAGTTGATGACCTGATAATCCCAGCCGCGGTGTGCCGCTTCGACAGCAGCCTGCTGTTCGCAGCGGATATTGCTCTCGTCAGTCATGTTTGAGATCAAGTAAATAATGCTCACCTCTTCTTCGTCTGCGACAGCAGGTCTCTCATAGTCGTCAAATGCTTTGGAAGCGCTTTTCTGGCCTCCGGAATCATCTGAGCCTTTGCCGCAGGCTGTCAGTGCCAAAACGAAACTTGCCGTCAGTAATACGCTTAGAAACTTTCTTTTCATAATGTTCCTCCTTGTTTTCTTTTGTTATTCTATCGCTTTTACTCTTCTGAACCTTGTCCCAGCATATCCTCCTTTCATGACTGAACATTTGCAAACGTTATCTGCACATTTGAGATAACTAAAATGAACAAATGTTAAAATAAAATGGACAAATGATTCATATATATGTTGTTTTATATTATAAAATGCACAAATTAATTTGTCAATACAATATTATAATGTTAAATAATCTCGATAAAAAAGAACAATTGACAAATAGAATGAACATATGCTAACATTCAATTATTAAAACTAATTGGGCCAATTACAATAAACAGAAAAATTCAAGGAGGAAAATTATGCGCTACAAAAAATTAGGGAAATCTGGTGTTGATGTATCTACTATGACTATTGGAACTTGGGCAATGGGAGGCCTTGGTTACGGCTCTGTTGAAAGAGGAGACTGTATAGAGGCTGTCCGCGCAATGATCGGGCAGGGAGTCAACCATATCGATACTGCCTGGGTATATGGGCTTGGTGAGTCTGATAAAGTGGTGGGAGAAGCAATAAAGGGCATGCGCGATAAGGTGCTCATCACTACCAAGTGCGGGTTCCGGAATCCGGCGGACGGCAGCGGACCGAATTATCCCGACTGTTCGCCCGAGTGGATGTCGTGGTGTTTTGAGGAGTCACTGAGGAATCTGGGGACGGATTATGTTGACTTTTTCCTCATACATGTGCCGGATACCAACGTCCCGTTTGAGGTGACTGCCGAGTGTGTCAATAAATGGCAGCGGGAAGGAAAGGTCCGTTATCTCGGCGTATCCAATTTCGGTATTCCGGAGATGGAGAAAATGGGGCAGTACATAGATATTACGGCGGTACAGTCCGGCTATTCTATGGTCGTCCGCGGGGAAGAGGATAATATGATCTGGGCAAAAGAGCACAATATCGGCGTTATGACTCACAGCTCCCTCGCCAGCGGTCTTCTGGCGGGCGCGATCCGCAAACTGCCGGAACTGCCCGACGATGACATCCGCAAGCTGTACCAGTATCCTCATTTTCAGGAGCCAAGATTCTCCCAGGTCATGGAGCTTTTGAAGACGCTTGACAAAATTGCAGAAGAAAGAAATGTCCCGGTAGCCCAGGTGGCATTGAACTGGAATACCCAGAAAGACTTTGTCACAACATCGCTCTGCGGCGTGCGCAATGTCAAGGAGGCTCTTGAAAACTGCAGAAGCACGGAATGGGAGCTGACCGCTGGGGAAATGGAAATGATCGACAAGGCGATTGACGAAACGGTAGGCAGGTAAAATTCACAGACAGGCAGGTGAAAGAGTGTGGAAAACCAAGCAATTCTGCGATTTCAAGGGGCAACAAAGCGATTTGGCGATTTCGTCGCGGTTGACCATGTTGATTTTGAAGTACATAACAAAGAGATCGTGGCTATCATAGGTGAAAACGGAGCCGGTAAGAGCACCTTCTGTAAAATGCTTACAGGCGTATATCCGATCGATGAAGGAGAGATGTATTTTGAAGGGCGGAACGTAAACTTCCGCAATACGACGGAATCAATGAAAGCCGGGATCAGTATGGTGTATCAGGAGCGCAATCTTGTGGGCATGCTGACAGGAGCACAGAATATATGTCTCGGCAATGAGCCGGGAAAGGGCTTTATAAGTGAGAAAACTGCATATGAAAAAGCGCTGGAGATTCGGGATAAGCTGCATCTGTCCATACCTCTGGACGTCCCGGTAGAAGAGCTGGGGGCAGGCGAACAGCAGCTGATCGAGATCATGAGGGCTTTTTACAACGATCCCAAGGTCCTCATACTGGACGAGCCTACGGCGTCTCTGGGAGAAGGAGAAGTGGAGCCGTTCCTGGCATTTATAAAAGAAGTAAGAGAAAAAATGGATATCGCGGTCATATTTATCTCTCATAAGATCGAAGAACTGTTTGCGGTGGCAGACCGGATAGCGGTACTTACCGACGGTAAAAATACGCTGACAGATTCGGTGGACAACCTGACGCAGATCCAGGTCATAATGGCAATGTTAAGGACCGGAAAGTCTTATGGAAGAGTAAATGTCATGGAAAAAGACTTTACAAAACTGCCTGTGATCCTGGACTCGGTACATGCCGTATACGACGGCAGAGAACATCAGCTTGACTTCCGGGTGCATAAGGGAGAAGTCGTCGGCTTTTACGGACTGGTTGGATCTGGGAGGACGGAATGTGCGGAGATGCTGTTTGGCCTGCGGAAGGCTGAAAAGTCGTATCAGTTCAATGGAGAGACCATAACGAAGTGCAATACGCGGACGATGATTGACCGGGGAATGATCATGACTCCTGAGAAACGGGCAGACGGCATGTTTAAGGCGCTGTCTCTCGTGGATAATATCTGCAATCTGTTTTTGAAAAAAGAACTGGCAGGCAAAGGCCCGGGATTGGTAAAGCAGGGAAAAAGCAGGGAATTCGCGGGGACTGTTCTTTCGGAAAATGATGTTAAATACAATACTCCGGGGCAGTCCATATCCAGTCTTTCCGGAGGAAATATCCAGAAGATAATTATCGGCCGTTCTATCGCCATTGAAAATATCAGTCTTCTGATTTTAGATGAACCAACGAACGGAATCGACGTCGGCGCGAAGTTTGAGATATACCAAAAGGTGCGCCAGCTTACAGACAGCGAAGAGGAGACAAAGCGGATCGGAGTTCTGTTTATTTCATCGGAGATCGACGAACTGTTGAATGTCTGTGACAAAATATATGTATTTGCCGACGGAGATATCATACAGGGCTTTGAACGGAATGAATTTGACAAACAGAATATCCTCAGTGTGGCAGTTAGGGGGAAAAAAATCGATGGGTAAAAATACTTACATAAGAAAGAAGAAAGGGATAAAAGAGCAGTTGTCCAGAGTATTCCTGCTCATTGCGCTCGTGGTGATCGCTCTTATCTTTCAGGCGGTACAGCCAAGGTTTCTCATGCTGAACAATGTGATGAACCTTCTGGCGCTCAGCAGCATTATAGGCGTACTGGCGCTCGGCAATATGATACTGATGGCGGCAGGGGAGATGAGCTTTTCCATCGGAGCCCAGTGTACGGTCATCGGAGCGGTATTCGGGAAGTTTCTGGCAGCCCCGGATTCTAACAATATGTTTCTGGCGTTTCTTATAAGCGTTGCGGCATCGGCAGCTATCGGCCTGTTCCTTGCCTTCTGTACGATCCGGATCGGTGTGCCTACCTTCGTGTGTACACTTGCGCTGGCCACTGTTGTGGACGGATGCTCCCAGCTTCTCAACGACGGGACTACGCTTTATTCCAAGGACTGGCCAGACAGCTTTAATATAATGCAGATGCGCATCGGCGGAATACTCCCGGCAGCAGTGGCCGTATTTCTCGGTCTTGCCGTGCTGACGCACCTCGTCTATGAAAAGACGAGATTTGGCAGGCATCTGTACGCGGTGGGATCTAACCCTACAGCGGCCAACAATTCCGGTATCTCCGTGCCGGGAATGAAGGTGTGGGCGTTTGTGATCAGCAGTGTGTTCTGCGGACTGGCGGGAATGATAGCGGCTTCTTACAACAACAGCGTGTCTCTGACTATGGGCTCAGAACTTTTGATGCCTGCTATCGCGGCCACCATGCTCAGCGCCACGTTCCTTAAGCTTGGCAAATATAACGTTCCCGGGACGGTGCTGGCAGCCATTCTTATGATCGTGATCCAGAACGGCGTCATCAGCGCAGGGTACCCGATCTACGTAAAAGATATCGTGCAGGGGCTCCTGCTGACGGTCGCGGTCGCGATCATCGCGCTGATCAAAGAAGACGGTCTGCCGAGCGTAAAGCTGGAGAGCTGACGGAAGGAGGAACATAAGATGGCGGATAAAAATAGATCAAAGCCGGAATTTTTCGGCGGAATGTTGGCACGGCGCTGGCTGCTGTTCTTTACAGCGGCAACGGCAATTGTATTTGGGATCATCTCTCCCGCGTTCCTGCAGGTCACCAACTTGCTGAATATATTGAGCAACGCCTGCATCGTGGGTGTTATGGGGGTGGGACTTACCTGTATATTTGCGACAGGGGAACTGGACTTTTCGGCAGGGGCGCAGGTGTCTCTGGCGTCCTGTCTGATGGCGGTCATATTAGGAAGGACTTCCTTTCATAATTATATCGGGGCGGTACTTCTTACACTTCTGGTCCTTGGCCTTGTTGGAATATACAATGCATTTCTGCATGTGAAGATCGGGATCCCGGCTTTCATTGCAACGCTCGGGACATCGTATCTTGTCAAAGGAGCGGCAAAAGCGCTTACTAACAGTAAAAATGTAAACAATCTTTCGGCATGGCCGAAGGAGTTCACGTTTATGGGACAAGGGTATCTGTTCGGTATCATCCCGATGCCGGTCGTGATACTGGTGATCGCGGGGGCGCTGATCCTGTTCTATACAGAGTATACGAGGGCCGGAAAATATCTTTATGCGGTAGGGGCAAACCCGACGGCCTGTGATTACATAGGAATAGACGGCAGGATGCAGAAGGTGAAAGGGTTTGTTATCACAGCTGTCTTGTGCGGGCTGGCAGGGATCATGCAGGGGTCTCAGATGAATGCCGCATCCCCTACGCTTGGGGAGAACATGTTTGTCCCCGCTCTGACAACCGTATTCCTGGGCGCCGCCTATGGGAAGATCGGGGTGTTTAATGTGCCGGGGACACTTGTCGGCGCCGTGCTGTATGCTCTGATCAATCAGGGGCTTCTGATGATCACAAGCGAGCTGTGGCTTAAGAATTATGTACAGGGCGGGATGCTTCTGTTCGCGCTCATCATGGTGGTGGTGATTCGGTCAAAAGGACATAAAAAATAAAGAGGCAGGAGGAGAGAAGAAGATGACAAAAATAGTATTTGTATCTGAAGGGCTGATTACAAAACAGGATCTGGAAGTAAGAGGCATTCCTCAGATGTTTGACGAATTTAAAGAATACGGGGTCGAGTATGCGTTTACAGAGGATCTGGGCGCGCTCAATAAAGCGGGCGGGAACATGCGGGAGGCGAATCTGCGGCTGGAGAAAGAAGGGCCGGACTGGGTGGAACATACTCCGCAGTTCCTGGAGTCGATCAGAGATGCGGATATAATCATCATGCATTATTCCGGCGCGGACAGACGGTTTTTTGAAGCGGCACAGCGGTTGAAACTGCTCTGTGTCATGAGAAGCGGAGTAGAAAATGTAGACATGAAAGCGGCCAAGGAGCACGGCGTTACTGTATGTGCATCACCCGGGCGTGCGGCAGAACCGGTAGCTGATTTTGCGGTAACTTTAATGCTGGCCCTGATGCGAAGACTGCCCCGGAACGATATGGGGGGAAAAGGGGAATGGAAGGATTCTGTGATGGGTCTGGAAGGAATGATGAAAAATTCCACGGTAAGCCTTCTGGGATTTGGCGCCATCGCCCGGAAGGTGGCAAAGAGACTGCAGGGATTTGGATGCAGCATCATAACCTACGATCCGTGGGCGGACCCGGAAACAGCAAAGAAAATGGACGTGGAGATAGTAGGCACGATAGAAGAATTATTCCAGAGAGCCGATTTTCTCTCGGTACATGCCAGGCTGACCCCAGAGAATCACGGGATGATAAATGAGCGGCTTCTTACGCTGATGAAACCGACGGCATATTTGGTCAACACAGCGAGGGCCGGCCTGATCGACGAAGAGGCGCTTATAAAGGCGCTGGAAGAACACGTGATAGCGGGCGCGGGCATCGATGTATTTTCGGATGAGCCTCTGCCGGACGGACATCCGTTTCTGAAGCTGGACAACATTATAGCCACACCTCATGTGGCGGGAAACGGCGGAGACTTTATCCTGAGGTCAATAGAAAGTCCGCTCAATGAGATCCGGCATTATTTTAAGGAGGAACCATATTCCTATAAGATGAATTAGTATGGAAGAGCTGTTCTAAAAGGTGAGACGATGGAGAAAAAATATTTTTTAACAATAGACAGAGGACAGTCGGAGATTAAGGCGGCATTTTACACTGTAAATGCGGAGGTCGTCTGTTTGGAGTCGCGCAGGTGCCAGCCGATCAGAAGTCTGAAGCCGGGCTGGGCTGAGCAGGATATGGAACTGATGTGGGAGCAGGCCGCGGCGGCTGTCCGGGAGCTGTTCTGCAAAAGCGGTATCAGCCCGGAGGAAGTGGCGGCAGTCTCGTTCTCCGGACAGGGCGGCGGCAATTTTCTTGTGTCGCAGGACGGGGAAGCCGTATATCCTGGCGTCCTGTCTATGGACAGCCGTCACGAAGAGGTCATGGACCACTTTGAGACTCAAAAGGAGGCAGAGATTCCGAGGACCGCGGCATTTATGCTCTGGCTGAAAGAAAAGGAACCAGAAGTATTTAAAAAGGTCCGGTGGATCCTCGGGAGTAAGGACTGGATCCGGTACCGTCTGACAGGGAAGGCGAATGCAGATATGTCCGACCCGCCGGCACCGGTGGATCTGGATACCGGAGAGTATTTAACCAAGTGTCTGGAAACAGCGGGGATTGCAGAATGTATCACTATGCTTCCGCCTCTCGTATATGCCAGTGAAATATGCGGCGCAGTGACAGAAGAAGCGGCAGAGCTGACCGGACTTGCAGCGGGAACACCTGTTGCGGCAGGCGCCCATGATATGATCGCCTGCTCTATCGGAAGCGGGGGAAATAAACAGGGTCATCTTGCTGTCATTATGGGTACGCTTGGCATCAATATTGCCGTGCTGGACGCAGCGGCAAGGCTTCCGGCAGTACAAGTCCCGGGTGAGAGCTTTCTGTTTGGGGGGATCACAAGGGAAATAAAGACTGTCACCACATCCATCGGAAGCGGATGCAATACCATGAACTGGTTGTTAGATCTGATGTTTTCCGGGGAAGAACAGGAGGCAAAAGAGAAGGGAGTCAGTGTGTTTGAACTTCTGGAGAAGCGGCTGGCGGAAAAGAAAGAGAGCAGCATTGTATTCCAGCCCTATCTGCTTGGGACATTTTACAACAGTTCCGCCAGAGCCGGGATTCTTGGAATGACATCACATACAACGAAAGAAGATATCCTGCTCGCTCTTTTTCAGGGAATCTGCATCACCATGTGCATAGAGATACGCAGACTGGAAGTTCGGACACAAAAGTTTCGGGAAATATGGATGACAGGAGGCGGAAGCCAAAGCAATATCTGGGGACAGATGTTTGCAGATGTGCTGAAGCGCCCTGTGCATATCGGGAAAGACCGGGAGACAGGCTGCCGCGGCGCGGCCATATGCGCCGGTGTGGCGCTTGGATATTATACTTTACAGGACGGATTTCCGGAACCTGTGCGGGAAAAGACTTATTATCCCAGGGAAGAAAAGGCTGCCTGGTATGAAGAACAGTTAAAGCTTTATCAGGAAGCATATGACATGTCGGTTGATTTTTGGAACCGGCAGAAGGAACTGTAAGCGAAAATGAAATACAGGAGGTATAGAGTATGTTAGTGACAATGAAAGAAATTTTAGACAGAGCCAATGAGGGAAATTACGCGGTGCCGGCGCCGGTAGTGCAGACAGAATTAAACGCCCGTACAGCGATCAAGTGTGCGGAAGAGATGAATTCTCCGGTCATTCTGCTTGTCCCGCTCATTTTTGATTATGATGTGGATCTATTCGGAAGATACCTGAAGGCCCTGGCCGAAGCGTCGAAAGTTCCGGTGGCGGTCAATCACGACCACGGTTCGGATTTTGAGTCGGCGGTGGCGTGTATCCGCGCAGGTTTTTCCTCTATTATGGTAGACCGCTCGGAACTTCCTTTTGAAGAGAATGCTGCCCAGGTGAAGGAACTGGTTAAGGTTGCCCATGCGGCAGGCGTCAGTGTGGAAGCGGAGCTTGGTCATGTGGGAAATGCCAGCAATTATGAGGCGGACAGAGATGCGGCTCTGACAGAACCGGAACTTGCAAAACGGTTTATAGAGGAGACCGGGATCGACTGCCTTGCAGTGGCCATCGGTACGGCCCACGGCGCCTATGATAAAGGGCAGATTCCATATCTTGACTACGACAGGCTCGAGGAGATAAAAAAGGTGACGGGAAACTTTCCTCTTGTGCTGCACGGTGGTTCAGGGACTGGTGATGAAGGCCTTAAAAAAGCTGCCAGGATGGGAATCAATAAGGTGAACATCGGATGCGAACTTTTTGCGTCTGCCATTGAGGCCATTGAAAATGCAGATACATCCGGAAGCGGCGCTTATGGTTTTGCCAACATTATAGAAGAAGGGTACGGCTCGCGCCTGAAGCATTTCATCACTATACTTGGATCGGAAGGTATGGCGTGGAAGGCGGACAATACAGTCAGGAGAAAGAAAGTAGAGATAACAGAAAACACTATATTATAAAGCAGAAAGAAGGATCAAGATGAAAGGTTTAGTATTATATGAACGCGGAAAGACAGAGATCCGGGAAGTACAGAAGCCAGAATGCGGTGACAGGGATATTCTTATTAAAGTGGAATCAGCAGCTATCTGCGGCGGTGACGTACATTTTTATAATGGCGCGCTGCCCTGTCTCGGTGAGTATCCTATCATTCTGGGACATGAGTTTGCTGGAACGATCGCCAAGATGGGTCCGCATGCCGACACGTACTGGAAAGTGGGAGACCGGGTCATATCGGAGAATACAGCCTCCGTATGCGGCCGGTGCCCGGCCTGTGAGAAGGGAAACTTTGTGAACTGCCCGGAGAGGGAAACATTGGGATGCAGTGTCGACGGGGCCTTTACGCAGTATGTTAAAATCCCCGGGGATCTGCTGGCAGTATATCCCAACTGTCTGTTCCGTCTGCCGGAAGAGATCCCCATGGAGACAGCGCCGCTGCTGGAGCCTGCCGCCAATGCATATATGGCGGTCGTACAGGAAGGACAGATGATGCCGGGGGAGAACGTGGTAGTGTTCGGAGCCGGCGCGTTGGGACTTTTCAGCGTCCAGATGGCGAAGATAGCGGGGGCTGCCAAGATCATACTGATCGGCATGCCGTCCGATGAGGAATCCCGGTTTCCGTGCGGGCGTAAACTGGGGGCGACCCATACCATTATAAATGGGGAAGGTGTCGATCTTGCGGCAGAGGTGGAGAAAATCTGCGGTATGAGCGGCGTGGCTTTATGTATAGATGCCGCCGGCGCGCCCGCCGTATTAAAACAGGCGGTGGAGATCGTCCGCAATGACGGGATCGTGGTGCGCATCGGTATGAACGACAAGCCTTATGGATATGGTATGAATGAAGTGAATGTCAAATCTGTCAGTATAACAGGCCATATGGGTTACAATACGACATCCTGGAGAAACGTTATCAGCCTTGCGGCAGCAGGCAAACTGGACCTTGCGTCCCTTGTCTCTCACAGATTACCGCTTTCGCAGATCAAACACGGGTTTGAATTACTGAAAGACCAGACGGCGATTAAAATTGTCATAGACCCGGATAATTAAGAAAAGTCAAAGTGTTTCCAATTATTAGGAGATATGATATAATATCCCCAGATATTATGACGGTATAAATAGGCTGCCGCTTTTGAAAATAACAGGAGAGGGAAGAGAGTGAATGAGATGTCCCCGAATCGTTTAGATATGAAAGTTCAGGTTGCAAATATGTATTATAGGCAGAACCTGTCACAGCAAGAAATTGCAAAAGAACTGAATATTTCCAGAACTACTGTATCAAGGATACTGAAGAACTGTATTGATGAAGGAATCGTATCTATTCATATTAAGAATACTTCCATGTATCAATATGAACTGGAAAAGAAGCTGGAGAAGAAATATGGGTTAAAGCATGTCTGCGTGGTCAATGACAAGAATGACAATGAGCTGATACTGAAAGCGATCGGAGAGTCCACAGCAGATTATCTGAAGAACGCAGTCAGCGAAAATGTCCGTATCGGAGTTTCAGCAGGGACGACGATCGCAAGCATAATTTACCGCCTGCAGGCGATCGACCGTTATAACATTGATGTATTCCAGATGCAGGGGGATGCAAGCCACCAGATGAGCAACTGCTCTTCCTTTCTGGCGATCGACCTGGCAAAGATATTAGGGGGGATCCCTCATGCCATGCATGTGCCGCTTCTTGTGCATACAAAGGTGCTGCGTGATCTTCTCCTGGAAGAACCCTTCAACAAAAAGCATTTCCAGGAACTTGCCAATCTGGATATCGCGATCGTGGGCCTCGGACTTCTGGATGCCATCCTTCCTAATACGAGTGATACATGGTACAATTTTACGGCGGATAAGGAGGAACTGCGCAGTAAGAATGTGGTGGGAGATATATGCGGAACCTTCATTGATTATGACGGAAACCTGTGTGACGCAGATATACAGGACCGGACGATCGCGATTCCGTTAGAACAGCTCAGAAAGATACCACACTGTATTGCGGTGGCTTTCGGAAGAAATAAGAAGTATATCGCCAAGGCGGCTATCAAAGGCGGGTATATCAATGTTCTCATGATCGATGAGGGACTGGCATGTGCGCTGCTGGAAGAGGATTGATGTTAAAAATTAAGTAAAAAATATTTGAAGAGATCACAGAGAACGCTGTTATTTAAGCGCTCTCTGTTTTTTTGTCCCATACAATGGACTGGACGGCCTACACGATCCTGGTCGTCCATTTGCTGCAGTCCCAGACATCATTGACAATGTCCTGGTAGAATTCAGGCTCATGGCAGATGAGGAGCAGCGTTCCGCGGTATTCTTTTAAAGCGGCCTTCAGGGCGTCCTTTGCGTCTGTATCTAGATGGTTCGTAGGCTCGTCCAGAAGAAGGACGTTGGTCTCCCGGCCGATCAGTTTGCACAGGCGCACCTTTGCCTGTTCACCGCCGCTTAACACCCGTACCTGGCTTTCAATATGCTTTGTGGTCAGGCCGCACTTGGCAAGGGCGGAGCGTACTTCATACTGAGTGAAGGAAGGGAACTCCTGCCAGATCTCCTCGATACAGGTCCTCTTATTGTTGTGGCCTCCCTCCTGTTCAAAATAGCCCGGAGCTATATTTTCCCCTGTTTCACAAGTTCCGGAAAGGGGAGGGACAAGCCCGAGGATGCTTTTGATCAATGTGGTTTTTCCTATGCCGTTGGCGCCGGTCAGGGCGATTTTCTGTCCCCGCTCAATGGAGAGAGTCAGAGGGGCGGACAGCGGTTCATCGTATCCGATGACAAAATCCTTTAGTTCAAAGATATATTTGCCGGGCGTGCGTCCCGGACGGAAGTGAAATTCCGGCTTCGGACGTTCCGACGCCAGTTCGATGACATCCATCTTGTCCAGCTTTTTCTGCCGGGACATGGCCATATTGCGGGTGGAGACGCGTGCTTTATTTCTGGCTACAAAGTCTTTTAACTGACTGATCTCCTGCTGCTGCCTTTTATAGGCAGCCTCAAGCTGCGCTTTTTTTACCGCGTATACTTTCTGGAATTCCTCATAATTACCGACATACCGGTTCAGCTCCTGGTTCTCCACGTGATAGATGATGTTGACGACTTCATCCAAAAACGGGATATCATGGGAGATAAGGACAAAGGCATTCTCGTATTCGTTCAGATAACGTTTCAGCCAGTTGATATGTTCTTCATCCAGATAATTGGTAGGCTCGTCAAGGAGCAGGATGTCGGGTTTCTGAAGCAGAAGTTTGCCGAGCAGGATACGGGTTCTCTGTCCCCCGCTCAGGTCGGTGACGTCTCTGTCCAGTCCGATTTCCAGAAGTCCAAGTGCACGCGCCACTTCGTCCACTTTTGCGTCGATGACATAGAAGTCGTGCATGGTAAGAGTATCCTGGATGACACCGAGTTCCTCCATCAGACTGTTCATGGTCTCTTCATCCGCGGATCCGAGTTTATCGCAGATATCATTCATGCGCTCTTCCAATGCAAAGAGGTATGAAAATGCGGATTTTAAAACATCGCGTATGGTCATTCCTTTATTCAGCGCTGTATGCTGGTCCAGATAGCCGATGCGGACATCCCTGGCCCATTCTATCTTGCCGGAATCTGGCGTCACTGCGCCGGTCACAATATTAAAAAATGTTGATTTGCCTTCCCCGTTGGCGCCGACGAGGCCGATATGCTCCCCTTTCAGCATACGGAAAGATACATCGTGAAAGATGGCGCGGTCTCCAAATCCATGGGAAAGATGCTCTACAGTTAAAATGCTCATGTTGTTGTACTCCTTTACTGCCGTTTTGAGTGAACGGCAGTATCAATATAACATATTAAAACACGTTCCTCAATATTTTTTGGCTCATAGATACCATCTATATGTGAAGCGGTTGATCGGTATAATCAATTTGACGCTGCAAAGACATGAAAGATATAATCATGATATTCTGGGACAGGTTTGTAACTTTGGCGGTGGCTGAAAGAAAGTAGAGGTAAACATGTCAGAAACAAAAATAGTTAAAACAGCCTGCGGTATCTGCGGTCCCTGCTGCCAGGCAGACGCATATGTGAAGGACAAATTGCTCGTGTCCGTAGAGGGCAGCAGGAATGTGAAAGGCCAGTCCGGTGGATTATGTGCCAAGGGGATGGCGGCAAAGCAATACGTTTATAATAAGGAGCGCCTACTCTATCCGATGAAGCGCGCCGGAAAAAAGGGAGAAGGAAAGTTTACAAGGATCACGTGGGATGAGGCGTATGATATCATAGCGGAAAATCTGCTGAAAGTGAGAGATACATACGGCGCCAGATCGACGGTATTTTATACCGGTTATCCGAAATGGTACCGCCCTGCCCTCCTAAGACTCGCCAATGCATATGGTTCTCCTAACTATTGTACGGAGTCCAGCACGTGTTTCCAGGCGGCGGCGCTGGCGTGGCGCTCCATCTACGGCAATCACATATGCGGGCCGGATCTGGCGCATGCCCGTTCGGTGCTGCTGTGGAGCTCTAATCTGTACCACTCCAACACGGCCATGAGCGGCATATACCAGGGATTGAAAAAACGGGGGGTAAAGATCATTGATGTGGATTCCCGGCGTACGGTCACGGCCAATGACGCGGACATTCATCTGCAGCCTGTTCCGGGAACGGACGGCGCTCTGGCTCTTTCCATGGCCCATGTCATTATAGAAGAAGGGCTGTGTGACAAAGCGTTTATTGACAACTATGTGTATGGATTTGAGGAGTACCGGGAGTATGCGGGCCGTTATACACCGGAAAAAGCAGCGGTCATCACCGGGGTGGATGCGGGGCTGATCCGGAAAGCGGCGAGAATGTATGCGGAGAACGGGCCTTCCGGTATTCTGTTTTCCGCTTCACCTATCGTACATCATACGAATGGCGTCCAGAATTACCGCGCCGTTTTTTCTCTGCCGGCCATCACGGGGAATTACGATGTAGAAGGCGGCAACTGTTCTATGGCGGGAATTACTTCCCCCTGTAATGAGTTTGGGAAGGTCAGACGATATGAGAAAGAAGAAGCGATCGGCCAGAGAGACTTTCCTGTCTGGTTTGATCTGTCCTGCGATGAGGCGCAGTGTACAAGGCTTGCAGACTATATCATGAAGGAAGAGCCTTATCCGGTCAAGGCGTTATTCGGTATGGGACTGAACCACCGTATGTGGCCGCAGCCGGAGTATGTGGAGCAGGCGCTGATGAAGCTGGATTTTTATGTAAATGTGGAATTATTTATGTCAGATTCCTGTAAAGCGGCCGACCTCGTGCTGCCCGCATGTACATCCTACGAGCGAGAGGAGGTCCACTGCCTGAAAGGCGGCCGTTTCTTTTTCTCCAACAAGGCGGTCGAACCTCTGGGAGAGTCTGAAAATGATATTGAGGTCATCATGGAAGTATTAAAGAGGATGGGACTGCGGGACGAAGTGCTGGAGAAGGGATACGACAATTATATGCAGTATATTCTGGAACCGTCCGGATTGACGCTTAAAGAATTGAAAGACAGCCCCGAAGGTTTGCAGGGCAGGCATTTGCGAATGCCGTCCTTTAAAAATTATGAGAAGGAAGCGTTCCGCACGCCTTCCGGTAAGATCGAATTAAAGTCCCTTGTACTGGAACGGTACAAGGACAGCCACGGATATGAGGGACTGCCTGTCTATCGGGATTACAGAAAGGAGACGGCCGTGGACAGGAAGAGATATCCCTTTATTCTGAACACAGGCTGCCGCAGGCCCCAGTACTTCCATTCAAGGGTGTACCGTGTGCCGTGGCTGGACGCGCTGCAGCCGTCCCCTCTTATCGAGATGCATCCGCTGGATGCTGAGAAATGCGGGCTTAAAGAGGGGGATACTGTTATCATCCGCTCTCCGGCCGGCGCAGTGACAGGAATGGCTGCCTGTAATATCAACGGAGATCCGGGTGTTGTATACATGTACCATGGAGACGGCAGAGGGGATGCCAATGAACTTATTGATAAAGATTACCTTGACCCAATATCCGGGTTCCCTGGATATAAGAGTTATTTCTGTAATGTAGAAAAAATGGAGGAACAGCCGCATGAGTTATAAATTCCGATTTGACGAGAAAAAATGTACCGGCTGCTTTGCATGCCATACGGCCTGCCTGGATGCCCACTATGGGCCGGGAGAGGAAGGCATAAGCCTCCGTTCCATAAAAAGGATCGTGGCGGAGTCAAAAAGTTTTCAGAAGGATGTCTGCCCGGGCTGTATACACTGCGGCGCCTGTGCGCGGGCCTGTCCGTGCGGCGCGCTGTTAGCGGACGAAGACACCGGGATTGTACTTGCAAGGCGGGCTCTCTGTTCCGGCTGCAGGGCATGCGAGAGTGCCTGTCCGGTGCAGGTGATCCGGTTTGACCGTGAAGGGAAGATCGTGAAATGCGACGGCTGTCTTACACGGCTTAAAGCGGGCCGCGAACCTGCCTGTGTGCGGGCATGCCCGACGGGGGCTGTGACGGTGGAAGAGGAAAGGGAATCCGATGAAAGAGAAACAGATGGATAATACACTGGCCGGTTATATTCTGGCCGGAGGAAAAAATACCCGCATGGGCGGCAGAAAGAAACTGTTTCTAAAGTACCGGGGAAAGCAGTTTTATTTATGGCTAAAAAATGGCCTCAAGGCTGCCGGCGCGCTGTATGTGTCTGTGGAGGAGTATGCGCCGTATGAAGGCCTGGACGCGGTCCTTGTAAAAGATATATATAAAGGTACCGGTCCCATCGGCGGAATCTGCACGGGGCTGAAATTGTGCCAGGAGGACGCTCTTCTCGTGGTGCCATGTGATATGGTCCCGGTACCGGACCGGCTTCTTAAGGACCTCATGGAGATATACAGAAGAACAGGGAGACCGGTCTGCCCGTCGGCGGGAGACCGGCTGCTGCCGCTTCCGGCAGTATACAGTAAAGAGATGCTGCCTGCAGCGGAGGAGCTCATAGCAGAAGGAAACTGCCGGCTGTGCGGCTGGTGGGAAAGAAGCCTCGCCGGCTGTGAGATTCTTCCGCTTGAGCATACAACCGTGAATAATGTGAATACAAAAGAGGATTATAAGAGGCTGGAGGGTCAATAGGTTGGTTACATTAGAAGAAGCGCAGAGAATACTGAACGCTCACGTGAAACAGACAGAAGGGACAAAGGAGTGCAGCCTGTCGGAAGCTCTTGGAAGACGGATCGGGGAAGATCTGGCGGCAAGGACGGACCAGCCTCCGTTTCCAAGGTCACCTCTGGACGGTTACGCAGTACGCGCCGGGGACATCCGGGGGGCCTGCGCGCAAAACCCCGCGGTACTTAATGTGGCAGGAGAACTTCCGGCAGGTGTTCCCGCTGTACAAAGCCTCGGCCCGGGACAGGCGGTGAGAATCATGACCGGCGCTCCCATACCTGAAGGCACGGATGCGGTCATACGGCAGGAAGATACGGATTATGGAGAAGAGAAGGTTCAGATATACCGTTCTGTCAAGCCATGTGAGAATATCTGCTTTCAGGGGGAAGACTATAGAGCAGGAACCCATATCATCCGAAACGGCGAGCGGATGGATGCGGTGAATATTGCGCTGGCGGCCGGCATGGGATACGAGAGAGTAAGAGTGAGGAAAAAGCCGGCTGTGGCAGTGCTCACGACAGGCAGTGAGCTGCAGGAGCCGGGCAGGCCGTTAAGGCCCGGAGCGGTCTACGATTCCAACCGGTATCTCGTGGAGGCAAGACTGCGGGAGTGGGGCATTACGCCGTTCTATGCGGGAAGGATAGAAGACGACGCAGGAAAGGCGGCCGGCTGCCTTGCGCGGATAAGTAAGGAAGCGGACCTGATCATCACGACCGGGGGAGTGTCAGTGGGGAAGATGGATATTATGCATGATGTCATAGAACGCCTCGGCGCCGAAAGGCTATTCTGGAGAGTGAAGCTGAAGCCCGGTTCCCCCGCCATGGCGTCCGTATATGAGGGCGCCGTGATCATCAGCCTGTCCGGCAACCCTTTCGGGGCGGCGGCCGGCATGGAGCTTCTTGTGCGGCCTGCCCTTTATCATATGACAGGCGACAGCGCGCTTGCCCCTGTGCGGCAGCAGGCTGTCATGGAAAATGGGTTCCCTAAAAAAAGCGGCAGCAGGAGATTTGTCAGGGCGGTGTGGGCATCCGGTATGGTCCGTGTACCGGAGGGATCGCATTCGTCCGGCTCGCTCAGTTCTATGAAGGGCTGCAACTGCCTGATCGATATTCCGGCAGGCAATGAAGGATTGTGTAAAGGAGACAGTGTATGGATAATACTGCTGTAGGCAGACCGTATATATACGCGGTCAGCGGATTTAAAAATACAGGAAAGACGACGTTGATCACGAAGCTCATACCGGAGCTTAAAAGCAGGGGATATAAGGTTGCGGTGATCAAACATGACGGACATGACTTTGAGCCGGACGTACCCGGCACAGACAGCTTCAGACACCGCATGGCCGGCGCCTTCGGAACAGCTGTATATTCTTCCGGAAGAATGATGGTCACGAAAGAATGTTCCGGTGTCACGGAACATGAGATCGTACAGGCATTTCCGGAGGCAGATATTATTCTGCTGGAAGGCCTGAAAGACAGTACGTATCCGAAATACATCTGTGATCATCCCCGTAACATACCGGATGTAAAAGCGGTCGCAGATACGATAGAAAGTAATATGAAAATCACGAGGAAAGAGGATACAGGAGACGGTCATGACGAAAAAGGAGTTAATGGAAGGAATTAAACTTCCTGCGGACGCTCAGCGTATCGTTGAGACGTACGATATGCAGCGGGCAGAGTATATCAGTTGGAAGGAGTTATTTTACCGCGATACAGAGCGTTTTCTCGGCAAGAGCCGCGAAGAAGAGGGGACGGATCAGCTTCTGCTGTATCTCTACGTTTCTTTTGCCGCTGAACGATATGAACAATTTAAAAAACGGGGGATAACAGACAAGGTATATTTTGATACGTTTTATGATTTTACGATCTGGTACCGCTGTTGTCTGAAGAGACGAGGCGTGAGAGGACTGATGGAAGAAGGGTGGCTGAGCCTGCCGCTTCAGATGCGTATCTTCCGGCTTGGAAGGCTGCAGTTTGAGACGGGGGACGGTGTGCTTCACGTACATATTCCGGAGGGAGAGCCGCTGGCGGAGAAGGCCTGCGACGATTCGTTCTCTCAGGCGGACAAGTTCTTTGACGCGTCCTATACGATGTACGACTGTGACTCATGGCTGTTGTCTCCGAATCTGTCCTGCGTACTGGATGAGGAAAGTAATATCATGAAGTTTCAGAAGCGTTTCCGGATCCGGAAGGTGACCTATCCGTACCGCCAGGCGGAGGAGCGTATCTTTGGCGAAGTCCTGGCTGACAAAGAAAAGTACCCTGAAGAGACCAGCCTGCAGAAGAGGGCCAAAAAATATGTGCTGGCGGGAAAGGACCTTGGAATAGGGTACGGTGTCATTTATAGACAACACCAATAAAGACATGTGAAATATCAATTTGTGATTATGGCATGGCGATTATATACTGATAGAGTAATAATTTGTTATTTTATGGGAGGTAATTATGAAGATACGAAAGAGATCAGCGGCAGCGATTGCTGTAGTTTTGTGCCTGTCCTTACTGGCCGGCTGTTCAGGCGGTGATAAAAAGAGCGGGTCTTCTTCAAAAGAAGACGGCAGGACGACCCTTACATTCTGGTGTCACGACAATGAACCGTGGGTAAAAGCGTACAAGGAGATGGCTAAAAAGTTTGAGGAGGCCAATTCGGAGTATAAGGTGGAGGTACAGGAGTATCCTTACGAAGTGTATAATGACAAGATCCAGACGGCGCTCACTTCCAGTACATCCGGGCCGGATGTGATCGCAGTGTGGGGCGGCATGGCTCCGAATTTTATCAAGTCTGATGCCTTATCAGAAGTTCCGGCGGATCTGTCAAAGGAAATGGATGAGGATTATATGGAGCCTACCGTGGGCATCTATCAGAAGGACGGCAAGTATTATGGCGTGCCGATGGAATTTAACCTGGAATACGGCGGAATGATCGTAAACAAGAAGCTGTTTAACGAAGCGGGCATTGCCTATCCGGAAACGTGGGAGGAACTTCGCAGGACGTCAAAGGAAGTGTCTGAGCAAAACGGGGATATCGTTGAAGTGAAGGGGTTCGAGATGATAGATACCGATGCGCTTATCTGTAACTATCTGGCGATGATCCTGCAGCAGGGAGGACAGTACCTGCAGGACGATGATTCCGTCAACTTCGCGACACCGGAAGGCATAGCGGCAATGAATGAGATTCTCAGCATGGTGAAGGACGGAGAATGCGACCTTGAGAATCTGACGGCGGATGAATATTGCTATAATGACGTCTATCAGGACAAAGGTTATATGTCATCGGTAGGCTCCTGGGCCATCGGTGAAGGTACAGACTCTTATGACCTGACATACGGGGAAGATTTTGAGTATGTACAGGTTCCCCAGTACGGCGAGAAGATGGCGTTCGCGTCTGAGACAGGGTGGGGCATCATCGTGCCGGAAAACGGTAAGAATAAAGATGCCGCATGGGAATTTGTCAAGTTCTTCAGCCAGCCGGAAAATCTGGTACAGCACAATATCGCCTGCAACCAGCTTCCGCCGAGAAAATCGCTTCTGGACAGCGAGGAGTATAAAGAAGCGATGCCAAATGTCACATTCCTTCTTGATATTCTTCCGAGCGGACAGTGGATGGGACCTTACAACACTTCTGATATGAGAGATGTATTTAACCAGACGTTTATAGACCTTTGCCAGTCCGATGACCCGGATGTGGAAGGCGCTTTAAAAGAAGCATCTGAGAAGATCACGAAAGAGTGCCAGATCGGCTATTCCATGGATTAGGAAAGGGGCGGCAGAGAATATCCCATCGGGATTCTCTGCCCTTTTTGCGTCGATAATGAAGAAGGAGTCCGTTATATGAAGAACAATCGGTTTGTGGCGGCAGTATTAGTGCCAAGTTTCCTGTTTTTATTTATATTTACTGCGTTCCCGGTAGTTTATGGCCTGGGAATTTCTTTTTTTGACTACAACCCTGCAAGTGCGCAGAATATCTTCCTTGGTCTGGAGAATTACAGACGGCTTGTGCAGGATGAGGTATTCTGGCAGGCGGTGAAAAATACGGTGTTTTTCGGCGCGGCTGCGGTGTCTGCCAACATCATCATAACGTTGTTTCTGGCTAAGATCATATCGGTACTTCCGTGGAAGAGGTGGAAGACCTTTTTCAGGACGATCCTGTTCATTCCGTGTATCGCCCCTGTTGTAGGTACGTCAATGGTATGGAAATATGGGATCCTCGGAACAGACGGAGGCATTCTGAACCGGATCGCGGGATTCTTTGGCATGGCGCCCAAAAACTGGTTTCTCACTACACTGCCGCTCATGCTCCTTATTATCGTGTATACACTGTGGGCAGACATCGGTTACAACGTGGTGCTTTTTACAGCCGGCATAGAAGGAGTGCCGAAAGAATTTGACGAGGCGGCTGCCATTGACGGGGCAGGTCCGGTGCGCCGGTTTCTCTCGATCAAGCTGCCGCTGATGGGCCGTACGTTTGCGTTTGTCGCGATCATGACCATGGCCAATTATTTCCAGATGTTTGCGCAGTTCCGTATCTTCGCTTCAAAAGGGGGCATGAACAACACGGCCATGGTACTTACGAATTACGTGTACAGGACAAGCTTTATCAGTTTTGACATGGGATATGCGTCCGCCATTGCGGCCGGGCTGTTTGTGATCGTGTTTGTGGTGGCGATGATCCAGAATAAGATGATGCGGGCAGATTGGAGTTATGAATAATGAAGAAAAAATACCATTATATGATCGTTACGTTTCTCGGACTGTTTTCGGCGGCCATGATGTATCCGATGGCGTGGATGCTGATGATCTCGTTTAAGTCGAACGCAGACATCCGCACGAACAAGACAAAGTTTTTTCCGGAGGAGTGGACGCTGGAAGGGTATAAGACCGCGTTTGAAAAGGCTCCCATCGGGCATTGGTTTGCGAACAGCATATTTATCACGATATTTATTACGGCAGCGGTCATAATCACGAGTACACTCATAGGATTTATATTTGCAAAATATCAGTTTCGCTTTAAGAAGCTGCTGTTTGTCCTGCTTCTTGCGACGATGATGGTCCCTCCTCAGGTGACGATGATCCCAAGGTATCTCATGGTTCAGAAGATGCATCTGTTCAATACGAAATGGGCTCTGATCGTCCCGGCGCTCGTGAGCGCGTTTTCCATCTATCTGGCCAGGCAGTTTATCGCGGATGTGCCGGACAGTCTGTGTGAGGCCGCAAAGATGGACGGGGCCGGGCCGCTCAGAATATACTGGAGTGTGATCCTGCCCAATATAAAACCAGCGGTCGGCTCCATCGGCATCTTTACGGCGATGGCAAACTGGAATGATTATCTGAATCCGCTGCTCATGCTGAACGACATAGACAAAATGACGCTGCCGCTCGGGCTTGTCATCTTCGACAGCCAGAGGACGGTGGATCTGTCCGCCACAATGGCCGCGGCAGCGATGATAATGATGCCTATGATCGTCATATTTATCCTGTTCCAGAAGCAGTTCATCAAAGGAATGACCTTAAGTGGTATGAAGTGATGATCGTGAGGCGATCTCCCTGTTGATCCTGCTGCGGAGCTGGATGAGATACATATCTGACTTCGGGTACCGTTTGAAAGTCAGCGGTTCCGCCAGGCTTTCCTCAATGAGTTCCATGACATACTCCCTGCTTGTGAGAGATTCCAGCAGCCGGCACGCCCGCAGGTCGCAAAGTCCTTCGTAGTGGACCATCATACGTATGGATTCTTCCGGCCTGCCGTCTTCGCCCGGATAGACGAGGAAAGGGTCTCCGGCAGGAAAGCCGCCTCCGGCGTCTGTCGTCTCGTAAGGATTGATGTGCTCCAGGGAGAACTGGCTGTTGTAAAAGTTGTAACCCCAGTGCAGTATCCCGATGATATCATACTTGTATAACTGAAGTCCGTAGATCCGGTTGCGCAGTGACGGCATGGACATAAACCGGTTGCTCACTTCGAGATACTGGCCGACACAGTAGTACGTCCACATATCGGTGAGCCCGTGCTCCAGGAATTCATCGATCTCGTTATTTCCGGGGATTGGCTTGTCGACGAGCCCGTGGCGGTAGAATTCATAACTGGATAATGCGTCAAACGTGTGATACCCTTTCAGCAGGTCAGCCACAGACTCTTTGGCCTGCCGGTATGTATCCAGATCGTCCGGCCGTGGTTCGTCCGACAGATGGAAGTAGGTGACCGTGTCAATGCCCCACTCCTTAAGCCTGGCGGTCAGCTCAGGCAGAAAGGCGTGCAGGAACCGGGTGTATTCCCCGACTGCAGGCGTATGCCAGCCAAATATCTTTTCTTCTTTTCCGTTTACATCCGCCATGATCTTTGGCGGATATTTTGCGCCCCACTGTGAAAACAGATGACACATTTCAAAATATTCTATGCCGCATTCGAGGCAGAGGTCTACCCAGCGTTTCAGACGGCTGAAATCGAACCGGTACGTCCCGTCGTCCACTGTGATACCGATAAGCTGCACCGTTGTTCTGTCTCCGCCGAAAGCGGTGTCAAGTGCAGGCGTAAATAAGGGGGTCAGCATCATATTGCAGCCCCGGTCTGTGTATTCCAGGAAGAAGTTTTTCAGTATAGCCCAGTGCTCTTCGGAGAATACGGGTACGTGGTAATAATCAGCGAGACAGTCGGCGTGCAGCCATTCCGTGTGCATGATCTTCTGTTTTGGCAAAGCGACATCATATACAGTGACAGAAGCCGCGGCGCTGCACAGTACCTCTCCCTCTTTTACGAGGGCGATCTCGACAGGGTAGACGCCCGGCGCCGTCTCTTCAGGCACTTTAATATCGAGCCAGAGGCTTCTCCACATACCGGGGAAGATGAATGTGGTATTGTCGGATAACTCTCTGAGCAGATCAGGGTACATACCTGATGTCGTCCTAAGATAGTTGTCGTCTGTCTCCGGATTGCAGGCGCGCCCCACAGGAACATTCAGTACATTGCGCACCCGGATGCAATGTTTGAGCGGGGAATGGATGACGACCTCGGCCGCTGTCTTGAAAAAGGTGCCGGATGCAGTGCAGGCGGCCTGAAAGGATACGGTCTCTCCCTTGAGCGTACTTAACAGAAGGCATTCCGGCTGATAGACAGGAGTCTCGTCGGGGAAGACCTTTGCAAGTGAGCTGAGCAGTTTTATTTCATAGGATGGTGTCTGTGGATTCATTTGGCTGAAGCCTCTCTTTCTTTTTTAGTCTCTGTCAGGCAGATCGCTTATGAGCATATTATACCATGCCTTTTGGCATGTTTCGGGGCAAACGGGGGATTTATATATAGAAAATGATGATATACATATAGAAGATAACTATGCAAATTCAGGAAGAATATGATTGTGTATTGGCGGGACCGCGCGGTCTGTGCTAGAATGGAGTGCGTAAGTCTAAACGGAGCAGTCTGAAGAGAAAAAAGCAGGAGAGTGATCTTATGAAGTACGAACGGATACAAAAGGGAACATTTCAGGAGCGCCCGAACCGTTTTATCGCACATATAGAAATCGATGGGAAGAAGGAGACGGTCCATGTCAAGAACACAGGGCGCTGCGCGGAACTGCTCACACCCGGAGCGGAAGTCTACGTGCAGAAGTCGGACAGCCTTGAGCGCAAAACAGGATGGGATCTGATCAGTGTGAAAAAGGGAGAGCGGATGATCAATATGGACTCCCAGATACCGAACCGGATCGTAAAGGAATGGATGGAAGAAGGCCATTTTGTAAAGGACATAAGCCTCATACGCCCGGAGTATACGTACCGGAACTCAAGGATCGATCTGTATGTGGAAGCAGAAGAGCGGAAGATTTTAGTGGAAGTAAAGGGAGTAACACTGGAGGAGGGCGGCGTGGTGCGCTTTCCGGACGCTCCGAGCGAGAGGGCTGTCAAGCATGTGGAAGAGCTGACGGAGGCTGTGAAGGAAGGGTACGAAGCGTATGTGTTCTTTGTCATACAGATGAAGGACGTGCGGTATTTTACTCCGAACATGGATACGCACCGTGCGTTTGGCGAGGCGCTGCGCAGGGCGGCCAGGGCCGGCGTCCGTATTGTGGCGTATGACTGTGACGTGGAAGCGGACCGTATTGCCATAGCCGGAAACGTACCGGTCATTCTCGGGGAACCGCTCCTTTATGAGCTGGCCCGGCCTCTCATCAGCTGGTACCGGGAAAACAGGCGTGACCTGCCGTGGAGAGAACAGCCTGACGCGTATCATGTATGGGTATCGGAGATCATGTTGCAGCAGACGAGAGTAGAAGCCGTAAAGCCATATTATGAGCGTTTTCTGAAAGCGCTTCCCACGGTCCGCCATCTGGCTGAGGCAGGGGAAGATACACTTCTGAAGCTCTGGGAAGGGCTTGGGTACTACAACAGAGTGCGCAACATGCAGAAGGCTGCGCAGCAGATTATGGTGGATCACAACGGAACGTTTCCGGACACATATGAACAGATTCTTTCACTGAAAGGCATTGGAAGTTATACGGCAGGCGCTGTCAGTGCATTTGCGTTCGGCCTTCCAAAACCAGCCGTAGACGGAAATGTGCTGCGCGTCGTATCCAGAATTCTGGCAAGTGAAGAAGACATTATGAAGCAGAGTGTCCGCGCGGATATTGAGAGGAAGCTGGAAGAAGTGATCCCGGCAGACGCCGCCAGTGACTTTGACCAGGGACTGATCGAACTCGGCGCCATCGTATGTCTGCCGAATGGGGAACCGAAGTGTATGGAATGCCCGGCCCGGAGTCTCTGCAGAGCCCGGAAGCTTGGTATAGAGAAAGAGCTTCCGGTGAAGAAAAAGCAGAAAGCCCGCCGCGTCGAAGAGCGGACGGTGTTTATCTTCCGGGACGGGGAGAATGCGGCGGTGAGAAAACGGCCGGGCAGGGGGCTGCTTGCCGGAATGTATGAGTTCCCCAACGTAGAGGGAAAGCTCACGGAAGCGGATGCGCTGAACTACAGCAGGGAGATCGGACTCTCCCCGCTCCATATCAGGAGTCTCGGGGAGGCGAAACATATTTTCAGCCATGTGGAGTGGCATATGACGGGGTATCTCATACGCGTGGATGAACTGGAAAATTCCTGCACGGAAGATTTTCTGTTCGTGCATCCGGATGAGGTGCAGGAGAAGTATCCTGTGCCGGCGGCATTTGAACAATATACGGCATATATCAATATACGGCTCGGACAGGACAAATACAGGGCCGAATAAGGCAATAAAACAGACTGCGGTGTACGCAGTCTGTTTTTATACGGAACATTCCCGTTTGTATGCTGTTAGAGTCTTTCGTTGTTTCCGCGCATGAACTTATACTCTGCTACAGAGCGGTCAAATCCTTCGATATGCACGTAGAACCATTTTACAATGTTTTCTTCTACTTTTTCTACGAAGGCCTCTGACGGACCTTCCTCTTCCTGAAGCATCTCCTGGAGTTCATTGATCGTCTGCTTAAATATTTCATGCTGTGCCTTGTGTTTCTCATATCCCGGATACTCTATATCCTGCTGGAGCTGTTCTTCCGCTTTGAAATGGTAGTCCGTATAGTCTGACAGATAATCAAGCGTCTTGATGGCTGTCAGTTTCTCGTTGCCGCTCTCGCAGCTTTCGAGCAGTCCGTTCATTCTTTCGATCAATTCTTTGTGCTGAGTGTCGATCATTTCATTTCCTGTTACCAGGTTTTCACTGAATTCTGCATACATAATAATCTTCTCCTTTTTATTGTGTTAAGCCGTCCGTTCAGACAGGCTGATGGGAAAGCTTTGGCGCTTTTTTCTCCTGGGTCACATACACGAGCGGATAGATGACGCATGCCATCGCTGCGGCCGCGATCACATCAGTCACGGAGTGCTGTTTCAGGAACATGGTAGATAAAATAATTAAAAATGCCATGATATAAGTAGCGTACTGTACTGTTTTGTGTTTCTTGAGCGCGCTGCTGTGTGATACGGCAATGGTAACTCCGATGGAGTTAAACACGTGGATACTCGGCAGAACGTTGGTGGGAGTATCCGTCGTATAGAGTCTCTGCACCATATGTACAAAGACGTTGTCTCTCTCGAAAACGACCGGCCTGAGATTCAGGCCATTCGGGAACAGTGTACATATGATGAGAAAAATGGTCATTCCTGTAAATAAAAACGCTGTAAGCTGGTAAAATCCCTTTCGGTCGGTAAAGAAAAAATAACCGATCGCCAGTGCGATAAAGAAAAACCAGAGCACATAGGGAACAATAAAGTATTCCACAAAAGGAATGTAGTCGTCCAGCGGAGAATGTATCACATAAAAATGACTGGTCACATGATTTTCCAGGTATATAAACCACGGCATATAAATAAACGCGTACAAAAATACCCATGCGTGCCTGTATTTTTTAATAAAATACTTTACCTTATCCCAGGCTTTCATTCTTATTACCCCTTTTACTTTTTCAGCCAATAAAATATATTCTTGGTTCAACACGGATTATAACATGAAAAAAAAGAATCAACAACAATGTTCATTATTTGTTAATAATTTTCATTCTGTTTTTCAAATATCTGCATGTCGTAGCAGCGTATGCCCTCCTCGAGCGCGGCTTCCGTGCGCAGCGTCCAGACGGCGACAGGGGTATGTGCCAGGGCGCGCAGGACGGACACACTGAAAGCCGGGAGGTCTGCCAGCTTGTAGGAGATAAAGTCGGGACGGCCGAGAGCGTTGGTGAGAAGGTGGCGGACCATGAACCGCAGCACCCACGGTTCCTTGCTTTTCTTTTTGGTCAGATTGTCCGACAACTGTCCCCGCAGCACTTTTGGCGCATGAAGGCGGAACCACCGTATACCCATCGTGTTGAAGGACTGGACGAGAAAGGGACCCTTATAATTCTTAAGCGCGTCGTATAAGGCAGAGCAGATGGCGGTGGACGACGAAGGGATCTTCATCTCTATGAGCAGCGGTACCTGTCCGTTTACAAGGGAGAGAACATCCGTGAAAAGGGGAATATGTTCCTTCGTGTCCAGCAGGTGGTATCTGCCCAGTTCTTTATATGTGAGATTTTCCACAGATTCACTGCTTTTGCAGACGCGCATCAAGTCGTCGTCGTGGAAGACAGCCAGCTTTCCGTCGCGGGTCAGATGCACATCCAGTTCGATCCCATATCCTTTTTTCACGGCAGCACGGAAGGCCGGCATGGAGTTTTCCGGTATGCCCCGCGCCGCACAGTGATATCCGCGGTGCGCAAAAAGGGTATGTTCAAAACGCTCCATCTGCTCCCTGGCGGAGGTGCGCGGCCAGACGAGATAAAGATAGAGTATGACGATGAAGATGAATATTACAAGTATGAGATACATGGCGGCAGCGTCCTTTTCTATGATTTAAGATAAGATGATCCTCACTTTCTGCGGCTCCAGTGAAGCGGACATATGTCTTTGAAGAAAGATAGGTTCTCCGTCTGTGTGGACGGGAAGCGCGGTCTCACTCACAAAATCCACTTTTCTGCATGTGAATATGTGGATCCCCCTGAAGCGGACGTGGCGGCCGCTAAATGCAGTGGGAAGAAGAGCGAGCGCTTTCAGCTTGGGCATATTGGCGATCACGATGACATCAAGGATATCGTCCGACGGGTCTGCGGCGGGGCAGAACTTAAAGCCTCCGCCTTCGTAACGCTGATTCATGGCAGCGGCAAAATAGACAGATTCAAATTCCATCTTCCGGCTGTCATCGAGCGTGACGGTCATTTTCCGCGGCTTCAGAGACATCATGAGACTCAGCGCGACTCCTGCGTAGGACAGTTTGCCGAGTCCTATTTTGTTTAAGAGCACTTTCAGCCGGGAGACCACGACCTGATGGCAGACACCGGCGTCGAATCCGATGCCGGTGCTCACGGCAAAGCGGCGCTTTTTCTCCTGGTAGGACATGGTCCCTACATTAATATATGTATATTTGGACGGCGTCAGAATATGCGAAAGCGCGGTCAGAGCATCCGTGGACAGTCCAAGACCGCGGGCAAAGTCGTTGCTCGAGCCGATCGGAATATAACCGAAGGTCACCAGACTCAGATCGGCGATCCCGTTCATGACTTCGTTGACCGTGCCGTCTCCGCCGAGTACGATGAGCGTATGTGCTTTCAAGTCGCTGGTCAGCTCTCCTGCGATGGCGGAAGCGTGGCGCTGGTATTTCGTAAAATATACTTGGTAATCTGTGCCGCGTTCTTTTAAGGAACGTTCGATCTCTGCCCAGACTCTGTGTCCCAGTCCGGAACGGGCATTCGGGTTAACGATGAAGGTATACATAGCAGCCTCCTGAAGTATTGGGTAAGTTTACAGGGCTCCGTCCAGATAGGTTTCCAGTGAGCGGCGCATATTGCCCTCAAAATCTGCGCTGCCGTTTTTAAGGCACCATTCAAATACATTGCCGATCACGATCATCCGGATATCGGTTGTGATCTCATCCAGACTGAGACGGGGCGTGACGACCCCCGCCCGGACCGCCTTGTCCAGGTAGTTGCGTACCGTCACGATCGGATAGGGGCGTTCCGTGCGGATCAAAGGGTTTAAAGACTGGTTTTTTGGCGTATAATAATTAGCCATAAACTCCACGCCCAGTTCCCGGCAGTAAGTCACATAGTTCAGATATACATGGACGATGGTGGTCTTCGCTTCAGCCGTGCTGGCCGGGAGATCGAGGTAATCAGGGTTGATGCTCGGCTGCTCTTCGATATAGTAGGAGAGCAGATCATCTTTTGTCTTGAAGTGATGATAAAAGCTGCCGTTTGAGACGCCGGCCTCCTCACATATGTTTTTGATGGAGAGAGCTTCATAGCCCTGTTTTTTCAGGATCGACTTTGCGGCGCAGAATATGCGGGCCTTTGTTTCCTTCGATTTGAGCTGCTGTTTGGACAGCTCCTGTGTTTCATTTATCTCATTCATGGTGTAGAATAATCCCTTCTTAGAATATATGTATGTCCTGGTCCAAGTATAGCATAAGAGTCCTGTTTTTACAATGAAACAGAGTGAACTCTGTATTGCAAATAAAGCATAGGTGCGGGTTGAAATGCGCATTCTTTTCGATTACAATATAGCATAGCGTTTATTTAAGATAAAGGGGAATACAGTGAATGGATATTAATCAAAAAATAACAGAAGAGTTGGGCGTCAAGAGATGGCAGGTGGATGCTGCGGTCAAGCTGATCGATGAAGGCAACACGATTCCGTTTATCGCCAGATACAGAAAGGAAGTGACCGGAACGCTGGATGACGAGCAGCTCCGCCGGCTTTTTGAACGGCTCACTTATCTGCGCAGTCTGGAGGAAAAGAAAGAACAGGTACTTTCAAGCATCGAGGAACAGGGAAAGCTGACGGATGAGTTAAGGAGGCAGATACTGGCTGCGGAGACACTCGTCGTCGTAGAGGATCTGTACCGCCCATACCGCCCGAAAAGGAGAACACGGGCGACGATCGCCAAAGAGAAGGGACTGGAGCCGCTGGCTGACCTTATTATGCTTCAGAAGCTGGAAGGTCCGCTGGAGGAAGAGGCAGCGCTGTACGTAGATGTGGAAAAGGGCGCCGGCACGGTGAAGGAAGCGGTGGACGGCGCGAAAGATATCATAGCCGAGCGCATATCCGACGAGGCAGACTACCGTATATGGATACGGAAGCTTACGTTCCAGAAGGGACGTATCGTATCTGCGGCAAAGGATGAAAAGGCAGAATCTGTATATGAGATGTATTATGATTTTGAGGAGCCCGTCGGCAGACTGGCAGGACATCGTGTGCTGGCGCTCAACCGCGGGGAGAAGGAAAAGTTCCTGACGGTCAAGGTTGAGGCCCCGGAGGAAGAGATCATCCGTTATCTTGAAAAGAAGACGATCGTTTCGGACAACCCGTATACAGCTCCGGTGATCAAAGAGACGGTGGAGGACAGTTACCGGAGGCTGATCGCGCCTGCGATCGAACGTGAGATCAGGAATGATCTGACAGAGCGGGCGGAAGACGGAGCCATCCAGGTGTTCGGGAAGAATCTGGAGCAGCTTCTCATGCAGCCTCCGATCGTGGGCCGGACCGTGCTCGGCTGGGACCCGGCGTTCCGCACAGGCTGCAAGCTGGCTGTGGTGGACCCGACCGGCAAGGTGATCGGTACGACGGTCATCTATCCGACCGCGCCGACAACACCGCAGAAGATACAGGCGGCCAAGGATCTGCTCAAGAAGATCATCAAGAAATATAACATATCGCTCATATCGCTCGGCAATGGGACGGCATCGAGAGAATCGGAGCAGGTCATCGTGGAGCTTTTGAAAGAGATACCGGAAAAGGTACAGTATGTCATTGTAAACGAGGCCGGCGCGTCTGTCTATTCCGCCAGCAAGCTGGCATCGGAGGAGTTCCCGAAGTTTGACGTGGGGCAGCGCAGCGCCACTTCCATCGCGAGGAGGCTTCAGGATCCGCTTGCGGAACTCGTTAAGATAGATCCGAAATCCATCGGCGTCGGACAGTATCAGCACGACATGAATCAGAAGAAACTGAGCGAGACGCTCTCCGGCGTGGTAGAAGGCTGTGTGAATAAGGTAGGAGTGGACCTGAATACAGCATCGGCCCCGCTGCTGTCCTATATCTCGGGAATTACAGGGACGATCGCCAGGAATATTGTCACCTACCGGGAAGAGAACGGTAAGTTTACAAGCCGCACCCAGCTGCTTAAGGTGGCCAAGCTTGGCCCGAAAGCATATGAGCAGTGTGCAGGATTTATGCGGATTCAAAATGGGGATAATCCGCTGGACGGCACGAGTGTACATCCGGAATCATACGAGGCGGCAGAAAAGCTGCTCAAGAAGCAGGGATTCTCCACAGAGGACATCAGAGGCGGCAAGCTTACCGGCCTGTCATTTACGATCAAGGATTACGGGAAACTGGCCGGGGAGCTCGGCGTCGGCGAGATCACACTCAGGGATATCGTAAAAGAGCTTGAAAAGCCCGGACGGGACCCGCGAGATGAGATGCCAAGGCCTATTCTGCGGACGGACGTGCTGGAGATGAAGGATCTGACGGAAGGGATGGTCCTTAAGGGCACGGTGCGCAATGTGATCGATTTCGGCGTGTTTGTCGATATCGGAGTACATCAGGACGGTCTTGTCCATATCTCTGAGATCACGGATAAGAAGTTTATCAAGCATCCGCTGGAAGCAGTCAGTGTCGGAGATATTGTGGATGTGAAAGTAATGAGCGTAGACCTTAAGAAGAAGCGGATCCAGCTGACGATGAAGGGTATATCTTAAAGAGGCTCAGGAAAGTGTCATTGGGGGAAATGAAAATGAAGAAAAATATGAAAATTGTACTTGGGGTGTTGGCAGGCAACGCGATCCTGGCACTGGCCGTGGCGGCGTTTGTTGTGCCTCATGGGATCATCATGGGCGGGGCGACCGGTATCGGCCTTGCGGTAACCCACTATGTGCCGTTAAACCTGTCAGTCGTGATCTTTATCGTAAATGCCATATTGTTTGTACTTGGCGCGTGTATGCTCGGCAGAAAGTTCGCGCTCACGACGATCATCAGCACGTTCGTGTATCCGGTGTTTCTGGAGATCGCAAGAAAGATACCTGGTGTGGACAGTCTGACGGATAATATACTGCTTGCAACTGTCTATGGAGGGCTGCTTCTCGGCCTTGGGATCGGGCTTGTCGTACGGCAGGGAGCGTCCACGGGAGGCACGGATATCCTGGCGCTTGTGCTGAACAAGTTTCTGCACGGTCCGGTGGCGGTGTTCATGTATATTGTAGATTTTACCGTGCTCGGAGCGCAGATATTCTTTTCGGATTCGGAGCAGGTACTGTACGGTGTTCTGGCTCTTATGCTGATGACGATGGTCATGAACAGGGTAGTGCTTTTCGGACAGACACAGATACAGCTTTTTATCATATCGGAAAAGCATGAGGAGATCAGGCAGAGAATACTCAAGGATATGAATGTAGGCGCTACGATGGTCCATATTGAGACCGGGTACGGGAAAGAGCAGCAAAAAGGCGTGCTCTGTGTCATCCCCCACCGGAAGCTTTATGCGGTGAATGATACGGTCAGCAGGATCGACGACAAGGCATTTACGACGATCACACAGATAAAAGAGGTGAAAGGCCGCGGCTTCACCATGGAGCGTGTGAGCTACCATGGAGAAGACCGTTAGACCGCGCCATTCCTGCGCGTCAATTCTGTTCTAATCTGAGATATCCGTTTGTGGTGGCGATGATCGTATGGTTCGCGGCGCGCAGCAGCGCGATGTCCTGTACGATGACCTGCCGGCTCACTCCGAAGTGTGAGGCGAGCCGGCTGCCGGTCACAGGCGTGCGGTCTGAAAGCATATCTAATATATTTTCCCGTCTTTCCTTTCCTGTCATGTGATGGGCCTCCTATTCCCGAACCGGAGTCAAATTCTTCAACGAGATATCCATGATAGGGGCAGAGTGGGTCAAAGCCCCGGAGGAGACATAATCTACACCGATCTCCCGGATCTCCTTCAGCCTGTCCAGCGTCACATTGCCGGAACACTCGGTCTCTGCGCGGCCTGCGGCTGCTGCTACTGCCTGTTTCATCGTCTCGTTATCCATGTTGTCCAGCATGATGATGTCGGCGCCTGCATCCAGTGCCTCCTTGAGCATATCGAGGTTCTCTACTTCCACTTCGATCTTGCGCACGAAGGGCGCGTATTCTTTTGCCATACGGACCGCTTTGGCCACGCCGCCCGCGGCTCCGATATGATTGTCTTTGATCAGTATCCCGTCGGAAAGATTATATCTGTGGTTACATCCGCCGCCTACCTTGACTGCGTATTTTTCAAAAGCCCGGTTATTCGGTGTTGTTTTTCTCGTATCCAGCAGTTTTGTGCCCGAGCCTTCCAGTTCTCTTGCCAGCTGGTTTGTGAATGTGGCGATTCCGCTCATGCGCTGCAGATAATTGAGGGCAGTGCGCTCGCCGGAGAGGATGGCCCTTATATCACCGGTGACGATTCCTATGATCTGTCCTTTTTTAACCGGGTCCCCGTCTTTACATTCCGTCTCGAACAGGGCGGTCTCATCTAAGAGTTCAAACACACGCCTGAAAACGGGGAGACCGCATATCAGGCCGTCTTCTTTGCAGATGAGTTCGGCCCTGCCGGGACAGGCGGCGGGCATCACCGCGTTTGTGGTCACATCCTCACTCGTAATGTCTTCTTTCAAAGCATTTAAAATGTATTCGTCTATATTAATTTTCATCGTTACACCATTTATCATAAAATTGTTCATCCCTTCTTTTGATTTCGTTCAATATCAGTTCCCTGTCCTCCCTGCGGCGCGCCTCAGGATCTGCATAGGCAGTAAGGCCGGTAAAGACCGGAGCGGGAGGATGGGGGATGCTGTCGATGCGGGAGGCGAGATATGCGGCGCCGCGTCTGGCGAAGACGAGACTTTCAAGCAGTGAATTGCTCGCCAGGCGGTTGGCTCCGTGTACCCCGTTGCACCCCGCCTCGCCGACCGCAAACAGATGACCGCAGGATGTGCGCGCGAAGGAATCTGTACGGATCCCGCCCATAAGATAATGCTGTGCCGGCGTGATAGGGATCCTGTCCTTCGACAGGTCGTACCCTTCTTCAAGGCAGCGTTCATATATATTCGGGAAGCGGTGTATGATCTGTTCTTTCGGCATATGTGCCAGTGATAAATACACATAAGGAGAATGAAACTTGTCCATCTCCCGGCGGATGGCCTCCGTCACCACGTCTCTTGGCTTCAGTTCGTCTACAAAGCGCTGCCCCGCGGGATTCAGGAGAATGGCCCCTTCTCCCCTCACAGACTCTGAGATCAGAAAACGGCGGCCTTCTCTGTGGGAATAAAGCGTTGTAGGATGGATCTGTATATAGTGGATGTTCTCCAGTTCGATGTTGTGCCTCAGCGCGAGCGCCAGGCTGTCCCCGGTTATATGGCGGAAATTGGTGGAATTGGCAAAGAGCCCTCCGAGTCCGCCGGTTGCGAGAAAGACGGCTTTGGAAGACACCGTAGTTATGGCTTTGCCTTCCTGCCGCACAATGATCCCGGCGCAGCGTCCCTCCTGCAGAATAAGGTCTGCCATAGCCGTGTGAGGCGCGATCGTTATGTTGGGCCTCTCTCTGGCGCAGGAGATGAGCTTCCCTGTTATTTCCTGCCCTGTGACGTCCTTGTGATAGAGGATGCGGCATACGGAATGGGCACCCTCTTTCGTGTAAGCCAGTTCGTCTCCGCGGTGTTCAAACTCCACACCGAAGGAGATGAGCCTGCGGATGATGTCAGGAGACTCCTGTATCATGATCCGCACCGCTTCTCTGTTATTTTCATAATGTCCCGCCCGCAGCGTATCCTCAAAGTAGCTGTCATAATCCTCGTCGGATCTGAGGACGCAGATGCCGCCCTGGGCGAGGTAAGAGTCACTGTTTTCCACGTCGTCTTTTGTTATCATGAGAATGCGCAGGTGTTCCGGCAGGGACAGGCCGGTAAATAGCCCTGCCGCGCCGGTGCCGACAATGACGACGTCATAATATGGTTCGATCATAGTACACTTCCTTATCACTGCGCCAGTTCCAGCATGCGTTCCAGCGGCCGGGCTGCCTTTCTCCTTGTCGCTTCGTCAAGCTCAACGGCGTGCTCCATATGCTCAAGGGCAAAGGCGACTTTTTCAAGGGTGATCCGCTTCATATCGGTACAGCACTGGTGTCCGTGCGCCGGATAGAAGCGCTTCCGGGGGTTCCTGTCTCTCAGTTCCTTGAACACACCACCCTCGGTACAGATGATAAACTCATCGCAGCTGCTCTCGGAGGCATATTTGATGATGCCGGTCGTGCTTCCCGCGTAGTCTGCCAGAGCCACAGCGTCCGGCGTGCACTCGGGATGGATCAGAACGAGAGCGTCCGGATGCGCCTCCTTCGCATTGCGGATGTGGGCGGCAGTGATATCCTTATGTACATGACAGTAGCCGTCGTTAAAGATGAAATGCTTGTCCGGCAGACCGGCGGCGATAAACCGTCCAAGGTTGGCGTCCGGTATAAAATAGATATGTTTGTTCGGCAGGGCGCTCACGACATCCATCGCATTGGCGGAAGTGACGCATACGTCGGAATATGTCTTGAGCAGGGCGGTGGAGTTGATATAGCAGACAACGGCCAGGTCGTCGTACTCTTCCCTGCATTTCTGGATCTTTTCAATGTCCGCCATGTGGGCCATCGGACAGTCGGCCGCGGCATCCGGCATGAGAACTGTCTTGTCTGGATTAAGTATCTTGGCGCTCTCCCCCATGAAAGAGACACCGCAGAACACGATGACGTCTGCATCCGCAGAGGCGGCGGCTTTGCTCAGGTAATAGGAGTCGCCTATATGATCGGCAGCCTCCTGTACATCATCATTGACGTAATAGTGCGCAAGGATGACAGCGTTTTTTTCTTTTTTTAATTGTCTGATTCGTTCTAAAGTAGTCATAGTCCGCTCCTTCTTATGTACCCGGCTGCGACGGTTCCGGGCAGATTCAAAACATACTATTACACAAAAAGAAATATATGTCAAGTCAAGTGACAAGACATATGACAAAACAAAGATGAAACGCGGTCTGAACATCGTATCATATACCGGATACTTAATATTTTTGAAAAGACTTGTATAATACAGAGCGATGGAGTATAATATTCTCGAATTGAATAGAAATTCTTCAGGGGTCGGGTGCAATTCCCAACCGGCGGTAAAGTCCGCGACCCGCGCCAGCGATGGCACGGCTGATTTGGTGCGATTCCAAAACCGACAGTAAAGTCTGGATGAGATGAAGAAATGTGCAGCAGTGACTGTTGAATGTAGTAAGGACCCCGGTTTAGCCGTGGTTTTTTTGTTTTCACGGGAACATGCATCCTCTGTTGCTGCCGCCATAGTTCCATGAAGATTTTCTTTCTTTGAAACAGAATTTAATAAACGAAAGGGAGAGAAAGAAAATGAGTACAGATGTAATGAATAATGTAAATGCAAGGACAAAGACAAGAACAAAGGTGAGAACAATAGCCCAGGTCGGTATGCTCGGGGCGATAGCGACCGTTTTGATGCTTTTTGAGATACCGCTTCCTTTTGCGCCGGCATTTTATCAGATCGACTTCAGCGAGGTGCCGGTACTCATAGGGTGCTTTGCCATGGGACCGCTTGCGGGAGCGGCTGTTGAATTTATCAAGATCATGCTGAACTTTGCGATAAACGGAACGATCACCGCCGGAGTGGGAGAGGCTGCGAACTTTCTTATCGGCTGCGCGCTCGTGATTCCGGCAGGACTGATCTACAGAAGGAAACGTACGAGGACAGGGGCGGTTGCCGGAATGGTGTCCGGAACAGTGATCATGACAGCGGCAGGCTGTTTTCTGAACGCTTTTATTCTGCTGCCGGCGTATGCAAAGGCGTTTGAGATGCCGATAGATGCCCTTGTGGGAATGGGCAGCGCCATCAACAAAAGTATCACGGATCTGTTCACTTTTGTACTGTTTGCAGTGGCGCCGTTCAATCTTCTGAAAGGCGTGCTCGTTTCCATGATCGTACTGCTCATTTATAAGAAGATCAGTCCGATCTTAAAGATGAATATGTAAGCCGCAGTCTGTTCTTGTTATAAATAATGCGCCGATTTGTAAACTTAAGATCAGGATGAAAAAAAGGAACACCTTTCTGCCGGTGTTCCTTTTTCATGTGCATTGTTCTGTTCTGCCGGTCCGGCTGATCTTCAGTGGTTCCCGTGTTCTTTGCAGCCATGGCTGCCGCACTTGTGCCCTTCTTCACCGTGATGGTGGCTGCACATCGTATCCGGGTCATAGGACAGTGTACCTGCAAGGAATGACGCTGCCTGCGCGTCTGCCTCTCCGACGGCCCCCGGGTACAGGTCGATGCCTGCCTCGGACAGCGCGTTTCTCGCGCCGCCGCCGATCCCTCCGCAGATAAGCACGTCTACGTTTAGATCAGACAGGAGGGCGGCGAGCGCCCCATGTCCCTGACCGTCTGTGCTCTTTACTTCAGAAGAGATGATCCTGCCGTCTTCTGCTTCGTAGATCTTAAACTGTTTTGTGTGGCCAAAATGCTGAAATATCTGTCCGTCTTCGTATGTCACTGCAATCTTCATAATATCAGCTCCTTTATCATCGTTTATTTTCATATGCCGGCTACCGGAATATCCGTCCCGGCTGTCTGCGCAGACGGTATAATCGCCGCCGCTGATATCGAGATATGTCCCCTCGACGAGAAAGCGCGCCAGCTTTTTGCGTGCCTGTGTGTAGAGAGACTGTACGGTAGCCCGGCTTACGTGCATCTGCACCGCGCACTGTGCCTGTGTCATGCCGCTGTAGTCCATGAGGCGGATCGTTTCAAATTCTTCCACGGACAGATTGATGCCGTTTCTTGGACTTCCCGATGCCGTAAAGTGAAGGCAGCGGGGTATGCTGCCGACGCGGCGGGATTTGCCTGGTCGTGCCATTGGATACTCCTTTCGCCGCCCAACCGCTTATCATACGGAAGGGGTGTTATCATTATATTACGATGATTATTGACATATGTCAATAATAAAACGGACAATATGATATTATTCTCCGCACGGACAGATCTCGATCCAGTAACCGTCGGGGTCCTCTATAAAATATATACCCATCTCTGTGTTTTCAAAGCATACGCAGTTCATTTCTTTATGGTGCGCCAGCGCCTTGTCAAAGTCGTCCACACGGAATGCGAGGTGTGATTCGTTGTCGCCCAGGTTATAAGGGCGGTCCATGTCGCGCAGCCACGTGAGCTCCAGCAGGTGGGGTGTTGTGTTATCTCCCATAAATACGAGTCTGAAGCTGCCGTCCTCCGCCTTTTTTTCCCGCGTTACCGTAAGTCCGAGCGCATTTTTATAGAAATCAACAGATTTCTCAAGGTTCAGGACATTGATGTTATTGTGATAAAATGTAAACTTCATATAGTAATCCTCCTTTGATTCATTGATATGCAAATAAGTATATCATTAGTGGCAGAAGAAAAAAAGATGTGTTATACTGTTTCAAAAGGACAGGGGGTACAAAAGATGTCTGTGAAAGTAGAAGTTAAGCTGGATGCGGAATCCATGGCGGATTTTATGATCTATCATATTTACACTAGCGGCGCGGGTGTCGCCGCGCTTGTGCTCGGAATGCTGAATGTGGGGCTGACGATCGCCTTTGTCATGCGGAGGCAGTTTCTGCTGGCAGTCGTGTTCTTTCTCTTTGTGCTCCTCGTATTTGTAGTATTTCCTGCATTTATAAGAAAAAAAGTGGTGAAGCAGATGCAGAATTCCAGACGTCTTGAGGAGACGGTGACATATGAGTTCATGGATGACGGAATTATGACGACTACAACGGAAGACAGCGGAAAAGCTTCATGGAGCAAGTTCAAGAGAGCTATATCGAGAAAGCAGATCATCTTTTTGTATGATGCGCAGAAGCGCGCGATCATTCTGCCCGTCGCGCAGCTCGGGGACAAATACACGGATATCGTAGATATGATATTTGCCCATATGCCCGCGCCTGCGGTCAGGATCCGCCGGGCGGACGGCAAGAAGATGAAGGCGGCAGGTCCGTCGAGAAAAGCGGAGAAGATGAAAGCAGAAGTGAATGAGAATGAGACCCGGGAACCGGAAGAGGGGAAAGGACCGGAGCAGTAGAAGGGGAATGCAATGATATCAGTAAGTTACAGCGAGAAAGACACATATGAACTTGGGCGCAGTATGGGAGAAAAAGCCTGCCCGGGCAAGGTCTTTACTTTGATCGGAGACCTGGGCACCGGAAAGACCGTTTTCACGAAAGGGCTTGCGGCAGGGCTTGGCATTAAGGAACCTGTCAGCAGTCCGACTTTTACGATCGTGCAGGTATATGAAGAAGGGCGTCTGCCCTTCTATCATTTTGATGTCTACAGGATCGGCTGTGTGGAAGAGATGGATGAGATCGGATACGAGGATTATGTCTATGGAGACGGAGTGACTCTGATCGAATGGGCGGATCTGATCGAGGAGATTCTTCCTGAACATTACACGGAGATCAAGATTGAAAAAGATCCGGAAAAGGGATTTGATTATCGGAGGATTGACATATGCGAATATTAGCACTAGACAGTTCGGGGCTGGTCGCCAGCGTCGCTGTTGTCGGGGAGGAGCAGACGGCGGCGGAATATACGGTGAATTATAAGAAGACACATTCTCAGACGCTTCTGCCCATGCTCGATGAAGTGGCCAAAATGATCGAGCTGGACATGGATACGATCGATGCCATCGCAGTGGCGGGCGGGCCGGGATCCTTTACCGGACTGCGGATCGGTTCGGCCACAGCGAAGGGACTGGGGCTGGCGCTTCATAAGCCGCTCATACATGTACCGACGCTGGAGGGGCTGGCGTACAATCTGTACGGGACGGCGGGGATCATATGTCCGATCATGGACGCGAGAAGGAACCAGGTGTATACGGGCCTTTACAGGACGGAGCATACGTTTGAAGTGGTGGAAGACCAGATGGCCGCCGCGGTTGAAGAACTGGCCGCCCGGCTCAATGCCGCCGGTGAAAAGGTCACGTTTTTGGGCGACGGGGTGCCTGTGTACAAAGAAATGCTGGAAGAGAAGCTGACTGTTGAGCATTATTATGCGCCGGCGCATATGAACCGGCAGAGAGCGGCCTCCGTCGGAGCGCTCGGTATGAAGTATCTGCTGGAAGGCAGAAGTGAGACTGCGGCTGAACACCGCCCGGATTATCTCAGAGTGTCCCAGGCGGAACGGGAGAGGAAAGAGAGGTTGAAGGAATCATGATTATTTTTGAATGTGACTATACGGAAGGTGCCCATCCGGAGATCTTGAAGAAAATGGAAGAGACAAATTATGTGCAGACACCCGGATACGGTGTGGACTGCTACTGTGAGAGCGCCAGGGAGAAGATCAGAAAAGCCTGCGGCTGTGAGACGGCGGACGTACACTTTCTCGTCGGGGGCACTCAGGCTAACTTTACGGTCATCAGTTCGATCCTCCGCCCGTTCCAGGGTGTGATTGCGGCAGAGAGCGGACATATCAACGTGCACGAGACAGGGGCGGTGGAAGGTACCGGCCATAAAGTCCTGACGCTTCCAAGTGAGGACGGAAAGATCACAGCGGCCCAGGTACGCCGGATGTATGAGGAGCACTGGGACGATGTGACCCACGAGCACATGGTGCAGCCGGGCATGGTGTACATTTCCCATCCGACAGAGAACGGGACGCTGTACAGCAAAGAGGAACTGAAAGAATTATATGAGACATGCAGGGAGCGGGATCTGCCGCTTTTTCTGGACGGCGCCCGTCTCGGGTATGGAATCGCGTCTGAGGCATCTACGCTGACGCTCAGGGACATAGCGTCACTGACAGATGTATTTTATATAGGAGGTACAAAAGTGGGAGCTTTGTTCGGGGAGGCAGTCGTTATTGTCGATCCGGCGCTTAAGAAGGATTTCCGCTATATGATCAAGCATAACGGCGGAATGCTTGCGAAAGGGAGACTGCTCGGCATTCAGTTTGACACGCTCTTTACAGACGATCTGTATTACAGGGTGGCGGAGCATGCGGACAGTCTTGCCATGCGTCTGAAGAAAGCATTTCAGGAGAAAGGATACGGCCTGCGGTACGATTCCTATACAAACCAGCAGTTCCCGGTCCTTCCGAACGATCATATGGAAAAGCTGGCAAAGGACTATTCTTTCAGCTTCTGGGAGGCTGTTGACAAAGAGCATACGGCGGTCCGGTTCTGTACAAGCTGGGCTACGAAAGAAGAAGCGGTCTTGCAGCTGATCGAGGATATACAGAATCTGTAGGATAGGAGGCGGTCTACATGGTTACAGTACGGCAGATCGGGGAACAGGATATTGAAAAGATAGCCGGTCTGGAACGGGAAATATTTCCCGACAGCTGGAGTTATGAAGCGCTCTGTGACACATACGGGCAGAACAATTCGGTATTGTTCGGGGCCTTTGACGGCGACAGGCTGATCGGTTATCTCATTGTATATTATGTGCTGGATGAAGGCGAGATCGCAAGGATCGCCGTGAGAGAAGGCAGCAGGAGAGAAGGGGCTGCCGGGCATATGCTGCTTGCGCTTGAGAGCTTCTGCGAGGAAAAAGGAATTACAAAGCTGCTGCTGGAAGTGCGGGAGAGCAACGAGGCGGCCATCGCTTTTTATAAAGATCACGGTTTTGAAGAGGACGGCGTGCGCAAGGGGTACTACGCTGATCCGGCGGAGGACGCGGTGCTCATGAGCCGCGGGCTTGGCAGGTAATTGACAGTTTTAACAGCAGTTCCCACTAGGAACAGCGGCGGCAGTCCGTTATAATGTAGGCGTAGCAAAGAGAAGTCGAAGTGATGTACACACAGGAGGAATTGTATGCGCCAGTATGATGTTCAGATAAAAGAAACAAAAGATTTACAAAAAATTATTTGCAATAAATGTGGAAAAGAGATCATCATTTCCAAAGGGGTCCCCCAGGAGGATTATCTTGAAGTGGAGAAACGATGGGGATATCAGTCCAATAAAGACAATCAGGTGGATTGTTTTGACCTCTGTGAAGACTGTTATGATGATTTTGTGAAAGGATTTAAAATCAAGATTTAGAATAGGGGTATGTTATGTTAGATGTATGTTTGTTGGGAACCGGCGGCATGATGCCGCTGCCTTACCGGTGGCTGACAGCGCTTATGGTGAGATATAACGGCAGCAGTGTGCTGATCGACTGCGGGGAAGGCACGCAGATCGCGATCAAGGAGAAGGGCTGGAGCTTTAAGCCTATTGATGTTATCTGCTTTACGCATTATCACGGAGACCATATCAGCGGTCTTCCGGGCCTGCTTCTGACGATGGGCAACGCGGACCGGACGGAGCCGCTGACGCTCATTGGCCCGAAGGGACTTGAAAGAGTAGTTAATGCACTCAGGGTGATCGCGCCTGAACTGCCGTTTCCTGTCAAATATATTGAGATCACGGAACCGGAACAGACATTTGAGATGAACGGCTACCGTCTGAAGGCGTTCCGGGTAAACCATAATGTCCTATGTTACGGATATACGCTGGAGGTTGACAGAGCAGGCAAGTTCGATGTGGACAGAGCCGGCGCCGCAGGTATTCCGCAGAGATACTGGGGTATACTGCAAAATGGAGAAAATGTGGAGGATAACGGCACAGTCTACACACCCGACATGGTGCTCGGACCTCCGAGAAAGGGAATCAAGCTGACTTACTGTACCGACACGAGGCCGACGGAATCCATTGTAGAAAATGCAGCCGGTTCCGATCTGTTCATATGCGAGGGGATGTACGGTGAGAAGGATAAGCTTAAAAAGGCGAAAGAATATAAGCATATGACGTTTTACGAGGCGGCCCGGCTTGCGAAAGAGGCAGAGGTGAAAGAAATGTGGCTCACCCACTACAGCCCGTCGCTTACGCGTCCGGAGGAGTACATGGATGATGTGCGCGCCATATTCCCGAATGCGGTGGCAGCCAAGGATAAGCGGACGGCTGAACTGACATTTTCATAGGCAGAGGAGATATTATGAGTGAAGAGAAAGACATATTAATTCTTGCAATAGAAAGTTCGTGTGATGAGACAGCGGCAGCCGTAGTGAAAAATGGGCGGGATGTGCTGTCTAATGTCATTTCCTCACAGATCGACCTCCACACACTGTACGGCGGCGTTGTGCCTGAGATCGCATCCAGAAAGCATATAGAGAAGATCAATCAGGTGATCGAAGAAGCGCTCCGGGAAGCCGGAACAGCCCTGGAGCAGATAGATGCCGTCGCAGTGACGTACGGACCGGGACTTGTAGGCGCGCTCCTCGTAGGGGTGGCGGAGGCGAAAGCGATCGCCTACGCGGCGAAGAAGCCGCTCGTGGGAGTTCATCATATTGAGGGACATATTGCGGCTAATTTTATTGAACATAAAGAACTTAAGCCTCCGTTCTTTTCTCTCGTCGTGTCAGGGGGACACACACATCTTGTGAGAGTAAAGGATTACGGAAAATTTGACATTATCGGACGTACACGAGACGATGCGGCCGGGGAAGCCTTCGATAAGGTCGCGCGGGCTATCGGTCTTGGGTATCCGGGAGGGCCGAAGATCGACCGGGTGGCAAAAGAAGGAGATCCTGATGCGGTCGCGTTTCCAAGGGCGCATATGGAGGATGCCCCCTATGATTTCAGCTTCAGCGGACTTAAGTCGGCGGTGCTGAATTACATCAATGGATGCCGGATGAAGGGGGAGACATACAGCCAGGCGGATGTGGCGGCCTCTTTTCAGAAGGCGGTCACAGATGTGCTTGTGGAGAATGCGATGCGCGCGGCAAAGGAATACCACATGGATAAGTTCGCCATAGCGGGCGGCGTTGCTTCCAACACCGCGCTGAGAGCGGCCATGGAAAAAGCCTGTGAGGCGGAAGGGATCGAACTTTACTATCCGTCGCCGGTCTACTGTACCGACAATGCGGCCATGATCGGAGCGGCGGCGTATTATGAGTACAGGAACGGTACGAGACATGGCTGGGATCTGAACGCGGTTCCGAATCTAAAACTTGGGGAAAGATAAATTTTAGTACAGTCAGAGGAATGTGAGCGTATGAAGGAAAAGAAAAGGTGTACGGCTGTTGTGCTGGCGGCGGGGCAGGGAACACGTATGGGGACGTCTGTCCAGAAGCAGTATCTTAAACTGGAGGGAAGGCCTCTCGTCTATTATGCTTTAAAGACATTTGAAGAGTCTTCTGTCATCGACGATGTGGCGCTCGTTGTTGGCGACGGACAGGTGACGTATGTCCGCGAACAGATCGTCAGGGCATATGGTTTTACGAAGGTTTCTGCTGTCGTGGAGGGCGGAAGGGAACGCTATGATTCTGTCTATGAGGGACTGAAGGCGGCTGTGTGCGCAGATGACGGAAAAGTGAAGGACGGTTATGTCTTTATACATGACGGCGCAAGGCCATTTGCCGATGAGGAGATGCTGCGCAGGCAGTATGAAGCGGTTGTGAGATACAGAGCGTGCGTGGCCGGGATGCCGAGCAAGGATACGGTGAAACTCGTGGACGATGACAATTACGCGGTGAAGACACCGGAGAGAAAGTATGTATGGACAGTGCAGACGCCTCAGGTATTTGAAAATTCTTTGATAATGGATGCATATTCTATGATGATGGGGGAAGACTGTGAAGGGATAACAGATGACGCCATGGCGGTAGAGAGGTATATGCATGTGCCGGTGAAGCTTGTGGAAGGATCATACAGGAATATCAAGATCACGACACCGGAAGACATGGAGGTTGCGCATGCCTTCTTGAATGGAAAAATTTGAAAATCTTCAGATTTATATATTGACGATAAAATATATGTATGATAAAATGCATATTGTCGCTGAGAAAGCGCGGCCAAATTGAATATGTGGAGAGGTATCGAAGTGGTCATAACGAGGCGGTCTTGAAAACCGTTTGTCCGAGAGGGCGCGTGGGTTCGAATCCCACCCTCTCCGCTCTGGAAAGCAATGCCGGGAATTCCGTAATGGAGTTTCCGGTTTTTTTGTGCTGTGATATTTTACCTGCAGTGCAACAGCACAATATCTTGTATATTTCCGTAAAAACAGTACCAAAAAAGTTGAGTATATAGACGCGCGTTCCTGGTTGTATTAAATATAACTTATATACAATATAAAAGAGGAGCGTAAATATATGTGGAAAAAGGGGAGAATCATATGTATATGTCTGCTTGCCGTACTGGTTAGTCTGGCGGGCAGTACAACACTGCATGCCGACGGACCGGCTGAATCCGTCCAGACGGGATTTTTTACCGGGGTAAAGGCCGTGGATAAGGATGGAAACGATATTGCAGCGCTAAAAAATGTAGAGCGGGGAACGGAAGTTTATCTCGTCTATCACTATGAGATTCCGGCAGGAGGATATGAGACCGGGAAGGAATATACTTTTTCGATCCCAAAAGAAATCCATATGGAGGACGGCACGGTATTTCCCGTAAATATGGGAGATAAGCAGGTAGCGCAGGGCACGGTCGGTTATGATACCGCGCAGAATACCAACATAGTCCGGCTTGTGTTTTCCGATACAGACGCTGTACAGGAAGGCGTGGAGGGCGATATATGGATGGGTGGAACACTTTCTGAAGATGAGATTCCAAATGAGGGGAAACAAGAGATAGACTTTGACCTTGGACTGGCCGATGGCTCGGACAAGATAACGGTAGATTTTGCTATTGACAAACAGACCGCTGACGTGTCCCTGACAAAGCAGGCCGGAACTCCCAACCTTGGAGAGCTTACGATACCGTGGAAGATAACACTTAAAGTGGAGAGCACAACTCCGGCTGACCTGCCGGTCACGGGCCTTGTGATAAAAGATACCCTTCCGGAGGGACTGGACTTCGACGAGACAGATCCAGATTCTTACAGTTGTGTAAGTGCAGCTGGCACGCCGGTAACAGGCGGTACGATCGAAAAGAGCACCGGTGGGCTCATCACTTACACGTTCCCAGACGGCTTTTCTGCCGCTATGGGGAACGCTTACACGCTGACATTAAAGACGTCTTTTGAATTGGGCATATTTGGCGGAGGAAAAGATGCTGTAAAGTTTACAAACAAAGCCGAGGCGGCTTATGAGTTTATCGAAGAGCCATATAAAAAGGATGATGACGGGAACAGTGTGGAGAATAAGGAGACAAAAAAGGTGGTGACAGCAGCAGTGACTGCCGGCACGACGATCAACGGAGGCATACTCGATAAGAAGGGGGTACTTGCCGGGGCCGGCGTCCGGGAGATAAACTGGTCGGTCACGGTCAACAGCAATGATCTGGGCATTGAAAATGCCCGGATAACGGATACGATACCGGCCGGGCTTACGATAAAAGGCGGCGCCGGCGGGATCACGATCCGTGATAAGGATGGGACAGATGTGACCGCATCATTTCCCGGCGCTGTCACAGTTACGGGCCAGAACATTGCGGTCGTGCCCGGCACCATAAATGAGAAATATACGATTCATTATACAACGATGATCGCAGATGAATACTATGACGAAAATAAGACAGAGACATTTAAGAATCATGTTGAATTTACCGGAGGTCCGGGGCCGGATCCGGCCATATCAATATCAAAAGACGCTTCCGTGAAGGTAAACAATGCACTTATAGCAAAAACAGGCAGTTACAGCAGAAAGGACCATACCATCACATGGACGATCACGCTGAACCAATATGAAAGTGCTCTTGCAGATCCCATTCAGGTAGAAGATATCATTCCCGACGGACTTACTCTCGTGACAAAGGGCAGTGATTTTGCGCCGGCAGATGATATTCATGTTACAAAGGGGACCGGTTCGGGCATTACATTCCGGTACGATAAAGACAGCCGCAGGCTTACGGGTGAGATAACAAAGAGTATATCAGAGGCAGTGGAATTTCAGTTTCGTACGACGGTGGATGACGCAAATATCTGGGCGGTCAACGGCTATAGGAGCAAACCGTTTCACAATGAGGCAGTCATTAAAATCGGCGGACATGAATATCCGGTCTCGTCTGATCCTGAGATCATAAGTGAGATGTTTACAAAGGCAGCCGGTTCCTATAACAGTGCGGCAGGTGAGATCGAATGGCAGCTTACGTGTAATCAGAATGAAATGCCGTTTCACAATGCTTATATAGAGGATGTGATTCCGGACGGCCTGGAGTATGTGGCGGGAAGTCTGAGCCTTATGGCACCGGCAGGACAGCAGGTGTCGGAGTCTTACGACAGGGCGTCAAAAACATTGCGGGTCGGTCTGCCGGCTTATGTGGATAAGCAGTACACGGTGACATTCAGGACTAAAATAACAGACAGCGGGTTTCTGACAGCGAATGCCACAAAGAAATTCAGCAATCTGGCCGTGCTGTATGGCGACGAACTGCCTGCGCCGATCAGCAGCAAAGCGGAAAAAGAAGTGACGGGCTCTGTACTTTCTAAAAAGGGTGAGGTAAAGAGAGATCCTGCCGGAGTAAACTATCTGGAGTGGTCCGTGACAGTAAACAGCAATAAGACACAGTTGAATAAACCTGTCATTGCAGACCCGCTGTCAACAGATCCAAAGCTGGAGCTTGACCCATCGTCTGTTAAACTCTATGAAGCTGATGTACAGCCGGACGGTTCTGTCAGCCGGGGGAATGAAGTGGCTGTGACGAGAGAGAATATTACATATGATCTGACAGACAATGTTTTCAGGTTTCATTTCCTGAAACCGATCGACCGGGCGTATCTGCTTGTGTTCCGCACAGATTTTGGTGACGACGCCAGGAATAAGGAGGTTGTCAATCAGGTATATTATGAAGGCTCGGAGGCGGACCAGGAACATTCAGGCACGCATTTGAAAATTGCGGGAAGCATTGCGGGGGGAAGCAGCAGCATTCCAAAAGGAAATATCGCGGTAAAAAAATACGCGGACGACAAAGTGACAGTTCTAAAGGACGCAGTGTTTGCCGTATATAACGATTATGTTACTTATACGATGAGACCTACGGATATCAATGGGGAATCTGATCTGCAGCAGATCAGAACGGGAAGTTACAGCATCAAAGAAGTGACGGCGCCCGAAGGGTATGTCCTTGACAATACGGAGCACAGCGCTGATATAGGAAAAAACAGTACATTTACTTATGAGGCATATAATACACAGATAAAAGGCACGCTTGAACTGACCGTCCGGGATGACAGTAAATACGCAAAGCCCGCAGGGGGAGTGAAGGTAGAAATCTATGATAAAGATGGGACTCTTATTGCAGAGAAGATCACGGACACCACTGGCAAGATCACAACAGATGATTTGAAGTACGGAGAGTATTATTATAAGATAGTGGAGGCGCCTGCAGGGTACAAAATCCCGGGCGGAACATTTCCGTTCCGAATAGAGGAAAATGGTCAAGTTATCAAGGCAGAAGTCCTCATCCACTTATCGGAATCTGACCAGGCGGTACCTCATACCGGTGGAGCGGGCAGCGGGAAGGGATCGGAAGCGTCCCACGCAAAGACGGGAGACAACACAGGCGCGGCAGCGTATATACTGCTGCTGGCCGGCTCTGCTTTGTGTATCGTTCTGGCGCGGCGTTCCCGGCGTTTAATAAGATAGAGACTGAGTAAGTTCAGGGTGCAGCTTCATAAACTGAAAAAGGCAGCATTGACTTCCGCGAAGGCGGGCAGTCAATGCTGCTTTTTGCGGAATAACAGGCATTTTGCAAAGATGTGCAGAAAATTTGAAAAAAAGAGAAAAAATACTGGACAAGAATAAGAAATTCGTGTATATTATTTTACGGACACTTTTGGAGAAGTACCCAAGCTGGCCGAAGGGGCTCCCCTGGAAAGGGAGTAGGTCGTTAATAGCGGCGCGAGGGTTCAAATCCCTCCTTCTCCGTTAGGTTGCCGTTCACATATTCTTGTGTTTTTGATTTGGAAAAATCATAGATATAGTAAGAAAGAAAAAAGAGTAAAAATAACTCGAAAAAATCTTAAAAAATTACTTGACATAAACACAAGATAAATGATATTATGTTTGGGCTGACCCAAACGGGACAGGCAATCAAGAACCTTGATAATTAAACAATAGACAACAACCCTGAAAATTTCTTAAAAGAGAAAAATTCAGAACGGACATCAAAAAAAGATGTCAACCTAAAAACAGTAATAACGGGATAGGATTAGCTAGTAGTTAATCCTGACCGCGATTAAACACTTTTAACGAGAGTTTGATCCTGGCTCAGGATGAACGCTGGCGGCGTGCTTAACACATGCAAGTCGAACGAAGCAATACTGTGTGAAGAGATTAGCTTGCTAAGATCAGAACTTTGTATTGACTGAGTGGCGGACGGGTGAGTAACGCGTGGGCAACCTGCCTTACACAGGGGGATAACAGCTAGAAATGGCTGCTAATACCGCATAAGACCTCAGTACCGCATGGTAGAGGGGTAAAAACTCCGGTGGTGTAAGATGGGCCCGCGTCTGATTAGGTAGTTGGTAGGGTAACGGCCTACCAAGCCGACGATCAGTAGCCGACCTGAGAGGGTGACCGGCCACATTGGGACTGAGACACGGCCCAAACTCCTACGGGAGGCAGCAGTGGGGAATATTGCACAATGGGGGAAACCCTGATGCAGCGACGCCGCGTGAAGGATGAAGTATTTCGGTATGTAAACTTCTATCAGCAGGGAAGAAGATGACGGTACCTGACTAAGAAGCCCCGGCTAACTACGTGCCAGCAGCCGCGGTAATACGTAGGGGGCAAGCGTTATCCGGATTTACTGGGTGTAAAGGGAGCGTAGACGGCATGGCAAGTCTGAAGTGAAAGCCCGGGGCTCAACCCCGGGACTGCTTTGGAAACTGTCAGGCTAGAGTGTCGGAGAGGCAAGTGGAATTCCTAGTGTAGCGGTGAAATGCGTAGATATTAGGAGGAACACCAGTGGCGAAGGCGGCTTGCTGGACGATGACTGACGTTGAGGCTCGAAAGCGTGGGGAGCAAACAGGATTAGATACCCTGGTAGTCCACGCCGTAAACGATGATTACTAGGTGTCGGGAAGCAAAGCTTTTCGGTGCCGCAGCCAACGCAATAAGTAATCCACCTGGGGAGTACGTTCGCAAGAATGAAACTCAAAGGAATTGACGGGGACCCGCACAAGCGGTGGAGCATGTGGTTTAATTCGAAGCAACGCGAAGAACCTTACCTGATCTTGACATCCCGGTGACAAAGTATGTAACGTACTCTTTCTTCGGAACACCGGTGACAGGTGGTGCATGGTTGTCGTCAGCTCGTGTCGTGAGATGTTGGGTTAAGTCCCGCAACGAGCGCAACCCTTATCTTTAGTAGCCAGCATTTGAGGTGGGCACTCTAGAGAGACTGCCAGGGATAACCTGGAGGAAGGTGGGGATGACGTCAAATCATCATGCCCCTTATGACCAGGGCTACACACGTGCTACAATGGCGTAAACAAAGGGAAGCGACCCTGTGAAGGCAAGCAAATCCCAAAAATAACGTCTCAGTTCGGATTGTAGTCTGCAACTCGACTACATGAAGCTGGAATCGCTAGTAATCGCGAATCAGAATGTCGCGGTGAATACGTTCCCGGGTCTTGTACACACCGCCCGTCACACCATGGGAGTCAGTAACGCCCGAAGCCGGTGACCTAACCGAAAGGAAGGAGCCGTCGAAGGTGGGACCGATAACTGGGGTGAAGTCGTAACAAGGTAGCCGTATCGGAAGGTGCGGCTGGATCACCTCCTTTCTAAGGAAAAGAAGAAGTAGGGGTTGTTGTTTATTGTTTAGTTATCAAGGAAAAGAGCTTTTTTAAGCCTTCAAAAGTTTAAAAAGGACTGCTGGTGGCGATGCGCCTGGGGGAAACACCCGTACCCATCCCGAACACGATGGTTAAGGCTCAGGCGGCCGATGGTACTGCACTGGAGACGGTGTGGGAGAGCAGGTGGCTGCCAGCTTTAAAAAAGAAAAAGAGGCGGAAGCCTTTTTTAGATAAAAGACCAGAGAACGGGCTTATAGCTCAGCCGGTTAGAGCGCACGCCTGATAAGCGTGAGGTCGGTGGTTCGAGTCCACTTAAGCCCACTTAAGTTTTAAAAAAGAACAAAGACCAGACGGGGGATTAGCTCAGTTGGGAGAGCGCCTGCCTTGCAAGCAGGAGGTCACGAGTTCGAATCTCGTATTCTCCATTTGATGCCCACGGCGTCACATGCCGCGCATCAAGCATGTACCTTGAAAATTGCATACAAAGAAATAAAGATTAAATATCTTATTTAATCAAGACATCCGAGGTAATGAAAGACTTGCTGGACGTTACGTCCGGTGAGAAAACATTATTTATATTCGAGACAACGAATCAAAAAAACAAACCTAAGAAACCAACGCATATCACGCTAGATATGTGTAGCTGGAAGGTGGACGAAAGCCCCTCGGGAACAAAGTTCCCTCAGTGATGTTTGCTTCGCAAATATCACCATCTGCATGAAAATGTCCTTAGGAATGCGAGCATTCCACGGCCATTATCATACATCTGGGCTGCTTTCTGAGCTATTCAGCACGTTGGTCATGCTAAAAAGAGCATATGGTGGATGCCTTGGCACTAAGAGCCGATGAAAGACGTGATAAGCTGCGAAAAGCTTCGGGGAGGAGCAAATATCCTTTGATCCGGAGATCTCTGAATGGGGAAACCCAGCTGAGGAAACCTCAGCTATCCTTACGCCAATCCATAACGTAAGGAAGGGAACCCGGTGAACTGAAACATCTAAGTAGCCGGAGGAAGAGAAAACAACATGTGATTCCGCAAGTAGCGGCGAGCGAAAACGGAAGAGCCCAAACCAGGGTGCGTGCACCCTGGGGTTCGGACCGCACAATTGATTCAGGAAGAGTAGCAGAACGGTTTTGGGAAAGCCGGCCAGAGAGGGTGAAAGCCCCGTAAGCGAAAGTCTGACTGACATGGCGGTATCCAGAGTACCACGAGACACGAGAAACCTTGTGGGAACGCGCGGGGACCACCCCGTAAGGCTAAATACTCCTTAGTGACCGATAGCGCATAGTACTGTGAAGGAAAGGTGAAAAGGACCCCGGGAGGGGAGTGAAAGAGAACCTAAAACCATATGTTTACAAGCTGTGGAACACCCTTATGCGGTGAACCGCGTACTTTTTGTAGAACGGTCCGGCGAGTTACGCTGGCTGGCAAGGTTAAAGACTGAAGGTCTGGAGCCGAAGGGAAACCAAGTCTTAATAGGGCGAATGAGTCAGTCAGAGTAGACCCGAAACCGGGTGATCTATCCATGTCCAGGTTGAAGTTGCCGTAAAAGGCAATGGAGGACCGAACCCACATCCGTTGAAAAGGGTGGGGATGAGGTGTGGATAGGGGAGAAATTCCAATCGAACCCGGAGATAGCTGGTTCTCCTCGAAATAGCTTTAGGGCTAGCCTCATACAAGTCTTGCGGAGGTAGAGCACTGAATTTCCTAGGGGGCGTCAAAGCTTACCGAAGAATATCAAACTCCGAATGCCGCGTAGATGATGTATGGGAGTCAGACTGCACGAGATAAGTTGGGTAGTCGAAAGGGAAAGAGCCCAGACCTGCAGCTAAGGTCCCAAAATGTGTGTTAAGTGGAAAAGGATGTGGGATTTCAAAGACAACTAGGATGTTGGCTCAGAAGCAGCCATACATTCAAAGAGTGCGTAATAGCTCACTAGTCGAGAGGTCCTGCGCCGAAAATGTCCGGGGCTGAAACACACTACCGAAGCTCAGGGATGTACGAAGTACATCGGTAGAGGAGCATTGGATGCGGGAAGAAGCAGTACCGTAAGGAGCTGTGGACTGCATCGAAGAGAGAATGCCGGAATGAGTAGCGAGAGGAAGGTGGGAATCCTTCCGGCCGAATATCTAAGGTTTCCAGAGTAAAGCTGATCTGCTCTGGGTAAGTCGGGGCCTAAGGCGAGGTCGAAAGACGTAGCCGATGGACAACAGGTTGAGATTCCTGTACCACGATATAACAGAACTGTGGGGACACGTGTGGAAAGCATAAGCCGGGAATGGAAAGACCGGCGCAAGCGGGGTAGGCGTACATCAGGCAAATCCGGTGTGCAAACCAAATCCGTGACGCGTACCGAACTTAAAGTAGGGAAGTATGTGAGCCATGCGTCAAGAAAAGCCGCTATCGTTTATATCGTGCCCGTACCGTAAACCGACACAGGTGGATGAGGAGAGAATCCTAAGGCCGACGGGAGAAGCATTGTTAAGGAACTCGGCAAAATGACTCCGTAACTTCGGGAGAAGGAGTGCCAGAGAGATCTGGCCGCAGAGAATTGGCCCAAGCAACTGTTTAGCAAAAACACAGGTCTATGCAAAACCGAAAGGTGAAGTATATGGGCTGACGCCTGCCCGGTGCTGGAAGGTTAAGGGGAGAGGTTAGCGCAAGCGAAGCTTTGAACTTAAGCCCCAGTAAACGGCGGCCGTAACTATAACGGTCCTAAGGTAGCGAAATTCCTTGTCGGGTAAGTTCCGACCCGCACGAAAGGCGTAATGATTTGGGCACTGTCTCAACAATGCACCCGGTGAAATTGAAATACCAGTGAAGATGCTGGTTACCTGCGCCAGGACGGAAAGACCCCATGGAGCTTTACTCCAGCTTGATACTGGGATTCGGTATTGCATGTACAGGATAGGTGGGAGGCGAAGAAGTGATGACGCCAGTCGTCACAGAGCCGCTGTTGGGATACCACCCTTGCAGTATTGGATTTCTAACCATCAGCCGTGAACCGGCTGGGGGACAATGTCAGGTGGGGAGTTTGACTGGGGCGGTCGCCTCCGAAAGGGTATCGGAGGCGCTCAAAGGTCCTCTCAGAATGGTCGGAAACCATTCGCAGAGTGCAAAGGCAAAAGAGGGCTTGACTGCGACACCGACGGGTGGAGCAGGTACGAAAGTAGGACTTAGTGATCCGGTGGTATAAAGTGGGATTGCCATCGCTCAACGGATAAAAGCTACCCTGGGGATAACAGGCTTATCACTCCCAAGAGTTCACATCGACGGAGTGGTTTGGCACCTCGATGTCGGCTCATCGCATCCTGGGGCTGAAGTAGGTCCCAAGGGTTGGGCTGTTCGCCCATTAAAGCGGTACGCGAGCTGGGTTCAGAACGTCGTGAGACAGTTCGGTCCCTATCCGGCGTGGGCGTAGGATATTTGAGAGGAGCTGTCCTTAGTACGAGAGGACCGGGATGGACTGGCCGCTGGTGTATCTGTTGTTCTACCAAGAGCATGGCAGAGTAGCCAAGCCGGGACGGGATAAACGCTGAAGGCATCTAAGCGTGAAGCCCCCCTCAAGATGAGATATCCCTGCGCAAGCAGTAAGACCCCTTGAAGACGACGAGGTAGATAGGGCAGAGGTGGAAGTGCAGCAATGTATGGAGCTGACTGCTACTAATCGGTCGAGGGCATGACCAAGAGCGAAGAGAGCGCGGAGTCAGGAATGACGGAGGCGCATCTCGAAGCGAGAAGGTGGATAGGTAATGGATGTAATATTTATTTCTTGTATGCAGTTTTGAAGGTACATACTAATATCGTGGAAGAACAATGCTGATAGCATTGTTTTTTTATTATTTGAGAACCCGGAAAAGGACACTGCACATAATATACAGTTGAAATGAAAAATCAGAGAATGTATAATAGAAACAGAGCAACAGTAAAGGAGGAGCATATATGTTAGATAAAAAAGTAGTTGAGCTGATCAATGATCAGATAAATAAGGAGTTTTATTCTGCATATCTGTATCTTGAGTTTTCTAATTTTTATTTTGATATGGGACTTGAAGGATTTGGAAACTGGTATAAGGTACAGACGCAGGAAGAGAGAGACCATGCGATGCTGATGATCCAGTATCTTCAGAATAACGGAGAAAAAGTAGTTTTACAGACGGTAGACAAGCCGGATATACCGCTTGGCGATGCAAAGGGTGTACTGGAAGAAGGGCTGAAGCATGAACGATATGTGACAAGTCTGATCCACAACATTTATGATGCCGCGTATTCCGTTAAGGACTTCCGTACAATGCAGTTTTTGGACTGGTTTGTGAAAGAACAGGGAGAGGAAGAAAAAAGCGCTGAGGATCTGATCAAAAGGTTTGAGCTGTTCGGGGAGGACGCAAAGAGCCTCTATATGCTGGACAGTGAACTTGGAACAAGAACTTACACGGCGCCGTCTCTCGTACTGTAAGCGGCCGGAACGTGTGCTTACTGATTGACGGATCACAGCGTCCTTCGGAACAGTCAAATACAGAACATAACCGTCAGGCCAAAACAGTCTGACGGTTTTTTATACTGCAATAAAGGAACTGCCAATCTCTTACATATATGGTATAATATCTGTAACTATCTGATAAGCTGGAAGGTACGGGAAGCTGTCTGGAATCTGCCGGACAACGCCGCCGCAAAAGTGATCGTGGAAGACGACAGATATGTGCTGGCTTAAAAGATATACTGAGGAGGGAAAAATTATGAAAAGAAAATTATTAGTATTTGGGTTATTGGTGTCACTTATTCTAACAGTAGTTCTGGCCGCGGCGGGGTGCGGGAAAAAGGCAACGCCTGAGAATCTGCTGGCAGATGTCAACAAGAATATAAAAGAGATCAAGTCTGTGTCAGCCAATATGAATGTTACAGCCGAGATGTCGGTGGATTCTAAGACAGCAGGCATTGTCATGGACATGGACATTGATTCGACGAGAAAGCCGGCGGCGACACATATGAAAGGAAGTCTGAGCTTCAAGGCAGATGGTTCCGATATGAGCACGGACGTGGAAGTGTACGCTGTAGAGGAGGATGATGAACTGGCGGCATATACGTACGCGAGAGGAGAATGGTCTAGGACAGGCAGCGATAATGTAGATAACGCACTGGATGAAAATGTATTCAAAGCGATCTCAAAAGCCCATGCGTCATTTGAAAAGAAAGATAAGCTCGTTGAGGTGAACGGCAAGGATTGTTTTGAACTGGAGGGAAAGGTAAAGGGGAAGGTGCTGAATGCGGTGATCGGGGAAGGCATGCTGAATTCCTTCGACCCGTCAGGCAGTATGATCGACGAAGAAGAACTCGGTAAGAAGACGATACCTTGTACGATCGACATTTATAAGGACAAGGTCCTTCCGGCCAGAATACACGTTGATCTCAAAAAGGTAGCCGAAGAGATCTATGCAGATGCGTATGACAAGCTCGAAGTTAAGGACTATTATGTTGAGATCAACTATCTCGGATACGATGAAGTGGAAAAAATAAAGGTGCCGAAAGAGGCCAGGGAAGCGGCAGGAGGCAGCTCACCGGACTTTGATGACAATACCGGCAGTAAAGAGAAAGGGAACGGGAAAAAGGAGAGCAGTCCGGCCGGGCAGAGCAAGGAGCTGAAAGACGAATGGAACAGCTATACGGTACAGGTGAACGACAAGGTACTGACACTTCCGTGTAAAATAGAAGATCTGGAGGCGGCCGGTCTGTCTATGGACACAGTTAATACCCCGGAGGATTACATTGTCAATGCAGGTGAATACGAACTCGCCTTCTTTGAAGATAATAACGGTAATTCCATTATGGTTGACATGGTCAATCAGACAGACAGCGCCTGCAAAGTGAGCGAGTGTCTTATAGGAGGCATACAGGCAGATAAATATTCGGTTGAAGCCGGAGAGCTGTCGGTCATATTCCCGGGCGGTATTCAGATAGGAGATGATGAGGCAAAGGTACTCAGTAAATACGGTGAGACGGATGATGAATACAAGGGTGAGAGCAGCAGTGACTATTCATGGTATGACGATGGAAGTTACGAGAACAGATGCCAGATAATAGTGGATGCCAAAGAGAAAACTGTGAGTCAGATGACACTCATACGGCATGAATAGAGAGAGAACGGTACGCTGAATGTTAAAAAGGTCCTGTGCAGGAGGAGTGCACAGGACCTTTTTGAAACCGTTGCGGTTCACTGCATGTTGATTAGTAGTTTTGCACCTTATTGTATATTTCTCCGCCTTGTGTTATAGTGTGAATGGAAAATAAAATGCTGTAAATGAATCTTTGTAAAGGAGGAGAACATGAAGATAGCAGTCTGTGAAGATAATGTAAAGGAGCGGGAGCTGCTTTGTGAACAGATAAGAACGGCCATGGAACTCAGGGATGTTAATGCTGAGGTTGAAATATTTGAAACTGCAGAGGAACTTCTGAAGGCTGCGGAGAAAACTTTCTTCTCCATGTTCTTTCTGGACATACTTCTGCCGGGGCTTTCCGGTATGGATGCTGCGCTGAAGCTCAGGAGAGCAGGCAACTATTCACCGGTAGTATTCACTACCGTCACAAAGGACTACCTGGCCCAGAGCTACAGCGTATGGGCGGCGCATTATCTAGTTAAACCTATTGAACAGAGAGATATGGAAGAGGCATTTTCACGCGCGCTCAAGATGCTGGAGGGTACGGAAAGAAAGCTGGAACTTACGGTTGCCCGGCATACCGAGCAGATCCCTTATTCAGAAATCTATTACGTAGAAGGAAACAACCGGAACTGTATCGTGCATACACGTACCGGTACACATACTCCGTACACTTCTCTTCTGGGAATCGTTGAGAAGCTTGATGACAAGCGGTTCCTGCACTGCCACCGCAGATATGTCATCAATCTGGACCATGTTCTTGCGGTACAGCGGAGCAAGGTCGCCATGCGGGATGATGTGCTGCTGCCCATCCGAAGGGGGGAAGCGGAACAGATCCGCCGCGCATGGGAGGACAGGAGATTTGAGATCGTGAACGGAAGAGAATGATGCCCGCAATGTATCCGGATCACAGGCGGTCATACACAATGGAGCTGCTGCATTGGCAGAGTTGTTTCTCTGCTTTATGTGGCAGCTCCATGCTGTCTGTTCCTCACTGTCCGGAAGGATCATTTCTTAATCAAATGGTACGTGTTCCACGTTGTCAAGACCGATGTTGCGAAATACATCGTCCCAGCAGGAGAATCCCTCGGGAATACGGTACCACGGTTCCGCGGCTTTGATGCCGATAATGGCAAGCTCCATGCCGATTTCCAGTTCATCGTTTGTGATGCCTTCTCCCCGTTCCAGATGGATCATACCGATAGAATCGGGGGCGGTCAAGAGTAATTTTCCGGTGGAATCCTCCCGGAGCGCCAGATTTTCATTCTGGACTAGGAGTGTGTATGTCCCTTCTCCGGTGTCCACAGTCGTTCTGCCGAAATCGAATCCGTCCCGGCACACCCATTCCTTTTCCGAAATCTTTCCCTTACATAAGAATTTACCGTCAATTACTTTCAGCACCTCCTCCACAGGATCTGTCCGGTCTTCCTTCGCCCGCAGCAGTGCTTTTCCCGTCTCCTGCAGGCTTGCTGCCGAACCGGCCACCAGACATTCCCTGCAGCCTGCTTTATCAAGCGGCGGGAGGCAGTACGCGATCAGAATGTTATTGTAGGCGACCACAATGCTTCTTCCGATCAGCTCCATCGCGGCAGTATCACACGGATCCGGTGTCTCGATGACCACGCTTTCCCCGTAAATGGATGCGTATACAAGTGGACTGACCGGATGTCTGTACACACACGTTAATATATTGCTGAGCGTCGGGACCGACCGGCCGCACGAGTCTGCATTTAAAAGAGGCAGGCCTGCCTGCGAGGCAACCTTAAGAAAATAGGGCAGCTGGATACAGTCGTGTTCCAGCGTATACAGATATCCTATCTTTTTTCCCTTTGCCTCCATCAGTTCCTGCATTTTACGCAGCGCGATCATACCATCTCTGGAGTCGTGGCAGACCGCTGCGTCTGTAGAGACAGGGCCCAGTTTTCCTACTGTTACGGCATAGAGATCTTCGTCCATCTCATCTACGTCGACCAGTTCGATCTCAATTGGCTTTTCCCTGTCGATCCGTTCGATCTCCTCAAGCGCACAGCGCAGGGGGTAGTCTCCCCCGTCGCTTCTGAGCACGGCTCCGTGACACATTTCAATAAAATCCTGTTTATGTAGTATACGTGACATAAGTTTTTCCTCCTTAAATTAAACAATATCGCGCCGGGGTTCTTTTCGGTCCGTCAGTTTCATTGCCGCATAGTAAAGTACGCCGGATACGACAATGCCGTTTATGGTAGCAAAGCCGAATGGGAGAAACAGCGCCGCCAGCACTCCGCAGACGAGACATACAATACCGGTCCAGTGAAAGCCGGGCCGTTCTTCCCAATTTTCCACCTTACCGCGCTTTAAGATCCAGTAATCGGTGATCATGACACCTGCTACCGGTGGGATACAGCCTGCCATCAGATCCAGAAAATTTGTAAAATAGTTCATGATACCAAACACAGCGAGTAAAATACCTACGATTCCTGCGATCGCAGTTGCGGCCGCACGCCTCTTTCCGGACAGATGCAGCAGACTTGTGATCGCCAGGCCGCCGGTGTAAGCGTCGCAGGCCATTGTTGTCCACGTGGCAAGAACAAGAATAAGCAGACCAATGACCGGCAGGCCCAGCTTGGCGATCAGAATGGAGATGTCAGATTCTCCGGTCGCCGCCCCCATGATAGAACCGGCGATAAAGAGGAAGAGACAATAGGGGATGATACCTACGACAGCGGCAAGACAGGAGCTTTTCCTGTCCCGGCAGAACCGGTGGTAATCAGGCGAGATCGTACTGCCGACCGCCTGCATGCCGAATACCATGGCGACTCCCTCCGCAAGACTGACAGGCTCCACCGGGGAGGATCTGACCAGATCCAGAAAGGATATGTCCTGCAGACATGTAACAATGCCGTATATACAGAGCAGAATAAGCGCGGGAACGGCTATTATGTTAAGCTTCGAGATGATCTTCTCTCCGAGAATAGAGACGGTCAGCATGATAATGCCGAGAATGATAATGGTGGCCTCCCGGTTCCAGTGAATGTTATTCAAAGTCAGTATCTGGATAAAGGACTCTCCCGCGATCTGGCAGTCGCTGCCTGTCCAGCATATAAGGGTCGTGGCCAGTATAAAAGAAATAATGATGCCGGCCCCTTCCCGTCCGAATGCGGAGCGGGCCAGTACGACGGTGGGAAGTCCGGTGTCAGTTCCCTCCATGCCCTGCAGGCAGAATACGATCGATAAAAGTACGGTGCCGATGATCACGGCGAGGATCATTTCCATAAAGGAAAGACCTTTGATCATCAGGGCTCCTACCATGATCGTCGGTACACAGATAGAGCTTCCGGCCCAGATAAAAGATGTTTTCCACCAGCCGTGGCGTTCTCCGGGCGGTACAGGTTTGAAAGCATCTTCCTCGAATAAAGAGTTTTTTTCTTGTTCACTGTTCATTGCTAAAACCTCCTGTCTTTGTATTATAAAGCTTCATCTATCAAAAGCAGGCGGGATCCGCCGCTTAGACACTTGTTCGTATCCGTAGGCCGCCGTCAGAATCTTTCCTTCCTGGAACGCGCCCGCGTAAAAGGATATGCCGGCCGGAACGCCGCTTCGTGACAATCCCATGGGGACCGTTATGGAAGGATAACCTGTAATTGCCGGCAGGTTGGAATAACAGGGACTCGTTATCACATCCAGTTCATATTGGCTCAGACAGGTGTCGAGCGCGGCCTGTCCTTCTTCTATGGCCCGGAATTTCTGACTCCAGTAGCTGCTCTCCACGAGACGTCCCGTCGTCTGTTCCTGCGCCAGAAGCAGCAGATCCTGTCCATACCTCAGCGCGGTCTTTGCATGGCGCTGATTGTACGCGATGATGTCGGCAAGGGAACGGCATTGTCCGGCCGCGTAGCGAGAGAGATAAAAGTTGAGCGCTGTTTTAAATTCATACAGCATAGTTGCCTGTCCTAAGATACCGCTATCCATTCCCGTAAACGCAATGTCGCAGTCTACAAGCTCTGCGCCTGCCTGCTGCATAAGCAGCAGTTCCTTCTCAAACATGTCGTCACTGTCTTCGGGAAACGATTCCTTATCACAGCGGACCCGGTTGACGCCGATCCGCATGCCGCGGAAATCTTCCGGTTTTAAAAACACGGTGTAATCTTTCGGTATCAGATGTTCTGTGCACCCGGTTGCGGCGTCGTCCGCGTCCGGCCCTGTCGTCATTGCGCTGAGCAATATTGCACAGTCTGTGACGGTCCGCGCCATGGGACCCGCCGTGTCCTGGCCGCAGATCGGGATGATGCCGGAGCGGCTTACGAGTCCGACGGTCGGTTTTAGGCCGCAGATTCCGCTGAATATGGAGGGATAGGTGATGGAGCCCGCGGTCTCTGTCCCGACGGCCGCGCTGCAGAAGCAGCCTGCAGCCGCAGCGGCGGACCCGGAACTGGAGCCGGAGACCGGAAAGGAAGCGTCATAGGGATTCTTCACCTGACCGCAGCGGGAGGAGTACCCGTCCGGAAATTCCTGGGCGATATACCGGGCGAATTCCGAAAGGTTCGCTTTGCCGAGGATCACGGCGCCTGCCTTCCTAAGCTGCTTCACAAGGGGGGCGTCCTTTCTGGCAAAATTATCGGCCAGCGCCTCGGAGCCTGCCGTTGTATGCATTTTGTCTCCTGTACTGATATTATCTTTTAACAGGACCGGGATTCCGTGGAGCGGTCCTCTGGGCCCCCGCAGCATACGTTCCCGGTCGAGGGCTTCCGCCGTAAAGATGGCGTCCGGATTTAATTCGGCTACAGCGTTGATCTTTGGTCCGTTCTGGTCATACTGCTGAATACGCTTCAGATACGCTGCCGTCAGTTCCTTTGAACTCAGATTTCCACGGCTCATCTGTTCCTGCTGACAGGAAATGCTCTCTTTTGTCACATCCATTTTTTCCCTCCTGTAAGCGTTCTGTCAGATACAAAATAGAATATATTTATTTAGTTATATTATTATTATATAACAAATGAAAAGTCAAACGAGGACATGTATCATGAAAAGAAATAGTTGCATTATAAAATTTCTTTTCAAGAAACACTACGGGCAGACTGAATACAGCAATAAGTCTTGCATTTTGAAAAACTGCAAAAAATATATTCTGGCGAAACTTTGTGTTGATTTTAACTTATATGTGCATTATACTGTGGAAAATGGATAGTGCACGATATCTCAGAGACTGCCGGTGTGAGGGGGCGATGGCGATGGACAGAGTGAAACAGGTAGGAGAACGTATACGATTTTATCGGAAACAGGAGAAAATGACACTGGAAATGCTGGCCGCGAAGATGAACAAGAGTAAGGCCACCATCTCCAAATATGAGAACGGAACAATTGTTATGGACATCGGGACATTGTATGATTTTGCCGATGTCTTTCGTATTCCGGTTTATTGTCTGATCGACGATACGCGTAAGGAGACAGGGGTACACGGACACATGCCTTTCTCCTCCTCGATCCTGTACTTTTATATATTTAAGGGGAGCGGAAACCGGGAGATCGCGGAGTCCTATCTGAGCCTCGCGGAAAAGGACGGGGAATGTCAGGTGACGCTTTATTACGGGGGACTCCCGGATAAACGGAACAAATCCTGTCTTGTGTATATCGGGAAGGGATGCGGCACAGACACGACCTTTTCATTTATGGTAACGAATTACCAAAATCCCCTGGACCAGATGTATTTTACCGCCAGTCTGCCGTATATAAACTGGAACGGCTATCTGGCCGGCTTCTGGGTGGGCCTTACCTTTGAGGGGGTTACGCCTATCTGTATGAAGGCAGTCATTTCAGAGACGTCCATGGAAGACAGGGAGACGCTGAGGAAGCTTCTCACCGTGACTAACGCGGAATTAAATTATTTTAAAAAGCATGACAAGTTCCTGCTTCGGAGCGAAGATTAAGGAGCTGTGCGCCCCGGCTTTGATATTCAGCCGGGGCGCACAGCTCCTTTCATGATCATAAAGGTATTCGCAGCTTCAGCGGATCCGCTTGAGGATCTCGTCCAGAAGACACATGGCTACATCCTCTTTGTCCATGACACCCAGCTCTGTCTGGGTATCCGGCGTTATAAAGGTGACTACATTTGTGTTGCCGGCAAAACCGGCCCCCTCTTCTTTCAGGTTGTTTGCCACGATCATGTCCAGATGTTTGTTTATCAGTTTCTTCCGGGAATTTTCGATCATATGCTCCGTCTCCATGGAGAAGCCACAGAGAAACTGGCCCGGGACCTTGTGCTCTCCGAGGTATTTCAGTATATCGTCGGTGCGCTCCAGGGCAAGGGACATCTCACTGTCCGCTTTCTTTACTTTTTCATCGCTTACGTGGGCGGGCCGGTAGTCGGCCACAGCCGCAGCCTTTATGATGATGTCCTTATCCTGGCTGTTGGAAGTCACTGCATGGAACATATCCATGGCGGAGATGACCGGTATGGTATTTACGAACAATGGCGGATCCAGCGCAGTCTGTCCGGAGACGAGCGTAACATCCGCTCCGCGGAGCATGCACATTCTGGCAATACTGTAGCCCATCCTGCCGGAAGAATGGTTTGTGATGAATCTCACCGGGTCTATTGCTTCCTGGGTGGGCCCGGCCGTGACGAGGACTTTAAGTCCTGCCATGTCTTTCGGAAGCGCACAGCTTTTGAGCACATACTGAAGCAGTATATCAGGTTCCGGCATTTTTCCGCTTCCGGTATCTCCGCAGGCGAGCCGCCCGCTGGCGGGAGATATGACTTCCATCCCGAATTTCTCAAGCAGCTTCAGGTTCTCCTGCGTCACCGGGTTCTCATACATGCGTGTGTTCATGGCAGGAGCTATGATCTTTGGACACTGGCAGGCGAGGACAGTCGTTGTAAGCATGTCATCTGCAAGTCCGTGGGCAAGCCTGGCGATGACGTTTGCCGTGGCGGGCGCGATGATGACAGAATCCGCTTTTTTGGCCAGCGCTACATGCTCTACATTGAACTCAAAGTTCCGGTCAAATGTGTCTGTGATACACTTGTTGCCGGTCAGCGTTTCAAATGTGACGGGGTTGATGAAATTCCGGGCATGTTCTGTCATGAGTACGTGCACCTCTGCGCCTGATTTCACGAGCCGGCTTGCAAGGCAGGCGCTTTTATATGCGGCGATCCCTCCGGAGACGCCGAGCAGTATAGTTTTTCCTTTTAACAGCATAATATGATCCTTTCTGTACGTGCGTTATTTTCATCTGTCATTACTGTCGATCTCTTATCTTTACAGTAACAAATGTGGCTGAAAAATGCAAGGGACACACGGGAGAGGGCGGTACGGATGTATGGAATTTAATACTTGCTGACAAAGTACCGGCAATGCTATAATCATACTGTAATTGTATTGTATCTCCCTCAGAGGAGAATGATAACAAGGAGGAATTGAATAATGAAAGAAAGAAAACATGACACTCGTTGGATGGTCAGTGTTGCACTTATGGCGGCTATTGTCATCGTGCTGGCGAATACACCGCTCGGCATGATCCAGCTTCCGATTATTAAGGCGACAACTGTGCACATTCCGGTAATAATCGGAGCTGTTTTACTCGGGCCCGGAGCAGGCGCGGTGTTAGGCGGTGTGTTTGGGATCTGCTCTCTGGTGAGCAATACGATGGCGCCGACACTGCTGTCGTTTGCGTTTTCCCCGTTTATGAGCACCACTGGTCTGGCAGGGGCGGCAAAGGCGGTATGGATCTCTGTAGGATGCCGTATCCTCATTGGCGTTGCGGCAGGATGGCTCTGGATCTTGCTGACCAGACTGAAAGTCAATCAGCTGATCGCGCTGCCTATCGTTGGATTTATCGGCTCTCTTGTGAATACGGTGACAGTTATGGGCAGTATATATGTATTATTTGCCCAGCAGTATGCGGATGCAAAGCAGGTCGGGATCACGGCCGTGTGGGGGCTTATCATGGGGACAGTCACCGCGTCGGGCATTCCGGAGGCGGCTGCGGCTGCGATACTTGTGCTGGCGCTTGGAAAGGTGCTGATACAGGTGACGAAGAAAATGAACTTCGGGACGATCAGCGCGCAGGCAGTCCGGTAGTGCAGTGTGACAGAGCGGGACGTTTTAAAAGATAGAAAATAGCAATAGAAAAGCGTTAAGCCGTGTATCAGATCAAGATGGTACACGGCTTTCTTTTTCTGCCGGAACACGCGGCCGCTCTGAGGCGTCTCCCCGGACATTGAGAGCGGTTTCGACTTGTATTAAAGACGCGGAGGGCTTACAATATAATCAGCATACCGAAGAGTTTAGAAGAGGGAAAATTATGGCTGCTGATAATATATTTGCAAATGAATTGATGAGAAATATTCTGAACCGTTTATACACTAATATTTTTGTGACAGATGCAGAGACGGACGAGATCATCTATATGAATGATGTAATGAAGGAAACATTTGGGCTGGAACATCCGGAAGGGCATCCGTGCTGGCAGGTGCTGCAGAAGGACATGAAGGCAAGATGCGGTTTCTGCAGGATCGGCGAACTTCTCGGTGAGAAGGACAGAAAGCTGTGTATATGGGATGAAAAGAACGTGCTCTCCGGCCGTGTTTACAGAAACTACGACAGTCTGATCGAGCTTGGGGGGAAGACGTACCATATACAGAATTCTATGGATATCACGAACCGCATGACATTTTCGGATACAGCCAACATTGATGAGCTGACGGAGTTATGGAACAGAAGGGCCGGGAAAGAGAAACTGCGCCAGCTTCTGGAACAGGCGAAGAAAGAAAAAAAGACGACGGTCGTCGCATTGTTTGATATCAATGAGCTGAAGTCGGTAAACGATCGATTCGGTCATCTGGAAGGAGACCGGTTCCTGCGTTACGCGGCAACGGCGGTCCGGGAAGTGCTGAGGGAGAAAGACCTTGCCTTACGGCTGAGCGGAGATGAGTTCGTAGTGGCCTTTTATGCCGAAAGCAGTGAAGAAGCGGACGCAAACATGCACAGGATACAGGACGGGCTGAAAGAGATGGAAAAGCAGTACGGACTATCCTACCGGATGGGCTTCAGCTATGGTCTGATGGAAGTCTATCCGGAAGACAGCTATACTGTCACGCAGATCATTGCGAAGGCAGACAGCCAGATGTACATACAAAAGCGGCGGTATCATATAGAGCAGGCAAAACAGAGGCTGCGGGACATAGATTATGGCAGAGATACCGTATTTCAGTATGACAAGGACCATCTGTACACGGCGTTGACAGCGAGCACAGATGATTATATATTTGTAGGCAACATGAAGACGGGAGTCTTTATGTATCCGCCCGCCATGGTAAGGGAATTCGGCCTTCCGGGGCCGGTATTGGAAAATGCGGCGGCCTTCTGGGGGGAATTGATACACCCTCATGACGAAAGCAGATTTCTGGAGAGTAATCAGGAGATCGCGGACGGAAGGACGGAGTACCACAATATAGAATACCGGGCCCGCAATGTGCGCGGAGAGTGGATATGGCTGCGCTGCAGGGGGAAAATGGTAAGAGATGTCCAGGGGATGCCGGAGCTTTTTGCCGGTTTTATCACCAATCTCGGCAGGAGAGAACAGATAGACCATATGACCGGGCTTTACAACAGGTTTAAGTTCGAGGGAGCCGTAAAGAAACATCTTGTCAGCAGGACGGTGAGTCATGTGGGAATCATGATACTGGACATGGATACGTTCAAGGATATCAATGACCTGTACAACCGTTCATTCGGGGACGAGATCCTTCGCATGACGGCTGAGAAGATCCGGTCTGTGCTGCCGGAAAATGCCTCGGCTTACAGACTGGACGGAGATGAGTTCGGCATAGTGCTGCTGAACGGGGAGAAGAAAGCGTACGATAAGCTTTACACGGATATACAAGAAGAGCTTGAGCGGCAGAAGGAGTGGAACGGACGGAAGTACCACTGCACCGTCTCCGCAGGTTATGCAGTGTACCCGGAAGATGCGGATAATTATCTCGATCTGATAAAATATTCGGACTATGCGCTGGAAGAATCTAAGCGGCAGGGGAAAAACCGGCTCACTGTCTTTACGCGGGATATTATTTTCGAGAGGACGCGGAGACTCAAGCTGACGGAACTTTTGAGAGAGTGTGTCGGGAGAGGCTTTGCGGGATTTGACGTCTATTACCAGCCACAGGTGGAATCGGCCACGGGCAGACTGTACGGGGCAGAGGCGCTGGCCAGGTGGAACTGTCCCGATTATGGAAATATATCACCGGTTGAATTTATTCCGCTTCTGGAAAAAAGCGGTCTGATCGTCGAGTTCGGCAGATGGGTGTTCAGGCAGGCGGTGCTCCAGTGCCGTGAATGGAGGAAGCGCTGTCCTGATTTTAATATCAGTATCAACTTGTCTTATGTGCAGGTCATACAGGATGATGTTGTGGGCTTTGTCGAGTCGGTCCTCTCTGAGACAGGACTGAAGCCGCAGGCCGTGACGCTGGAACTGACGGAATCTTATCTGGCGAAAGAAGATAAGCTTGTAAAGGATTGTATGGAAAGCCTGAAAGACCAGGGGCTGCTGATCGCCATGGACGATTTTGGAAGCGGCTATTCATCTTTGAAGTCGCTTAAGACGATACCGGCCAATATTGTGAAGATCGACCGGGAATTTACAGCGGGCATCACCTCTGATGCGTTTAACATGTCCTTCATCCGGGCCATAACAGAATTGTGCCACAAGGTGGGCAAAACGGTCTGCCTGGAGGGGGTTGAGACGGAGGAAGAATACCGTATGGTAAGCGGCAGCGGCCTTGAGCTGATACAGGGGTATTATTTCGGAAAGCCGGTCAAGGCAGAAGAATTTCCCATTGCATGAAAGAGTCATATATGATAAAATATTGACTTACAAGGTGTGAATGACTAGACTCATTTGCACCTTTTTTAACGCGGTAAACATACATAAGTGAAAGGAGATATACTTTGTTTTCGGTAAACCAATATGTTAAGGCAAAATCGCTGAAAGAAGCGTATGAGCTGAATCAGGCGCGGAACAGCCGTGTCATGGGCGGTATGATGTGGATGCGGCTCACAAATGCAAGAGTACAGACGATAATCGATTTATCCGGACTCGGACTGGACGAGATAGAAGAGACAGACCACGTATTTAAGATAGGCGCCATGTGTACGCTGCGTACGCTGGAGCAGCATGAAGGTATCAGGGAGATGTACGGCGGCGCCGTCGCGGAGGCGCTGCGCCACATAGTAGGAGTTCAGTTCCGCAATCAGGCCACGGTGGGAGGGAGCATTTACGGGAGATATGGTTTCTCGGATGTCCTCACGTGCCTGCTGGCGCTCGACACATTTGTGGAGCTGTATAACGGCGGGACGATACGGCTCTCAGAATTTGTAAGCCACAGGCCGGACAACGACATTTTAGTGTCCGTTATCATCCGAAAGCGTGAGCGGAAGCTGCGCTATGCGTCCGTGCGCAGGACGGCCACTGATTTTCCCGTGCTTTCGTGCGCCGTGGTGACGGGACTTCTGCACGGGGAAGAATACTGGTATGTCTCGGTAGGGGCAAGGCCGATGCGGGCGTCACTGCTCGAAAAGGCATGGAAGATATCCGGCGGCACGTCCGAGGAGCAGATAGCGGCGTACGCAAAAGAGGCGGCCGCGCAGTTTTCCTATGGGAGCAACATGAGAGGAAGTGCACAATACCGCAGACAGTTGGCCGAGATTTTGATCCGGCGGGCGGTCACATCGATTGTAACGGAGGATGAAAAGGAATGATAGTACAGTTTACGTTAAATGGAAAAGAGGCGGAAGCGGATATCCGGCCGGATGCCATTCTTCTGGACGTGTTGAGAGAGCTTGGATGCAGCAGTGTGAAATGCGGATGTGAGACGACAAACTGCGGGCTTTGTACGGTCTGGATCGACGGTGTTTCAAGACTTTCCTGTTCGGTGCTGGCTGCGTCTGTGGAAGGACGTAAGATCACCACGCTGGAAGGCGTTGGGAAAGAAGCGGAGGAGTTTGGGGCGTTTCTGGCCGCGGAAGGGGCGGAGCAGTGCGGATACTGTTCTCCCGGTTTTATTATGAATGTGCTTGCGATGGTGAGGGAGCTCAGCGATCCTTCCATCGATGAGATAAAGGAATACCTGTCCGGCAATCTGTGCCGCTGCACCGGTTATATGGGTCAGCTGCGGGCAATACAGAAGTATCTGAAAGCGAGAGAGGAGGGACGGGCATGCGTGTAGTGAACCAATCTGTGCGGAAAGTAGATCATAAGGCGCTTGTCACCGGCAAGGCTGTGTATACCGATGACCTGGCCCCGAAGGAATGCCTCATCGTGAAGGTGCTGAGAAGTCCCCACGCCCACGCGCTTATCAAAGAGATCGATCTGGAAAAGGCAGGTAAAGTTCCGGGGATCGAGTGTATTCTTACTTATGAGGACTGTCCGGACAAGCGTTTTACAATGGCGGGGCAGACATATCCCGAACCAAGCCCGTACGACCGGCTCATTCTTGACAGAAGGGTGCGGTTCGCAGGTGACGCTGTGGCTATAGTGGCAGGCTGTACGAAGGATGCCGTAGACAAGGCGCTCAGGCTTATCAAGGTAAAGTATGAAGTGCTGGAGCCTGTGCTTGATTTCAGGACGGCAAAGGACAATGGCATTCTCGTACATCCGGAGGATAACTGGAAAAGCCTCTGCCCGGTGGGCGCGGACAATAAGAGGAATCTCTGCGCCAGTGATGTGTGCGCGGATGGAGATGTGGACAGTGTGCTGGACGGATGTGAATATGTCGTGGACCAGACTTACCATACACAGGCCAATCAGCAGTCCATGATGGAGACGTTCCGCACGTATACTTATATCGATGCCTACGGGAGGCTGAACGTAGTCTCCTCTACGCAGATCCCGTTCCATGTAAGAAGAATTCTGGCCAATGCCCTTGATATACCGAAGTCCAGGATACGCGTCATCAAGCCTAGGATCGGCGGCGGGTTCGGGGCGAAACAGACCGTTGTCTCGGAAGTGTACCCGGCGCTTGTGACGTGGGTGACTGGAAAACCGTCCAAGATGATATTTACGAGGGAAGAATCGCTCACCGCCTCTTCCCCGCGGCATGAGATGGAAGTCCGTGTGCGGATCGGAGCGGATAAGGACGGGTTCATTAAAGCAATCGACGTCTATACACTCTCCAATACAGGGGCCTACGGCGAACACGGGCCGACTACGGTAGGGCTGTCCGGGCATAAATCCATTCCGCTTTACGGAAAGGCGGAGGCGTTCCGATTTGCCTATGACGTAGTATATACGAATGTGATGTCCGCCGGGGCATACAGAGGGTACGGCGCCACACAGGGAATCTTTGCGGTCGAGTCCGCGGTGGATGAGCTGGCGGCAAAGATGGGCGAGGACCCGGCTGCGCTCAGGGAGAAGAACATGGTGAGGGAAGGGCAGGTCATGCCCGCGTACTATGGTGAAAAGGCGGAAAGCTGCGCGCTGGACCGCTGTCTTGAGCGGGCGAAGGAGATGATCGGCTGGGACGGGAAATACCCGCGCCGTGACATGGGGAACGGGAAGGTGCGAGGTGTCGGCGCTGCGCTTGCCATGCAGGGATCCGGCATATCAGGCGTCGATACGGCCTCTGTCGGCATCAAAGTAAATGACGACGGATTCTACAGCCTTATGATCGGCGCCACCGATATGGGGACCGGCTGTGATACGATCCTCGCGCAGATGGCAGCAGAATGTCTCGACTGCAGCATGGAGGAGATCATCGTTCACGGCGTGGATACTGACGCCTCCCCTTATGACACCGGCTCCTACGCGTCCAGTACGACCTATGTGACCGGCATGGCTGTCGTGCGCACGTGCGAGACGCTGAGAGACCTCATACGGGAGAAAGGTGCGCAGTATCTCGGCTGCGACGCGGACGATACGGAATTTGACGGAGAGAACGTGATCGATCTGAAGACCGGTGAGATGATCTCGCGTGCCGACATAGGCAACCGTGTAATGTGCAGCAACCAGAATGCACTGTACGCCAGCGAGGCGTTTTCCTCCCCTGTGTCCCCTCCGCCGTTTATGGCCGGGATCGCCGAGGTGGAAGTAGACAAAGAGACCGGACAGGTAGAACTGCTTGACTATGTGGCTGTGGTAGACTGCGGTACTGTGGTGAACCCGGCGCTTGCCCGCGTACAGACAGAGGGCGGGCTGGCACAGGGGATCGGCATGGCGCTCTATGAGGAAGTCGTCTATGGAAGCCAGGGAAAGAATTACAGTAATTCCTTCATGCAGTATAAGATACCGACCCGCCTGGATGTGGGAAACATACGGGTAGAGTTTGAGAGCAGCTACGAGCCGACCGGTCCGTTCGGGGCAAAATCCATCGGTGAGATCGTGATCAACACACCATCGCCGGCCATCGCCAACGCGGTGTATAACGCGGTGGGAGTCCGGATACGGGAACTGCCCATAACGGCAGAGAAAATATACTGGGGAATGCATTAATTTTGAAAGGGGTCAGACCCCCTCATATGAAAGGGGTCAGACCCCTTTCGAAATTCTTGCTATTATCTGATAATTTTGGGTTCCGCCTCAGTATTTACTGAATGTTCATGTGCCTGCGGGCGAGACGCCAGAGCATGTGAAATACAGCGGCGCCGGCCAGGATGGCGGCGATATAGACGAAGATACCGGCGGTGTTCCCGAGGGATGCCGCTATATCTTTAAAGATGACCTGGGTCATATAATAGTGCGGGCTGATATAGAACATGTTGATCGCGCCGAAGCGGTAAAACAGCATATTTAATATCGTAGCTATGATGCACGCGCCGCCGTAGAGGGCGGTACATCTGCCGTAATCTCTCCACGTGCAGCCGCCTTCCACGGCAAGTCCGGCGGTCAGGCCGAGCAGTATGAGAAGGATGTGCCAGGCGAAGGAGTGTACGGTGAGGGGCGGATAAGGGTAGTGGAGCCCGCTCGTGTCAAAGAATGTAAAAATGCCGCCGAGCAGCCCGAAGTCCATGAGGAAGGTGAGCAGAACCTTCCTAAGCCGGACAGACGTTGTCCACGGCAGAATAAGGCAGATGTACATCGGAATGCTGCACAGCTGGAACGGAAAATACCACCAGTAATAGTGGCCGCTGTTTACGATAAAGGTCAGACAAAGCTGTTTCCAGATCTCACTGGCCGCCATTGCAAGTCCGCATATGAGAAATATGCGGTTGAGATGGAGACGGATGTATTTTATCAAAATAGTCACCTCTGATCAGTCATATGTCCTGTCTATTATTATACGCCGTTTTCGTCAGGGAAAACAGATGTAATTTCTCTGGCGTTATGCTATAATACCATTGTTGTCTGCAGGAGAAATATCTGCAGGAGAAAAATGAAAAGAACGAAAGCGGAGTGAGAGAAGATGAGACCAAAAAATGCGTTCATGTTGATTTTGACGGCCTTTATATGGGGGACGGCTTTCGTTGCCCAAAGCGTTGGGATGGATTACCTCGGGCCTTTTACTTTTAACGGGGTGCGCAGCTTTATCGGCGGCGCGGCGCTTCTGCCGTGTATATTTCTTTTGGAGAGATTTAATGAAAAGAACAGCAGTGCGGCGCCGGTTAAGGGAAGCAGGAAAGAGTTGATCGCCGGCGGCACACTGTGCGGTCTGCTGCTTTTTGCAGCCAGCAGTCTGCAGCAGCTTGGGATCCAGTATACGACTGCGGGAAAGGCCGGTTTTATCACCGCGTTTTATATAGTGATCGTGCCTGTGCTCGGAATCTTTCTCAGGAAGAAAACAGGAATCAAAGTTTGGACAGCAGTATTGATAGCATTGACCGGCCTGTATTTTTTATGCATTACGGAGACATTTACCATAGGAAAAGGAGATGTGCTGTTATTTTTCGGCGCGCTTATATTTTCTGTGCACATTCTTGTGATCGATTATTATTCGCCGAGGGTAGAAGGGGTAAAGATGGCGTGTATTCAGTTCTTTGTGTGCGGAGCGGCCTCCCTTGTGCCGATGTTTGCGCTTGAGACACCGAAGGCAGCGGATATGGCGGAAGGCTGGCTGCCTCTTCTTTATGCCGGCGTCCTGTCGTGCGGCGTGGCCTACACCTTACAGATCATAGGGCAGAAAAATGTAAATCCGGCCATTGCCTCTCTGATCCTGAGTCTGGAATCTTGTTTCTCCGTACTTGCAGGGTGGATCATACTTGGAGAGACGCTCTCCGTGAGAGAGTCTGTCGGGTGCGTGCTCATGTTTGCGGCCATCGTACTGGCGCAGCTGCCGGACAAGAAGAAGGAGGAAGTGCAGTATGGATAATGAATTATTGATGAATATGACAGAGTATTATGCAGGACAGCCCAACCGTATCCAGCATTTTATGAAAGTGTATGCATACTCCCGTATGCTCGGGGAGATGGAGGGGCTGGACAGCCGTACGCAGCACATACTGGAAGCGGCGGCAGCAGTGCATGATATCGGCATCCGAAGGAGCGAGGAACTGTACGGGGACTGCAGCGGGAAGCATCAGGAGGAGCTTGGACCTGAGGAAGCAGAAAAGATGCTCACAGGGCTTGGTTACGGCAGAGAACTGACAGAGCGCGTCTGCTTCCTGGTCGGCCGCCATCATACGTATACGGACATAGACGGAATGGATCATCAGATACTGGTAGAAGCTGATTTTCTCGTGAACCTGTTTGAAAATGAAGACGGGATCAACAAAAAGGCCGTGGAAAACGCACTGGAGCGCATTTTTGTTACAAAGAGCGGAAAAGCGGTATTGAAGACCATGTTTCTGGCAGAGTGAAAGGAGAAGAAAAGATGAGATTTGTAATACAGAGAGTATCAGAGAGCACTGTAAAAGTTGACGGAGAAGTTATCGGACAGATTGGAAAAGGATTTATGGTACTGATAGGGGTGTCTGACAGCGATACGAAAGAGACGGCCGACAAGATGGTCAAGAAGATGCTCGGGCTTCGTATCTTTGAGGATGAGCAGGGCAAGACGAATCTGTCGCTTGATACGGTCGGCGGCGGGCTGCTGCTCATATCCCAGTTTACGCTGTACGCAAACTGCAAAAAGGGTAACCGGCCAAGCTTCATCGAAGCGGGTGGTCCTGAGATGGCGGAGGAAATGTATCAATACATTATAGACAGGTGCAGTGAACAGGTGGAAGTGGTGGAACACGGGAGGTTCGGGACAGATATGAAAGTAAGCCTCACAAACGACGGACCGTTTACGATCATATTAGATTCAGACCAGTTGTAAGGATAAAATGGGACGCAGTCTTTTGAAAGGACTGCGTCCCATTTTTGTCAAGACTTGTGACCTCATATAGAACATAATTAGATTTTTAATGAATTATTTGTGAAAAATATTAGATAATTATTAAATAAGTATAAATATGTTGACTTTTATAGTGAATATGAATAATATATTTGTTAGATTTCTAATTATCTGGGAGGAGGTGCGAAATGAATGAAAATAAGGATAATGTACCGGTATATGTGATTTTGCATCGTTTGATCCATATGAGTAAATATCAGGCGTTTAAGCGTCTGGATGATTTTGATCTGAAGCCGAGCCAGGCGGGAATACTGTTTGTGCTGTCCTGCAACGGTAAGCTTTCCCAGCGGGAGCTGGCTGAGAAGATAGGGATCACCCCTCCGTCTATGACAGTTGCGCTGCGCAAGATGGAAAACCGTGGTTATATTAAAAAAGAACCGGACGAAAAAGACCAGCGGATCATAAGGATATTGCTCACAGAAAAGGGTGAAGACTGTGTGGAGGACATAAGAGCTGTGGTGGATAAGATGGAGGCAGTCCTCTACCGGAACATGACGCAGGAGGAGAAAATGCTGCTGAGGAGGCTTCTGCTCCAGATGCAGGAGAATCTTCTTGATTCCAAAGAATTCAAGGGTATGGATATGGCGCTCATCATGGAACGTACACGTCCTACATTAAAAGACAGAATATAAACACGAAAGGAAAGGCATTATATGAGTAAACTGTTAAAATTTTTAAAACCTTATGCCGGCGCGGTCCTGGCCATTCTATGTGTGCTCATCGTTCAGGCATATTGTGATCTGTCGCTGCCGACCTACACTTCTGAAATTGTAAATGTAGGTATCCAGCAGGGCGGTATCAGTGAGACGATACCGGAGGAGATCGGAGAAAAGGATCTTGATAAGCTGCTGCTGTTTGTGGCATCTGACAGACAGGATACCGTCAGAGACGCATATGAAGTAAGCAAAAAGGAATACGACTACGACGGAAAAGTATATACGTTGAAAAAATCGGTCAGAGATGACGAAAAGAAGCTTGAGAAGCTTACCGGGATTCTGGGGAAACCGATGCTTCTTGTAAGCGGTTTTGAGTCCGGCAGTGATATGACGAAGAAAATGCAGGATGAGATGAAGTCCCAGATGCAGAGTCAGATGCAGGCCCAGGTCGAGGCGCAGGTAAATGAGCAGATAGAGGCGCGGACAGCAGGGCAGAATCTGCCGGAAGAGGCAAAAGAGCAGATGAAGCAGCAGGCATTAGAGCAGGCCAAGTCACAGCTTCCGGATGTGGGCAGCATGTCTGTATTTGAAATGTTTGAAAATATGGAACCAGAGCAGAGAGATGAGGCGGTCGCACAGATCGAGAAGAACATGGTATCCATGCCGGAGACGATGGTGGAACAGGCAGCCGCGTCCTATATTAAAACAGCATACGGCAATCTGGGCATAAACGTGGATGACATACAGAATCATTATGTATTATATACCGGCGGGAAAATGCTTGCGCTTGCAGCGCTTGGAATGCTTGCAAGCATACTTGTAGGCCTGCTGGCGTCAAGAGTGGGCGCGTCGGTAGGGCGCGGGCTCCGCGGAGATGTATTTAAGAAGGTGGTCGGGTTCTCCAACGGAGAGTTTGACAAATTTTCTACCGCCTCTCTTATCACGAGAAGCACGAACGACATCCAGCAGATACAGATGCTGTCAGTCATGATACTGCGTATGGTTTTATACGCGCCGATCATGGCGGTCGGAGGCATATGGAAAGTATTTAACACAAATGCAGATATGTCGTGGATCATCGCTCTGGCGGTCGGTTTGATCCTCTGTGTTGTTGTCACGCTGTTTGTCGTTGTTATGCCGAAATTTAAGATAGTGCAGAGCCTTGTTGACCGTCTGAACCTTGTATCGAGGGAAATCCTGACCGGCCTTCCGGTCATCCGGGCTTTCAGTACAGAAAAGTATGAGGAAAAGCGTTTTGATAAAGCAAATATGGATCTGACGAGGGTCAATCTGTTTGTCAACAGAGCCATGACATTTATGATGCCGACGATGATGCTCATCATGAACGGCATCACTGTACTCATCGTCTGGTCCGGAGCGCACAATGTCAACGACGGCACGATGCAGGTCGGAGATATGATGGCATTTATCCAGTACACAATGCAGATCATCATGTCCTTCCTGATGATATGCATGATATCTGTCATGCTTCCCAGAGCGGCAGTATCCGCGGTGCGTGTGGATGAAGTGCTCAGAAGCAGCACGCTCATTCATGACCCGGAGAATCCGGAAGCACTTCCGCAGGACGGCAAAGGGGAGGTTACATTTGACCATGTATCGTTCCGGTATCCGGGAGCGGAGGAGGATGTGCTGCACAACCTTACATTTACGGCGAAGCCGGGAGAGACGACCGCCATTATCGGCAGTACGGGCAGCGGAAAGACGACGCTCGTAAATCTCATACCGAGGTTCTATGATGTGACGGAGGGACAGGTGCTTGTGGACGGGAAAGATGTGCGCAGCATCTCGCAGCATGAGCTTCGCGGACAGCTCGGTTTTGTGCCGCAGAAGGGTATTCTGTTTTCCGGCGATATTGCCTCCAATATCATGTACGGCAACCCGGGCGGCAGTGAGGAAGAAATGCGTGAGGCCGCGCAGATTGCTCAGGCGGCGGAATTTATAGACAACAAAAAGAAGAAATACGAAAGTCCGATCTCCCAGGGCGGAGCAAATGTTTCCGGTGGCCAGAAACAGAGACTTTCTATCGCGAGGGCAATTGCAAAACATCCGAAGGTATATATTTTTGACGACAGTTTCTCAGCGCTCGATTACAAGACAGATGTGAAGCTCAGAAATGCATTGAAAGAAAAGACGGCGGAGAGTACAGTGATCATCGTTGCGCAGCGGATCAGCACGATACTGCACGCGGAGCAGATCATTGTGCTGGATGACGGGGTGATCGCAGGGATCGGCACACACAAAGAGCTGCTTAAGAACTGTGACGCATACTATCAGATCGCGTCTTCACAGCTGTCGGAGAAAGAACTGAGTGAAGATATGAAGGAGGTGGGCTAATATGGCAGAAACAGGACAGACCGGAAGACGCCGCGGACCTATGGGCGGTCCCCACGGCGCGGCGATGGCAGGAGAGAAAGCCCGGGACTTTAAAGGAACTATGAAGAAGCTCATGAACTATATGGGCAAATATAAGATCGCCATATTCTTTGTCTTCATATTTGCCATCGGAGGGACCATATTCAATATTCTGGGACCTAAGATCCTCGGGAAGGCGACGACAGAGATATTTAACGGACTGGTAGGTAAGGTGTCCGGCGGAAGCGGTATTGATTTTACCAGGGTGGCGGAAATACTCATCACCGTGCTCTGCCTCTACGTGGTCAGCGCAGCCTTTTCATTTATCCAGGGCTACATCATGACGGGGATATCACAGAAGATGACGTACCGTCTGAGAAAAGAGATATCAGAGAAGATAAACCGTATGCCGATGAACTATTTTGACAAAATGACACACGGTGAGATTCTTTCCAGAATAACGAACGATATAGATACACTCGGGCAGAGTCTGAACCAGAGTGCGACGCAGGTCATCACTTCTGTGACGACGATCATCGGTGTGCTTGTGATGATGCTCAGCATCAGCCCGCTCATGACGCTCATAGCGCTGCTCATACTTCCGATCTCCATGGGACTTATTTCTGCCATCGTGAAGCGTTCCCAGAAATACTTTAAGAATCAGCAGGAATATCTGGGGCATATCAACGGCCAGGTGGAGGAAGTGTACGGAGGACATAATATCGTCAAAGTATTCAACAAAGAAGGCGACGTCATCGATACGTTCGACGAGACGAATGAAATATTGTACCAGTCGGCGTGGAAATCACAGTTTCTTTCCGGTATGATGATGCCGGTGATGCAGTTTGTCGGGAATCTCGGTTATGTTGGCGTGACCATTCTTGGCGGATATCTGGCGATCAAGAAGACGATAGAGGTCGGAGATATCCAGTCCTTTATCCAGTATGTGCGCAGTTTCACACAGCCGATCCAGCAGGTGGCACAGGTAGCAAATATGCTGCAGTCCACGGCAGCAGCGTCAGAGCGTGTGTTTGCGTTCCTCGAAGAACAGGAAGAAGACCAGACCGTGTCTGATCCGGTCTCTGTAGACGGTCTGGACGGAAGGGTTGAATTTGAACACGTACACTTCGGGTATAATCCGGACCATACGATAATCAACGATTTCAGCGCCAGGATAGAGCCGGGACAGAAGATCGCGATCGTAGGGCCGACCGGGGCAGGAAAGACGACAATGGTCAAGCTGCTCATGAGATTTTATGACGTGAACAGCGGCTCCATCAAGGTGGACGGACATGACATCCGCGATTTCAACAGAAGCGAGCTGCGCCAGCTGTTCGGAATGGTACTCCAGGATACATGGCTGTTCAAGGGCAGCATAGAAGACAACATCCGCTACGGAAGATTAGACGCCAGCCATGAGGAAGTGGTGGAAGCAGCCAAGGCGGCCCATGTACACCGGTTTGTCCAGACACTTCCGAACGGATATGAAATGGAACTGAACGAGGAGGCAAGCAACGTGTCCCAGGGACAGAAGCAGCTTCTCACCATCGCGCGGGCAATCCTTGCAGATCCGAAAATACTCATTCTTGACGAAGCGACAAGCTCCGTAGATACAAGAACAGAAGTCAGGATACAGAAAGCGATGGATAACCTGATGAAGGGCAGAACGAGCTTTATCATCGCACACCGGCTGTCGACCATCCGGGACGCAGACCTGATTCTCGTCATGAAAGACGGCGATATCATAGAGCAGGGGAACCACGAAGAACTGCTCGCCCAGAACGGCTTCTACGCCGAGCTTTACAATTCACAGTTTGAAAGAAGCGCATAGGGACAGGGCAAAACCCAAATGGGGACGGAGGTTTTTTAAAAAACCTCCGTCCCCATTTGGGTTTTGCCCTGTCCCTATTTACGTCTGTATTTTTTTGGCGTATACTTGCAATATAGTACGGGTGAAAGGAGAAGCAAAATGAAGCTTCGTGTTTTGATTGACAACAATACATATATTGACCAGTATTTTCTCGGTGAACCGGCGCTGTCATACTATATCGAGTCGGGAGACAAGAGAATCCTGTTTGACACCGGATATTCGGATGCTTTTATGTATAATGCGCGGAAGATGGGGATAGACCTGGGAAATCTGACGCACATCATCCTGTCTCACGGTCACAACGATCATACAGGAGGCCTGGCTTATCTGAAGGAGAAATTTGATCTGAAGGAGACAGAACTGATCGCACATCCGGCCTGCTTTAATGAGAAAAAGGCGCCGGAGGGAAATATCGGCGCACCCGTGACGGAAAAAGAGATGAGGAGTCTCTGCCGCCTTAACCTGAAGAAGGAGCCTTTCTGGGTGGACGAGGAGATGGTGTTCCTCGGAGAGATTCAGGAAAGGCTGCCGTTTGAGAAGCGTAAATGTATGGGACAGTGCAGAGACGGTGGCAGCTGGGAAGCGGATCATGTGACGGAAGATTCCGCGGCCGTATTTAAGACCCCAAAAGGGCTCTTTATCGTTACAGGCTGTTCACACAGCGGTATCTGCAATATTATAGAACAGGCGAAAGACGTATGCAGATGCGGGCGGATCGCCGGCGTCATCGGAGGGTTTCATCTTTTTAATGTCGATGAAAGGCTGGAGGATACGATACGATATCTCAGACAGACAGATGCTGAAATGCTGTACCCGTGTCATTGCGTCTCCTTTGCCGTGAAGGCAAAGATGAATGAGACCATGCCGGTCCGTGAGGTGGGGACGGGAATGACGATAGAGCTGTAAACGGCAGTCTGGTCAAAATGAAGAAAGTAAAACGGAGGAAGAGAAAATGGATCGGCTGGATCAGCAGTTTGAATTTATAAGGGAAATTGACAAGGAGAAATTTATCGGCAGGCAGACCTATCTTTCTGACGGTTTGAGGAAGGAAAATGATGCGGAACATGCATGGCATATGGCGGTCATGACACTGCTCTTAAGCGAGTATGCCAACGACGAGATCGATGTGCTCAAGACGATATCCATGCTGCTCATCCATGATATCGTAGAGATTGATGCGGGAGATACATATGCGTATGATGAGGAGGCAAAGTCAACGCAGGAAGCAAGGGAGCAGAAAGCAGCCGAGAGAATCTTCGGGCTTTTGCCGGAGGACCAGGGAAGGAAAATGAAAAGTCTCTGGGAGGAGTTTGAGGAGCGAAAGACGCCGGAAGCCCGGTTTGCCCGGACAATGGACAATATCCAGCCGGTGATGCTTAACGCGGCCGCTGACGGGAAGGCGTGGCGGGAACACAAGGTCAGGCTGGAGCAGATAATGAAGCGGAATGAATGCACCCGGACGGGATCGGAACAATTGTGGGAGTATGCCCGGAGCGAGTTTATAGAGCCGAACGTGGAAAAGGGTAATATAGACACGAAATGAATTGTATATAGAGAAATGAAAAACAGCCGGATATGTTCCGGCTGCTTTTATGCAAAGAGAGGTTTGAGTTTATTTCATTGAGAGACCTGTTAAGACAGATTTAACGTGATCTACTTCCTGCTGTGTAGCTTTGGCGGCCGGAACATAGTAACTTTTTTCTCTCGCCACCTGATACAGTTTTTCCTGAGACATTTCGCATTCGTTACGCATCTGTTTCAGACATTGTTTTAACTCTTTGTTTTCTGTCTGGGAAATCATTTCCCCAAATCTTGTAAGTTCTCCGTTTACGCCTGCTAAAGCGTCTGATACCATCGTTTTGTCGTCAAACATGCTGATTTCCTCCTATAAGAATTTCATTAGATCCTGTTTGTTTTTCATTGCTGAATTGGCAGCATCCTGGAACAGTTTCTTTACTTCCGGGTCTTTTGCTTCATTGGCATACTCGGTCATTTTGCAGTGGGATGTGTCGTAACCGCCGATAAGGTGACGTAAATTCTGTAAGTCTAAAACTGATATTTCGGACATTTAATTCTCCTCCTTTATACCTATTGATTCTTTGTTAGTATGTCCTGCTGCGGCAGTATTATACGACGTGGATGACTTTGGAATTACTGGAAAATTTTATGAATTCATGAAAGAGTTTCTGCATGGCAGCAGATGTACAATACATGCATTCGGGATGCCACTGCACGCCTAATCGGAAAGGGTGTGTCACGGATTCCACTGCTTCTATCATACCGTCGGCCGTGATTCCGGTTATGCGCAGATCTTCGCCTACTGTTTTGATACACTGATGATGAAATGTATTGGTATATAAGGATTCCCCGCAAATATTATATAGCAGGCTATTGGAAGAAAGGGTGACTTTATGGCTGACATCTGCTCTTGACTGAGACAGCTGTACATGATTGATAGAAGGAGACGGGCGCAGCGATATATCCTGGTATATCGTGCCTCCTGAAGCGATATTCAAGATCTGCATTCCGCGGCAGACTGCAAGTAGAGGAAGTTTTGAGTCTATGATATGCCGCATCAAAGACAGATGGGACCTGTCCGTGTTCAAGTCTGTATGTCCTCTGTCTGTGAGCAGTTCTTCCCCGAACAGGAAGGGGGTGACATCGTCGCCTCCGCAGAACAGAAAGCCGTCACAGATGTCTGTATAACCGGCGTATGTCTCTTCTTGGGACGTGCACGGCAGCAGGACCGGTGTTCCGCCGGATGCCTCCACTGCATGGATATAAGTCTGCGGCACAAACTGCCGCTCATTCATAAAACCACAGGATACGATTCCGATAATAGGATTCATAAGCCCTCCTTTTCAATGTTTTGGGTGATATAACCGGGATCATTACATTTTTTTCCCGATTGGAGTATACTGATATATAGAAACTTATATTAAAATCTTACATTAGAACGTATGTGAAGGAGACGGTAAATATGAAATTGATCGATATGCACTGCGACACGGTCTGGAAGCTGATGGATCTGGGGGGAGAAGGCGACCTTATGACAGGCAGCTGTGACGTTACGATACCCCGGATGCGGCAGGCAGGTACGCTGGCACAATTTTTTGCCTGCTTTGGCTATCTGGATGATTTTAAAGATAAAGGCGGATACGATGCCTGCTACAGACATATTCTGGATATGGCAGCGTATCTGAAGGAGCAGACGGAGATACATAAAAACGACATTGCGCTGGCAAGGTCCGCAGATGATATATGCAGAAATGCCCGGTCCGGGAAGATATCCGCGGTGCTGACGGTGGAAGAGGGGGGAGTCCTAAACGGTGACCTGGAGAGACTTGATGTACTGTATGATCAGGGCGTACGGCTCATCACGCTCATGTGGAATTATGAGAACTGCATCGGGTATCCGAACAGCCGGGATGCATCCGTCATGTGGCAGGGGCTGAAGCCGTTTGGGATCGAAGTTGTGGAAAAAATGAACGATAAAGGTATGATAATTGACGTATCCCATGCATCCGACGGCACGTTCAGAGATGTGATGGAGTATGCACCGGGAGCGGTCGTGGCTTCTCACTCTAACTGCAGGGCGCTCTGCGACCATCCGAGAAATCTGACGGATGAGATGATAAGGAGGCTGGCAAATGAAGGCGGAATTGCCGGTCTTAATCTGTATGGACCGTTTCTCGGCACGCAGGATGAGTCGCGTCTGGATGAGATGACCGCGCATGTGCTTCACATGATAGATGTGGGGGGCAGCGAGTTCCCGGCCATCGGAACAGATTTTGACGGTTTTGACGGAATGAAGACGCTCGATATACCGGACGCGGGACAGATGGAACTTCTTTGGGAAGCGCTGAAGAAAAAGGGGCTGGGAGAAGACCAGCTGGATAAGATATGGAGCGGAAATGTGCTCAGAGTCTTTAAGAGCCTGAGAGATTTACAACAGTAAATAGTGTGAGTATGTATTTCCAGACAGCCCGGTTAACCGGGCTGTCTTTTTGCGCTGAAAACATCAGCGGGGGGAGAAATGAAGAAAAGGGATCACAACCTTTCAGCAGGACAAAAAGGCGCCGGGCGGGTAAGTCCGCCGGCGCCATGTTAATATTAAGATTTTTTCGCATCAGGATTTTCACCGCTGCTTTTTTCTTCCGCGCAGGGCTCCAGATTCTCCAGCGCATACTCACAGCACTGAATAATGAGATTGTTCAATGATATATTATTTTTTTGCGCAAGCTCTTCCAGTTTTTTCAGAGTCTCGGCAGGTAAACGAAATGTCTTTGTAATCATTTCAGATTTTTTTATTGAAAACAATATAATTCCTCCTGATCATTTGCCGTTACATATAGTGTACAGATTAACATGCAAATAATATACACATCAAAAAATATTGCAATATGCAATAAAAAATAATTGCAAATAATAAAGCGCAGTGTTAAGATGATGTAGAAAGATATTTACATATGAAAAAGGAGGTAAGATATGGACTCAACAGCATCATTAGGATTTGCAGGAATTTTTCTCATAATTATTGGAATTGCTGCCTATTTTATACCGACAATTATTGCATTCAAAAAAGAAAGAGATAATAAGGTGTCAATACTGGCGTTGAACCTGCTGCTGGGCTGGTCGATGATCGGCTGGGTAGTATCTCTTGTCTGGGCATTAAAAGAAGCGTAGGCTGGACTGTGCCGGACAGAGATAAAAAGGAGGCCAGGCAGAAGCCAAAGACAGGACTTGTATTGTCCGGAGGCATGCTAAAGGGGGCGTATCAGATCGGAGCCCTTCGGAATATAAGGGAGAGATTTGCCGGACTGCCTTTCAGCTTCATCAGCGCTGCTTCGATAGGCGCTTTGAACTCGTATGCGTTTCTCACGGACCGGCTCGACATGGCTGAGCAGTTATGGCAGGAAAGCGCGGCTCATCATTCAGAGTTGACGAGACTTGTGAAAAGTTCATATATTGATGAAGTGATCAGTGCTATATATAAGCCTGGCAATTTGCCGTCAGATTTCTATGTACCGCTGTTTAATTCGGGCAGACATAGTCTGGAATACGTGCTTATGAACGGCCTGGAAAGTGAGGAGATCAGACTGGGCCTCAAGGCCGGAGTGTCCCTTCCTCCCTTTCAGTCTGGCGTCAGACTGCGGGGAGAGAGCTATTATGACGGGGCTTTAATAGACAATATTCCGGTCGGTCCCCTCCTGGAGAAGGAATTAGATTATATTATATGCATCTACTTTGATAACAGAAATTACATATTTGAAAACGTGGAATTTGATAAAAAAGTAATTAAGCTGAATTTTTCCGGCGACAGTTTTATAAAATCATCGTTTTGGGCGGATACAGGAGAGATTCGGGAGATGATGAACATCGGCTATGAAAAGACGGATATGCTTCTGGAGAAAGTGTTTAGACGGGGAGTGGATGATGTAAGTTATATAATTGAAAAAAATATATGGCTCAATAAAGCTTATTCCGGAGAGAAAACAAGACTGAGCGGGGACGTTGTTGTAAACAGGCTCAATAAAGTGGCGAGAAAGTTTGTGAAAATGGGAACGGTACAGACAAGGAGAAAGGAATGAGTGTTAAGATGAAGAGGCTACTGGCTGTTATATTAGCTGCCTGTATTGTGCTGAGCGGTTGTAAGGCTGTACAGGGGGAAGAGAATCTGTACGAGACACCGGAAGATACTGTGAGTCAGATCGAGTCGGCGCTGAATGACAAGGACGAGAAAGCATTGATTGCCTGTTTTGATAAAAATGTCCAGAAGGTTCTTTCAGGCGGGACCAAGGTGGTAAGCTCCCTGCTGGGAGTGGACACCGAAGGGGTATTTGAGATCGTTGCCGGTCTGTATGGGATGTCGGAAAGTGAGATACAGTGCGCAGATTATGAACTTACCGTTATGGACGTTGTGTATGACGGGGACAAAAACTGTGTTGTCTATGTACATGGAAAAGCTGTCAACAGTACAGGGGAAACGGCAGAAGGAGACTTTGAAATGCCATTGAAACTGCAGAAAGAACAGTGGAAGATAAAGGTCACTTTAAAAGACCTTGGATTGGAATAGTTATGGGTATTATAATCATTTTCCTTCTAGTGATTTACATGCTGCCGAGTATAATCGCGTCCTGTAAAAATCATCTGGAATTAAAAGCAGTATTATGCGTAAATGTCTTTCTGGGGATTACAGGTATAGGCTGGATCACAGCCCTGATCTGGGCTATATCTGATTCAAGGGTGCATTATTTGAAAAAGAATAAAGAGAAGTTGGAAACAGGTTTGATCAGTCTGCAGGAATATGAAGAAAACTTGAAAAAAATAGACAAAAAGTAAAACGGTAACATTTACCGGACTATTTCCTGCAAAGAAAATGAAACCCTCTTGTACTGGGGATACAAGAGGGCTTTTTCAGTTATTTCTTATCTGTTTCCTGCATCTTCAGCGCGCGCACTTTGAGCGGAAGGCCGAACAGATTAATGAATCCTTCTGCGTCGTGGTGGTCATACAGCTCGCCTGTCGTAAAGCTTGCCAGTGATTCGCTGTACAGGGAATATGGGGAAGTCGTGCCGGCTTTGATAATATTACCTTTGTAGAGCTTGAACTTTACTTCTCCTGTCACATATTCCTGTGTGCTTTCGATAAAGGCCTGCACAGCCTCGCGCAGAGGTGTGAACCATTTTCCTTCATATACGATCTGGGACAGCTTGTTGCCCATCTCTTCCTTTGTCTCATATGTAGCGCGGTCTAATACGAGCTCTTCAAGCTGCTGGTGCGCCTCGTAGAGAATCGTTCCGCCCGGTGTCTCGTATACGCCGCGGGATTTCATTCCTACGACACGGTTTTCCACGATATCACAGATTCCGATGCCGTGCTTTCCGCCAAGTTCGTTCAATTTGCGGATGATGTCAGACACTTTCATAGATTCGCCGTTGATGCTCTTTGGAACACCTTTTTCAAATGTCATGGTCACATATTCGCCCTCATCCGGCGCTTTCTCCGGTGTGACGCCGAGTACGAGCAGATGTTCATAGTTTGGTTCATTAGCAGGATCTTCCAGTTCAAGACCTTCATGGCTGATGTGCCATAAGTTGCGGTCGCGGCTGTAGCTCTGACTTGCGTCGAACGGAAGGTCGATGCCGTGCTGCCTGCAATATTCGATCTCGTCCTCGCGGGAATCCATTGTCCATACATCTGTCATCCTCCAGGGCGCTATGATCTTAATATCAGGAGCAAGTGCCTTGATGCCAAGTTCAAAGCGGATCTGGTCGTTGCCTTTTCCCGTCGCGCCGTGGCAGATAGCGGTGGCTCCTTCTTTTCTTGCGATTTCCACAAGCTTCTTTGCGATGGCCGGACGCGCCATGGATGTGCCGAGCAGATATTTGTTTTCGTAGACAGCATGTGCCTGCACGCATGGAACTACATAATTATCGCAGAAATCGTCCACAATATCTTCAATATATAACTTGGAAGCGCCGGAAAGCTTCGCCCTCTCCTCCAGACCGTCCAGCTCCTCGCCCTGCCCGCAGTCAACGCAGCAGCAGATCACCTCGTAGTCAAAATTTTCCTTTAACCAAGGGATGATGGCAGTGGTGTCAAGACCGCCGGAATACGCCAATACAACTTTTTCTTTCATAATATGATTCCTCCTGATATGTATTATTTGATATGTTTTATATGCTGAAATATAAGTGATCTCGTTTGCAATGACTACTATACACCATATTTTATAATTATGCAAGAAAAAATGGAAATAAAGTTAAAAAATGTATAATATACAAATATGGTGTATAAAAACGTGATTATATACACAGAATATGAATGAAGAATAAAAATCATGCTTGACAAATGAGCTGAATCATGTAAAATAGTTAAAAAATAAGAAACCATAAAATGAATTGTGACACAACAAGGAGCAGTTATTATGAAAAGTTTGTACACGATGGATCACAGCGATATCATAAATAACGTAAACTCTCCTCTGCTTTCTGCAGGCAGTGTTGTTTTTGTGCCGTGTATTCCGTATCCCCTCGGGGTATTACACGCATAAAATTCAATACTTTAAGTTGCAGGAAGGATATAGTTACTTGAACCCTTATTTTTATTCGGGCTGTTTTAAGACGGATATATGCGGGAACAGAAGCGTAGCGATATGCTTTTGTTCCCGCATATTTTTTTGAAAATAGAATGGAGAGTTGTGATATGGATTTCAGACAGGCATTAAAAGAAAAAAAGAAAATTGTGATTAAAATAGGAACGTCGACGATCACCTATCCGGAGACTGGAAATATCAATCTGGATAAACTTGAAAAGTTTGTGCGCATACTGATCAATCTGCGGAACAAAGGCAGGGAGGTCATTGTCGTGTCCTCCGGAGCCGTCGGCATCGGCAGGAATGTACTCGGATTTACAAAAAGGCCAAAGGAAAAGGACGTCCGTCAGGCATGTGCTGCCGTCGGACAGGGCCGGCTTATGATGATGTACGAGAAGCTTTTCGCAGAATACAGCCAGCTGACCGCCCAGGTGCTGCTGACGAAGGAGTCTATTACGAATGAAGTGTGCGCGGCAAATGCACGGAACACATTTGACCGGCTGGCGGCTATGAATGTGGTGCCGATCGTCAACGAGAACGACGCCATATCCGTGGATGAAGAACTGTATGGCAACTTTGGCGACAACGACACGATGGCGGCTCATGTGGCTGCGCTTGTCGAGGCGGATCTGCTCATACTGATGTCGGATATAGAGGGGCTTTATACGGATGACCCGAAAGATAATCCGTATGCCCGGTTTGTGCACACGGTAGGAAAGATCGACAGGGAGCTGGAGGAGATGGGGAAGGGAGCAGGAACGGCCGTCGGGACCGGAGGAATGGCAACGAAGATCGAGGCGGCGAAGATAGCCACAGGCGCCGGGGCGGATATGGTGATCGCAAGCGGAGACAACATTTATACGATCAATGACATTATGGCAGGAAAGAAGATAGGAACGCTGTTTCTGTCCTGCGGCAGCGGATACACCGGCAAGAATGAACTGGCTCCGGAGAGAGAGCAGTTCCGCAGGCAGGCAAAGCGGATGAAGAAAGAGGCGGTGCGGAAAGATACTTCAGAAAAAGATACTTCAGAAAAAGACAGGTCGATAAAGCAGGTTGAATTGGGAGGAGCATATTATGGGTTACGTGCAGGAAATTGGTAGAAAAGCAAAAGAGGCATCAAAAAAGGTACAGTTCTTCGGGCAGTCGGAGAAAAATGAAGGACTGGAGGCAGTGGCGCGGGAACTCAGACAACAGATGGGATACCTGCTTGTGGAAAATGATAAAGATGTGAAGAACGCGAGAGCGGCCGGGATGAAACCGGCGCTCATTGACCGCCTGCTTCTTACGAGCCAGAGAATACAGGCGATGTCGGAAGGACTAGAGCAGATAGCGATGCTGGAAGACCCGGTGGGCCAGATGGAACGTGTGAAGATACGTCCGAACGGTCTCCAGATCGGACAGCGCAGAGTGCCGCTCGGGGTTGTGGGCATCATATATGAATCCCGCCCGAATGTGACGGCGGACGCGTTCGGCCTCTGCTTTAAAACAGGAAATTCTGTTATTCTGCGGGGCGGCTCAGATGCGATCCACTCAAATAAAGCTATTGTCAAGGTGATAAGAGACGGCCTTGCAAAGGAAAAGCTTCCGGCGGACGCGGTTCTGCTGCTGGAGGATACGGACCGGGCGGCAGTCACGGAGATGATGAGGATGAAGGAATACATCGACGTGCTCATACCGCGGGGCGGTGCCGGGCTCATCGCCAGTGTGGTGGAAAACAGCACGGTGCCGGTCATTGAGACCGGAACAGGAAACTGCCATATCTTTGTAGATGAATCAGCAGACCTAAAAATGGCAGTCGACATTATCGAGAATGCGAAGACACAGCGCCCCGGCGTCTGCAACGCCTGCGAATCAATAGTCGTGCACAGCAGCATAGCCGATAAGGCTGTGCCGTTGATATATGAAAGACTTCATCAAAAACAGGTGGAGATACGGGGAGATGAGCGCGCGGTGGCGATAGAGGCGGGAATTGTGCCTGCAGATGAAGAAGACTGGGGAACAGAATATTTGGACGCCATCCTTTCCCTTAAGACCGTCGACACGATAGAAGAAGCGATAGAGCATATCAATAGATACAACACAGGGCACTCAGAGGCCATTATAACGAAAGACTATGATAATGCGCTCAAGTTTCAGAACGAAATAGATGCGGCTGCGGTATACGTCAATGCCTCTACAAGATTTACGGACGGACATGAATTTGGATTTGGAGCAGAAATAGGAATCAGCACCCAGAAACTGCATGCCAGAGGCCCGATGGGCCTAGAGGCGCTGACTACAGTAAAGTATATCATATCCGGAAACGGACAGACCCGCCCGTAGTTAAATAAGAAAAAGATGGAAAAGGACTTGAATATTATACATTTGTGTTGTATAATTATGCAAGTCCTTTAAGTTTAAATGCAATTGGGGACGGGGTTTTTTGAAAAATTCCCCGTCCCAAACTAAATTCAACGTGTCCCCAACTGGACATTTTGGATTATTTGGTATAATATTTACAGATATCAGGGTATAAAAATACATCGGTGCGTCTGTGCGCCGCGGTTTTGAGGAGGATACAGGATATATGATAAAGGTAGGAATTATCGGCGCCACCGGGTACGCCGGCGGGGAATTGGTGAGAATCTTAGCGGGGCATAAGGACGCGCAGATCGTGTGGTATGGCTCGAGAAGTTACATAGACAGGGAGTACGCGGATATTTATCAGAATATGTTTCAGATCGTGGAGGGCAGTTGTCTCGATGATAATATGGAGGCTCTGGCAGAGAAAGCGGATGTGATTTTCACTGCCACCCCGCAGGGATTCTGTGCTTCGATGATCAGCGGGGAGATGCTCGGGAGGACGAAAGTGATCGACCTGAGTGCGGACTTCCGCATTAAGGATGTGCCGACGTATGAGAAATGGTACGGGATAGAGCATAAGAGCCCGCAGTTTGTAGAGGAAGCAGTGTACGGCCTGTGCGAGGTGAACCGGGAGGCGGTGAAGAGCGCCAGGCTTGTAGCCAATCCGGGCTGTTATCCGACCTGTTCCTTTTTGTCCGTCTATCCGCTGGCGAAAGAAGGCATGATAGATATGAGCACGCTGATCATCGATGCCAAGTCCGGGACATCAGGCGCCGGCCGCGGAGCCAAGGTCGACAATCTGTACTGTGAAGTGAATGAAAATATAAAGGCATACGGCGTGGCCGGGCACAGACATACGCCTGAGATAGAGGAACAGCTCGGCCTTGCCGCCAATGAGCAGGTGCTGCTGAACTTTACCCCGCACCTTGTTCCGATGAACAGAGGGATCCTGGTGACCGCATATGCGTCTCTGAAGCAAAATGTTACGTATGAGGAAGTCAAAGCAGTATATGACAAATATTACGACGGTGAAAAGTTTGTCCGTGTGCTTAAGAAGGATATATGCCCTCAGACGAGATGGGTGGAAGGCAGCAATTATGTAGATGTAAACTTTAAGATCGATGAAAGGACAGGGCGTATCATCATGATGGGCGCCATGGACAATCTCGTCAAAGGCGCCGCCGGCCAGGCGGTGCAGAATATGAATCTGATGTTCGGGCTTCCCGAGGACGAGGGACTTGCACTTGTCCCCCTGTTCCCGTAAGGATGGAAGAGAGGTAAGATATGGTCAGGATAATGACGATTGAGGATTATGACGGCGTGTATGCCCTCTGGACAAAAATCCGCGGTTTCGGCCTGCGCAGCGTGGACGATTCCAGAGAGGGCGTGGAACGCTTTTTGAAGAGAAACCCTACGACAAGTGTAGTGGCCGTGGAGGACGGCAAAGTGGTAGGAAGCATCCTGTGCGGGCACGACGGGCGGCGCGGGTGTCTGTACCACGTCTGTGTAGATGAAGACTACAGGCGCCGGGGCATCGGCAGAGCCATGGTGGGCATGGCCATGGAGGCGCTGAAGAAAGAAGAGATCAGCAAAGTATCTCTTATTGCCTTCACTAAAAATGACGTTGGAAATGCATTTTGGAATACGATCGGCTGGACGAGACGTCTTGACTTGAATTATTATGATTTTGTATTAAATGAAAAAAATATCACAGCATTTATCGGACAGTAGTATAAAGGAGGAAAAGAACATGGATATTATCAAAGGCGGAGTCACCGCGGCGAAAGGGTTTGAGGCGGCAGCAGCGGCGGCAGGGATCAAGTATAAAGACAGAACAGACATGGCGCTCGTGTACAGCCAGGCCCCGTGCGAAGCGGCGGGGACATTCACACAGAATGTCGTAAAGGCGGCCCCGGTGAAATGGGACCAGAAGGTCGTAAAAAGCGGCAGCAAAGTACAGGCGGTCATCGTCAATTCCGGTATCGCCAACGCCTGCACCGGCGCGGAAGGATACGGCTACTGCGAGGACACGGCGGTGGCAGCGGCAGAGGCCCTCGGGATATCCGGCGACGGCGTAGTGATCGGTTCCACCGGAGTGATCGGGAAGCAGATCCCCATTGAAAAACTGACGGCAGGTATCAAAGTGCTGGCGGAAAAGAAAAACGACAGTCTGGAAAACGGTACCCAGGCGGCCAGAGCGATCATGACGACAGATACATTTGAAAAAGAACTGGCCGTTACGCTCAAGGTGGGAGGAAAGACGGTAACTATCGGCGGAATGGCAAAAGGTTCCGGCATGATCCACCCGAACATGTGCACGATGCTGGCGTTCATCACGACAGACGCGGACATTACAAAGGAAGCGCTGCAGAAAGCACTGAGCGGGGATGTAGATGATACATACAATATGATATCCGTAGACGGGGATACATCGACCAATGACACGGTACTGCTGCTGGCAAACGGACTGGCGGGCAATCCGCAGATCCGGTACGGAAGCGAAGACTACAAAGCCTTTGCCGAGGCGCTCCATGTGGTCAACGAATATCTGGCCAAAAAGATAGCCGGCGACGGAGAAGGGGCAACCGCACTTTTTGAAGTAAAGGCGGTCGGCTGCGAGAGCACAGAACAGGCCCGGTTACTGGCGAAATCCATCGTATGTTCCAATCTTACGAAGACGGCCATCGCAGGACATGATGCCAACTGGGGCAGGATCTTATGTGCCATGGGATACTCCGGCGCGCAGTTTGACCCGGAAAAGGTAGATTTATTCTTTGAGAGCAGAGCAGGAAAGATACAGATCATAGAAAATGGAACCGCAGTAGATTACAGCGAGGCAGAGGCGACAAAGATACTCTCCGAACCGGAGGTGACGGCCACCGCAGACGTGAAGCTTGGCAGCAGCAGCGCCACCGCGTGGGGATGCGACCTGACACACGGCTACATAGAGATCAACGCCGACTACAGAAGCTGACAAAGTAAAAGGAGCTAGGGAATATGAACAAAGGTATGCAGAAATATCTGGATAAAGCGGAAGTCCTCATCGAAGCACTTCCTTATATCCAGAGGTTTAACCGTAAGATCATCGTCGTAAAATACGGCGGCAGCGCCATGGTGGATGAGGACCTGAAAGAACAGGTCATCAAAGATGTGACCCTGCTTAAGCTCGTCGGCTTCAAGCCGATCATTGTCCACGGCGGGGGCAAGGAGATCAGCAGGTGGGTCGGCAAGGTCGGCATGGAACCGGAGTTCGTGAACGGCCTGCGGGTGACGGACGAGGCGACGATGGAGCTGGCTGAGATGGTGCTCGGCAAGGTGAATAAGAGCCTTGTGCAGCTTGTAGAAAGTCTTGGCGTCCGTGCGATCGGCATCAGCGGTAAAGACGGAGGTCTTCTCACAGTAGACAAGAAGCTGGCCGACGGAGAAGATATCGGATTTGTGGGAGAGATCAAAAAAGTAAATGCGGATATTCTGTACGATCTGCTGGAGAAGGATTTCCTCCCGATCATATGCCCGGTCGGGCTGGACGACAGTTTTAATACATACAATATCAATGCCGATGATGCGGCCTGTGCCATCGCAAGAGCCATGCGGGCGGAAAAACTGGCGTTTCTTACAGATATCGAAGGCGTGTATAAAGATCCCCATGACCCGGAGACACTTATCTCAGAACTGAAAGTGTCAGAGGCGCGCAATTTGATGAATGAAGGATATATCGGAGGCGGCATGCTCCCGAAGCTTCACAACTGCATCGATGCCATAGAACACGGGGTATCGAGGGTCCATATCCTGGACGGAAGGATCCCGCACTGCCTTCTTCTGGAAATATTCACGAACAGAGGAATTGGAACAGCCATATTAAATGACAGCGAAGAACGCTATTTCTACGGAGAATAAGAATTATGAAAAATCAGTATATAGCAGATACGGATACAAATCTCGTTCATACATACAACCGTTTTCCGGTTGTGCTGGAAAGAGGAGAGGGCGTGTATCTATACGACGAAAAAGGGAAGAAATACCTTGATTTTGCCGCAGGTATCGCGGTCTCTTCCCTCGGGTACGGCAACAGAGAGTTCAACGATGCTCTGAAAGAACAGATAGACAGCCTGATCCACTCGTCAAACCTGTATTACAATACAACGTGCGGAAAAGCAGCCAAGGCGCTTGGGCGCATCACGGAAATGGACCGGGTGTTCTTTACGAACAGCGGGACGGAGGCCATCGAAGGAGCGCTTAAGGCGTCGAGAAAATACGCTTATAAAAAGCAGACCGGCCGCTGTGAGTTTATAGCCATGAAAGATTCCTTCCACGGCAGAAGCATGGGCGCGCTTTCCGTCACAGAACACGAGGCGTACCGTGCGCCGTTTGAACCGCTTATTCCGGGCGTGTCCTTTGCAGAGTTCAACAACCTGGAAAGCGTCAGGGCACTTGTGACAGACAAGACGTGTGCAGTCATTCTGGAGCCTCTCCAGGGGGAGGGCGGAATAAACAGAGCCGATGAAGCGTTCATGCAGGGCATCCGCAAGCTCTGTGATGAGGAGGGGATCCTCATGATCTGCGATGAGATCCAGTGCGGCATGGGCCGTACCGGAACGATGTTTGCATGGCAGGGCTACGGTACAAAGCCGGATATCATCGCGATGGCGAAAGCCATCGGAGGCGGGGTGCCGGTCGGAGCGTTCGCCATGACAGAGGAAGTCGCCCGTTATTCCCTTGAGCCAGGAGACCACGGAACGACATACGGAGGCAACCCGTTTGTGTGCGCCGCGGTGGCAAAGACGGTAGAGATCTTTGAGAGAGAAAAACTGACAGAACATGTGAAAGAGATGGGGCGCTACCTGACCGCACAACTGGAAGCGCTTAAAGAGACGTGCGATATGATATTGGAAGTGAGAGGAACAGGGCTGATCCAGGGTATCCGGCTTAAGAAGCCGGTCGGAGAGACTGTGCAGGCCGCCATCAAAGAAGGGCTTCTTGTCATCAGCGCGAGAAGCGATGTCATCCGTCTCGTGCCGCCGCTTGTCATCGAGAAAGAACATATCGATGAAATGATCGAAAAACTGAAGAAGGTGTTATAACATAATTAACCAGTCATTGGATATACTATAGGTAAAACATAGGAGGTATATCTGATGATTGGTTTTTTCATAGCTCTGCTGTCCGGAGCGTTAATGAGCGTGCAGGGAGTGTTCAATACACAGGTGACGAAGACGACCGGAATGTGGGTGAGCAACGGCTGGGTACAGCTGAGTGCCTTTGCCCTCTGCCTTGTGGCATGGCTTATCGCAGGCAGGGACAATGTTATGACACTTGCGAAGGTAGAACCGAAATACGTACTGCTCGGAGGCGTCATAGGCGCCGGGATCACATGGACGGTGATCAAGAGCATGGAGCAGCTGGGGCCGGCAAAAGCGGCGCTGCTCATTGTCATCTCCCAGCTTATCATTGCGTATGTGATAGAATTGTTCGGCCTGTTCGGAGTCGATAAACAGCCATTAGAGTGGCGCCGTGTGATCGGTATGGCGATCGCACTGATTGGAGTTGCAATTTTTCAATGGAAATAGTACAATAAATCTATCTGGCATAAGAGGGGTATTTACAGTTTCGACAGCTGTAAAGGAGGAATTTTATGCTTGACAGATCAAGGAAAATCGGTTGTTTGATGTGTATGCTTCTTGTACTCGCCCTGCCGGGATGCCGCGGGGAGGGGGCGGAAGAAGTGAGGGAACTTGACAACGCGCAGTCTGCGGCAGAAGAGCACGGAGAAAGCGCGGAGGAAGAGACACTGGAAACAGAAGGAAAAGATACGGAAGGATCCGGCCGTCAGCAGGAGATGTATGTCCATGTCTGCGGCCAGGTTCATCAACCCGGTGTCTACCGGCTGCCTGCGGACAGCCGCGTGTTTGAAGCCGTGGAGGCCGCCGGCGGCATGAAGGAAGAGGCGGACAGCGCTTACCTTAACCAGGCAGAGATCCTGTCGGACGGGCAGCAGCTGTACATACCTGCCCTGGGAGAGGACATCAGCCGGGCAGAAACAGCCGGGGTACATCCTGACGAAAAGGATGACGGAAAAATAAATATCAATACTGCTGCGAAAGAAGAACTCATGACTTTAAATGGCATAGGGGAAGCCAGAGCGGACAGTATTATAAAATACCGTGAAGAACATGGAGGTTTCCGATCCATAGAAGAACTGAAAGAAGTGGAAGGGATCAAAGATGGGATCTTTAATAAAGTTAAGGATCAGGTTAAGGTTTAGCGAATTTAATAAGGGAGAGAAGTATGAGTAAGAGAGTATTGGTCGTAGATGACGAAAAACTGATTGTGAAAGGTATCCGGTTCAGCCTGGAGCAGGACGGCATGGATGTGGACTGTGCGTATGACGGTGAAGAGGCGCTGAAGCTTTCCAGGGAGAATGCCTATGATATGATCCTGCTGGACGTAATGCTGCCGAAATATGACGGATTCCAGGTGTGCCAGCAGATACGGGAATTTTCCGACGTTCCGGTCGTCATGCTGACCGCCAAGGGAGATGACATGGATAAGATTCTAGGGCTTGAATACGGGGCGGATGATTATATCACAAAGCCGTTTAACATTCTGGAGGTGAAGGCGCGCATCAAAGCGATCATGCGCCGCACGAGCAAGCGGGACAGCAAGACGGTAAATGATAAAGTTATCATAAAGAGAGAGATGAAGATCGACTGCGAGAGCCGCAGAGTATTTATCGAGGAGAAAGAGATCAATCTTACGGCCAAGGAATTTGACCTTCTTGAGCTTCTGGCGATGAATCCCAACAAGGTGTACAGCAGGGAAAATCTTCTGAACATTGTCTGGGGATATGAGTATCCCGGAGACGCCAGGACGGTAGATGTACATATAAGGCGGCTGCGGGAGAAGATCGAGAAGAACCCCAGCGATCCGAAATACGTGTACACAAAGTGGGGAGTTGGTTATTATTTCAGGGGTTAGAAAGTATTTCAAAAAAAATATATTCAAGAGTCTCCGCTTTCGGATCATCCTCCTGCTGCTGGCGGCAGGAATCATCCCATGCCTGATCATGAAAGCGGTGATCCTCAACAGTTATGAGAAGCGCGCGGTAGAGGTACGGACCGCGGATATACAGAATCAATGTACAATTCTATGTAACCAGTTAAGCGGCATAGACTACTTAAACGGTATTACATCTGAGGTCATCAGGACAGAACTGACACAGCTGACCAACATCTACAACGGGCGGGTGATGGTCATTGACAGTGACTATGAGATAGAAGAAGACACTTACAATCTCGATAAAGGGAAAACAATCATTTCAGAAGATGTCATCAAATGTTTCCAGGGAAAGAGTACAAGCCATTACGATGCAAAAAACAGATATATAGAAGTGACTGCGCCGATCACAGAGGCAGAATCGGACGCGGTCAAAGGTGTCATGCTCGTGAGCGTATCTACAGATTCCATCGCGGACAGCATGGCGGTCCTGGAAGGGAATGCAAATGTGGTGGCGATCATTATTATCGTGACGATGACGGTGCTGGCATTTTTTGCAGGCGTCGTGATGGTGAAGCCGTTCAAGCGGATCACAGATTCTATCGGCGCTGTGACGGAAGGCTATGATGACAATTATCTGCATGAGAACGCGTATACGGAGACCGTGCTCCTGTCAGAAGCATTTAATAAAATGCTTGGAAGGATGAAAGTTTTAGATGACTCAAGACAGGAATTTGTTTCTAATGTATCACATGAGTTGAAAACGCCGCTGACATCAATGAAGGTGCTCGCGGATTCTCTTCTGAGCCAGGAGGAAGTCCCGGTCGAGCTGTACCAGGAATTTATGGGTGATCTGTCCGAGGAGATAGAGAGAGAAAATAAGATCATCAATGATCTTCTGTCGCTCGTAAAGATGGACAAGACTGCCACGACGCTGAATATCAAGTCGGAAAATATCAATGAACTGGTGGAAAAGATACTGAAACGGCTCCGCCCGATCGCGGCAAACCGCAATGTTGAAGTCGTATATGAGAGCTTCAGGCCGGTCAGCGCGGAAGTGGACGAGATGAAACTGTCGCTGGCACTGTCAAATCTCGTTGAGAATGCGGTCAAATATAACCATGACGGCGGATGGGTCCATGTATCGCTCAATGCGGACCACAAGTATTTTTATGTGGAAGTGGCGGACTCCGGAATTGGAATACCGGAAGATGCGGTGGAACATATATTTGAACGGTTTTACCGAGTGGATAAATCACATTCCAGGGAGATCGGCGGTACAGGGCTCGGCCTGTCCATTGCGAGGAATGCCATCGTCATGCACAGAGGCGCGGTCAAGGTGTACAGCCAGGAAGGGGAAGGCACTACATTTACGATCAGGATCCCGCTGACATATGTGTCATGACAGAAAGGAGGACCAGATGAAGAAGAAATATGTGAGATGCCTCTGCATCCTGTCCGCAGCTATCCTTCTGTCCGGCTGCCAAAGAGGCGGAAAGCCAGGGACAACGGGTACATGCATGTATTATGTAAACGCCGAAGGGACGGGACTTGGCAAAGAGGCATACGATATAAAAGGAGACAGCGCAGAAGAAGAGATCAAGTCCGTGCTTAAGGATATGTACAAAGAACCGGAGGATGACGATTACCGGAGCGCCTTTCCGGGAGAAATTAAAGTGGACGACTGGAAACTGGAGAAAGGGAGACTGAACCTCTACTTTAACGAGAGTTACAAGGACATGGACGCCGCGTCGGAAATACTGCTGCGGGCTGCAGTCGTTCAGACGCTTGTGCAGATCGCGGGAGTCGATTATGTGAATTTTTACGCAGGCGGCGAACCGCTCACAGACAATGAGGGAGATGAGATCGGCTATATGCATGCGGAAGATTTTGTGCAGAATACCGGTTCCAGTCTTCACTCGTACCAGCTGGCCAATCTTCATCTGTACTATATCAATAAAAAGGGGGGCAGGCTTGGCGAGGAAGAAGTCAGTGTCCGCTATAACAGTAATATGTCCATCGAAAAACTTGTCGTCGAACAGATCATAAAAGGCCCTTCCATGCAGGAACACCAGCCGTCGGTACCGCCCGAGACAAAGCTCCTTGGCATATCGGTCAAAGACGGTATCTGCTACGTCAATTTTGACGATGGCTTTATGAACGCCGTGTATGGAGTGAGTCCTGAACTTACGGTCTATTCCCTTGTAAACTCTATTGTGGAAGCGGGCGATGCAAACGAAGTGCAGATATCGGTGAACGGCGAGACTGATGTAAAATATCAGGGAGTCATAGACCTGAGCAAACCGCTCTCCAGAAATCTCGAATTGGAGGAAGGTGGAGTAAAATAGGTAAAAACAGAATATTATGCAGCGTATGTCTTTTGTTTTCCGTTGTCCTCACCGCGGCTGTCTGCCTGGGCGGGGACCGGTTTGTGAAAGAACGGAAGATAACGCCGCTTATGCGGGAAGCCAGGTCCGGTGATTCACTGAGCATCACCGGACAGGTGTACGCGATAGAGGAAAAATCTGAATATCAAATCTTATATCTGAAAAATAATACAGTCAAGTTCCAAAGGCAGATGCTGGAGGAGTCAAAATTCATCGTTTATGATACATCCAAACAAAAAGTCAAAGCAGGAAACAAAGCGGCGGCAGAGGGAAAAGTCAAGTTCTTTGAGGAGCCGCGCAATCCGGGGAATTTCAATGAAAAACAATATTATGAAAAGCAGGGGATCCACGCCTGTATGTGGGCCGATAGTATGAAAGTCACCGACAGCCGCGTCTGGAAGGTGAGAGACGGCCTTTTTTCATTCCGGCGGAAATGGAAGGCGGTCTTATATGAGTTTATGGGAGAAAAGCAAGGCGCGCTGCTCTCCGGCATTATGCTCGGGGACAAGTCTGATATCGACCCGGAGGTGAAAGAACTGTACCAGATCAACGGTATCGGCCATATCCTCGCCATATCCGGCCTGCATCTTACCTTCATAGGATTCGGCCTGTACCGCGCCGTCCGGCGTCTGAGCGGCTCCTGCACCGCAGGGGGCATATGCGGTATCTTATTTCTCGCAGTCTACATACTTATGACAGGCGTTTCGGTCTCTGCGGTGCGCGCGGCGGTCATGTTCCTATTTCGGGCCGGCGCCGAGATGGCAGGCCGCCATTATGATGCCCCGACGGCTCTTTCTGCCGCCGCGGTCACTGTGCTCGTCTGGCGGCCCCTTCATCTGTATGACGGCGGATTCTGGCTCTCCTTCGGGGCGGTCTTTGGCGCGGCGGTCATACTGCCCCTGTTTAAAAAGCTGCCGGTACAGGGGCTGTGGGCAAACGTCAGTATACAAATATCCATCTTACCGGTCCTTCTCTATTATTTCTATGAATTTCCGCTTTACAGCCTCTTTCTGAACCTGCTTGTTGTCCCGCTCATGTCGGTGCTGCTTTTCCTGGGGCTGGCAGGCAGCGCCGCCGGACTTATCGCAGAACTGCCGGGAGAAGCAGTCTTTACCGTGTGCAGGATGATACTTAAGCTTTATGAATGGATCTGCCGAACGGCAGCTGCGTTTCCGGCGGCCAGGATCATTACAGGAAAGCCGCCTCTTGCCGGCGTCGTCTGCTATTACATTCTGCTGGCTTTTGTACTCCTTATGTGGAGCCGCCGGGGACAGAGACAAAACGGTGTGAAAAGAGAAAAATATATAGCAAAGTATATAATAATATCCGGGATCACATGGGTTCTGGCGTTTTTGATTCTGCTGCTTCCGGCAAAAATCGGAAGAGGCGGCATGCTTGAGATCACGATGCTTGATGTGGGGCAGGGGGACGGGATCTACATGAAAAGTCCGTCGGGCACGACTTACTTTTTTGACGGGGGGAGCAGTGACGTGCGGCAGGCGGGAAAGTACCGTATAGAATCTTTTCTTGCGTATAAAGGGACCGGGACGCTTGACTATGTCTTTATCTCCCACGGTGACAGCGACCATATGAACGGGATACGTGAGATGATAGAGAGAGGCCCGCTTGGCATCTCTGTCAGACATCTCGTGCTGCCGCGGAAAGAAGTGTGGGATGACAGTCTTGCCAGTCTGGCCAGGCTTGCCGGGGAAAAGGGGACAGAGGTGCTCATCATGAAGCCGGGACAGAGCATCCGGGACGGCCGGCTGTCGCTTCTCTGTATGCATCCTGGCAGCAGGTACGGCAATGAGCCGGGCAATGCAGCCTCCATGTGTATATGGGCCAGATACGCAGGCTTTGACATGTTGTTTACCGGCGATGTGGAAGGGGCGGGGGAGGCAGAACTTACCGGCTTTCTCAGAGAGACAAAAGCAGAGCGGGAAAAAGAGGGGTTCGACGGCGTTCTCGAGATTCTGAAAGTGGCGCATCACGGCTCTAAGAATTCCACGGCAGAGGAATTCCTGACGGAGACAGATCCGGTATATGGCTTCATCTCTGCGGGGAGAAATAACCGGTATGGACATCCCCATGAAGAGACGGTGGAGAGACTTAAGGAGCGCGGGTGCCGGCTTTTCTGTACCCAGACGGACGGCGCCGTCACCGTCAGAACAGACGGCGTTCAGATGTATCTTTCCGTGTTTGTTTCAAGCGCGGATAAATAAGGAAACGGTTGAATTAAAATCTAAAATTCAGTATACTGAGATACAGGATAAAAATATAGAAGTGAGGTAATGATCATGACGTATGAGGAAGTATTGGCAAATGCCAGAACATGTATGGGAGAACACTGTAAAGCCTGTCCGGTATGTAACGGAAAGGCATGCACAAATAAAGTGCCGGGACCAGGGGCAAAAGGAAGCGGAACAGTGGCGGTACGCAACTATGAGAAATGGCAGGAACTTTGCGTGAACATGGACACGATCTGTGAAAACAGACCGGTGGATATGACCTTTGAGGTATTTGGAAAGACGTTCAAGTATCCGGTATTTGCAGCGCCGATAGGCGCCATGAAGCTTCACTACGGCGATAAGTATGATGATCTGGAATACAACGATATCCTCGTATCTGCCTGCGCGGACGCCGGGATCGCAGCGTTCACAGGCGACGGCACGAATCCGGATGTCATGAAAGCGGCAGCGAAAGCCATAGGCCGGAAGGAAGGACGGGGAATACCGACGATAAAACCGTGGGATATTAATACATTGAAAGAAAAATTTGCGCTCGTCAAGGAGGCAGGCCCGTTTGCGGCCGCCATGGATATCGATGCGGCCGGACTGCCGTTTCTTAAGAATCTGACCCCTCCGGCGGGGAGCAAAACTGTGGAAGAATTAAAAGAGATCGTGGCGGAGGCGGGCGTGCCGTTCGTCATAAAGGGAGTGATGACCGTCAAAGGCGCTCTGAAGGCAAAGGAGGCCGGGGCAGCCGCCATTGTAGTCTCCAACCACGGGGGCCGCGTGCTCGACCAGTGTCCGGCAACGGCGGAGGTGCTGGAAGAGATCGCGGAGGCGGCCGGCAGTGATATGAAGGTATTCGTGGACGGCGGGATCCGTTCCGGTGTAGACATATTCAAAGCGCTTGCGCTCGGGGCAGACGCGGTGCTCATCGGAAGGCCGTACGTGACCGCTGTGTATGGCGGCGGGGCTGAAGGAGTTGCCGCATATACGTCTAGGCTTGCGGCGGAGCTCTCCGACACGATGGCTATGTGCGGCGCTCACAGTCTGGATGAGATAACAAGGGATATGGTGCGTTAATTTATTATGAAGAGTTTGAATGAGGATATCAGGACAGGACAATTTAAGCAGGTCTATCTGCTGTACGGGGAAGAGGCTTATCTGAAAAAGCAGTATAAAGATAAGCTGACCCGCGCCATGCTTCCTGATGGGGATACGGTGAATTACGCCTATTATGAAGGAAAGGGCATCCACATCACCGAGCTCATCGATCTGGCTGAGACGATGCCCTTTTTTGCCGAGCGCCGTCTTATTGTCGTGGAGAATTCAGGGCTCTTCAAGAACGCGGCGCCGGAACTGGCGGATTACATCAGATCCATGCCCGGCACAGCGTGCTTTCTCTTTGTGGAGTCTGAGACAGACAAGCGGGGGAAGATGTTTAAAGCCGTAAAAGACAAAGGACGCGTTGTTGAGATGGGGCGCCAGGATGAGAAGACCCTCATCATGTGGGTCGGCGGCAATGTAAAGAGAGAAGGAAAGCAGATCAAGGAATCTACCGTACGTTATCTCATATCAAAGACCGGCACAGATATGGAGAATCTGGACAGAGAACTTGAGAAGCTGTTCTGTTATGCCATAGACAGAAGTGAGATCACTCCTGCGGATATCGATGCCGTATGTACGACGCAGATCACAAATAAAATATTTGACATGATCGAGGCCGTGGCGGCAAAGCATCAGAAAAAGGCGCTGGATTATTATTATGACCTGCTGGCTTTGAAGGAGCCCCCGATGCGGATCCTATACCTGCTGTCCAGACAGTTCAAACTTCTGTATGAGGTAAAGGATCTCCTCGGAAGAGGATTTGACAAGGCCCAGATCGCCAAAACAGCGGGACTTCATCCGTTTGTGGCAGGCAAATATATAAGCCAGAGCAGGACATTTGCGGTTCATGAGTTAAAGCGCATCATGGAAGATGCCGCGGATACGGAAGAGCTGGTGAAAACAGGGCGTTTAAACGATGTGATGAGCGTGGAACTTTTCATTGTAAAGTACAGTGCCGCGTGATATACTACCCTCAGTTGGCGAAGCGCAGGCTTTGCCGGCCTGTGTTTTGTGCACGGACATGAAAGAAATATAGCGGAAGGAACGATATAAGTGGCAGAAGTAGAACAGAGTAAAATTCGTAATTTTTGTATCATAGCACATATAGACCATGGGAAATCAACGCTGGCAGACCGTATCATAGAAAAGACAGGGATGCTGACGAGCAGGGAGATGCAGTCTCAGGTGCTGGACAATATGGAACTGGAGCGGGAACGCGGCATCACGATCAAGGCGCAGGCGGTGCGTATCGTGTATCAGGCAGATGACGGGGAGGAGTATATCTTTAACCTGATCGATACCCCCGGACATGTGGATTTTAATTATGAAGTGTCCAGAAGCCTGGCGGCCTGTGACGGCGCGATCTTAGTCGTGGACGCCGCACAGGGGGTGGAGGCACAGACGCTGGCCAACGTCTATCTGGCGCTGGACCACGATCTGGACGTGATGCCGGTGATCAACAAGGTGGATCTGCCGAGCGCGGATCCGGACAGAGTCATAGAGGAGATAGAGGATGTCATCGGCATTGAGGCGGAAGACGCGCCTCAGATATCGGCCAAGACAGGATTCAATGTGGAGAAAGTATTGGAGCAGATCGTGGAGAAGATCCCCGCGCCGGGCGGAGATCCGAAGGCCCCCCTTCAGGCGCTTATCTTCGATTCCGTGTATGATTCCTACAAAGGAGTTATTGTTTTCTGCCGTATCAAAGAAGGAACGGTCAGAAAAGGGACGAAGATCAAGATGATGGCTACCGGGGCGTCGGCCGAGGTGGTTGAGATAGGATACTTCGGGGCAGGCCAGTTCATTCCGTGTGAAGAACTGAGCGCGGGCATGGTCGGCTATATTACCGCAAGCCTTAAAAATGTGAAAGATACCCGCGTCGGAGACACGATCACGGATGCAGAACATCCGTGCAGCGAGCCCCTTCCGGGATATAAGAAAGTCAATCCTATGGTGTACTGCGGCATGTATCCGGCGGACGGAGCAAAATACCCGGACCTCAGAGACGCGCTTGAGAAGCTTCAGCTCAACGATGCCTCTCTGCAGTTTGAACCGGAGACTTCGATCGCTCTTGGATTCGGTTTCCGTTGTGGATTCCTCGGGCTGCTTCACCTGGAGATCATACAGGAGAGGCTGGAGCGGGAATATAATCTGGACCTGGTGACGACGGCTCCCGGAGTTATATATAAAGTGTATAAGACAAACGGAGACATGATACCGCTCACCAATCCGTCCAACCTGCCGGATCCCTCCGAGATCGAATATATGGAGGAGCCGGTCGTGAAGGCGGAGATCATGGTGACATCCGAATTTATCGGCGCCATTATGGATCTGTGCCAGGAGCGCCGCGGTGTGTACGACGGGATGGAATATATCGAGGAGACGAGAGCGGTGCTCCGCTATCATCTGCCGCTGAATGAGATAATCTATGACTTTTTTGACGCGCTGAAGTCCAGGTCGAGAGGCTACGCTTCCTTTGACTATGAGATGGCAGGTTATGAGCGCTCAGATCTTGTGAAACTGGACATACTGATCAACAAGGAAGAGGTGGACGCCCTGTCCTTTATCGTGCATGCGGAGACCGCGTATGAGCGGGGCCGCAGAATGTGTGAGAAACTCAAGGAAGAGATACCAAGACAGCTCTTTGAGATCCCGATCCAGGCAGCCGTCGGAAGCAAGATCATAGCAAGAGAAACTGTAAAAGCCATGCGAAAGGACGTGCTCGCCAAGTGTTACGGCGGCGACATCAGCCGTAAGCGCAAGCTTCTTGAGAAACAGAAGGAAGGAAAGAAGCGGATGCGTCAGGTGGGCAATGTTGAGATACCGCAGAAGGCATTTATGAGCGTACTGAAATTGGATGATAAATAGATGAGACCATTAGAATTATATATTCATATACCATTTTGTATCAAAAAATGCAGATATTGTGATTTCCAATCCGCTCCTTCCACGAAGGAGGAGCGGCAGGAATATGTGACAGGCCTTTGCCGGAAGATCCGTTCCTACGGAGAGCTGGCAGAGGCTTATCATGTTGTGACTGTCTTTATCGGTGGAGGGACCCCCTCTGTGCTGGAGGGGGCTCAGATACTCGATATTATGGACGCGGTCAGAGGCACGTTCCCGATAGACGCAGGCGCCGAGATAACGATGGAGGCCAATCCCGGGACAGTCACAAAAGAAAAGTTTAAGACGCTCCGGCATGCCGGGATCAACCGGCTCAGTATCGGTCTGCAGTCGACGGATAACAGTGAGCTGAAAATGCTCGGGAGGATCCATACGTATGAGGATTTTCTTCAAACATTTGATGCGGCAAGAGAGACAGGCTTTGACAATATCAATGTGGATCTGATGTCTGCGATCCCGTTTCAGAGCGTGGACAGCTGGGATACGACATTGATCAGGACAGCCGGGCTTGGACCGGAGCATATATCCGCCTACAGCCTCATCATTGAGGAAGGTACTCCGTTCTTCGAGCGGTACGGCAATGGAAAACGGGCCGGGGAACTGCCGTCGGAGGAGGAAGAGCGTCTCATGTACATGCACACGCGCGATATTCTTTCAGAATATGGGTATCACAGATATGAGATATCCAATTATGCCAGGCCGGGATATGAATGCAGGCATAATCTCGGATACTGGAACAGGGCAGAGTACCTCGGGATCGGAACCGGAGCGGCATCTCTCATGCAGGAGTACCGTTTTACAGAAGGGGAAGAGCCGGTCAAGTTGTCGGTACAGGAACAGATGGAAGAATTTATGTTCCTCGGTCTTAGAAAGACAGAAGGAATATCGAAGAAGGCATTTCAGAAGTGCTTTGGCAGGGCGGTCGAGAGTGTGTACGGAAAAGTGATAATAGAGATGTGCAGGAAAGGGCTGTTGGAAATGGAGGGCGACGCGGTCCGGCTCACAGAGAAGGGAACAGATGTGAGTAATTATGTGATGAGTGAATTCCTTCTCGATAAGGAAGCGTGACTACAGCTTCAGTATAATACCGGCTGCGGCGCCTGCGGCGATCCATATGACAGGATGGAGCTTTGCGAGCTTCCGGATCTGAAGGAGGCCGAATACTGCCGCACAGATGAAAAGGCTCAGATAATCTATCCGTATCTGCCCTCCGCTGACGGAGAAAAGAGCGATCTTAAGCAGTTCCCACACGGCGTAAGCGATCAGGGCGGCCACAGTAGGCCGGATTCCGTAGAAGACAGCCTTCACCGTCGGATTCTCGCTGAAGTTTTCCAGAAATCTGGCGATGATGACGATGATGATGAGCGCCGGCGCCACGAGGGAAAGTGTCGCCACAAGAGCGCCGGGGATCCCGGCTGCGTTGTAGCCTGCGTAGGTGGCCATATTAATGCCCACCGGACCAGGCGTACTTTCGCTTATGGCAACCATATTTGCCAGTTCGCTTGCAGAGAACCAGTCGTATCTGGACGTCAGATCCATGAGGAACGGCAGGGTGGCCATGCCTCCCCCGATGGAGAACAGTCCGATCTTAAAGAATTCATAAGCCAGTGTGATATAGATCATGACAGTTTTCTCCCCTCTGCCTTTTTGGCGATGACGCCTGCGGCGGCGGCAAGGACGATGACAGCGGCGGTCGGGACCGGGGTAAAGCAGGCGAGAAGAAATGCGGCGGCAAAGAGCGCGACACCAAGCTTATCTACAATTCCTTTTCTCGCCATCGTCACGACTGTGTTCACCATAAGTGCGCAGACGACGATACGGATTCCCGCAAGTGCATGTACGACGGCGGGAAGATGTATAAAATTCTGGAGAATGGACGCAATGAGGCAGATAATGATAATGGATGGCGAGATGACGCCGAGCGTGGCGCAGACGCCTCCTGTGAACCCTGCCTGGCGGTAACCGACGTAAGTGGCGGTATTCACAGCGATGACACCGGGAGTGCACTGTCCGATGGCGTACATATCCAGCACCTCTTCCTCGGTACACCATTTACGCTGTTCTACCACCTCCCGTTTCAGCATGGGCAGCATCGCAAGCCCGCCGCCGAACGTAAGCCCTCCGATCCGGAAGAAACTTGCATACAGTTCCAACAGTTTCTTTAAAGACACTTTTTTTGATCTCATAGAAGGTTCTCCATAATAAACGCGTATATCTGCGGATTCTTTTTCGTCCAGTTATTGGATATCGTCACAGCCTCAGACTCCGTCGGTACGGTGAGGGTCAGGTCAATGAGCGGGGCGCCCTGCTCGAATACCTGGCAGCGGACCGAGTATTCCATATTCGAATTCTGATAATAGTCTGATTTGACGGCAACTTCATTTTTTAACTCATACTGTTTTTCCTTTAAGAAGGAGTCAATGTCCTGCTGTATGGCGGGGGAGATATCATTTTTAAAGTAGCGGATCGTCTCGTCACCTTCTGCCGTGAGGTGATAGAAGGTCCTGCTGTGGGTTGACTCCTCCCTGACAAAGCCGGAGGCGATCAGCTCCGATATCGCCTGCTGGAGTTTGAAGTATGTCGTGTAGCCTTCATCCAGCACGAATTCCGATATCTGGGAATTGGTAAGAGGAAAGTCTACTTTTTTCAGCATGTATAGAATGATCAGTTTGTATAGTGTAAATGGTTCAGCCATCGTCATAACTCCTTTCCCTGCCAGATGTCATGCTTTTTCAGATATGACTGCATCTGGTTTAATACAAGTCTCTTATTGCCGCTCCACTTCGGCGCTATGAGCAGCTGTTTCGGGCCGTCGCCGGTGAGCCTGTGGAGAACGATATCCGGGCTTATGCTGCCGATACATCTGCCGAGCAGATAAAAATACTCTTCCATGGACGGGATCCAGAACGGATGTGCCTCATAATATGCGGCCAGAGCAGTACCTCTAAGGACGTGAAGCAGTTGAAGCTTCAGCCCCTGGATACCGGCGCCGTTCAGATAATGAAGTGTATCCAGCATCATGGACAGATCTTCCCCCGGAAGGGCAAGTATCGTGTGGACGATCACATCGATACCGGCATCCTGCAGCATGGCGGCCGCCTGTTCAAAGACCGGGAGAGAATATCCGCGTCCGATAAAAGCGGCGGTCTCTTCGTGGATAGTCTGCAGCCCTAACTCCACCCACACCGGTTTTATCCGCCGGATATCCTCAAGCATGGATATGACATCTTTATCAAGACAGTCAGGTCTCGTGGCAATGGAAATGATGCGGACATCCGGGTGCCGGGCGGCCTCAGTAAAGATACGCCTGAGATAAGGGAGCGGCGCATAGGTGTTCGTATATGCCTGGAAATATGCGATATAAGAACTGCCGGCATATTTTCCGGCAGTCCGCAATTTCCCGCACTCGATCTGCTCCGTGACGGTCAGTTTTCTGTCCGAGGCAAAGTCTCCGGAACCGCCTTCGCTGCAGAAGATACAGCCGCGGGTGCCGAGCGTCCCATCCCGGTTCGGACAAGTCATACCCCCATCCAGGGCGATCTTGTATAATTTTTCTCCGTACGTATTCTTCAGAAAAAAGTCAAGAGAGTGATATCTCTTTCCGCCCCAGTACACAGCCATCGCATCGCCGCCTTTTCATGAATATTTTTACTTAATTAATATATCATTGATATCTTCGGTTGACAAGGCTTACCAGCCCACGCGGATAAGGTTTTGAAAAAAAGTCTTTCTATTTTCTGGAAGATGGTGTATAATATGTCCAATAAATATTAATTATTTCAGGCTGGTCGTTTCAGACCATGACTCCCACAGTGAATATCAAAGATTTAATAACGGAAAGGAAAGTCGATTATGATGAAAGCAAAGTATGAATCCCTGCCGCTTGCAACGTTAAAGGACCTGGCAAAGGCGAGAGGATTAAAAGGAATCTCAACGATGAAGAAAGCAGAGCTGATCGAACTTATGCTGGAAGAAGATGAGAAGGAAAAAAAGGCAGAGCGGGAAAATGTCAAGGAGATGTCTGCCAACACAGGTGACAAGGAAGTGCATGATATTGACAAGCTGGACAGTGGGGTTACGGCCCGCGGCATCCTGGAAGTGCTTCCGGACGGATACGGTTTTATAAGAAGCGATAATTACCTGCCGGGAGATAATGATGTATACGTATCCCCGTCACAGATTCGGAAGTTTAACCTGAAGACAGGAGATATTCTGGAAGGAAATACACGCATCAAGACGCAGCAGGAAAAATTCAGCGCCCTGCTCTATCTGAGCAGAATCAACGGAATGGAGCCGATGCGCGCGCTGCGCCGGAGCAATTTTGAAGATATGACGCCTATTTTCCCGGACGAGAGACTTCGTCTGGAATGCGGCAAGACAAGCACCGCCATGAGGATCGTCGATCTGCTCTCGCCGATCGGCAAAGGACAGAGGGGGATGATCGTGTCGCCGCCGAAGGCAGGAAAGACGACCCTGCTTAAGCAGGTGGCGCTGTCTGTGAGGCAGAATAATCCTGAGATACATCTGCTCATACTTCTCATTGACGAGCGTCCTGAGGAAGTGACAGATATAAAAGAAGCAATTGAAGGGGAAAATGTGGAAGTCATCTATTCTACATTTGACGAGCTTCCGGACCATCACAAGCGTGTGTCGGAGATGGTGATCGAACGGGCCAAGCGTCTTGTGGAGCACAAAAAGGATGTCATGATACTTCTGGACAGTATCACAAGGCTGGCGCGTGCATATAACCTGACAGTGCCGCCGTCAGGAAGAACTCTTTCCGGCGGTCTTGACCCTGCGGCGCTGCACATGCCGAAGCGTTTCTTCGGAGCGGCAAGAAACATGCGTGAAGGCGGCAGCCTTACGATCCTTGCGACTGCTCTTGTGGACACGGGAAGCAAGATGGACGATGTCGTGTATGAAGAATTTAAAGGAACGGGCAATATGGAACTCGTTCTGGACAGAAAACTTTCCGAGCGCAGAGTGTTCCCGGCCATCGACATTCCAAAGTCCGGCACGAGAAGAGAAGACCTGCTGCTTTCCGGGGAAGAGCAGGAAGCGGTAGATTCTATGAGACGCGCGCTGAACGGCATGCGGGCGGAAGAGGCTGTAGACAATATTCTGAATATGTTCACGAGAACAAAGAGTAATAATGAACTTATTCAAATGGTAAAAAAGACAAAAATAATATAGACAAGAGTGTTGTTTTGTGATACAATAACAAAGCTGTTTAGAAATTGAACATTATCAGACGCGCGATGCGCGTGAGTAAAATAAAGAAGAGGTGAAAATCATGAAAGAAGGAATCCATCCAACATATCATCAGGCAACTGTAACCTGTAACTGCGGCAACACATTCGTGACAGGCTCAACAAATGAAGAAATCCACGTGGAGATCTGTTCCAAATGCCATCCGTTCTACACAGGACAGCAGAAAGCTGCACAGGCCCGTGGCCGTGTTGACAAGTTTAACAAAAAATACGGAATGGACAAATAGTCATACAAGTAGCGGGTTGAGGTTGTTTAATCTCAACCCTTTCTGTATATAGGCATCGAAAGGGGAATATATGAAGTCATCTAATATCGGAGGACAGGCCGTTCTGGAAGGCATCATGATGAAGAACAAGGATGATTACGCTGTTGCGGTCAGAAAGCCGGACGGAGAGATCATCGTGGAGAAGGATACGTACAGCAGTATCGTTAAGTGGAAAGCTTTGACGCGCATACCGTTTGTCCGCGGGATATTTAATTTCATAGACTCCATGGTACTCGGAATCAAGACGTTGACCTATTCGGCGGGGTTCTTTGAAGAGGAGGAAGAGGAAAAGGAGCTGACAGAGGCAGAAGCGGCAAAAAAGGAAAAGCAGGATAAATGGCTTATGGGAGGGACCGTGGCTGTCTCTGTTGTGATCGCGGTTGCCGTCTTCATGGTGCTGCCCTATTTTCTGTCCGGCTTTCTGAAGCCGCTCGTTCCGTCCTATCATGTCAGAACGGTCATAGAAGGATTCGTCCGTATCGGCATCTTCATCGCATATGTACTTCTCATCTCAAGGATGGAGGACATACAGCGGACATTTATGTATCACGGGGCGGAACATAAGTGCATCAACTGTATCGAACACGGACTCCCTCTGAACGTGGACAATGTCAGAGAGAGTTCCAGGCAGCACAAGAGATGCGGAACGAGCTTTCTCTTCTTTGTGCTGGCGGTCAGCATCATACTGCTGCTCGTTATCCAGGTGGAATCTCCCCTCATGCGTGTCGTCATAAGAATTGCCCTCATTCCGGTCATAGCCGGCATCTCCTACGAGATATTAAAGCTGGCGGGGAGCAGTGAGAATCCGGTGGTCAACTTTCTGAGCAGACCGGGGCTGGCAATACAGAAGCTGACGACAAAAGAGCCGGACGACAGTATGATAGAGGTGGCGATACAGGCCGTAGAGGCAGTGTTTGACTGGAGAGCATATGAAGCAGAGAATTTCCAACCTACAGAAGATCTATAAGGAAGGCACGCGTCTTCTCGCCGGTGCGGGTATTGAGGAGGCAGGCATAGATGCGTGGTATCTGCTGGAGTACGTCACTGGGATCACAAGGGCGGCATATTACGCGCACCCGGAGACAGAACTGGACGCAGACAAGGAGGACGCCTACTTTGCGCATATCGGACGCAGAGCGCGAAGAGAGCCGCTCCAGCACATTACCGGGGAGCAGGAATTCATGGGATATTCGTTCCGGGTGAGCGGACATGTGCTCATACCGAGGCAGGATACGGAGATTCTCGTGGAAGAGGCGCTCAAGGTACTTGCGCCGGGCATGCGCATCCTGGACATGTGCACCGGTTCCGGATGCGTCCTCATTAGCATTCTGAAAGCCGGCCGGGAACGGCTGCGCATGGAGCGGCTGGAAGGGACGGGAAGCGATATATCGCCGGAGGCAGTGGCGGTGGCAGAATACAATGCAGCGCGCCTGCTTGGACGCACAGAGACGGGAAGGGGTAATAACGGCTGTTGTGCCCGGTTCTGTACGGGTGATCTGTTTGAGAAGGCTGAAGAAAGATATGATCTTATCGTGTCAAATCCCCCTTATATACGGACGGAGGAGATCCGGAAGCTTCAGCGGGAAGTGCGCCTGCATGACCCGTATATCGCGCTGGACGGGAAGAAGGACGGTCTGTATTTTTACAGGAGGATCACGGCGGAAAGCGCCGCCTATATCGCAGAGGGCGGATATCTGATGTTTGAGATCGGACACGACCAGGCAGAGGATGTGTGCGCGCTGCTTGAGCAGTCCGGATACGCGGACGTCTTTGTGAAAAAGGACCTGGCAGGTCTTGACCGTATCGCAGGCGGCAGGTACAATAGAAAATGCACACAGTGACAGTGGTGTATTGAAAATCGAGGAGGAAGAATTATGTTTGACAAATTAGAGGATCTGCTCATTCGTTATGAAGAACTCATGAGCGAGCTGCAGGAGCCTGATGTGGTGAATAACCAGGAACGGTTCCGCAGGCTTATGAAAGAACAGAATGACCTTGCCCCGATTGTGGAAGCATATAAAGAATATAAAGCCTGCAGGCAGGCGATCGAAGACAGTCTGCTCATGCTGGAGGAAGAATCCGATGAGGAGATGAGAGAACTTGCAAAGGATGAGCTGAACGAATCCAAGGCAAGGGTGGAGGAACTGGAGCATGAGCTCAAGATCCTTCTGCTCCCGAAGGACCCGAATGATGACAAGAATGTAATGGTGGAGATCAGGGCCGGCGCCGGCGGCGATGAGGCTGCTTTGTTCGCGGCCGAGATCTACCGCATGTACGTACACTATGCGGAGGGCCGGAGGTGGAAGACAGAGATCATCTCCATCAGTGAAAACGGGATCGGAGGCTTCAAGGAAGTGGTGTTCATGATCACCGGACAGGGAGCGTATTCAAGACTCAAATACGAAAGCGGCGTCCACCGCGTACAGCGTGTGCCGGAGACGGAGAGCGGCGGACGCATCCATACTTCTACAGTCACGGTGGCGATCATGCCCGAGGCGGAGGAAGTGGATGTTGTCATCGACGAGAAGGATATCCGTATCGACGTGATGCGTGCTTCCGGGAACGGAGGACAGTGCGTCAATACAACAGACTCTGCAGTACGGCTCACACATTATCCTACGGGGATCGTCATCTACAGCCAGACAGAGAAGTCACAGCTTCAGAATAAGGAAAAGGCATTCCGCCTGCTGCGTTCCAAGCTGTATGATCTGGAGATGGAAAAGAAACAGGCGTCGGAGGCAGAGGCGAGAAGAAGCCAGATCGGTACAGGCGACCGTTCCGAGAAGATACGTACTTACAATTTCCCCCAGGGACGTGTCACAGACCACAGGATCAAACTGACGCTGCACAAACTGGACTCTGTGCTGAACGGAGATCTGGATGAAGTGATCGACAGCCTGATCGCCGCGGACCAGGCGGCGAAGCTGAGCAACCTTCAGGACGAATAGAAAAAGATGAAAGAGAAATTAAAAAAATTAATTGCCTATTATAAACCATATAAGCTGCTGTTCTACAGTGATTTGTTTTTTGCCGTTCTCGGGGCCGGAGTCACGCTCGTGATACCGCTGATCGTGAGATATATCACCAATCAGGTCGTATATTATGAGCCGCCGGAGGCGAGACAGGCAATCATCATGCTGGGAGCGGTCATGATTGCACTTGTACTCCTGGAGTTCGGGTGCAATTATTATATTGCGTACTTCGGACATATGATGGGAGCCAGGATGGAAGCAGATATGAGAAGCGACATATTCGGGCATTACCAGAAGCTTACCTTTGCTTTTTACGACAATCAGAAGGTCGGACATCTCCTGTCCAGGATCACGAGTGATCTGTTTGATATCAGCGAGCTGCTGCATCACGGGCCGGAGGATGTACTGATCTCCGTCATTAAAATTGCCGGCTCTTTTCTTATACTGGTGAATGTGAATGCCAGGCTGACCGCGGCTGCATTCGCGTTTATTCCGGTTATGTTTCTGTTCGCCGTATATTACAACAAGAAGATGAAACAGGCATTTTCGAGAAACCGGGCGAAGATCGCAGATATCAACAGCCAGATCGAGGACAGCCTGGCAGGAATCCGGGTCGTCAAATCTTTCGGGAACGAAAAAGAAGAGATGAAAAAATTCGATCGGGGCAATAATAACTTTGTAGAAGCAAAAAAGACGAGCTACCGGTACATGGGCATGTATAATTCCGGGCTGAACGCCCTGACCACGCTTGTGACCGTGGGAGTGCTCGTCGCAGGGGGAAGTTATCTGACGACCGGCACTGTCGGCGTATCTGATCTGATCACGTTTCTTCTGTACATCAACAACTTTACGGAGCCGGTAAAGAAGCTGGTCAATTCCGCGGAGCAGTTTCAGAACGGCTATACGGGATTTGAGCGCTTTCTCGAGATACTGTCCATAGCGCCGGACATTGCGGACAAAGAGGATGCCGTGCACGTGGAGAAATTAAAGGGTGAGATCATCTTCCGGGATGTCTCGTTCCACTATGAGGACAATGCTGAAAAGGTGCTCAGTCACATAGATCTTAAGGCGGACGCCGGCGATTACATAGCGCTTGTCGGGCCGTCAGGGGCCGGGAAGACGACGCTCTGCAGCCTTATCCCGAGGTTCTATGACGTCACGTCGGGAGAGATTCTAGTGGACGGGACGGATATCAGGGATCTCCGTCTGAATGATCTGAGGAACAATATCGGGATCGTACAGCAGGACGTATATCTCTTTGCCGGGACGATCATGGATAATATCCGTTACGGAAAGCCGGAGGCCGCGGATGAGGAAGTGGTGCGGGCGGCTAAGAATGCTAATGCCCATGAATTTATCATGAGTTTTCCGCAAGGATATGACACGGATATCGGACAGAGGGGCGTCAAGCTCTCAGGCGGGCAGAAGCAGAGGCTGTCCATAGCCAGGGTGTTTCTAAAGAATCCGCCCATCCTCATTTTTGATGAGGCCACTTCGGCGCTGGACAATGAGAGCGAGAAAGTAGTACAGCAGTCGCTGGAAGGACTGGCAAAGAACCGGACTACTTTTGTCATCGCCCACCGTCTCACAACGATCCAAAACGCGCAGAAAATACTCGTGCTGACGGAGGACGGGATCGCAGAGGAAGGGACACACGAAGAACTGCTCGCAAAACAGGGAGTCTATGAGACTTTATATTACGGCAAACGGCGCGGGAATGTGCACGGCGCCGGCTAAGAGACATACGGGGAGGAAGGTTATGAAGACAAGAAGGAGAATGCGCCAGGCCATGCTTACGGTCATAATGCTCTGTACATTGTGCGTAAGTACCGTGCTGGCAAAGAACGAGGAGAAAAGCAGCCGGGCGGATGAGGTGACAGTATTGTTTACGCATGATATCCACTCACATCTGGATGAATTCAAGGTGGCGGACGGCAAGGTCGGAGGATTTGGGAGGCTTAAGACAGCGCTTGATAAGGAGCGCAGCGGCAATCCCGCCACATTCGTGTTTGACGGCGGAGACTTTTCCATGGGAACGCTCTACCAGACGGTATATGAGACAGAAGCGGCGGAGCTGACTATGCTGGGCCGTCTCGGGTACGATGCAGTGACATTTGGAAATCATGAATTTGATTACCGGAGCGAGGGAACGGCAAATATGTTTCACAGCGCGCTTGAGAATGCGCAGGACGATCCGTCGATCGTGCTTCCGAAATTTGTGACCGCCAATATCGACTGGCAGAAAAATGATTCAAAAGATAACCGGCTCATTCAGAATGCGCTGGAGGATTACGGAAGCACGCCATACACTGTCGTGGAAAGAGAAGGCGTGCGGATCGGTGTGTTCGGCGTGCTCGGAGAGGATGCAGAGGCGTGCGCGCCGGAGAGCGGGCTTAACTTTGAGCCGATCGTGGACACTTCAAAGGAGGTCGTAAAGGAGCTGGAAAAAGAAGGGGTGGATATGATCGTCTGCCTGTCCCACAGCGGCACAAATGAAGACGAAGACAAGTCGGAGGATGAGATTCTCGCAAAGGAAGTGCCGCAGATCGATGTGATCGTAAGCGCGCATACTCATACGAAGCTTGAGGAATACATCAAAAGCGGCGATACGTATATCGTATCGGCAGGCTGCTACGGAGAATATCTCGGAGACCTTAAGATGTCGCCGACAGACGACGGACGGTGGGAGCTTGAGAAATATACGCTCCATCATCTGGACGAGACGGTCGTTCCCGACGCGAAGGTGAATGAAGAACTGGCCACATACAAAAAACTTGTAAATGAAGAATATCTGAGCAGGTTTGATTATACATTTGACAAGGTACTTGCAGAAAACGGCGTTGCGTTTACGCAGATGGACCGGTTTGCAGGTGAATTAAAGGAAGACCCGCTTGGAAGCATCATCGCGGATTCGTATGTGTATGCGGTGGAACAGGCGGAAGGCGATGCATATGAAAAGGTAGACGCCGCTGTCGCCCCTTCCGGGACGATCAGGGATACCCTTCAGAAAGGAGCGCTGACCGTCTCCGACGCCTTCAACGTATGCTCGCTCGGCATAGGGGCTGACCGCATTCCGGGGTATCCGCTCGTGAGTGTGTACCTGACCGGGGCGGAGCTTAAGACGGCGGCGGAGATCGACGTATCTGTATCACCGATCATGACGACGGCGCAGCTCTATCCGAGCGGCCTGCACTGGACGTACAACCCAAACCGCATGATGCTGAACCGGGTGACGGACGCCGCGCTCTATGACGATCTTTCGCAAGACAGTGAAAAGACCCGAAAAGAACTTGAGGATGATAAACTGTACCGGGTCGTGGCCGGACTATACTCCGCTCAAATGCTCGGGGCGGTGGAGGACACGTCAAAGGGGCTGCTTAAGATCACGCCGAAGGACAGGGACGGCAAAGCGGTCAAGGATTTTGAAAAGCATATCATTCATGATAAAAATGGGGCAGAACTGAAAGAATGGTATGCGCTTGCCGGATATCTGGAATCCTTTGACAAGAATAAGGAGGGCATATCCCAGATTCCGCAGCACTATGCAAAAGCGCAGGGACGCAAGGAAGAGATCGACAGCAAAAACATCATAGAGCTCGTAAAACAGCCGAATAAATTCGCGTTTATCGTATATGGAGCTGTCATAATTATCATTCTTCTCCTTATTTTGACTGTCCGGTTCTTAATAAAAAGGAGAAAAAAGAAGAAAAATATGATATACTAAAAAAATATACTTATTGGACCGCCTGTGTTCAATGAGCAGAAAATTACAGACAGAAGAAAAGAAGGGAAAATATGATAGAAATTAATTTTAAACGCCCGCAGCTTGAAGATAAGGAGCTCATATCTCACTATTTTAACCATCACACGAGCCGGAGCTGTGAGCGGACTTTTGTAAATGTATATCTGTGGGCAAAGCATTATAAAGTGGAATTTGCGGTTGTGGAAGATGCCCTTGTATTTAAGAGTGAGTCGAAAAGCGGACTATCTTTTGCCTATCCGGCCGGAGAACCAGGACAGGTGAGGAAGGCGCTGGAAGTGCTTATGGAGTACAGCCGGGAAAGAGGCTCTGCGTTCAGCCTCTACAACGTGACGCCGGATAATTTTGCGCAGTTGGAGGAATGGTATCCGGGACGGTTTAAGATCGAGTACAGTGAGTCGGACGCGGACTATGTGTATGAGTCTGAAAAGCTTGCCACACTGTCGGGCAAGAAACTGCATGGGAAGAGGAACCATATCAACAAGTTCAAGAGCACGTATGAGGGCCGCTGGAGTTATGAGCCGATCACGCAAGATAATGTGGAAGAATGTTTCCAGATGGCGCTGAAATGGAGAAACCAGAACGGCTGCGAGGACGATCCGGACAAAAATTCAGAGATGTGCGTTACGCTGAATTCGCTTCGTCTCTTTGAAGAGCTTGAGCTTACAGGCGGGCTGCTCAGAGTGGACGGCAGCATCATCGCGTTCACCATCGGCGAACCGGTCTGTTCGGACACCTTTGTCGTGCATATCGAGAAGGCGTTCGCAGACATACAGGGTGCCTATCCGATGATAAACCAGCAGTTTGTAGAGCACGAGTGTATGGATTATAAATATGTGAACCGGGAAGAGGATACCGGATCCGAGGGACTCAGGAAGGCAAAACTGTCCTACCGCCCTGTGTTCATGGTGGAAAAGGGATTTGTGACTGAAAAAGAAGATAAAGGAGAAGAAGCAGAATGATAGCAGAGAAGATGAAAAACATGGTGGCAAACAGCTCGGCGATCCGGGCGATGTTTGAAGAAGGCAATCGTCTTGCAGGTATTTACGGGGCGGAAAATGTATATGATTTCAGCCTCGGCAATCCGAATGTGCCTGCTCCTGAGGCGGTAAAGACAGCGATCAAAGAGCTGCTTGACGAGGACGACCCGGTCGCGCTGCACGGGTATACGAACAGCAACAGCGGATACGCGGATGTGCGCGCCGCGGTTGCAAAGTCTGTAAACGGGCGGTTCGGCACTCATTTTACGGAAGAGAATATCGTCATGACTGTAGGAGCGGCAGGAGGCCTGAACGTCATTTTAAAGACGCTGCTCAACCCGGGCGACGAGGTGATCGCGTTTGCGCCGTATTTTGGAGAGTACCGCTCTTACACGAACAATTACGACGGGGTGATGGTGGAGATATCGCCGAACACGGCAGATTTTCAGCCAAAACTCGATGAATTTGAACAGAAGATCACGCCGAAGACGAAGGCGGTCATCGTAAATACACCGAACAATCCGACCGGGGTCGTCTATTCCGAGGATACGATCCGGAAAATGGCGGCTATAATGGACGCAAAACAGCGGGAGTTCGGCACGGATATCTATCTGATCTCCGATGAGCCGTACCGCGAGCTTGTGTATGACAACGCGGAAGTGCCGTATCTCACAAAATATTACGATAATACGATCGTCGGCTATTCCTACAGCAAGTCGCTGTCGCTTCCGGGAGAGAGGATCGGGTATCTTGTGATCCCCGACGAGGTGGCGGACAGTGAAGAAGTGCAGGCGGCGGCCAATGTTGCCACGCGTATCCTCGGGTTCGTCAATGCCCCGACGCTGCAGCAGAAGGTAGTGGCCAAATGTCTCGGGGAGAAGACAGATATCTCTTATTATGACAGAAACAGAGAGACGCTGTATCACGGCCTGAAAGAATGCGGGTTTGAATGCATTAAGCCGGAGGGCGCTTTCTACCTGTTCGTAAAATCGCCGGTGGAGGACGAGAAAGCGTTCTGCCAGGCGGCGAAGAAATATAACATACTGATCGTTCCGGGAAGTTCCTTTGCCTGCCCGGGATACGTACGGCTTGCATACTGCGTGTCATATGAGACGATCGTAAACTCACTGCCAAAGTTCAAAGAACTGGCGGCAGAATATTTTGCCTGAAGACAAAGAGGATGAATACATATGAAAGCATTCGAACAGAATATCCGTAAAGTAGAACCATATGTTCCCGGTGAACAGCCGCAGCGCAGGGTGATCAAACTGAACACGAACGAAAATCCGTATCCGCCTGCGCCGGGCGTCACAAAGGCGCTCAGAGAGATGGATGCGGATTGTCTGCGCCTATATCCGGATCCAGAGGCGGACGTACTTGTGAGAGAACTGGCGGACTATTATCACGTCGGGAAAGACCAGGTCTTTGTGGGAGTCGGGTCAGACGATGTACTGTCCATGTGTTTCCTGACATTTTTTAATTCAGATAAGCCCATATTGTTTCCTGATATCACTTATTCTTTTTATAAAGTGTGGGCCGGACTGTACAAGATCCCGTACGAATGCCAGAAGCTCAGTGATGATTTCCACATGGTGAAGGAAGATTACTATAAGGAGAACGGGGGAGTGATCTTTCCGAATCCGAATGCCCCCACAGCGCTTTACGAGGAGCTTGATACGGTAGAAGATATCATTGCCCACAATGAGGACGTGGTCGTCATTGTAGATGAAGCGTACATTGATTTTGCCGGACGCTCTGCCCTGGAGCTGCTGGATAAATATAATAATCTGCTAGTGGTGCAGACGTTCTCAAAAGCCCGCTCCATGGCCGGCATGCGTATCGGCTATGCCATCGGCAGTCCTCTGCTCATAAAATATCTCAACGATGCCAAGTATTCATTTAATTCTTATACGATGAATGCGGCTTCTCTTGTGTGTGGGGCGGAGGCCGTGAAAGACAGGGCGTATTTTGAGGACAGAGTCCGCGCGGTCGTTGAGACGAGGGAATGGGCGAAGGTGGAACTTGGGAAGCTTGGATTCCGGTTCCCGGACTCCGGCGCCAACTTTATTTTTGCCACGCATCCCGACCATGATGCGAAAGAACTGTTTGAGGCGCTGAAAGCAAACGATATCTATGTACGTTACTGGGGCAGTGAGCGGATAAAACAGTACCTGAGGATCAGCATCGGGACGAGGGAAGAAATGACAGCATTGTTTTCATTTTTAAATAAATATATGAACAGATAAGGGAGAACTATATGACAGAAACATTAGTGCAGAATATTATTGACGTGCTGGGCGGCAGCATGGGGAAAGAGGCGATCGTATTTATCATATCCATGATACCGATCCTGGAGCTGAGAGGGGCGCTTCTCGTGGCAGGTCCCCTGCTCGGTGTACCGGTTGCCACCGCGATACCGCTCTGTATTATCGGAAATATCATTCCGGTGCCCTTTATTCTCTGGCTGATCACACCTATTTTCAACTGGATGAAGGGTACGAGGAAGCTGAAGCCTATGGTGGATAAGCTGGAGGCAAAAGCGATGAGTAAAAGCGATAAGATTGAAAAATATGAATTCTGGGGACTTGTACTGTTTGTCGGCATCCCTCTTCCTGGGACCGGGGCCTGGACCGGGGCGCTCATCGCGTCGCTGCTTGGCGTTAAATTTAAAAAAGCCTTCCCAGCTATCATATTGGGAATTTTAATGGCAACAGTCATTATGTGGTTTATCAGCTATGTGCTGCTCGGAGGTGTAAATCTGTTAGGATAGGAGGAGATTATGGAATATTCTCATGAGATCATAATGCCAAACGACGACATCCCGTTTAAAATGTTTGTGTTTGAAGGAAGGAACGGCAATTATATGCGCGAGAAGCACTGGCACCGTTCCATTGAGATATTTGCGCTCTTTGAGGGGGAGCTGGAGTTCTACGTCAATGAGCTGAGATATTCCCTGAAGCCGGGAGAGTTTATGCTTGTCAATTCAAATGAGATCCATTCCATTCACTCCCCGAAGAAGAATATGACCATTGTGCTTCAGATTCCTCTTGCCACATTTGAAAAATACTATACAGAGGAACGTTTTATTTATTTTTCCCACAGCTCAAGGCTTCAGGACGAAGAAGTCATGAAGCTGATAGGAGATATGTATGAGACATATGCCAAGAAGAAATGTGGTTATGAATTAAAGGTTCAGAGCCAGTTTTATATGCTCATCTATCTCATGGTAACAAAGTACAGGGAGACAGATGTGGACGGTGAGATGGTAAAGCACAACCGGAAGCTGAATAAACTCTCTACGATCACGGCGTATATGAAAGATAATTACGCAAGGGATCTGTCTCTTGACAGCCTGTCCCAGACATTCGGCTATTCCCCTACCTACCTGTCCAGAATGTTTCAGAAATATGCCAGGATGAATTATAAGACATACCTGGACAATCTGCGGCTGGAACACGCATACAAAGATCTCGTCAATACGGAACAGGCCATAGGAGAGATCGCCATACAGAACGGCTTTCCGAACAGCAAGTCGTTCTCAAAGGTATTCCAGAAGAAATACGGAATGCTGCCGAGTGAATTCAGAAAGGAACATAATACTTGATCCCGGCCGTCTTACGGCGGGAATACGACACCGATGCTGGCAGTAAAATGCCAGCTCGTTTTATTTTATGTGTGTATCCGGTTCCGTCTGTGTGCAAGATCTTATGCATTGCCGGCGGCAGCGGCCTCAAAAACGGAAGCAAATGCTCAAAAGAGGGCAAAAAAAGACCATAAACTAGCTAAATATTTGGTCGTAGCAAAATATAAAAGTTGTTATAATTCATTATATAACAGTGCGGCAGAAGAGTTGGCTGCTGCTGACTAATACCTTTCACGGGGGGACACGATATGGAAATACAGAATGTAAAAGACGAAGCTTTTAAAACATACGGCCGGGTGCTGGAAGAATATGACGTATGCCGGCTGAGGAAGGAGATGGAGCACACGCCGCTCCCGTCGGACAGCGTTATCTATGTACCGTCCGTAGAAGAACTGGAGGCACTTCCGGCTGCGGAGTGCTTCAGGGATATGGCGTACGGCGGACTGCCCATTCAGGTCGGCTACTGCAACGGCAGCAATCATGCGATGAACGCGCTGGAATACCACCGCTGCTCGGAGATAAATGTAGCGGTGACGGACCTGATCCTGCTGCTCGGCAGACAGCAGGACCTGGAGGCGGACTATACGTACGATACTTCAAAGGCAGAAGCGTTCTTTGTTCCGGCAGGTACAGTGCTGGAAGTGTATGCGACGACGCTTCACTATGCGCCCTGCACGGCATCCGGAAGCGGGTTCCGGTGCGTCGTCATACTGCCGAAGGGCACGAACACGGAACTGGATTTCCTCGTGTCCAAAGAAGGAGAGGGAAAGCTTATGACTGCCAGGAACAAATGGCTCATAGCCCACAGGGAAGCGGGGATCGAAGGCGCGTTCTGCGGTCTGAAAGGAAGCAATATCACTGTATAGATCACAATTTACCAACAAGGAGGATGTAAGAAGATGAATAACATGCCAGAAGTAAAGATCGGAGTTGTGGCCGTCAGCCGCGACTGTTTTCCGGAGAGTCTGTCCGTGACAAGAAGACAGAACCTGATGAAAGCCTACACGGACAAATACGGAGAAGAAGGGATCTATGAATGCCCCGTCTGTATCGTGGAGAGCGAGATCCATATGGTCCAGGCGCTGGAGGATGTAAAGAGAGCAGGGTGCAACGCTCTTGTCGTATATCTGGGGAACTTTGGACCCGAGATATCGGAGACGCTGCTTGCCAGACATTTTGACGGCCCGAAGATGTTCATCGCGGCAGCGGAGGAGACAGGCGATGACCTCGTACAGGGCAGAGGAGACGCATACTGCGGCATGCTGAACGCCAGCTATAACCTGAAGCTCAGGAATGTACAGGCATATATACCGGAATATCCGGTGGGAGACGCTTCCGACTGTGCGGACATGATCCATGAATTTGTGCCGATAGCGAAAGCGCTCGTCGGACTTTCTGATCTGAAGATCATAAGCTTTGGCCCGCGGCCCCTTAATTTCCTGGCGTGCAATGCCCCGATCAAGCAGCTTTATAATCTGGGGGTAGAGATAGAGGAAAACTCAGAACTCGACTTGTTTGAGGCGTTCCATAAACATGCAGGGGATGAGAGGATACCGGCTGTCGTTAAGGAGATGGAAGCAGAACTCGGCAGCGGCAACAAGAAGCCGGAGATACTTCAGAAGCTCGCCCAGTATGAGCTTACACTGAAAGACTGGGTGGAGGAGCATAAAGGGTACCGGAAATATGTGGCCATCGCAGGGAAATGCTGGCCGGCCTTCCAGACGCAGTTCGGATTTGTCCCCTGTTATGTGAACAGCCGTCTGACTGCACAGGGAATTCCGGTGTCCTGCGAGGTGGACATCTACGGGGCGCTGAGCGAGTTCATCGGAACTGTTGTGAGCGGGGATACGGTGACGCTTCTGGATATCAACAATACTGTGCCGAAAGATATGTACGAGCAGGAGATAAAAGGTAAGTACAGCTACGGCCTGCAGGATACATTTATGGGCTTCCACTGCGGAAATACGGCGGCCGGGAAACTGTCATTCTGTGAGATGAAATATCAGATGATCATGGCGAGGACCCTTCCGGAAGAAGTGACACAGGGGACGCTGGAAGGAGACATCCTGCCGGGAGACATCACGTTCTACCGTCTGCAGAGTACGGCGGACAATGTTCTGAGAGCTTACATAGCACACGGGGAGGTACTTCCGGTGGCCACCAGATCCTTCGGCGGGGTAGGTGTGTTTGCGATTCCTGAGATGGGCCGGTTCTACCGTCATGTGCTGATCGAGGGCGGTTATCCGCATCACGGGGCCGTGGCATTCGGTCATTACGGAAAGGCTTTGTTTGAAGTGTTCAAATATATCGGCGTGCCGGTGGAGGAGATTGGATACAATCAGCCGGCAGGAGTGAGATATCCTACAGAGAACCCATGGAGGTAGCGTTATGTTATACATAGGAATTGATTTAGGGACATCGGCGGTAAAGCTTCTGCTGATGGACGAAGAAGGAAGCATAAAAAATATCGTATCCAAAGAATATCCGCTGTTCTTCCCGCATCCCGGATGGTCTGAACAGCATCCTGAGGACTGGTACGAAAAGTCCATGGAGGGCATACGGGAACTGACGGAAGGTTACGACAGGAGCAAGGTGGCGGGTATCAGCTTCGGCGGACAGATGCACGGTCTTGTGGCGCTGGATGACAGGGACGAGGTCATCCGTCCGGCTATTCTATGGAATGACGGAAGAACAGGGGAAGAGACCGATTATCTGAATGATGTGGTCGGCAAAGACAGGCTGTCACAATATACGGCGAACATCGCCTTTGCAGGTTTTACCGCGCCTAAGATCCTCTGGATGAAAAAAAATGAGCCGGAGAACTTCGCCAGAATGGCAAAGATCATGCTGCCGAAAGATTATCTGGCGTACCGGCTGTCCGGGTCATTCTGCACAGACGTCTCGGACGCGTCCGGCATGCTGCTCATGGATGTGAAGAACCGCTGCTGGTCCAGAGAGATGATGGACATATGCGGCATAAAAGAAGAACAGCTTCCGAGATTATATGAGAGCTACGAGATCGTCGGAACTTTAAAGAAAGAAGTGGCCGGGGAGCTTGGGCTCTCCGCGGATGTCAAAGTGATCGCCGGCGCGGGGGACAATGCGGCAGCCGCAGTCGGTACGGGAACGGTCGGGGACGGCATGTGCAACATTTCTCTCGGAACTTCCGGTACGATCTTTATCTCCAGCAGGAAATTCGGGGTGGACGAACACAATGCGCTCCATTCTTTTGCGCATGCAGACGGGAATTATCATCTCATGGGCTGTATGCTCAGCGCCGCGTCGTGTAATAAATGGTGGGCGGAGGATATACTGAAGACGAAGGATTACGCCGCGGAGCAGGAAGCGATCCATGCACTCGGTGAGAACAATGTATTCTATCTGCCCTATCTCATGGGAGAGCGCTCTCCTCACAATGACCCGAAGGCGAGAGCTATGTTCATCGGAATGTCCATGGATACGACGAGAGCCGACATGACGCAGGCCGTGCTGGAAGGGGTTGCGTTTGGTCTGCGCGATTCCCTTGAAGTGGCGAGAAGTCTCGGTGTCAGCATAGAGCGCACGAAGATATGCGGAGGGGGCGCAAAGAGTCCTCTCTGGAAAAAGATCATTGCCAATGTCATGGATATGAAGGTGGATGTGATCGAGAGTGAAGAAGGGCCGGCGCTTGGCGGCGCCATGCTGGCGGCTGTCGGGTGCGGCGAATACCCGGATGTGGAGACGATCGCGAAGAAGATCGTAAAAGTAGTGGACACAGTGGAGCCGGAGCCGGAACTGGTAGAGAAATACGAGGAAAAATACAGCCGGTTCAAAAAGATATATCCGACAGTAAAATGTTTATACCGATAAGAAGCTGTATGATAAGGACGGCAGGAATGCCGATACGGAAGCGGGCGTGCTTTGTTTTGTGACGGAAACAGAGCATGCCCGTTTCCGCGCCGAGGCTGCCGCCGATGAGCGCCGTGAATAAAAGAGTGCGTTCCGGTATGCGTCTTTCCCGGTTTACAGCCCTTGACTTGTCCGCTCCAAAAAGTAAAAATGAAAGTACGTTGACAAATATAAGATAAAAAACAAAGAATGCCATAATATGTCCTCCCCGTGCATTTTAACATATCCGGGCTGTTTTCGGCAATGCGGTAAATTACCTGTCAGTTACCTGTGGAAAATCAGTCCCGGTTATGATAGAATTATCTGGTACCCTCAGCCCGCATGGGCTTAAATATAATATCGGAAATAAGGAGTAAAGGTTATGGACAAGATATATGATGTAACGGCACTTGGTGAGATGCTGATCGATTTTACGCTGAATGGACAGAGCAGTCAGGGGAATAATATGTTTGAGGCATGTCCGGGCGGCGCGCCGTGCAATGTGCTGGCCATGCTGAACAAGCTGGGCAGAAAGACCGCTTTTATCGGAAAAGTGGGTCAGGATCAGTTCGGGCGCCTTTTGAAAGATACGATAGATGAACTTGGAATTGAGACAAAGGGTCTTGTCCTGGACGAACAGATCCACACGACGCTTGCCTTTGTGCATACATTCCCGGATGGTGACCGCGAGTTTTCTTTTTACAGAAAGCCGGGGGCAGACATGATGCTGACAGAAGAAGAGGTGGACTACGGCCTCATACGTCAGTCAAAGGTATTTCATTTCGGGACGCTTTCCATGACAGATGAACCGGTGATGAGCGCGACGAAGAAAGCGCTCGAAACTGCCAAAGAAGCAGGATGCCTCATCTCGTTTGATCCGAATCTGCGCCCGCCGCTCTGGGAATCGCTCGATAAGGCGAAGGAAGCTATGGAGTTCGGATTCCGCTATTGCGACATCCTGAAGATATCCGACAACGAGATTCAGTTTGTGTCAGGGAAAGAAGATTATGATGAGGGCATACTGTATCTGAAAGAAAAATATAAGATTCCGCTCATCTTCCTCACTATGGGCAAAGACGGAAGCAGGGCGTACTATAAGGGAACCCGTGTGGAACGCAAAGGGTTCCGGGTGAAAGCGATAGAGACGACCGGCGCCGGAGATACGTTCTGCGGCTGCGCCATAGGAGGAATACTGGATCATGGCCTGGACATGCTGACAGAGAGCCAGCTGGGCAATATCCTTACATATGCCAATGCAGGCGCCGCGCTTATCACGATGAAGAAGGGAGCCATACGCTCCATGCCGGAGCCTGCAGAGATCGAGGCATTGCTCCACAAGTAAAAAGACGCAGAGGGATAATTATGGGATTACGACGAATGCTGGCCGTCTGGGCGGCAAAAATTACAGAAAAGATCAGTGTGCACATTTTCCACAGGCAGGGTGTGACATGGGCCGGAAAGATCGCGCTCAGGATCTGCCCGTCCGTGCTGAAGGAACTCTCGGGTCAGGTGAGAAAAGGCATCTTTATCGTGTGCGGTACGAACGGAAAGACAACGACGAACAATATGCTCTGCGCGGCGCTTCAGGCAGAGGGAAATAAAGTGATCTGCAATCACACCGGTTCCAATATGCTCAACGGCGTGGTGGCCGCATTTGTGCTCGGAGCCGGAAACAGCGGCAGGCTCGATGCCGATTATGCGTGCATCGAGGTGGACGAGGCATCCACAAGAAAGGTTTTTCCTCATTTTAAACCGGATTACATGGTGCTGACAAATCTGTTCCGCGACCAGCTGGACCGGTACGGGGAGATCGACATCACGATGAATATATTGAAGGAAGTAATGCGCACAGCTCCTGAGATGAAGGTGATCGTAAACGGAGATGACGCGCTGTCGGCGTATCTTGCCATGGAAAGCGGCTGCCGGTATGTGACTTACGGTATCAGTGAACAGGTTGTGACGGACAACAGTCTGAATGAGATACGGGAAGGGCGGTTCTGCAAACGGTGCGGCGCGCCGCTTTCGTATAAGTTCTATCACTACAGCCAGCTCGGGGACTACGCATGTACGGAATGTGACTTCAGGCGTCCTGACATACAGTTTGACGCATCAGAGGTAGAGGTGGGCGGCAGGCTTGCCTTTACGGTGGAAGGCAGGAGAATTTCCGCGGACTATAAAGGCTTTTACAATGTCTATAATATTCTGGCGGCGTATGCGGCAGGCCGCACAGCAGGCCTTAAGCTTGAACAGTTCAACCGTATGCTTGAAACGTTCAATCCGGAAAACGGACGGATGGAGAGATTTACGGTAGGGGAGACCAAGATCCTTTTGAATCTGGCCAAGAATCCGGCAGGGTTCAACCAGAATATTTCTGCCGTCATGCAGGATGCTTCCCGGAAAGATATCATCATTGTGATCAATGACAACGCCCAGGACGGCACAGACGTGTCGTGGCTGTGGGATGTGGACTTTGACCGGTTTAAAGAAGACGACGTTAATTCCGTGACGGTCAGCGGTATCCGCTGCCATGACATGGGACTGCGCCTTAAATATACGGACATATTGAATGCGATACAGCCGGACGTGGAAAAAGCGATCTGCGAAAGGGTGGAAAACGGCTGCGGGAACCTGTATGTCCTGGTGAATTATACTGCACTTTTCAGTACGAGAAATGTGCTTAAGAGACTGGAGGGAGAGCGGTGATGGATAAGAAAGATATGAAGCTTACGATCGGACATCTCTACCCGGACCTTCTGAATCTGTACGGTGACCGCGGCAATATCGCATGCATGATGAAGCGGTGCGCCTGGAGGGGGATCGAGGCCCGGACGGTTGAGTTTAATACAGGGGATGAGATCGACTTTCAGGACCTTGATATCGTTCTTCTTGGCGGCGGTTCAGACCGGGAGCAGAGGATCGTGTGTAAGAATCTGCTCGCGATCCAGGAAAAGTTCAAGGAATATGTGGAAGATAACGGTGTTGTCATAGCTGTCTGCGGCGGTTATCAGCTGCTTGGGAAGTATTATAAGACAGAGGAAGGGACGATCGAGGGGCTGGACCTCGTGGATATATACACAGAGCAGGGGGAAGGACGCCTGATAGACAACATCGTGCTGGAGAGCAGCGTGTGCGACATGCCTGTAGTCGGGTTTGAAAATCACGGGGGAAGGACGTTTATCAACGATAACACACCGTTCGGCAGAGTGCTGTACGGCGCGGGAAACGATGGGGAGAGCGGGTACGAAGGAGTCATATATAAGAATGTGATCGGCACGTATCTCCACGGGCCGCTGCTGCCTAAAAACCCGGAGATCTGTGACTGGCTCATCCAGAGAGCGCTGGAGCGCCGGTACGGATGTGCAGAACTTGAGTCTCTGGACGACAGCAGGGAGAAGGCGGCAAACGAGTATATTTACAACAGATTTGTTAAACAATAAAGGCAGGGGAAGTTCAGGAATCAGCCTGGTACGTATCGCGCAGTTCCATAAGATGGATATATTTCAGCACGTCTCTTTTTGATTCGGCGGAGAGGCCGCGGTACTTTTCAAGAAAGTTCCGTTCCGTGACCGGCTCCGGCACGGACTGTGACGGAGTGATGCTGATCGTTTCCTCCCCCTCCAGCAGATAATCGACAGAGACGTGGAAGAGGCTGGCGAGCGCAGTCAGCTTTTCATGGGAAGGCTGTCTGTTCTTTGTCTCGTATCCGGCGATCGTGGAGCGCGCCACATTCAGCCGGCGTGCAACATAATCCTGCGTCATCTCGTTTTTCAGACGCAGGGCTTTCAACCTTTTCTCAAATGACATACCGCAACCTCCTCTGTATTATGAGATTTATTTTAGCAAGTGTTCCCAAAAAGTAGAGATTATGTGCCAAATATCAACAAAATGTTGCGGTAAAGTTCCGGCACGGAACATTGTTTGATCACATTGACAGAGTTGAGGAAACAACTTATAATTTAAATAAGGCAGAAATAAAAGAACCGAGAGGACTGGAATAGATGATAATTGCAAAAAACGATGAGGCAAAAAGAAGTAAAATATGGACGGTAGTGACACTGGTAAGTTCAGTGCTCATAGTATTGATCGCCGTTTTTCTTCTGACCAAGCTTTTTACGACAAATCCGCTGGAAGGAACGTGGGAGGACGAGGACGGTAACTTTGTGCTTACCGTAAAAGGAAATAATTCGCTTACAGTGAATGTTCCGGATCTTGCCGAGGATTACAGCGCGGACATTAAGATGGACTATGTGCTGGACAAAGACGAAAAGACAGTCACGATCAAGATGAATGATTCCGAGGTGGAGAAAGCGGTGAAACGCTCCGACGGGATCCTGACAGAGGAGACACTTGAGAATGCTCTCAGTTCAGTCACTACGACGTTTGACTACAGTGTGGACAGGGATACCCTGACGCTGACGGAACGCGAGTACGGCGAGCAGATGGTGTTCACGAAAAAATAATACAGTCAGTTATCCCTCTATTGACGCCGGGAAAGAAAGGTGAAGAATAGAGGGGTTTTATTTTAATGCGAGGTGTGCTATGAAAAGAGAAGAAACGAAAAAAATTAAGATCGGAAATGTGTATATAGGAGGGGGAAGCCCTGTCGCCATACAGTCTATGACAAATACAAGAACCGAGGATGCAGGCGCGACCGTAAGCCAGATCCTGAAGCTGGAGAGAGCAGGCTGTGACATTATACGCTGTGCGGTGCCTACGATGGAGGCGGCTGAGGCTCTTACGGAGATCAAAAAGCAGATACATATACCGCTCGTGGCAGACATCCACTTTGACTACCGGCTTGCCATAGCCGCGATCGAACACGGTGCGGACAAGATCCGTATCAACCCGGGCAATATCGGCGGGGAAGACCGGGTGAGAGCTGTGGTGGAGAAAGCGGCAGAATATCATGTTCCGATCCGGGTCGGTGTCAACAGTGGTTCGCTGGAAAAGCATATTCTGGAAAAGTTCGGCAAAGTCACCGCAGAAGGGCTCGCAGAAAGCGCGATGGACAAGGTGCATATGATCGAACGTACGGGGTACAGTGAGATCGTGGTGAGCATCAAATCATCCGATGTCCTGATGTGTGTGAAAGCGCATGAACTCATAGCAAAGGAGTGTCCGTATCCGCTTCATGTCGGCATCACGGAGTCCGGCACACTGCTGTCCGGCAATATCAAGTCATCCATCGGGCTTGGGCTGATCCTGAGCAAAGGGATCGGTGATACGGTGCGCGTATCCCTCACCGGTTCCCCTCTGGAAGAGATCAGATCAGCAAGACTGATCCTGAAGACGCTCGGCCTTCGGACAGGCGGCATAGAAGTCGTTTCGTGCCCTACGTGCGGCAGAACAAGGATCGATCTGATCGGGCTGGCAAACAAAGTGGAAGATATGGTCGCGGATATCCCGCTCGACATCAAAGTGGCCGTCATGGGCTGCGTGGTGAACGGCCCCGGTGAGGCGAGGGAAGCCGACATCGGAATCGCCGGAGGAGTCGGGGAAGGACTGCTCATCAAAAAGGGCGAGGTCGTAAAAAAGGTGAAAGAAGAAGCGCTGCTTGAGACGCTGAGACAGGAGTTGTTGCATTGGGATGAGTAAGCCATTTTTTGAAGTATTTCCTACATTAAAGACAGATGAAGATATGAAGATGTTATTTTCCGGCGTGGATGTCCTGAAGGTGACGACCAACTCGGACAGAACATTTATCAAAGTACATATATTGAGCCGTCATCTGCTTCAGAAGAAACGTATCTATGAGATGGAAAAGATGCTGAAGGACCAGCTGTTCGGGCACAGCAGGATAAGTACGGAGCTTGTGGAGAGGTATGAACTGTCCGCGCAGTATACGCCGGAAAATCTCATGAATGAATATCTGGAGAGTATGATCCTGGAGCTGAACACGAGAAGTGTTGTGGAGCGCAGCATGCTGCAGAGCGCCAGATATTCTTTTGAGGACGGCAATATTCTATGCCTGGAGCTGACAGATACCATTGTGGCCAAGGGGAAGAAGGAATCGCTCACCTCGTACCTGGAGAAAGTGTTCGCGGACAGATTCGGGCGCAGGGTGGAGGTCCGTGTCGTCTATGAGGAGGCAAAGGACAGCAAGCTGAAATACAATGATGTGAAAATACGGCAGGAGGTTGAGGCGATCCTTGAACAGACCGCCGCCGTTCATCAGGAGAAAGCGGAACAGAAGAAGGCGGCGGAGGAGAAGAAAGAGACTCCCGCTAAGCCGGGCCGGCAGGAGAAGAGAGACAAATACGCGTTCGGGAGTTACAGGAAGCCGTCCGATGACCCGAGTCTTATCTGGGGAAGAAATTTTGACGATGAGACGATCGAGCTTGAGCAGGTTGCAGGAGAGATGGGAGAGATCACCATACGCGGCAAAGTCATCAGCTTTGACACGAGAGAGATCCGCAACGAAAAGACGATCGTCATGTACGCGGTCACTGACTTTACCGATACGATCACCGTAAAAATGTTTGTGAGAAACGAACAGCTCCCGGATATTCTGGGTGATATCAAAAAGGGAGCATTTCTGAAAATAAAAGGCGTCACGACGATCGACAAGTTTGACGGAGAGCTTACGATCGGTTCTGTGACTGGGATCAAAAAGATAGCGGATTTTACAGAATCAAGGAAAGACACTGCGCCGGAAAAGAGGGTGGAGCTGCACTGTCATTCCAAGATGAGCGATATGGACGGTGTGACGGAAGTAAAAGATCTCGTGAAACGGGCGCACGACTGGGGACACAAAGCCATCGCCATCACGGATCACGGCGTGGTGCAGGCGTTTCCCGATGCCAACCACTATATCGAGACGCTTGATAAGGACGATCCGTTTAAGGTCATATACGGGGTGGAAGGATATCTCGTGGACGATCTCACAGACGTCGCGGTCAATGAAAAGGGACAGACACTCGATGATACATTCGTCGTATTTGACCTCGAGACGACCGGGTTCAGTTCCATCAAGGATAAAATTATCGAGATTGGCGCTGTGAAAGTGGAAGGCGGGCGGATCACGGAGAAGTTCAGCACATTCGTCGATCCGAAGATCCCGATCCCGTTCCGCATTACCCAGCTGACGGGCATCACGGACCAGATGGTCATGGACGCGCCTGAGATCGAAGCGGCGCTTCCGGCGTTTCTGGAATTTGCCGGGGACGCTGCCCTTGTGGCGCACAACGCCGGATTCGACGTGGGATTCATAGACCAGAACTGCCGGTATATGGATATCACTCCGGATTTTACAGCTGTGGATACGGTGGCCATGTCCAGGATACTCCTTCCTACGCTGTCTAAATTCAAGCTGAATGTAGTTGCCAAGGCGCTTAATATTTCACTGGAAAACCATCACCGGGCAGTGGACGACGCGGGAGCGACAGCGGAGATATTCGTCCGGTTCGTGGATATGCTTAAGGAGAGAGGGATCCATACGCTTGCAAGGCTCAACCAGTTCGGTTCATCGAACGCCAACGCTATAAGGAAGCTTCCGTCGTTTCACGTCATTATACTGGCTAAAAACGAGACGGGCAGGGTCAACCTGTATAAACTGATATCCAAATCCCATCTCGATTACTTTGGGAGGCAGCCGAGAATTCCAAAAAGCGAACTGTCCAGACACAGAGAGGGACTCATAGTGGGCAGCGCCTGCGAGGCGGGAGAACTGTACCAGGCGATTCTGGACGACAAGTCTCAGGAGCGCATCGCACGTATCGTGAATTTTTACGATTATCTGGAGATACAGCCGCTTGGCAACAATAAATTTATGATCGCAAGCGAAAGAATCTCCAAGATACATTCAGAGGAAGATCTAAAGAACGTGAACCGGACGATCGTAAAGCTCGGGGAAAAGTTCAGGAAGCCTGTGGTAGCCACGTGTGACGTTCATTTTATGGATCCGGAGGATGAAGTGTACCGCAGGATCATCATGGCGGGCAAGGGCTTCACGGATGCGGACGAACAGGCGCCGCTGTATCTGCGCACGACGGATGAGATGCTGGCGGAATTCGAGTATCTCGGCTCTGCGAAAGCGAGGGAGGTCGTCATAGACAATCCGAATAAGATCGCGGATTCTGTGGAAAGGATATCCCCGGTGCGTCCGGACAAATGTCCTCCTGTCATCCCGGATTCGGACCAGATGCTGCGCGATATCTGTTACAATAAAGCCCGTTCCATGTATGGGGACGAACTTCCTGAGGTCGTTACGGAGCGGCTGGAGCGGGAACTGAACTCCATCATATCCAACGGTTTTGCCGTGATGTACATCATAGCCCAGAAGCTGGTGTGGAAGTCAAACGAAGACGGGTATCTGGTAGGCTCGCGTGGTTCAGTCGGCTCTTCCTTTGTCGCTACGATGGCGGGGATCACGGAAGTAAATCCACTGAGTCCGCACTACTACTGCAGGAGCTGCCACTACAGTGATTTTGATTCCGGCGATGTGCGTGCGTATGCTGGAGGATGCGGCTGGGATATGCCGGATAAAGTGTGTCCCGTCTGCGGTGAGAAGCTCGTAAAAGACGGCTTCGACATTCCGTTTGAGACGTTCCTTGGCTTTAAGGGAAACAAAGAGCCGGACATTGACTTGAACTTTTCCGGGGATTATCAAAGTAATGCACACAAATATACAGAAGTCATATTCGGCGACGGGCAGACGTTCCGGGCCGGTACGATCGGAACGCTCGCCGATAAGACGGCCTTTGGCTATGTAAAGAATTATTTTGAAGAGCGGGGCCAGAGGAAGCGCAACTGTGAGATCGACAGGATCGTCCAGGGGTGCACCGGGATCAGGAGGAGCACGGGACAGCATCCGGGCGGCATTATCGTGCTTCCCCTCGGGGAGGATATTAACTCCTTTACGCCGGTGCAGCATCCAGCCAACGATATGACGACGGACATCGTCACGACACATTTTGATTACCACTCTATCGACCATAACCTGCTCAAGCTCGATATACTCGGCCATGACGATCCGACGATGATCAAGACGCTGGAGGAATTCATAAGCTCTCCGGCGATGGAAAATGAATACAATGAGACAGACAACCGTTTTGACGCCACAAAGATCCCGCTGGATGACAGAGGAGTCATGTCGCTGTTTCACGACACTTCAGCGCTCGGCATCAAGCCTGACGATATCGGAGGCTGTCCGGTAGGGTGTCTCGGCATCCCCGAATTCGGGACGGAATTTGTAGTGCAGATGGTGGTGGACACGAAACCGCAGACACTTTCAGACCTGATACGTATCTCAGGGCTGTCACACGGTACAGACGTGTGGCTCAACAACGCCCAGGAACTGATCAGGAGCGGAAAGGCGACGATCTCCACCGCCATCTGTACCCGTGACGATATTATGACTTACCTGATCAATAAAGGGATGGACAGTGAGCTTTCCTTTACGATCATGGAGAAGGTAAGAAAGGGAAAAGGGCTGACGCCGGAATTTGAAAAGGCGATGAAGGAGGCGGATGTGCCGGACTGGTATATCTGGTCGTGCAAGCAGATAAAGTATATGTTCCCGAAGGCCCACGCCGCGGCGTATGTCATGATGGCATACCGGATCGCCTACTGTAAGATCAATTATCCGCTTGCGTACTACGGCGCGTATTTTGGGATCCGCGCTGATGCGTTTTCTTATGAATTAATGTGCCAGGGAAAGGAAAAACTAAAGTTCTATATAGAGGATTATAAGCGCCGTTCCGATTCCCTCAGCAAAAAAGAACAGGATACGATGAAGGATATGAGGATCGTCCAGGAGATGTACGCAAGAGGCTATGAGTTTATGCCTCTGGACATTTATAAGGCAAAGGCGTCCAAGTTCCAGATCGTTGACGGCAGACTGATGCCGCCGCTCTCGAGCATAGACGGAATGGGAGACAAGGCGGCCGAGGCGGTGGAGGAAGCGGCCAAGGACGGCCCGTATCTGTCCAGGGATGATTTCAGGCAGCGCACAAAGGTCAGCAAGACGGTGATCGATTATATGGCTGATATGGGGCTGTTCGGGGATATTCCGGAGTCCAACCAGCTGTCGCTGTTCGACCTGAGCATGTAGCGGCCAAAAAAAGAGGAATGTATCAGAATGGCAGGTTTGTGAAAATGAGTGGAAAACAAAAATATAAAGGGATCTTGTATATCGTATGTTCTGCGTTCTGCTTTTCGCTTATGAATATGTTCGTGCGTCTGTCAGGGGATCTGCCTTCCGTACAGAAAAGCTTCTTCCGGAATCTGGTGGCGTTCTTTTTCGCGCTTATTATGATCAGGCGGGAGGCGGTTCCACTTAGGTGCAGGGCGGGAAATCTGAAGTATCTGCTGCTTCGTTCCCTGTTTGGCACAGTTGGGATTCTGTGTAATTTTTATGCAGTGGACCACCTTGTCCTGGCGGACGCGTCAATGCTCAACAAGATGTCTCCGTTCTTTGTCGTAGTCTTCAGCATTTTTATACTGAAGGAGCGGGTGACGGTGCCGCACATGCTGTTTGTGGGCGGCGCTTTTGCGGGAAGCCTGTTTGTGATAAAACCGTCCTTTTCAAACATGGACCTCCTCCCGTCGCTTATCGGGCTGGCCGGCGGACTGGGAGCCGGCGCGGCGTATACATTTGTGCGCAAATTGAGCTTAAGGGGGGAAAAGGGCCCGCTGATCGTCTGTTTTTTCTCTGCTTTTTCCTGCCTGGCCACCTTGCCGTTTCTCATATACGGCTATGAGCCTATGAGTCTGAGGCAGATAGTTCTGCTCCTTTTTGCAGGTCTCGCGGCTGCGGGAGGGCAGTTTGGGATCACGGCCGCCTACAGCCATGCCCCGGCGCGGGAGATATCGGTGTACGACTATTCGCAGATCATGTTTTCCGCCCTGCTCGGGTTACTTGTCTTCGGCCAGGTGCCGGATGCACTCAGCTGGCTCGGTTATGCAGTCATCTGTACGATGGCAGTTTTGATGTTCTTTTACAATTTAAAGAGAGAAAAGTAACAAAAGCAGGCGGCATCTTATACTTTATACTAAAGGATGAAAGGAAGTGCAGATTATGAAGTTGAGATGCTGTCATGAAAATAGACCTCCGGCATGCTGTCCGCCGGGACCGCCTCCGGTGCCGGAAGACAGGCCGGATTTTTTTGCGCAGTTCGGCGTGTACGGAAGCCCGGAATCAGGGAGCAGTCTTCCGTTTATTCAGTTGTTTAAAGAAGGAGAGGGCATCCGCCTTGACGGGGATACGGACATACTGCTGGAACCTGGCTGGCTTTATCTTGTGAACTATCTGTTCCTTGCGACTCCGGAACCGGACGGTTTCATGCAGATCATTCCGAGAATAAACGGAAGCCTGAGGGGCTTGTATTCTTTTTTTGCCCCTACGGGAGCGGAGAAGAATACTTCGGCGGCCGGAAGCTTTACGACGAATGAAGCCGCGGCCTCAGAGGCGCGGCTGTCGTTTCACCTGACATATCCCTCCACGACGCGCAATATAGATATTTCAGGCGCGGTGTCTGTGACGCCGCTCATACGGATAAAAAACAGTGGAAGCTGACTTGACTTTTGGGGAAGAGTGGGCTATGCTGATTAAAGTCACGATAAAATAATTAAGGAAAGGCAGGCGAATCTGCATGGATGGTCATTCGGGACGAAGTTGTAACTTAACAATGACAATCGGATATGGCATGTACGTGGAGTCTGCCCTTTTTGAACAGTTCTTTTGACAGATTTTATATAAAAGAGCGTTTTCTTGTAATAGATTCAAAGCAGAGCGGGACTTTATTTTGTGCTGTCTGTCCGGTATGAGGGCGGACAGCATTTTTCTGTCCGGGACAAGGAGGCGCGAGATGATAAGAAACACACTGAAAGAATTATTAGACGCAAAGAAATACAGAGAGATCCACGGTATGCTGGATGCATATAATCCGGTAGACCTGGCGGAGCTTCTGATGGAACTGGATGATTCGGAGCTGGCTGTCGTGTTCCGTATGATAGACAAGGAGAAGGCCGCGGAAGTATTTTCCTATATGGATGACGATCAGCGGCAGACGCTGCTGGAAGGATTCACGAGCCAGGAGATATCCTATATACTGGATACGATGTATACTGACGACGCGGTAGATTTTCTGGAGGATATGCCGGCCAACGTAGTCACAAAGCTGTTGGAACATGTAAGCGGAGAGACGCGGGCGGATATCAACCGGCTTTTGAAATATCCGGAAGACAGCGCGGGAAGCATTATGACGGTAGAGTATGTGGAACTGTCGCCGGAGATGACGGTGGGGCAGGCGCTGGCAAAGATACGCCGCGTCGGGATCGAGAGTGAGACTGTCTATACCTGTTATGTGGTGGAGCGCAAAAAGCTTATCGGGATCGTGACTGCCAAGGCGCTCATGACCAACGCGGAGTCTGTCCGGATCGCCGGACTTATGCAGGATAATTTTATCTCAGTGCAGACGACAGACGATCAGGAGGATGCCGCGAAGCTGTTCCGCAAATACGGTCTCATAGCGATACCGGTCCTTGACCATGAGGAGCGGCTGGTCGGGATCGTGACCTTTGACGATGCGATCGGTGTCCTGACGGACGAGACGACGGAAGATATGCACAAGATGGCGGCCATGACGGCAAATGAAGAGTCTTATCTTAAGACGGGAGTATTCCAGCATGCCAGGAACCGGATCGGCTGGCTGCTGTTTCTGATGTTTTCTGCCACCATAACCGGTACGATCATCACTCATTATGAGGCGGCGATCGCTTCCGTTCCGCTGCTTGTATCCTTTATACCGATGCTCACGGATACGGGCGGAAACTGCGGATCCCAGAGTTCCACACTTGTCATCCGGGGGCTGGCGGTAGACGAACTGCATTTTTCAGACTTGTTTACCGTCGTCTGGAAGGAATTCAGGGTATCGCTCGTAGTGGGAACGGCGCTGGCGGCGGCCAACGGTATCCGTATCTATGTGATGCACCGGGATCTGGGACTTGCAGCTGTGATCGGTGTCTCTCTCATCGGCACGATCATTGTGGCAAAGATGGTGGGGTGCATGCTGCCCATATTCGCAAAGCAGCTCAGACTGGATCCGGCCATTATGGCAGCGCCGCTGATCACTACGATCGTGGATACATGTTCTATTATCATCTTTTTTAAGATAGCGACAATGGTGTTCCATCTATAGGCGGATAAAAAGGAGACGGTAGTTATGAAAATAGACAGGCTTATCGGGATATTATCTGTCCTTCTGCAGCAGGAAAAAGTGACGGCTCCGTATCTGGCCGACAAGTTTGAAGTGTCGAGAAGAACGGTCAACAGAGATATCGAGGACCTGTGCAAGGCGGGAATACCGCTCGTTACGACGCAGGGGAGCGGCGGAGGCATCTCCATCATGGAAGGATACAAACTGGAGAAGACGCTTCTTACATCGGCGGAGATGCAGGCCATACTGACCGGGCTGAAAAGCCTGGACAGTGTGGCCGGCACGAGCCGCTACAGGCAGCTGATGGAGAAGCTGGACGTAAGGAGCACTACACTAGCGTCCAACAGCCATATTCTCATCGATCTGTCCTCCTATTACAAGACAACGCTGGCCCCGAAGATAGAGATGATACAGGACGCGATAGAGAACAGGAGATATATAACGTTCCACTATTATGCCCCGAAGGGGGAGAGCGTCAGAAAGATCGAGCCGTGCCTGCTCGTGTTCCAGTGGTCGTCGTGGTATGTCCGGGGGTACTGTACGGACAGGGAAGATCACCGTCTGTTCAAACTGAACCGTATGCTGGAGCTTAAGGTGCTTCCGGAACAATTTCCCGAGCGGGAAGAGGAGCCTTACGAGCTGAACGCGGACTCTGCGTATGACAGACAGATACCGGTAAAAGCAGTATTCGTGCCGGAGATGAGATGGCGGCTCATTGAGGAATATGGTGCCGACAGCTTTACGGAACTTGAGGACGGCAGACTGCTGTTCCAGTTTGATTTTGCGGATGAAGAGAATATATTCAGCTGGATACTGAGCTTTGCAGATAAGGTGGAACTGCTGGAGCCGGCCCGGCTGCGCGCCCGCCTTCTGAACATCGCAGAAGGCATCAGGAGCAAATATAAGGACAGGCAGTAACAAAGCTGTCATTGCGTGACGGGTGTTTATAGACCGGCGCTGAAGATGAGAGGAATAGACCGTCTCCCATGATTTCACATTGAAATATGGGAGATTTCTTATTATAATTGGACTTATAATGAAATACGGAAGGGATGGATGACAATGAGAAGACCAAAACGGGAAATCAAGGATATGGCGGAGATATGTACGGTGATCGGCGAGTGCAGTGTATGCCGTCTGGGACTCAATGATAAGGGAAACGTATACATAGTGCCGATGAACTTTGGTTATACATGTGAGGACAGAAAGCTTACGTTTTATTTACACAGTGCCAAAGTAGGGAGAAAGATCGAGGTGCTGAAGGAAAATCCGGATGTATGTGTAGAGCTGGACTGCAGACACGGCCTGATGTCCGCGGACAAGCCGTGCGGGCACAGCTATCTTTTTGCAAGCCTCATCGGCAGCGGGAAGGCCTGTCTGGAGGAAGACGCGGATGAAAAACGGAAGGCGCTGCAGGTGATCATGAAGCATCAGACAGGCAGAGACTTTACGGACTTTGATGAAAAATGGGTCAACGCCGTGGCCGTCATAAAGGTGGAGCTTGACGCTTACACGTGCAAACACCATGACGGCAGCAACTGATAGGAAGAGGTGAGCGTATGTGGATTCTCACGGGTCTGTTCGCGGTATTGTCCATCGTCCTGCTCTCCGGCAGGGGCAGTTTTCTTATCGCAGGTTATAACACGGCGGACAAGGAAGAGAAAGCAAAATATGATGAAAAGAAGCTCTGCCGCGTCATGGGAGCGGGCATGGCGGTCATTACGGCCATTCTGCTGCTCTGCACGCTGTATGAGTTTGATCTGCCCCGGGGCCTGCGGTGGATCCTGCCCGCCGGCATCTTCGGCGTTGTCATCTTCCTTGTCATCGCCACAAATACGATCTGCCGGGCCAGGACGCCCGCAGCCGGCACGAAAGAGAGGAAAAAGGCGGCGCTGACGACGAAGGTCACTGTGGCAGTTCTCGCGGTAACATGTATTTTGGTAGTCTCTGTGCTTTATACGGGAGATGTCAAAGTACAGTTCGAGAAGGACTATATGAATATCCATACGTCGGTGATCGGCAGCAAAAAGGTTGGATATGAGGAGATCTTATCGGTCGCCTATGAGGACAGTATGGACATCGGGAGGCGGACCGGAGGCATCGGGAGCTTCCGGCTTCAGGCCGGCAGTTTCAAAAACAGTGAATTTGGAGCATATCATCTCTACTCCTACACAGACTGCAGCGAATATGTCGTCCTCGAAACGGCTGACGGGTACCTTGTGGTCAACGGAAAAACGCCGTCAAAGACGAGAAATCTGTATCATGATATTTCTGAAAGAGCCGGTTTTTTCGCAAATTAATGCTTTAATCTGTGAAAGTAATGTGCTATACTAAAAAAAGCATGTATGGTATGAAGGAGGAAATAACATGATTTGGGCGAAAGAAGAGACCCTGCCGAGAGATGAGATCGAGGGTATCCAGCTTGAGAAGCTTAAGGAGACGGTGCGCTACATCTATGAGAAGTCGGCGCCGTACCGCCGGAAGATGGATGAGGCGGGCGTAAGACCGGATGATATCGGAAGTCTGACGGATCTGCAGAAGCTTCCATTTACATATAAGGCGGATTTCAGGGATAATTATCCCATGGGACTTTTTGCGGTGGATAAAAAGGAGCTTGTGCGTTTTCATGCCAGCTCCGGCACGACAGGGAAACCGACGGTGGTAGGTTATACGAAGAAGGATCTGGACGTGTGGCTCAACAATGTGGCGAGGATCGCCTGTATGGGCGGCGCCACACCGGACGATGTGGCGCAGATCGCTTTCGGATACGGGACGTTCACAGGCGCGCTCGGACTGCACGGGGGCCTGGAGAAGTTAGGCGCTTCCGTGATACCGATGTCTTCCGGAAATACGAAGAAACAGATCATGTTCATGCAGGACATGGGGACGACGCTTCTTGTGGCGACGCCGTCTTATGCGCTGCATCTCGGGGAAGAGATCAGGGCGAGAGGGCTTGACCCGTCCAAAGACCTGAAGGTACATATAGGGCTGTTCGGCGGTGAGGGAATGACGGAGCCGATGAGAGACGAGATGCATAAGGTATGGGGAGAGCAGTTCCTGTGCACCCAGAACTATGGCATGAGTGAGCTGTGCGGCCCGGGCGTGGCAGGAGAATGTGAAAGTCTGTGCGGCATGCATGTGAACGAAGACTGGTTCATACCGGAGGTGATCGATCCTGAGACGGGGGATGTGCTTCCTCCGGGCGAGCATGGCGAGCTGGTCGTGACCTGCCTTGGGAAAGAAGCGCTTCCGCTTGTGAGATACCGTACCGGGGATCTGACAAAGCTTATGTACGAGCCGTGCGCATGCGGCAGAACGACCGTGAGGATGGAGAATCTCTCCGGCCGGGCAGACGATATGCTTGTGATCCGGGGAGTCAATGTATTTCCGACGCAGATCGAGGAAGTTCTGCTGCAGGTTCCGGAGATAGGACCCCATTACGAGATCGTTGTAGAGCGGAAAAACCGTCTGGATGTCATGACGATCACGGTTGAATTGATAGATGACCGTCTGCTGGACAGCTACAGTAAGTTAAGCGAACTGGAGCAGCGGATCAAAAAGGGACTGAAAGCACAGCTTGGACTTGCGACGCAGATCAAACTTGTCGCCCCCTATTCTCTGCAGAGATTTGAGGGGAAAGCCAAGAGAGTGACGGATATGAGAAAGGATGGACTATAAGATATGTCAGAGGGAAAGAAAGTAATAATGCTCGGAAACGAAGCGATCGCCAGAGGAGCGTATGAGGCCGGAGTGAAGGTTTCAGCAGCTTATCCGGGTACTCCGAGCACAGAGATCAGTGAATATCTCGTACAGTATAAAGATGAGCTGTACTGTGAATGGTCGCCGAATGAAAAGGTGGCGACAGAAGTGGCGATCGGCGCTTCTGTTTCAGGCGTCCGTTCCATGGCCTGTATGAAGCATGTCGGGTTCAATGTGGCGGCCGACCCGGCGTATACGGTTTCCTACATGGGTGTCAACGGGGGCATGGTCATCGTTGTGGCGGATGACCCGGGACTGTACAGCTCCCAGAATGAGCAGGACACCCGCATGGTGGCCCGCGCGGCACAGCTGCCGGTTCTGGAGCCGTCCGACAGCTCTGAGGCTAAGGAGTATATGAAGGCCGCGTTTGAGCTGAGTGAGAAGTATGACCGTCCTTTTGTATTCCGCATCACGACGAGACTCGCGCATTCCCAGGGACTTGTAGAGCTTGCCGGGCGGGAGGTGCCGGAAGACAGACCTTACGTCAAAGATGTCAAAAAGACAGTTATGATGCCCGGGAATGCGAAGCTGCGCCACGTGGAGATCGAAAAACGGAATCTGGAACTGGCCGGGGCGGCAGATACGCTGCCGATGAATACGGTGGAGATGAATGATACAAAGGTGGGCGTCATCACAAGCGGTATCCCATACCAGTATGTGAAAGAGGCGATGCCCGATGCGTCTGTATTAAAGCTTGGCATGGTCAATCCCCTGCCGAGAAAAATGATCGAGGATTTTGCTTCCAAAGTAGAGACTCTGTATATCGTGGAAGAGCTTGACCCGGTCATTGAAGAGCAGGTGAAGTCATGGGGCATAAAAGCTGTCGGCAAAGAGATATTTACCGTACAGGGAGAGTACAGCGCCAACATGATCCGCCGGGCGGTTCTCGGACAGGAGTTAAAGACCGCCGCTCCCAAGCCGGCGCCGATGCGTCCTCCCATATTATGTCCGGGATGTCCGCACCGGAGTGTGTTTTATGTACTGCAGAAGCTTAAGATGCACGCGGCCGGGGATATCGGATGTTATACACTCGGAGCGGTCGCGCCGCTTAGCGTGGTTGATACTACGATTTGTATGGGTGCCAGCATCTCCAGCCTTCACGGAATGGAAAAAGCGAAGGGGAAAGAGTATATCAGGGACTGGGTCGCGGTGATCGGTGATTCTACTTTCTTACATACAGGTATCAATTCTCTGATGAACATGATGTACAATAATGCCTCGGGCACGGTCATGATACTGGATAATTCAACGACGGGAATGACCGGCCATCAGGATCATGCGGCCACAGGAAAGACGCTGCAGGGGGATCCGGCGTATGCCATCGATATACCGGGACTTTGCCGCGCTGTCGGTGTTAAAAATGTGGTGGAAGTCAATGCGTTTGATATAGAAACACTTGAAAAAGTCATCAAAGAAGAGACGGCCAGAGATGAAGTGTCCGTCATTATCACAAAATCGCCGTGCGTGCTTCTTAGCAAAGCGAAGAAGCCGGTCTACACCGCCCTCGAAGACAAGTGCAGAAAATGTGGAATGTGTATGAAACCAGGCTGTCCGGCCATGACGAGAAATGAAGACGGAACGATACATATTGACGATACGATGTGTACCGGCTGCGGTTTGTGTGAGGACTTGTGCAAATTTGACGCGATAGAATCAGTAAAGGCAGGTGACAGATAATGACGGCAAAAAACATAATGATAGTAGGTGTAGGCGGGCAGGGGACACTGCTCACGAGCCGGATCCTCGGCGGACTTGCCATGGCGCTGGGATATGACGTCAAGCTATCGGAAGTACACGGTATGGCACAGCGGGGCGGAAGCGTCGTCACATTCGTCCGTTACGGCGATAAAGTGGCGGAACCGATCGTGGAAGAAGGGACGGCCGATATCGTCATTGCCTTTGAACGGCTGGAAGCTTACCGGTATGCACATTTTCTGAAAAAAGACGGAGCCCTGATCGTGAACGACTGGAGGATCGACCCCATGCCGGTCGTTATCGGAGCAGCCGAGTATCCGGATAATATATTGGAAGAACTTAGAAAAGAGTACAAGGTATACAGTGTCAATGCCACAGAAGAGTCCAGAAAGCTCGGAAATTCCAGAGTGTTCAACATGATCGTGCTCGGAGTTGCCGCCAGGCATATGGATTTCACGAAAGAGCAGTGGTACGAAGTGATAGAAAAAACGGTGCCGCCGAAAACGGTTGATATAAATAAGCAGGCGTTTGATGTGGGCTATGATCTGGAATCCAGATAAGTCCGGGGTGTACCTGATTAAATTTAAGGAGGTGTGGTATGATCAGGCAATTATCAGTATTCGTGGAGAACAAGCCGGGAAGTCTTATGGATGTTACGTCACGTCTCACAGAGGCGCATATCAATATCCGGGCTGTCGCGTCTTTTGACACACCAGAGTTTGGTATCCTTCGTCTCGTAGTCGATAAGCCAGCAGAGGCGAAGGGATGTTTGACTGAAAAGGGATTCGTCGTCAGACTCCATGACGTGATCGGTGCGGAGCTGGAGGATAAAAAAGGCAATCTCAATCAGATGTTGGCAATACTTGCAGAAGGCAGAATAAATGTAAACTACATCTATTCATTTGTGATCCGCGAAGGAAAAGCGCCGGTTCTGGTATTCAGCACGGATGACTATGAGAGAGCAGCTCAGATTCTTAAGGATGCAGGTGTAAAGATTGTAGAGGAATCAGATTTATAAGATTAAGAATAGGAGTAGATTGACATGGCAGGAGTAGCATTAAAAGACTGGAAAGAACAAATCAGAGACCCGAAGACAGAGTGTATGGGCAGGGATGAGATGACAGCTCTTCAGAGTGAGCGTCTCGTGAAGCAGGTTAAGAACGTATATGAAAATGTAGAGTTCTACCGGAAAAAGATGGATGATCTGGGCGTGGAACCCGGGGATATCAAAGGAATTGAGGATATCGGAAAGCTTCCGTTCACGACCAAAGAAGATCTGAGAGACAACTATCCGTTCGGACTGCTGGCAGTCCCTCAGGAGAAGATCGCGAGAGTACAGGGGACGTCCGGAACGACCGGAAAACTCACCCTCGCTTCCTATACGCAGAATGACGTAGACGTATGGGGGGAATGTGTCGCAAGAGGACTTACCATGGCCGGGCTTACGGCGGCCGACCGTCTTCATGTATGTTACGGATACGGCCTGTTCACAGGAGGCATGGGCCTGGATCTCGGAGCAAAAGCGCTCGGAGCCATGGCGATACCGATGTCCTCCGGCAATACGAAACGCCAGCTCATGTGCATGGAAGACTTCGGGGCCACGGCGTTCGCCTGCACGCCGTCCTATGCGCTCTATCTGGCAGAGGCCGCAGAGGAAGCAGGCATCGTAGACCGTCTGCAGATCAAGGCGAGCATCAATGGAGCGGAACCGTGGACAGATGAGATGCGCAAGAAGATCGAGAGTATTCTGCATATTAACAGCTTTGATATCTATGGACTGTGTGAGATCACGGGGCCAGGCGTTGCCATGGACTGTATCCACCACAAAGGCCTGCACGTATATGAGGATTATTTCTATCCTGAGATCCTGAATCCGGGAGACAATACTTCATGTGCGGACGGTGAGACGGGTGAGCTTGTCTTCACGACGCTGGCCAAAGAAGGCATGCCGCTGATCCGTTACAGGACGAAAGACCTGACAAGCATTGAATACAGTACGTGCGAGTGTGGAAGAACACTCCCGAGGATCCAGAAGTTCACCGGACGTACGGACGATATGAAAGTGATCCGCGGAGTCAATGTATTCCCGACACAGGTAGAGACAGCGCTTCTCTCCATAGGAGGCGGTGTGGCGCCACATTACCTTATGATCGTGGAGCGCGAGAACAATCTGGATGTCCTGACTGTCATGGTGGAGGTTGACGAGAGATACTTCTCCGATGAGATCCGTAAGCTGGATGAGCTGAAGAATAAAGTCGGTGCCGCACTCAAGCAGGCGCTCGGCGTATCTGCCAGGGTAAAACTGGTAGAGCCTAAGACGATAGAGCGCAGCGAAGGCAAAGCAAAGCGTGTCATCGACAAGAGAGACTTGTAAGAAGGAGGGGAAGTAAGATGGGTATGAGTAATACAGTACAGCAGTTATCAGTATTTTTGGAGAACAGAGAGGGCCGTCTTGACGAGGTACTTGCCATACTTGCGGAAGGCGGAGTGAACATAGTGGCTTTGAGCCTGGCAGATACATCTGATTACGGGATGCTCCGCATGATCGTGTCAGATCCCCACAAAGGAAGGGCCGTGCTGAAGCAGGCGGAGATAACGGCGATGCTCACAGATGTGGTCGCGCTGCGCGTTCCTCACGCCACAGGCTCTCTGAGCAAAGCGATGCACCAGATAGTGGAAGGTGAAGTGAATATTGAGTATATGTATGCGTTTGCCAACGGAAGTGACGCGGCGGCAGTGTTAAAGAGCGATGATCCCGCGAGAGTGATCGATATCTTGAAGGGCAGCGGATTTGATGTCTACAGCGCGGATGAGGCATACAGGGCGAATATGTAGCAGTACAAAAAAGGGGGATGTCATGATCGACATCCCCTTTTTCTTAATCTCATTTCATGTATTACTTTTTAATATCTAAATCAATCTTTCAAGTCTTGTTTATATATAAAAAAGGTACATCCAAATTCTGATTAATGCAATTGACTAAACTCTTGTTACGTTAACAGCCTGAGGACCTTTAGAGCCTTCAGTTACTTCGAACTCTACTTCCTGTCCTTCTTCCAGAGACTTGAAGCCGTCCATGTTCAGGCCGGAGTAGTGTACGAATACATCGTTGCCAGTCTCATCTGAGATGAAACCATAACCTTTTTGGTTGTTGAACCATTTTACTGTACCTCTGTTCATTGTGTTACCTCCATAAAAAATAAAAATAAATAATTAGATACCGTATAAACTATAAATTGAATCTATAGATTATACTTCGTCAGATTAGCATAATTTTATAAAAAAGTCAATGCATTCGACAATCTTTTTTACAATATTACTAAAATAACCGGAATTATTTTGTGAAATACGGAATCACCAAATTGTATTGACAAAAAGAGATGTCAATGCTAATATTTAATCAATATAAAAAAGAAGTGGCTATTGACCGGTCAATTTTTTTTAGCCTTACTGATATTATCAGAGATAATATTACAGTTATTATCAAAGATAATAACATCATCACACTGAGACAGTTACTGTTGCAAAATAAGGAGGAAGGGATATGTCATACAGATTAGCAGCCGACGTCGGGGGAACCTTTACGGATGTCGTAATGGTCGACGATGAGACAGGCATCCTGAAGACCACGAAGGTGCTGACAACACCGCAGGCATTGGAAGCAGGGATGCTTAAGGGATTTGACGAACTTACATCCGGGAAGTATGAGGAGATCACGAGTATCGTACACGGTACGACGTCCGGATTAAATTCTGTGATTGAGAGAAGAGGCGCGCATTGTGCACTCATAACGACAAAAGGCTTCCGGGATGTCTATGAGATCGCAAGGGCCAACCGTCCGGAAATCTATAATAACCATTATCGAAAACCCGAGCCGCTGATCCCGCGCAGAGATATCTATGAGATCGAAGAACGGACTACTTATGCCGGCGAAGTGGAAAAAGAGGTTACATATGAGACGGTGAAAGAACTGATCCCCCGGCTGGAGGGGCAGTATGAAGCGATCGCGGTATGCCTTATAAACAGTTATATCAACACGGAGAATGAGCAGAAAGTATGCCGGATCCTGAAGGAAAACCTGAACGGGGAGGTGATCGTCACCGCGTCCCATGAAATTGCGCGGGAGTCCCGGGAATATGAGAGAGTCAGCACGGCGGTGCTGAATGCGTATGTTGCGCCGAGCACGAGGCATCATGTGCATGCGCTCACCGAAGAGCTGAGAAAGAGAGGATTCAAAGGCACGCTTTATATGATGCAGTCGAGCGGAGGAGTGATACGCGCGGAGATGGCGGCAGTGAGGGCGGTACAGACGCTGATGTCCGGTCCGGTAGGCGGGGCCATCGGCGCCGGCGCCATCAGGAGGGAAAATATCATTGGGTTTGATATAGGAGGAACGAGCTTCGATGTCAGTCTTGTTGTAAACGGCAAGATCGAAACAGCAGTGGAAGCGGAGATGGAGGGCTTTCCGATTCTGGCGCCGACTGTAAATGTATTCAGCATCGGCGCAGGCGGCGGCAGCATCGCGTGGGAGGAAGCCGGCGGCATGCGGGTAGGTCCCCAGAGCGCGGGAGCAGCGCCCGGACCGGTCTGTTATGACAAAGGCGGAACAGAACCTACGATAACAGATGCCGATCTGGTGCTGGGACATCTGTCTCCCGGACATTTTCTCGGCGGACGGATGAAAATAAACGAGTATAAGACGAAGGAGATCTTTGCAGCCTACGGAGAGAAATTTGGGCTGGATATGGTCACGGCAGGAGAAGGCGTGTGCACGATCGCGAACCACAAGATGGCAGACGCCATAAGAGAGCTTACGGTCCGCAGGGGCATAGATCCCCGTAAGTTTTCCATCCTGGCATTTGGAGGCGCAGGGCCGATGCATGCGGCGCTCATCGCCGGGGAACTGGACATAAAAGAAGTCATTGTCCCGGCCAATCCCGGTGTGTTTTCCGCATGGGGAATGCTGCAGGCTGATATCCGGCACGATGCGGCGGTCACCAGCCTCTGCCTGCTGAACAGACTTAAGGAGGAAGAGTTTGAACAAAACTTTGAATGTCTGAAAGAGGAGCTGCAGGAAGTGTTGGAAAAGGAAGGGATCGGGCGGCGGAAAAAGCAGTATATCTGTTCCCTGGATATGAGATATTTCGGGCAGGAATACACCATATCTGTAGACATACCGGAAGGCAGGGGCTGCTGCAGAGATGATATTGAGGAGCAGTTCAACAGCATTTATGAGCGGCTGTACGGGCACCATTCGCCGGACGATATGATCGAGGTAGTGAATTACCGGATGACAGTCATCGTGCCGGTCAAAAAGTCTCCGGCAGCAGGAAAGGCCGGCGAAGGAAGTGCAGACATTATCGACCGGCTGCCGGGATATTTTGACGGTGTGCGGTATGACATGAACGTATATGCGAGAGAACAGCTTGTGGCGGGAAGTCGGATCGAAGGCCCGGCCATTATCGCGGAACTGACATCCACGACCGTAGTTCCGCCGAAGTGGAAACTGACGGTAGATGAGGCGGACAGCATGATCATCACAAGAGTGTAAGGAGGAGATAAGATGGGAGCAAAAGTAAGTCCGATCGTCGTAGAGATCATACGTAACGCAGTAAATTCCGCCGCGCGGGAGATGAACAGCTGTCTGATCAAGAGCGCTTTCGGTCCGGGAATTTATGAGATGAAGGACTGCAGTGTGGGGATATTCAACCGGGATGCCAGGCTTCTGGGGCAATCTTCCGGACTGCCGATCTTTCTCGGCAATCTGGAGATATGCATCAATATTGTGACAGAGCGGATCGGTGTGTGCGGCTACCGGGAGGGAGATGTATTCGTCATGAACGAGCCGTATCTGCAGGGGACCCACGTGGCGGATGTCACCGTGCTGGCGCCGATCTTCTACAGAGGGGAGCTTCACGGCTTCACGGCAGTACGGGCGGCCATGCAGGACATGGGAGGCAAAGATCCGATCGGAAACGCGGATTCGACAGACGTATATCAGGAGGGGCTGCGGATTCCGCCGGTCCGGCTCTGTTCCGAAGGAAAAGTGTGTGAGGATGTAATGGAGATCATCGCCATCAACAGCCGTTATCACACGATGATGAAGGGGGATCTGAATGCCTGCATCGCGGCCTGCCATACGGGCAAGACCCGCATGAACGAACTTTATGAGCGTTACGGTACAGACGTGATAGAAGAAGCGGCAAAGGAAATCTTCCGGCAGTCGGAAGAACTGGACCGGAAAGCAGTGGCGGACATACCGGACGGTGTATATGAGGCGGAGGGATATCTGGATAACGATGGCCTGACGGACGAGCCTCGCAGGCTTAAGGTAAAGATATGCATACAGGGGGAGGTGATGAAGATCGATCTGAGCGGAAGCTCCCGGATGGGCAGCGGTCCGATCAACTGCGGAAGAGCGCAGACCATTGCGGCGTGCAGGGTCGGTTATAAGCAGATCATCAACCCAAAGAGCCAGGTGTCAGGAGGCACATTCCAGAATCTGGAGGTTGTGGTGGAAAAGGGAACCTTCCTGGCGGCGGAAGAACCGGCGCCGTGCGGATGGTATTTTACGGGACTGGGCCTTTTGATCGACCTGATCGGAAAAGCGCTGTCACCGGTTATGGAAAAAGAGGCGGCGGCCGCTCATTACGGAGATTCCAGTCTGATCATCTTCCGCGGCTATGACTCGGCGCGGAATAAAACGTTCGGTATCTGTGAAGCCACTTCAGGCGGCTGGGGCGCATTTGCGGAGGGAGACGGCCAGGACTGCATGATCAATGTTGTGAATGGAGATTTGAAAAACTGGAGTGTTGAATTTATTGAAGACAAGTTTCCGCTCCGGCTCCTCTCCTATGAAATACGGACCGACTCTCAGGGGCCGGGAAAATGGCGCGGGGGAGCGGGCGTTATCCGTACGTACCGCGTGGAGACGGAAGGAGAGTGCCGGCTGATGCTCTGGATCGAACGGACGAAGACGACGGCCTGGGGGCTGTTCGGAGGAGGAAGCGGTCAGGCGCCCGCTGCGGTCGTGAATCCGGGAACGCCGGATGAGCGCGTGTACCTGAAGACAAATACTCTCTCTCTGAAGAAGGGGGATATCGTACAGATAAGGACCGGTGGCGGCGGAGGGTACGGAGATCCTCTTGAAAGAGACAGAAAAGCGGTGCGGGAAGATATAGAGAACGGTTACATAACGGCAGAACACGCAGAAAAATATTATGGCTATGAGGCATAGCCGGAAGCAAAGGAGGAAAAAGGATGAAGAGGAATGTTATGAGAAGAGTTCTGGTACTGGCTATGGCGGCTGTACTTACATGTTCACTCTGTGCCTGCGGCGGAGATAAGAAAAGATCCGGCAAAGAAGGCAAAGCGGATACGAATGATGATAAGACATTTGTCGCTGCCCTGGCATTCATGCCGGACAGCATAGACCCTACCAATCTTATGAACGCGGCAGATATGCACGCTACACGGAACTGTTATGAACCTCTCGTGGAAGAAGTCCGCGGAACAACTGATCTGGAACCGTGGCTTGCTGAAAAATGGGATATACCGGACGCGAAGACTTACATATTCCATATCCGGGACGGCGTGAAGTTCTATGACGGCACGGACCTGAACGCGGAGGCTGTCGTGTATTCTTTTGAGCGGGCGAGGGCATTTGTCAATTCGGTCTCATCCTGCGTGGAGGAGATCGACACGATCGAGGCGGTGGATGACATGACGGTAAAGATGACGCTGAAGGCGGAAAATTCAGGATTTCTTTATAACGTGGCCAAGATAGGTATAATCTCCCCTGCATTCTGTAAGGAAAACGAGGAGGACGGAGACTGGGCCCAGAAGTACCTGAAGAAGCATTCCTGCGGAACGGGGGCATATCAGGTGACAGATTACGTGGACGACCAGTATGTGACGTTATCCAGGTTTGACGATTACTGGCAGGGATGGAAAGATGATCAGATCGACGTGGTTCAGACATTGATCGTGAAGGACAATGCGACCCAGATCCAGATGTTGAATTCCGGGGAAGTGGACAAACTGCAGATTCCGCTGACGGAGAATCTGGATATGCTGGAAAAAAATCCGGATATCGATATATTGAAGGGAGGGTCCCTGCAGACGAATATCTTTACGTTCAACATGAAGAAGGCGCCTTTTGACGATCCGAAGGTAAGACAGGCTGTATCCTGTGCTTTTGACTATGAAGGGGTCAAAAATACGGTGTACAACGGACAGGCTACTGTGCCAAGCGGATTCATGCCGGCTGATTTTGCGGAACATGACCCGGATCTGCCGGAGCAGAAACAGGATATGGAAAGGGCAAAGCAGCTCATGGAAGAATCCGGAGCCGGAGCATGTGAGATCCGGGTACATCTGTGCGAAGGCAGTGATGACCAGGTACAGATGGCGCAGATCCTCCAGGCTGATCTGGCGGAGATCGGAATTACGGTAAAAATTGAGATTATGCCGTGGACGTCTCTCGTAGAGGAAAATACTTCGCCGGAGACAGCGCCTGAGATGTCGGCGCTCAATATGGGCGCGTTCACAGGAGACGCGGCCTTTTTCCTGAAACAGAATTTTCACAGTATCAACAGCGGCGGCTCTTATAACTGGAGCTTCTATGAAAAACCGGAGTTTGACAAACTGCTGGATGACGCCGCGGCCACTGTGGACGAGGGAGAAAAGACAAAACTCCTGAAGCAGGCGCAGCAGATGCTTGTGGACGACTGCCCGGCGGTATTTGCGGCATCCCCGAATACGGTGGAAGCGATCAATAACACGTACAGAGGATATGTTCTGCATCCGCTCGATTATTTCTATTCCATCCGGTTCTATCAGCTGACTGTAGGTGAATAGGGGACAAAAACGGAGGGAACCGTTATGGCGAAATTTTTGTTAAAAAGATTTGCATCGCTTGTGCTGGTCATCATCGGTGTCACAATGCTCGTGTTCCTGGCGACGTATTATCTGCCGTCAGACCCGGCGAGGGCGGCTGCGGGGCCGTCCGCAACAAATGAACAGGTAGAGGCAAAGCGGGTAGAGCTGGGCCTCGACAAGCCGATATATGTCCAGTATCTGGAGTATATGAAAGGGCTTCTGAGGCTCGATATGGGAACCTCTTTTAAGACAAAGCAGCCGGTTGCGCAGGAGATCTCTTCCAGGCTTTCCGCTACGCTCGAACTGACGGCAGTATCACTCATAGTATTTTTTGTTCTGGCGCTGATTTTAGGAAGTGTGGCGGCTTTAAAGCGCGGCGGTGTACTGGACGGCATGATCCGGTTTTTCTCGGTGGCCGGCATGGCGGTTCCGCCTTACTGGCTGGCACTCATATTCCAGTATGTGTTCTACTACAGACTTCAGTGGCTGCCGGCCGGTTACCGGCTGCCGGTGGGGACGATGCCCCCGGAACCTGTCACAGGGTTCTATCTGCTGGACAGTGCGTTTGCAGGTGACTGGGCATTGTTACTGCAGGCAGCCAGACATCTGCTTCTGCCTGTGTTAAGCCTCGTACTCGGCTATTGCGGGATCACGACCAGAATGATGCGGACACAGCTGCTGCAGGAACTGCGGCAGGACTACATAAGGACCGCGAGGTCCAAAGGACTTCCGGAACATACAGTTATCAGACGCCATGCGATGAAAAATGCAATCTCCCCTATACTGACACTGCTTGGTATGCAGGCGGGCGGTATGATCGGCGGTACAGTGCTCATAGAGAAGATATTCAGCTGGCCCGGACTTGGCTCGTATGCTCTGGATGCCATCGCGTCGCTGGACTTGATGGTCGTGGCCGGTATTACGCTGACGATGGCAGTCATATTCATACTGATCAATCTGTTAGTTGACATTTCTTATGTATTGATCGATCCAAGAGTGAGGTTAAGCTGATGAAAAAAATCAAGAAATATTTTTTTAGAGATACGCCGTCCGTCATCGGTACGCTGATATCGGTGATGATCATACTGTTCATGCTCACAGGGCCTTTCATAGCCAGGTATAAGCCGCTTGTCGTGGATACGGGAGCCAAGCTGGTGGCGCCGGGAAGCATTCACTGGTTCGGAACGGATGAGATGGGACGGGACCTGTTCAGCAGGATGGCATATGGTTCCTGGTACTCTATGGGAACTGCTCTTGCGGTTGTGCTGTGCGCGGCGGCGGCTGGTATCATGATCGGCGGGATCGCCGGCTATATCGGCGGCTGGTTCGACAATCTGGTAATGCGTATTTGTGATGTGTTCATGTCTTTTCCGCAGATATTTCTGGCAATGATCATTGCGGCGGCGATCGGCGCGGGGATCGGGCCGACCATCTTTGCGCTGGCAGTGTCCTGGTGGCCGAATTATGCCAGGATGGTACGCGGGATGGTGATCGTCATAAAGGAAAAGCTATATGTGGAATCAGCGAAGGCGATCGGAATGCATCCGGCAAAGATCGTATTTACCATTATCATCCCCCAGACGATGTCCATGGTGATCCCCCAGATCACAATGGGGATCGGCAATGCGTTGATCGCGGCGTCCGGATTCTCCTTTATCGGACTTGGGGCGCAGATGCCTACACCGGAGTGGGGAGCGATGATATCGGCCGGAAGCCTGTTCATATTTAACGCGCCATGGTACTCTATGATACCCGGCGTATTTATCTTCCTGTCGGTTCTCGGATTCAGCCTGTTAGGTGATTCCCTGCAGGAGGCAACGAATCCGGAACTGAGGAACCTGTAGAAAAGGGAGGATGTATGATGGATATAAAGAAGAGGATAGAAGACGCCCGCACTGTCATGAGACAAAAACAGCTGGACTGTCTGATCCTGTCTCCGTCAGCAGATCTGTATTATATGACCGGACTTAGCCCAATTGCGGTAGAGCGGCCTGTTTTCCTTATCGTGCTCAGGGAGGAAGCATATGTTATCCTGCCTGCATTTGAGGCGGATGATCTGCGGGAAGAGGTAAAGGAACAGATCTCCTGCATTTTCTGGCAGGAAACAGAGGATCCGTACAGAAAGGCTGCGGCGTGCGTCGGAGGTGGAAGTATCCGTATCGCGGCGGGGGATGCGATGCCGAACGTGATGGCCTACCGGCTGGCGCGGCAGATAAAGGCGGCGTCCTGGTCTCTTGGCAGCGAGGTGATGGAGGAACTCAGAGCCAGAAAAGACGCTGCGGAATTGAAATACTTAATGACTGCCCAGGAAAAATCAGAAGCTGCGCTGCTCAGGACATTGGAACAGGGACTGGAAGGATTTACCGAACGGGAGGTGGCGCAGCGGCTGAAAGGGTATCTGGAGGAAGAAGGACTCTCATGCCGGGGGCTGCCGCTCGTGGCGGCCGGGCAGAACGGGGCGGTGCCCCATCACCAGGCGGCGGACTGCCGGATCTGCTTTCAGGATGCAGTCGTCATAGACTTTGGAGGAAGCTATGAAGGATATTTTTCAGATATTACGAGAACGGTAGCGGTTGGTAAACCGCCGGAAGGATTTGAAGAAATATACGGGACGGTGCGGGCTGCCAATGAGGCCGCGTTTCAGGCGGCAGCGCCGGGCATCACATGCGGGTGTCTGGACGAGGCGGCCCGGCAGGTGATCCGGGAAGCCGGATACGGTGGATTTTTTACCCACCGCCTCGGACACGGCATCGGCCTGGACATCCATGAGCCGCCCTATATCGTTGCGGGAAGCCGGAAACAGATAGAGCCGGGCAATGTCTTTTCCAATGAGCCGGGCATCTATCTTCCGGGACGCTTTGGTATCCGGCTGGAAGACGATCTGTACATCGGGCAGAAAGAAGCAGAGTGTCTGACCGGACTTGGGCATGAACTGCTCGTTGTGGATTAGAGGGGAGGGACATACAGTGGGCGTAACATTACTGAATGTGGAGGGTCTCGTAACAGAATTCTACGGCGAAGGCAGAACGGTCAGAGCGATCGACCATGTGTCTTTCCATGTGGATAAAGGAGAGATTCTGGGCGTCATCGGGGAATCCGGGTGCGGCAAGAGTGTAACGAGCATGTCTGTCATGCGTCTCATTCCGGAGAACCTCGGCAGAGTGGCGGAAGGAAGGATCACCTTTGAGGACAGAAATATACTGAAAATGAGCCGGAAAGAGTTTTCCGGTATTACAGGAAAAGAGATATCCATGATTTTTCAGGAACCTCTTTCCTCGCTCAATCCGCTGTTGACATGCGGATATCAGATCGTGGAGGCGATCCGCTGCCATGAGGCGGTAAGCAGAAAGAAGGCGTGGAAGAAGGCAGTGGGGCTTCTTGACATGGTCGGGATACCCATGCCGGAGAAAAGAGCGGAGGAATATCCGCATCAGCTGTCCGGAGGAATGCGCCAGAGGGTCATGATCGCTATGGCGATCGCCTGCAGTCCAAAGCTGCTGATCGCCGATGAGCCGACAACGGCGCTGGATGTGACCATACAGGCGCAGATACTCGATATCATCAGGAGGCTCAGAGAGGAACTGGGGATGGCTGTCATGTTTATTACGCATGATATGGGGGTGATCGCGGAAGTGGCGGACCGGGTGATGGTCATGTATGCGGGGAGCATTGTGGAGGAAGCGCCTGTCAAACAATTCTTCGCCAATCCGCTGCATCCTTATTCGATGGGACTTTTAAAGGCGGTCCCAAGGCCGGATGAAAAGAAGGAGCGTCTGTTTATGATAGAAGGCACGGTCCCGAAACTGTCGGAGGAGATCATTGGGTGCAGGTTCTGCGGCAGGTGCGGCTGTGCAGCGGATATCTGTACAGAGCAAAAGCCTCCGCTTGTAGACGCCGGGCAGGGACAGAAAGTATTATGCTGGCAGTATGCCATGGAAGGCAGGTGATGCGGATGACAGATCAAAAGAACGGGCAGGAAAACGCTCCTTTGCTGAAAGTGAATCATGTATCAAAGTATTACTCTGCTAAGGCAGGGGCGTTTTCAAGGGACAAAAGAGTAGTCAAAGCGGTGGAAGATATCAGTTTTGATGTGTATCCGGGAGAGACGTTAGGTATCGTCGGAGAATCCGGCTGCGGCAAGACTACGCTGGGAAAACTGGTGCTCCATCTGTTTGAACCGACAAAGGGCGAGGTCCTGTTCGGGGGACAGGATGTGCTGAGATTAAAAGGGCGGCAGCTGCGGGAGTTTAGAAAGCATGCCCAGATCGTATACCAGGACCCATATACATCGCTTAATCCGAGAAACACCATCGGGAGGACGATCGCCGAGCCTCTGCTCGTCCAGAAGCTTGCGGATAAGAAACAGACAGAGGAAAGCGTACTGCGCATGCTGGAGGTGGTCGGACTGTCCTCCGATTACTATGACAGGTATCCGTTTGAATGTTCAGGAGGACAGCGGCAGCGGGTGGGAATCGCCCGGGCGCTCATCCTGAATCCAAAGCTGATCGTCTGTGACGAAGCGGTATCGGCACTGGATGTGTCCACGCAGTCTCAGATCATCAATCTGCTGGATGATATTCAGAAGGAATTTAATCTGACTTACCTGTTTATCTCTCACGGGCTGTCCGTGGTACGTCATATGTGCAGCCGTGTGATGGTCATGTACCTCGGGAGAGTGGTGGAGATCGCAGGATGCGAGGAACTGTACCGTCATCCGCGGCATCCTTATACAGAGGCTTTGTTCTCCGCGATCCCACTGCCGGACCCGGAGATCAAAAAGGACAGAATTATACTGGAAGGAGATGTGCCGAACCCGGTAAATGTACCGTCAGGATGCGCATTTCATACCCGGTGTAAATATGCGCACGAGCGGTGCAAAAATGAGACGCCGCAGATGCGGGAGACGGGAAACGGACACAGCGTTGCGTGTCACCAAATAAAATGATCAAGGAGGAAATGAACTATGTCAGGAGAAAGAATGGGAAGGGAACGGGAAACAGAGATCAACCGGAATGCGATCGGCCACAGAGCGGCATGGATGGGACTCATTTACGATGAAGCAGTTAAGGCGGGCATAGATATCGAGGAAGTAATGAGAAGAGCCATCGCAAGGAGAGGAGAGCAGGACGGGAAGAAGTTCCGCGCCAAATGTGAAGATATTACAGACCTTGCCAGTTTCCGGAAGGTGTTCCTGGATGAACTTGGCATGAACACCTTTGATATGGAAGTAGAGGAATGCTCTGCGCAGGATCTGAAGATCCAGTTCCACCACTGCCCGCTGCTGGCCGCCTGGAAAGACCTGGGCATGGACGATGCGCAATGTGCGAAACTGTGTGATATTGCCATGGACGGCGACCGCAGTATTGCGGGAGCGATGGGGCTTAAGTTCGATCTGAACGGGGCGATCGCGGATGGATGCGCCACATGCAGCCTGCACTTTCATAAGTAATATACAGCCTGTGCGCTTCGTATTGAAGGGTATCCAATAGAAGAAATTTCTGGTAGAATGATACATAGGCGAAACGCAGTGTAAGGCGGAATTTTGCGAAATCAGGAGGACAGTAATGTCAGGTAATATAAAGCTAAAGGACCAAATCTATGAAAATATCTTGAATGAGATCATTGATGGAAACTACAGGCAGAATGACATCATCACAGAACGGGAACTGATCGAGAAATATGGGGTCAGCAAGTCTCCGGTACGCGAGGCGCTCGTGGAACTGTGCAACGAAAAGATCCTGGAGAGCCGTCCGAGAATGGGATACCAGATATGTCCGATTTCGATCAAGGAGATTTCCGATATTGTGGAACTGCGCATTATCCTGGAGACGGCCGCGTTGGAGAAAACATTTGCCCGGCTTAAGGACGGGCAGATCGAACTGCTGAAAAAGGACGTTACAGAGGCGACAAAGCTCCACAGCGAAAAAAAGATAGCGAGGTATTGGAAGAGCAATATCAGCTTTCACCTGCTTCTGTGCAGTTTCTGCGGGAATGAGAAAATCTGTGAGGCGGTGGAGCGGGCGCTGAAGTTTTCTTCCAGAAGCGCGGTACAGTATTACTTTTCTTCCAGTGTACACAGAAATGAGACTACGGCACAGCGGCATATACTGCTCATAGAAGCCCTGGAAAAGAGGAATCTTGAGGAAGCAAAAGAAGTGTTGAAAGATGACATCATGGATCTGAAGAGGGAGATTGTGGAGGGAATCATAGCATAAGGCTGCGGATAAAAAAGGAATTACCGGAATGGCAGTTAGCCATAAAGAAGTATGAAGGAAAAAATGACTTACGCCAAGTGAACGGAAAAACGAAAAGCTCCATGTGATGAAGTATCTTCACATGGAGCCTTTTGCGTGCCCGCTATTCCACCGGCTCCCGCCGTCTTTTTCAGCGTCCGCAGGACGTGCAGCCGTCACCGCAGGTGGCGATCATGGGGTTTGGGGCAGCGCACCAACGAGCGGTTTTGCGGGTTTTCCCTTTGGGGAAAATCCGCAAAAACAGCAAACATGTACATGCTTGCATTGCTCGCCAGTACGGTTTATCAATTCGGATTTCTATAACACAGGCGGTTGAAAACATTCTAATATTCGTATATAATGTAGATGTTAATTTGTACCCATAAGAGAGGTGCTTACTATGAAGGGCTATATTTCCATCCGTGAGGCTTCTTATAAATGGGATGTTTCGGAGCGACGGGTAAATCAATACTGTACACAAGGACGCATTCCGGGTGCGGAGCGTTTTGGTCGTTCGTGGGCAATTCCCGAAGATGCACAAAAGCCGAAAGACCCGCGTAAAAGTGCCGCTAGAAACAGGTCTTATGGAACATAAGAAAGGGGGCTAAAGGGATGCTACTTCGACAGATGAAATACTTTACAGCGATTGTGGAGTGCAACAGCTTTACCGAAGCAGCCGAGCAATGCTATATCTCGCAGTCGGCCATTTCTCAGCAAATACAGGCATTGGAAAAAGAGCTGGGCGTTGTGTTGCTTCGTCGAGAAAACCGCCGCTTTTCCCTTACGCCTGCGGGGGAATACTTCTACCACCAAAGCAAAGTCTTGCTTGATGAAGCAAATGAGCTTCGGCGCGAAACAATTCGCATCGGACAGGCAGACGAAAGCCGGCTGCGTATCGGTTATTTGAAGAATTACAGCGGCCAGGAGCTGCATATTGCGGTTGCAGAATTTTCAAAGCTGTATCCCGAAATCTCCATTAACATCGTGGCTGGGACTCATGAGGAGCTTTACGATTTGATTCGCTTCGGCGGCGTGGATGTCATTCTCAGCGATCAGCGCCGGGCCTTTTCCGATGACTATGAAAATAAGGTTTTACTGGAATGTGATTGCTTCGCAGAGATTTCCAGTAACAATCATCTGAGCGCAAAAGACCACCTGACGCTTACCGACCTCAAACGGACACCCTGTATTTTAATCGCCCCGCCTGAGCAGCATGACGAAGAAGCCGGATATTATCGGGATACGCTGGGTTTCGGCGGCAACTTTCTCTACGCCGAAAATCTGGAAGAAGGCCGTTTGATGGCGCTGGGGAACAGAGGCTTCCTCCCTCTTGAAAATGTCGGGACGCTGCCGCCCGTTGTTCCCACCATTCAGCGCATTCCGCTGTATCGCGGGGACAAACCCCTTAGACGGAAAATCTGTGCGTTTTGGCTGAAAAAATGCACCAACTACTACATCGAAGAATTTGCCGAAACCTTGCATCATCTTATTGAGCAGAGCCGGCAGGAAATAGATTGACAGCATAAAAGCTGAAAAGCCGAACTGTAATTTCTCATTATGAGAGTTGCAGTTCGGCTTTTTTGTTTTCGGATAAGTACAGCTTATCAAAGTTATTCAAAACCGAAATTGCTCCTTTGCCTGTCGGTTCCTATAATAAAATCGAACAACAAAGAAAGGGAGTGTATCAAACATGAAAACTTTAATTGCGTATTTTTCCCGTAAAGGAAATAACTATGTCGGCGGCAGTATTGTCAATCTCCCCGTGGGGAACACCGAAGTCGCGGCAAAGAAGATTGCCGCGCTGACTGGCGGAGACCTGTTTGAAATCAAAACGGTTCACTCGTATTCGGAAGATTACACTGCCTGCACCGAGGAGGCTCAACAGGAGCTGCAGGCAAAGGCCCGCCCGGAGTTGGCATCAGATATTCCTGACATTTCTGCTTATGATGTGGTGTATCTGGGCTATCCCAACTGGTGGGGAACCGCACCGATGGGGGTCTTTACCTTTTTGGAAAACGCCGACTTTTACGGCAAGACCATCAAGCCGTTCTGCACCCACGAAGGCAGCGGCATGGGCCGCAGCGAAACAGATATTAAAAAGGCATGTCCGTCCGCCAAGGTCGATAAAGGGCTTGCGATTCGAGGCGGCGGCGTCAGCCGTGCTGACAAGGATATTGAAAGCTGGGTGAGATGAAAATTACGAAAACAGGGAGAAATGAGTAATGAGCATTACGGTAGCTTCAAAAAAATATCATGAGAAAATGTTTCCGGGGTATCGCTCCAGCTTTTTAGAGACGGACCCGGAGTTTATTGAACGGTTTGACAATTTCGCCTTTGACGAGGTGGTAAACCAGGATGATCTGGACGATAAAACCCGGTTCATGGCGATTCTGGCTACTCTGCTCGGCTGCCAGGGAATGGATGAATTTCGTGCCATGCTCCCCGCCGCGATGAACTTCGGCGTCACGCCGGTGGAAGTAAAGGAAATCGTCTACCAGGCGGTGGATTACCTGGGCATCGGCAGGGTGTTCCCCTTCCTGAAAATCACCAATGAAGTGCTGGCAGAACAAGGCGTGGAACTCCCCCTGCCCGGTCAGGCCACAACGACCACGGAAAATCGTCTGGAGGCCGGCGAAAAGGCACAGATGGACATTATGGGCGATGGCATGAGGGGCTTCTGGAAGTCAGGCCCGGAGGAAAGCCGCCACATCAATACCTGGCTGACCGACAACTGCTTTGGCGATTACTACACCCGCACGGGCCTTACCTATCAACAACGGGAAATGATTACCTTCTGCTTCCTCTCCGCGCAGGGCGGCTGTGAGCCGCAGCTTACCTCTCATGCGGGCGCAAATATGAGAATTGGAAATGATAAGGCGTTCCTAATCAAAGTCATTTCACAGTGCATCCCTTACATCGGCTATCCCCGCTGCCTGAACGCGCTGCACTGTGTAAACGAAGCGGAAAAGAAAGTGTGAGGGCTGGAGAATGAAAAAGAGAATTTTAGGCAAGTCGGGCCTTGCGGTGTCCGCCATCGGTCTCGGCTGTATGGGGCTGAGCCAAAGCTACCCGCCCTTCCCGGACCGGAATGAAAGCATCGTTTTAATTCGCAGAGCAATCGAAATGGGAGAAAACTTTTTCGATACCTCTGAACTGTACGCCGTTTATCAAAACGAGGAGCTGGTAGGTGAAGCGTTGGAGCCGTTCCGGGATCAGGTCGTCATCGCCACCAAGTTTGGCTGGAACATCCAGGGCGGTAAGGTTCTGGGGCTGGACAGCAGCCCCGCAGCCATCCGAAAAGCGGTGGACGGTTCCTTAAAGCGCCTGCGCACCGACCATATTGACCTGTACTATCAGCACAGGGTCGATCCCAAAGTGCCGATTGAGGAAGTGGCTGAAACGATGAAGGAACTCAAAAAGGAGGGCAAGATTCTCTATTGGGGGCTTTCGGAGGCGAGTGTGGAAACAATCCGCCGCGCTCATGCGGTATTCCCGGTCACTGCTGTGCAGAACGAGTATTCCATGTGGTACCGGCAGCCGGAGCAGGAGCTGCTTCCTGTTCTGGAGGAATTAGGGATTGGGCTTGTGGCCTTTAGTCCGCTGGGGAAAGGGTTTCTCACCGGCGCAGTCACAAAAGATGCTGTGTTTGCAGAAAACGACATCCGCCATTCCATCCCACGCTTTAATGATCCTGATAATCTGGCCGCCAATCAAAAGCTGGCGCAGGCGCTTTCCGACTTTGCAAAAGAGCGGGAACTGGCCCCGGCCCAGATCGCCCTTTCCTGGCTGCTCTATCAGAAGCCGTGGATTGTCCCGATTCCCGGCACCAAAAAGGCGGACCGTTTACAGGAGAACATGAGCGCCGCCTATGTGGAACTTACAGAAACAGATAGGAACAAATTGAACGAAATGCTCGCTGGAATTGAAATTGTTGGCGCGCGGTATTCCGCCGCGCAGGAGAGCATGACAAACCGATAAGGAGGTTTTCAAAATGAAGAAGGTACTGCTTTTAACAGGAGCCGGGCAGATCGGCATGGCAATCGCCCGCAGGATGGGCTACGGCATGAAAATTGTCCTCGGAGATAAAAACCCGGAGAATGCCCAGGCGATTGCAAAGGTCATGACAGACGCGGGTTTTGATACGGCGGCAATGGAAATGGACCTGTCCAGCCGCGATTCCATCAAGGCTATGATTGCCGAGGCACAGAAGTACGGCGACATTCAGATGCTGGTCAATGCCGCCGGGGTTTCCCCCAGTCAGGCCCCCATTGAGGCGATTTTGAAGGTGGACCTCTATGGCACCGCCGTGCTGCTGGAGGAAGTGGGCAAGGTCATCGCGCCGGGCGGCGCGGGCGTCACCATTTCCAGCCAGTCCGGGCACCGCATGGCGCAGCTTACCGCCCAGCAGGACGCGCTACTTGCCATAACGCCCACAGAGGAGTTGCTGAGGCTGGAAATGCTCCAGCCGGAGAACATCCGCGACACCCTCCACGCTTATCAGATGGCGAAGCGCTGCAATGAAAAGCGCGTCATGTCCGAAGCGGTCAAATGGGGCGAACGGGGTGCCCGGCTCAATTCCATTTCTCCTGGTATTGTCGTGACGCCGCTGGCGCTTGACGAGTTGGGCGGCCCCCGCGGGGACTTTTATAAAAACATGTTTGCCAAGTGCCCTGCCGGGCGCCCCGGCACGGCGGATGAGATTGCGAATGTGGCGGAACTGCTCATGAGCGATAAGGGCGCGTTTATCACCGGCGCGGATTTTCTCATTGACGGCGGCGCAACAGCCTCCTACTTCTACGGCCCGCTGAAACCGGAAGCCTAAACGCAGATAAATATTTCGCTTCGCTGTATAGCAGACGGGTGGAAAGTTTAGCAAAAACAATCAAACAAGAGAAAGGAATGATATTCATGAGCAGAACATGGCTAATTACCGGTGTCTCCAGCGGATTCGGTTTTGAAATGACAAAGCAGCTTCTGGAGGTTGGCGACACCGTAGTTGGAACGGTGCGGAACACAAAAAAGGTGGAGGAATTGATCGTTCAATATCCAGATGCCTTTGATTGCCGGATCCTTGATGTGACCGATGTGCCGGCCATTCATCGGCTGGTGGCGGACGCTTTCCAAAAACATGAAAGGATTGACGTGGTAGTTTCCAACGCAGGCTACGGTCTTTTTGGCTGTGCTGAGGAATTGTCCGACGAGGAGATCAATCACATCATCGCTACTAACCTCACCGGCTCCATTATGCTGATTCGGGACAGCCTGCCGCATCTGCGGGCACAGGGCGGCGGACGGATTATCCAGATGTCCACTTATGGCGGGCAGGTTGCTTATCCGGCCAACTCCATGTACCATGCCACCAAGTTTGGCATTGAGGGCTTCTGCGAGGCTGTGGCCCAGGAAGTAGCGCAGTTTGGTATTGGAGTCACGCTGGTGGAGCCGGGCGGCGCGAGAACGGAGTTCCGCTACGGCAGCGCCAAGGTCGCTAAACTGATGCCGGAGTATGAAAGCTGCCACGGTTTCCTCAATATGCTGGACGCCAGCAAGGGCCTTGCCCCCGGCGACCCGGCGAAGATGGCCCAGCGCATCATCGAGAGCGTGGAGAAAACCCCTGCGCCCCTTCGCATGGTATTGGGTTCGCAGGCGCTGGGAGCCACCATCGACAGGCTGGAGGAGCGTGTTGCAGATTACAAAACGCAGACGGAGCTTGCCGCCTCGACGGATATTATCTGAGAACTGAGAGGCTTGCGGCTTTAGCTGCAGGCCTCTTTCCGCCTTACAAACAAGTAAATAAGGAGAGTTTATATGAAAAAAATCTTTACCGCTCTGCTTGCAGTTATGATGCTATTTACCCTGGCCGCCTGCGGCAGCACCAATACAGGCGGTGAATCTGCAAGTACCAGCACACCGCAAAGCAGTACCCCTGAAAGCACCGCCGCGCCCGATAGTACGCCTTCTGAGTCCACGGAAACATCCCAACCCTCTGAAAGTGAGGATATTCAACCAGCCGAAGAAGAATCGGACAGCACCCGCATTCTGATCGCCTACTTTTCCCGCGCCGGGGAGAACTACAATGTGGGCGTGATTGAAAAAGGCAATACAGCAATCATTGCGGAAATGATTGGAGAGCAGACTGGCGGCGACCTGTTCCACATTGAAACCGTTACCCCTTACCCGGAAAATTACCGCGAGTGTACCAATGTGGCGCAGCAGGAACTGCGCGACAATGCCCGCCCGGAGCTTAAGGCCACAGTAGACAATTTTGAAGATTATGACGTGGTGTTCCTCGGCTACCCCAACTGGTGGGGCGATATGCCCATGGCGGTCTACACTTTCCTGGAGAGCTATGATTTTTCCGGCAAAACCGTCGTACCCTTTGCTACGCATGAGGGCAGCGGCCTTGCCTCCACAGAAAGCAGCATTGCAAGCGCCTGTTCCGGGGCCGAGGTGTTGGGCGGTCTTGCCATCCGTGGCTCTGTTGCGCAGAACTCCCAGGCAGAAGCAAATGAATCCGTCGTCAACTGGCTGCGGGAAGCCGGGTTTATCGACTAACATCAAGAAAGGAATTTATGCGATGAAAAGAATCTTATCCGCCGTTTTAATGCTTACCCTTGCGTTTTCCCTGGCGGCTTGCAGCAATAATACACAGCCGGAAGAAACACCCAATTCCACCCAATCTGAGGGGAATACATCCCCCAGCAGTGAATCAACCAGTGGAAGCGAAACAGTGGAACCTGACAGCACCGATGATCCGGCTTCCAGTGAAGGGAATGTTTTGATTGCCTATTTTTCCAAAACCGGCAATACGGAAACCATTGCCAATATGATCGCCGGGCAGACTGGCGGCGAGTTATTCAAAGTGGAAACCGTCACCCCTTATCCTGAAGATTATGATGAAACCGTTGATATTGCCCGCGAGGAGCAGGACAACGACGCCCGCCCGGAGCTTTCCACCCATGTGGATGATATGAGTCAATATGACATCATCTATCTGGGCTACCCCAACTGGTGGGGAACGATGCCGCAGGCCATGTTTACCTTTTTGGAGGAATACGATTTTTCCGGCAAGACCATCGTACCGTTCTGCACCCACGGCGGCAGCGCGCTGGGCAGAAGTGAGGGCGATATTGCCACCCTTGTACCGGGTGCCACCCTTCTTGACGGCCTTGCGGTAAGCGGCTCCCGTGTGGATGACGCGCAGGCTGACGTTGAGGAATGGCTGAATAGCCTTGAATTGGAGTGAACTTATGAAATTACATAAAAAAATTGTATCAATACTTTCCATGATATTAGTGGTAACACTGTCCGCCTGTTCGGGTGGGACGGGGAATGAAGAAAGCAGCTCTGCGCCGCAGAACCTGGAACAATCAGAAATCACATCGGAAGTCCCAACAGAACTGGAAAGCGAAGCCTTTGATCTCGGCGGCCCATTGGTTCGCCTGACATTTGAAGGCGGCGAGGCGATGGTGCGGCTGAATGATAATGCCGCCGCCCAGAGCTTTGCCGCGCAGCTTCCCATGACGCAGACCTTTGAGGACTTCAACAGCATCGAAAAAATCTGTCGCCTTCAGGAAGAACTTACAACAGAGGGTGTGGAGTCCGGTGTTGACCCCGCTGTGGCTGATATTACGCTGTATGTTCCGTGGAACACTCTTGTGTTCTATTATGAGGATTATGGCTTCAATGACGACCTGATTCCCATGGGGCGGGTGGAAAGCGGAATGGAACTTCTGACCGCTATGGGAGATGAATTTGAGGTGACGATGGATCTGGCGGACGAGAATAAGGCGGAGGCAGCAGAGCCTTCGGCGGAAACGACGGAGATCAGCCTGACAGCCGGCGACACGGTTATTACCGCCACGCTGGATAACAGTGAGACAACACAGGCTTTTCTTGCCACACTGCCCCGCACGCTGACAATGAATCATTATGGCGGGCGCGAGTATTATGGCCGGATTGAAGCGCTCCCAGAAAACGGAGAGGCGATAGCCGACTTTGAAAACGGCGATGTGACCTATTACCCGGCAGGCCCTTCCTTCGCAATCTTTTTTGCTGGGGCGGACAGCTCCAGTCAAGGCGGGCTGATCCGCATGGGCAAGATCACCTCAGACTTGTCCGTGTTTGGTACACTGGGCGATTCCGTGGAGATGCGGATTGAACTGGCAGAGTAAAAGAAAGGAGGCGGCGAAGTGACCGGCAAACGAAAATTTCAAATCTTTGTGGACTTTGCTATGGCGGCGCTTCTGCCCGTCTTAATGGCCTATTCGCTGCTTGGAGAAGCTGTCCACGAATGGGTGGGAGTTGCGATGTTCTCGCTGTTCCTATTTCACAATGCACTGAACTGGAAATGGTACAAGAACCTGTTTGGGGGCAGACACAGCAGCGTTAGGCTGCTGGGAACCGCAGTCAATATCCTGATTCTCCTGCTGATGCTTTCCCTTATGGCAAGCGGCATCGTCATGAGCCGTTATGCGTTCCAGTTTCTTGCCATAGAAGGCGGTGCTTCGCTTGCCAGAACCGTGCATTTGGCAGCCTCCTACTGGTGCTATGTGCTGACCTCTGTTCATTTGGGGCTGCACGGGGGAATGTTTCTGGGAATGCTGCGAAAGGCATTCCACATGGAAAAGGCATCCCAAAAACGACGCGTTGTTTTGCGCATCGTCGCTGTATTGCTTTCCGCCTACGGCATCTATGCTTTTATTCAGCGGGGTTTAATCGGTTATATGCTGCTGCAAATCCAATTTGTCTTTTTTGACTTTTCAGAACCGCTTGTCTTTTTCTTTCTGGATTATCTGGCAGTTATGGCTCTGTTTACCCTTTTGGGCTATTATGCCGCAAAACTTCTGGCAAAAGTGAAAAGCAACCCGAAAAAGCCTTGACTTGATGCAGAGCAGGCTTTTCCAGCCCATTGATTTTATAGAAGCAAGGAGTGACAAATCATGAAAAAAAGATTCCTTCTCATACTTATGGCATTGTCCATGCTGACCTTTTTATTTACAGGCTGCGGCAGCACCGGCGGTAGCCAAGAACTCTCCGCGCCATCGGAGTCTGCGGCAGCGTCCTCTGCCCCAGCCACAGAGGAGCCAACACCATCACAAGGAGATTCAACTATGAAAAATACACTTATCACCAATAGCGGGGCAGAAATTTCTCTTTCCTCGCTGGAACATTATACCGAAGCTGAAAATGCACCGGTGGTCTACTATCTTTCTGAAATATCGCCGGAGGCCATGGTGAAGATATACAATGCGCTCCAGTGGTCGCCCACCGGCAAAGTGGCGGTGAAGCTCTCCACCGGCGAGCCGCCGGCTTCCAACTATCTGCGCCCGGAGTTAATCAGGGATTTGGTGCAACTGGTGGACGGCACCATTGTGGAGTGTAATACCGCCTATGGCGGAAGCCGCGCCGCCACCGCCATGCACTACCAGGTGGCGAAGGATCATGGCTTTACGGAGATTGCCGAGGTTCAAATTCAGGATGAAAATGGCTCGATGACGCTTCCTGTTGAGGGCGGCACCGTACTTTCGGAAAACTATGTGGGTGCGGCTTTTGCCGATTATGAAAATTATCTTGTCCTGTCCCACTTCAAAGGCCACGCCATGGCAGGCTTTGGCGGCGCGATCAAGAATATCTCCATCGGGCTTGGCTCCAGCGAGGGCAAGAGCTGGATTCACTCCGGCGGCACCACGCGAAGTGGTTTCGGCGGCGACCAGGATGCCTTTCTGGAGGCAATGGGCGACGCGGGAAAATCTGTATCCGATTATCTTGGCAAGGGGGAGCGCATTGTTTACATCAATGTGATGAACCGCCTCTCCGTTGATTGTGACTGCGACGGGAACCCTGCCGAGCCGGATATGCACGACATCGGTATTCTTGCCTCCACCGATCCGGTGGCGCTGGACCAGGCGTGCATTGACCTGGTATATGTTTCAGAGGGCCGGGACTCTCTTGTGAACCGAATTGAGAGCAGAAACGGGCTGCACACGCTGGAAAATGCGGAGGCGATTGGCCTCGGCAGCCGTGCTTACCGGTTGGTGGAACTGGATGATTGACACACTGAGCCGGGAGGGAATTTACCTTTGGTACTATTTCAGTATTCAGTTGGAACAGATATTCCCTTACTGGATTCTGGGCATGGTGCTGGGGTCTGCGGTGTCGGTTTTCTTGAAAGACCGTATCCACAATACCTTTCGCTCCCTGGGTGAAAAGAAGCTGGGCGTATTCGGCATCTTCATCGCAAGCGCTTTGGGTATTGCCTCGCCGCTCTGCATGTATGGCACAATCCCCATTGCCGCCTCTTTTTCCAAGAGCGGTATCAAGGATGACTGGCTGGCGGCGTTCATGATGAGCAGTATTCTGCTGAACCCCCAGCTTATCCTTTACAGCGCGGCGCTGGGACAGACAGCCCTCATTGTGCGGGTCGTGTCCTGCTATCTGGGCGGCGTCTTGGCCGGGCTTTTGGTGCGGGCCTTCTACCGCAAGAAGTCCTTCTTCAATTTCAGCGGCTTTGACGAGCCGAAAAGCCGCGATACCGACCCCAATATTCTGCTGCGATTTCTAAAAAACCTTTGGCGTAATGTCAGAGCGACCGGGCTGTATTTTTTTATCGGTATTGTGCTGTCTGCGGTGTTCCAGCGCTATGTGCCCGCTGAGGTCATGACGGATGTGTTCGGTGGAAACGAAGCCTGGGGCGTTTTGATGGCGGCGACCATTGGGGTGCCGCTCTATGCCTGCGGCGGAGGAACAATACCGCTTTTGCAGGCATGGCTCTGGGACGGCATGAGCCTGGGCAGCGCGGCGGCGTTTATGCTTACCGGGCCGGCCACCAAAATCACAAATCTTGGCGCTGTCAAGATCGTGCTCGGTATCAAGCGGTTCCTGCTCTACCTTGCCTATGTCATGCTTTTTGCACTTGTGACCGGGTTGGCTGTAAATCTGTTCCTCTGATTTGTGAATACAGGCACGGACACAAACACTATCAATTTTTGCGGAAGGAGGCGTGGGATGAATAATACTGTTCTGGCAATCGGGTACAGCGCGAACGATCAAGACAAAGAACGTACCTATTGGAAAAACTATGATATAGAGCTTGATTTTGCAAGCGACATATCGAGCGCTGTAGAAAAATTGCGGCATACCAACTATATCAGAATCTCCATTTGTTCCGGGGAACTTTCTCACGCCTTCCTTGAACTGCTCCGAAGCAGCCAGGCCATTCTGTGGAAATTTGTGATTTTCGATATATCGGAAAATGGAAGGCAAGCTGACGAAAGATTCTTTATCCAACTCAACGAAGGCAAAAAAGAGGAATGGCTTCAATCAGTCCTTGAAGGACAAACAAACAGCGTTATTTTGACTCATTCTCCAGGCTTCTCCCGAATGCCGGGTTTTGAAAATGACGCAATACAGCCCCTTACGGAAATCAGGGAAGGCGCCTTATACTTTTGTTGGGAACAGCGGCTTGTCAGCGTGCATGGACAGATCATAGAATTGGCCGCCAAAGAATTTGACATTCTCGCGTTGCTTATCAGCCATCCACGGCGTGTGTTTACCTACGAGATGATTATGGATCTCGTTTGGAAGGAGGACTACACCTACTATTCCCGCAAAGCTGTTAACAACCATGTCAGTAACTTGCGCAAAAAACTGAAAGTGGCTCCAGATGTGCCCGATTACATTAAAAGCGTACACAGCGTAGGATATAAATTCATGCCATAACCGAATATGTTTCAGAAAAGCCGCCACGGTTTGCAAACCGTGGCGGCTTTGTGAATTTTCTATGAATTTTTGCAGAAAGGGGGCATCGTTTTGCCCCCAAAATGTACGGAATAGTAGAAGGACATTTTTCTGTCCGTCAGGAAAGGAGGCGAACAAAATCAGCGAACGAATCCCCGTCATGAACTACCCGCAGTACCGCCGCGCGCGGAAGCTGGTGCGCGAGTGCTGCAACTACGTGGGTGGCAACTGCATTGCTTTGGATGATGGAGAGGAATGTGTCTGCATCCAGAGCATTTCCTGCTCTCTTCTGTGCAAGTGGTTTCAGGCCGCCGTCCTACCGCTGGACAAGGGCTTGGAAACCGCGTTGCTGTTCCGAGAGGAAATGAAGCGGTGCGCCGTCTGTTCCCAGCCTTTCCTCCCCGGCTCCAACCGGGCTAAGTATTGCAAAAGCTGCGCTGCCAAAGCTCACCGGCAGCAGAAAGCCGCCAGCGAACGTCGAAGGAGAGCCAGCCGCGACAGTCCCCCGGAAAAAGGGGACGACCATGGACTATTAGAGGCGGAAAAGCCCTGATTTCATGGGCCTTTCCAGCACCCCTCGAGGGCTGGGAGGCATAAACCCCCTCCGCCCCCGTGAAAACGCCTTCCTAATTGTCCACGCCAGCCTTAGTTCACCGTGATTGGTTTCTCCAAGATTGGGTTTTCAGAACGCGGCAAAGCAGACGGTCTGGAGGTTCCATTTTGCGGCTTTCAGAGCGCGGCAATCCCGACGCTCCGGCAGCCCGAATGCAGACGGAAATAAAAGAGAAATAAGTCAAAGAGAAGATAGAAAAATAATCAATCAAATCAATCCGATAGATGGAAAGGATGGAATTATGCACAGCAATCTTTCTCCTTTAAAGAACGACACTCCGATGCCGCCTATCTGCCGTTTCCCCGCTTCCTCGTTCCTTTGGGTATTTCAAATGACGCAAAGCTGCTCTACGCCCTGTTGCTGGACCGTGCGAGTCTCTCCAAGGGAAACGGCTATTTGGATAAAGACGGGACCGTACGCCTCTACTTCACTGTGGAGGAAGCGAAGGACAAGCTTCAGCGAAGCCGCCAGGTGGCGACGCGGGCCTTTCAAGAACTGGAGCGGTGCGGCCTGATTGTGCGCCGCAAGCAGGGCTTGGGCAGGCCGGCGAAAATCACTCTGAACGTACCTGCCACCGCGAAGAAGAGAGGCAATGGGGATGCCAGATAAAAAGGAGCTGCTTGGAAAGCTGGATCCAGCCGCCATGGAGCGCGTCTCCCGTTATTACAGGGATGGGGCCTTTGAATTTGGCCTCGATACCGAAGGCCATACCGTGCGCGAAGGCAACACCGTCTACCATATCCTCCCGCGTTTTGCGGAGCCGGGCGCGGAGAGTGTAGTAAGCAAGCTGCGCCGGATTATGGAACGAGAATTGAAGGAAAACGAATGAAAGGGGCTGCAAAAGTTCAATCGGAGCGTTACAATAATGGCAGCCGTTCACTTGGCTGCCAATCCCGTTTACGGGAGGAAAGGAGCTGTTTATGAATCAGCAGCCAGACAAGATTACAGCACTGTATTGCCGTTTGAGTCAGGACGACGCCCTGGACGGCGAGAGCAATTCCATCACCAATCAAAAGGCCCTGCTGTCCAAATATGCCGCCGACCACGGATTCAAAAACACCGTGTTTTTCGTGGACGACGGGTACAGCGGCACGAATTTTAACCGCCCCGGCTTTCAGGAGATGATGAAGCATGTGGAGGACTACGGCGTGTCCGCCTTGATCGTCAAGGACCTGTCCCGGCTGGGCCGGGAGTATTCCTATATGGGCCGCTTGCAGGATTTCATCTTTCCCGCCTACGACGTGCGCTTTATCGCCATCAACGACGATGTGGACAGTGCCAAAGGGGAAAACGACTTCGCGGTGTTCAAAAATGTCTTTAACGACTACTACGCCAAGGATACCAGTAAGAAAATCCGGGCTGTAGTCAAACTGCGTGGCGAGGCTGGGGAGCACATCGCCAGCAACCCGCCCTATGGGTATGTCAAGGACCCACTGGATAAAAAGAAATGGGTGGTGGACGGGGAAGCGGCTAATGTGGTGCGGCGTATTTTTGATTTGTGCATCTCCGGAAAAGGGCCTATGCAGATCGCGAAGCTGTTGACGGCGGATAGGGTGCTGACCGTCACCGCCTACAACGCACGGCAAAAGGGCTGGGCTATGCCGGACAATCTCTGTCACTGGACTTCCAACGCGGTCGTGAAGATACTGGAGCGCCGGGAATATATCGGCTGTACCGTGAACTTTAAGACCTACACCAAATCCCTGAAATTCAAAAAGCGGATGGAAAATCCCATCGAGAACCAGCGGGTGTTCGAGGGCACTCAACCCGCTATCATCGAGCGGGGCCAGTGGGAGCGGGTGCAGGCGCTCCGAGCCAATAAGCGCAGGCCCGCAAAGACGGGTAAGACCAGCATCTTCTCCGGCCTTGTGCGCTGCGCGGACTGCGGGGCCAAGCTATATTTTTGCACCTGCAACACCTACAAGGACGACAGCCAGGACCATTTTGTCTGCTCCAACTACAAGAGCAACACCGGCTCCTGCCAAATCCATTTTATCCGGGAGCAGGTGCTGTACCGGTTGGTGCTGGCGTGCATCCAGCGCACCTTGACCTATGTGCGGATGTTCCGGGAGGATTTTACCCAAGAGATGCTCGCTCAGGACGAGGCCAGCCGCAGGGCGGAACTGGAGCGCAAGCAAAAGGCACTTACCGGGGCGCACAAGCGGATGGAGGAACTGGATACAATTATCCAGCATATTTACGAGGACAATGTGCTGGGCAAACTGAGCGACGCTCGCTACTTAAAGCTGTCGAGTGAGTATGAACGGGAGCAGGAGGAAATCAGCCGGCTTGCAGTTGCGCTGGAACGGGAGGTCGAAGCCGAATCGGGGCAGATTGCCGATGTGGGCAGGTTTCTGGAACTGGTGGACAAGTACATCGAGATACAAGAGCTGGACGCCGCCCTGCTCAACGAACTGGTGAGTAAAATCGTAGTGCATAGCCCAGAGAAAATCGACGGGAAAAAGCACATCACCATCGAGGTCTACTTTACCTATGTAGGCAAAATCCGCGTTCCGCTCCAAATTGGGCGCGAGGCCCTGGGCCAAGCAGAACCGGCGTGACTTGCGCCACGCCGGTTCCACCTACAAATTTTTTACTTCCTTATGACCCTCCGCATAAGCGGTAATTCCTTTTTTATCCGCAGACGGCCGGGGGCCGGATTTATAGATGTCCCCCGGTCGGATTTACATGGACCATGCAGTGTTTGACTTTGGTAAACTTACGTTCCACCGCGTCATGAACACGCTCGGCGATATCGTGGGCCTGCGAAAGTGACAGATCAGCGTCGGCCACGATCTCCAATTCTACGTAATATTTGTCTCCGAAGATACGAGTGTTCAGGCGGTCGATGTTCAATACCTGTTTGTCGGAGAGCACGGTATCGCGCAGCGCCTGTATGGTCGCATCATCGCAGGAGCGGTCCGTCATCTTGGAGACAGCGTCTCTGAAAATATCCACCGCCGCCTTGATGATAAAGACACAGATCACCACGCTGGCGGCAGGGTCCAGAATGGGCATGCCCATACGGGCGCCCAATATTCCCACGAAACTGCCGACGGAAGAAAGTGCGTCGGAACGATGGTGCCATGCATCGGCCATAAGTGCACCGGAGCCTGTTTTCTTTGCGGCAGCACGGGTATACCAATACATCGCCTCCTTCACGGCGATAGAGACGATGGCAGCCGCAAGCGCCAGCCCGCCGGGCACTGCCAGCGCAGAACCGCCCGCCCGGATCTTTCCGATTCCGGACGAGCCGATGCCCAGTCCGGTAAGTCCTAGAATAACGGACAGAACGATCGCCGCCACACATTCCAACCGTTCGTGGCCGTACGGGTGGTCCTTGTCGGATGCCTTGTTTGAAAGTTTGACTCCCGCTATTACGACAAAAGTGGTCATCACGTCGGATGCCGAGTGGACGGCGTCCGAGACCATAGCCCCCGAATGTGCAAGTAGTCCGGCTGCCAGTTTGAGGATGCTCAATACAATATTCTGGACAATAGTGATCAGAGACACACGCATTGCCATTTGTTCGTTGGTACATTGTTCCATAATTGTTACCTCCAGTATTTGAGATAGCTCTATGGCACTCCATTCCAGCGCGTATGTTCCGGGCAGAGGACAAAAAAATACACCCGCGGAACACACATACTGTCCCGCGGATGCCATGCATCCGCTGCCGAAAACGGCCCGGCCCCACGGACCTGATCACACAAGATCCATCGCCTGCTCAGTTTGTACCGCTATGATCCCCGCCCTGAAAGGGGCAGTGCAGTGCAAAGAGATGTTTATATTTTAGCGTATGCAAAGCAGGTTGTCAAAGTTCTTTTATATTAAATAGTCCGGGGGGATGCGAATTGTGATTTTCGTTGTGTGGATCTGCGGATATATGATATAGTTGGCATATAACCGGACTTTCCTGCGGCCTTCACAGGCAGGATCCAAATAATGAGCACTTTCAGAGAAAGGAGTGCATATGAAGATATCGACGAAGGGAATATATGCGCTTGAAGTGGTGGCAGATCTGGCGCTTCACTCGGATGCGGCGCATCTGGAGAGCCTTAAAAATATAGCAGAGAGGAGAAAGCTCTCGGAAAAATATCTGGAACGGATAGTGAAAGCGTTGAAAGATGCGCACATTATCAAGAGCGTGCGGGGAGCATATGGCGGATACTGCATGGCAAAGGAACCGCAGCAGCTTACCGTGAGAGAGGTGCTGAAAGCGGTGGAGGGAGAACTGGCTCCGGTAGACTGCCTGACGCAGGAGAGCAGCTGCGGCATAGACTGCAGGTCCTGCCCGACAAGAGATACGTGGGCCGCGCTGTGGCAGACGATAGCCGGCGTTGCGGATGAAGTCACCGTGGGAGATATTGTGCGCGCGGCGGAAAAGATAGATAAGGGATTGTAATTATCCCAATTGCGCAATATACTATATTTGTGTTTCGTTGCCCTCATCATAGAATGAAATGATATAACAAGGAGAATTATAATTATGATTCGAGCAGATATGATCGCGGCTATTGGCAGAAAATATCTTACCAGCAATATTGAAAATGATGAATATAGTTACCCGAAAGCTTTTTCCGACGCTTCACTGACCTTTTGTCCGATACAAAACAGTGCCGGGAGGAAATTTGAAAGATTAGATATTCGCTTTGTTAAGGACAATATATCTGTATTGGTTGAAACAAAACAGAACTTTACAAAAGCGGATGAAGAACAGCTTTCCGCTTACGTTGAGTATGAAAAAGCACTCACGGGTAATAAAATCGTTGCGATTCTTGCAAATACGAAGAATGATAATGTGAAAGTGTGGCGCGGCGTGATCTCTGACGGTGATTTTATGCCGAAAGAAACAGCGCTGCGCACGATGCGGGAATATGTTGATTTTTACACGTCGAAAATTAACGATAAAGAAAAGGTGATGCAGAATACATATAAGCTCAATGAGTTGCTGCACCGCCACAGCATTCCTGAAAAGCTGCGCAGCCAATTTGTCGGCACCTGCCTTCTGGCTTTGAAGAACGATCTGGATTATTCAACGCCAACTATCACTGCCGCTCAGATCAGGGCACGCATCAAGGAAGTGCTCGAAGAACTTTTGAATTCAGACATAAATAAGGCAGAGAAGCTTGCTTTGCTCAATAGGAATGTCCTGAACGGCCAGTATGTGCGCCAGCTGAATATTGCGGCATTTAGAGAGATTTTGAAGTTCATTGAAGATAATATACTTCCCTTTATCAATGATAAGAGTACATCCGGACAGGATCTGCTTAATCTGTTCTTTGTCACATTTAATAAGTATGTCGGAAAATCAGATAAAAATCAGGCTTTTACGCCGGATCATATTACGGACTTTATGGCAAAGATCACAGGCGTAAATAAGCATTCGGTAGTGCTTGACCCCTGTTGCGGGAGCGGATCTTTTTTGGTGCGCGCCATGACGCAGGCGCTTGATGACTGTGCCACCGCAGCAGAACAGGAAACCATAAAAAGGAATCAAATATACGGCATTGAATTTGACGAGAATGTTTACGGACTGGCGACTACCAACATGCTGATCCATTCTGACGGCAACTCAAATATACGTCAGGGAAGCTGCTTTAAACTTTCCGATTGGATCAAAGAGGCCAAACCGAATGTTATATTGATGAACCCGCCGTATAATGGGCAGAGGATCCACCTGCCTGAACACTACGTTAAGACGTGGACGAAAAACAAAAAAGAGGATCCGTCAAAAGGTCTTTACTTCGTAAAATATATTGCCGATACACTAAATTCCATCAACCAGCAGGCCAAATTGGCCGTATTGCTTCCTGTCGCCTGCGCCATTGGCACAAGCGGTGAGATCGCCCGTTTGAAGAGTGAAATACTTAAAGAGAATACGCTCGATGCTGTTTTCACCCTGCCAAATGAAATATTTTATCCCGGGGCAAGCGCCTCCGCCTGTTGTATGGTGTTTAAAATTGGGACAAAACATAAAGATATGACAAATCCTGATACATACTTTGGATATTGCAAAGAAGATGGATTTAAAAAGAAAAAAAATCTTGGACGTGTAGAGCAGGTTGACACTGTTACAGGAAAAAGCAGATGGGTAGAAATTGAAAAAGAATGGATAGAATTATATAGAAACCGGCAGTCTGTAGATGGCTTTTCCGCTACACATAAAGTGGACGGAAATGACGAGTGGCTCTGTGAGGCATATATGAAAACAGATTATACCAAACTGACGGAGCAGGATTTTCAGCAGACTATCAATGACTATCTGGCATATCTGGTTAAAGAAGGGGTTATGTATGAACCTTGATCATAAAAAATGGAAGGAATTTGTATTTGACGATATATTTTATATAGAACGCGGCAGTTCATTATATATTACGGATTGTGAGAATGGAAGCACTCCGTATGCCAGTGCTTCTGCTGATAATAACGGCATTTCTCATTATCTGGCCGTCCCGCCAAACAGAACGGGAAACTGTATCGTGGTGAACTATGATGGAAGCGTCGGCGAGGCATTCTATCAGGCGGAACCATTTTTTGCAAGTGAAAAGATCGTGACCATTACTCTTAAAGATACAGAATTGAATGTCTATATCGCCTTGTTTTTAGTAACCATAATAAAACAGGAGAAGTTTCGGTTCTCTTATGGAAGAAAGTGGGCAGTTAATTCTGTTATGCGAAGATCCTGCATTAAACTTCCGGCAGGACCGGATGATCTACCGGATTGGGACTTTATGGAACGGTATATTAAGTCACTGCATTATAAGCCGTTGTCCAGTTCTAATCGGAAAGATAAATCAAATGCGCTTGATATTAGTTCATGGAAAGAATTTGCTGTGAATGAGTTATTTGAAGTCAGATACGGGATCAATATGGAACTGAATACCTGTATTCCGGCAGATAAAAATGATCCTGATTCAGTAAATTTTGTTGCCCGCACTGAAGCAAATAACGGTATCAGCGCAAGGGTCAGACTGGTGGAAGGCAAAACGCCGCAGCCGGCCGGCTTGATCACTTGTGCCGGCGGAGGAAGCGTCCTCTCAACATTCCTGCAGGAAGAACCGTTTTACAGCGGGCGGGATCTATATCTGCTGGTCCCGCTGCAGCCGATGAGTAAATTAGTTAAATTATTCTGTATCACCGTACTTAAAGCTAATAAATATAGATACAGCTATGGCAGACAGGCGAATGTGACTCTGCCATATTTGAAGCTCGTGCTTCCGGCAGCCTCAGACGGAAAGCCGGACTTTGCGTTTATGGAAAACTATATGAAACAACTGCCGTATGGTGATAAAATATTCGGATGACAGGAAGTGCCTGCTGAAGCGGGCACTTTTTCTTATGTTCATTTAAATTTAAAAAGTATATTGACATGGTAGGAAAAAAGGTGTATAACTTAAAACATATAATTCTTATCGGAATAGTAGGAATTAGACGGAGGTACAGATCATGAAGATATCAACCAAAGGAAGGTACGGACTCAGGGCGCTCGTGGATATGGCGGCGAATTCCGGCGAAGAGGCCGTATCACTTACGCTGATCGCAAAGCGCCAGAATCTGTCGCTGAATTACCTGGAACAGGTATTCGGCATACTCAGAAAAGCCGGCATCGTGGCCAGCGTAAAGGGCGCCGGGGGAGGTTACCGGCTGGCCAAAGATGCCGCAGGCATAACGGTGAAAGAGATACTGGAGGCGCTGGAAGGCGAGTTTTCTATTGCCGGCACGGCAAAGGGAGAGACGGAGGACGCAGTTGGGCAGGCGATCCGCACACTCGTCTGGGATGAGATCGACAGGCGGGTGAATGAACTGCTGAAGGAAAAAACACTTGCCGGACTCGCCAAAGAGTATCGGATAAAACAGGAGCAGTCGGTTCATATGTATTATCTATGAGATAAATCAGATCAATGGAAAATCTGGAAAAAAGAAAGTGAGGACATGAGGAATGAGCAGAAAAAGAAGATTTGAGACGTTACAGCTGCACGCAGGACAGGAACAGCCGGATCCGGCAAGTGATGCGAGGGCGGTACCGATCTACCAGACGACATCATATGTATTCAGAGACTGTCAGCATGCTGCGGACCGTTTTTCTCTTGCAGATGCAGGAAATATCTACGGCAGGCTTACAAACTCGACACAGGATGTGTTTGAAAAGCGCATGGCGGCGCTGGAGGGAGGTGTGGCAGCGCTCGGCGTAGCTTCAGGCGCGGCGGCGATAACGTACACATTCCAGAATCTGGCGCAGGCCGGCGGCCATATTGTGGCCAGCAAATACATATACGGCGGAAGCTATAATCTTCTGGAGCATACGCTTCCTTCCCAGGGGATCACGACAACGTTCATCGACCCCGATGAGGAGGGGGCGTGGGAAGCGGCCATACAGGATAATACGAAAGCGCTGTTTCTCGAGTCCATCGGCAACCCGAATGCGAATCTGGCGGATATCGGGAAAGCGGCTGAGGCGGCCCACAGGCACGGCATCGTGCTGGTGATGGACAGCACGTTTGCAACACCGTATCTGCTGCGTCCGTTTGAATACGGCGCGGACATCGTCGTACATTCCGCCACAAAATTTATCGGAGGACATGGGACGGCCATCGGCGGTGTTATCATAGATGGGGGCGGCTTTGACTGGAAGGCATCGGGCAGATATCCGCAGCTCACTGAACCGGACAACAGCTACCACGGCGTTGTATTTACCGAGGCGGCGGGAAAAGCGGCGTTTGTGACAAGAATCCGGGCGGTCATATTGAGAGACACCGGGGCGACGATGGCGCCGCTTCACGCGTTTCTGTTTCTGCAGGGACTGGAGACGCTTTCGCTGAGGGTAGAACGCCATGTGCAGAATACGCTGAAAGTGGTGGAGTATTTGAGCAGTCATCCGAAAGTGGAGCGGGTGAATCATCCGTCGCTGCCGGACAGTCCGTATCATGAACTGTATAAAAAGTATTTCCCGGACGGCGGATGTTCTATCTTTACATTTGAAGTGAAGGGAAGCGGGGAGGAGGCGAAGCGGTTTATCGACAGACTTGAGATATTTTCCCTGCTTGCAAATGTGGCTGACGTTAAGTCGCTTGTCATACATCCGGCCAGTACGACGCATTCACAGATGACGGAGGAGGAATTGGAGAATTCGGGCATACGGCAGAACAGTGTACGGCTGTCCATAGGGACAGAGCATATTGATGATATCATATATGATCTGGAGCAGGCATTGAACGCAATATAACTCATACTATATTAAAGAATAGAAAAGGAGACCGGCGATGGGACATATTTATAAGAAAGTTGAAGAAATGATAGGAAGAACACCGCTTCTGGAGGTGAAACGGATCGAAGAGGAAAAAGGACTGAAAGCGAGAGTGCTTGTGAAACTGGAGCTGTTTAATCCGGCGGGAAGCGTAAAGGACCGGGCCGCGCTGTCCATGCTGCTCGACGCGGAGGAGAGAGGACTGATCGCCCCTGGGGCGACGATCATCGAACCGACCAGCGGAAACACCGGGATCGGGCTGGCGGCAGTAGCCGCGTCGAGAGGCTACCGGACGATCTTTACCATGCCTGAGACGATGAGCATTGAGCGCAGAAAGCTTCTGAAGGGATACGGGGCTGAGATCGTTCTGACCGAAGGGGCAAAAGGAATGCCAGGAGCCATTGCAAAGGCGGAGGAACTGGCAAAGGAGACGGAACATGCGATCGTGCTCGGACAGTTTGTTAATAAGGCGAACGCGAAGGCGCATATGGAGACGACCGGACCGGAGATATGGGAAGACACGGACGGAGAGGTGGACATCTTTGTCGCAGGTGTCGGAACCGGCGGAACAGTTACCGGAACGGGGACGTATCTAAAGGAAAAGAATCCGGACATCAGGATCGTTGCCGTTGAACCTGCGGCGTCTCCTGTGCTTTCAGGCGGAAAGCCGGGGCCTCACGGCCTGCAGGGCATAGGCGCGGGATTTGTTCCGGATATTCTTGACACAGGCATTTACGATGAGATCTTTACGGTGGAAAATGAGGAGGCCTACAGCGCATCCAGACTTCTGGCGGCAAAGCAGGGCGTGCTCACCGGCATCTCGTCGGGCGCGGCGCTCCACGCTGCGGTCGAGCTTGCGAAAAGAGAGGAAAATAAAGGAAAAACCATTGTGGCGCTGCTTCCTGACACAGGAGAGAGATATCTGTCAACTCCGCTGTTTGAGTAAAATATTAGTTCTTGACGGAAGCTGCTTTAGCGTGTAAAGTTATGTTATTAAACAGAAGAAGCAGTAAAGGATAGAGGTACTATGATTACACTGACAGGGAAGAAAGTTTCGGAGGGCGTCGCAATAGGGCGGCTGTCATTTTACAGGCGGGATACAAAAGAGATCAAGAAGTTTGACGTCAAAGACGTTGAAAAGGAAATCATGCGGTTCCAGAAGGGGCGGGAGAAGGCCCTTCTGGAACTTAAAGATTTATATACAGCTTCCATCAAGGATGTGGGGGAGGCAAATGCTGCCATTTTCGAGATGCAGCAGATGATTCTGGAGGACCAGGATTTTATTGACGCCATAACCGGTGTGATACTGGAGCAGAAACTGAACGCAGAGTTTGCGGTGCAGTCTGCGTCGGAGCATTTTATCGAGACGTGCGTCCAGGAAGGGAAGAACTACGTCCAGGGGCACGATACAGATATCCGTGACGTGTCGAGCCGCCTCGTGCGCATTTTGTCCAGAAGCTGGAAGGACAGGCTGCTTACCGACGAACCGATCGTGCTTGCGGCCAATGAACTGTATCCGAGCGAGGCAGTGCAGCTTGACAAGACGAAGATCCTCGGGTTTGTCACGAGATACGGCGCGATAAACTCACATACTGCGGTACTGGCAAGAACGATGGGTATTCCGTCTGTCATCGGACTGGGGGAAGCACTGAAGAAAGACTATGACGGGAAGACGATCGTTGTAGACGGTTTTGAGGGAAAGATCTACATAGAGCCGGATTACACCACGCTGACGAGAATGAAGCAGAAGAAGGAAAACAATGTGTCACAGGTAAAGAATCTGGAGCGGCTTAAAGGGAAGGACAATGTCACCCAGAGTGGTCAGAGGATCGATATCTGCGCCAATATCGGGAAGCGGGAGGACATCGAGAATGTACTGCGCAGCGACGCCGGGGGTATCGGCCTGTTCCGGAGCGAGTTTCTCTACATGGAGAACCGGCATAAGCTGCCGACGGAAGAACAGCAGTTTCAGACGTATAAGCTTGCGGCCGAGGCGATGGGAGCAAAACCTGTCGTGATAAGAACCGCGGACTTAGGCGGCGACAAGCCGGCGGAATGTCTTGACTTCGGAGAAGAGAACAATCCGGCCATGGGATACCGCGGGATCCGCATATCGCTTGATAAGGATGAGATGTTTAAAACGCAGCTGCGTGCCATACTGCGCGCATCCGTGTTCGGGAATGTGTCGGTCATGTTTCCTATGATAACCTCGCTGGAGGAGGTGCAGAGTGCAAAACTGGTGCTGGAGACGGCAAAGCGTGAGCTGAAGGAAGAAAAGACGGCGTTCGACGAAGAGATACAGGTGGGAGTTATGATCGAGACCCCGGCTGCAGTCATGATCAGCGGGGAGCTTGCCAGAGAGGTTGATTTCTTCAGTATTGGGACAAACGATCTGTCCCAGTATACGATGGCGGCAGACCGCCAGAACGACAGGATAAGCAGGTATTATGACCCGCACCATCCGGCGCTTCTCAAGATGATCCGTATTGTGACGAACAATGTCCATCTGGAAGGGAAGAGAATCAGTATCTGCGGAGATCTGGCGGCAGATCTTTCGCTGACAGAATTCTTTATCCAGATAGGAATAGATGAGTTGTCCGTGACGCCGCCGCAGGTGCTTGGACTGAGGAAGAAGATAAGGGATATTCAGTGATTGGGAAGCTGTAACTGAAGAAAGAGCTGGAATCAGACGATCGTGTCTGATTCCAGCTCTTTTTTGTGCTGCAATGGGCAGGTCTCTTTTCCTTAAAGTCAAAAAGTATTTTGATAATCTTTTTGTCAAATGTGCATAATAATATCAAAGGCTTTTTGGTGGTTATTTTTGGCTGAATTTAATTGACAATGACTGAAAATGATTATATTATAAGGTCAGACGTGGATGAACTTGGATGAAAATGAATGATAATGACTGACAAAAAGACTGGGGGTAATGTGATGCTGGCGGAAGAACGTTATAATGCGATACTGAGACTGGTAAATGATAAGAAGACGGTTACGGTTCAGGAATTGACGGAGCAGCTTGATACGTCGGAGTCTACCATAAGAAGGGATCTGACGGTCCTGCACCGGAAGGGGAGTCTCATCAAGGTGCACGGCGGCGCGACGGCGTTAAATCCGGAATTCATGACAAAGGACGCGGCGCTGTCTGTCAGGAGGGACCTGAATATAGAAGAGAAGGTGGCGATCGCGAAGTATGCGGCGGCTCTCGTGGAAAAGGACGACTTTGTCTACATGGATGCGGGAAGCAGCGTGGACCTCATGATCGAACATATTACGGAGCAGGAGGCAGTGTATGTGACGAACGCCATAGGACATGCGCAGAAGCTGCTGAAAAAGGGCTGCAGGGTATATCTTCTCGGAGGGGAACTGAAGGAGACGACGGAGGCTATTGTCGGAGCGGAGGCCATAGAGGGACTGAAGAAATATAATTTTACAAAGGGGTTTTTCGGCGCCAACGGCGTGAGCAGGGAAAAGGGCTTTACGACACCGGATATCACAGAAGCGCTCGTGAAGGAAAAAGCGGTTGAGCAGTGCCGGAAAAGTTATATGCTGTCAGATTCGAGCAAGATCAACCAGATATCGCCCGTAACTTTTGCGGCGTTTGAGGACGGGATATTGGTGACTACAAGACTGAAGGACGAATCATACAGGGCGTGCAGGAATGTGGTGGAGGTAGAATAATGATTTATACAGTAACTTTTAACCCGTCGCTGGATTATGTGATTCAGACGGATAAGCTTTCTCCAGGCGGTATCAACCGGGCGGTGAGCGAACATATTTATCCGGGAGGCAAGGGCAACAATGTCTCTGTCATACTCTCAAACCTCGGACATAAGAGCAGGGCGCTCGGTTTTGTGGCCGGTTTTACAGGGGATGCGCTGGAGGAGATGCTGAAAGCACGGGGCTGTTATACAGATTTTATCAGACTGGAAGAGGGATTTACGAGGATCAATGTAAAGATAAACGACGGGCAGGAGACGGAGATCAACGGGCAGGGGCCTGTTATCACGCAGGAGGCGATCGAGGAGCTCTATGAGCGGCTGGACAGGCTGGTGAAGGACGATATCCTTGTACTGGCAGGCAGTATTCCTGACACACTCCCTGCGGATATGTATGAAAAGATCATGGCGAGACTTAACGGACGGGGCATCCGTATCGTGGTGGACGCAACGAAGGACCTGCTGCTGAATGTGCTGAAGTACCGTCCGTTTCTCATAAAGCCGAACAATCATGAACTCGCAGAGATGTTCGGCGCTGTATTAAATACGGAGGAAGAGATCATCCGGCACGCCGCCATGCTTCAGAAAAAAGGAGCGCGCAATGTACTTGTGTCCATGGCGGGGGACGGCGCCCTTCTGCTCTCTGAGGATGGAGAGATATACAGGAGCCGGCCGCCGAAAGGAGAAGTGAGAAATTCCGTAGGAGCCGGAGATTCCATGGTGGCAGGCTTTCTCACAGGTTATCTGAATACAGGGGATCATGAAAAAGCATTTAAGCTTGGGATCGCGGCGGGAAGCGCGACAGCCTTTATGAACTGGCTTGCAGGCAGAGATGAGATCACAGCACTTCTCGGTGAACAACCGTCAGCGTATGGATTATAGGAGGACAGAAATCATGAAAATCGTAGACTTGCTCAAAACTACGGGCATAGAACTGAATGGAGCTGTAAACACGAAGGAAGAGGCCATTGACCGGATGGTGGAGCTCATGGCTTCTGGCGGCAATATCGCTGATATAGAGGCATACAGGGCAGGCGTCTATCAAAGAGAAGAAGAGGGAACGACAGGCATCGGAGAAGGGATCGCTATCCCCCACGCCAAGACTGATGCTGTAAAGTCCCCGGGACTTGCGGCTATGGTGTTAAAGGACGGCGTGGACTTTGCTTCACTTGACGCAGAGCCGGTACATCTTATCTTTCTGATCGCTGCGCCGGACACGGAAGATAATGTACATCTGGAGGTGCTCAGCAGACTGTCCATGCTGCTTATGGACGACAGCTTCCGGGATGATCTCATGAAAGCGGAGACGGCAAAAGAGTTTCTGTCTGTCATAGACAAAGCCGAGCAGGCCAAGTTCCCCGAGGAACAGGAAGAGAAAAAGGCAGAGGAGGCTCCGGCTGAAAGAGGATATCAGATACTGGCGGTCACCGCATGTCCGACCGGGATCGCCCATACGTATATGGCGGCGGAAAGTCTGGAAAACAAGGCAAAAGAGATGGGATACACGATCAAGGTGGAGACGAACGGTTCCGGCGGGGATAAAAATGTTCTGACTGCAGACGAGATCGCAGCCTGTGACTGTATCATCATAGCGGCGGACAAGGATGTGAAAATGGCAAGATTTGACGGCAAACCGGTTCTTATGACCAAGGTGGCCAACGGCATCAGCAAAGCAGAGCAGCTTATCACGGAGGCGGTCGGCGGCAAGGTTCCGGTCTATCACAGCAGAGGCGGGGAAGAAGAGCGTATGGCCGATGACGGGGAAGGACTCGGGCGCAAAATATATAAAAGCCTGATGAATGGCGTATCCCACATGCTTCCGTTCGTTATCGGAGGCGGCATCCTGATCGCGCTGTCTTTTCTCGTGGACGGGGCCAATGCCGGGGGAGCCGACTTTGGTAAAGGCAGCCCGATGGCGCTGTTTTTTAACACGGTGGGAAATACAGCGTTTGGCATGATGTTTCCGGTTCTCGCCGGATATATCGCCATGGCCATCGGAGACAGACCGGCGCTTATGCCCGGTATTGTAGGCGGACTTCTCGCTAAGGCAGGAACGTCGGTCACGCTTCCGGAAGAAGCGTGGGTTTCCTCCGGTTTTTTCGGAGCGCTCATTGCCGGCTTTGTGGCCGGGTATCTCATGGTGCTGATCAAGAAGCTGCTTGGGAGACTTCCAAAGTCGCTGGAGGGCACAAAACCGGTGCTGCTATTCCCGTTCCTAGGCATCCTGCTTATGGGCGTGATCATGATCTTTGCCGTGAATCCGCCGATCGGGGCATTTAATACGTGGCTTAATGATATGCTTGCAGGCATGGGCGAATCAAGCAAAATACTTCTCGGCGCAGTGCTGGGCGGCATGATGTCCATCGATTTCGGGGGCCCGTTCAACAAGGCGGCATACGTGTTCGGCACGGCGGCCATCGCAAGCGGCCAGATCGATATCATGGCGGCTGTAATGATCGGCGGCATGACGCCCCCGATAGCGATAGCGCTCGCCACGACGTTTTTCCGGAACAGATTTACGAAAAGTGAGAAGCAGACGACGATCACGAACTATATTATGGGGCTTTCCTTTATCACAGAGGGGGCCATACCTTTTGCGGCTGCAGACCCGCTGCGCATCATCCCGCCCTGTGTGCTTGGCTCGGCTGTGGCGGGAGCGCTCTCTATGGCGTTTGGCTGCGGCTCCAGAGCGCCCCACGGCGGCATTTTCGTCATAGGCATCATCGAGAACGCACCGATGTTCTTTTTGGCGCTGGCGGCAGGCGCTGTTGTATCCATGGCCGGAATCGTACTTTTGAAGAAACCGCTTCCGGCAGACAAACGTTAACAAATTGTTTATAATAGAGAAGTAAGAGAAGGAGAAAAAGATCATGAAAGAATTTCAATATGTACTCACAGACAGAGAAGGTATCCACGCAAGACCGGCTGGTCTGCTCGTAAAGAAGGCAAATGAATTTCAGTCAGATATAAAGATCGAAAGAGGCGGAAAGAGTGCCGACGCAAAAAGAATATTCGCTGTGATGGGACTTGGCGCCAAGTGCGGGGAGCAGATCGCCGTAACGGCAGAAGGGGCTGACGAAGAAGCGGCAGCAGCCGCCATGGAAGCATTTTTGAAAGAAAACTTATAATCCACTGCAAAAAAGGAATGGTCTGAGATGATTACGTTAGAAGGTAAGAGTGTTTACGGCGGTATCGCGATCGGAAAGATCGCATTTTATAAAAGAAGCGAGATCACGATCAAGAGATGCCATGTGGAAGATACTAAGAGGGAAGTGAAACGGTTTGAAGAGGCAAAAGTAAAAGCCTCACAGGAGCTTCAGGAGCTGCATGACAAGGCCGTAGAAGATGTGGGCGAAGCGAACGCCATGATCTTCGAGATACATCAGATGATGCTTGAGGACCTGGATTACGTGGAATCCATCGTAAATATCATTACAACCCAGGAAGTCAATACCGAGTATGCCATCGGGACTACGGCCGACAATTTCGCGGCTATGTTCCAGGCGATGGACGACGCATATATGCAGGGGCGGGCCGCAGATGTCAGGGATGTGTCCGAGCGGCTTCTCCGCGTGCTTTCAGAGAACAAAAGCGGTCCGATGGCAGTCGGTGAGCCGGTCATCATAGCTGCCGACGATCTCGTGCCAAGTGAGACGGTACAGCTTGATAAAGAAAAGGTGCTGGCCTTCGTGACCATGTACGGTTCCGCCAACTCACATACCGCGATTCTGGCAAGGACGATGAATATACCGGCAGTCATAGGCACGGGGGAAGGACTCGCACAGGAGTATGACGGGAAAACAGCGGTCGTGGACGGCTTTGAAGGGAAGATCTACATTGAGCCCGACGGTCCGACGATGGAACGGATGCAGAGAAAACAGCAGGAGGACGCGGCGCAGAGAGAACTTCTGCAGCAGCTCAAAGGCAAAGAAAATATAACTGCAGACGGACAGAAGATCCAGGTATATGCCAACATCGGCAGCATGGCCGACGTCGGGGCGGTACTTAAAAATGACGCGGGCGGCATCGGGCTGTTCAGAAGTGAGTTTCTGTATCTGGAGAGTAACACGTACCCGACGGAGGAGCAGCAGTTTGGCGTATATAAAACTGTGGCGGAGAATATGGCGGGAAAGAAAGTGATCATCCGGACGCTGGACATCGGCGCAGACAAGCAGGTGGATTATTTCGGCCTTGATAAGGAGGAAAATCCTGCGCTCGGATACCGCGCGATCCGTATCTGCCTGACGCAGACAGACATATTTAAGACACAGCTTCGGGCTCTCTACCGGGCTTCGGCGTTCGGGCAGATAGCCATCATGTTTCCGATGATCATCTCCGTGGAAGAGGTGAGGAAGATCAAAGGTATCATAGAAGAAGTGAAAGCGGAACTGAAGGCGGAAGGCATTCAGTTCCGGGAGGATGTGGAAACCGGGATCATGATAGAGACTCCCGCCGCCGTTATGGTGAGCCGCGAACTGGCAAAAGAGGTGGACTTCTTCAGTGTTGGTACCAATGACCTGACGCAGTATACACTTGCGGTCGACCGGCAGAATGAAAAGCTGGACGAGTTTTATGACGCCCATCATCCCGCCGTGCTTGCCATGATCCGCATGGCTGCCGAAAGCGCGCACGCTGAGGGCAAGTGGATCGGGATATGCGGAGAGCTGGCGGCGGATTTGTCACTGACGAAAACATTTCTTTCCATGGGAATCGATGAACTGTCCGTGTCACCCGGTATGGTGCTTCCGCTTAGAAAAGTGATCCGGGAATCATAAATTTTGGCAGATCCGTTTACATAACGGGTCTGTTTTGTTACACTGATCTATGTTATACTATTAACGTAGGAAAGAGAGAACAAATACTACGAAGGAGGGAATTCAATGTTAGAAAAGCTATTCAAACTAAATGCCAACGGTACAGATGTGAAGACTGAAATTCTGGCCGGCATCACAACATTCATGACAATGGCGTACATTCTGGCTGTCAATCCGAGCATCCTGTCCGCAACCGGTATGGATTCGGGGGCGATCTTTACGGCAACAGCGCTTGCCGCGCTTATTGGTACGCTGCTCATGGCAGTCTGTGCAAATTATCCGTTTGCCCTTGCGCCGGGGATGGGACTGAACGCGTATTTTGCGTACACCGTTGTACTCGGTATGGGATATAAGTGGGAAGTGGCATTGACGGCGGTGTTCGTGGAAGGTATCATCTTTATCGTACTTTCACTTACAAATGTGCGCGAAGCCATCTTTAACGCGATCCCGAAGAACTTAAAGGCAGCGGTGAGCGTTGGTATCGGTCTGTTTATCGCATTTATCGGCCTTCAGAACGCGAATGTCGTGACAGGAGGCTCCACGCTTATCCAGCTGTTCTCACTGGACGGCTATAATGCGGCGAAAGGTGTGGAGGCATCATTTAACGACGTAGGAATCACGGTTCTTCTCGCTATTGTCGGCATTATCATCACGGGTATCCTTGTTATCAAGAATATCAAAGGCAATATACTCTGGGGAATTCTCATTACGTGGATACTCGGGATCATCTGCCAGTTTGCCGGGCTGTATGTGCCGAACCCGGAGATCGGCTTCTATGGGCTGCTTCCGGATTTCAGCGGAGGATTATCAGTTCCAAGCCTTGCGCCGGTATTTATGAAGCTTGACTTTTCCGGTATATTTTCCGTGAACTTTATTGTCGTAATATTTGCATTCTTATTTGTGGACATGTTCGATACGATCGGTACGCTGATCGGTGTGTCCTCCAAGGCGAATATGCTCAATGAAGAAGGCAAGCTCCCACGCATCAAGGGCGCGCTTCTCGCAGATGCCATTGCAACGACAGCGGGCGCGGTACTTGGAACAACGACGACCACTACATATGTAGAGAGTGCGTCCGGTGTATCTGAGGGAGGAAGGACCGGGCTTACCGCAGTGACGACAGCGGTCCTTTTCGGACTGGCGCTGTTCCTGTCACCGATATTCCTGGCGATCCCGTCCTTTGCAACGGCGCCGGCGCTTGTAGTTGTAGGATTCTACATGTTGACGAACGTAGTCAATATTGATTTCGAGGACTATGCAGAATCGATTCCGTGTTATATCTGTATTCTGGCAATGCCGTTTTTCTACAGCATTTCCGAAGGTATCTCCATGGGAGTTATCTCTTTTGTGGCATTGAATCTGCTCACAGGAAAGGCGAAGGAAAAGAAGATCAGTGTACTCATGTACATACTGGCCATATTGTTCATACTGAAATATATTTTCCTGTAATATAGTGTAAGAAGGAGATCCCCGTGTGACACATCTGTGTCACACGGGGATCTTTCTGTCTGTGGCCGGCCCGGGATAAGACGGCGGCCGCTTATATATACGATTCACTACGTTTTGATATTTTGAATCTGCCTATATATTGTGTAATGCTTCGTATCATGTTATAGTTTATATTATAAAATACAACTTGAAAAAGGATTCGTAAGGAGGAAAAAATGAAAATAGCAGTCTGCGAGGATAAAGAAAAAGAGCAGGACCTGCTCTGTGAACTGATAAAGACAGCCATGGCGCGCCGGGATGTGGACGCCGAACTTGAGGTGTTCGGTACTGCCGGGGAGCTTTTGAAGGCTGCGAAGAAAACCTTTTTTTCCATGCTTTTTCTGGACATCCTTCTGCCGGGACTTTCCGGCATGGACGCCGCACTGAAGCTGCGGCGGGAGGGGAACTACTCGCCGGTAGTGTTCACGACAAACACAAAAGAATATATGGCGCAAAGCTACAGTGTATGGGCGGTGGATTATCTTTTAAAGCCCCTTGAACAGGAAAGTGTGGACGAGGCGTTTTCCCGTGCGCTCAAGGTTCTGGAGGGCACGGAGAAGTATCTGGAGATCATGGTATCACGGCATATCGAACGTATTCCATATTCCGATATCTATTATATGAAAGGAAATAACCGCAACTGCATGATATATACCCGGACCGGCACGTACAATCCGTATGAATCGGTGCAGGGCATATTGAAAAAACTTACAGACAACCGCTTTCTTAACAGCCACCGCAGCTACATCATCAATCTGGACCATGTGATCGCGGTACAGCGGGGCAAGGCGGCCATGCGCGATGACGTGCTGCTGCCCATCCGCAGGGGTGAGACCGGACTGGTCCGCCGCGCGTGGGAGGACAGACGGTTTGAAGTCGTGGGAAGGGGTGAGTAAATGAATACAGCGATACAACTGGCGGCCAGGTATATTCTGTCGGAAGTTCCATGGTACTTCCTCGCCTGTGTTCCCTTTCTGAAACAGCGGCGCGTTTCCAGGACAGTGATCGGCCTGATGGCCGCTTTTATGATCGCCTTCCGGGCAGCCAGTGCCTTTGTGCTTGTGCTGGCGGTTCCCAACTGGCTCAACTATACGGCGTATGCCTATCTGCTCAACTACCTTCTGCTTATCACCTTGTTTATCCGGGCGTTCCGTGTTTCCGCTGTCCGGCTGTTTTATGTTTTTTTACTGATGTATTCGATCTCAACGTGCATCAATCAGATCGCATATGGAAGTCTGTTTTATCTGTTTCCTTACAAAGCTGCCGGAGTGCCGCGTTTCACACTTCTGACCGTTATGCAGTTTGCCGGCAGTCTGATCGTGATGCCGTTTTTGTATCGATTTTGTAAAGGCAGCCTGCAGACTGCGCTGGAGCAGCTGGATAAAAAAAGTATCCTGCTGCTGTGCGTGACGCCGCTGACTTTTGCGGTGATCGCGCTTGCCTTTGTGGCCTACGGCGATACAAAGCCGGTTGAAGATCTGAGCTTGAATCTGCTGTATCTGCTTGTCTCCCTGGCCGGCATTATCAGTTACTTTTTTAATCTGAAGATGCTGTTGAACAGTGCAGAGCGGCTGAACAAGGAGCATGAGCTGGAAACGCGGCTTGCGCTGCAGGCGAAAGACTATGAAAATCTGACCCAGAGTATCGAGGCTGCCCGCGCCGCCCGGCACGACCTGCGGCATCACCTTGGAGCTATGCGTGACTTTGCGGGGCGGAACGACACGGCAGGCATGCTTCAATATCTGGACGAATATTCGGCCAGCCTGCCAGGTGACGATGTGCCCGACTGGTGTGAGAACAGGACGGTCAATGCCCTGCTCAAGCATTATCTGGCCATTGCGGCAGGGGCGGGAGTGCATCTGGATGTGAAGCTGGACCTTCCTATGGGGGCCGGCGTGCCGGACACAGACCTCTGTGTGGTGTTCGGCAATATATTTGAGAATGCGGTCAACGCAGCCGCAGGAGGGGAAGACGCCTTCATCCGCGCCCGCTGCGTAACCGGCGGAGATGATATTGTACTCACGGTGGAAAACAGCATCGGCTCTGCGGCTTCCCACGGAGAGGGGCTGGGCCTTAGGAATGTGGAGGCAGCCGTAAAGAAAAGCAGCGGCACGGCACGGTTTGAGAAAAAGGGCAGTGTCTATACCAGCAAGGTTATTTTGAGAAAAGTACAGCAGAGCGGGGGGCGTCGCCGTTAATGCGGCGGTCTTGCTTTTTCCGGTCTGCCGTTTTCACCTTCGTATGTTCTTCCCCATCCGGTAAAGACAGAAAATAACAGTACGAGAAAAAGAGAGAAACAGTAGAACATAAAGCCGGCGACCTGAGTTACTGACAGCGCGTCCGCATATTCGTATCCCGCTGTCAGGGAAGACCCGATGAATACAAAGACGCTTAAAAATGGAACTGCCAGGACGATGGAGTTGGCAAAGCCATCCAGAAGATTGGCTCTGCGGTACGGATGAAGCCCCGCACGCTTTCCTATCTCATTTTGTATCTTCCCGAAGGTTGCCATGGAGGCGCTTGTCACTCCGCCGAAGAACATGGTGGTGACAGAGATCCCAAGCATCATGGCGGTCTCGGCGCCGCGGGAGCTTTGGCCTAACCGGCTGTTCAGGATCAGATCGGTTATTTTCTCAAGCGCCCCGGCAGCCGTGAGCACGCCCATGATCCCATATACGGAAAGGACGAGCGTTATCGTGGCGATCATTCCGTTTACACCGTCCGTCAGAAAGCCGGCCGGCGCGCCGTCCTGTACGGAAAGGACACTCTCCGGCGTGAGCAGGTGAAACGCCAGGCCGACGATAGTCCCGAGGATCAGTCCGACCGTGATCGCCTTGTATATATTCCGTGTCCTGACCGCGGTAAAGAGCATTACAGCGACAGGGACGAGCATCACGAGCGCGGCGGGATTCCTATGTTCTCTCAGGATATCCTCTGCACCGGTGCCGAGAGTACCGCCGCCTCCGAAGATCCAGAACAGAACAAAGGAAATAACGCCTGCGGCAAGGGAGTATTTTAACCGGCTGGCCACACAGCCGCCCACATCGGCAAAGCCGGACTTTTTAGTATATTCCTGCGTTCCTGCCGAGATGATCGTCGTGTCGGAGATAGGAGCCAGATTATCCCCGAAGATCCCGCCGCACACAATGGCGCCTGCAAGTGCGGCAGGATCGCTGCCAAGCAATATGCCCGCCGCATAGAAGATCGGGAAGCAGGTAAACATTGTGCCGAGGGAAGAGCCGGTCGCAGAGGCAATGACACACACGGCAAAGAAAGTAAATGCCGTAAACAGGCCGCCGCCGACATGCAGTCTGTCCGCGAGCCATACAAAGCCGGTCGATATGTTGGCCGCTTTGATCATTGCGGAGAACATCCCGATAATGAGCAGAAGGATCGTCACCGGGACCGCTTCCTTTGCCCCGCGGTAGACTGCTTCCCAATATGCCTCATAATGTCCTTTCTTAGTAAAGAGAGCGCTGATCAGAAGAGCGGTGAGGGCTCCCATCGCAAGCGCATACATTTCAAATGCTTTTAATACGACAAAATATAAGATACAGAAGAACAGGAAGATGTATACGGGTAAGAATGCAACGCTCCAGCCTCCCTTGAATTCAAGTTTTTTCTTTTCCATGTCTGTTGTCACTCCTTTGGATGGTTTAGCTTTGTTCCTTTTCATTGATATTCATGTGCATAATGCTGCGGTATTTGGAGCTGGGGGTGCGTTCCAGTTCAAACGGTTCCCCTTCGGGGGCAGGAAACTGCTGTAAAAATGCGCGTATTGTCTCAATTTCCTCTTCATCCAGGTCGAATTCAAAGATCCTGGCGTTAGACGCTACGTGCTGGCTGTTGCGTATACCGATGATCGCGCCGGCGACGCCGGCCTGGCTGAGAATATATTTGGAAGCCACGTTGGGGATGCCTGCATTATATTTCTCTGCGATCTTGGACAGCAGGCCGAGCAGTTCCTGATAGCCGTCCCAGCCGAGGGTGTCCTCAATGATCTGAAGATATTTGACCTGGGAGCGTGTCTCCGGCTCGGTCATGTTCTTTCCAAGCCATTTTTCCGCGAGAAAACCACCGGATAACGTACCATAGCAGAGGAGTTTGATACCGTTGGCTTTACAGTAATCGAGCATGTTCCTCTCCGGCCTCCGGTCAAATACGGAATACTGAGCCTGCATGGATACGACGGGAATGCCTGCGTCTACCAGCTCTTTCAGGCGGGCGGTATCAAAATTTGTGACTCCGATATTGCGGATCTTGCCTTTTTCTTTCAGGCGGAGCAGATACCCGGCAGTCTCTGTATATCCGGGGACGTCATAATCCCACCAGTGAAACTGCACGAGATCGAGCGTGTCGCGGTTTAAGCGCTTCAGGCTCCGGTCAATGATCTGTTCGGTAAAAGCGTAGTCTACCTGGCTTAAGTAATTGATATCGGGCACATACTTCGTGTGGATCTGAATGTCATCGGCGGATATTCCATGTCCGCTCTTTAATTCCTTCACAAATTCTCCGATAAATTCTTCCACGCCCGTATAGATATCCGCGCAGTCAAACGTAGTAAATCCCTGTTCTGTCAACAGGTGGAATGCCTTCATCACGTCTTTAAGATCCAGGCGGCCCTGCAGGCTGTGTCCTTCGGAAAGCTGCCAGCAGCCGTTCAGTACCCGGCAGATCGTATAATCCTTTGTCAGTTCAATCCTCTGATCCATTTTTAATTTCCTCCATATTCATTGTTATGTCATCTTTTGTGGAATGTATCTTTTCTACCGTACATTCAGAATGCCGGAGCGTCCGGGGTCTGGTCCGGGTTATTTTAAACCTTGCCCCGCAGTTTGGGTCCGGGCAGGCAATGATGCTGTCGGAGAGCATCCAGTCGTTTTCGTGCAGTTCCCTCTGTTTGGCGGGAAGAAGCGGCAGGAGAGCGGCGAGGGAATACATGGAAAATGAGGTCGTCTGGGGAAAAACGAGGTTTTCGCCTTCCACGAGGAAATAGTCCCCTTCTCTGTGGCGGCATACCATCGGCTTATCCGAGCTGATCACCTCCACTTTCAGATCATACAGTGTAAATTCATCGTTCATATGCAATATCCTTTCTCATTTTGATTTGGAATAAAAAAAGCCTGCCCCTGAATACAATAGATTCAAGGACAGGCCATGCCTGCGGTACCACCTTGTTTGGTATACAATATACCCACTTTACAGAATGCGATCACATCCCTGGCCCTTTAACGCCGGCCCTGCGTCTCGGCTACTTGTCTGACGTTCACCTTGCCCTCTGAGGCCCACTTGCTGGCACTGACATCTGTCCGGCTCACACCGTCCCGGATTCGCTGAAGACCGTTTGGCAGCAAAACTTCCCCATCTGCGGTTTCTGATTTCTGAGTATTATAGCACCGAACAAACAGTGATGTCAATGAATCATATCATAATTTTGAAAATTACAGTGTATTAGTAAAAACACGGTATATGTGTTAAAATATAAAAAATAAGCTGAGGAGGATTTGCCTTATGGATAAAAAGATAATGGAACTGCCCGTCGTAAAGAAAATCGCAGAAGCCCGGGACCTTGCGTGGGTGAACCCGAAACTTAAGCCGTTTGCGGACGTAAGTCTTGAGGTGGCCATGGCGGATATCGAGGACGCCGAGAAAAGACTCGCCCGCTTCGCACCGTTTATCGTCAAATGCTTCCCCGAGACGGCAGACCGGGGCGGGCTGATCGAATCTGCTCTGACTCCGGTGCCAAAGATGCAGGCATACGTGAACCGCGTATACGGGAGCGCCCTTCCGGGAAGGCTGCTCTTAAAGCAGGACAGCCATCTGGCCATTGCCGGTTCGGTGAAGGCGCGGGGCGGCATCTATGAAGTGCTGAAGCATACCGAGGATCTGGCGCTTGAGGCTGGTCTCATAACGATGGAGGACGATTATTCTGTCCTTGCGTCAGACGAGTGCAGAACGTTCTTCAGCCAGTATACGATACAGGTCGGCTCTACGGGGAATCTGGGCCTGAGTATCGGAATTGCCAGCGCGGCGGTCGGATACAAAGTCATCGTCCATATGTCCGCGGATGCCAGACAGTGGAAGAAAGACATGCTGAGAAGCCACGGCGTCAAAGTAGTGGAATATGAGTCCGACTACAGCGAGGCGGTAAAGAACGGAAGAAGGCAATCGGATGCCGACCCGAAGAGTTACTTCATCGACGATGAGAACTCCAAAAATCTTTTTATGGGTTATGCGGTGGCTGCAAAACGGCTGAGGACGCAGCTTACAGAACTGGACGTAACGGTAGACGGCGATCATCCGCTGTTCGTATATATTCCGTGCGGCGTGGGCGGCGCTCCGGGCGGAGTTACGTTCGGCCTCAAGGAACTGTGGGGGGACAATGTGCACTGCTTCTTTGCAGAGCCGGTGCAGGCGCCGTGCATGCTGCTTGGAATGGCGACGGGACTCCACAATGATATCTCTGTGCAGGACGTTGGGCTTACCGGCCTTACCCATGCGGACGGGCTCGCCGTAGGGCGTCCGTCGGGATTTGTAGGTAAAGTGATGGAACCGCTCTTAAGCGGGGAGTTTACGCTTGAGGATAAACGGCTGTATGAGTATATGAGAAATCTTCTTGAGACAGAAGACATCTTCCTGGAACCGAGCGCGTGCGCGGCGTTTGAAGGTCCTGTCAGACTGCTGCAGTACGAAGAGACAAAAGCGTACATCAAGGAGAAGGGCCTGTGGGATAAAATGGACGATGCGGTCCATATTGCATGGGCGACGGGCGGCCGGCTCGTGCCGGAGGACATCCGGGAGGAATATAAGAATACATATCTTGATCAATAACGGGGGACAAAGGAGGCAGAAACCACGATGAAGCAGATAAAGGTAGAGGACGCGGTGGGAAGCGTACTGTGTCACGACATCACACAGATCATCAGGGGAGTCACAAAGGATGCGGTATTCCGCAAAGGGCATGTCATTACAGAGGAAGATATCCCGGTGCTTTTGTCGGTCGGGAAGGAACATATCTATGTATGGGAGGCTTCGGAAGGCATGCTGCATGAAAATGACGCGGCAGAGATCCTCAGACGCATTTCCCAGGGAGCGCACATGCATCCTTCTGCTGTGAAAGAGGGCAAGATAGAACTTATCGCGGACTGTGACGGTCTGCTGAAAGTGGACACCGGCAGGCTGCATGCGGTGAATTCTCTCGGCGAGATGATGATCGCCTGCCGCCACGGCAATTTTCCTGTGAAAAAGGGAGACAAGATCGCGGGCATGCGCGTCATACCACTCATCATAGAGGAAGAGAAGATGAGACAGGCGGAGACATTGTGCGGACGAAAACCGCTCTTTCAGATCCTGCCTTTTGGCAGGATAAAGGCGGCGGTCGTTACGACGGGCAGCGAAGTATACAGCGGGAGGATCCGGGATGAATTTACCCCTGTCGTGATCGGGAAGCTGAAGGAGTATGAGGTTGAAGTGACACGCACGGTCACGTGCAATGACGATCCTGCCATGACGGCGGAGGCTGTGCGGGGCTGCCTGCGGGACGGCGCCGGTCTTGTCATCTGTACCGGGGGCATGAGTGTGGATCCGGATGACCGCACGCCTCTGGCGATCCGCAGATGTGCGGATGAGGTCGTCACCTATGGGGCGCCGGTGCTGCCGGGAGCCATGTTTATGCTGGCATATGCGGCCGGTATTCCCGTGATGGGACTGCCGGGCTGTGTCATGTATGCGAAGCGGACGATATTCGACCTCGTGCTGCCGAGAGTGCTGGCGGGCGAGAGACTTGGCGCGGAAGATTTTCAGTGTCTTGGGCAGGGAGGACTGTGCCTCTCCTGTCCGGTGTGCACATTCCCGAACTGTGGATTTGGAAAGGGAGCTTAACGATGGATACACTATATGAGCTGATACAAAACCGGGACGCCGGAGAAGACAATATGACAGCGCTTGTGATCGCCGGGACTGCCCAGGGGGAAAAGGTCTTTCTGTCCGGCCGTGAAGTCATATGGAAGTCTGGGGACTGTCCGTTTCTTACAGGGCATCTTGCGGAGCTTACCGAGGTACAGGGAAACGGTGTCATCGAGCTTGACGGGCAGAGGGTATTCTGTGAGTACACCGGCTGCCGGAAAGAACTTGTCGTCTGCGGCGGCGGGCATGTGTCCGTACCGATCATACAGATCGGAAAGATGACGGGCTTTTACGTCACTGTGCTGGAGGACCGGCCGAGATTTGCGGACTGTGCCAGAAAAGCCGGCGCAGATCAGGTGATCTGCGAACCCTTTGCGGATGGTATGGATAAAATAGAAGGCAGCACGGACACTTACTTTGTGATCGTCACGAGAGGACACCGGTACGACAGTACCTGTCTCCGTGAGGCGGTGAAGAAGCCTCATGCCTATGTCGGCATGATGGGGAGCAGGAAGCGGGTCGGTATCGTCCGGCAGCAGCTGAAGGATGAAGGGACGCCCGGAACGCTTCTGGAGAGCGTCCATGCGCCGATCGGTCTGGATATTGGCGCAGAGACGCCGGAGGAGATCGCGGTGTCCGTCATGGCGCAGATCATACAGGTGAAGAACAGCAGAAGGAGGAACGAAGCCTATGTGCCGGAGATACGGAAGTATCTGACAGAAACGCCCCGGCAGGGGCTGAGGAGCGTGCTCACTGTCATCGTCTCCAGGAAAGGGTCGGCGCCGAGAGAGACCGGGACAAAAATGCTCGTGAGAGAGGATGGACAGACGTTTGGGACGATCGGGGGCGGATGTGCGGAGAGTGAGGTCATCAAAAGAGCGCTCCTGATGATGCGTGAGGGAAAGGCGGCAGAACTTTGTACGGTCGATATGACCGGACAGGAGGCGGAAGATGCCGGTATGGTCTGCGGCGGGATCATTGAAGTGTGGATGGAATCAGTGCCCATTGACAAGGCCTGACAACGATGGTACTCTTTTGAAGTATGAGTTTTACACAGGAGGAAGAGAGAATGGGAAATGAGAAAAACAAGACATATTCAAGTCCTTACGAGCTGGAGGGAAGGATCCCGTTTGGACAGGCGGCAGTGCTGGGACTTCAGCACGTGCTGGCCATGTTTGTAGGGAACCTGACGCCTCTGCTCATCATCGGCGGGATGTGCGGGCTTGGAGATGCAGGTGTGCTAAGAGATGTACTTCAAAGCGCCATGCTGATCGCAGGAGTGGTATCACTCGTCCAGCTGTTTACGATAGGGCCTGTCGGAGCCAGGCTGCCTATCATCATGGGAACAAGTTCCGGATTTATCGGAGTGAGCAAGGGTATCTGCGCGTCCATGGGAGGCGGCGTGATCGCGTACGGCGCCATACTCGGGGCAAGTCTGATCGGAGGACTGTTCGAGGGTGTGCTCGGTTTCTTTCTGAAGCCGCTGAGACGGTTTTTTCCGCCGGTCGTGACCGGTACGGTAGTCATGGCGATCGGTCTGTCACTCATATCGGTCGGGATCAATTCTTTCGGCGGAGGAAACACAAACGGGGATTTCGGATCGCCGGTGAATCTGCTTGTGGGAGCTGTCGTGCTCATAAGCATTATCCTTCTTAAGCATTTCACGAAGGGCATCAGCAGCGCGGCGTCTATCCTTTTCGGCATTATCATCGGATATATCGTATGTGCCATGCTGGCGCTGTTTCTTCCGACTACATATGAGTACGTGGATGCAGAGACGCAGAAGACGATCACCGCCACATGTTCCTGGGTGCTCGACTGGGGCAAGGTGGCAGGAGCGGACTGGTTTTCGCTGCCGAAGATCATGCCGGTCAAATTTGTCTTTGACGTCAAAGCGGTCATTCCGATGCTGATCATGTTCGTCGTCACAGCTGTGGAGACGATAGGAGATATTTCGGGTATCACGGAAGGCGGACTTGGCAGGGAAGCTACAGACAAGGAACTGTCCGGCGGCGTCATATGCGACGGGCTCGGCTCTTCTTTCGCCTCCTTCTTCGGAGTGCTGCCCAACACTACCTTCAGCCAGAATGTAGGCCTGGTAGGAATGACGAAGATCGTCAATCTGTTTGCGCTGTCCATAGGAGCGGGCATTCTTGTGTTGTGCGGCTTCTTCCCGAAGATCGCCGCCCTGTTCGAGATGATGCCTCAGTCTGTACTTGGAGGGGCTGCTGTTATGATGTTTTCATCTATCGTGGTCAGCGGCATTCAGCTTGTGACGAAGAGAGGCGTCAACAACAGAGTTGTCACGATCGTGGCCGTTGCGCTCGGCTTTGGATATGGGCTTGGCTCTACGGCGGACGTGCTGAATCAGCTCCCGCAGTGGGTAGGATATGTGTTCGGAGGTTCGGGCATCGTGCCGGCGGCTCTCGTGGCCATGGCGCTCAACATAGCGATCCCGGAAGGAAGAGACCCGTTTGCAGGAGAAAATGAGGGATAAGAGATGAACTTACTGACAATGGAAGGGGTCACGAAGTCCTATACAGACAAGATTCTGCTGGACAAAGTGGACTTCGCGGTCAATGACCATGAAAAGATAGGGATCGTCGGTGTCAACGGCGCGGGCAAGAGTACGCTGCTCAAGGTCGTGTCCGGCTTGGAGGCGGCGGACGGCGGCAGTGTAAGTTCCGGCAAGAATGTGAAGCTGCGCTATCTGCCCCAGACCCCGGTGTTTGACGGGGGCGCCACAATACTGGAGGCGGTTCTGAAAGATAATGCAGACAAAAGTAACGAATGGACGATCGAGAGTGAAGCCAGGGCGATGATAAACCGCCTTGGCCTTCCGTCCTATGACACAAAAGTGGATACACTGTCCGGAGGACAGAAGAAACGCGTAGCGCTGGCGGGGGCGCTTCTGGCGCCGGTGGAAATACTTGTGCTCGATGAGCCGACCAATCATCTGGACGGGGCGATGGCCGAGTGGCTGGAGCAGTATTTGATCAGATTTAAAGGCGCTATCGTGATGGTGACACATGACCGGTATTTTCTGGACAGAGTCGCTACGAGGATCGTGGAGATCGAGCGGGCCAGGCTCTACAATTATCCGGGCAATTATTCGGAGTATGTGAGCCTGAAGATGCAGCGTCAGTCTATGGAGAACGCGGCCGAGAGGAAGAGGCAGAGCCTGCTTCGTACAGAGCTTAAGTGGCTCGCGCGCGGCGCGCGGGCAAGGTCCACGAAACAGAAGGCCCACATCCAGAGGATCGAGACACTTAAGGAACAGAGCGCGCCGGAACAGGAAAAGCAGGTTGCCATGAGTTCTGTCTCGTCCCGAATGGGGAAAAAGACGATCGAGGTGTCACACATAGCCAAATCATACGGCGGGCGCACTGTGATCGAAGATTATTCTTATATCTTTCTCAGAGATGACCGTATCGGTATCGTAGGGGAGAACGGGTGCGGCAAAAGTACGCTGCTGAAGATCATTACCGGGAACCTGGCGCCTGATTCAGGTTTTGTGGACATGGGAGAGACCATCAGAGTCGGTTACTTTTCCCAGGAAAATGAGTATATGGACGACTCGAAACGGGTCATAGATTATGTGAAGGAAGCCGGCGAGTATGTCACGATACCGGAGGGGACGGTCAGCGCCTCCCAGATGCTGGAGCGGTTTCTGTTTGACGGGGCGCTTCAGTGGAGCCGGATCGAAAAACTGTCCGGTGGAGAGAAGCGCAGGCTGTATCTGCTCCGTATTCTCATGGAAGCCCCGAATGTACTCGTGCTTGATGAGCCGACGAATGATCTCGATATCCAGACGCTGAATGTGCTGGAGGATTATCTGGACAGATTCGACGGCATCGTCATAACCGTATCTCACGACCGGTATTTTCTCGACCGTATCGTGAACAGGATCTTCGCCTTTGAGGGAGAAGGCAGGATCGCCCAGTATGAGGGAGGCTATTCTGACTATCTTCTCAAAAGCGCCGATGCCGGGGAGGCCGCGGCGCCGGGACCGGAGAGAGAGAAGAAGGCGAAAGAAGAGAGGTCATGGAAGTCCGGCCCAAAGAAATTAAGATTTACTTATAAGGAGCAGCGGGAATTTGAAGTGATCGATGAAAAGATCGCTGAACTGGAGGAGAATATCGGTGAGCTGGAAGAGCGTATCACCTTAAATGCCACGAATTCCGCGGCTTTGAATGAACTGATGAAAGAGAAGGAAGAGGCGGAACAGAAACTGGAAGATATGGTGGAGCGCTGGGTGTATCTGAATGACCTGAATGACAGGATAAACAGCCAGAGTTAGTCATTGACTCGTACCTTTTCGTGTGATACGATGAAATCAGAAAAAACAAAAAACATGGAGACTTATATAGGTTCATAATCGGTTGAACGTTTCTACCAACTACCGTAAATAGTTGTCTATAAGTATCCGCAGAGGTAAAAGTCTGCGGGTATGTGCAGACTTTTACGGAAGAAGGAGGTTTGACCGGTGAATGAATCTGTTTTTATTTTACGAGGAGATATCTGCTGCAGCAGGAGCCTGACGGAGCTTACGGTGCAGAAAGACGGGTATGTCGTATGCAGGGACGGAATATCAGAAGGAATATATGAGCGTCTTCCCGACAGATATAAGGACTGTCCGGTGCGGGATACGAAGGGGGCGCTCATCTTGCCGGGACTTGTGGATCTGCATATTCACGCCCCGCAGTATACATTCCGGGGGCTTGGAATGGATCTGGAGCTTCTGGAATGGCTGAATGAGCATACATTTCCGGAGGAGGCAAAGTATGCGGATATCGAATACGCGAAGGAAGCCTACGGAAGGTTTGTGGAGAAGCTTAAGTACAGCGCCACAACACGGGCATGTATCTTCGGGACGATCCACGTGCCTGCCACGGAGTATTTGATGGATCTGCTGGAACAGTCGGGTCTTTGTACGATGGTGGGCAAGGTGAACATGGACCGCAATGCTCCGGATCCTCTTACGGAACAGAGCGCGGATAAGTCGGCTTATGATACGGTGGAATGGGTCAAGGACTGTCTGAAGCGGTACCGGAAGACGAAGCCGATACTGACGCCCCGGTTTATTCCTACGTGTACGGATGCGTTGATGGAGAATCTGAAAAAGATACAGATGCGGTACGGACTTCCGGTACAGTCGCATCTGTCGGAGAACGTAAGCGAGGTGGGCTGGGTGCAGGAACTCTGCCCGGGATCAGAGTTCTACGGGGATGCGTACGACAGATTCGGCCTGTTCGGGGCGGATACAAGGACCGTCATGGCGCACTGTGTATATTCCGGCGTGCAGGAGCGCAGGCGGATGAAGGAGAATGGAGTGTTTGCCGCCCACTGTCCGGAATCAAATATGAATCTGTCGTCCGGGATCGCGCCTGTCAGGGCATTTCTGGACGAAGGAATACCGACAGGGCTTGGCAGCGACGTGGCGGGCGGAAGTACGGAGGATCTGTTTGCCGCCATGGCCCATGCCATACAGGCATCCAAGCTTCGGTGGAGGCTCGTGGATGATACGTTAAAGCCGTTGACAGCGGCGGAGAGTTTTTATCTGGCGACAAAAGGCGGCGGCGAATTTTTCGGCAGGGTCGGAAGTCTGGAGGAAGGCTATGAGTTTGACGCTGTCGTTATTGACGACAGCGCGGTGTCGGACCGGGAGAAGGCAGAGATATCGGAACGCCTTGAACGGCTCATATATTTAAGCAGCGAGTCAAAGATCACCGGCAAATTTGCCGCAGGTGAAGAGATTTTCTGGAGGTGAGCAGATGGAGCAGCGCAGGAGAGCAGTGGGAACGAGTGTCAACCGGGTGGACGCATATGACAAAGTGACAGGCCGGGCCAGATACACGGATGACCTGTGCGGGAAAGAGGCGTATATTGCGCGGGTGGTACATTCTACCGTGGCGAACGGCAGAGTATTGTCTGTGGATAAGTCGGAGGCAGAGAAGCTGCCGGGTGTTATCCGGGTAGTCTCCTGCTTTGACGTGCCGAAAAATTATTATCCGACGGCGGGCCATCCATGGTCTGTAGAGGAGGCGCATCAGGATGTGTCGGACCGGCTCATGCTGACGGACCGCGTGCGGTTTTACGGAGATGACGTGGCGGCGGTCGTGGCGGAGGATGAAGTGACGGCGGCCAGGGCGGCGGGGATGGTGAAGATAGAGTACGAGGAATACCCGTTTGTTCTCGATGTCCGGGAGGCTATGGAAGACGGCGCGCCGCAGCTGCACGAAGACTATCCGGGCAATGTGCTGAACCACACAAGTATCCGAAGCGGCAGCTATGAGGAGGCCATAAAGGAGCCGGGACTTATTAAGGTGGAAGGATGGTATGATACCCCTTCCGTCCAGCACTGCCACATCGAGAATTTTATCTGTTACGCGTATGAGGCGGATCATAAGATCAACGTGACGTCATCGACACAGATCCCTCATATCGTGCGAAGGGTCGTAGGGCAGGCGCTTGGGATCCCGTGGGGCCGGGTGCGCGTCATAAAGCCGTATATCGGCGGCGGATTCGGCAACAAGCAGGATGTCCTCTATGAACCGCTCTGCGCTTTTTTAAGTACATTGTGCGGCGGACATCTTGTGAAGCTGGATGTGAGCCGTGAGGAGGCGTTCAACTGTACAAGAGTGCGCCACGCCATACGCAGCCATATCATATCGTGGGTGAGGCCGGACGGTACATTTGCCGCCCGCAAGCTTACTGCGTATTCCAATCAGGGAGCCTATGCCTCCCATGGGCACGGCGTTGTCGCAAAGGGGATGGGAGCGTTCCCGCAGCTGTATCCGTGTCCGAATGTGGAGGCGGATTCGTATACGGTCTTTACAAACAGGCCGGTAGCCGGCGCCATGCGGGGATATGGGATTCCACAGGCCATGTTTGCGGTGGAGAGTCATACAGATGATGTGGCGAAGGCGGTCGGCATGTCCCCGCTGGAATTCAGGAGAAAGAATCTGATGCCGCAAGGCTATGTGGACGCATTTTCCAAAAATGAAAATTATTTTGACACATTCAATCAATGTATGGCCAAGGCGGCGGCCTATATGGATTATGACAGGAAGATAAAGGAGTATGACGGGCAGGACGGAAATATCCGCAGGGGCATCGGCCTTGCCGTATTCTGGTATAACACGGCCGTATGGCCCATCTCACTCGAGACGTCCTCGTGCAGGATGGTGCTGAATCAGGACGGTTCGATCCAGGTGCAGGTAGGGGAGACGGAGATTGGCCAGGGGGCGGACACCGCGTTTTCCCAGATGGCGGCGGACGCCCTCGGCATACCGTTTGAGGACGTACATATCATCTCGTCCCAGGATACGGATGTGACGCCGTTCGGCACGGGAGCGTATGCCTCCAGGCAGACGTATACGGCAGGCTTCTCCATAGAGCAGACGGCGGGGCTTCTGAAAGGACGCATACTTTCCTATGCACAGGAACTGACGCGGATGCCTGCAAGCCAGCTTGAGCTGGTGGACGGCGTGATCGTGAGAAAGAGCGACGCCCGTCCGATGATGACGCTGGGAGAGCTGGCGTCGGAGGCATTGTACAGCTTAAGCCACAGCGAGCATCTGACGGCGGAGAGCACCTATCAGATCAAGAGCAATGCGTATTCCTTCGGCTGCACGATGGCGGAGGTGGAAGTGGATATTGAGGCGTGTAAGATAAGCCTTATGGACATCGTAAATGTCCACGACTGCGGGAAACTGATCAACCCTGCCCTTGCCCTGGCGCAGGTGCACGGCGGCATGAGCATGGGGATCGGATACGGCCTGTCCGAGATGGAGAAGTTCGACGCTGCCACCGGGCGGACGCTGAACGGCAATCTGCTCGATTACAAGCTGTCCACGGCCATGGACCATCCTCACCTGGAAGGGCAGTTCGTGAAAAATTATGAGCCTACGAGCGCATTCGGCACAAAGGCGCTCGGGGAACCTCCGGTCTGTTCGGTAGCGCCTGCCATACGTAATGCGGTGCTCCAGGCGACCGGCATCGGCATAGACCAGATTCCGTTGAATCCACATGTCCTGTTTGAGGAATTTAAGAAGGGAGGCCTGCTGGATGTATGATATAAAAGCCTTATATGAGGCGGAAAATATATCGCATGCAATTCAATTACTGGAGGAACACCCGGACGCCAGAGTGATCGCTGGAGGAAGCGATATTCTGATCAAGATACGGGAGGGAAAGCTGAGACAGCCGGAGCTCGTGAGTATCTACGGTCTTGACGAACTTAGGGGCGTCAGCGTAAAAGAGGGTGGGACACTGCGCATCGGCTCGCTCACAAGCTTTTCCCACATAACAAAGAATCCGCTCATACAGAAGCATATACCGGTGCTCGGCGAGGCGGTCGATAAAGTGGGCGGTCCCCAGATACGAAATATCGGGACGATCGGCGGCAATACGTGCAACGGCGTCACATCTGCCGACTCTGCGTCCACTCTTTTTGCATATGACGCGCAGGTGGAACTGGCCGGGCCGAAGGGAGTGCGCACCGTTCCTGTCCAGGAATTTTATATCAAGGCAGGAACCGTGGATCTGCAGCACGGGGAGATAGAGACTGCCATACTGATACGAAAAGATTCCTATGAAGGGTACGCCGGACATTATATCAAATATGCCATGAGAAATGCGATGGACATTGCAACGCTTGGCTGTTCCGTGAACGTTAAACTTGCAGCCGGCGGGAAGCATCTGGAAGATGTGCGGATCGCGTTTGGCGTGGCCGGCCCCGTACCGCTTCGCTGTCCGGCGGCAGAGCAGGCGGTGAAGGGAAGGGCGGCAGGCGAAGAGACGTATAGACTGGCTGCTGAAGCCATCCTTCAGGATATCCATCCAAGGGACAGCTGGAGGGCAAGCAGGGCATTCCGGGAACACATCTCGCAGGTGCTCGTCAAAAGAGCGCTTGCGGAGGCAGTGCTGCGGGCGGGAGGTGAAGCGCGGTGAATGATAACAGATATGGAGGAAGGACGGCTTTGGAGAGACAGTACAAACATGTACGATGTACGATCAATGGCAAAGCGGTGGAGACTATGGTCGATGTGCGCGCTTCCCTGACAGATCTGTTGAGGAACGACTATCATCTCACGAGTGTGAAAAAGGGCTGCGAGGTCGGTGAATGCGGCGCCTGCAATGTGATCATAGACGGCGAGTGCTATAACTCCTGCATCTATCTCGCCGTGTGGGCGGACGGAAAAGATATCCGCACGCTGGAAGGGCTCATGGGCCCGGACGGAGAACTGTCCGATATCCAGCAGGCTTTCATAGACGAGGCTGCCGTGCAGTGCGGCTTCTGTACCCCCGGGTTCATTATGAGCGCCGTGGAGATACTCGAGTCGGGCAGGGAGTATACGAGAGAAGAATTGAGGAAGCTGCTGTCCGGCCATCTGTGCAGATGTACCGGTTATGAAAATATTCTGAACGCGGTGGAAAAGACGATGAAAAAACGGCTTTCACTGTGACTGTGATATAAAGGTAGAATAAAATGGCTGCGCGTATCCCGGAGGGATACGCGCAGCGGTTTTTTGTGTTCCTGCTACTGTCCGTCGCCGGACAGCATCTGTTTTTTCATATCTAATATCATAAAGGAGAGCTGCAGCCGGAAAATAGTCTGCGCGTCGCCAAAATCCAGGCCGGTCATCTCCACGATCCTGTTTATCCGGTACTTCAGTGTGTTATAGTTCAGATACATCTTCTTGGAGGCCGCGGAGATTTCGGTGCCGTTGTTGATGTATCCCCGTATCGTATCGAGAAAAAGCTCCCGTTTATCGGCGTCCATCTTTAATATGTCCGATATGGCCGGATGCACGAGATAATTCAGCGATTCCCTGTCCGCGTAATTTAAAAATATGTGCTGGAGAAGGTAATCGGAATATTTGACGATCCGTTCTTTGTGGTGCAGCTTCCATGAGGTGTTCAGGGCGGATACCGCCTGGGAAAACTGTTCCGGCAGAGAGTAAAGATTTTTACACGTGTAGCTGATGCCGGCGCGGCAGTTCTGCTTTTCCAGCAGATTGGCGAACTGCCTCTCATCCGATTCGGAAAACAGGGTGTCTGTCTTTGTGTCAAACACGGCGACGAGATAGCCTTTATAGTAGATGATCGTATTTCTGGCAAGAAAGTTCTGAAGGACTCTTTTCAGCATATAGACTTTGCTGATATCCTGCATATAGTCTTCCGTCAGTTCGATCACGAGGAGAGTGATGTAATCATAAAGTTTGATATTAAACTGATGGATGCGTTCCTCGACCGCGTCCTCGTCATACAGCTTTTCGTTCAGCAGGGCGATGAAAAATGACTCGGCGAGCGGAGAACTTGGCGTGTAAGTATTGGTGGATTCCAGTAAAAAATACAGGATACAGTTGCCGAGCGCCTCCACGATCTCCTGATCCGATCCGGAGATCGGCTTGTTGAGCGCCAATACTTTCAGATATGCCAGCGGCTTGCCGTTATCATTTATTTTATACACAAGCTGATTGTGGTTTAGAATACCCTTTTCCCAGATGAAATCATTTCTCGGAGAATCAGAGTTCAAGTCCTCCATCATATCCATATGGATCTGTTCTATGTACTGATCGGATACATATCCCCGGCTCAAGGTCCACTCCCACAGCGGCTCCTGGCTGGAACTGTTGCCGCCTGCGTGGGCGATAAAACAGAGGGAAACGTCCACAAGAAGAAGCGGGTTCCCGAGTATCTCATATCCAAGGTCCATCAGTTCCTGTAAGGTCGTCTTGCTTTTTTTGACTTTCAGCAGTTTTAATATATTTTTTGAAGTGTGCACCTCTTCCTCCAGAAGCTTCCACACGGTGTTGCATAGCAGATGCGTATCAGCGCTTTCCGACACAGTGACAAGAGTACATCCTGCTTCCGGCCGGAGATAGGATTCCGGGACGTCACTGCCGGCGACGAGAAAGGAAATCCGTCCTACAGGAGGAATATCGGGCAGTTCTTCAGCCCGCCCTATAAAAAGCACGCCCTGTTCCGCGGAAAGCTCTTTTCTGCTGAAGAGGCGAACGGCCGAGATTGGATAACCGCAGTCCTGCACTATGTCCGGAGAGTATCGTTCCAGTTCTTTTACCAGTTCTTTAAGTGTTAATGTCATATTAATACGCCCCCTTTCTTCTGAATATAACATTCATTATTCGTGCCTGACAATAAAAAGACAATGGTATTGTCAGGAAATTCATTTGCAGTATATTGCAAATACTCCAGCGTGAATCTGTCAGATATTGCAAATGGATTTTTCATTATAACAACAAAATAAATTTTATTTTGAAAATTATTGATAATGATTTAACAAATATAATGAGATAAGATAATAACATAAACGATATCGTTAAATAGAAAACAAATAAAGCAGCAGAGGAAGGAAAGGAAAAAGATATGAGTAATGCAAAAAGCAGGATCAAGATAAGTATATATGCAATCGCACTGCTTATGATGGGGGTTATCGGGATCACAAGCGCACTGGCAACGATTGGGGCCAATTTTCCCGACGCGTCACAGACAATGATCCAGAACCTGATCTCAGTGCCGTGTTTTGCGATCATACCCACTACACTTATTGTAGGAAAGCTGATGGAGTATGTGCCGAAAAAAATAATCGCGGCGGCGGGGGCAGTCTGCTTCCTGGCGGGAGGATTGATCCCCGCGTTTGTCACCACGTCATTCGGACTGATCCTTGTCATGAGAGCAGTTCTCGGTATTGGCGTAGGCATATCACAGGTAGTGAGCACCGCGCTGGTGGCGGATAACTTTTCGGGGGAAGAACAGCAGAAAGTGCAGGGAACGCTGCAGGCATCCCAGATGGGAGGAGTTGCCGTCATGGTGTTTGCGGGCGGCTGGCTTGCGGATATCCAATGGAATTACGTATTCTACGTACATATTATAGCAGTTTTGACGCTGGCTGCGGTTGTGTTTGTCCTCCCTATGCAGAAGGTGGCAGTCAAGAAAGAAGCTTCAGGAGAGAAGCAGTCTGTACATCTAACAAAGGCTACATGGCTCTGGGTCGTATTCATGTTTGCGGTCTTTGTGGCTATACAGGTATACTCCATCTTTCTGTCGTTCCTTGTACAGGAAAGAGGGCTTGGCACCGCCGCGGATGCGGGACTTGGGCTTGCCTTTTTCGCGGCGGGCGGAGTTGTGATGGGACTTTTGTACAGCAGGCTCGTCAAGGCGTCCAGAAATTGTTCCGTGGCTGTGGGCTGCCTGATGCTGGCGGTATCTTATTTTATTATGGCTTACGCGGGCAATATGATCCTGTGCCATATCGGTAGTCTTCTCTTAGGCATGGCAGTGTCGGTGATCGTTCCGGGCGTCATGATCTATACAGGGCACACGGTTGATCCGTTTTCCGTAGGGATGGCGATCTCACTCGTGACATGTGCTCAGAATTTTGGACAGTGCGTCTGTGCTTATATTGTCAATCCGCTTACGACACTGTTCGGCAGCAGTTCTAATGTCAATTTTACCGCTTTCATTCTGGCCGGTATCCTGTCCGGCGCGCTTACGGTCGTAATGCTGATCTGGGGGATGCGCAGAAATAAGGCGGAAGTGAATTCATAGATGAAAAAAGGAGAGACTCATATGTACAATACATTATTTTCAAGCTGTAATATCGGGACGTTAGAGATACCAAACAGGGCGGTGATGACTGCCATGGGCAATCACATCGCAGAGGAAGACGGCACTGTGTCGGATGCGGATATAGCCTTCTATGGGGCAAGGGCAAAGGGCGGCGTCGGTCTTGTCATAACAGAGTGTGCCTGTGTCGACTTCAGGACTGGAAAGGGAAATCTGAGGCAGATAGCGGTGGATGACGACAAATATATTCCGGGCTTAAAAAAGCTTGCGGACGAAGTTCATAAATATGGCTCTGTTCTGGCTGTCCAGATCTATCATCCAGGCCGCCAGGGAATAGCAGAGCTTAACGGAGTGGAAAGTATGAAGTCCGCAAGCAAGACAGAGTGCAGGTGTGTGCATCAGCCGGCGCATGAGATGACAACAGATGAAATAAAAGAGATGACAGAACTGTTTGCGGCCGGGGCAAAGCGGTTAAAAGAAGCAGGCGTGGACGCGGTGGAACTTCACGGGGCACACGGCTACCTTATCGGGCAGTTTTTGAGCCCTTATACAAATAAGCGGACCGACAGGTACGGCGGTTCCTTTGAGAACCGCATGCGTTTCCTGGATGAGATCTTAGACGCGGTGCGCAGGGAGTGCGGTGGAGATTATCCGGTGATCGTACGCTTTTCCGCGGATGAGCATATGGAATATGCCGGACTGCCGGGGGAAGGCCTCTGCCTGGAAGACGGAGTGAAGATCGCGAAGCATCTTGCAGGTAAGGGAGTGGACGCCCTTGATGTCAGCGCCGGTATCTATGAGACGATGAACACAGCCTGGGAACCGGTAGGATTTGACCAGGGGTGGAAGATGAACGGGGCAGAGGCCGTGAAAAAGGCAGTCCGTATACCGGTCATTGCCGCTTCGGTCATCCGTGAGCCCGGGTATGCGGAGGAAGTGCTGAAAGAAGGGAAATGTGATTTTATCGGCTCAGCCCGCGCCTTTTTTGCAGATCCGGACTGGATGAGGAAAGCGCGGGAAGGTAAAGAGAAGGAAATCCGCAAGTGTATTTCCTGTCTGTACTGTATGGAGACGCTGATGGCGGCAGATATGAGCGGGACACCCATGGGATGCGCCATCAATTTTCAAGGGTGCCGGGAAGATAAGTACAGTGATGAAATGCTTAAAAAAGACGGGGAGAAAAGAGTCGTGGCGGTGATCGGCGCAGGGCCTGCCGGGATGGAAGCGGCAAGGATCCTGGCGATGAGAGGTTTTTCTCCGGTAGTCTTTGAGAAGCAGGGCGAAGTGGGCGGACAGATCGCGCTTGCGTCAAAGCCGCCAAAAAAGGAGAAGACAGGCTGGCTTATTGACTATCAGAAATACCAGATGGAAAAGCTCGGTGTAGAAGTGCGGCTGAACAAAGCGCCAACACTGGAAGAGCTGAAAGCGTTACACCCGTATGCCGTATTCGTATCCCACGGCTCCAATCCGATCATGCCGAAGTCTATCCGGGGTATCGGCGGGGCAAACGTATATACACCGGTAGAGATATTAAACGGAACGGTCACCCTTGAGAATAAAAATGTAGCGGTTGTCGGCTCCGGAATGACCGGGATCGAGACTGCGGAACTTCTGGGCGACAGGGGAAACAAGGTGACTGTATTTGAGATGGCGGACGATATCGGACCGGGCATTTTCTTCCAGAATCTGATCGATGTGATGGGCCGTGTGAGCACGCATGGGACAAAGCTATATCCAAAACACCGGCTCGTGGAGATCGACGGGACAACGGCTGCTTTTGAAAATACGGAGACAAAGGAACAGGAGCGCTTCGACTTTGACGCCATTGTCGTTTCGCTCGGAACGTCGTCCAATACGGAATTGAAAGAGGAACTGGACAAGGAGTTTGAAAGAGTTGTGTATCTGGGAGACGCGAAACAGGCAGGGAGAATTGAGAACGCGGTCCGCACCGGTTATCTAGCGGCGGCACAGTTAAATTGAGAGTGAGGAGGAGATCATATGTTAAAATCAGGAATGTACACACAGCTTGCGCCGGTTCTGTTCGGTTCTGGAACAGCCGGGCAGGCGGGAGAGATCGTAAAGAGTTTCGGATGCAGTAAGGTTATGCTTGTAAGTGATGAGGGCGTGCTTGAGGCGGGGGCTGCCGGCAAGGTGCGCCGTGTTCTGGAACGATCCGGGATCGAAGTCGTCATGTGGGCAGAGGCGGAGACGGACTGTCCGGAGGAGAGTGTGAAAAGAGCGGCCGCGGTCGGAAGAAGAGAGAAGATAGACGGAGTGGTCGGCGTCGGCGGAGGAAGTGTGCTGGATACGGCAAAGGCAGTGTCGGCAGTCGTGCCCAATGACGACCAGGTGCTGGACGATATCGTTCTGTATCTGACCGGCCAGAAGGAGTATGCAAATGCGCCCGTGCCTGTGATCGAGATACCGACGACGGCGGGAACCGGTTCGGAGAGTACGTTTGTCGCTGTCGTTACATCAGACAAACTGGACTGTAAGATAGGTCTTCCGGTGCCTCCTTCCTACGGTATCGTAGATTCTGAGCTTATGAAGACAGTGCCGCCTTATATCACCGCATTTACCGGTATGGATGCGCTCTCGCATGCCAGTGAAGCGCTGACCGAGCAGAAGAATACGCCTCATTCCGATCTGCTTGCCTGCGAAGCGATACGGCTTATTAAAGAGAATCTGCCGGCTGCGGTGAAGGACGCGGCGGATATGGAGGCAAGAGACCGTCTGGCATTTGCGAGCAGTATTGCGGGCATTTCCTTTAACGAATCAGGAGTCCACATCGGACACTCGGCGGCACATGCGCTCGGGCATCTTTATCATATTCCGCACGGTGTCTGCTGTGCGAATCTGACGCCGGCTGTGATCCGTTTTGCGGCAAAGACATATCCGCAGAAGATGAAACGGCTTGGAGAGCTGATGGGAGCGGCTATCACTTCGGATGACCCGGAAGTGATAGGAAAAGAGGCGGCAGACGCAGTGCGAAGCTTTGCCAGGGCGGTCGGGATCAAGTCTTTTAAAGAACTTGGACTGACGAAGGAACAGATGATGGCCGCAAAACCAATGTTCTATGGCGATGCGCTCTGTATGGCCTTCGGGGGTGAAGTGACGGAGCAGGACGCCGCTGATATTCTGGCGGATGCATATGAAGGGTAAAAGTGAGGTGAGAGCAATGCTGAGACCAGGAGTATATAAGCAGATAGCGCCGGTCCTGTTTGGCAGCAAAATGGCCGCACAGGCGGGGAAAAAGGCTAAAGAGCTGGGAGTGGGCAGGCTCCTGCTCGTCTGTGACGAAGGAATCAGACAGACAGGGATGGACAGCAAAATGGAACATATCCTGAAGGAGAGCGGCCTTATCGTCACAACGTGGTACGGTGTGCAGACCGACTGCCCGGACGGTACTGTGGAAGAAGCTGTAAGGATCATCGGAGAGAACCATATCGACGGAGTGCTTGGGCTTGGCGGGGGGAGCGTGCTGGATACGGCAAAGGTGATCGCCGCGGCCGCAGCCAACGGGCTTGAAATTCTCGGGGAGGTGCTGGAATACCTGTCGGGGGCAAAGAGCTATGCACACCATCCTCTTCCGCTGATCCTCATGCCGACGACGACGGGAACCGGTTCGGAAAGCACCTTTGTGGCAGTCGTGACGTCAAGTGCGCTGGATGCGAAAGTAGGACTTCCGTGCGCCGCGGACTGTGCCATCGTGGACCCTGAACTCACAATGTCGGTACCTCCCTTTGTCACCGCGTTTACAGGGCTGGATGCCCTGTCCCACGCAAACGAGGCACTGGCAGAAAAGAAAAACACTCCTCATTCCGATCTTCTCGCTTTTGAGGTCGTTCGTCTTATAAAGACATATCTGCCTGCGGCCGTTGCAGACGGAAGCGACAGGGAGGCGAGGGAACACCTTGCCTTTGCGAGCAATCTTGCGGGGATCGCATTTAATGAGTCGGGGGTCCATATCGGCCATGCATGCGCGCACGCGCTGGGACATTTATATCACGTGCCCCACGGCGTCTGCTGCGCCAACCTGACCCCTGCTGTGATAGAACTGCAGGCCCGGGCGTATCCGGAAAAGATGAAGAGACTGGGACTGATCATGGGGGCCAAAATCAGCACAGACGAGCCCGGAGAAATAGGAAAAAAAGCAGCGGACGCTGTCCGCGCCTTTGCAAAAGAGCTGGGGATCCCTTCGTTAAACGAACAGGGGTTTACGGAAGCGCAGATCTTGGAGGCGCTGCCGATAGTGCTTAATGATCCGCTCGGGTATGCGTATGACGGACAGATCACGGAAGAGGAGATCCGTTTTATCCTGAAGAGGGCGTATCGCGGATCATATGGCGGAAATTAAAACAGAAGAAAATAAATGTTGACAATACGGCATACTTCTCATATAATAAAGCACAAATAATTCTATCAGATGTTTTTTAGAAGAAAGGATATTACCGACACTATGGACGACGCCGACAGTAGCGACGCTGACCAATGTATTTATTATAATGTTTTAGATAAGAGATCAACAGGGATAACAGGCATGATCTGCGCTTCTTTACAGAGGCGGCAGGTTGTGCTTTTTTGTGTTTTTTACCGCTGATCCTGCCTGTTGAGGCAATCAGATAAATTATATTAAAAAAAGAAGGGAGTGGTATATCCAATATGGATAATCACAGACAGATGCCTTGGCATTCCATGCAGATCGAGGAAGTTTACCGGACACTCGGTACTTCCGTGGAAGGTCTAAGTGATGCTGAGGCGGCCGAAAGGTTAAGAAAGAACGGGCGCAATGAGCTGCGCCGGAAACCGCCGAAAACAATTTCTCAGATGCTCAGAGAGCAGGTGACAGACCCTATGGTGCTCATACTGATAGGAGCTGCCGCGTTTTCAGCTGTTCTGGGAGAATGGACGGAGGCGGCGGTGATCTTTACAATTGTAATCATCAACGCAGTTATCGGAATCGTACAGGAGAAGAAGGCACAGTCATCTCTTGAGGCGCTCCGCAATATGAGCGCACTCACTGCCCGGGCACTGCGGCAGAAGGAGGAGAGCATCATCCCGGCAGCAGAACTGGTGGAGGGAGATGTGGTGTACTTAAGCGACGGCGATATGGTGCCGGCCGACATAAGGCTGACTGAATCGGCCAATCTGAAGGTACAGGAGGCTTCCCTTACCGGTGAGTCGCTGCCGTCAGAAAAAGAGGCAGATGCGGTCCTTCCGGGAGAGACCGTTCTCGGAGACCGACGCAACATGTTATATCGTTCTTCTATTGTCACTTACGGCCGGGCGGTGGGGGTTGTGGCGGCCACCGGTATGCAGACGGAAGTGGGCGGTATCGCAGGCATGCTCGAAAGCGAGGATGAGCTGGATACTCCGCTGAAGCGCAAATTGAATGCGGTGGGCAGGACATTGACGGCAGCAGGTCTTATCGTCTGTGTGTTGATATTTGTGCTCGGAGCATTGTATGAACGTCCGATCATCCCGCAGTTTCTCGTGGCCATTTCCCTTGCCATATCCATCATTCCGGAAGGTCTCCCGGCCACGGCGACGATCGTGATGGCGCTTGGCGTCCAGCGCATGGCAAAACAAAATGCGCTTATCCGGAAGCTTCCCGCAGTGGAGACGCTCGGCGAAGCGACAGTGATCTGCAGCGATAAGACAGGTACGCTGACCTTGAATAAGATGACCGTGACCCATGCTGCGGCAAACGGGGACTTTGAGGCGGGCAGGGCGATACCTGTAGGAGAGGCTGCAAGACAGCATCCGGACGTCTACCGGGAGATCGTCTATGCGGCGGCGCTCTGCAATGACGCAAGCCTTGACCCGGATGAGAGCGGTGGAATCATCGGGGACCCCACAGAGGGCGCGCTCATATATATGGCGCAGGAATTCGGTATTGACCATGAGTCGCTGGAAGATACGTATCCGCGTCTGTTTGAACAGCCTTTTGACTCGGAGCGGAAGCGAATGACGACGGTTCACCGGATAGACGGCAGTTATGTGGCTTACACGAAGGGAGCGGTGGATGAGATGCTGCCTCTTTGCAGCCATATTCTGACCGCGCAGGGCGTACGTCCCATGACGGAAGACGACCGGGCCAATATCCTGGCGCTCTGCCGGAAGATGTCGGAAGATGCCCTGCGGGTGCTTGGATTCGCTCTGAGGACAATACGTGACATACCCGATAAGGACGGGGAAAATGTAGAAGCAGACATGACTTTTGCAGGCGCGCTCGGCATGATCGACCCGCCCCGTCAGGAAGTGGCCGATTCGGTGCGTATCTGCCGGAAGGCGGGAATCCGTACGGTTATGATAACCGGAGACCATAAGGTGACTGCGCTTGCCATAGCGAAGGAGCTTGGTATATATAAAGAAGGGGATATGGTCATATCCGGAGAAGAACTGGATGCCATGGACGACGAGGCACTGATGGCTTCGGCGGGCTCCGCCGCAGTATTCGCCCGCGTGTCGCCTGCAGATAAACTGCGCATCATAAAAGCATTAAAGCGCGCCGGAGAGATCGTCGCCATGACCGGGGACGGCGTGAATGATTCGCCTGCGCTGAAGGCGGCAGACATCGGAGTCGCCATGGGAAAGACAGGTACAGATGTCGCCAGAGAAGCCTCCGATATGATACTGCTCGACGACAGCTTTACTACCATTGCCTTTGCCATCAAGGAAGGACGGCGCGTGTACCGGAATATACAGAAGGTAATACAGTTCCTGCTTGTGGGTAATATCGCGGAAATACTGACCTTATTCGCGGCGACGGTCTTTAACTTTGACGCGCCCCTGCTTGCGGTTCATATTCTCTGGGTGAATCTGGCCACGGCTACGCTGCCGGCGCTGGCCCTCGGCGTCGATCCTGCCAGCAGAAATATCATGAAACACCAGCCGGTAAAGTCAGGCACTTTATTTGAAAAAGACCTCGTGCGGAGGGTTATTGTACAGGGGATTTTTGTGGCGGCCATGACGACCGCTGCTTACTGGACGGGTGCTGCGACCGGCGGCCATGCGGCAGGACAGACGATGGCATTTTGCACACTGGCATTTTCCCAGATGCTGAGGTCCTTTAATGAGCGCTCCAACACGGAGCCCGTCTGGGTGAGGGCGGAGGGAGCAAACCCGTGGCTGCTTGCCGCCTTTGCGGTATCGGCGGCTCTTATGGCGTGTATCCTGTTTCTGCCGGCGCTTAGAGAAGCGTTCAGACTTGTGCCCCTTTCTGGCATACAGTGGGCTGCCGCTGCCGGCTTTTCTGTGATGACTGTCGTTCAGGCAGAGCTGGAAAAATGGATAAAGCGGCTTAAAAGATCAAGATAGAGGTATATCCGTACGTGCGGCAAAAGAATGTGCTTTTGCCGCACGTAATTCTTTGCGGAGACGGACCGCCATAACGATGGCTGCGCCGGCGGACAGGATGTCAGCTGCCGGCTGCGCGTAAAGAATGCCGTTCAGTCCCCAGACGGCAGGAAAGATGAGTATGACCGGCACAAAGCAGATCCCCTGGCGGCAGGCGCCGAGGAGACAGCCTTCTTTTGCTCTTCCCATTGAAAGGAACAGAGTGGAATATACGGTATAGAAACCAAACACTGCAAAGGACAGGCCGCTTGCCCTCAATGCAGCGGCGCCTGTTGTTATCATGTCCAGGTCTGTATTCGTAAACAGGGCCATAATGTCTCCGGCGAACAGGGAAGCGGTCAGACCGAACAGAATACAGAAAATGGTAGACCATATGACGGATGTTCTGACTGCCTGCATGAGGCGGTCATATTTTTTTGCTCCGAAGCTGTATCCGGCGATCGGCTGTAAACCTTTCAGGAATCCAAATACCATGAGACTTCCAACAGACATGATCTTCGTTACAGGCCCCATCGCGGCCAGCGCAAAATCCCCATATTCCTTTGCCGCATGATTTATCATAGTGATGGAAAGACTTGTGAGCACCTGGAAAGCAAGTGTGGGAATTCCGATCTTCAGGATCTCGGACAAAAGTTCCTTTGAGAATGAGCAGTTTTTTATGCTGAAACTGAACACACTCTTTTTTGTAAAGATATAGAGCAGATAGACAAGCGTTGAGACAAACTGCGATACTGCGGTGGCAGCTGCCGCTCCGGCGACGCCGAGGTGAAATCCGTAGATGAGTACAGGGTCCAGTATTACATTGATGACAGCGCCTGTCATTAATACACACATGGTCGTTCTGGCGGCGCCTTCGCTTGATACGATATTGTTCATCGTGACATTAAATACATTAAAGATGGAGGAGACGATATAGATGCCCGTATATGTGACGGCATAAGGCATAACGCTTTTTGTTGCCCCCAGCTGTTTTAAAACCGGTTCCAGAAACAAAATAATACAAAGGATGACGGTGGATCCAACGAGAATACTGCTGTACAGGGCGGTGCTGGCAGCTTTGTCCGCGGTTTCCCTGTCCCCGTTGCCGAGCAACCTGGAAAGGTAAGAGGCGGCTCCGTTGCCGAACAGAAGTCCGAGGCCTACGACGATCTGCCCAAGCGGATACGCCACAGTGATCGCTCCCATCTGGCTCGTACCGAGTCCTCCGACAAAGTAGGCGTCGACAAGATTGTACAGGGCGTTGATCATCATACCTGTCATAGTAGGAAGACCAAGCGCCAGCAATGCTCTCGGCACAGGCACGCTTCCGAGTAATTCCATCTTTCTGTTTTGTCCGTTCATGTAAGTTCTCCTTTCGCTTGACACTGATTGTTTGATATAGTAGTATAAATTATAGTAAATAAAACGCAAGGCTATACTACTATAAATTATAGTATTTGTCAAATGAAAAAAGGAGGAGATTATGGCGACCATAGATCTGATCGTGCTCGGTATGCTTAAAAATGAATCGCTGAGCGCTTATGATATTCAGAAACTGGTAGAGTACAGAAATATATCGAGATGGGTGAAGATCAGTACACCATCTATCTATAAGAAAGTAATCCAGCTGGAAGAAAAGGGATTCATTGAGAGTAATATCGTCAAAGAGGGAAAAATGCCGGAGAAGGCCGTCTATTCCCTCACCGGAGCCGGAGAAAAACAATTTGAAAAACTGATGATGGAGATTTCTTCAAAACCGCTTCGCATCTTTCTGGACTTTAACGCAGTGATCGTAAATCTGACAGAGCTCGCCCCAGAGAAGAGGGAGATATGTCTGGGGCAGATCGGAGAAAGCGTTAAAACGTTAAAAGCATATCTGGAAGAAAATATGAAGATAAAAGAAAATATACCGGATATTCCCGAGACGGGAAAAGCTGTCCTTAGGCAACAGATGATACTCGTTCAGGCGATCGAAACATGGCTGGATTCCCTGAAGGGCAGTTTTGAGGAACAATGACCGCCCGGCTGTTTCAGAGGCCTGTAAAAAATACCCCGGCGTCCTTTTTTGCGGAAACCACGTTTAACGACATGGTCCGGAGGGCGTCCGGGGTATAAAAAGTTGTACGGTATCTGCCTGGCCGCAGCTTCAGGAACCTGCCTCCAGATCTTTCGGCAGTATGATGTTCAGCAGTACGGCGATCAATGTTGCGATCACTACCGGTGATTTCCCGAATATCATCACAAACCAGTCCGGGAAATTCTGGAGCGCCTCTGTTGCCTGTGATATACCCATGCCGAGTGCGGCGGCCAGTCCGACGATGGAGGTGTTCCGGTAGGACATGTTTTCGGATGTTATAAGTTTCATCCCGGTCATGGCGATCGATGCAAACACGGATACGGTCGCGCCTCCGAGCACTGCGTACGGGATCGTCGTCAGGAGGGATGAAAACTTCGGTATAAATCCCGCCGCGAGCAGAAGCACGGCTGCAAGGCCGAGGACACAGCGGTTTACAACTTTTGTGGTGGCCACGATACCCACGTTCTGGCTGTAGGTGGCTGTCGGCAGTCCCCCGGCCAGTGAACAGAGGATATTGGTGATCCCGTATCCGACGATGCCGCCCTGAAGCTCTCCGTCCGTCGGCATCCGGTCGAGCCCTCCGCTTGTCGTGGCGGAGAAGTCACCGATCGCCTGGATGGAGTTGATGGCAAACAGCAGGCCGATGGCGACGCACGAAGAGATTTCAAACTTTACGCCGAAATGCAGCGGCATCGGCAGCTGGAACGCAGAGGCCTGCGCGATGGGAGAGAAGTCGACCATTCCCATACAGAGGGCCGCCGCGTACCCGCCTATGATCCCGATCAGTATAGAGGCCAGCTTGAATATCCCTCTGCCGAAGTGGTTCAGAAGCGTCACGATGACGAGGGTGATCACAGCTATGATCCAGTTCCTGTAGGAGCCGTAATCCGGACTTCCCACGCCGCCGGCCATATAGTTGATGGCGGTCGGGTAGAGGGAGAGGCCTATGGTGAATACGACGGTTCCGGCGATGAGCGGAGGAAAGAACCTGCGGATCCTCTTAATGTTCAGCCCAACGAATACTGCCACACATCCGCCCACGATCTGGGCGCCGAGTATTGTCGGTATATCAAATTCTGCCGCGATCGTCTGCATGCTCGGCAGGTAGGCAAAGCTGATCCCCATTATGATCGGAAGACCGGAACCTATCGTAAACCACCGCGTGTGTATAAACGGAAACAGCTGGATCAATGTGGATATTCCGGACACGATCAAAGCCGCCTGAATGAGAATGACAGAGTCCTTCTCCGACAGGCCGGCTACGCCTGCGACGATGATCGCAGGCGTGACACAGCCGACGATCATGGCAACCACATGCTGGAGGGCAAGCGGCAGCGCCTGCTTTATGTCCGGGACACCTTTCAGGTCAAATATAGAAGAGCGGGTCCGCTCTTTGTCTGTCATATGCGTCCCCTCCTTTAGTCTAGGGTGATGAGCGTTCCGGTCGTACCGTTGATACCTTCCTTTGCTTTTTCAAGAAGAGTGATGAGCGCGCACCGTCCCGGCCTGGAGGCCGCGAAGTCGACTGCGGCCTGAACTTTCGGAAGCATGGAGCCCGGGGCAAAGTGCCCTTCTTCCATATACTGACGCATCTCGGAGACGGTGACTTTGTCAAGCCACTTTTCATCCGGCTGTCCAAAGCGGATGGCTGCTTTTTCCACAGCGGTCAGTATGATCAGAAAGTCTGCATCCAGCTCTTTTGCCAGAAGGCAGCTGGCGAAGTCCTTATCGATGACCGCGCTGGCGCCCCGCAGGTGATTTCCCTGACGGATGACGGGGATCCCGCCGCCTCCGCAGGCGATCACGAGTTCTCCGGAATCAACCATGGCTTTTATCGTACCTGTCTCAATAATTTCCACCGGCTTTGGAGAGGCGACCACACGGCGGTAGCCGCGGCCTGCGTCTTCCTTCATTATATAGTCATATTTCAGCGCCATTTCTTTCGCCTGCTCTTTTGTAACAAATTTGCCGATCGGTTTGGACGGGCTGTCGAAGGCAGGGTCATTTTCATCGACCCGCACCTGTGTGATCATGGTGGCGACGGGGATGTTGTCGATCCCTCTGTCCAGAAGTTCTTCACGCAGGGCATTCTGAAGGTCATATCCGATATATGCCTGGCTCATGGCAACGCAGACAGACAGCGGAGTGTTCGGCTGCTCTTTATCTTCGTGGGTCAGGGCGAGCATGGCATTGTTGACCATGCCCACCTGGGGGCCGTTGCCGTGGGCGACAACGACTTCGCAGCCTTCTTCGATCAGGTCTACAATGGCGCGGGCTGTTATCTTCACAGCTGCCATCTGTTCCGGGAGTGTATTGCCGAGCGCGTTTCCGCCCAGGGCGATCACGACCCTTTTTTTCTTTGTCATAGTTATGCCTCCTTATCCCTTACTTGAGTATTCTCGGGGTCCCCTTTTCGTCAAGCTTTTTCAGGATATCGGCGGGATCGGCAAATTTGGCCAGGAAGATCATGGCCGCTATGATATACGGCTTAAAGCTGGCTTCCTTATATAACGGTTCCCGGTAACGGTCAAATACACTTGCGTCCACTTCACCTTCCTCACAGCTCACGCCTGTGATGTCTGCCGGCAGACAGTGGAGATACAGCGCTTTGCCGTCCTTTGTCGTCTTCATGAGCTCCTCTGTACATGCCCAGTCTTTGTGCTGCGCATTCTGGGAGAGCAGTTCTTTTTCCAGAGCATCGATGCCGGCCTGGTCGCCTTTGGCATAGAGGTCGGTCCGTTTTTCCATGGCGGCAAAGGGAGCCCAGCTCTTCGGATATACGATGTCCGCGTCTTGGAAGGCTTCTTTCATATCATTTGTCTTTGTGTAGGAACCGCCGGACTTACTGGCATTTTCCGCGGCAACTGCCTCTACTTCGGGGAAGACTTCATAGCCTTCCGGGTGGGCGAGGACGACGTCCATGCCGAAGCGGGTCATGAGACCGATGACTCCCTGCGGGACAGAGAGCGGTTTTCCGTAGGAAGGAGAGTAAGCCCATGTCATGGCGAGCTTCTTGCCCTTTAAGTTTTCCACACCGCCGAATTCGTGGATAATGTGCAGCATATCCGCCATCACCTGCGTCGGATGGTCGATATCGCACTGTAGATTCACAAGCGTCGGTTTCTGGGCCAGGATCCCTGCTTTATTTCCTTCTGTCACCGCATCGGCAACATCGTGCATGTAGGCATTTCCTTTTCCGATGTACATGTCGTCGCGGATACCGATGACGTCCGCCATGAAGGAGATCATGTTGGCCGTCTCGCGGACGGTCTCGCCGTGGGCGATCTGGGATTTCCCTTCGTCCAGGTCCTGTACCTCCAGGCCGAGCAGGTTGCAGGCGGAAGCGAAGGAGAAGCGGGTGCGGGTGGAATTGTCGCGGAACAAAGAGATGCCAAGGCCGCTTTCAAATACTTTTGTTGAGATGTTGTGTTCGCGCATGAAGCGGAGCGCGTCCGCCAGTGTGAACACGGCCTCCAGCTCGTCGTCAGTCTTCTCCCACGTGAGGAAGAAGTCACCGTTGTACATTTCTTTAAAGTTCAGGGAATTTAATTTATCGATATAATCTTGTAACGTTTTCATCATTTATTACCTCCGGTCATTTATGGTTTATTTACAGTACACAGATGGGAGAGCGGCATATACCGCTGCGCATCTGACAAGGTCGTCTTTCCATGTCTTTTCGTTCGGGGCATGAGCCTGTGCTTCCGCGCCCGGTCCGAACCCGATACAAGGAATGCCGTTGCGGCCCATGATGGATACGCCGTTTGTGGAAAATGTCCATTTGTCGGTAAGAGGACGGTCTTTTCTCTCTGCTTCTGTCTGCGCATTGCCGAGACGGCTGCTGCCGTAAAGTCCTTTGTATGCTTCTTCCAGAGCTCTGGTCACTTCATGGTCCTCAGGAATGACCCAGGTTGGGAAATAACATTCGATCGGATAGACACAGCCGGTATAGGAAGGCCGGTCGTATGTATACATGGACACCTTTACGTCATCGCCGTACTTTTTCACGCTCGGGAGCGCGCGGATCTCATCAAGGCAGCTTTCCCATGTCTCACCCGCTGTCATGCGGCGGTCCAGGGAGACGGCGCAGGAGTCGGCAACCGCGCAGCGGCTCGGCGAGGTGAAGAAGATCTCAGATACCGTGACTGTGCCCCGTCCGAGGAAGTTGGCTTCCTTCCACTGCGGGTTGTACGTTTCGTTCAGCATTTTTACGAGTCCTTTGATCTTTGTACCGTCACTGTCGTCATTTTCATTCAGGGCGCGCACATCCTGCAGGATGTCGGCCATCTTATAGATGGCATTGTCGCCCCGCTCCGGCGCGGAGCCGTGGCATGATACGCCCTGGACATCCACGCGGATCTCCATGCGGCCGCGCTGTCCCCGGTAGATGCCGCCGTCGGTCGGCTCCGTGGATACGACGAATGCCGGGCGGACGTTGTCTTCATTGATGATGTACTGCCAGCAGAGGCCGTCGCAGTCCTCCTCCTGGACCGTGCCGGTCACGAGCACCTGGTACTTGTCGGACAGCAGCCCGAGATCCTTCATGATCCTCGCCCCGTACACTGCCGAGACGATGCCGCCGAGCTGGTCGGATACCCCCCGGCCGCCGATTTCCGTCTCCGTCTCATACCCTTCATACGGGTCGAAGTCCCAGTTGTCTATATTTCCGATCCCCACATTGTCGATATGGGCGTCAAAACCGATTAGGGTACTGCCCGTACCCATGTAGCCGAGCACATTCCCCTGGGGATCGATCTCGACCTTGTCAAACGCAAGCTTTCGCATTTCCCCGGCTATGCGCTCAATGTGCGCCTTCTCATCGCAGCTCTCGCCAGGTTCCCTGACGATGTCCCGTAAAAATCTGGTCATGTCGGCTTCGTAATTTTTTGCAGTTTCTTTAATTTTATTAAAATCCATGAAAGTTCCTCCTTTTTCATAGGGGTCAGACCCCTCTTGCGAAAGGGGTCTGACCCCTATGGCAATTTTACAACAATTCTGAAAATGGTTCTTTGTCTGTTCCGCACAGACCTTCCCATACGATCTCGTGGTAACGCTCCGGGTCCGTGTCTCCCTCGGATGACACGAGCAGTACGTCGGAGTTGCCGTCGAGTTTGAGCGCTTCCTTTAATTCACTGTATTCCGGCCGGGTCATAAGAGCGGCTACGAGGCCCATGCACACGGAGCCGGACTCGCCGGATATGACCTGGCTGTCGCCGCGCAGCGGCGCTGCGTAAATGCGGCAGCCGTTGGCGCTTACCCAGTCCGGGCAAGATACGAAGGCGTCCGCGTGGTTTCTCAGGATATCCCAGGACACGGTGTTGGCTTCCCCGCAGGCGAGGCCGGCCATGATGGTGAGCATGTCGCCGGTCACGTCGACACAGCTTCCGTCGCCTCTTACGGCGGAGCGGTAGAGGCAGTCCGCGGCTTTGGCCTCCACGACGACCATCACCGGAGGATGCTCTTTAAAGCGGTTGGCAAAGTAACCGATGACTGCGCCCGCAAGGGAACCGACGCCTGCCTGGATGAATATATGTGTCGGCCGTTTTACGCCGTCTTCTTCCAGCTGTTCGGCAGCTTCCGTGGCGAGTGTTCCATACCCCTGCATGATCCAGGTCGGGATCTCTTCATAACCTTCCCAGGCTGTGTCCTGCACCATGATGCCGTATTCTGTCTCCTCTGCCTCTTTCGCGGCTTTGCGCACACAGTCGTCATAGTTCAGGTCTTCGATCGTCACGGTGGCATTTTCTCTCGCGATATTTTCTAGTCTCGTCTGCGTTGTGCCTTTTGGCATGCGCACGACACATTTCTGTCCGAGCTTGTTGGCCGCCCAGGCGATGCCACGTCCGTGGTTGCCGTCTGTCGCGGTGAAGAAGGTGGCCTGCCCGAACTCCCTGCGCAGTTTTTCGGAGGTAAGTACACCGTAGGGCACGTCGCTTACATCTTTACCGAGCTGTTTTGCTATGTATCTGGCAATGGCGTAAGAGCCGCCGAGCACTTTGAAGGCGTTCAGCCCGAAGCGGTAAGATTCGTCCTTTACGTACAGACTCCGAAGGCCGAGATAGTCTGCCAGCCCGGATAGCTTTGTAAGCGGTGTTACGCTGTACTGTGGAAAGCTCTGATGAAAGCTGCGTGCTTTTTTCATTTCCTCTTCAGACATGCTGGCAAGCTGAAGGTCATCACTTTCCGGCATGTTGTTCAGTGTCCATTTTAATTCAGTTTCACTTGGTCTGCTCACGGTATCGTACCCTCCAATTCCATATTTGTTTATTTGTTGATTTCCACATAACTATATAAAGTATATTTGGAGATGCCAAAGTATTTGGCCACTTTATCCCCTGATTTCGTGATGAGAAACGCGCCTGCATCGTTCAGAAATCTGATGGCTTTTATTTTCTCGTCTTTTGTCATGAGAGCCGCCGGTACTCCTACGAGTTCGACGGATTCCTCGATGAGTTCATCCAGAAGTTCACTGACGTCGTGGGTGATCTTTTTCGGCGGGTTCCCGGCCTTACTGTCTTCCTCCTCCGGCGGGCAGCTGGTGAGCGCGTGGATGCTTCCCTCCAGCGCCATAAGATTCGTAATGTCGTAATTGATGGAGAGGATGTAACGCGGTCTGCCCTTGTCGTCATTGATGTAAATGGTGCTGCATTTCAGGATGCGGCCGTTATCTGTCTTGATCAGATAGGCCAGGTGGTCTTCAAGCGGCCCGTTCTGATGCTTCACCGCATTCAGGACCGCGGCGGACGGCCCGTCGCCAAGCCTCCGGCCTGTGATGTGGCCGTTTTCTATATGCACGATGGAACTGTCAATGGAACTTTTCGTCAGATCGTGCACGACTACTTCACAGTTTTCACCGAACTGGGCGGCCATCCCCGCAGCTATCTGTTTTAACATTTCCAGTCTGGAATCTGCCATTTTCTTCTGTGCCTCCTCATATACTTCTACTGTCTCCCTAAACTCATCATAGCACAGAAAAAAGAAAAAGCAATACAAAAATAAAAAAATATTTAGCATACAAAAATATTTTTGTATATAGCGTTGCAATTTATATATATTGATGATAGAATGAAGGAAACAAACGGAATGTTTGTGTAAATTATACGAAATAATTCGGTTGCATGGACTTCTTTGAATGTGAAATATGTTCAAATACACAAGATGTTCTGAACATATATGCGTACAGAGGAGAACCGAAAAGGGCTGCCGCGCGGACGATCTGTCTCCCTGTCCGGGCGGTGCCGGGCAACAGGTAAATATATCATTGTAAAAGTAAAAAAAGCGTTCAGAATACCGGCAGGCGCCATGGGAACGGCCGAGAGTTCTGGAACAAGCGGTAAAGAGGAGGCGACATTATGCTCGTAATAGGCAGCGGAAAGACTATTACATTAGACGCGCAGAATCCTTATATTGAGAATGGCGCGGTTGCCATGGACGGGAACCGTATCATTGCCGTCGGGCCGGCGGACGATATAAGGAAGAGCTACCCGGATGCACAGTTCATTGATGCCGGAGGCAATGTTATCATGCCGGCGTTCATCAACGCACACGAACACATCTACAGCGCCATGGCGAGGGGGCTTAGCATCAAAGGATACAGTCCGAAGGGATTTCTGGACATTCTGGACGGACAGTGGTGGACGATCGACCGCCATCTCACACTGGAGCAGACAAGATACAGCGCGGTGGACACGATGATATCCTGTATCAGAAACGGAGTGACGACGATCTTTGACCACCATGCAAGCTACGGACATATTACAGACAGTCTGTTTACGATAGCGGAGGTGGCGAAGGAATTGGGCATACGGGCCTGTCTCTGCTATGAGGTGTCAGACAGGGACGGACAGGACAAGGCGAGGGAGGCGGTCAGGGAAAATGCAGCCTTCATCCGCCATGCGCTGAAGGATGATACAGATATGCTGGCGGGTATGATGGGAATGCACGCACAGTTTACCATTTCGGATGAGACATTTGAGCTGGCGGCGGCGAATAAGCCTGCGGAAGCCGGCTACCACATACACGTGGCCGAGGGGATCGAGGACCTGCATGACTGTCTGAACAAGTACGGGAAACGTATTGTGGACCGTCTCATGGACCATGGGGTGCTCGGGGAAAAGACGCTGCTCGGTCATTGTATCTATATCAACCCGCATGAGATGGAGCTTCTGAAAGAGACGGACACGATGGTCGTACATAATCCGGAATCCAATATGGGAAATGCCTGCGGCTGTCCTCCGACGATGGAGCTCGTGCGCAGGGGGATACTGACCGGTCTTGGCACCGACGGCTACACGCATGATATGACAGAGTCTTTTAAGGTCGCGAATGTGCTGCACAAGCATCATCTGTGTGACCCGAACGCAGCGTGGAGCGAGGTGCCGAAGATGCTGTTTGAAAATAATGCCGCCATAGCGAACCGCTATTTCAAAGCGCCGCTCGGCGTCCTGAGAGAAGGGGCGGCCGCAGATGTGATCATCGTTGCTTATGATCCGCCGACCCGCCTGACAAAGGATAACATATACGGACACATCTTATTTGGCATGACGGGCCGCGATGTGGTGACGACAGTCGGAAACGGGCGCATTCTCATGCAGGACAGAGAAGTAAAAGTGATCGACGTAAAAGAGGCCATGGAGAAATGCAGAGAACAGTCCGACATATTGTGGAAGAGTATCAACGGGTGATGTATAATGAGGAGGAAATAATATGAGTGATAAGATGACGTGTATGCCATTTTCCCAGTTGATGGAATGGATACGCGCGGAACATGACACGAAGGGAACTGTGTTCGGAGTCCACCGTCCTTATAAGGCTGACGCCTCCCGTTCTCTTACGATATTCGGAAGAAACCTGGAGACCGTCATCGGACCGGCCGCGGGGCCGAACAGCCAGCTGGCACAGAATATCGCGGCGTCCTACTACGCGGGCGCGCGGTTTTTTGAACTGAAGACCGTGCAGATAATGGACGGCGACGAGCTGGCGGCCTGTGTCAATAAACCGTGTATCAAGGCGGACGATGAATGCTATAACTGTGAGTGGTCCACGGAGCTTTATGTGCCGCAGGCGCAGGAAGAGTATATAAAGGCATGGTTTCTTCTGTCGTTTATGGCAAAGGAATATGGGCTTGGGAGCATGGACGGCTTCCAGTTCAACATCAGTGTGGGATATGACCTTGCAGGCATTAAATCTCCGAAGATCGACCATTTTATAGAGAGCATGAAGTATGCCGGACATACGGACACCTTCCGGGAATGCAGACAGTATCTGCTGGAGCATGCAGAGGAGTTTGGGCGGATGACGGCAGAGGACATTGAAGCCATTTCTCCTGATATATGTAATTCCGCCACGATCTCTACACTGCACGGATGTCCGCCGCAGGAGATCGAGAGCATTGCGGACTATCTTCTGAAAGAAAAGAGGATGCACACATTTATCAAGTGCAATCCTACGCTGCTTGGCTATGATTTCGCGCGCGCGACGCTCGATAAGATGGGATATGACTATGTGGCCTTTGGAAGGTTCCATTTTGAGGATGACCTTCAGTACGCAGACGCAGTGCCGATGCTTAAAAGGCTTATGAAGCTGTCCGCAAGCCTCGGACTGGAATTCGGCGTCAAGATCACGAATACCTTTCCGGTGGATGTCAAGGCGGGAGAACTGCCGAGCGAGGAAATGTATATGTCCGGAAAGTCGCTTTATCCGCTGTCGATCTCACTTGCGGCAAAGCTTTCACAGGAGTTCGCGGGAAGACTCAGGATCGCGTATTCGGGAGGCGCGGATGCATTCAATATTGAGCGCATCGCCGGATGCGGCGTATGGCCGGTCACGGTGGCGACGACGATACTTAAGCCGGGCGGATACCAGAGGCTTCTGCAGATGGCGGAAGTTCTGGATGATATGGGAATGAAGCCGTTTGATAAGACAGATACAGAGGGGCTCATAAAGGCAGCGCAGGATGCTGTGTGTGACAGGCATCACATGAAACCGGCCAAGATGCCGGCCTCCAGAAAGTCTTCTGAGAAAGTGCCGCTGCTTGACTGTTATACGGCTCCGTGTGAGGACGCCTGTCCGATCCACCAGGAAGTGTCGACATATATGAGACTTTCCGGGGAAGGGAGATACGAGGAGGCGATGCAGGTCATTTTAAATGAGAATGCACTGCCGTTTATCACCGGGACGATCTGTGCACACGGGTGTATGAGCCACTGCACGAGAAACTTCTATGAATCACCGGTACAGATAAGGGACACAAAGCTGCTCTGTGCCGGGAAGGCGTATGAGGCGGCCCTGTCTTCGCTTGAACCGGCCAAAAGCTGCGGGAGACGGGCAGCTGTAGTCGGGGGAGGTCCCTCCGGCATGGCGGCGGCGTTTTATATGGCCAGGGCGGGCGTACAGGTGACGATATATGAGAAGCGTCCGGTGCTGGGTGGTATTGTCAGCAGCGTCATACCGGATTTCCGCATCGATGACACGGTGATCGCAAAAGACGTGTCCTTTCTTGAAAAGCTGGGCGTGGAGATAAAGTGTAATACGCAGGCGCCGCCGGTCAGCGAGCTGAAGCGCGCAGGTTATGACTCCGTTATTCTGGCGGTGGGGGCTTATAAGAGAAGCAGCCTTAAGCTGGAAGGAGGGACGCCGGTCAATGCCCTTGCGTTTCTGGAAGAATTTAATGAGACGAAGGGAACAATTAGACCGGGCAGAAACGTCGTGGTGATCGGCGGAGGAAATACGGCGATGGATACGGCAAGAGCCGCGGTGCGCTGTCCGGGTGTAGAACATGTATATCTCGTATACCGGAGGACAAAGCGCTATATGCCGGCGGATGAACATGAGCTTTTGCAGGCTGTCGCGGACGGAGTGGAATTCAGGGAGCTGCTTGCGCCTGCCCGCATGGAAAAAGGGGCGCTCATCTGCAGGAAGACGACGCTTGGCGCACCGGATGCTTCCGGCCGTGCCGGTGTGAGGGAGACAGAGGAGACAGAGAAGATCCCGGCGGATATGGTCATAGCTGCAGTGGGCGAGAAGGTGCCTGCTGACTATTATGAAGAAAACGGTATCTGTGTGGATGAAAAGGGCCGCCCGAAGGTGGACAGTAACCTCGGGACGAACGTGCCAGGCGTGTATGTCATCGGAGACGGGCTTAACGGTCCCTCGCTCGTAGTCAAAGGCATGGCTGACGCAAAGACTGCGGCGGAAGCTGCCGCGGGGAAGCCGGTGTCCGGACATAGGAGCAGTCCGGCCGTTAAATCTGATGTCTATGCCAGAAAAGGCATTCTGGCGGAGCCGTCCGATAAGAAGGAAGCACAGCGCTGTCTGAGCTGTTCCACTGTGTGTGAGAACTGTGTGGATGTCTGTCCGAACCGGGCCAATATATCGGTGCACGTGCCTGGGATGGAGAAGGAACAAGTCATCCATGTAGATTATATGTGTAATGAATGCGGCAACTGCAGGAGTTTCTGTCCGTATGACAGTGCGCCGTATCTGGATAAATTTACCCTGTTTGCAAAAGAAGCGGACATGGAAGAGAGTAAAAACGACGGATTTGCCGTGACTGACCAGGCGGCCGGTCTGTGCCGGGTGCGTTATCTTGGCCGGATGCATACGGTAAATGCGGCGGAGGCAAAAGAACTCCCGGAAGGGATCGCGCGGCTTATAGAAACGATACTTAAGGACTATACATATTTGATCTCATCATAAACAGAAAGAAGGCAGGCAGTATGAAGCGTTTATTCCGGGGCGGAACTGTGGTTGGCCCAGAGAGAACGGAAAAGTTGGATATTCTTGTAAAGGGGGAAAAGATTCTTGCCATGGGCGAGAATCTTGACTTCCACGGCGCGGAGGTCATTGATGTGGAGGGAAAGCTTTTGTTTCCCGGATTTATCGACGCCCACACTCATATGGACCTGGAAGTGTCGGGTACGGTGACTGCGGACGGGTTTGATACGGGGACGAAGGCAGAGCTTTCAGGGGGCACCACATGCATCGTGGACTTTGCCACACAGAACAAGGGGGAGAGTCTTGCGTATGCGCTTTCCTGCTGGCATGAGAAAGCCGGCGGCAGATCGTCCTGTGATTATGCGTTTCACCTCGCCATGTCGGACTGGAATGAGGAGGTGTCGGAAGAACTGGCACAGGTGACGGCGTCGGGGATCCATTCCTTTAAGTTATATATGACTTACGACGCCATGGTGGTGGATGACAGAACGATATATGAAATATTGTCAAGGCTTAAAGAGCTCGGAGGGATCGCGGGAGTACACTGCGAGAACAAAGGGATCATCGACGCCCGGACAGCGGAAGTGATGAAGAAGAAAGGAAACCGGGAACATGTATCGGACTATCCGGGAACACGCCCTGCGGCCACGGAGGCGGAAGCGGTCGGGAGACTTCTCAAGATAGCCGGATGTGTGGATACGCCGGTCATCGTCGTGCACTTAAGCTCCAAAGAAGGACTTGCAGAGGTGAGAAGGGCGAGAGAGTCGGGGCAGACAGTGTATGTGGAGACGTGTCCCCAGTATCTTGTCATGGATGAAAGCAAGTATCACCTGCCTGACAACGAGGGCAGAAATTATATGATAGCGCCGCCGCTGCGGACGAAGGAGGACCAGCAGGAACTGTGGAAGGCGCTGCGTGAGAATGAGATCCAGACAGTGTGCACAGATCACTGCAGCTTTACAACGAGCCAGAAGAAGATGGGTGAGAGCGATTTTTCTCTCGTGCCGTGCGGAATGCCGGGGGCGGAGGAGCGCCCGGCGCTTATGTATCATTTCGGCGTAAGGCAGGGAAGGATCACGTTAGAGCAGATGTGCGCATATCTGTCGTACGGGCCGGCGAGGCTTTACCATCTGTATCCCAAAAAGGGGGCGCTGGAGCCGGGATGTGACGCAGATATCGTCGTGTGGGATCCTGAGGCGGAGTGGACGTTGTCCGCAGAGAGCCAGAAGTCGGCGGCGGATTACTGTCCGCTTGAAGGCACGGTGCTCAAAGGACGCGCGGAAAAGGTGTATCTGCGCGGAGAGCTGGCGGCGGAAAATGGAGCGATCGTAAGGGAATACGGCGGGCGGTATGTGACCGCACAGGAAGCAGCAGACATCGGATAATGTGAGGCATGAATATGATACGAAGTTACAGAAGCAGCAGACCAATTGAGAATGAGAGCCTGAAGTCAGCACTTTTGCTGGACGGGTTTTCTGCGCCTATCATTTCCATCGTGGGCGCGGGGGGCAAGACGACGATCATCCGGCAGCTTGCCCGGGAATATGAGGCAGAAGGGCAGCCGGTCATCGTTACGACGACGACGCATATGTGGCAGCCGGACGATGGCTTTTATCTAAGTTCTCCGGATCTGGAGCTTTTGTACCGGATGCTTAAGCATAAGAGGCCGGTGTGGGCAGGGTATCCTGAACCGGACGGAAAGATGAGCGCGTTTCCGACGGCATTTCTGGAAGCGGTCAGAATGCTGGCCGTGCCGGTCATCATAGAAGCGGACGGGGCGAAAGGGCAGCCGCTTAAAGTACCCGGCGCGCATGAGCCGGTACTATGGGGCAAGACGATGGTGCTTCTGGGCGTGGCCGGCCTGGACGCTGTGGGCGGACGTATCAGGGAGGTATGCCACCGGCCGGAAGAGGCGGCCGCATTTCTCGGAAAGGATATGGACGACAGGCTGGAGTGCGAGGACATCGCAGCGATCGGCCTGAGTGATATGGGGATGAAGAAAAGTATGGATCCGTTTATGAAGTTTCACATTATTCTGAATAAGGCAGACAACGCAGAGCGTATCCGTATGGGAGAAAGAGTTGCCGGTCTGTTTGCGGAAAAAGGATTTTATAATGTAGTCCTCACGGCGGGACTTGGAGGCACATATGAATGTACTGATTAAAGGAGCCGGCGACCTGGCGACAGGGATCGCGTACGAACTGTTCCGGCGCGGGCACAGGATCATAATGACGGAGCTGCCGGTCCCTCTCACGGTGAGAAGGTCGGTGGCCATGTCGAGGGCTGTCTGTGAAGGCAGCGCCGTGGTGGAAGGAATGACAGGCGTACTCGTGACAGATATAGAGGAAGCACAGGCGGTGATGGACAGCGGGAAGATCGCTGTCATCGTGGATGAGGCGGCGGATATCCGGAAGGAATTCTGCCCGGATGTGCTCGTTGACGCCATCCTGGCCAAAAAGAACACGGGTACATCCAGGGAGGACGCCCCGCTTGTCATAGCAGCCGGTCCCGGATTTACAGCCGGCGTGGATTGCCACTGTGTCATAGAGACGAAGCGGGGACATACGCTGGGCTGTGCCATATGGGAGGGCAGTGCGCTCCCGAATACAGGCGTGCCCGGAGAGGTGGGCGGCTATTCGAGAGAGCGGCTCATACAGGCTTCTGCGGACGGAGTGATGGAGCAGGAAGCTGAGATCGGGGATGAAGTGTCGGCCGGCCAGATCGTGGCAGTGACCGGAGGGAAACCGGTCTATGCAAAGATGTCCGGCATGATAAGAGGGATGCTGCAAAGCAAAGCGCCGGTCAAAAAGGGAATGAAGATCGGGGATATTGACGCCCGTCTTGACCGCCGCTATTGTGTCACGATCTCCGACAAGGCAAGATGCGTCGGAGCAGGGGCGGTGCGCGCGGCAGAGCAGTATTATGGGACATACGCGGTCGTAGTGCTGGCAGCAGGACAGGGGCTCCGGTTTGGCGGCGGCAAGCTGCTTGCGGATGTGGAAGGCAGGCCTTTGTACCGGCATCTGTTCGATACGCTGGCAGAACTTCCGGATGTGTGGAAAGTTGTTGTCACGGGGGAGAAAGCCATTATGGAAGATGCCGCAAAGAGGGGGATGGCGGTCGTTAAGAACACGCAGCCGGAAAGAGGCAGTTCCCGCTCTATGAAGCTCGGGCTTAAAGCATGTCTCGATACACTTCCGAATCTGAGAGGCGTTCTGTTTACCGTCTGTGATCAGCCGCGGCTGACTGCCGGTACCTTTGTAAGGCTTCTTCGGACGGCCGAACAGAATCCGGGACGGATCGTGCGCGCGTCCGCAGGCGGCCGGGGCGGGAATCCGGTCGTATGGGACGCGGCATATGCCGGGGAACTCCTGGCAGCAACCGGGGACAGGGGCGGCCGGCCGGTAATGGAAAAACATGCGGAAGAAATCATTTTAGTAGAGATAGAAAAGGAAGAGTTGCATGACATAGACAGGAAAGCTGACCTTACTGGGGAACAGTGAGGCAGTAAGGAGGTGCCGTATGTACACATTGGTGGTCAACGGACAGACATATGAGGTCACGAATGATAAGAGACTGATCCGGTTCCTGCGGGATGACCTGCACCTGACCTCCGTTAAAGACGGGTGCAGCGAGGGCGCCTGCGGGACATGTACCGTCATCATAGACGGGAAGACGAACCGGGCGTGCATCCCGCTTGTGTCAAAATTGGCAGGGAAACAGATCGTTACAGTGGAGGGGCTCAGTGACAGGGAAAAGGACGTGTACGGATATGCGTTCGCCAAAGCGGGGGCGGTTCAGTGCGGCTTCTGTATTCCCGGAATGGTCATGTGCGCCAAGGCGCTCATCGATGAACATCCGGATCCTTCCAGGCTGGAGGCAGCGGCGGCCATAAAAAACAATGTGTGCCGCTGTACAGGATATAAAAAGATCATAGACGCTGTCCTGCTCAGTGCAAAGCTGTTCAGGGAAGAGGCGGATGTGGGAGAGGATAAAGGGATCGCCCCGACAGGCAGGGCCATCCAGCGGATCGATGCCAGGCAGAAGGTGCTTGGAACAGGGGAGTACGTAGATGATATGTATCTGGACGGAATGATATATGCCAGCGCGCTCCGCTCGGCGTATCCGCGCGCCAGAGTGACAGCCATACATACAAAGGAGGCGAAAGCGCTGCCGGGCGTTGCCGGCGTGTTTACGGCTGCGGATATCCCGGGAAGCGTAAAGGTCGGGCATCTGAAACAGGACTGGGACACGATGATACCGGTCGGAAAAGAGACGCATTATCTCGGCGACGCGGTCTGTATCGTGGCGGCGGAGACGCCGGAGATCGTGGAGGAGGCCAAGAAGCTTGTCAAGGTGGAGTACGAGGAGCTGACGCCGGTGCTTGATCCGTTTGACGCCATGAGGGAAGACGCTCCAAAAGTACACAGTGACGGCAATATCCTTGCGCACGAGCATCTCGTGCGGGGAAACGCGGATGAGGTGATCCAGGCCTCCCGATACAAAGTGACAAATCACTATGAGACACCGTGGACGGAGCATGCGTTTCTCGAACCGGAGGCGGCCGTAGCCATGCCGTTTGACGGCGGGGTGTTCATTTATTCCACGGACCAGGGAACCTATGATACACAGCACGAATGTGCCATGATGCTCGGGATCCCCCGGGAAAAGGTCATTGTGGAAAATAAGCTTGTCGGCGGAGGCTTTGGCGGCAAGGAAGATGTGACGGTGCAGCATCACGCGGCGCTTGTGGCCTATCTGACAGGCCGTACAGTGAAGGTGAAGCTTACGAGAAAGGAAAGTATTCTCATTCATCCGAAGCGGCATCCGATGTGGATGGACGTGACGACGGCCTGTGATGAGAACGGATACCTGACAGCCATGAAGGCGGTCGTCGTATCGGACACGGGGGCATATGCGTCGCTCGGGGGTCCGGTGCTCCAGAGGGCGTGCACCCACGCGGCAGGGCCCTATAACTTTCAGACGGTAGATATCGACGGCAGAGCTGTGTATACAAATAATCCGCCGGCCGGCGCGTTTCGAGGTTTTGGTGTGACGCAGACGTGCTTTGCGTCGGAGATGAATCTGAATCAGCTGGCAGATATGGTTGGCATCACACCGTGGGAGATCCGGTACCGGAACGCCATACGTCCGGGGCAGGTGCTGCCGAACGGCCAGACAGCCGATGCGTCAACCGCAGTGGCGGAGGCACTGGAGGCGTTGAAGGAGCGGTACGACAGGGAACCTTATGCCGGAATCGCCTGTGCCATGAAAAATGCCGGCGTCGGCGTCGGACTTCCGGACTGGGGCCGGTGCCGTCTGCTTGTGAACGCCGGGAAGGCAGAGATACACGCCGGGGCGTCCTGCATCGGGCAGGGACTAGGAACAGTGCTGACTCAGATCGTCTCAGAGACTGCCGGCCTTAAGCTGGAAGAGATCTCTTACGAGCAGCCGAACACGTCCAGGGCGCCGGATTCCGGAACGACGTCCGGTTCCAGACAGACGCTTGTGACCGGCGAGGCGGCAAGGCGGGCGGCAGAAGAGCTGCGTGCGGATCTGTCAGAGTACGGCCTGAAAGAGCTGGAGGGAAGAGAGTATTTCGGCTCGTATCTGGCAAAGACAGATAAGATGGGAAGCGATATTCTGCATCCGGTATCCCACGTGGCCTATGGTTATGCGGCCCAGCTGTGCGCACTCAATGAGGATGGCACGGTGAAACTGCTGGCGGCGGCCCACGATGTGGGGAAGGCGGTCAATCCGGTCAGTGTGGAAGGACAGATAGAAGGCGGCGTCGTGATGGGGATGGGGTTTGCCCTGACAGAACAGTACGTGCTCGAGAACGGTGAGCCGAAATCAAAGTTTGGCACCCTTGGTCTTTTGAAGGCCGACAAAGTGCCGGAAATAGAACCGATCATCATAGAAAAGCCGGGAGTTGAGGCGGCGTACGGGGCGATCGGCATCGGAGAGATCACATCCATACCGACGGCGCCGGCCATAGCGGGAGCATTTTATAAATGGAACGGACAGTTTCAGACAAAACTGCCGCTTTCAGGCACGCCTTATGAGAAAAAGAAAAAGTAGTACCGGCTGACAGGCAGGTAAGTGTACAGGGACAGACGTTTCCGTCCGGACAAAGTCTGTCCCTGCAAATAAGCAATCGAGTTGTTTTTAAAAACAACTTGATGTATAATTTAGCTGAATGAAGTATGTTGTGTTCAGATGAAATGAGAAGGAGGAGGATCACAAGTTATGAAAAAAAGAAGCAGAATACTCGGGGTACTTATGGCAGCAGTTCTTGCGGGCACATTTGTGAGCGGATGCGCCGGCGCCGGGGATGCGGACGAGAAGGCGGATACGAAAGAAGAGAAGCAGGAGACGAAGACGGACGGCAAAGAACCGGTGACGATCCTGGCGGCAGCGGCGGCCAGTCTGGAATATTCTTATACGGACGAGCTTATCCCCATGTTCGAGAAGAAGTATCCTTATATTACCGTGAAGGGTACGTACGACAGTTCCGGAAAGCTGCAGACGCAGATCGAGGAGGGGCTTGAGGCGGACGTATTCATGTCAGCTGCCGCAAAGCAGATGAACGCACTGGCGGAGGAGGCACTGGTGGACAAGGACTCGGTCGTGGATCTGCTCAAGAATAAGATCGTACTGATCACCGCCCGGGACTCTGATCTGGACCTGAAAGAATTTACAGATATCACGAAGGCAGATTCGATCGCCATCGGCGATCCGGCCAGTGTTCCTGTCGGCCAGTATTCTGAAGAGTCACTGACGAGCCTCGGCATCTGGGATGAAGTGTCCGCAAAGGCAAGTCTTGGCACAAATGTGACGGAGGTACTGAACTGGGTGGCGGAAGGAAGCGCCCAGGCAGGGATCGTATATGCCACAGATGCGGCGACCACGGACAAGGTAAAAGTAGTGGCGGAGGCGCCAAAAGACAGTCTGGCGGAACCGGCCGTCTATCCGGCAGGTATTGTCTCCGCCTCTTCGCACAAGGAGGAGGCCCGGCTGTTCCTGGATTTCCTTAAAAGCGACGAGGCCATCGCTGTATTTGAAAAGTATGGATTTACAGATAACAATGCAGACTAAGGGAAGTACATCTCATAAAAGACCACAGGACAGAAGGAGGATGACATGGATATAGCCCCTGTAATGATCTCTCTTAAAACAGCAGTTTTCTCCATTGTGTTTACATTTTTTGCCGGGATTCTGGCCGCATATCTCGTAGTGCGCATCCAAAACGAGAAGGTGAAAATGGTGTGGGATGGTCTTTTAACGCTTCCGCTCGTTCTTCCCCCGACGGTTGCAGGCTTTTTTCTGTTGTATATATTTGGGGTGAAACGGCCGGTGGGCAGTTTCTTTGTGGAGTATTTCGGCGTGAAGATCGCTTTTTCCTGGGGCGCGACGGTACTCGCGGCGGCGGTGATCTCTTTTCCGCTTATGTACCGTTCCGCCAGAGGAGCGTTCGAGCAGGTGGATGAGAATCTTATTTATGCCGGAAGGACACTGGGCATGTCAGAGGCTTTCATTTTCCGCAGAGTGCTTCTGCCGAATGCGCTCCCGGGGGTACTCTCCGGCGGAATACTTGCCTTTGCCAGAGGGCTTGGCGAATTCGGAGCCACGGCCATGATCGCGGGCAATATCGCGGGCAGGACGCGGACGCTTCCGCTGGCCGTCTATTCTGAGGTGGCGGCGGGAAATATGGAAGGCGCTTACAAATATGTGCTCATACTCGTGCTCATTTCGTTCCTTGCAGTATCTGGAATGAACGTGGCGGCGGGGATGTTCAGAAAGCAGGGCCGGAGGAGATGATGGGACAGATATATGCACGTATTCACAAAGAATATAAGAATTTCAGACTGAACATGGAACTTTCCGTGCCGGGACAGGTACTCGGTGTCCTCGGGGCATCGGGATGCGGCAAGAGTATGACGCTGAAGGCCATAGCGGGTATTATCACTCCGGATAAAGGAAAGGCTGCCGTCGGCGAAAGGATTGTTTATGACAGTGACAGGAAGATCGATCTGCCGCCACAGAAACGCAAGGTCGGATATTTGTTTCAAAACTATGCGCTTTTTCCCAATATGACAGTGTATGAGAATATAGCGGCTGCGGCGGGGAAGGACAAGTCCCTCGTCAAGAGTCTCATCCGCCGGTTTCATCTGGAGGAGACGCAGGGGCTCTATCCGGACAGGCTGTCGGGGGGACAGCAGCAGAGGACGGCTCTTGCAAGAATTCTTGCATCCGGGCCGGAGGCGCTGCTGCTGGACGAGCCGTTTTCTGCGCTGGACAGCTATATGAAGGAAGAGCTTCAGATGGAACTAAAAGAGCGTCTCCAGGAGTTTGGCGGGCCGGTCATGATCGTAAGCCATGACCGGGATGAACTGTACAGACTCTGTGACCATATTATGGTCATGTCCGCAGGTGAAAATCTTATCTGCAAAGGGACGAAAGAGTTGTTTGAGGATCCTGAGAAAATGGAGGCCGCCAGGCTTACCGGCTGTAAGAATATCACGCCTGCGGTCCGCGCCGGTGAGCGGGAAGTGGAGGCCAAGGAGTGGGGCGTGCGGTTTACGCTGAACAGGAAGATTCCGGAACGGCTTAAGTATATCGGCATCCGGGCGCATGATTTCCGGCCGGCCGGGGCGGACGGCCAGATACGTGTAGAGGCGGTGAGCGTGACGGACGCGCCGTTTGAGCGGAATGTATTATTTAAAAATGCGGACTGTCCGCGCGGTACGATGTGGATGAAGCTGGATGGAAGGGACGGGCAGATCCCGGAGCGGGTCAGTGTGCGGGAAGATAAAATATTATTGTTGGAGTGATGGGTATGCTTCACGTGGAAGTGAAAATTAAAATATGCGGGAAGGAGCAGGTGTTCGGTCCCGGGATCGCGCAGCTTTTAACAAATGTCAGGAAGTCCGGTTCTGTGAAAGAGGCCTGCGGGCGGATGGGCATGTCGTACAGCAAAGGGTGGAAGATCGTCAACCGGGCGGAGAAAGAGCTTGGGATCAGGCTCATAGAACGGCAGCACGGCGGGAAAAGCGGAGGGAGCTGCCAGGTGACGGAGCAGGGCTTAAAGATGCTGGAACGGTTTGAGAGTATGGAAAAAGAGCTGGAAGGGACCGCCGCAGAGATGTTCCGAACGTATTTTCCGGAATATGAAGCGGAGCGCCGCACAGAAGCAGAAACTTTGTAAAGTTTCTGCTTTTTATAGATTTCACTCTTCGTCTGGAGTATAATGGATTCAATATTATAAACAACAAACATGTATAAACGAGGAGGAAACTATAATATGTGGAACAGAGTGGAACTAAAGATGCGGGGAAAGCAGGCGTTTCAATATAATTACTGGCCGTGTGTCGGGGCGGCGTTCATTATGTCGGTCATATCCATGGTATTCAATTCCGGCGGGGCAGGACGGAGCACGCAGACTCTGAGGCAGACAACGTATTACCATGACAGTACGGACTTGTGGAACGGATCATCCTATGCGGATACTTTTTCCGGGGGACTGCCTGCGCTTGGAGCGTTATTCGGAGCTGTCGCAGTCATGATGGCGCTGTTTGGCACGCTGCTGATGATATTCGTGGGAAATGTGCTGGAAGTCGGAGGAAAACGGTTTTTTGTCCGCAACCAGACAGAGCGTGTGAGCGTAGGTACGGTACTGGACGGTTTCCGGTCGGGACATTACGGCAATATCGTGCTCACAATGTTTTTGAGGGATCTGTTTACATTTCTCTGGTCATTGCTTTTCATCATACCGGGCATTGTAAAGTCATATGAATACCGGATGATCCCGTATATTCTCTCTGAGAATCCGGGCATGAGTTATAAAGAGGCGTTCGCCATCAGCAAGCGGATGATGACAGGACAGAAGCTGGAGACATTTATCATGGACCTGTCTTTTATCGGCTGGTATCTGCTCGGCGGGATCACCTGTGGTATCGTGAACATTTTTTATGTTATGCCTTATGTGGAGGCGTCGTTTGCGGAGATGTATTCCTTTAACCGTGCAAAAGCTTATGGAGAAGGTTATATCAGATAATTCAATCATAAATTCATTTACGTAAGGGGGCAGCGTTATGGAACTGAAAGAATACCGGCGGTGCGCCGATGTGGCCAGACATCATGAGAAAGCAGAGCTTGTGCTGAAGAACGCAAATGTGGTGAATGTATTTACCGGAGAGATCCTGTCCGCCGACGTGGCGGTCTCGGACGGGAAGATCGCGGGTATCGGAACTTATGAGGGAGAAAAAGAGGAAGACCTTGGCGGGAAGTATCTCTGCCCCGGTTTTATAGACAGTCATCTTCATCTGGAATCTACGCTCGTTACCCCGGCGGAGTTGATCGTCCAGGCGGCCAAATGCGGGACGACGACGTTTATCGTAGACCCGCACGAGTCGGCCAATGTGGCCGGGGAGGCGGGGATCGGCTATATCCTGGAACAGACGGAAGACGTGCCTGCGAATGTGTACGTTATGATGCCGTCCTGCGTGCCGGCCACCGCTGTGGATGATAATGGGTGTGAGTTTACGGCCGACAGGATGAGGCCGTATCTCGGACATCCGAGAGTGCTTGGGCTTGGCGAGGTGATGGACTATGTGTCTGTCGTGGGCGGAGACGCCCGCATGCATGAAAAGCTTGGGTTATTTGAAGGCAGGACGCTGGACGGTCATGCGCCCGGGCTTTCGGACGATGATATCCAGGCTTATGCCATGGCCGGAATCGGCACGGATCATGAGTGCATTGATTTTGAGTATGCGCTGAAGGAGCGCCGGTGCGGCATGACGATACTCATACGGGAGGGCAGTGCGGCCAGAAATCTGGACGCCATTGTAAAAGGGATCGTGGAGCGTGGAACCGGTACGGAGGGATTCTGCTTCTGTACAGACGACAAACATATTGAAGATATACAAAGAGACGGGCATATTAACTATAATGTCAGGAAAGCGGCTTCTCTTGGAATTCCTGTTATCCATGCCATACAGATGGCCACCATCAACGCGGCAAGGTGTTACGGCCTGCGGCACCTCGGCGCCATTGCGCCCGGATATCAGGCGGATATGATCGTGTTCGACGATCTGGAGAAGATGAACGTTCTGGACGTGTACCACAGGGGAGTGAAGGTGGCGCGAAATGGAAGCGGCGGGGTCAGAGCCTGCCCGGAAGAGCTGAAGCATACGGTGCGTCTGGAACATTTTTCCCGGGAAAGCCTGAGGCTTCTGAAACCGGACGGACCGTACCATGTGATCCAGATGCAGGAAGGCCAGATAGTCACGAAAGATATCGTATGTGAGATTCCGGGGAAAAAAGAGTTTACAGCGGACAGAGAATATAATAAAATTGCAGTTGTGGAGCGTCATAAGGGAACCGGAAAGACGGGCGTCGCAGTTGTGTCCGGGTTCAATCTGAGCGGCGGGGCGGTGGCATCCAGCGTGTCCCACGATTCCCATAATATCATCGTCATCGGTGATAATGATGCGGATATGGAGCTGGCGGTAAATGAACTTATACGCACCCAGGGCGGCTACACCGTTGTAGAAAACGGCAAGGTATATGAGACGCTGGCGCTGCCCATTATGGGACTGATGAGTGACGCAGGGTATGAAAACGTAGATAAATTATTAAAAAAAATGATAAGAAAGGCACACGAGATGGGAGTGCCGGAAACCATGGAGCCGTTCATCACACTGTCGTTCATGGCGCTTCCCGTTATCCCGGAACTTCGCATTACACCGAGAGGACTTTTCAATGTAAAAGAGTTCAAATTGTGTGAATAAATTCAAAGGGGTCAGACCCCTGTGCATACAGGGGGTCTGACCCCTTTGAAAAATGAGGAAATTGTATGACAATAAACAAATCAATGAGAAGGGTCCTGAAGGCGCTGTCTTTTGACGGCATTGAGGTGGAGGCATCGAGGAATCTGGCCAATCTGAAGGCGATCGATCCGATGAAGATATTTCACAAGACGATCGACTATAAGATATATAACGGCGAATATGAGATACCGGTGAGGATCTATCTGCCGAAAGAGAAGGTGGTGGACGGACTTCCTGTACTTCTGTTTTTCCACGGCGGCGGATGGGTGACGGAGAGCATAGACAATTATGAGCGTATCTGTGCGAGAATGGCTGCCGATACCGATCACATCGTTGTGTCGGTGGATTACCGGCTGGCGCCTGAGTACAGGTTCCCGACCGGCCTGGAAGACTGTTATGCGGTCGCGGAGGCTATATTTACGAAGCGGTTCATCCTGAACGTGGATCCGGAACAGATCACCATAATCGGTGACAGCGCCGGAGGGAATCTGGCGGCGGCGGTATCGCTCATGGCCAGAGACAGGGGCGTGTTTCTCCCGAAGAAGCAGATCCTCATATACCCTGCGGTCAACTGGGATTACAGCGAAGCCTCGCCGTTTGCCTCCGTCAGGGAAAATGGGTCGGACTATCTGCTTACTGCGGGAAAAATGCGGGATTATATAGAACTTTACCTGTCGTGTGAGGACGATAAGAAGAATAAATATTTTGCCCCTTTGATGGAGACTGATTACAGTGATCAGCCGAAAACGCTTGTGCTGACTGCCGAGTATGATCCGCTCCGGGATGAGGGTGAGGAATATGGGCACCGTCTGAGAAAGGCGGGGAATGAAGTTGAAATTCACCGGATAAAGGACGCCCTGCATGGTTATTTTGCTCTGGGGATAAAATATTACCATGTACAGGAGAGTTTTGAACTGATCAATAATTTTTTAAGGGAGGACTAACGAGGTGTTCCAGCAGAAGAGGGCATACTGGAGAAATCTGGACAATGCCGCGAAACTTTTTTCAGCCACAAGCAGCGCCAGGGATACGAGAGTATTCCGGTTTTACTGTGTACTAAAAGAAAATATTGACAGGGATATTCTGCAGGAAGCTTTAAACCGGACGATTAAAAAGTATCCGGTCTTTCTGTCGGTCATGAGAAAGGGACTGTTCTGGCATTATCTGGAGAGAAGCGAGCTGCGCCCGGAAGTAAGGGAAGAGTATAAGGAACCGTGCAGTTGTCTGTACGTGCGCGATAAGAAGGCGCTTCTTTTTGAAGTAACATATTTTGAAAAGCGTATCAACTTTGAAGTGTTCCATGCACTGACGGACGGAACGGGAGCGACGGAATTCCTAAAAGAGCTCGTGGGGAACTATCTCAGTCTGGCGCACGGAGGGGAAAGGCCGGCTGCTGCGGACTTTAAAGAAGCCGGTCCTACGGTGCAGGATCAGGAAAATGACAGCTTTTTGAAATATTATTCTCCGGATGCAAAGCGTAAGAAAAAGAAAAAGATCCGTGCCTATCAGATTAAAATGATGAAGAAAGAGTACGGTGAACTGCAGGTGACGGAAGGGACTGTCTCTGTCCGGGAGCTTCTTGCGGTATCGCGCGAAAAAGGCGTGTCCATGACAGTGCTGATGACCGCCGCGCTCATGTGCGCGATCCATGAGGAAATGACGAAGATCCAGGAGAAGAAAACGGTCGTACTTATGGTGCCCGTGAATCTGCGGAAGTTTTTTCCGTCGGAATCCATGCTCAACTTCTTCGGCTGGATAGAGCCGGGCCACCGTTTCGGTGAAGGGAGGGACAGCTTTGATGAAATACTTAATGAGGTAAAAAAATATTTCAGCGACTATCTGACGAAGGAACATATCGCCGGGCACATGAATGAGCTTATCGCGTTTGAAAAGCACAAGGTGCTGAAATGGGCGCCGCTGGAGATCAAGAACCGCTGCATCAGGGCAGGGGCAAAGCTGGCGGAAAAAGAAGTTACCGCTGTGTTTTCCAACATGAGCGCGGTAAAAATGCCTGCGGAGTATGAACCTTATATCGAAAGGTTCGGTGTGTTCACAAGTACGCCAAAGGTGGAATTATGCGTCTGTTCGTACAACGATACGCTGACTTTCGGTTTCACATCCCGTTACGACAGCTCAAATATCCAGAGAAATTTTTTCCGTATTCTGTCGGAGCTCGGGGCGGACACGGAAGTGGAAGCGCCTGTATATCCGCAGGAGGTTAAGCCGAATTATGAGGGAAAGAAATTCTTTAAATATTTTTCCTTCTGCTGCATCGCCGCGATCGTGGTCGGCGTTATGCTGAATGCTATCATATCGCCCGAACGGCGATGGGCAGTGTTTGTGGCGGCGGGCGCATTCAGTATGTGGCTCGCGCTGGCCATCGGATTTTTCAAACGGAATAATCTGCTGAAAAATGCCATGTGGCAGCTGCTCGTCGTCAGCATCGGATGTATCATATGGGATGCGTTTACCGGCTGGCATAAATGGTCTGTGAACTTTGTCCTGCCTGCCGTCTGTGTCATAATAGAGCTGTCCATGCTTATTATCTCAAAGCTTCAGTCACATACGGCAAGGGAATATATGATCTATTACGTGATGGCATCCGCGTACAGTATATTCGTTCCGTTCATACTGCTTCTGACGAAGGTGATAACAGTGACAACTCCGGCCGTGCTCTGCGCCGGGCTGAGTTTTCTGTTCCTGCTTGCGCTCATCATATTCAAAGCGCGGGAATTCAAAGAAGAAATGCAGAAAAAATTTCATGTATAGAGCGTGGCAGGCCCGGCATACTAACCATGAGGTGATGTCACAATGATAGATAACAGTGAACTTCCAATCGGTTTTACGATGGAGCTGGCGATGCACTCAGATATCCTGAGTGAATTTGCGTCCATGCCAAAGGCAAAGCAGGACGAGATCGTGGAAGGCGCCAGAAAGGTAAAAAGCCGGGAAGAGATGAGAAGCTATGTGGAAAATATAGCGGTCTTCTAAAAGGGGACAGGTTAAAACGAAGTTGGGGACGGGGGAAAATTAATTTTCCCCCGTCCCCAATTTCGTTTTAACCTGTCCCCTTTGGATGTCATATTGACAGCTCCCTCGGTTCAATGCCTTTGTAGGCAATGGAATAGTCGCAGCGGTAAGTGAGCCGGAGTCTGACGTTATACTCCAGGATAGAATCCCTGGCGTAGGTGATGCGGTCTATCCGAAGGGCCGGAGTCCCGGCAGCTACATTCAGGCAGGAGGCGTCTTCTGTTGTGAGAGCCACTGCCGTAAATGTTTCGCTTACCCGGTTGAGAGCGCCCCTCATCTTGGCATCGATGGAATACACATGGGCAGCCTGGTTCTCGGCAAACTTTGCGCGTTCGTCTTCTGTGAGAGAGGCGGTGGGTACATAAGTGCAGTCTACTGCGACAGGAGTGTCGTTGGAAAGCCGCACTCTTTTCACATAATAAAGCTCATCATTTTCCGTGATCCTCAGCTGTTCCATGATCTGCGCCGCTTCCGGAAGATCTTTTACAAGCGTAAAGGTCTGGGTAATATATTCGGATCTTGGCCTCATGCCCCAGTGTACGGTTTCTTCTGCCAAACTGTAATATTTCTTTGTATGCATTTCAAGCGCGTAATAATTCACAAAGCTTCCTCGTCCGGGTATCCGCTTTATATACCCTTCATTCGCCAGGTTGTTGAGTGTTCTCCTGGCTGTTATTCTGCTTACATTATAGTGTTCGCAGATTTCTGACTCTGACATGATCCTGTCCCCTTCTTTTAATTCCCCGAGACGAATCTTTGATTTCAAGTCTTCCTGAATTATAAAATACAGAGATTCTGTTGCCTTTTTCTTAGCCATAATCCTAACCTTCCTTACATGCTCTGTGATCCTTACATTGATGTCTGACCTTATATGAGATGTTTAATTATAACATCTTAAGTAAAATATATACAAGGAATTGTTAAATGTCAATAGTAAAATTAAAAACATATTGACATAAATGGTATATAAACATATAATAGCTTTAAAAGTTATGTATATATATGACAAATAGAAAGAGAGTGAGGAACATATGCAGAGATTAAAAAATGGCAGCAGATATATGGCTCTTGCAGGCGGGATCATTGTACAGATCTTTGTGGGCATCATCTATATATGGAGTATTTTCCAGGAACCGGTGATCGAATATTTCAACTGGACACATTCAGGGGCGGCGCTTACCTTCTCTGTTATGCTCCCGATGAATGTTCTCGGCGTTACAGCAGGAGGAATACTGAACGACAGAAAAGGGGCCCGCTTTGTCCTTCATACAGGAGGTATCCTTATGACGGCCGGGCTTCTGTTGTCATCGCTGATCCCAAAAGGACAGCCGTGGCTTCTGTATATCTTCTATGCGGGGATGGGAGGATTTGGCGGCGGTCTGGCCTACAATGCCACTGTGTCCTGTGCCCAGAAGTGGTGGCTGGATAGGAAGGGACTGGCAGGCGGGATCATTGTCTGCGCCTATGGAATGTCCACGGTCGTGTTTACGCCTGTAGTCAATATGCTGCTTGGGGAGAACGGCGTGGGGGTAAAAAATACGTTCCGTATCCTGGCGGCAGTATTTGCTGTGATCGTTCTCACAGTCGGCTGGTTTGTTGTCAATCCGGACGAAGAATATATGGATAACTGTGTAAAAGACAGTAAAGAATGGATAGGAAAGAAACAGTATAAGCCCGGCGACGTACTGAGGTCAGGGAAGTATTATATGGTCCTTATCTGCCTGTTGTGTCTGACGCCGGCGTATCTGATGCTGAATCCGATGATAAAATCATTGGGAGAATTAAGAGGGCTTTCAGAGGAAATTGCAGTCATAAGCGTTATGATAACCGGTCTGGCGTCTGCGCTCGGAAGGCTGACGGCCGCCTGGCTGTCAGATAAGATAGGGTGTAAAAGAGTGCTCTTAATGCTGTACACAATTACTTTTGTCAGTATTTTACTTCTCTGGAATATACACGGAAATATGTTTATCGTGCTGATAGCTCTCATAACATATGCGTACGGAGGATGCGCGGGAGTGACTCCTGTTCTTGCCACAGATTTTTTCGGCACAAAGTATATGAGTTCTAATTTCGGCCTGGTCATGATCTCGGTCATGATTTCAGGGATTGCATATCCCACTCTGGGCACGGCAGTCAGCCCGGCGGGAATCCCTGCGGCGCAGGTCTTTCTCATACCTGCAGTATTATGCGTGGCCGGCTTCGTCACATTACACTTTTTGTACGGTAAAGACTGACAGAAAATAAAGAGAAATTGAATTTTCTGAAAATATAAGTTGACAAATTAAATGGTATATATTAATATAACGTTATAAAAATATATAACAGATAATCTGTATATATAACTGACGTCAGAAGAAAGTTCCAGTAAACAAATTCAATGTAAGGAGGAAGAATTATGGGAAGGGTTGACGGAAAAACAGCAGTCATAACAGGAGGAGGCTCCGGATTTGGACAGGCATCGGTGCTGACCTTCGCAGGAGAAGGGGCAAACGTAGTCGTAGTTGATATCAGTGAAGCCAATGGCACGCAGGTGACAGAAAAGGTAAAGGCATCCGGCGGCGAGGCAGTCTTCGTAAAGGCAGACGTGACATCAGAGAAAGACTGGGAAAATGTTCGGGACACTGCGCTGAAAACTTACGGGCAGATAGATATACTTTTTAACAACGCGGGTATATGTCTGATGCCGGAAAATGCGGATATCGCACATGTCGACATGAGCATATTTGACAGAACTATGGACATAAATGTCAGAGGCGTCTGGCTTGGTGTAAGAACTATGGCGGAAGAGCTGGTCAAATCAAAAGGGTACATAGTGAATACGGCCTCTGTAGCCGCATTTAAAGGTCCTCTCGGGGCGGCTGCTTATGCCACATCAAAAGGGGCAGTTGTGGCTATGACATACGCGATCGCCAATGAATTAGGACTCTGGGGTGTGCGCTGCAACTGCATCTCACCGTATGCCGCTGACACTCCGATCGGAGCCAATGTACCTGTTGAGATGGTCAGAAAGGCCAGGACCGGTAATCCGCTTTATACAACGATCGACCCGTATGATGTGGCAAAAACGGCATTGTTTTTGACATCAGGGGAATGCAGATGTATCAACGGTTCCAATTATTTTGTTGATGCGGGCGCTGTGACCATGACTCAGCCTTGCAGTATAAAAGATTTTGTCGATGCAAATGCAAAGTATTATGAAGGCGCAGAGTGTACACATACATTTGAATGATGTGCAGAGAGGTGAGACGAATGGGATGTAAATTTGAACATATCGGTATATTAGTTAAAAACAGGGAACTTGCCGTTACATCGCTTCAGCAGATGCCGGGCGCAGATGAAGCGGTGTATGTGGATAAAATGAATTTTGATGAGACATGTGTACAGGTTGGGGCTCCATTTGCAATAAAAGGAGCAAATATAACGGTCGGCGGCGTTGAGTATGAAATCATTGAAGTTGTCCCGGAGGAAAGCAGAGGCTCGTACATGATGAACCGATTGGCAGAATACGGAGAGGGACTGCATCATATTGCATTTGAATATGATGACCTTGAGGAATTCAACGAAGCGGCAGAATCACTGATCCGGCAGGGATATATTGTCGGACATAAAGCGAGCATTCCTTTTATGGGAAAGACGGCTCACGTCTATTATCTCGACTGTCCGTTTGGCGGGCTTACCTATGAGATCAAATGTATGGTTTAGAAAGAGAGGAAAAATTATATGAAAAAGCGGATACTGAGCAGCGTATTGATGATAGCTTTGATGACGACTCTTATACTGGGCGGATGCGGGACAAAGTCCGGGGATAAAAAAGAGGATAATACTAAAGATAAAAAACGGACGATCGCATGTATCGTAGGGAACCAGACGATGGATTTCTTTGTCAACATCTCTAAGGGCGCGCAGGACGCAGCCGGTGAGGGAGACGAAGTGCTGGTCTACTCGTTTGACGATGATGCAAATAAGCAGAGCCAGATCTTTGAAGACTGTATCACAAAAAAGGTGGATGCTATCCTGACGACCATACTGGACAGCGAGGCTATCATAACGTCGCTTCGGAAGGCGGAACAGGCGGGTATTCCGGTGATCACAATGGATGCATACCCGGACGGTAAAGGAGTGGAGGATCTGTATGCCGCCGCTGTACTGGATGATTTATATCAGGCAGGCCACGACCATGGTGTGGCGTTGTGTGAAGCGATCGGAGGAAAAGGCAAAATCGGCTGGGTATGGTACACCGGAGCAAGTGAAGTGGCAAAGCAGAGATGTGAAGGCTTTAAAGACGCGGTGGCCGAATATCCGGATGTAGAGATCGTTGCGTACAGCGAAGGCAGCGTTGATACAGAATCATGCCTGAGTCAGATCAGCGCGCAGCTGCAGAATTACAGTGATCTGGACGCATACTGGGCGCCGTGGGCGAATGCGGGCATGGCAGCGGTCACAGCTCTTGCCTCGGCCGGAATGTCAGACGTCAGGCTGGCTATCAGTGACTGCAACGAAGACCTTGTAAAATATGTTCTTGACGGGAAGGTGATCGCGCTGATGGACCTGAACGCAAGGGGAATCGGCGAGAAGGCAATGGAACTGGCCTGCGAATATCTGGACAAAGGGAAAGTCAGCGAACAGATCAATTACGTAGAAGTGATCAATGTAGATGAATCCAATATTGCAGATTATCAGTAATCCATGTATCAGTCATAGATAAAGAGTGAAAAGAGGCGGCCTGCTTAATTGTCGGATAACGGAGCGATCAAATAGACAATATGCAGGCCGCCGCCAATTGAGGATGAACGTATGAATAATGAAAAAACAGTTTTAAAGATGGAACATATAGTAAAATCCTTTTACGGCGTCAATGTGTTAAAAGATGTGAGTCTGTATTTAAAAGAAGGGGAGATCCAGGCACTTATGGGAGAAAACGGCGCCGGGAAATCTACGCTTATGAAAATATTAGGAGGCATCTATTCAAAGGACAGCGGTAAGATAACAGTGAATGGGAAAGAAGTTGAGATAAAGACTCCGCTCGCTGCCAGAGAACTGCATATATGTCTCGTACATCAGGAGATTTCTCTTGTTCCTCAGCTAAGCATTGCGGATAATATTTTTCTCGGCTCGGAACTGAAGCGGGGACTGCTGGAGGATAAAAAGGCAATGAGGGAAAAGGCCAGGGAGGCGATAGAGACTCTGGAACTGAGGATTCCTGTCACCACAAAAGTGTACAAGCTGAGCGTAGCGCAGCAGCAACTGGTAGAGATCGCCAAAGCGCTCGTATTTGATGCGAAGATCATAGTGCTCGATGAACCTACGGCTGCCATATCCGAAAAAGAGGCGGAAAGCTTATTCGTATATTTGAAGAAATTAAAAGAAAAAGGAATATCGATCATTTACATATCCCACCGCATGGAAGAAATATTTCGGGTATGCGATTCCATAACCATTATGCGGGACGGGCTTGTTGTGTCAAATAAAAGGGCAGAGGAAACAGATAAAAGTGAGGTCATATCGGCGATGGTCGGAAGGAGCATAACAGACTTTTTTGGCGATAACCATCCGCAGGGGACAGAGGATATATTGGAGGTGAAAGGACTAAATAACAGATATTTAAAGAATGTAAGCTTTACCCTGAAAAAAGGCGAGATCCTGGGGTTTGCCGGTCTGGTCGGAGCGGGGCGGACAGAACTTGCGAGGGCAATATTTGGTCTTGATAAGGCAGACAGCGGCGAAATATTTCTGAATGGGAAGAAGATCAATTGCAGTAAACCGTATGAGGCCATGAAATGCGGAATAGGGCTGATACCGGAAGACAGAAAGCAGTCAGGACTTTTTTTAGAGAAGTCGATCTCATATAATCTGACGCTTCTTGTTTTAAGAAAATTCATTAAAGGAATATTTGTGAATGATAAAAAGAGAAATGAGATTATCAGAGAGTATTCAGAAAAGCTGTCCATAAAAATGGCCGGCGTTGAACAGCATTGCGCACAGTTGTCCGGCGGCAATCAACAGAAAGTGGTTATATCAAAGTGGCTTGCATATGGTCCAAAGGTGCTGATCATGGATGAACCGACAAGAGGAGTCGATGTCGGTGCAAAAGCAGAAATATATCATTTAATAAACGATCTGGCCAATGAAGGATATTCCATAATCATGATCTCATCAGAACTTCCGGAAATCATCAATATGAGCAGCCGGATCGTCGTGATGCACGAAGGAAGAATTACAGGTATCCTCGACGGAAAAGAAACAGAGTTTGTGCAGGAAGAGATCATGAATTACGCAATTGGAGGTAAAGTTGATGAAAAGTACGAAAACGAAAAATGAAAACAGACTGACTATAATGCTCAAAGATTTTATAAAAACGAACGGCGGTATCCTTATCGCTCTGGCGGCAATGTTTCTTTTCTTATCTTTTGCAAACCAATACTTTTTCACTTCTAATAATATGGCCAACCTTTTTAATTATTTTACTACGAATTGTGTGCTGGCTATGTGTATGATGTGTGTGCTCATCACAGGGGAGATCGATCTGTCTATCAGTTCTTTCGTAGCTTTGAGCGGTATTGTGCTCTGTGTTTTCCTGAACCGGGGAATGTCTTTTGGCATATCTTTACTGCTGACCATATTGATCGGCGCCCTGGTGGGGATCCTGACAGGCACGGTCATAGCATTTTCAGGAATGCCGTCTTTTATCGTTACATTGGCGATGCAGGGGGTGATCAGAGGCTCTGCATACATAATAAGCGCCGGAGAGAGGATCTCATCGGCGGATGAATGGCTTTTTAATCTGACGAGTAAAAGATATCTTGGTGTTCCCCTCCCGACTATTATCATACTCGTCATTGCGGTTCTGCTTGGACTCCTATTGTACCGGACTTCCTTTGGGAAGCATATGTACGCCGCCGGCGGCAACCGGGAGGCCGCCATCTATTCCGGAATCAATGTAAAGAAGATCGTGATCGTCACGTTTGCCATATCGGGCGCATTGGCCTGTCTCGCAGGCTCCTTTGTTGCTTCCCGGGTGACATCGGGGCAGCCGTCCGCAGGGGCGGGATATGAAGGAGACGCGGTTGCCGCGGCAGTATTGGGCGGCACGGCATTTACCGGGGGGAGAGGGACTGTTTCCGGCGTCATAATCGGAGCGCTGGTGATCGGTACACTGACAAACGGAATGAATCTGCTGGAGATCAACGCTTATTGGCAGCAGATATGCAAAGGGCTGATCATTATGCTGGCAGTTATGATAGACACTGTAAAACAAAGACGCAGTAATTAATTGGAGGAGGAAATGACATGACAGACCATTTAAAAAACAGAGCGGCACAGCACAAATTTATTTTAGGAGTGAGTGCGGGGATACCGCTGACTGCTAAAATAGCGCATGGTGCGGGAGCTGACTTTATCGTTACACATAAAGAGGAGATATTTGGCGCCGACGGCAGAATGCCGGTAATAGCCAGGACAGGTTATGGCGGCAACTGCAATGAGATCATAATGGAGCAGGCTGACAGATATGTGTCAGCTGCGGGGGATACGCCCGTCTTTGCAGGCATAGGTCCGGCAGAACCATATACAAATGTAGATCGTTTTACAGAAAAGCTCCTGGAAAAGGGAGTTACCGGCATTACAAACTATCCTACGGCAGGGGGATGGGTCGGCTCCTATGGAAACGGCATACAGATGGCGGGAGTCGGCTATTCCCTGGAAGTAGATTATCTCAGAAGATGGAGCAGAAAAGGTGTTCCCGCCATCGGATATTGCTTTAATACGGAGCAGATAAAACAGATGACAGATGCAGGTGTAGAAATATTGAGTCTTTATATTCCGAGAACTGAAAAAGAAACGCACGGGTGGGACGATGCCCCTTCGGCGGAAAAAGCGGCGGAGGCGGCGGCAGAATTAGTTGAGACAGCCAGAAGAGAGAATAAAAACAGTGTCATATTGTGCAGCGGAGGTACGATCCGTCGGATCTCAGATATACATAATTACCTTAAGAGCGCCGCGGCTGACGGGTATATCTGTGATGAGTCAGTAGAATGTGCGGCGATAGACAGAGCGGTTTCGGAGACGGTAGGCGGATACAGAAGACTGGAGACCTGCCTGCGGCGTGAAGGAGGACAGAGATGAAAAGATATTCAAGAGAAGAAATCATGGATCATTTACAGCAAAGAATAAAAAACCGGGAGCCGATAATAGCCTGCGGCGCCGGCACAGGACTATACGCCAGGGCGGCAGAACGGGAAAATGCAGACTTCATTCTGGCGGGGGCAAGATCCAAAGCACTCGTAAATGGTCTGGCCGCAGAAGAGTGTGTATTTCCTTTTCACGATGTAAATGAGGTATCCTGTGAACTTGCAAAACATCTGCTTCCTGTGATAAACAGAACTCCTGTGATAGCGGGGATTGGGGCTTACAATCCATATCTGGATGCAGGGCGGCTCATACATAATATAAAAAAACTTGGATACAGCGGTGTGATCAACAGTCCGGGCAGCGGCGCGTACGCAGTCCAGCTTAAGCAGAACTGCTTTCAGAAGGAAATAGAGCTGATCGTTAAGGCAAGGGAAGAAAATGTTTTTTCCATGGCGGTGGTGAGAACGACAAAAGATATTGCATGTATGTGCGAGGCAGGAGCGGATGTGATCGTAATTCAATGTCAGGAAACGGCAGAGGACTGTGAAGAATATATAAGTTACCAGAGCCGGCTTGCCAGAAGCGCATATGAACTCAGTAAAGAACTCATTGTACTTGCGGATATTGGTAATCTGACAAATGAGAAAGAAATACAGAGGCTGTTAACGGAGACGAAGGCGGCAGGAATCGTCAGCGAGGAGGCGGTGGAGAGTCTGGCAGTGCAGAAAGAAATGTCAAAAGTGCTGAGGGAAATCATGAATGTTCAGTAGAAAGTGAGGAAAATGTGTATGGGAAGTAAATTTACCAGACAGGAAGTCTTAGACAGATTAAATAGAAAGAGAGCAGAGAAAAAACCGATAATCATCGGGGCGGGAGGCGTTGGGCTGATTGCCAAAGCCGCGGATAAAGCAGGAATAGACATTATAATGTCATACTGCACAGGACCTGTCAGGATGAACGGCAATGCGGGGCAGCTGGGGTATATGCAGTATGTCGACTGTAACGGGATCTCTCTTGAGATGGGACACAAGATAATCGGCCGTGTAAAAGACACTCCGATGGTGGCAGGGATCGGAGTGGGCGATCCATACAGGGATATAGACGATCTCATCGATGAACTGACCGGCATCGGATATTCCGGGATCACAAACGTTCCGACACTGGGAGGTCATTCCGGCGCGCTGCGCAAGAGCATGGAGAGGGAAGGAATCGGATTTAACGGTGAGGTAAAGCTTATACAGAAATGCCGCGGTAAAAATATATTTACGATCGCTTATGCATTTGACGAAGAGCAGGTAAAAGCTATGGTACAGGCCGGGACGGACATTATATGTCCCCACGTAGGCGTCACACGTGATAAAGCATTTGATTTCAATGTACTTACAGTAGAGCAGGCGGCGGAAAAGATCAATCGTCTCTATGACGTGGCTGTAAAAGAAAACCCTGATGTGATCGTGGCATGCCATGGCGGGCCATTTGCAGATCCGGAGTCGGTGCAGAAAGGCTTCAGACTCACAAAAGCGGATGCCTTCGTAGGGGCGTCCACAGTGGAGCGGATACCGACGGAGGAAGCGATCTATGAGGTTGTAAAAGAATTTAGTTCACTGACGCTTGGGAAATAGCAGAGAGGATTGCGGATGGAGACAATAGCAGTGATCGGAGCTTTTGATACGAAGGGAACGGAATTTGAATATCTGCGGAAAAAAATAGAAGAATATGGCGCCGGCACTCTTATGATAGATGTCGGAGTGCTGGGGGAGCCTGAGTTTTGCCCGGATGTTGCGGCGGCGGAGGTGGCTTATTTATCCGGGGAGAAACTGGAAAGTCTCAGAAGACAGAGGAACCGGAAAAAGGCTAATGATGCTATGATACGCGGTATAAAGGCCCTGGTTAAAAAGCTGTATAAAGAAAATAGGATTCAAGGTGCAGTCTCTATGGGAGGCGGTCAGGGGACACATGTGGCTGCCGCTGCAATGTCTGTTCTGCCGGCCGGGTTTCCGAAAGTGATTCTCTCGACCGTGGCAACCGTGCCGCACGCACAGTCTCACTTTGAAAATATAAACGATACGATGGTAATGAATTCTCTTGTGGATATACAAGGGCTCAATTACCTTTTGCGGACTGTCATCCGGGAAACGGCGGCAGCCATTGCCGGGCTGGCCAGACATGCAGAAGAACCTTGTAAGACAGAAAAAGAAAAACGTATTGCCATGTCCATGTTCGGGATAACGACGCCGTGCGTAAGCCGAATACAAAAAAGGCTGGAAAAGAGCGGCTGCGAAGTCCTTGTATTTCACACGACGGGAATGGGCGGCCGGCTGATGGAAAAGACGATCCAGGAAGGCCATATCGACGGAGTCGTCGACGTGACGCTTGGGGAGATAACATCAGATGTCTTCGGACTCCCGGGCGGAGCGGGCAAAGAACGGCTCTGCGCCGCGGGAAAAAAGGGAATTCCACAAATTGTGATTCCGGGCGCTATGGATGTGCTGAATTTTATGCCCCCCGAATCCATGCCCCAGGCATATAAAGACCGCAAATATCTGATGCATAATGAGGACTTAAAAGTGGTGAGGACGAATGCGGAAGAAAACAAGATCCTGGGGGAAGAGACAGCCAGAAGACTGAACAGTTCATCCGGGAAAACAGCGGTTATTTTTCCGCTCAGAGGGCTGTCTTCCAATGATCAGGAAGGAAAAGAGTTTTATTCACCGGAAGCCGACCGGGAGTTATTTGATGCCATTAGAACAAATCTGAAGCCGGGAATAAGAGTCATAGAGTTGGACTGTCATATAAATGATCCTGAATTTGCCGACTTTATCGCTGATTTTATGGTGGAGGAAATGCTATGAAACAAATGGAAAGGAAAGAGATCCTGAAGCGGCTCACTCTAAAAATAAAGGCCGGGAAACCGGTCATTGCCGGAGGCGCAGGCCTCGGCATCGTCGCCAAAATGCAGGAAACGGCCGGAATAGACATGATCATGGCGTACAATACAGGCCCTTACCGTATGGATGGTGTACCGTCCTTTGTCGGTCATATGCCGTACGGGAACTGCAACCGTGTAACCTTAGAGCTGGTTGATATACTGGCGAACCGTCTGACGGACACTCCTGTCATCGCCGGGGCAGGCGCAGGCGATCCGTTTCTGGATATACCGTATCATATTGAAACGCTGTGCCGCCGCGGAGCGTCCGGAATAACAAACGTGCCCACCGTGGGAGGGAAGAAAGCAGGAGCACTTAAGGGACCTGTGAGGGACGATATGGAATGGAACGGATTCGGATTTAAAAGAGAAGCCGAGATGATCCGGTACTGCAGAAAAAGAGACATTTTCAGTGTTGCTTATGCATTTGACGAAGAGCAGGTGAGAACGCTTGTACAGGCAGGGACAGATATTATAGCGCCCCATGTCGGCGGGACGGCAGGAGGCATGACCGGATTTGAAGCCGTATCCGTCGAGGAGGCGGCAGATAAGATCCAACGCATGTATATGGCGGCGGTGCAGGAGAATCCGGATATTATCGTTTTATGCCATGGGGGTCCGCTCAAAGACGCAAAAACAGTGGAAGAGTGTATGAAACTTACAGACATACACGGATTTATCGGAACGTCGGCGCTGGAAAGAATACCTGTTGAAAATGAACTGACTAAGATCGTCAGCGCATTTAAAGCGACACATCTGCGGTGAGGAGGACATATATGAGACAGTATGCAAGAGAGGAACTTATACAGTCATTACAAAGTAAGATCAGAAAGAAGGAACCGGTCATAGCAAGCGGAGCAGGAGCGGGGATCGTTGCATCGGCCGGTGAAAAGGCCGGCCTGGATCTGCTCATCATATATAGCACAGGACTGTTCCGTCAGGCCGGAGCACCGCTTCTGACTACGATGCTGCCCTACGGCAACTGTAATGATATCGTTTCTGCACTTGGCAAAAAAGTGATTTTCCGGACCGTGGACATACCTGTTATCGGAGCGATCGGGGCGGCGGACCCTTTCAAAAGCTGGGATCTGATCATTGACGGACTGCAGGAGACAGGGTTCTCCGGTATGATCAATTATCCCGTGTTTACAGGAATCGACGGTTTTGCCGATGATTTGGAGGATTCCGGGATCGGATTTTCGAGAAATGTAAACTTGATACGAAAATGCAGAGAGCGGGATTTCTTCAGCGCCTCGTTTGCTTTTGAGGAAGCTCAGGCTGAAATGCTGGCGGCTGCAGGGGCAGACATGATTTGCGCCATGGTTGGAGGGACTGCGGGGGGAACAAATGCGATTAAAGAAAACAAAGTGCGCTCCATGGAGGAAAGCTGCAGGATCATACAGAACATTTATGAGGCTGCCACATCAGTAAATCCGGATATCATCGTCACATGCCGCGGCGGTCCGATCGTAGAGCCGAAGGATCTGCAGTGCTGCTTCGATAATACGGATGTACAGGGGTTTATCGGGGGCTCCAGTATCGAACGGATCCCGGTGGAGCGCGCGGTCTTTCATGCAACAGAAGAATTTCTTGGCATTAACGCATAAGTTGGGAGGACGTGGATGGGAAAGCGAAGAATTGATATAAGAAGGAGGATGTCTGAGAGAATAAAAAGGCATCGTCCTGTACAGGGCGTCTGTGTGAGCTGCGGCCTGACAGCCAGGGCAGCTGAAAAAGCGGGAGCAGACTTTCTCGTTACATATGCCGGGGCGATGTTCCGGCGCGAAGGGGTGCCGGCCAGTCTCTGTGAGCTGTGCTATGACGACTGCAATACAGTGACGGAAGAGCTGGGAAGCCACATACTGCCTCGTTTAAAAGATATTCCGCTTATCGGAGGCATCGGGTGTCTGGATCCTTACAGAGACGTTGGACAGTTTATCGATCATCTTATTGCGAAAGGATTTTCAGGCGTGGCAAATCTTCCGAGTATAGGGGACTGGGAAGGCGATTACCGGACAATGCCCGAACAGCTCCATATGGGATATGAAAAAGAGATCGAGCTGATAAGAACGTGCCGCGGGCGGGATATCTTCACCCTTGCCAACTGCTATACAGAAGAACAGGCAGTAAAAATGACCGAGGCCGGAGCGGATATGATCTGCATAGATATGGGCGCTACACAGGGAGGTCTTTTACAGTCGTCCTGTATTGTGACTTGCACAGAGGCTGCTGAAAAGATCAGTAAAATTGCGGATTGTGTACATGCGTGCGGGGAATCTCCGTTTATCCTATTTCACGGGGGACCCTTTGCAGAACCGGTGGATATGAACGTGTGTCTGCAAGGCGGCGCGGTCCACGGTGTATTAAATGGTTCGGCAGCAGAGCGGATACCAGTTGAAAGAGCAGTGATGGATACAGTTGCGCAGGTCGGCGCGCTGCGTCTTTGAATCTGAAAATGGAAAGGAAGCGTAACACATGAAGACAGTTGCAGTTATCGGTGCGCTCGACACGAAGAGTGATGAATTTCTATACTTAAAGACAAGGATCGAACAGGAAGACGTCCGTACCATCATGGTGGACACCGGCATTCTCGGAAGCCCCAAATTCCGCCCGGACATAAGCGCGGCAATGGTGGCCCGTGAGGCAGGGGAGGACCTGGAGGAGATGCGCCGGGAGCAGTCCCGGCAGAAGTCCAACGACACTATGCTGAAAGGGGCGGGTCTCATCATCCGCCGTCTGTACGGCGAAGGGAAGATAGACGGAGCGGTCACGATGGGCGGAGGCCGGGGAACGATCGTAGGGGGAGAAGTGATGCGGAGCCTCCCTGTGGGGTTCCCGAAAGTCTTGGTTTCCACCCAGGCCACAAACAGCTATGCCCAGCATATGTTCGAAGGGATCAATGACACCTTTGTCATCAATTCTCTTGTGGATATCTCCGGTTTGAATGAGATATTGAAGATGGTCATGGATAAGGCGGCGGTCACGATAGCTGCTATGGTGAAAATGGAGCAGGCCGCGCTTAAAAAGACGAGGCCGAGAATCGCCATGAGCATGCTCGGCATCACGACCCCGTGTGTGTCCGCAGTGCAGCGGAGGCTTGAGCAGGCCGGCTTTGAGACGCTCGTTTTTCACAGCAACGGACTTGGCGGAACCTGCATGGAGAAGATGATACGGCAGGGATGGATCGACGGCGCTGCAGATATTACGACGGCGGAACTGACGCCGGGCGAACTGGGAGGCATAGGTTATGCCGGGCCAGAGCGCCTTACCGGGGCGGCCGATATGGGGATCCCGCAGGTCATAGTGCCGGGGGCGATGGATATCATTGACTTTGCGCCGCCGGAGTCTGTCCCGGAAAAGTATTTGAACCGGAGATACGTCATGCACGTCTCTGCGCTGAAAGTCGTGAGGACGTCGGCAGAAGAAAACAGGCATATGGGAAAGCTTATGGCAGAAAAGCTGAATCAGTCCCGGGGAAAAGTTGTGGTGGCCTTTCCGATGAGAGGGCTGTCCGCCAATGATCATGAGGGAGCCGCGTTCTACGACCGGGAGGCAGATATGGCGCTGCTTGAGACGCTGGAGAGAAACTTAAGAGAGGATATACCGGTCTGTAAATATGACTTCCACATCAACGATGAGGCATTTGCGGAGGAAGTGGCAAAACTTGTCCTAAACGTAATGCGGCGGTAAATATATGGAAATAAATGGAAAATTGTTGTAAGATGAATACAGAAAATGACAAGTCGGGGAGAAAGATATGGCGAACAAAAAAAGGAGTCAGTCTCTGTATTTTAAGATCAAAGACGATTTGAAGGAACAGATCATTTCCAGGCAGCTGAAGGCAGATGACCGCATCATGTCAGAGGCGGAGATATGCGAGCATTATAAGGTGAGCAGGATCACGGCGAAGAGGGCGCTGGACGAACTTATGTGGGAAGGTTATATCACGAGGAAACCGGGGAAGGGCAGTTTTGTCACTTACCATGCGATCGAACATCTGCTGAACGGCTTCTACAGTATCAGTGAGGAGATACGCAGAAACGGTCTGATACCGTCGGTAAAGCTTTTGGAGTTCCTCGTCCTCAAGGTGGAAGATACGGTCGTATCGGAGGAACTAAAAGCAAGACTTGGGCTGTCGGGCAGTGACGGTGTGTATTATATAAGAAGACTCAGGCTCGCCAGTGACGAGATCATAGCACTGGAGACGTCCTACATTCCGGCGCAGGATTTCCCGGGTCTTGTAGAGACAGACCTGCAGAGAGGAGCAGCGCTCTATGCAGTGCTGCAGGCGAGATATGGCTGTGAACCGGACAGAAGCCAGGAGTTGTTTTCCGCCCATATGGTGAGCAAGAAGGAAGCGCAGGCGCTCGGCGTCCGCCCGGAATCTGCGGCGCTGAAGGTCGTGAGGATATCCTACGCGGCCGACAGGCCCGTGGAATATACGGAACGGCTCTTCCGGGGCGACACATATACCTATAAGGTAGAACTTAAAAAACACAAGACGGCCGGTGAAAACGAATAGCCGGCCATGTGAGGCAGAGGAGGGGAGTATATCCCTCCTCTGCTTTCTTTATTGGAACGTATACGGCAGAACATTTAAAGAGAAGGAGCAGTGATGGAATATATGAAAACAAATAAAATCGTTATAGGAAACTGGAAAATGAATAAGAGTATCCGGGAATCAGCCGCTTGCGCAAAGGAACTGCTGGACGCAAGGTATGATCTTACTTCTGTTAAAAGTACGGACATCGTATTGACGCCGTCTTTTCTGGCATTAAATGAAGTAAAGAAGGTATGCGCAGGAAGAAACGGCATCTCGCTCGGAGCGCAGGACGTGTACTGGGGGACGGGAAATTACTGCGGCGCTGTCTCAGCCAAAATGCTGTCGGAGGTGTGCAGTTACGCGTTCGCCGGGCATTCCGAGCGGCGGATGCATTTTAATGACACGGATGAGATCGTAAACCGGAAGGTGAAGGCATGTATCGAAGCAGGCATCACGCCGATCTTCTGCATCGGCGAAGATGAAGAGGCAAACAACGCCGGAAAGACGAAAGAAGTTATCAGGCGTCAGATAGAGTCAGGTCTTGCGGGGGTGAGACCGTGTGAGATGGTCGTACTCTATGAGCCGGTGTGGGCTCTGGGCACGGGAAGGACTCCATGTACAGAGGATACAGAGGAAATCATGCGCTTTGTGAGAGAGATTCTTCATGAGCTGTTCGGCGCCGGGGCAGGCAGGGGGATAAGGGCGGTATATGCAGGGAGCGTCCGCCCGGAAAATGCGGCCGCATATGCGCGCCTGCCGCATGTAGACGGAGTGGCCGTCGGTACGGCGAGCCTCAGCGCAGAGAAGCTGGCTGCTATTATCCATGCCGTTGACAGGGCAGTTTGACCGGAAAAAGATCAAGAAAATATAAGCATGCTGAAACAAAAGTGAAATATGCACAAAAAAAGATGTAAAAATATGTGTATTATGTATAAAGCGCATAAGAAAATCGATACTACACAGAAAAATATTGTATATATTAGTAAATTCCGATCCCGTATACTGTAACCATGTCAGATGTGAGGTCACTCACGAGAAAAATATGGAGGAGGAAATGTAATGAAAAAAGAAAGAGTAACAAGATTGCTGGCGGCAGGGCTGGCAGTGATGATGGTTGCAGGAATGGCAACCGGGTGCAGAAAAAGCGACAGTGGTTCTTCTGACGGAGACAAAGACAAAAAAGAGGCGTCCTCAGACGTGCTGATCGGTTCAGCTATCTACAAATTTGACGACACATTTATGACAGGTGTCCGTACAGCCATGACAGATCAGGCAAAAGAGTCCAAAGTAGAACTGGAGCTGGTGGATTCACAGAACAAGCAGGCGACACAGAATGAGCAGGTGGATACATTTATCACCAAAGGTGTCAATGCTCTGGCGATAAACCCGGTAGACCGTACCGCTGCAGCGCCTATCATTGAGAAGGCCAAGGCAAAAGACCTTCCGATCGTATTCCTCAACCGTGAGCCGGAAGAGGCAGACATGCAGAGCTACGATAAGGTATGGTATGTTGGAGCCAAAGCAGAGCAGTCAGGAACACTTTCAGGAGAGATCATTGCCGATTTCTTCAAAGCACATCCGGAAGCAGACAAGAACGGCGACGGAACGATCCAGTACGTAATGCTTCAGGGCGAGCCGGGACATCAGGATGCAACGCTCCGTACAGAATATTCCGTTAAAGCGATCGAAGAAGCAGGATTCAAGACAGAGAAGCTTGCGGCAGATACAGCGATGTGGGATAAGGCAAAGGCAACAGACCTGATGAAAGCATTTATCACAGGCCAGGGACTTGACAAGATCGAAGCAGTTCTCTGCAACAATGACGATATGGCACTCGGCGCTATCGAGGCGCTGAAGGCTGAAGGATACAACAAAGACAGCAGCGACCTTACAAAATACATCCCTGTTGTCGGCGTAGACGCTACAGCGCCGGCTCTTGAAGCCATGAAGGAAGGCTCTCTTCTCGGAACAGTCCTTAACGATGCAGACAACCAGGGCAAGGCTACAGTTAATGTTGCGGTTGCAGCAGTAAACGGAGATGAGATTAACGAAGAAAACGTCGGCTATCCTATAACAGACGGAAAATATGTATGGATCGACTATGTAAAAGTTACAGAAGATAATTACCAGGATTATATGAAATAGCAGCAGCGCGTTGAGCAAATAACCATAGGGGTGGAGTATTCCGCCCCGATTGGTTGTAAAGGAGGAGTGATGACATGGGAGAATATGTACTGGAAATGAACAATATCACGAAAGTGTTTCCAGGTGTCAAGGCTCTTGATAATGTCAGTCTGAAAGTAAGGCCCGGCAGCGTCCACGCTTTGATGGGGGAAAATGGAGCCGGCAAGTCTACGTTGATGAAATGTTTGTTTGGAATCTACCATGAAGATGGCGGAGAGATTATTCTGGATGGAAGACCTGAAAAGATCATGACATCCAAGCAGGCACTCGACCTGGGCGTGTCTATGATTCATCAGGAACTGCATCCGATCCGGTTCAGGCCGGTCATGGAAAATATATGGCTTGGCAGATTCCCGATGAGAGGAATTGCGGTCGATAAAAAGGCCATGATCGAGAAGACGAAAGAGTTGTTTAAAGAAGTAGATCTGGATATAAACCCGGAAGTATTAGCAGGAACGTTATCTGCCTCTAATCTCCAGCTCGTTGAGATTGCAAAGGCAGTTAGTTATAATTCTAAAATCATTATTATGGATGAGCCGACCTCATCTCTGACGGATAACGAGACGCAGCATCTCTTTAAGATCATCCGCCAGCTTCAGGAGAAGGGGTGTGCGATCATCTATATTTCCCACAAAATGGAAGAAATATTAAAGATCGCCGACGAGGTCACCATCATGAGAGACGGACAGTATGTCGGCACATGGGATGCCGGAGAGCTGACGACAGACCTGATCATAAACCGTATGGTAGGAAGGGATATGACAAACCGTTTCCCGCCGAAAGAATACAGCCCTCTAAAGGAGACGGTACTGAAAGTGGAGAAGCTCTCTTCTCCGCTGCCGAAGTCGTTCCAGGATGTCAGCTTTGAACTGAAAAAAGGTGAGATACTCGGCATCGGAGGACTGGTGGGAGCGCAGAGGACCGAGCTTGTGGAGGCAATATTCGGCCTGAGGGAGATCGTATCCGGCCAAATAGAAAAAGACGGAACACCGCTCAGGATAAAATCGCCGCGGGATGCCATCCGCGAGAATATCGCACTGCTCACAGAAGAGAGAAGAGCGACAGGTATCTTCGGCATCCTGTCGGTGATGGATAATACAGTCATCGTAAACCAGAGAGCGTACGCCCACGGCGGGGTGCTTCGCGACAGGGAGCGGCTGAAGGCAGCGGAAGCGTCCAATGCCGAGCTTCGCACGAAGACGCCAAACATGGATGAACATATGGAGAATCTGTCAGGCGGTAACCAGCAGAAAGTGCTGCTCGCCCGCTGGCTGCTGACAGACCCGGATATACTCATTCTGGATGAGCCTACACGAGGCATCGACGTAGGAGCAAAATATGAGATATATACGATCATGCATAAGCTTGTCAAACAGGGCAAATCCATCATCATGATATCTTCGGAGATGCCCGAACTGCTCGGAATGTCAGACAGGATCATGGTGATGTGCGAGGGACGTGTTACCGGTTTCCTTGATGCCAAGGAGGCAGATTCCGTACAGGTCATGAACTACGCAACCAAGTTTATGAAATAGGATTTATAGGAAAGAGAGGGATTACATATATGCAGAACAAAGGAAAAGTAGTTGCCCGCGATAAATATGGGGTGACATTTATAGGAATTGGCATCGCAGCGGTCGTGCTGGGGCTCGTATTGTACTATTTCCTGGATCCCGGCGTATTTTATGACCTGGGTCTGTATGTGATAATGGTGGGCGCGGCTGCTCTTATATATGGACTAAGACAGCGGTTTGCCAGACAATATAAAGGAATTGCCGTAGAGCTGTCCGCAAATACGGGAAAGAGGTTTCTGACGAACAATGCCATTATGATAGCGCTTCTGCTCATGATCATCGTCATTATGATCATACAGCCAAGATTTATGCAGCTTGCGGTGCTTCTTGACATACTGACACAGTCGTCCACAAAGATGATCGTCGCGCTCGGTATCAGCTTTACGCTTTTGATAGCAGGTACGGACCTTTCGGCAGGACGTATGGTAGGTCTGGCGGCGGTCGTATCCACTTCCATGCTGCAGACAGCGGATTATGCCAACAGATTCTTCCCTGACCTGCCGCATATGGTGCTCATAGTTCCGATCATCGTGGCAGTCATTGCCTGTTCGCTCTTCGGTATACTGAACGGATTTCTCGTCGCAAAGTATGACATGCATCCGTTTATAGCGACATTGGCAGTGCAGGTAATCGTATATGGGGCAAACTCCCTTTACTTTGACATGGAGCCGAACAAATCACAGCCTATCGGCGGGGTGCGCCCTGACTTTGTGCTCCTTGGCCAGAAGAAGCTGTTCCAGATTGGAGATTTCCCGGGAATATCTGTCCTTGTACCGATCGCCATCGCGTTTGTTATCCTCATCTGGTTCATTCTGAATAAGACAGTGTTCGGAAAAAATGTGTACGCCATCGGAGGCAACAGGGAAGCCGCGATCGTATCCGGCGTAAATGTGTTCAGGACGATCATGTGTATCTTCATTCTGGCTTCCGTGCTGTACGGTGTTGCAGGTGTGCTGGAAGCCGCGCGTACCGCGGGGGCGACGAACAACTACGGCAACGGGTATGAGCTTGACGCCATCGCGGCCTGCGTTGTGGGCGGTGTTTCACTGAACGGCGGCGTCGGCAAGGTGAGCGGTATTGTAAGCGGTGTTCTGATATTTACAGTTATACAGTACGGACTGCAGTTTATCGCGGTGAGTCCGATGTGGCAGCAGGTCATCAAAGGAATCATCATAGCGATAGCTGTTGCGATCGACTTGTCAAAGTACAGAAAGAAATAGAGCGAAGCTTATATTGTGACAATATACAAAAACTGCTATAATAAACTTAGTTTGTTATAGCAGTTTTTGAAGCATTTATCATTAATATCAACATACCGGGGAGGAAATGATGGAGTATTACAAGATATTATTAGTGGATGACGAATTGGAGATTCGTGACGGAATGATTCAAAAACTGGACTGGCACAAGCTTGGGTATGACGTGGCAGCCGCCGCGGAGAACGGTGTTGAGGCGCTGGAAAAGGCGGAACAGGTCCAGCCGGACGTGATCATGACTGATATCCGCATGCCGTTTATGGACGGACTGGAGTTTATCGGGAAGGTGATCGAGCTGCGCCCGGCTGTGAAAATAATCGTATTTTCGGGCTTTGACGATTTTGAATATGCTCAGAAGGCGATCAACCTCGGGGTGGAAGAATATATATTAAAGCCTGTTTCGGCCAGACAGCTGGAGCAGTCCCTTGTCAGGCTGAAGAGCAAGATGGACGAAGAACTGGAGCAGAAGAGAAATATCGACCTGCTCCGAAGAAGCTATGAAGACAGCTTCCCGATACTGAAGGAACAGTTTTTTGTCAGTGTGATAGAAGGACGTATGCTTCCGAGGCAGATCGAACAGTGGCTGAATCAGTATAAACTGTCTTTTGTGTCCCGCTATAAAGTAGTGGCAGTGCTGTCGGCAGGCGACAACTCATTTCCCGGCGGCAGAAAAAACGACTTTGCGGGAAGTGAAGAACTTATTCCGATCGCTGTCAGGAAGACGGCGGAAGATATCGTGGGAAAATACCATGAACTGCACAGCTTTTTTTATTCCAATTATATCGTGCTTGTGGTTGCGCTGGAGTGGGAATCGCAGATATCACTTTTGTGCCAGGAGGTCAACGAGGCCTGCCGGGAAGGCTGCCGTATTACTTCTTCAGATGTCACTGCCGGGATCGGCGGTATCTATACACGGTGGGAGGAGCTTAAATATTCCTTCAAAGAGGCGGAAAACGCGCTGGAATACAGCACGCTGCTCCGGAAAGAAGGACGGCTTGCAGCGTACATAAAGGATGTGGAGCCGGAGGATACGACATCCAGACTCCAGCTGGAAGAACAAGATGAGAGGCTGCTTCTGAATGCGATCAAAGGCAACAATTGTGACAAGGTGCGCAGCCAGATCGAGCGGTTCTTTGCGAGGCTTGAGCAGGCGAGCCTGCCGTTTTACCAGTATCAGATGTATATCATGGAGATATTTACAGTGATCATGAAGCTCGTTAATGTCTATCAGCTTGATACAAAAGCAGTGTTTGACGGGGAGACAAATTACATATCTGCCGTGCTAGGCCTTCATTCCCTGGAGGAGATCAAGAACTGGTTCATCACGACCTGCGGCAGGGTGAGCCGGCTCATACAGAAAGAAAGGACAGATACGGGGGAAAAGCTCATTGAGAAAGCAAAGCAGTATGTGGAAGAAAATTACACAGATGCGGAACTGTCGGTGGAATCGCTCTGTGACAACCTTCATATAAGCCCGGCTTATTTTTCTACGATATTTAAAAAGGAGACCGGAGTAAACTTTATATCCTATCTCACGGATATGCGCATGGAACATGCCATGAAGCTTCTCGACACGACAGATGACAAAACATACATGATCGCTGCCAAGTCAGGCTATGCGGAACCAAATTATTTCAGTTATGCATTTAAAAAGCATGTGGGGATGTCTCCGTCTAAATACAGGAAACGGCTGGAAGAACAGGACTGAAAAAGAGATTATGACTGATAAAATTTATAAGTTATTTGAAAGAGTGAAATCAATATACCAGAAGAGAAGCCTGCAGTTTATACTGTCTATTTCGTTTACGCTCGTTTCAGTCGCGGTCATGATAGGCGTTGCGGCAGGCTTTTCACAGCGTTTCGTAAAGTCGACGGAACGGCTGGCGATCAGCAATAATAAGAATGTGCTTGACCAGATGAACCTGAATCTGGACAATTACCTGCACAACATGATGAGTATATCCAACACTCTTTATTACAGCATCATCAAAAATGTGGACTTTGGTAAGGACAGTGCGTCCTATGTCGGAAGTCAGATGAAGCTTCTGTATGAGGCCAACGCGACCTCTCTCGTCAGCATAGCTATATTCAGCGACGAGGGAGAGCTCATAGCGGCGCAGCCGCTGAGCCGGACAAAACAGAATGTGGACCCGGTCACCGCGGAATGGTTTATCCGGGCGAACAAGCAGATCGAGAATGTCCACTTTTCAACCCCTCATGTGGAGAACCTGTTCATCAATTCCGATAATATTTATCACTGGGTCGTATCACTGAGCCGTTCCGTAGAGATGACGAAGGACGGAGAGATCGTACACGGCGTCGTACTTGTAAATATGAACTTTACAGGAATAGAACAGATCTGTAAAAATGTCGATCTTGGCGAATCTGGGTACGTATATATCGTAGACCGCAGCGGGGAGCTTATCTACCATCCGAAGCAGCAGCTCATATACGGAGGTATTACGAGCGAGAACAACAAAAAGGCGGCACAGTATTCGGAGGGGAGCCATATCGAGACGTTTCAGGGAAAGGAGCGCCAGATCACGGTCAAGACGGTGGGATATACCGGCTGGAAGATCATCGGGGTATCTCCTACGGCGGACATCACCTCCCAGTATATGCAAAACAGCCAGTTCATCTGGATCGTAGCGCTGATCGGTGTCATCATCCTCGTCTTCGTAAATATGGTCATATCTTCCAGGGTGGCGAATCCGATAAAGCAGCTGGAACGCTCGGTCCGTAAGCTGGAGCGGAACAATCTGAACGCGAAGGTGAAGATCGGGGGAACATATGAGATCAGACATCTCGGCAAGACGCTGCAGTCCATGGCGGACAATATGAAAAAGCTGATGGATGATATTGTAAAGGGACAGGAAGATAAGCGGAAAAGCGAGATGTCCGCTCTTCAGTCCCAGATCAATCCTCATTTTTTGTACAATACGCTTGATTCCATTATATGGATGATCGAAAATGAGAGATATGAAGGCGCGATCGATATGGTAACAGCTCTTGCAAGGCTGTTCCGCATCAGTCTGAGCAAGGGGAAGAATATCATAACTGTCGAGCAGGAGCTGCAGCATGCGGAGAATTACCTTATCATACAGAAAGTGCGCTATAAGAACAAGTTTGATTATGATATAAGTATGGAGAAAAACTGCGCGCAATGTGCTACAATAAAACTGATCATTCAGCCGCTGATCGAAAATTCTATTTATCACGGTATGGAATATATGGACGGAGACGGAAGAATATATATCCGGGCTTACCGGAAAGAGGACACCTTATACATAGAGATAGAGGATAACGGCCCCGGTATGACAGAAGCGCAGGTGGAGGAACTGCAGAACGGCACATTGAGATCGAGCAAGGGCAAGGGTTCGGGAATAGGATTTCAAAATGTCAGGGAGAGGATCCGTCTTTACTTCGGACAGCAGTACGGCCTTGATGTAGAAAGTGAGCCGGACGAGGGAACTACAGTGAGGATACGGCTGCCCGCAACGACCATAGATAAACTGGAAATAGGCAGGGGGGATTAAAGTGGACAGAAGGAAACGATATATATTGTTAGCCGCAGCCGCCGTCATGCTCTTCACTGCCTTTATCTTTGGCTGGAACAATTCCATCCGGAATGATGAAAACCATATATACCAGATATCATATATCTACAGAAACAGTTCCATAGAGGAGAGTCAGCAGGCTGTCAGGCAGGGGATCGAACAGGCAGCCAAAGATTATAAATGTGAAGTGACCGCAGTGGCATTTGAGCCGGCCATCAGCCCCACAGAGCAGCTGGAGCTTGTCAGCAGAGAGGTGAAAAACGGCGCGGACGCCGTACTCATTGAACCGTTAAACAGTGAGGAGGCTGCGGACGGGCTGGCGGGTGTACAGAAAAAAATACCTGTGATACAGGTGAATACATGGTTTGAGTCCGACGGGGGAAGCATGCCCTCTGTCCATATTGACAACTATAAAATGGGAAAAGAACTCGCGCAGAAGATCGTAAAAGATATGGGCGCGGCAAAACAAGTCCTGCTCGTAAAATCGGAGATGGAGTATACGGATGTATATGAGACATACCGCGGAGTAAAAGAATATCTGGAGCGCGCAGGCGTCGGCATAAAAGAGACGACTCTGAGCGCCAGGGAGGCCGGAGGGGCAGGGATGGTGCCCGGGGCGCTGAAAACGACAGATGCAGACGCGGTCGCCGTATTCGGGACAATGCAGCTGGAGTTGTGCGGTAAGTTAAAGAAAGAAAACACAGCATTATCTCATACAAAAATATATGGCTTCGGCAAATCAAACCAGATCATCTCTTATCTGGAGGAAGAGATGATACAGGCGATCGGAGTACCGAATGAATACAGCACGGGATATCTCGGCGTAATGAAGGCTGTCAGCGGCATAAAGGGAGATCGCCAGGAAGACAAAAACATAGACTATTCGATCATAGAGAGGGATAATATCTACACAACGAAGAACCAGAGACTTTTGTTTCCGTTTGTTCAGTAAAGGAAAAGGGCAAAAAGTATGAAAAGTTTGAGATTCACAATGGCGGGAGTGTGCCTTGCAGGGCTTTTGACGCTGACTGTTGCAGGGTGTGCACAAAACGCGGAACGTGATAAGAAAGATACGATCAAGATAGGGGTGGCTATTTACAGAGGAGACGACGTGTTTATCTCCTCGGTAAGTTCTTCGATGGAAGAGGCTGTGAAGGAAAAGGAAGAGGAGCTGGACCGGAAGATCATCGTCAATATCGCTGACGCCAAAAATAGCCAGGGAAGTCAGAACGATCAGGTGGACGATTTTATCAGTAAGGGGTATGATGTCATCTGTGTAAATATGGTAGACCGTACCGCGGCGGCAGTGATCGTAGATAAGGCGAAGGAAGCGGGCATTCCGATCATCTTTTTTAACCGGGAACCGGTGGAGGAGGATATGGGCATATGGGATCAGACATATTATGTCGGAACGGACGCAAAGGAAGCGGGAGAGCTGGAGGGCCAGATCGTAGCAGATGCCTTTAAGGCCGCGCCGGAGCAGATCGATAAGAACGGAGACGGGAAGCTGCAGTATGTGATGCTGGAGGGAGAACAGGTCCATCAGGATTCTCTCATACGGACAGAGTATTCAGTCAAGACAATCCTGAAGGAGGGGATTCCGACAGAGAAGCTGGCCAGCGGGACAGGCAACTGGATGCGCTCTCCGGCGTATGAGCTGATGCAGGAATGGATAAAAGAATATGGGGACAGGATAGAAGCTGTTATCAGCAATAATGATGAGATGGCGATGGGGGCAGTCGAGGCGCTGGAAGAAAACGGCATGACCGGGAGCAGCGGCCCGATCGTCGTAGGGATAGACGGGACGCGTGACGGACTGGAAAAGATCGTGAAGGGGGAAATGATAGGCACGGTGATGAATGTCGCGCAAAAACAGGCGGAATGTATGGTAGAGATAGCCTGTTACTGTGCACAGGATGAAAATCCAAAAGGACAGGTCGAGTATCTGAACGGCAGATATGTGCGCATACCTCATTATATCGTGACGGCAGACAATATAGATGAGGTCATAAACGATAAATAATAGTACGATGAAGGAGGACTGAACAGATGCGGAAGGACATTCTTTCTATGGATCAGCAGGCGGCAGCGCTGGACAATGCACCTGTAGCTGTATTTGTAAGGGCGGCCAGCGGCGGCAGGCTGCTCTACGCTAACCGTCTGGCAGAAGAGCTGTTCTGGCAGAAGCCGGAGAGCGGTGGGGAGTTGTGCCCGTTCTGCTGCACAGAGGATATGAACGAATCCGGATTCAGTGTGAGAGAATTCCACTGTTCCATGGATGACCGCATCTATCAGTTCAGCGGCAGAAATATCGACTGGGCGGGGCAGCCTGCGCAGATAGAATACATAGTGGACATAACGGATAAGAAAAGGGAAGAGGAACATTTCAGAGCGCTAGAAGAAGAGCTTAAGGCTTCCAACGATAAGATGCAGGATATCATCAATGCGATCCCCGGCGGCGTGGCGATCTATAAAGTATCCGACATATTTGAGACCGTCTATTTCTCTGACGGGGTGCCTGAATTGTCCGGATATTCGGTGGAGGAGTATAAAGAGCTGGTGAAAGGTGATGCCGCCGACATGACTTACCGGGAAGACAAGGACATGGTAGTGTCAAAAGCCAGGGAGGTCATAGAGACCCGCGGACTGACGAGCTTCGAGTTCCGCAAGCAGCACAGGGACGGGCATATCGTGTGGGTACGTGTCCAGATCAAATGGATCGGGGAGGAGGACGGATGTCCTCTGCTTCACTGTGTCTTTCACAACATATCGGATATCAAGGAAGCACAGCTGGAAATGAGCCATATCGTCAATTCCATACCCGGAGGGATCGCCAGCTACCAAGTAGTGGATAATCGGTTTGTCCCAACCTTCTACTCCAACGGCGTTTTAGAACTGTCAGGGCATACGAGGGAAGAGTATGAGGATATCATACAGGATAATGCGCTGAATGTCATATATGAGCAGGACAGGCAGCGTGTGCTGGAGGCGGCCGCCTCCGCTCTCATAAGCGGTGAAGTGCTGGATGTCTCCTACCGTATGCGGCATAAAGACGGCAATCTCATATGGGTCCATCTCAACGGCAGGCGTATGGGACCGCTCGCCGAAGTGATGCGGTTTTATGCGGTGTTTACAGGTATGTCCGCAGAGACCCGGATCTTCCAGGAGATGGCCAATGAGACGGCGGACGGCATCTATGTCATAAGCAAAGAGACGTATGAGTTGTTGTATGTAAATGAGGCAAAAGACCTTTTTGCCGGGAAAAACGACTGCATCGGGCAGAAATGTTACGAGGCGCTTCACGGCCGGGAGAAGGCGTGTGAATTCTGTACTCTTGGGAAGTATGAACCGGACGGAGAGGAACATGATATGGCCGTTCCCGGTTCGGGCAGGTATTACAGCACACGTTTCCGTGAGACAGACTGGAACGGAATACCTGCTTATGTGAAGTTTGTCCGCGATACGACGGAAGAGGTCAGGACCCGGAAGGAAAAAGAACGCCTGGAACAGTATTTCCAGACCGTACTCAGTAATCTGCCGGGAGGAGTGGTCGTTGTCCATTATGAAAAAGACGGCAGCATGACGCCGGAGTTTCTGTCGGATGGTTTTGCCGCCATGACAGGCATGACAACGGATGAGGCATGGCAGCTGTACAGAGAGGATGCCATGGCCGGTATACATCCGGATGACTGCGCCTACGTAAAAGAACAGATGAATGAATATATTGCCTCAGGCGCCAGCAGCTGGGAGATCATATACCGGCTGAAAAAGGGCAGCGGCTATGTATGGGTAAAAAATACCCTCTCCCTCATAGAGAATGAAGGGGGCGAGAGGCGTATCTACACAGTATACCAGGATATGACAAAGATACTTAAGGAACAGGAACAGATGCGCCGCCAGTATCAGGAGATGCTCATGAAGCATTACCATACGCCGGGAGCGGACACCCTTATCCTCGGACACTGTAATATCACACAGAATGAGATCCTGGAGATAGATGACTATACGGGGCTGGATATACTTGGCACCTTCGGCGCTGTAAGGGAAGAATTTTTTACCGGAGTCGGGAGTTTCATCGTAGATGAGGAGGAAAGGAAGCAGTTTTACGGCACATATCTGAACAGACCTTCGCTGGAGGCTTTTGAACGGGGGGAGACAGAGCAGAAGATGGATTGCTTCGTAAAGCTTCCGCATGAAGAGAAAGGCCGGTATGTCCGGTTTAAGATGAATCTTGTCGCTACGCCGGACAGCGGGGATATAACCGGTGTGCTCACAGTGACCGACAGTACGCAGGAGACAGTGAGAGACCGTATCATGTATCAGCTCTCTGCGTCGGGGTATGATTTTATTGCGGACCTGGATGTGACAGAGGACAGATATGTGATTCTGTCATGCAGCGAAGACGCAAGCAGTGTTCCGCCCGGGGAAGGCTGTCATTCAAAGTGGACAGAAGAAATGCTCCAAAACAGAGTGGTGCCAAAAGACAGGGAGCGTTTCAGACGGAACCTGGATACTGCAGTCATGTTAAAGAGGCTTGGAAAGGGGCGTTCCTATACATTTGCCTACTCTGTTGCGGAAGAGAACGGAGATATCCGTACAAAGACGATGACTGTATCGGCCGTTGACCTGCGCATTGGCAGAGTATCGCTTTCCAGGGCGGATATAACAGAGTCGGTCCGTGAGCAGCAGGCGATGCTCCGCGTGATCGCATATACATTTGAGCTTGCCGGTTTTATTGACATAGGAACCGGAAGCTTTACGATGTATACGAGGGAAACTGTGCTTGAGAATCTGCAGCCTCACTTTGTGGCGGATTACTCTTCTGCGCTTCTGCAGTTCGTAAAAAGATACGGGCTGCAGGAGGGTGAGGAAGAATTATACAACTGCTTCCGTACGGAGACGATGAAGAAGAAGCTGGAAGAGAAGCCGAACGGATACGACTTTTTGTTTCCGTACAGGCAGGACGGCGGTGAACGCTATAAGCAGATCAATGTCATGTGGGGTGATATAAACCACAGTACCGTCTGCCTCGTCCAGGCGGATGTGACAGATATGCTGGCGGCTGAGCGGAAGAATAAAAAGGCGCTGGAGAATGCCCTCGTGCTTGCGGAAGAGGCGAACCGGGCAAAGAGCGATTTTCTGTCCACCATGAGCCACGATATACGGACACCGATGAACGCCATCATCGGAATGACCACACTGGCGGTGGCGCATCTCGGAGATTCGGGGCGTGTGGCGGACTGCCTGAATAAAATATCTATTTCTTCAAGACATCTTTTGAGTCTTATCAATGATATTCTGGACATGAGTAAGATTGAAAGTGCACAGATATCGCTGAACCGGATGGAGATCTATCTTCCGGATATGCTGGAGAAGCTGTCTGCGATCATTGCCCCTCAGGCAGGGGAGGCCGGTATCCGGTTTGACATAAGGACAGAGGGGATCCGCCACAATTATTTTTACGGCGACGCACTGCGCATTGACCAGATTCTCATCAACATTCTGAGCAATGCGGTGAAGTACACGAGGGAAGGCGGAAGCGTCATGTTCGCCGCAGAAGAGATACCGTCCGTCAGACAGGCAGGGTGGCTGCGCTACCGGTTTACGGTCAGCGACACAGGGATCGGAATGACGGAGGAATTTCTGGAGCATATCTTTGATCCCTTTGCCCGGAGCGCGGGCACGCAGCGTATTGAAGGCACCGGACTGGGCCTTAGTATTACAAAAGGTCTTGTGGATCTCATGGGAGGTGAGATATCCGTACAGAGTACGCCGGGTGAGGGCAGCTGTTTTCAGGTCGAACTGGAATGTGAGTCTGCCAAAGAGGCGGAAGCAGACCGGAAAGCAGAACGAAAAGCGCCGGGCGCGGATGCTTCGGATGACAAGCTGTTTGAAGGACGGCTGTTTCTTGTGGCTGAAGACAATGAGATAAACGCAGAGATTCTCTGTGAACTGCTGTCCATGTACGGGGCGGAAACAGTCGTCAGGGAGAATGGCCGTCAGGCGGTGCAGGCGTTCCTTGACGCTGCCCCCGGGACTTATGATGCAGTGCTTATGGATATACAGATGCCGGAGATGAATGGATATGAGGCGGCGCGCGCCATACGGCAGACGGACCGGGATGATGCGGCGGTGATCCCTATCATTGCCATGACGGCCAATGCCTTTTCGGAAGATGTAAAGGCTGCCGGTGAGTCCGGTATGAACGCCCACGTGGCAAAGCCGGTCGATGTAGAGATGCTGCGGGAGACGTTAAAAGAAGTTATGGGCAGGACGAAGTAATATGATCCGGAACAGAGACAGGACAGCAGTTTACAATATTATTGTTTCTTAAGCATATCGTAAGATATCCCCTGATACAGAGGCAGGATCATTTCTGTATCAGGGGATATTTTTATATACCGTGAATGTATTTTTTTTACAGGCGATGATGTTCTCTGCCTTCAGTTTGCTGATCTCGCCGGAGAGGGCGCTGCGGTCCACAGACAGGTATTCGGCCAGCTGCTGGCGGTTAAAGGGGATCTCAAAGGTTGAGCGGCCGCATTTGAGCGATTCAGCCGAGAGATAGGACAAAAGTCTGCCGCGGATCGTGCGCTTTGTCAAATGTTCTATCTTCCTGGTCAGTTCCACATTTTTTGCCGAGACAGCGGACAGCAGATTCTGTATGATCCTCGTGTGAAATGAACAGGCAGAAGTGCAGACGGTCAAAAGCTTTCTGACGTCGAAAAACATGACCTCTGTATCGGTGTTGGCCACAACACTTGCCTCTAACGGCATTTGGGACAGACAGGCATAAGCTTCAGCAAATATAGCTCCGGGCAGTATTTCAGAAATAATGGAGCGGTCCCCCCAGAAATCTTCCTTTACGATCAAAACGGAGCCGGACAATACCATACCGATAGAATGCACGCAGGCCCCTGCGCGTAGTATATAGCAGTTTTTATTGTAAGTTTTTGTTTTGGCCGACAGACAGCCCAGCATGGCATCAATTTCCTGCGCGTTAATTCCGCTGAACAATTCTGTGTTTTCGAGTAATGTTACGTATTGATTCATATTCAGTTCCTGTTTTCGTCCGGAATCAGAATGTTTTCCATTTCCGGAAAGCCAAGCTGCGACAAATAATTCACGGTACTGCGGAGTTCATAGATGATAAGTTCTTCAAGCGCTGCGGAGAAACGCAAATAATCCTCTTTCTGCAGCGCCTCGGCCAAAGCGTCGAAATAAGGAGCGTAAATGCGGTTGATGTATTCCTGGCTTCCTTCCATTCCGCGCAGAGCATAGGCCCAAAAGAATTGAAGCAGCAGCTCGGAGTAAACGGTTCTAATGGTCTGTAAAGGAGCAAGCTCTGCGATCGACTTCAGTATGAAATAGGATAAAGTTTCGCCGCGCTGCCGTTTTCTGTTTGAATCCAGTTCCCGGAGCAGTTGTCTGACGGAAGCCCCGTCGAGAGAAGAAAGCGTGAGCAGGGATACCTCACGGCAGGACAGCGCAAGTATCTGAAGGCTCTCTGTCATATCAATAAGCCGCCGGCGCAGAACAGGGTTGGTGAAATCACTGTTTTCTGTGGTTTTATCAAACGGAAGTATTTTTGTACCTACATATTTCGCGGACTTTATCGCCCCGACGCTGTAAAGAAGATCAAACGCTCTGCGGACCGTGCTCAAGGAAATGCCTTTCCGGGCCGCCAGTTCCTTTTGGGATGGGAGCAGGCTTCCGACAGGATATTTGCCTTGGCTGATCGAGAGGAGCAGCTCCATGGCAAATGAATAACAGAGCTGCTGGTTTTTCCTGTAAGAACTCCAGGCAAATGTAATCTCTTCCTCTGCGGGCGGCGCAGTGATCCTCGTCTCGTAGAACCGGTTCAAAGCAAAAGATAACCGCTTCATTGTCCGTTCCACCTCAGCGCGCAGTGAGGGCCAGTCTTTGTTCCGGCAGAGGGTCATAACTGCAGGAAGATAATCAGCAGACGGCTCAAAATACTGCAGATTATCTGTGAAACTGAATATAGGAACGTGTAAAAACATAGAGCTCTGCCAGACGAGACGCATAAGGAGGGCGTTCCCGAGGGCGCTGTACTTTTGATTGATATTCGTCAGTATAGCATAAGGAGCCGACGTGCTGACTTCGCGGGAAAGCCGGTCCATCGCCTGCAGTGTCTCTGATGACGCATTTTTCAGCCCATTCCACTGCACATTGCCAAACAGAGGGAACATAGAGGCCGCCAGGTCAAATATTGCATGTTTGCGCATGGAAAAAAAGATCTGGACAAACTGTTCCGTTTCCTGGGTACTGAGTTTAACGCTGACAGTGGCCCCCACGTTCTTTGACAGAGTAATATAACCCCCGTCTCTGAGCTTAAGATATGCGGCGCGGGCCGTATCGACCGATACGCAGAGCAGGGAGCTGGTCTCTTCTATGTTGGGGAGCTTTTCCCCGTAACGATATGTGCCAAACTGAATCTGGGTAAGCAGGACGTTGTAAACGACCTTGCGCAGTTCTGTACTGTTTTCCAAAATGGTACCTCCATTAATAAAAGGAATATTAAAGATGGTAGCTTTAAGTATAGCATTTTTTCATCCGGGTTTCCACAAGATTCCTTCTGCCGTCTATTGTTGCTATTTTGTCCGCGATTTGTTATACTTCAATATATATGTATGTGAACAATTAGAAAATCTCAAATCAATATCAGCGGATGAGGAGAAGTGAGGAGTTAAGACAGATGCAGAATACAGTAAAAAACAAGGAGTTGTCCGTGGGCAAAAGCCAACGGATGAGTATTGTCAGTACGGCGGTCCTCATTCTGCTCATGCTTAGCTACCTGGTGATGACTATCAGCAATTCCACCAAGCTTGCGGCCCAGACGGAGATCATCTCAAACCATCCCTTTGAGGTGGTGATATGTGCCGACGACGTAAAGCTCTATGTGTCGGAAATGAGCCTCAGGACCGGGCGGCTGGAGCGCCACCACAACAGCGATGACGTGGAGATCGCCGCCGGCAAACTGGAAGAACTGTATCAGTCGCTTAAAGAACCGGTTGCCCATGTTGAGAAATTATATCTGGGCGATGCAGAAGACGTACAGGAACTGGAAAGCACGCTGGCACTTCTGCAGACGGAACAGAACGTCTATCTGGAATTTTGTCTGCAGCCAGGGCTCACAGAGGAGAAGATCGAAGCCTATACACGGGAGCATCTCCAGCCCCTTTATGATCAGGCGGTCCATCAGGCGGAGCATATCATCTCCACCGCGCAGGAGAAAAAGGTGGGATATGGGGCCACCGCTGAAACACTGCGGATTTCCAGCCTGATCGGCTCTGTTCTGCTGATGGGACTGATGATAGTCGTGCTGCTCGTATCCCAGTATGTCCTTCACCGTCAGAGAAAAGAGCTGGTGTACAGAAGTAAACTTTTTGACTGCCTGTCTCTGAGCATCGATGACGCTTTTATCATTCGGGATGCGGATACCGGGGCGATCATCTACCGCGGACTCAACCTGGAGCGGATCCTTGGGATCCCTATGGTGGATATGGAAAGTCTGTATCAGGGGCTGAAGGAAGAGGATGCCCGTATTTTCAAAGAGGACTATAACGCTGTGCAGTCTGCTTCCCCGTATGAAAAGCTGGTGGAATATACCAGACCCGATAAGGAAAAGCGCTGGATGCTCGTACGGATCTACAGGGTGGAAGATATGAATGCCCCGCAGCTTATCACCGTATTTTCTGACCGCACAGAAGAGGTCTGTTCGCGTCAGGCCCTGCAGGAGGCAATGCTGGCAGCGGAAAATGCCAACGCGGCAAAGAGTGAGTTCCTGTCCAGGATGAGCCACGAGATCCGTACGCCTCTGAATGCCGTCATAGGCATGACTACGATCGCGGCGGCGTCGGTCAGTGATCCTGCCAGAGTAGAGGACTGTCTTACGAAGATCACGTTTTCGTCCAGACACCTTCTGATGCTGATCAACGACGTGCTGGACATGTCTAAAATAGAAAGCAGCAAGATGGCTCTGCAGAATGAGCCGTTTGATATCTTTGAGATCGTTAACGGCTTTGTATCCACCGTTTATGCTCAGGCAAAAAGTAAAGACATCGTGTTTGAAGAGACGATGGAAGGGTTTGGAAAAGATACGGTATTTATCGGAGATTCGCTGCGGCTCAATCAGATCCTGATGAACCTCAGTTCCAACGCAGTAAAATTTACCCCGCCGGGGGGCAGCATCCATCTGGACGTTTCCAGATATAAGAAAGGCAACCAGGCCGACGTGATCCGTTTCGTTCTTAAAGATACCGGGATCGGTATGACAAAGGAGGCTGTCGGACGTATCTTCCAGCCGTTTGAACAGGCAGACGCTTCCATCGCAAAGCGTTATGGTGGTACAGGGCTTGGCATGTCTATTACCCGCAATCTGATCACATTGATGGGGGGACAGATCCAGGTAGAGAGCGAGCCTGGTCTGGGGACAGCCTTTATCGTAGATCTGCCGTTTGAAAAAGGAGAAGAGAATCAAATGCCGGAGCCTGATTTTGGGCAGCAGAAGCTCAGGGCGCTGATCGTGGATGACGAGAGGCAGGTGTGTGAACAGACGGCGGTTCTTCTCGAAAAGATCAAGATCGACGCACAGTGGCGCCAGTCAGGCGCCGAGGCTCTGGAACGGGTGAAAGAGAGCCGCCGGGAGGGACAAGACATCGACCTTTGTCTCATTGACTGGAAAATGCCGGATATGGACGGCGTTGAGGTCACCCGCCGCATCCGCAGGGAGGTGGGAAACGACGTACCTATTGTGATGATATCGGCATATGATATCTCAGAGGTGGAAGAGGAAGCGCGGGCTGCCGGAGTGAACGGGTTTCTTCCGAAGCCGCTGTACCGTTCATCTGTTTACGCCGCTGTCAAAGCGGCAATGGACCGTAAAATGCCGCGTCCTGCAGACGCGGAGTACAAATCAGCCGATAAGCCCCTGAACGGCATCCATCTGCTGATAGCAGAAGACAATGCGCTCAACCAGGAGATTGCGGCGGCGCTGCTGCGTATGAACGGCGCCGCGGCAGACTGCGTGGATGACGGGCGGCAGGCAGTGGACGCATTTCTCGCTTCAAAGCCCGGCGAATACGATGCGGTGCTTATGGACGTACAGATGCCTGTGATGGATGGCTATGAGGCTGCGAGACGCATCCGTACTTCAGATCATCCGCAGGCCGGTACGATTCCGATCATTGCCACAACGGCCAATGCATTCAGCGCCGATGTCTCATCAGCGCTGGCTGCGGGAATGAATGCCCATGTGAGCAAACCGCTGGATGTCACACAACTTTGCAGGACACTTTTAGACTGCATCCGCAGGGCGGATGACTAGACAGACGTAAAAAGTACATAATAATGACAGATAGGAAGACGGTTTAGTATTAAACGGTCTTCTTTTATCTGTTTAGTACAATTTACCTGATGGTCAATATATAAAAAATGTGCTAATCTGATTGACGTACACATATATATGGAGTAAAATGAAAGAGAACATTTGTTCTGGAGTATACTTGATAAAAAGACAGAACAGATATAGCAAGATATGAGTAAGAAAATTATTGATAAGTTAACTATTTCCCTTTTGGAAACAGTTAAGAAGGAAGCTTTGAGGTGATATAATGTCAGATATCTTACAAAGGGATGGTCTTACGATAGAATTGCTTGGACGCTTGTCTTATAAGTCAAATCTAGGAATTAACTTAAAGAAGAATTTACATTATTTTGATAAGGAAAAGCTTTTTGAAGAACTTATAAAGGTGAATGAGTGGTATGATTCGTATGATGAATTGTATGAATTAGCATTGGACTATAGAATTAAGAGTATTCAATCTGCAATATTGAAGTATGAAAGATATTATCCAGACCATCAGACCAGAAAAGTATTTGATGATATGTTAGGATTTCGTTCGCTATGTGATAATTACGAGGATGTGTTGACATTGAAGGGAATTCCAGAGTTACGTGTGGCAGACATGTCAAAAGGAAAAGCAAATGATGATGGTTATAGAGGGATTCATGTGTATTTTCAATTAGATGGCAGTCATTACCCTATCGAAATACAATATAATACATATTATGACAGGCAATTTAACAATTGGCTTCATAAATATGTATATAAAAAGAAATATGATAATTCGGTAGGATGTCACTTGCGAGAATTATACGAAGGTGCTAAAATTCTAACAGAAAAAGATTTTAAGGAGGCGTTAGAACATGTGTTATTTAGTAGCTAAACATGTAGGTGAAGTCGGAAGTGTTGCATTAAAAACAACACATGGGAAACATCTTTCAGAGTTTAAAAGATCAATAGAGGAAAAAGTTGGATATGAAAAAATTCAACTTGTTACTATCAGTAGACCTTCAGCTTATGGAGAATATGAACCGTATTATTTTGCGGATACGGAGGAAGAATTTGAAAAACTTGTTATAAATATGTAGAATCAGATTAACAAAGCAAAGTACAGAACAAACATTCGGTTTGCTCTGTACTTTATTTTTATCTTCTGCTATAATGTCAAAAGAAGAATATTACGAACTAAGGTGAAGAAAATATTATAGACGGATTCCTAAAGGAGAAAACTATGGATCATTTTAACCTGGTATCAGAATACTCCCCAACCGGCGACCAGCCCCAAGCCATCGAAGCCCTTGTCAAAGGCTTCAAGGAAGGTAACCAATGCCAGACCCTTCTTGGTGTTACCGGTTCGGGCAAGACGTTCACGATGGCAAACGTAATACAACAATTGAATAAACCAACGTTAATTATCGCGCACAATAAGACTTTGGCAGCGCAGTTATATGGAGAGTTTAAAGAGTTCTTCCCTGAGAATGCAGTGGAATATTTTGTCTCCTACTATGATTATTACCAGCCGGAAGCATACGTGCCGTCTTCCGACACATATATAGCAAAGGATTCATCCATCAATGACGAGATAGACAAGCTGCGCCATTCTGCGACGGCGGCGCTGTCCGAGCGGCGCGATGTGGTGATTATCGCCAGTGTATCCTGCATCTACGGTCTTGGAAGTCCGATCGATTATCAGGAGATGGTCATTTCTCTGCGCCCGGGTATGATAAAGGACCGGGATGATATTATAAGAAAGCTGATCGATATTCAGTATGACCGCAATGAGATGGACTTTAAGCGCGGTACGTTCCGTGTCCGGGGCGACGTGCTGGAGGTTATCCCGGCCATGAACGACTGTGACGTCATCCGCATCGAGTTTTTTGGAGATGAAGTAGAACGCATCACGGAAGTGGATGCACTTACAGGTGAGATAAAAAATGAACTGAATCATATCGCCATATTTCCTGCCTCACACTATGTCGTGTCCAAGGAGAGTATGGAGCGGGCGGTAAAAGAGATAGAAGTAGAGCTGGAAGAGCAGATCCAATATTTTAAGAGTAAAGGAAAGCTCCTTGAGGCACAGCGGATCTCCGAGCGGACGAATTTTGATATAGAGATGATGCGGGAGACCGGATTTTGTTCCGGTATTGAGAACTATTCCAGACATCTGACCGGACTGGCCCCGGGACAGCCGCCTCATACGCTGATCGACTATTTTCCGGACGATTTTATCATGATGATAGACGAGTCCCACAAGACAGTGCCGCAGATCGGCGGTATGTACCACGGCGACCAGTCAAGAAAGTCTACGCTTGTGGACTATGGATTCCGCCTGCCGTCCGCAAAGGATAACAGGCCGCTCAGTTTTGAGGAGTTTGAGGGCAAGCTGAATCAGGTGATGTTTGTGTCCGCCACCCCGGGCCGCTATGAAGCGGAGCATGAGCTTTTGCGGGCGGAACAGGTCATCCGTCCTACGGGACTTCTGGATCCGGAGGTGGAAGTGCGGCCGGTGGAAGGACAGATTGACGATCTGGTGGGTGAAGTTAACAGGGAAGTGGCCAAGAAGAATAAGATCCTTATTACGACTCTGACAAAGCGTATGGCAGAAGACTTGACAGATTATATGCGGGAACTGGGGATCCGTGTAAAATATCTGCACTCCGATATTGATACGCTGGAGCGTACCGAGATCGTCCGTGATATGCGTCTGGATGTGTTTGACGTTCTTGTCGGCATCAACCTGCTCAGAGAAGGACTTGATATCCCTGAGATAACGCTTGTCGCGATCCTGGATGCCGACAAGGAAGGTTTCCTGCGTTCCGAGGTATCACTGATCCAGACGATCGGGCGTGCCGCCCGTAATTCAGAGGGGCATGTTATAATGTACGCGGATAAGGTGACAGATTCCATGCGCCTGGCGCTGGAAGAGACAAAGCGTCGGCGGCAGATACAGATGAAATACAATGAGGAGCACGGCATCACCCCGCAGACGATACAAAAGGCGGTACGTGATCTCATCAGTATATCAAAGAAGGTCGCCACAGAAGAGATGCGCCTGGAGAAAGATCCCGAATCTATGAGCAGGAAAGAACTGGATAAGCTTATAAAAGAGGTGACAAAGCGGATGAAAACGGCTGCGGCAGAACTGAACTTCGAGGCGGCGGCAGAATTGCGTGATAAATTAGTGGAATTGAAAAAGATATCAGAAGATTTATAGAATTTTCATAGGGGTCAGACCCCTCGCGCTGCAGGGGTCTGACCCCTGTGGAAATTGACAGAAAGGAATGTATGATGCAGAACAAAGCTGATGAGAAACAGTATATCAAGATACGAGGTGCCAATGAGCACAACCTGAAAAATTTAGATCTGGACATCCCGAGGAATGAACTGGTCGTTCTGACCGGCCTGAGCGGTTCCGGGAAGTCTTCACTGGCGTTCGATACGATCTACGCGGAGGGGCAGAGAAGGTATATGGAATCGCTGTCGTCCTATGCGAGGCAGTTCCTCGGGCAGATGGAGAAGCCGGATGTGGAGAGCATCGAAGGGCTCTCTCCGGCGATATCCATTGACCAGAAATCTACGAACCGTAACCCGAGATCTACGGTCGGCACGGTGACGGAGATATATGATTATTTCCGGCTGCTCTATGCGCGCGTCGGAACGCCTCACTGCCCGCAGTGCGGCAAGGAGATCGTGAAGCAGACGGTGGATCAGATGGTGGACCAGATCATGGACCTGCCGTCCGGGACAAAGATCCAGCTTCTGGCTCCGGTGGTGAGAGGAAGGAAAGGAAGACATGAAAAGCTGCTGGAGCGCGCCAAGCGCAGCGGTTATGTCCGTGTGCGCATCGACGGTAATCTGTACGAGCTGTCGGAGGATATCGCGCTGGACAAGAATATCAAGCATAATATAGAGATCATCGTCGACCGTCTTGTTGTGAAGGAAGGGATCGAGAAACGTCTTACTGACTCTGTTGAGGGCGTGCTCGCGCTGGCGGAGGGGCTTCTCGTTGTGGATGTGATCGGCGGGGAGACGATGAATTTCAGTCAGAGCTTTTCCTGCCCGGACTGCGGCATCAGCATTGATGAGATCGAGCCGAGAAGCTTTTCCTTCAACAATCCGTTCGGCGCCTGCCCGGAATGTCTCGGGCTTGGCTATAAAATGGAATTTGACGAGGATCTGATGATCCCGGACAAAAATCTGAGTATCGCAGAAGGGGCGATCGCGGTCATGGGATGGCAGTCGTGTACGGATAAGGGAAGCTTTACCCGTTCCATTCTCGACGCGCTTGCAGATGCATACGGTTTTTCGCTGGAGACGCCGTTTAAGAAATATCCGAAAAAGATACATGACATCCTCATATACGGTACGGGCGGAAAAGAGGTCAAAGTACATTATAAAGGCCAGCGCGGCGAAGGTATATATGATGTGGCGTTCGAGGGACTGATCAAGAATGTGGAACGCCGCTACAGGGAGACTGGTTCTGAGTCATCCAAGGCCGAGTATGAGACATTTATGCGGATCACGCCCTGCCATGAGTGCGGCGGCCAGAGGCTTAAGCCGGGCGCTCTCGCTGTGACGATAGGCGGTAAGAACATTGCAGAGGTCACGGCCCTTTCAATAGGAAGACTTCAGAGATTTCTGGACAGGCTGAAGCTGAATAAGCAGCAGACACTCATCGGCGGCCAGATACTGAAAGAGATCAAGGCCAGGATCCAGTTTCTCATGGATGTGGGTCTTGAGTATCTCACGCTGTCGAGAGCGACAGGCTCTCTGTCCGGCGGCGAGGCGCAGCGGATCCGTCTGGCGACCCAGATCGGCTCCGGACTGGTAGGCGTGGCATATATACTTGATGAGCCGAGCATCGGACTTCACCAGCGGGATAACGACAAGCTGCTGAACACGCTGAAGCACCTGAGAGACCTGGGAAATTCTGTCATCGTGGTGGAGCACGACGAGGATACGATGCGCGAGGCGGATCATATCGTGGATATCGGGCCGGGCGCCGGTGAGCACGGCGGAGCCGTCGTTGCGCAGGGGACGGCGGAAGAGATCATGAAAAAGGAAGATTCCATAACAGGCGCGTATCTGAGCGGCAGGCTGGCGATCCCGGTTCCGGACGAAAGGGCAGAGCCCTCCGGATGGCTGAAGATCAAAGGAGCCAGAGAAAACAACCTGAAAAATATTGACGTAAAGATACCGCTCGGGGTCATGACATGTGTGACCGGCGTGTCCGGTTCCGGGAAGAGTTCTCTTATCAATGAGATCCTTTATAAGAGGCTGGCGAGAGATCTGAACCGCGCACGGACCATTCCGGGCCGGCACAAGGATATTGAGGGCATCGGCCAGCTGGACAAAGTGATCGATATCGACCAGTCGCCGATCGGCCGGACGCCCCGCTCCAACCCGGCCACGTACACAGGCGTATTTGACCTGATACGGGATCTCTTTGCGGCCACGCCGGATGCAAAGGCCAAAGGGTACAAAAAAGGACGGTTCAGCTTTAATGTGAAGGGCGGGCGGTGTGAAGCGTGCAGCGGTGACGGCATCATCAAGATAGAGATGCACTTCCTGCCGGATGTCTATGTCCCGTGTGAAGTGTGCGGCGGCAAACGTTACAACAGAGAGACGCTGGACGTAAAATATAAGGGAAAGAGTATATACGATGTGCTGAATATGACGGTGGAGGAGGCGCTCGAGTTTTTTGAGAATGTGCCGAGCATACGCAGGAAGATGGAGACACTGTATGATGTCGGTCTGTCCTATATCCGTCTCGGCCAGCCGTCCACACAGCTGTCCGGCGGAGAGGCCCAGCGCATCAAGCTGGCGGCGGAGCTGAGCAAGCGAAGCACCGGGAAGACAGTATATATTCTTGACGAGCCGACTACGGGGCTACATTTTGCGGATGTGCATAAACTGACAGAGATTCTGCGGCGTCTTGCGTCCGACGGCAATACGGTGATCGTGATCGAGCATAATCTGGATGTGATCAAGACAGCCGATTATATCATTGATATCGGGCCGGAAGGCGGAGACAAAGGGGGAACGGTCATTGCCGAGGGAACTCCTGAGGAGATTGCGGCAAATCCGGTCTCATACACAGGAAAATATATTGATGTCATGCTCCATAAATAGCATGTTCCGCCGGCCGTCCGTGCCGGCGGAACAGAGGGAAAGGAACGGCCGCTCTGCGTCGGAAGCGGCCGTTCCTTTCCCTGTATTTAAAAATAATGCATAAATATGTCTGGCTGGATGCATATTAATTAGAAAAACGCCTGCAGTTCCTGTTGTTGCATTTGGATTCACAAAGAATTAAGGAAAAAAGGGGTTTCCATTTTTTGAAAATTTGATTATAATGATACATGCACGTACCCAGGATTATCCAGATACGTGCTTTGGATGATAAACAAATGATAATCATATAGATAGCATAATGAAAGGGGAAGAAGAATGTCAGTAGATATTGGAATCGATTTAGGGACTGCCAGTATCCTTGTATATGTGAAGGGCAAGGGCGTGATACTGAAGGAGCCGTCTGTCGTTGCATTTGACAGGGACACGAACGCCATCAAGGCGATAGGAGAAGAGGCAAGGCTCATGCTCGGCAGGACGCCGGGCAATATCGTTGCGATCCGTCCTCTCAGGCAGGGCGTTATCTCCGACTATACAGTGACGGAGAAGATGATCAAGTACTTTGTTCAGAAAGCGATGGGAAAGCGTACATTTAAGAAACCGCGCATCAGCATCTGCGTGCCGAGCGGCGTGACGGAAGTGGAAAAGAAAGCGGTAGAAGAAGCGACATACGCTGCCGGAGCCAGAGAAGTGAACCTTATAGAAGAACCGGTAGCCGCGGCCATCGGCGCGGGCATAGACATTTCCAAGCCGTGCGGGAATATGATAGTGGACATCGGCGGCGGAACGGCTGACATTGCAGTGATCTCCCTCGGCGGGACCGTTGTCAATACCTCTATAAAGATAGCGGGAGATGATTTCGATGAAGCGATAGTGAGATATATGCGCAAAAAGCATAATCTGCTGATCGGGGAGCGCACGGCCGAGGATATAAAGATCAAGATCGGTACGACCTATCCCCTGATCGAGGAGGAAGCTATTGAAGTGAGGGGAAGAAATCTTGTCACAGGTCTTCCGAAGACCGTAACCGTCACTTCTTCCGAGACGGAGGAAGCGTTAAGAGAGACGACAGGACAGATTGTGGAAGCTGTCATAGGTGTGCTGGAGAGAACGCCGCCTGAACTGTCTGCGGATATTCTGGACAGGGGCATCGTGCTGACCGGCGGCGGGGCAATGCTGCGCGGCCTGGAAGAACTGATCGAGGAGAAGACCGGGATCAACACGATGACGGCAGAAGACCCGATGAAGGTCGTTGCGATCGGTACAGGTCAGTTTGTTGAATTTATGAGTGGGCGAAAAGATATTTAATGGAAACGATAAAAGGATATGTAGAACACATCGTATACCGGAACGAAGAGAACGGCTATACGGTATTTAACCTGAACAATGAGGACGGAGAACTGACCTGCGTAGGCAACTTCCTGTTTATCGAGGAGGGAGAACTACTGAACTTAAGCGGTGGTTATACGACGCATAAGCTGTACGGAACGCAGTTTTCCGTGGAGTCTTCGGAGGCGTGTGAGCCGGAAGACCTTGTATCCATAGAACGCTATCTCGGATCAGGCGCCGTAAAGGGGCTGGGGACCGCGCTTGCCGGGCGTATCGTAAAACGCTTCAGGGAGGATACGTTCCGCATCATAGAAGAAGAGCCGGAGCGCCTTGCGGAGATCAAAGGGATCAGCGAGCGCAAAGCGAGGGAGATCGCGCTTCAGGTGGAAGAAAAGAAGGACATGCGCCAGGCCATGATCTTCCTCCAGAAGTACGGTATATCAACGTCGCTTGCCGCAAAGATATACCAGCATTACGGGCAGAGCGTTTACCGGGTCATAGAGGAAAACCCGTATCAGATCGCGGACCACGTATCCGGTGTGGGATTTAAGACCGCTGATGAGATCGCGGCGAAGGTTGGGATTCATACAGATTCTGACTACCGCGTACGCAGCGGTATTTTCTATACCCTTCTTCAGAGTATCAGCGAGGGACATATCTATCTGCTGCAGGAGACGCTCCTGTACCGCGCAGGACAGCTGCTCGGCGTGGAGATACGGCACATAGAGAAGTACCTCATGGACCTGGCCATGGAGAAAAAAACGGTCATGAAGGAGGCAGAGGACGGCGTGCGTGTATACGCGGCCCATTATTATTATATGGAGCTGAACGTTGCAAAAATGCTTCATGACCTGAACATAACGTATGACGTATCAGAAAGCACTCTGAGACGCCGGCTTAAGGCGATTGAAGAGAATACGGGGCTGGAGCTTGACGAGATGCAGCGAAGCGCGGTCATGGAGGCTGCGGGTCACGGTATCACTGTATTGACAGGCGGACCGGGAACCGGTAAGACGACAACGATCAATGCCATGATACGTTTCTTTGAGAGTGAAGGGATGGATATTTTTCTGGCGGCGCCTACCGGCAGAGCAGCAAAACGGATGACAGAGGCGACTGGATATGAGGCGCAGACCGTCCACCGTCTTCTGGAAGTAAACGGCAATCCCGAGGAGGAGGGGAGAAGCGGTTTTCTGCGCAATGCAGAAAATCCGCTGGAGGCAGATGTGGTCATTATCGATGAGATGTCCATGGTCGACCTGCCGCTTATGGCCGCTCTGCTGGACGCGATTTGTCCCGGCACACGGCTTGTGCTTGTGGGCGACAGAAACCAGCTGCCCTCCGTCGGCCCGGGAAGTATACTGAAGGACATTATAGACGCACACTGCTTTTCCGTCGTAATGCTCACAAAAATCTTCCGTCAGGCCGGAGAAAGCGATATCGTGGTCAATGCCCATAAGATCAACAGAGGAGAAGAGGTTGTGCTGGACAATAAAAGCCGCGATTTCTTTTTCCTGAAACGGCAGGACGCCAATGTGATCATCAGTGTGCTCATAACATTGATACAGAAGAAGCTGCCCAAATATGTACATGCCGAGCCTTATGATATTCAAGTGCTGACGCCGATGCGCAAAGGCCTGCTCGGAGTTGAGCGCCTGAACCGTATACTGCAGGAATACTTAAATCCCCCCTCTGAATCCAGAAAAGAGAAAGAATATGGGGGGCGGCTTTTTCGCACCGGGGACAAGGTCATGCAGATCAAGAATAATTACCAGCTGGAATGGGAAGTGTCCACGAAGTACGGAATGACCATTGACAAAGGGCTGGGGATATTCAACGGCGATATGGGCATCATAAAGGACATCAATACATATGAGGAGACCATTTCGGTGGAGTATGATGAACACCGGGTGGTAAAATATCCGTACAGCTTATTAGACGAGCTGGAACTTGCATATGCTATTACCATACACAAGTCTCAGGGGAGCGAGTACCCGGCGGTAGTGATACCGCTTCTCAAGGGCCCGAGGCAGCTGTATCACAGAAATCTTCTGTATACTGCGGTGACAAGAGCGAGACAATGTGTAACACTTGTGGGGAGCGACACGGTATTCCAGGATATGATACAGAACACGAATGAACAGAACAGGAATACGTCTCTTGCGGAACGAATCCGGGAATTAAAATGAAAGATACAAATGTCCTGAAGCTTTTCTGGCCGGAAACATGCCCCTTCTGCGGAAAGGTGCATAGAGAAGGCGCCTGCCCTGCCTGCTTACCGGCTGTAAAGCGGTTGGAACTGAAAGGACCAAGATGTATGCAGTGCGGCAAGCCTGTCAGGCGGACGGAGGACGAATACTGCCGCGACTGCGCGCATACATATCATCACTATGACAGGGGGAGCAGCATATGGCTTCACAAACCTCCTGTCAGCACATCTATCTATCGGTTTAAATACCAGAATCAGAGAAATTATGGAAGCTACTATGCCGAAAAAATGGCGGAGCAGTGCGGCGCGTTTATAAGAGCATGTGATCCGTATCTCATCGTACCTATCCCATTACACCCCAGAAAAAGGCGCAGCAGAGGGTATAACCAGGCGGAGATCCTGGCCGCCTGCCTCGGAAAACTTACCGATATACGTGTGGACGGCAGAGGACTTGCGAGGATACGCAGTTCCAGTCCCCAGAAGCTGCTTGGAAGCAGTGAGAGAAGGCGGAACGTGCGGGGGGCTTTTGCAGTCACGGAGCATTTCAGGCCCGTGCCCTCTGTCCTGCTCATAGACGATATCTACACGACCGGAAATACTGTCGATGCGGCCGCTGAAATACTGAAAAAAGCCGGCGTTGAAAATGTCTGTTTTTTGACTATAAGTATTGGACAAGGATACTGATATTTGTTATACTAAAAATGATGTTTAATTATATGAACAGGAATTTGAGGTGGATTATGTTAGATGAGCGGAGAGTGAAACTGATGACCCAGCTTGCCTTTTATGAGCAGACGCAGGGAAAGCAGGATTTCAAGATAAGTGAATATTATAGAAAAGACTATGCAGGAATGCATACGATCTGTTCCATCCTCTGGGTGACGGTCGGTTATGTATGCGCGCTTGCACTCATTTTTCTGGCCGGTATGGAAAGCCTGATGGCAAAGATGTCGAACGGACTGATCATAACATTAGGCCTGGCTGTTGTCATCGGTTATTTCGTGCTCGTCATCGCGTATGCGGTCATAACGAGCCATGTTTATAATCTGAGACATAAGAAAGCAAGACAGCGCGTGAAGAAGTATAATCATAACCTGACGAGACTGCTTAAGATGTATGAAAAGGAGAATAAGTAAATGGAAAGTTTGTTCGTACTCCGGGGACGGCTGCAGGAACTGTATGCCAGGAATTCTAAGGTGATAGACAAGGCAATCCAGTTTGTGCTTGCGCTTGTAACATTTTATCTGATCAATCATAACATAGGGTTTATGAAACTGGCCGCATCACCGGCTGCAACAGTTGCACTGGCAGTTATCTGCACCTTCCTTCCCATGATCATGATCGTGATCGCGGCGGCAGCGCTTATTCTGATCCATACATTTTCCGTCTCCCTTGCAACGCTTGCGGTGACGGCGATCGTATTTCTTGTGATGTTTATCTTCTATTTCCGGCTGACGCCGAAAATGACACTGATCGTACTGCTCACACCGATCGCGTTTGCCTTTAAGATACCGTATGTGATACCGGTCGCATTCGGCCTCGTAAGCGCGCCGGTGGCCCTCGTGGCAGTCTCCTGCGGCACGATCGTCTATTATATGCTGAAATATGTTAAAAGTACGGCGGCTGTTCTGGAGAGCAGCGGGGCAAAAGGACTTATGACGCAGATCAGCGCGTATGCCAAGCAGGTATTTCAGAGTAAAGAAATGTGGGTGATCATTGCAGCGTTTATCATCTGTTTCTTTGTCGTATATACGCTGCGCAGACAGTCCATGGACCATGCATGGAAGATCGCAGTCGTGGCAGGAGCGGTTGTGGACGTTGTCATAATCGCGGCCGGGGATATCGCACTCGGGGTACATACTTCCTATGGAAGTCTGATAGCAGGAAGTATAGCGGCAGCCGCGGCGGGGCTGATACTGGAATTTTTCTTTTTCTCTGTGGATTATGCCAGAAGCGAGAGCCTGCAGTATGAGGATGACGAGTATTACTATTATGTAAAAGCGATACCGAAGATATCGGTGGCTACTCCTGAAAAGACCGTTAAGCGTATCAATGAACGGCAGGAGACAGAGATCATAGATACGGAAGAAGTGAGAAGAAAGGCCAGACGTTCCGGCGGAGCAGCGGCGAAAAGACCGCCTGTGGAAAGAGAGGCCGACCGGAAAGCGCCGGCAGAGAGAAAGAAGAAGCCGGCGCCGAAAAAAGGCCCTTCCGCGAAGAGCCGCGTGATCGGCAATACGGAACAGATTCTGCTGACGCAGAGCCTGAAACAGGATCTGGACCTGGATAAGAAATAAATGCGGGGGAAGTATGAATGATTAAGAAGGAGGTGACAGGATGGAACAGCAGATCACACAGTTGATGGAACGTTATCTGAGTATCGTAGACGTTTATTTCCCCGAGGTGCATCTTACGGATGTCATCGAGGTGATAATTCTGACGTTTCTGATCTATCAGATCATGATCTGGATCAAAAATACGAAAGCATGGATGCTGCTGAAAGGCATCATTGTGCTTGCTGTCTTTATTCTTGTCGCTGCTATTTTAAAAATGCACACGATTTTGTTTGTGGCCAGAAATTCGGTCACGGTAATGGCGACGGCGGCGATCGTCGTGTTCCAGCCGGAGCTGCGCCGCGCGCTTGAGAAGCTGGGGGAGCGTAAGTTTCTTACGTCTGTCGTCCCTTTTGAGACGAACCGGGAGCGTGTGAGATTCAGTGAAGAGACGATGGACAGTATGATCGACGCTGCCTACAGTATGGGCGCTGTTAAGACGGGCGCGCTGATCGTGGTAGAACAGGCGATCCGCCTGACGGAATATGAAAGTACCGGCATCCGTCTGGACTGTATGGTTTCCAGGCAGGTGCTGATCAATATATTTGAACATAATACGCCGCTGCATGACGGGGCGATCATCATAAGAGGAGACAGGATCGTCTCAGCGACCTGCTATCTTCCTCTGTCCGACAATATGGGACTGAGCAAGGATCTGGGGACAAGGCACCGCGCGGCGGTGGGGATGAGCGAAGTCAGCGACGCTCTCGTGATAGCGGTCTCCGAAGAGACGGGGGCAGTCTCCGTGGCATCGGGGGGACAGCTGTACCGCAACATCAGCCGTGAGGAGCTCAGGGAGAAGCTCACCTCGATCCAGAATAAAAAGACAGATACGAACAAATTAATAGCAATGTGGAAAGGAAGGCACCATCATGAAGAGAAGACTGATGAATAATATTGGTCTCAAGATATTAGCTTTCTTTGCGGCACTGCTATTGTGGCTCATAGTAGTTAATATCGATGATCCGGTAGTAGACAAAACATTTTCCAATATACCTGTCACCGTGACCAACGAGGAGGTACTGACAGCGGATCCGAAAAATCCGCAGACCTTTCAGATCGTAGACGGCACGCAGACGGTGAATGTCACCGTAGTCGGCAAGAGAAAGCTTCTGAATGAGATAAAGGCGGAGGACATCCTCGCCACCGCAGATATGAAGGAATTGACATTAAAGACCCAGATACCGATCGACGTTACCGTCAACGGATATGAGGGGCGGTACAGCAGCGCGTATGCGACGCCGAGAAATCTGCAGGTGAAGCTGGAGAAAGAACAGGGCAAGAAATTCCCGATCACGCCGACAACGACCGGCACCGTAAGGGATGGATATGTGCTCGGAGAGATTGCTTCAGACCCTGAGTCTGTATTTATAAGAGGACCGGAATCTGTGATCAGCAAGATCAGCAGGGTGACAGCGGAGGTTGATGTATCGGGCATGTCGTCCGACTCTGTGCTGAAGTCTCAGCTTACGCTGTACGATGAAGACAACAATGAGATCGACCAGTCGCTGCTGACGAACAACCTCGGCAGCAAAGGGGTAGGGGTCAGCATACAACTGCTGCACACGAAGAAGGTCAGCCTGGAGTTTGACACATCCGGAATCTCTGCCGCGCCGGGATATGCCTTTTCAGAGATCACATACGAACCGCAGGAGATCCACGTATCCGGGAAGTCAGATGCGCTGGACAGTATAACGAGCATTCAGGTTCCCCGGTCAGCGCTGGAAATATCCGGTGTGAGCGAAAAGACAGAAAAGATAGTGGATATTACCCCGTATCTTCCGGATAATATCAGCCTTGCGGATGAAAATGCAGGCACGGTCGTCGTGTCCATCAGTGTGGAAAAGAATGGAACAAAATCATTTGAGCTGCCGCTTGGTTCCATCGCTGTGAACAATCTGGCAGAGAACTTGAAGCTGACATATGGAATGGCGGAAAATATTGAGATACAGGTACGGGGACCGAGAGAGATCCTGGATAAGCTCGAGGCAGGTGTTGACATCACGGCAAACATAGATCTTAAGAGCTGTAAAGAAGCAGGAACATATGAAGTTCCGGTCAATGTGCAATATCCGGCAAGCTGCTCGCTGGAGCAGAGTATCAAGGTGAAAGTTGTATTGGAGAGTAAAGAATAGGAGGACAGTATGGTTAGCCAGAAGGTAAAGATCACGAACCCGACAGGACTGCATCTTAGACCGGCAGGTATATTCTGCAATGAGGCGCTTAAGTACGAGTGTAAAGTGACATTTCTGATAAGAAACACAACGGCAAACGCAAAGAGCATCCTGAGCATTCTCGGTGCGTGCGTCAAAGAAGGCGACGAGATAGAGCTGGTGTGTGAGGGTGAAGGTGAAGAAGAGGCGCTTAAGGCTATGACCGCCATCGTGGAGCATGGGCTTGAAGATTAATGTCTGATCGTATATTGACAGGCAGGCCGGCATGTCTTAATGGATATCGGAAGCATAATAAGTGACAATAAATATGAGAGACGGGTAAGCAGATTGCTTCCCGTCTTTTGTCTATTATCTAACAATTTAAAGAGTTTTCTTTATTGTCAAATTATAGCAATATATGACAATAATCGACAAAATGTGAATTTTTTATACACAAACAAGATTTCTGTAGTAATTTATATATAAAATAGTTTTTCTCAATGTAAGCGGATTAAAGGAGTGAATGATCACGGAAGACAAGGAGTACATCTACATTCAAGACAGCGAGCATATCTGGAGGAAAGTAATGTTGTCGGATATCTATTATATCGAGACGATAAAATCCACTCATTACTGCGAGATCGTCTACAAAAACGGGGTAGGCAAGATACGCGCAGATATCACGCCGCTGCAGGAGGAGTTCGCTCCATATTTATTTCGGACGAAAGCGTCTACACTGGTGAATCTGGATCTCGTGCAGAAGGTAGACACAAAGAACAGGATTCTTTATTTCAATGATACGATATATTGTACGTATGCGCAGCGTCTGTCACCTGAGGTGAAAAAACGCCTCAGGCTTTATAATTACAGGAGTTACAGGGGGAGAGAAGATGAGTGAGCGGCCATATCCATTTGAAAAGAACCGGTACTATTATGGAAAGATGCTTACATCGGCTGATTTTCAGGCTGAGCAGCGGTACAATGAGTACAAGAGGATGTTTCTGAATCAGATGGTCCTGGGGAGAGGGGTTTTATGCGGCCTTGGAGTCAGGATGCTGGACGAGCGGACGCTCCTAATTGAGAGCGGGGCGGCAGTGGACGGAGCCGGAAGAGAGATCACAGTTCCCGGAGATACGGTAAAAAAGCTGTCTGCGTTTGAAGGATATGACAGTCTGGCAAAGCAAAAGGCAGCGCTGTATGTGAGATACAGGGAAGAGACTGCGCAGCCGGTCTGTGTTGTCAACAGAAAAGCAGAACAGGATGAGTATGAAGACAACAGAATACGGGAGAAATATGAATTTTTCCTTGCAGACTGTCAGGAGAGACAGCAGAGCGGACCGGATGAGGATTTTTTTGTGGAAGCGCTGCTCTCAGGAGGTCCTGATTATGCAGTAAGCCTCAGAATGCCTGCCGTTGTCAGCAGGGGAAGGAGAGTGAGGCTTTCTCTTCTCGTGGAGAAGCTCTCAGATGAAGAGAGCAGTCTGTCTCTGTCAGGAGTGCTGAAGCTTCCGGCCTTTTTGACAGCGGAAGGAGCACAGGAACTGCATATATGTGAAGAGGATATTGTGCTTGAGTGCGGAGCGTTCCGGACATATGATCACTGGCTGTATGCAAGTGAGGTGGAATTTGATTCCACAACGATACTATGGGATGTGGATGCGTCGGCGATCACCGTCGACGGCAGCGAGGCAGAGTGTGAACCCGATCCGGAACTGCCGCTCAGACTGACGGACCGGACGCCTGAGGAGCTGATCAAGTGGAGGGTCGGACAGAAGAGTCTGGAAGAAAAGAACCATGGGAATGAGGAGGAGGCTGTCCGGCTTGCGGAAATTTCCATCGCGGATGAGGCACACGATCATGTGCTCCGGGAGGTGAGGGAATTTGGAGTAAAAAGATACATACCGGTACCGGAGTCAGAAGAGATATGCAGAGAATACCTTTCCTATTATTCTGAACATGCAGAATATATCCGGGACATGCTCCCGGCGGCCGAAAAGAAAGAGGAAGAAATACCGGCCAGGGAGGCTGAAGCGCCTGTCATACGGGGAGGGACGCTGGAAATTCCGCTTGATGTTAAGATGAAAAAGGGGAAGATCTGTTATTCGGAAGAGATCATACACGGACTCGGGCCTGGGAATGTATATGTGGACGTTGGTATCTGCAATGTGGACGACGGGGCAGGGAGCAGAAATAAAAGTGATACCGTTGTCTACGGAGACACCGGACTGTTTGAGGGAAAAAACAGGCAGGGGATCTCTGCGCAGACAGCCGTTAAAGTGTTTGAGGCCAGAGGAAGCTTTCAGGTAGCCGCAAGGCTCACCGGAGAGCAGAATACTATCGTACTGCCCCTCAGGTGGACAGCGGTCAGAGTACCTGACGGGACGGATACAGACGGGGAGGACGGTAATATGCAGATCGTGCCGGAGACTCCGACCGTGAGACTGTCCCAGGGAGAGAAGCATTACTTTTCTGTCCGGTTCAAAAACATGCTGCCATGTACACTTAAGTATGAGCTGATGGAAGACGGAGGCGGTGAGATCGGACCGGACGGCATATACACTGCACCTGCGAAAGCCGGCATATATGAGATCAGGATATCTTGCGCGGATCACAGAAGCGTATGCACTTATGTGTATGCAGTTGTAGGAGGGAAGGAATGAGCCTTAGGAAAATAGCTGCTGTACGGGAAGGCAGGGTGAACGCAGTCAGTGTATGCACAGATTCGGCGGACGATGAATGGCATACACTGTGGGAAGTGAAAAAACACAGCTGCGCCAGGAAACTTATGGAGATGCAGGGAGCGGCCCCCTTTGGAGAATTTCGTATGGATGGGGAGCGGCTCAGTGTCATACTTGCATATGAAGAACCGAGACCCCTTGAACGGTTTTATCAGGGCAGTATATATACATGGGAGGAACGGCGCCGGGTCTACGATAATCTGACCGCGGCATGTGCGGATGCCGGTATGCCATATCCTCTTCTGTATCTCCTGCTGAAGGACAGGTGTATAAATATACGCCGGGATGACACCATTTATTTTACCTATTACATACTGCTGGACGAGCTGAAACCGGACCGGACGGAGCAGGACTGTGTAAGGCTGGCGGCAGGGATACTGGCGGAATTGATGGAACTGTACGGAAAAAAAGAAGAGCGGTCGTGTCTTGCGCTTATCCGTAAAAAACAGAAAAGAAATGCATACCACAGCTTTGCGGAGCTTGCACATGACTTGAAATTTATAGACGGAAGAAAACGCCTGAGCCTTATATGGGGAAGGATCCCTTATCCGGAGCAGAGTACAAAGGACAAACTGTTCCGGATACTGCTGACGGTAACAGTTCTGCTTGCGGCCGCAGCTGTATTACTGCTTCTTTCACAGCTCATATTCGGGGACATACCGCTGTTTCGTGCGTTTACTTCCGCTGTCAGAAGGATCGGCACCGAATCACTGCTTAAGTAAGGGGGGAGCACTACGAAAAAAGGAATAGATCTTACCCCGAGGGATGAGAAGGATTATTACCGTATTGGCTTGTGGCTTGTGAGTAAGAGGTTTGCGCTGTTAGTCACTGTCATCGTATGCGTGGCAAGTCTCTGGTGTGTGTTCCGGTCTTTTCCGGCAGCTTCGGCGGGAAAAGAACAGGGGATTCCAGTATTCCGGTACAATTCCCTTCCGCTTAAGTTTTACAGGGGAAAAGCCGAGGTGCTTGCTAGATCAGGATATACGGCATACATCGGACAGGTGAGCAAGGGGGCGGCCCAGGGGAAAGGGACGCTGTATACGAAAGAAGGAAATGTCCGTTACAAAGGCGGATTTTCCGGAAATGAGTATCACGGAAAGGGAACGCTTTACCGGGAAAGCGGGACGAAAGAATATGCCGGCGCGTTTCAATATGGTGTGAAACAGGGGAAAGGGAAGCTTTATAATACAGGGGAAGAGCTTGTGTACACCGGAAGTTTCCGCAATAATGCCATCGTCTACGAACAACTGGCAGGGATCCCGACAGAAGAAGCGGCCCGTAAGTATACCGGAAAGCAGATCCTGTATGAGCTGGACGGCCGGATCTGTGCCGCAATGCCGGAGATACATGCCGTATACAGCGCCAGGAGCGGGGAGACATACGCAGACAGCCTCTGGATGACAACGGGAGTCTATGTATTGGCAGAACAATTTGTGACAGATGAGGGAAATCTGAAAACAGTAAAAGAACTGAAAACATATTTTGGCAGTTCAGAGTATGAAGGCACGACACCGCTGCAGTTTGAGGATGTTGCGGCCATGAGGCAGCTGTCTTCCTCCTCCGCGAAAAAGTACCAGACAGAAGTTTTCGTTGAGACAGAAGGAGAACTGTCGGATGCCAGAACAGTGACCGGTTACAGCCGCGACGCAGACGGTTATATCTATACATTTGAAAAAGAAGGATTTTGCTACACATTTTTTACATACGGGAAGAACGGCGGATTTGGGATGTACCTCATAGAAAAAGAGGAATAGTCAGATGGGGAGAGAAAAGTGGAAAAAAGACGGAAGAGATTTCTTTGTATTTTATGTTCTGTCTGCATATCAGCAGGAGTATTTGTCCAGACGCCCCGGACGGCCGAAGCCGGACAGAGAGTGCTGACGCTTGCCCAGGCGAAGAAGCTTGCATACTTAAACAGCGCGGATTATACAAAGGTAAAGAGCAAGATAAATCTGCAGAAGATCAAATATACGGAGGCGGTAAAGTCGATCGCGCTGAAGCAGAAGAATATGCTCACGTTCCGGTGGTCTCCGCTTCTTAAATTCAAGTTTCCGGAGCGGCCGGACATGGCTGAACTGTATGACTGGCTCTACAAGCCGATCCAGCTGCAGACCGCTCTGTCTGAGCTTATGCATGAACTGCAGGATGTAAAGTACGCCGTGGATGAGAAGGTCTCCAATTTATATGTGGCGGCCTATGCCGCGCAGGAGAAGATCACATTTACAGAGGCGAGACTGGACAGTGCGGACGGGACACTCAAACGTAACGAGTGGAAGGTCAAAACTGGGGAAGGGGCGCAGGCAGATGTAGACAAAGGAAAGACACAGATGAAGAAGCTCACAACAGATGTCAGTCTCCTGATGCGGCAGCATGAGACAGCAAAAAAGAAGCTTGGCAATGCGGTCGGACTGGATCTGTCGTGGGGGTATCGTTTTGAGAATCCATACGTAAAAGGGAAGATCGGACGCAGTATGCTGAAAGAACTGACAGAATATACGCTTTCCCGTGACCAGGGCTGTTATGAGGCCGGGTTAAATGCGCGCGCAGGACTTATCAGCATGGAATTGAACGAACGGATGCTCAAAGTGAAATATAAAAAGTATATGCCCTATATACAGAGTTATATCAACCAGGCCCGCCAGGGGCAGAAGATAGATAAGGATGCGTTCAAGGCATCCTATGACCAGTTCCTGCATGCTCTGGACAGCCGATGGCAGGGAAACTTTAAGATATTGTTTATCAAGATATCGAAGGAATGGCTGAAAGGCGCGCTGGACGGGGTGCGGTATATTGAGGATGATCCTTACGTCATGTACACGCAGGTGCTGGAATATGCAGACTTTAAGCTGGAACAGGACAATAAGAAAAAAGAGGTGGAGGAGGCGGTATCGGATCGATTTGAAGCGCTCATCACTTCAAGAAACGCGCTGGACGCCCTCCGGGAGACTGTGACAGATATGGAAGGAAAGCTTCAGAAGCAGCTGGCGCTGAACAGACAGGGTAAACTTTCCTTTGAAGAGTTGAACGCCCAGCAGGAAGAATACGAAGAATATGAGATAGAAATGCTCGATACACTTGCCGATTACAGCAGCCAGCTCTATTCCTTTGACCGGCTCACATGCGGGGGAATCACAAAATATCTGGAAGAGGGAAGTCTGTCGGCCGATACGGTGGCAGGAGGCGAAAGTTATCTTGTACAGGAGGATGGAGAAGGCGCTTACTATACGCTGGAATCGAGGATGGAGGACAATATCTTCCTCCTGCACGTGCGTATCCCGGAGGACTTCAAGGTAAAGGTCACGGACTATGAACTGTGGGTGGACGGGACACAGGTGGGGGACCGGACGAAGGCCGGAGATCCCTTGAAGCATCTTGCCCTTACACTGGACGATGTCCAAAGCGCGGCCGTACGCTTTTATAATAAAGACGCCTTTGTAGATGAATGCAAGATCGATCCGATGGTCTCCCAGGGGACACTGGATATAAAAGGAGAGTATAAGGCTGCAGAGAAAAAGGCGGAGAAAAAGGCGGCGGACTATTCCTATACGTTTCGTTCCTCCACCGGCATGGCGGAACTTAAGATAGAGCCGGCAGCGGGAGAAGGGATCGCCTACTACCAGGTGACCGACCGGGACGGTCAGGCTGTATTTGAAAAAAAGCTGGTTCCGGCAGGAGAGCCGTTCCGTTACCTGGAGGTTGCGGCAAAGGACCAGAAGAATCTCAGGATAACATTCTATGATGCAGACAAAAAGAAACTTTATACGGGAGAGTTTCAGCCGGACACACTGCAGATCACAGTACAGGAGGAATAAGGGATGGGGAGACGAAAGAAAAAAGCAGCGGCGGCCGTGACCGCGCTTCTCATCACCGCCGGATTCGTTGTATGGTTTCTGGCCGGCAGAAGCGAGGCGGTATTCAGGGAGGAGGACGCTGTCCACATCGATCCGGATAAGATCGAACAGTCTACGCTTATCGTAGGGACTCATCTGATATACCTCGGTTCCATTACCGATAAGCTGTACGAGACTGCAGCCGCGTCGGCGGAGGAATCCGGACAGACAGATATATACTACAGATCAGAACTGGGGGACGGCAGGTGGTACGCCGTCAATGATGCCGGATCTTTGGAGGATATAAGCGAAAAAGGAAAAGAAATTCCAAAGTCCAGGATAAAGAGCCTATTTTTGACGCATCACACAAAGTCCGACGGATATACGTACCGTCTGAAAGACAATAAAAGGGTCAGTGTATATGAGATCAATTCTCCTTATGATCTGGAGGGAATGAAGGAGCTGTCCGCGCTTTCACGGCAGAAAGAGCTGAATGGAAAAGGCGCGGAGGTGTTCCAGGCCAAAGTAAAAAACAAGGTCACAAAATGGTGTGACAAAAGCCTTGATAAACTGCAGAAAGAAACTGTCCGGCTCAGGACTGCCGGTGCGGATGCCGAGTGGCTTGATATGCTGGATAAGGCGATGGGAAAGGTAGATGACCTGCGCCGTCATGAAGTATATAAGAAAGTGGATCAGAAAGTTCAGAAGCTTCTTGACGATGAGGATGGTGCGGATGCGGGATACAACGAAGCGCTCTCCGGGACATTGACTGAGCTGTCGGACCGTCTGGCCGAGACGGACGGGAATATGCTGAACACAGATCCGGAAGCGATCGAGGAGGAAGAGGAGTCCGGGGATGAGCCGGAGGAAGAGGAACCAGATAATGAGCCGGAAGAAGAGGAAGAATTTGAGATAACAGTCATGGCAGAGATGGAATCTGAGCTCATATGGCAGTATATTCAGGACCCGGACGACCGTATTCTGACGGATATGGTGACGTTACAGCATATCATGGACGGGGTGAGCACGGTTCCGGGAGAAGAGGCGGAGTTTTTGAAGAATAAACTGATCCCGGCCGCGGAAGCGGCATATGCCCGTAACCCGACTGAGGCTGCCGAAAATGAGCTGGAATATTACAGAAGTGAATGGAATCTGCGTGAAAATGGCACAGAGGAGTCAGGGCAGGAGCTGAGGCAGATGTATGATGAGAAAGCAGAGCTTGAGGAGAAGAGACTGGCGGCGCTTGATGAGGAGGACCTGACGGAGGCTAAGCGGATCGAGGCGCTCATCGATGTGAAGAGCAAAGAGATCCTGGACAGAGAGGACGCCATTTCCAGGGAGACTGCTTCCCTTATAAAGCAGAAGACGGGACTGGAAGCAGAGCTTTCCGGAACCGGGACGGAGGAAGAGAAAGAGAAGATCCAAAATGAGATAGACAAGCTTGACAGCCGGATCGCCGCCCTTGGGGCCGGTGTTGATGAAGGCACTTCCACAGCCAGGATCCAGAAGATGGCAGAGGAGGCGGCAGAAGCAATGGAAGAAGGGGCGGACGGGGCAGCCAGGGCTGCGGAGGCAGTGGATGGGATCGAAGCTCTGTGCGGTTCCAATCCGGAGCTGGCAGGAAGCAGTCTCAGGAATCTGTATGAAAAGATGGCGGCAAAGAAATATCTGGACGACACGAAGATATATGACAGCATACTTGACAGTATCGAGACGGCTCTGGCGGAAAATATGACGGTGCTGGACGGTGAAATAGATGAAAAGGAGGCAGTGCAGATCATGGAAGAGACGGCCGGCAAGGATAAGATGGCCGCCCTCATGGGGCTTTCCATGTTCGTGGAGCAGACAGCGGACGCAGGGCTTGAGAATCTGCTGGAAGGAAAAGCAAAAGCCTGGGCAGGGGAAGAGGATGCGTATGTATTTGCCAGACTTTCCGGCACTGCGGGGATCCGGTACGCTCCGGCTGATGTGACGGCCCGCTATGCGTCTGTCCGGTATGTCTTTAATGACAATAAAAAAAGAGCAACGCTCGCTTCCAGAAAAACGTACTATCAGTTCACTGCTTTTCAGAGCAGCGTTATAAGGGGACCTGAGGAACAGAAAGAAAAACTCAGCTTTGCGGCAGGTTTCAAGGGGACCGTCTATATACCGGAAGATTATGTGAAGCAGGAATTTGGGTGTGAAGTTTATGATATACCGGGCACCGGTTATTGTATTCTTATAGATCAAGACATAACAGATAAGGCAGCAGAAGTCTGCGATGCACTGTTAGAGAAAGGAGAGTAAAGAGATGGCAGATTATTTATCACCGGGAGTTTATGTGGAGGAATACGACAATTCTCCCAGAGGAGTGGAAGGAGTCGGCACAAGTACGGCAGGGTTTGTCGGTATGGCGGAAAAGGGCGCCACATCAGGACCGCCTGTGCTTGTCACGGGATTTGCGGACTTCACGAGAAAATACGGAGGATACTTAAGTGAATTTACACACGGCGAATACCGGTATCTTGCGGGGGCTGTGGAACAGTTTTTTGCCAACGGGGGGACCCGTCTGTTTATAGCGCGTGTCGTTCCGGAAGACGCAAAGGCCGCGGAAGGGACGGCGGGCAATGTGACTTTGAGGGCTAAAAACGAGGGGGCGTGGGGCAACAAGATCACCGTGTCGGTCAAAGCTTACGCGAAGCGCAGGATGCAGCTTCTTGAAAAGCTGACCGATAAGAAATACCGCGCCAAATCCGTCTCCGGGTTTGAGGAAGGCAGTATTGTCAAAGCCGGTGAGGCTTACAACCGGATCACAGCGATCCAGGGGCTGGAGGTCACGTTTGAGGAAGCCTTTAAGGAAGATATGGCAGACGACAGCCTTGTGCCGGAGAAAGTGCTTTATCTGGCAGAGTTCCAGGCAGATATCCGCTGTGGTGACGAGGCGGAAGTCTTTGAAGAACTGAACATGAATCCTTTGTCCAGAAATTATGCGCCGTCCAGACTGTCGGCCAGCAGCATTGTGGAGGTGTCCGCCGCACTGCCGGAAGGGATAAAGAACCCGGCGGAGCTCTTTGCGGGGGCGGAAGAAGCAGTGATCACACTGGAAGGCGGATCAGACGGAACACTGGAGGAGGTGAATGACGGCACATTTATCGGAAAGAACGAACAGGCCGGCAAGCGTACCGGCATTCAGGCATTTCTGGAGAATTCGTTCGTGAGTATTATGGCGGTCCCCGGTATAACGAGCCCGGAGGTGGTCGTATCTCTTGTGAACCATTGTGAGAATACGAAGAGCCGGTTTGCGGTGATCGACATGCCGAAGGATATGACGGACCCGGCGGAACTGCTCGCCTACAGGGAGATGCTGGACAGCACATATGCGGCCATGTATCACCCGTGGATCCAGGTGTTTGACCGTTCCTGCCAGAAGCCCTCTTACTTTCCGCCGTCCGGCGCGGTCGCAGGTGTATATGCGAGGACAGATACGGCGCGTGGCGTACATAAGGCGCCTGCCAACGAGACGATCGCCTGCACCGGCTTAAGTGTCAATTATGCAAAGGGGGAGCAGGACATACTGAATCCTGCGGGTGTGAACCTCATACGCGCGCTTCCCGGGCAGGGCATCCGCATATGGGGAGCCAGGACGGCCAGCAGCAACGCGTCATTTAAATATGTGAACATCCGGCGCCTTTTTATCTATGTGGAAGAGAGCATCAAGGCGAATACAAACTGGGTCGTGTTTGAGCCAAATGATGAGGCGCTCTGGAACAGGGTGCGCACATCCATCTCTTCTTTTCTTGAGACATTGTGGAGAAATGGAATGCTGGCCGGCGCCTCGGCGGGAGAGAGCTTCTTTGTGGATATCGGGCCCTCGACGATGAGCCAGGATGACATTCAGAACGGGCGGCTCATCTGCAATATCGGTATCGCGCCGGTGCGTCCGGCAGAGTTTGTCATATTCCGCGTGACACAGAATACGGCGGAATCAGGAGCGTAAATAGAAAGGACAGGAGGTAAAAAATTATGCCAGGAGAAGAAAACGGAGGATACAGCTATCCTTTGACCAATATGAACTTCCTCGTTACATTCGGGGAGAATTTGACGGCGGCCTTTACGGAAGTGAGCGGGGTGGAGGCGACGGTGGAGGAGATCGAATTCCGTCAGGGGAATTCCACAAGCCTTGCGCCTGTAAAGATACCGGGGCTTATCAAACACGGCAGCGTGACGATGAAAATGGGCTACACGACAGACAACCAGCTCATAAACTGGATCTATAACTGTATCAAAGAGCAGCGAACGGGATTTGCGCGTAAGGATGTAACGATCGAGCTTATCGATATCCGGACGGAGTCACCCGCACAGCCGGTGCAGACAGACGCGGCCCGGCCGGCGTGGAAACTGAAAAATGCGTGGGTAACAAAATATTCGGCGCCGGATCTCAATGCATCGGGCAAAGAAGTTGCCATTGAATCGATCGAGCTTGCTTATGAAGAACTCGTGACTCCGGGCGGCGCAGCCGCAGGAGGCGGAGAGTCTGCAGGCGGAGGCGGAGAGTCTGCCACATAATAAGGTTTACGCCGTATGACAGAGGAAAAGGAGGAATGATATCATGCAGACCGTATATGAGTTTACGCTGCCGAAAGGATATATGGACGCCCAGGGAGGCATACACAGGAAAGGGAAGATGCGCCTGGCTACGGCAGGTGATGAGATACGGGCGACGAGGGATCCGAGGGTCGTCTCCAACCCGTCGTACCTGACGCTCGTTGTACTTTCCTATGTGATCACAGAGCTGGAGGGCGTGGAGATCATGACAGCGGGCGTCATCGAGCAGCTTTTTACGGCAGACCTTGCCTTTCTTCAGGATATGTATGAGAGGATAAACGACGTGGAGCCGCCCCGGACAGTGGTGACATGTCCGGCGTGCGGACATGTGCATGAAGTTCCGGTAAATTTTACACGGGAGGGATAACCCTCTATCCGGAAGAAGAACTGTACAGGGAAATGTCCTTTATCGCTTATTATTACCACTGGAGCCAGGAGGAGGTCATGGCGCTGGAGCACAGGGAGCGCAGACGGTGGTGCGATGAGATATCTGTCATAAACAGAGGACAGAGCCCGTCCGCGGGAAGAGAAAAAAGTATACTGGAGTGGAAACTTTGATGAGTGATATGGTAATGAACATGAATTTCCTGCTGACCCTTGGAGAGAAAGTGATTCCATGCAGGAGTATCCACGGTTTTCACAGGGAGTGTGAGCAGGAGTATATTCAGGAGGGCGGACTCAACGGCTATGTCCATATGCGTCCGAAGCCGGCGTCCGCTCCCTCGACACTTGAGATCGAGCGGTATGTGACAGGAGACTTTGAAGACGCATTGCCAAACGGAGAATGCCTGGATAAGGATCTTATACTGCAGGTGGGGATCGGCAGGGAGGGGGAGAAGAGTCCCTCCATGAAGCTGACATTCAAAGGATGCAAAGTGACGCAGAAAAGCTACGGAGAAATAAATGCGGAAAAGGGCGGTATCTTTGTGGAGACGACGACGGTCAGCTATCAGGAACTGAAAGTGGGTGACAGGATGTGAGAACAACGGAAGCATTTAACAGAAAGATCACGGTACTTTATGACCGTGACATCCGGCGCATCCGGCCAAAGAAACTGTCGCACTTAAGCGGCACGTCCCAGGTCGTACAAGTGAAGGAGGGCGATGTGCGGTATTCGCATCAGATGAACCTGCGCGTGGATGAACGGCCGCATATCACGCTGAAGCTGCTTGCCGGACTTACTTATCAGGAAGAGCTGGAACAGAGGTCATATGTGCGCCGAATGAAAAAGGCTGAGCTTGTCTATAAGAACCTTGAACAGACGGCGGATGCGGCCGGGCTCGTCAGAGAGCTGGAGGCAAAGAACAGGACACAGGTGAAGATAAATGAGATGAAAAAGGAGCTCGTCCGGGAGAGTAAAGAGGAAGTCCACTATATTGTGCGAAAGCAGATGCAGGAGCAGACCGGAGCGCTGACGGAGAAAGTGTACCGCCGCCTGGAACAGAAGCTTCAGGATGAAAAACGGCGCAGAGGGCTTTAAAAGGAGGACCGGACGTGGTAGAAAAGGCCTGGATAGAATTTAAAGATATTGTGACAGACAGCGGGGACGGCACGGTGTTCTATGTGCCGTTCAATCCGACAGAACTGAACTTTGAGGCGGGGGCAGAGAAAGATGAGGAAAAGAAAACTGGCGCGCGCGGAATGAATGTGCGCCTCAGGATGAAGCTTATCTTCGATAAAAGCCTTGAGATGGAGAGTGTGCAGGAGGATACGCAGCGTTTTCTCAGCGCGGCCAGAGACCCGCTGAAAAGACGGGTGCTCTTTCAGTGGAACAAAATATTTTTTGACGGACTGCTGGAGCGGATGTCCGCAGTTTATGAGATGTTCACGGAAGACGGCCATCCGGTGCGGGCAAGGGTCGATCTGACGATCGCCGGCAGAAGCGGCAGTATGGCCGAGGAGGAATGGTACAAAGACTACAGAGAATTATTTTTCTCAAAGAGGTTTGACAAATGTTAAAAAAAGCAGTGCTTACAGTGCCGGGAGAAAAAGGTGATTTTCATTCCCTGGAGGTACAGTATAACCCGTCCACTCTGAACCTGTCGGTCTCAGCCAGGTCAGCCGCTTATGAAAACCCGCAGACGCATAAGATGCACGATCAGGTGGACCAGAATACGGACAGCGGCGAGCTTACTCTGTCCTTTGATCTGGTCATAGATGATGACGGGGGCCGGGATGTGAGAAAGACGCTCCAGGGATTTCTCGGCATGATGTTTCAGGAGAGTTCGAGAAAAATTGCCTTCGGGTGGGGAGACATGAATTTTGAAGGTTCGCTGGAGCACATAAATGCTTCTTTTGACATGTTTGACAGCAGCGGAACGCCAGTCAGAGGAAAAGTGCATATGGAGATCGCACAGCGGGACTTTAAAGGGGTGGTTAATGATGAATTACGACAGCCTTAAAAATGTGTACGGGAACTTTCAGCTGCCGAAGGCAGAGGTTTTAGTGGAAGGAAAAAGCTTTGGGGAGAACAGGGCGGGAATGCTTATTGATGAGGTGCGGGTGGAGTTAAGCTGTGGATTTGAAGCGGCAGAAGCTGTATTTTGCATCACCGGCTGTGTGGACCTGGACACCGGAATGTATAAAACAAAAGAGCTTAAGCCGTTCATACTGCTTGGTTCTTATGTGCTGATCAAAATGGGATACCGGTCCGGGACAAAAGAAGTGTTCCGGGGGTTTATCTCACGCACGGAATTTGTGAATGAGGACGGCACTCCGTCTGTGGAGGTGACCTCCGTGGATGTGAAAGGTATTATGATGGCAAATACGTATGCCAGACAGCTGAAGGCGAGATATGTCAGCGACGCGGTCAGAGAGCTTTTTGATAAACCGTCCTATCAGGAACTGTCCGCCCGGGGCATCATCGGGAAGCTGGACATCCCGCCTACCCCGGATAAGACAAGAGGAGAGGCAGATAAAAATCTTGTATCCATAGAAATGGTGTCGGAAAGTGATTATGAGTTTGCCGTCAGATGGGCAAGGAGAAGCGGCTGTGAGTTTTATACCTCTCTAGGGACAGTACGTTTCAGAAAAGCCCGCTCGGATGAAAAGACTTATTTTACGCTGGGACCGGGGGACGGCATGACGCAGTACCGTATATCGTATGATGTGAGCCCTCTGGCGGGCAAGGCAGAGATACGGGGGATGGAAGACGGCAGAGGAGAGGTCATAAAGGCAAAAAAGAAGATAAGCCGCCGCATATCTCTTGGCAATTACGCCGGAAAGCTTGTTGACCAGTCTGAAAAAATATATATAGACAGCACGCTGCGCTCAAAAGAAGAGGCGGCGGAGCGGCTCGAATATCTGGCGGAACGGACGGCATACCGGTTCGGGACATTTGAATGTGAATGTGTGGGAGTGCCGGAACTTCTGCCGGGAAGGTATATAGAAGTAGAGGGGCTTGGAAGTCCGGCAGACAACCGTTTCTATGTGGAAGAGGTCCTGCACAGCATGGACAGTCTGTCCGGCTACAGGTGCCGTATAAAGGGAAGAACGGATAAGTTAAAAGACTGACGGAGGAGGAGCATATGTCTTTTTATGACGAGATGGAAGCGATCAGCATGGGGCAGATGAGCAGGATGGAAAACGGGGGTGAACGGATATATGGCGTCGTTCTTGGCATTGTAGTCGAGAATTACAAAAAGGAACTGCCCGGTATGGTACAAGTACAGATACCGGTCCGGGACGAAGAAAATTCCATATACCGGTGGGCCAAAACGGCCCATATGTACAGCGGCAGGGAATGGGGGCAGTACATTCAGCCGGAGATCGGAGATCAGGTTCTGCTCGTCTTTGAACACGGCAATATCGAGCGTCCCTTTATCATCGGTTCTGTGCCGAGGAACAACGACAAGTTTATCAGCCAGTCTTCAAAAGAGCAGAACGAGACGAAGCGGATCGTCTCCAGGCATGGAAATGAGATCTCCATTGCGGACGTCAAGGACAGCGACGGGGAAAAAGACAGCATCCGGATACAGACGAGCGGCGGAGGACAGAGTATTTCTCTTGAAAATGAGAAAAGCCAGATCGTGATAAAAGCAGAAGAAAAGCTCATTTTCAAGGTGGGCGACTCTATCACTGTAACATTGAACGGAAAAAGCGGAAAGGTCACGATAGATGCCAAACAGGTAAATATCAGCGCCAGCGATTCCATGAAGTATGAGACGGACGGGGCAGCCACTCTGTCCGGCCAGAATACGGTCATAAAGGCATCCACAGGACTGAAGCTTGAGAGCAACGGGATGGCGTCGGTGAAGGGCAGTGCAGTGAACATCGGGTAGACAGGGCATGCGCCGTCAAATGAGCCGGTGTAAATACAGGAGGAAGAGGATGGAGGAGAAGATACAGCTGGGAAGAGGGATGAAATTTCCTCCGCAGATCGATCTGACCACAGGAAGATTCGTGACAGCGGATGAAGAGCAGAGTGTGAAGGATTCGGTGTATCTGATCCTGATGACGCAGAAAGGGGAACGCCCGGTGAGACCGGAGTTTGGCAGCAGGATATTATCTTATCCGTTTACGGACACAAACCCGACGACGCTGCACGTGCTGGAACGCCAGGTGAAGGAGACGCTGCTGACGCAGGAGCCGAGAATAGCGGACGTGGAAGTGCAGACTGAGTTCAGGTCAGAGGAAGCCTGTCTGTACATACATATTCGCTATACACTCGTTCAGACAGGGGCCGAAAACAGTCTTACGATCCCTATGGAGACGGCATAAGGAGGAGAGAAAAGCAATGCTGGATGGAAGAAGAAAAAATGAGATCTGTGCGCAGATAAAGACACTTGCCTCTTCGTACACACCAGAGTGGAATTTTTCGCTTGAAAAACCTGACACAGGCTCTGTGCTGGCCGGTATATTTGCAGAACAGCTGGAAACGGCCATACAGGAGTATAATGCGCTGCCGGCCAGATATGAGGAAGAGCTGGTCCGGATGCTAGGGGTCACCCCGAAAAGACCGGAACCGGCCAGAGCCGTGATCGTCCTGGAACCGTCGGCTGGAATGCAGGAAGGGATCCAGGTGCCAAAGGGAAGCCGGTTTTATGCGGAGAGAGCGGAGCGGGACACGCCGGTGATCTTTGAATCGTCCCATGATCTGTATGTGACGGATGCCAGGATCACAGCGGCATTTGCCATATCGGCAGATGAAAAGACAGTCGTCCCTCTCTGTACAGAAGAGGGAGTCGTCACGTATCCGATGTCTCTGTTTTGTTTTAAGCCTCATATCCCATATACGAATGAACTGCATATCCGCCATCCATGGCTGTTTCGCGGTGAGCTGTCAGAGTTTTCTGTCTGTTTTGGGAGCAAAGCGGCCGCCGGGCGTCTGATGGATGAAGATGAATTTGCTTTTTCCTTTCTTACGTCGGGGGGCAGAGTTCCTGTAAAGAAGAAACGGCAGAACGGCGCAAGTATTGATATCTGTCAGGGGGCAGACAGTGACACGCTTGTCATTGAGCGAAAGACGGTGCGGGAGGATGAGATTTTTCTTCCGTCCGTTTATTTTACGGCAGGCCGTCAGTCTGCAGCCCTGGATTATATTTATGACGGAGAGCAGGAAATAACAGGGGATGCGGCGGCAGTTTTCGGGGAGGAACTGTCTTTATACAAAGAGTGCTATATAGGGTTCGACAGCGGCCTTATTCAGGAAGGGACTGATATTTCGCTGGAGTTCGGACTGGAATTCAAAGTGCGCGAGGTGAGAGAGAACGCGTCAAAAGAAGAGGAACTGAAGCTGGTGAAGCGCAGGCCTGACCCGAGGCTTGAAGAGCGGACGGCAGACGTATATATACAGGAAGTGTCATTTTCCTATTACAATGGACATGGATTTCGCAGACTTCCGGTCAGCAGGAGATGCTCAGACCTCTTTTCCGGAGCGGACAATACGGGCAGGCGCGCCATAGAATTTTCCTGTCCGGATGACTGGACTGAGATGGAGCAGGAGGGCTGCAGAGGATATATGATACGGTTTCAGATCATGAAGGCCGACTACTGCTACCACCGGCCCGGAAGACATCACTATCCGTATCTGACAAACATGCGGGCCGTGTATTCACAGAGAGAAAAGGAACTCTGGCCTGCACAGGCGGTGCGTGTGCAGGGAAAGAAAGAGACGGATGTGACCGGATATATACAGAGGAGAAAGCCGTTGCCCGCTTTTTTAAAGTTCCCGTACCGGGGGGAAAGCATGCTGTTTGGTTTTGACCGGAAACCGGCAGGAGGCCCCATAAGTCTTTACTTTATCATCAGAAAGAATATAAATTTCAGCGGCATACAGGCTGTCTTTGAATATTCTTCGCCAAAAGGCTTTCAGCCGCTGAAGGTCCTGAACAACACGGAGGATCTGAAAAACTCGGGAACTGTTCTTTTTGTGCCCCCTTCCAATATGGCCGAGATGGACATTGAAGGAAAGACACGGTACTGGATCCGCCTGACCTCCAGAAGACCGGCGGATGTAAGGACAGTGCTTCCCATAGCGGAGCATATCTATATGAATGGGACAGAAGTTCTTAATATTGAGCGGAGCCAGCCGAAGGAGCAGTATGTAGAGCAGATCGCTCCGGATATGGCATTTCCTGCTCCGGCATCTCAGCTTCTGGATGTCCGTATCGAGTCGAGGGAGAGAGGGAGGCTGGTCCGGTGGAGTGAGACGGATTCTTTTGACAGCCCGGCTTCCGGTGACAGATATTATGTGGTGGACAGAAGCGGACAGAGAGTCGTGTTCGGCGACGGGCGGAGTGGGAGGATTCCGAGGAACACAGAAGGACCTGCATTTACAATGGAGATACAAAGCTGTGACGGTGCAGAGGGAAACGTCCCCGAAAATGCCATAGACAACGCGGCTTTTCCGCTGCCGAACGTGGAGCGGATATTTAATCCGCTTAAAGCGTCCGGCGGAAGCAATCTGGAAGAGCCGGACAGTGTGAAACGGCGGGGAAGAGTGCTGATGGGAACCGGAGGCCGGCTCGTATCCGAGCAGGATTATGTAAATGCGGCAAAAGCATATTCCAATCTGGTAGCGAATGCATGGTGTAAGGTAGAGGGGCGCCGCATCACGCTGGCAGTCCTCATGCAGGACTACGAGTCGGGCCCCCACTCCTTCCGGCAGATAAAAGACAGTCTTGCAGGCTGTCTGCTTACGATGGCGCCTGCGTCCGTGAGGAAAAAGGATCTGATCATAAAAGAACCGGTGTTTGTGAACGTGTCTGTCGAACTGTGGATCCGGGTGGAAGAATGGAAACGGGCGCTGGAGGAGCGGGGCAGGATACTGGAGGGGCTGTACCGCCTTTTCCGCCCGGTGAGACGCAATGGCCGCACGGAGCCGGGAACCGGTTATATGCCGAGGGAATCCCAGATTCTCATGGCAGTGCGTTCCTTTTCACCCGACGCGAGAATTGAGCATTCTAATATTACCGTGTCGTATGCGGATGAAAAGGGGAGGCACAGGACAGAACTTGGACAGCTTAAACAGACACCGTTCATGGTGTGTGTAAACGGGACTCATGAGGTGCATGTATGTTAGAAGAATTGGAACAAGTGGTCGAAGAGGCCATGGCCTGGGCAGGCATCTGCTCGCAGGAGTGGACGAATATGAATCCCTCGGATCCGGGGGTCACTATACTGGAGAATCTGTCGGCGCTCCATCTCGTACAGAAGGAGGCGGCAGGACAGGTGACCGATGAAGCAAGGCTCGCGATCCTGAGGCTTGCCGGATTTACACGGCAGGAGGCGGAAAATGCCCGGCTTCTGGTGGCGCCGGCAGAGCCGCAGGAACCTGCGTCGTTTCCGAAACATCAGAAGTTCTATGTGAACGACGTCTGTTTTGAGACCGAGGAGGCGGTGCAGGAGCTTCAGGGACGTCTTCTCGGAGTATATGTAAAGGAACAGGACAAATACAGGGAACTGAGGGAACTGAAGGAGGGGGTGCCCCTGAATGCCCGGCCTTTTGGCAGCCGCCCGGAGGCGGGCGACGCAGTATATTTCCTCTTTCAAAACCTTCCCGTGTCCGGGGACACAAAGCTGCGGCTGTATATACAGGTAAAGAAGTCCGTAAGGAGGAATCCGTTTTCCGAAGAGGAACCGGTAGAATTTGCCAGGATGCAGTGGAGCTGTCTTGGAAGCTCCGGCTTTGAAGACATTCTTTTTCAGGACGACACGCACGGATTCCTGCAGAGCGGAGAGATCGGCCTCTGTCTGGATACCGTACAGCCGGTAAAAACGCGGGTGGGCGCGAAGGAAGGATATATGCTCTGCTGCCGTATCGCGGAGGCTGATTACGACAGAGCGCCGGAGATCGCCGCTGTGTACGGACCGTTGTTTCCGCTCATACAGAGGGATACATGGTCTTTTTCGGCTCAGTTTGACGGGGGCGGGGATATCAGATTGTATCCTGTTTTTCCGGAGGAAATGTTTCTTATGGTATATGTGAGGGAGCCGGGAAGCGCCCATTACGTCATCTACGGAGAGGCGCCGGGACGGGAAGAGGAAATATGCGGCGCCAAGGATCGCGCGGGCGGGGCTGGTAATGCGGCGCATGGTAGATATTATGTCAGGACAAAAGGGCAGGGTGGGGAGATCCATATCCGGTTTCAGGAGGAGGTCTTTGGATACGGACCTGCGAAGGAGCCGGGGGCAGTGACCGTCGTCTGCTGCAACCGGCATATGATGCTGCACCGGGAGCTTGGCATACTGGCAGGATATGACGATCAGTATGTGGACTGTCCTCCGGGCGGGGAGGCAGATGAAAAGGCGGTCTGCCTCGGAGTGAGACGCAGGGACGGCGCATCCGGCGAAGCATACCGCTTTTTTCCGCCCGGTATCCAAAGGGAAGACAGTATATATTACATTTACGACGAGGACAGAAGACAGATCTGTATCCGTGATGCAGGGCCGTACAGAGGGTGCGAAGCATTTCTGTCGGACTATGCGGTGTCTGTGTGGGAGGCTGGAAATATACGTTTCGGCAATATGCTCGTATCCGTCGGCGGAAATGATAATATATGCGTGAAAAACCCGGTAAAAGGGACAGAAGGACGGCGGAAAGAATCTTTACACGATGTGAGAAAACGCTTTCTGAAAGATATGAAAACTCCGGTCACGGCGGTGACGGAAGAAGACTACGAGCTGCTTGCGATGCAGGTGCCGGGCTTATGTATCCGTAAGGCCCGCGCCTATTATGAGGAGCAGAAGGAGCGTATATGTGTGGTCGTCATGCCGCGGACAGAAGTATCATTTCCCGCCCTGTCTTCCCTTTACAGAAGACATATTTATAATTATCTGGATAAACGAAGGCTGATCACCGACAAGGTGACCGTAAAGGAGCCGGCCTATACCCCGGTGAGCGTATATGTGACAGTATCTGTGAGAGACCGGGAAAGCTGGAATGTGAAACGGGTCAGACAGGAAATAGCAGAAGAGCTGGATGACAGGAGAAACAGGAGAAAGATAGGGCAGAACATTTCATTCGACCGCCTTTCCTCCAGAATACGCTCGTGCCCGGGTGCAGGGCATATACTGGAACTCAAGGTCGTTCCCGCGGGCGTGCCGGGCAGGCTTATCCGGTCCGGCGCGGACATCCCCATACCGCCGGACGCCGCGTGTTATCCGGGGGAGATCATAATACGTGAGGAGTAACGGAGCATGAAGAGATATTCCATAGACGGCAGATTTACAGCGGATGCAGGCAGGGAAGCAAAACGTATATTCCTGCCGGTGACAGACAGTATGGAAAAGAATACAGTATGGGGACGTCTGCATGTCAAAATGCAGCTGCCGGCGAAAGGGCTGTGCCACGTTTATGTAATGGCCGGCAACGAAAAGGATGACATAGAACGTCTGCTGAATGACAGGGCGGAACCGGAAGAGAAGAAGGCGGAACTGTTTGATGCATATGGCAGAAAAGCAGGAACAAACAGCGAAAATATGCTGTTGTACGAAGTACAGGGCCGTTTTCTGTGGATCTATATAGAGATACTCTGTTCCGGGAGCGGCGCGGTATACGATATATTCCTTGAGAATCCGGGTGATGAATTTATGCAGATGTTTCCGGAGGTATATCGGGAACCGGGCGGATTTTTTCAGCGCTATCTGTCTGTGCTGTCCACCTTATACCGTGATATGCAGCGGAAAATAGACGGAAGCGCCGGTCTGCTGGACGAAGCGTCTGCGGACCGGGACCTTGTCCGTCTCTATATGCGGTGGATGGGGTTCGACGGAGCGCGCCTCGGGCTTACGGAGAAGGAAGAAAGAGCCCTGCTTGGGAACTTGTACTGGCTGAACCGGAGAAAGGGGACAAAGGCGGCAATACTGAAGCTGTGCGCTATATTTATGGAAGAAGAGCCGATGATACTGCTTATGGAGGACAGAGAACTGTATCTTGCATTCAGAGAGGCAGTGCCGGAAAAAGCGAAAAAACTGTCAAATATACTAAGGTGGTTTCTCCCGGCCGGCATCCGCGTCCGTATCATATGCGGCCAGGAGCCGGCCCGCTGCGGCGGGCACTTCTTCCTGGATATCAACAGCAGCATAGACACCCTCCCCGCCGGCGCACTGGACACTGCCCGGCAGTGCGGCCGCAGCATCATAATATAGCCCCAGCCGCTTCCTGCCGCCCAGACAGGGGAGCTGCCCCCGCACCTGCCACACCTGCCGCCCAGTCGGTAGGGTCTGCCTTTGCACCCACCACACCTGCCGCCCAGCCAAGGGGTCTGACCCCACATCCACAACCAACCCCATCCACATACTACAAGGGGTCTGACCCCACCCACCCGGCCACCTAAATCCTCACATACGAAAGGAATCCCCCTCAATATGACATACACAGCAATCGCAAAAGTCAGCGAGACTATAATGAATAACTTAAAGGAGCAGCTCGTCCCGGAGCTCGTCCGCTTCCCAGGGCAGATCGCGCTGTGCGCCCCGAACGAGAGGGAAAATGCCAGCCTCGGCATTTTTCTCTACGATATACAGGAGAGCGAATACCTCCGCCCGCAGACGATGATGAACGTCTCTGAAAGGCAGCAGAAATATCCGCCTATATACATCACGCTATTTTATATGATCACGGCGTATTCAGAAGGAGATGTCCGGTTCCGGTCCGTACAGGAAGAACGGATCCTCGGCAGAGTGATACAATATTTTCACGACTGTCCGTTCGTGCTTCCGCAGGAGAGCCAGACACGGATCGAGCTTCAGCGGATTTCCACGGAAGATAAGCTCAAGCTCTGGTCTTTTCCGGACGAGCCGTACAGGCTTTCGCTATATTACAAAGTGTCTCCCGTCCCGATCGAGTCCGCGGTGACAAAAGATGTGGTCAGGGTCAGGGAGCGCAAGGTAAACATGGAACGGATGGAGCGGCAGGATAACAACGGGAGATAGAAGAAAAATGGAAGATACAAGGTATGTGATCGAAGAAAAGCTGAAATATATACTCTGGACAGCAGAGACAAAGGAAAGCGCGCGTCCGGATGAGCCGGCCGTCTATCAGGAACAGGAAGACCAGATCTTCCGCCTGGAAGAACTGCGCACGGCCGGATCGCCAAGAATCGTGACAGTCCGGGGAAAGCAGGGCTGCGGCCGCAGGACACTCATTAGAAAGGTGGCGTCGCGCAGAAGGACGCAGCTTGTTTTTGCAGATATAGAGGCGTTATATCAGTGCTGTCTGGAGAACGGGAGTGCTGTATTTGATGTTCTCTCCGGTTTGATCGGGGGGATGAAAGCTATGTTCTGTCTCATCGCCGGCAGAGAGGAAAGTGATGAGGAACGGTGGAGTGAGCTTCTGTACGGTCTCGTCAGAGAAGGAATATCATGTTATGTACTGACGGACCGGGATATTGCATTGCCCCGGGAGGGGCGCTATGAGCAGGCTGAAATAAGGCTTCTGCCACCGGACATCTCCCAGAGAGTGATGCTGTGGAATTATTTTCTCGGCAGATCCAGGGTGTCCGGGGAGGTAAATGCGGCGTTTCTGGCCGGAAGATATACATTGAACGCAGGCGCCGTCGAACGGGTCGTACAGTCGGCAGGGCTATACCGGGACGCAGAAGGACGGGCGCTCACCGCGGAAAAGGACATCATAAAAGCGGTGGAAATGTACCAGAATGACAATTTCAGTGAGTTTGCCGTCCGGGTTCCGTCGGCGTTTACGTGGGAAGACCTTATTGTATCTGAGGAAACGCAGATGCGTCTTGCAGAGCTGTGCGGGCAGGTTAAATACAGAAGTCTCGTAGGCAGCCAGTGGGGATTTTACGATGGAAAACCGTATGGCAGAGGCGTCAGCGCCCTGTTTTTCGGACCATCGGGCACGGGTAAGACGATGGCAGCGCAGATCGTCGCCGGAGAACTCGGACTTGCGCTGTACCGGGTGGATATGTCACAGATGATGAGCAAATATATCGGAGAGACGCAGAAAAATATAAGCAGTCTGTTTGACCGGGCAAAGGAAATGAATATTGTGCTGCTCTTTGACGAGGCGGACGCTTTTTTTACAAAGCGGACCGGTGTGAAAGACTCCCATGACAGACATTCCAACGGGGAAGTGGCCCATCTGCTTCAGCGGATGGAAGAGTACGAAGGCATCTCCATACTGACGACAAATTTAAAGGACAATATGGACGAGGCCTTCAGACGGAGGATCAAGATGATGATAGAGTTCCAGCTGCCCGATGAAGCCGCGCGACGCAAATTGTGGGAGAAGGCGCTGCCGCCGAAGGCTCCTGTGGAGGCGGATGTGGACCTGGACTTCTATGCCAGGCAGTTCGAGCTCTCGGGAAGCGAGATCAAGGAGACGATGCTTAATGCCGCGTTTCTGGCCGCGCCGGAAGGCGGCAAGATAGCGGACCGGCATGTGAAGGCAGCGGTAAAGCAATGCTACCTCAAGTATGGGAAACTGATGCTTCCGGAGGAATTGGAAGGAAAGCTGTAGAAAGGAGGGGATACCATGGCGCAGGCTACTGTTGACGGCGCGGTGCTCACGTGCAGTTTCGGCACCGTGCCGTGCACGCTTCGTGTGACTTCGCAGCAGTCCTGTCTTGCGTGCGGCAGACCGGCGGCAACGATACAGGACATGGCGGGCAAAACGAATATATCCGGGTTTGGCATGTGTACCTCACTTGCAAATCCCCAGGTGGCGGCAGCCACAGCGGCCGCTCTCGGCGTTCTGACGCCGCAGCCGTGCAACTGTATGACAGCGGCGCCGTGGATAAATCCGGGAAAAGCACCGCTCGTAAAGAAGGTTCCGGGCCTTCGCAGTGACGCAAAGCTCATGTGCTTGAACGGGATGGGAGTGATCTCGATTACAGCGCCCGGGCAGTTTAAGGTGAATGTGTAGGTTACGCCGGCTCAGGACGGCAGAAAGGAAGTGTCGTATGTACGAGTACGAAGAAAAAAGAAAAACGCCTGTCAACAGAACCGGGATCCCGGACCACGTGAAAGCAAAGTTTGAGAACCGTTCCGGGTATTCCTTTGACGACGTTAAAGTACATTACAATTCCGAGCGGCCTGCACAGTTTCAGGCGCTCGCGTATACGCAGGGACAGAATGTGTACATAGGACCCGGACAGGAGCGGCATCTCGGGCATGAGCTGGGACATGTCGTGCAGCAGATGGAAGGCAGAGTCAGGCCTACGATGCAGGTGAACGGGGAGGCGGTGAACGATGACCCGGGACTTGAGCGGGAGGCGGACGGCTGGTAGAAGCGGGAGGGGATCAGATAGGTATACGTATGGGAGGCAGGCAGATGAAGAAAAAAATAGACGATTGGCTTGCATCTGTCTGCTGGACAAAAAGTAATCTGTTTTTCGGTCCGATAAAAAGAACCGATGACCCGGCCAAGGTACATCCGGGTGTGCCGCAGTTTGACGCTCATATGAAGAAAGGCAGACGAATGAGTATCCGCAGCGCTCATATAAAGTCGGCAGTATTTGACCAGGGGGGATTCAGAAGTGCCGTTTCTTCTGTGCCGGATTATACAGCAGAAGATATTACTGACGAAGAACTTAAAACGGTACTGCCCGGCGAAACGGTACCGGCGGGAACTGTCAGAGCAGATCTGCTGGGAAAGATAGATACTGTGGCTGATTATGTGGACGATGAATGGATTCCGTATCCGGCGCCGGCAGGAGGCTCGGCCGAACCTGATAGCGTTGCAAAAATCCTGGCGGGAGGGGATTATTTAAGAAGAGAAGAATGTACATTTACCTTTGCAATCAAGGATAACAGTAATGCAGTGATAACAAGGCGTGGAAAATATGATGGAGACAGGTTATATATAGAGGTTACAGCAGCTTCCATTATGGACTCTGTTGCGGTTCAATACAGACAGAGCAATTTTGCGGGAAAAAATCCGGAGGATAAGGTTGTTGCATTTCTTCTGGTGGGGGACGCACCGGTCAATGATGACGATGCAAGCAGCTGGAGGGCAGAGATTCCAATGCCGGCAGACTGTACCGTGGGGAATGCGGTGTTGATCTTCCGCAAGCTGGCGGGAAATGAGATACGCAAGGAGTTTAAGAACTTGTTTTTTAAGAGGGAAGCGCAGTAGTTCAGCATATGCGGCACACTGGTATTGCGGGAACCGCAAAAACATTTTATAATATGTAATCATAAACAAAAGATAAGACAGGAGGACGCCATGAGTAACCGGCTGACAGGATGGCTGAAGCACGGGCCTGATCTCAGGGATGCATACTTCATCTTTGCAGATGACGTCTTTACAGGCCACATGACCTACGGACAATTTACAACCCTTTTAAAATTTTATTTGTTGATCTATCGGAGGATTTTGATCGCAGATTCCTTTTTGGTCAACAATGCCCATCTGCACAGGTTCCTGCTGGAGGAAGGCCGGGAACTGCTTGAGAAAGGTCTCATTGTATTTGTTTTACGCTCGGATAAATCAAAAGTGAGCGATCTGCTGAATGATTTTAAAAAGAGCAAAACATTGAATGACGGACTTGAGACAGACAAAGTGAAGCGCATTTTAGACCATTATGATTTCAGGAAGACGATCAAGTGGGATAAAGAGAGGATATCGCAGAATTTTAATGATAAAATCTGCGCATCTTTGAACATGCTTCCTATTTCAGGTGAAGATGCACAGAAATTTGCAGAAGAGCTGGACGCTAAAAAAGCAAAGGGCTTGCTGACAAGACAGTTTGTCTATGATTATCTGGATAAACAATACGTTCCGTCTGATCCGGTGAGGCAGGTGATAAAGAAGTATACAGATATCATATACAGCTTTAACATTCCGAATGCGCTCCATGTTGCCTCTGCATACCCGGAGCGGCTGCTTTCAAATGAACTGCTCAGCCCGGAGAAGGTATTTTTCCAGCTTACAGATGAGAAAGATATAGAGGCACGTCTGCTGCATGAAATCAGTTACCAGTCGGAGGATCTGATATCTGAGGATACGATATCATGCGACCATCCGCTCATGTTCTATACAGCGGTGCTGAGCCGTCTCGGCGCCGGGGAGATCCTGGCGTTGAGGGAGATTGACAGTTTTGCAAAATACCTGGACGCGTTAAGGAGGAATGACTCTGAGGAGATGAAGTGGTATTTTTATAACTACTGCCAGGAGAGCAATAAGCTGGCAGCGGCGATGATCTCGAAGGATTATCATGATCTGAAGAAGAAGGGACACAAACTTTCTATCCGCTCGAAAGTTGAAAACACAGCAAAAGGGATCATCAGCTTCGGGCTTAATTTCGTCCCGTCACCTCACGAACTGCTCACGCCGCTGGCGGATACGTTCATAACAGGGGGAATCTCTCTCATCAGCCAGAAGGCGTCCCATGCACTGGAGAAAGAATATAACATCGGTCTGATCAACGCTTCGCGTGAGGCGCAAAAGCTGGCGGATCAGGACAAACATACGATACTAAATGAGACGGAAGATGTTTTTCAGATAAATAAGATCAGGGAGAATAGAAATGAAAGAAGTGTATAATAACGGATTCTATCAGGTGTTTGACGAGAAGGGTAGGATCAGAATAGAATCCGTAAACGGCGGTACGGTCGTCGTGCCTGTCACCGCCGAAGGCAAATATATCGTTCTGAAAATATACCGTCCCAATCTGCAGAAAATAATGCTGGAATTTCCGCGGGGATTTTTAGAGCCGGGCGAGGAGCCGGAGGCGGGTGCCAGGAGGGAGCTTATGGAAGAGATCGCCGGAACAGGGGATGAGTTCATTTCACTTGGCACAGCGACTTTGGACAGCGGTATCTCAGGTACGGCCAATCATTTTTTTCTCTGCAGGAATGCGTCGTGTGATGTTACAAGGCTGCAGGAGGAAGAGGGGATAAAGGAACTGCTTTTTCTGGGGGAGGAGGAGATGAAAGCCTATATCCGCGGAGGGGAGATCATGGATTCTTTTACTATCGTCGGTTTTGCAAAAGCGCTGGTCTTTACGGAGGATCAGTTACAATATTAAATAAGATAACGGGGATGAAAGAAAGACTTTGAGGAAACAAAACGGACTTGATCTATGTCGATTATTGTAGAATATTATAGTGTGAAATATCTGATTATATGATACAATATAGTTAAATTATGAAATATAAAAGGAGGATAGTTAAAAAAAACACAAAATGAGGAGGGAAAAATATGGCATTGATCAAGTGTCCGGAATGCGGAAGAGAAGTCAGTGATATGTCCGGTAGGTGTCCGGGCTGCGGTTATCCGATCCAGGAGGAAGGGACAAAAGAGAGTAGTGGTACAGAACAAAAGACCAATGGCAGCGATGAGAAAAAAGGTAAACGTGGTAGTAAAACAAAGAAGATAATAGCGGCCCTTATAGGAGCTTCGGTTGTTATAGCAATTATCGCGGGTATTGGTATTTCGAGTAAAAATGCTAAAATACGCGAACAACAAAAGGCAGAACAGAAAGAGATAATAACTTATAATGAATACGTTGATAAGCTTAATTCGCTTTATTCACAAGCTTTTAACGGTGCTTCAAACGCAGAAGCAATATGCGTATTAACTGGTAAAGTTTGGACAAATTCTATCTATGGTAAAAGTGATGAGGAAACGGATAAGTATACAGCAGGGGCCATTGACTTTAATGCTGCGATCCAGAATATATATAATGATGAGGAGATCAAGAAAAAATTAGACAATGTACGTGATATTCAGGAAAAATGCAGTAATTATATCCAGGCTCTTCAATCCTGTCCGGATGAACTGGGCAAGTGCTATGACGCGGCAGTACAGTTAAATACTGCATATACTGCATTTGCAGAGCTGGCTTTATCTCCAAGTGGAAATCTTACATCTTACAGAGATTCTGAGAGTAAAAAGGCAGAGGAATTGTTAAACGCATACAATACATTAGGCGCGATGATTCCGGCTAAAAAAGAGGTGCCTTTATATGATGATAAAGGGGATAAAATAAAAGATGAATTTGCGTTTGAAATATACTTGAATCAAAAGCCTGACAAATTGCCGGACACGGTTGATGATACGATGGCGAAGATTGGTTTGAATTCTTATAAAGACAGTGCCGTAGTGTGCGGGGAGGAAGGAACCATCAACTATACGATATTATCCGGCACGGTCTGTAATATCTGCTGGACTGTCGAAACACCTGGGGATACAACACCGGACAAGCTGTTAGAAAAACTAAGAGAAAGATATGGTAAGGAAAATACTAAAAAAGATAACACATACTTATGGAACAATGATAAAAATAAAGACAGCGTTACTTTAAAGGTCGAGAGTGATAAAGTAAGCATATCCTGGCTCAATATAAAAGACCAATTGTAATCTACATTTTTGTTTGTCGTAAGCGGGAGTGCTCTTTTGCATATTATGTTTTTTAATGAAACAAATATAGCATTAAGAGCTTCTTCCGTTATTTAATATAAAATATGGCATAAAGATATAAATTGGAATGAGTTATAGTATGAAGAAATGAGGAGGATAAACAATGTGGTGTACAAATTGCGGATATAAATTAGAAGAAAACGCAGAGGTGTGCAGTGTTTGCGGTACAAAGGTACGGAAACCGGGAGAAATTCCGGAAGGGGCAATTATGCAGGAGCAGCAAGCAGCGCCGGTTCAGGAAGAAAGTCAGGTTCCGGAAGAGAGCCAAGAGCAGGGAGAGAGTCAGGAGCAGGGCCGGGAATATTCTGAAGAAATGGAGCGCAGACAACAGGGCGGCGGGGAAAAGAATGCAAAAGACTGGAGAGGAATCTTAAAGAGACGCTGGGCAGAAATAGCGCTGGCACTGGCAGTGTTGATGATCATCGCATACATAGGCAGGGATAAGGAGTTAGAAGGAAGAATTGCGGAATATGAGGAAGAGATCCAGGAGTTGCTCGAAGAAAATGAAGGACTGGAGGATCGGGTAAGCGAGTTGTCAGATGAGGTTTACGAATTAGAAAATGGCGCTGGAGTTCAGCTGGTAGAAATCAGAAATGCATTTGATGATCAAAAGTGGAGGGATGTGATCGAACTGGCGGAGGATTTGCATGATAATTATAATGGGTCAGAAGAAGATAAAGAAGCACAGGAGCTTGCAAAGCAAAGTCAGGCAAAAATAGATGAAGCGGAGGCGGCGGAGGAAGCTAAAAAGGCTCAGGGGTATGAAACAGGGATTACATATGATCAGCTTTCCAGAACACCTGATGATTTCAAGAGGGAACTCGTTAAATACAGCGGCAAGGTTGTTCAGGTAATGGAAGGAGACTATGCGATCAGTATAAGACTTGCTATAAATGACAATTCTGAAACCATCATATATGGTTATTATCAATCGGAAATTGTATCAAAAAGGATTTTGGAAGGCGACCATATAACTGTATACGGCCGTTTTCAAGGAATAGAAACCTATGAGTCAATAACTGGAAAACCGATAAGTTTACCAAAAATTTCTATCGATAAAATTGATCAGTAGATAAATTAGATGTAAGGTTATGAGTTTTCCTTGAATTATCTGTCAAATAATGTTATATTTAATCTGTATCAGTATCTACAAATCTAATTAATAAGGGTTATAAGGAGGGAGAATATTGACGAAAAAACGAAAGTTGCTGATACTTTCGCTTTTCCTGTGCTTGAGTACATCACTTGTGTTCGGCACGGAAAGCAATGCAGAAGGAACGTCAGGGGAGCAGGCGTCTGCAGTATCGGGAATGAAAGATGAGAACGCACAGCGTCTCAAAACTGTTACCGGAATGGATGAAAACGGTAACGTTTATGAAGTGGACGATTCAAACGGAACATTTGAGAATGGCGGGAATGCACAGTATTTCAGGTCAGCGTCCAACGAACTTGTCGTTAACTTTAATACGAAGGGAAATGCAGTCACGAATTATACGGAGGCAGCATCCGGCAGCGCCGGCTATACGAACGGTGCTTATGGGGCTGACGGGGCATATCTCGGCATGGAGAACGGCAAGGTGAAATTTATGATGTCAGGTGTCATAGGGCTTGTCTCTGCCAGCGACGTACAGGTGGTGAAGCTTTCTGATACAGCGGTCGTCAGCGGTTATTACATATCCGGCGGAAGATTGATCCACGGAATCGTGGGTGATATGACGACACCGGGATATGCGTCGAAGCTGGACAACGGGGCGGCACCATCGTATCTAAAAAGCGGTACTACATATTACAGCTATGACGGACATTATTTTTACACGAATTATGGAACGATGATTACGGATTATCAGAATAATACGCGCTCCCATTCCGTAAATGCAAACGATCCATATTATAATTATTTCCAGTACCTGCCGCTCAGAAGCAAGACAGAGTACAGCGCAGCACAGCTTAGCAGCGTCATCAACGGCAGGCTCACTTCTTCATCATCCAAGATGAAGAATACTGGAACGCAGTTTGTGAATCAGCAGAATACATACGGTATAAATGCACTCGTTATGACCGGTATCGCGGCCAATGAAAGCGGCTGGGGGACAAGCTCGATCAGTCAGAGCAACAATAACTTGTTCGGGTTGAATGCGGTTGACAGCTCGCCCGGTACCAGCGCAAATAAATATTCCAGCGTGGATGAGTGCATCCGTCAGTTTGCCAACGGCTGGATGTCCAGGGGGTACGTGTATCCGAAGGACTCCAGGTACAGAGGCGGATTTCTTGGGAACAAGGCCAGCGGCCTGAATGTAAAGTATGCGTCAGATCCGTTCTGGGGCGAGAAGGCGGCAGGTGTCATGTATTCGCTGGATATATCCGGCGGAAGTAAGGATTCCGGCAGATATACGATAGGGATTAAGGATATATTATACAAAAGCGGCAGCAACCTGAATGTGAGAAACTCGAACAGTACCTCTTCAACTGTCCTGTATAATACAGGGATTCATTCCAATTATGCAGTGTTACTGAAGGAATCACAGGCGTCGGGTTCTTTTTACAAGATACAAAGTGATGCTGTGCTGAACTCAGGTAGAACTGCTGTGAGTGCAGGAGTCGGTGAATATAATTTTGACAATATGTATGCATTTGTATCGTCTGATTATATTACAGTCGTGAACAAGGGCAGTGATATGGCGGCGCCGAAGAAGCTGGAATCCATCAGCATAAGTACACCGCCTTCAAGGACCGTATATACGGAGGGAGACGAGTTCGACGTTTCTGGTATTACAGTTAAAGCAAAATGGAGTGACAATACGGAGTCTGATGTGACGAATAATGTAACATATAATGCAGGTGCGCTTACGAAAGATATGACGAGCGTAACAATCCAATATACTGCAGACGGAGTTACAAAGACAGCAACACAGAACATTACTGTTAAAGAAAAGATCACAGTAACTACAGTAAGTATAAATCCATTATCGATTGATCTGAAGACAGGAATGTCCAGAACGTTCGGTGTAGCTGTTGCAGGTACAGGGAGTCCGGCACAGACTGTTACCTGGAGTGTCGAAGGTGCAAAAAATACTGATACGAAGATTGATAGTACTGGAAAGCTCCAGGTTAGTAATGAGGAGACAGCTGATATTTTAACTATAAAGGCAGTATCTACTGTAGATACATCGAAATCTGCTACCGCCACTGTAAATGTGATTAAAGAAATTGTAACAAATCCAGATAATGCGGATACAGGAGTAACTGATGAAGAGGAACTCGAAACAGATAAACCTGAGGTGAATAACCCGGACATGGATGTTACGGAAGAAGGGCAAGATAAAGATTCTTCACAAAATCAGGATAATGGTTTTGAAGGTAGTACAGATAAGATAGTAGAGGTGAAAGATAACACAAGCGGCATTGTAGTTAGTGGGGCACTGCCTGAGGATGCGAAACTTAGGGTAGATATTATTGGTAAAGAGGCTGAGAATTATGCTGAACTAACAAAACTGGTGAATACAAATACTATTCTTGGGGCTTTTGACATCAGTCTTGACAGAGAGCTAATAGATGGCCAAATAGTTCAACTCAGTTTTACTGTCAATGCATCCTATAATGGAAGAGATGTAGTCGTACTCCATTATAAAGAATCAAATGGGAATACCTTTGTTGAAACATATAAGGCAACTGTGAAAGATAATGTAGTTACGATCGAAGTGAGCAGTTTCTCACCATATGTGATTGCGCTTGATGATGCTGGGGCAAATGTAGCGGATAAAGAGAACGAATCAGACAAGTCAGAAGGCATTACGGAAGATGAATTGACTACATCACAAAATAGCGGCAGTGGGCTGTCAGGCGGAAGTAATAATCTGCAGGGAAGTAATAATCTGCAGGGAAGTAATAATCTGCCTACGGTTCCGTCCGGTGCACCAGTTGGAAGCACAGAGGGAACTCCATACACGGCACAGAATAAAAACGGGAATCAAACATCTGGAGATAATTTAAGAGTCGATAAAAAATCAGTTTCGGAGGAAACAAATGATAAGACTGCACCGTCATCTGGAAAGATAAAAATATCAGATAAGAACAGCCAGAATAAAGTGCCAGAAACAGGGGATGAATCTCAGGTTGTAATGTGGCTGTTATTGTTGATCTTCTCATTTGGATTTGGTGTCTATAATATGAGATTAAGTAGGATCAAAAAGTGATTTTGTAGGGGCTATTGTGAAAGTAGGTTAAACTTACTGAAGCAATAGCTTCTTTTTTGTGTTTTTAATACGATAAATATCTATATTATTTCATTCAAAATAATAACAGTTTGACATTAAATTGTGCGGTATACCCTTTTTAGGGGTTATTAATATAAGCAATATCAGTTGCTATAGAAATGGGATTAGTTTATAATAGAAAAGAATAACTAAAGTTATAGGTTATAAATACATCAGGAAAGTAGAATTATGGAATATAGGGAACAGTTGAAAATAATAAAGTCTCATAGATGTAATGGAGAAAGTGGAAGAAAAGGGAAGTATCATAATAAGAAAAAGGGGAAGAAAGCGGGAGTGGTATTTAGGATTGTTTGGTATATACAAGCGGGTGCTTCTGTTTTTTTTCTTGTAGCAATGTTGATTTTAGGTATTATTCCTTTGAAATATATGTTTCTTTTAATGGTCATCTTACTTCTTTTGTTGCTATTAACACTTGTTATGCAAAAAAAAGCTTACAGAAGACGTAAAAAAAGAGGAGCAGGCAAAAGTATATGTATTCTGACCAGTGTATTGCATATTTTTGTGGGGGTCTATGTGTTAAAAGCCAATTTGGCTCTGGATAAAATTGCCATAGGTGAAGAGAGTGGAAACTATACAGAGGAGCATAGTATAGATGTAACAGAAAAGGTTTTTAGTGTGTATATAAGTGGAATAGATGTATATGGGGAAATTTCGCAAAACAGCCGCAGTGATGTTAATTTGATTGCAACAGTAAATCCAAAGTCACATAAAGTGCTGTTAACGACTACTCCTAGAGATTACTATGTTACAATTCCTGGTGTTTCGGGGGAAAATCGGGACAAACTTACACATGCAGGAATATATGGAATAGATACTTCTATAGCTACATTGGAAAATCTTTATGATACTGTAATTCCATTTTATATAAGGGTAAATTTTACATCTGTAGAAGAGATAGTTGATGTTATCGGAGGTGTAGATGTAGAATCAAAGCTGGCATTTACGACAAGTAAAGACTCTGGCTTGGTTATGGATGTGAAAAAAGGCGAAAATCATTTTAATGGAAAAGAGGCACTGGCTTTTGCAAGGGAGAGGCAGAATCTTGCTTCAGGGGATAATCAAAGAGGAAAGAATCAACAGGCACTTTTAACAGGTCTGATAAAGAAAGCAATGTCACCAATGATTTTATTTAGGGCAAATAGCATGATTAACAGTGTATCAGGAAATACAGAAACAAATATGTCTGAGAAACAGATAAAATCTTTAATTAAAATGCAGTTGAATGACGGAAAAGGGTGGGATGTAGAGTCCGTCGCAGCAATAGGTGATGATTCGGGGAAACAGTGGTGTTATTCATACAGTGATGGGCCGTTGTATGTAACGATTCCGGATGAGAAAAGTGTAAAACAAATTAAAGAAAAATTACGTATGTTGGAGTGAATTTAAATCAATTTAGAACTGACTGAGGTGAAGGTAAAAGGAGATTTATATAATGGGAAAAGCTACATTGGTAATCATGGCGGCCGGTATAGGAAGCCGTTTTGGAGATGGTATAAAACAATTAGAATCAGTGGGACCTAATGGGGAAATAATTATGGATTATTCGATTTATGACGCATTACAGGCCGGCTTTGATAAAGTTGTATTCATCATCCGAAGTGATATTGAGCAGGATTTTAAAGAAATAATTGGAAAACGTATTGAGAAAAAAGTAAGAGTTGAATATGCCTATCAGGAGGTTGGCGATATTCCAGAAAAATATGAGATGAAATTCAGAGGAAGAACAAAACCGTGGGGAACAGGGCAGGCTGTTCTTTGTTGTAAGGAAATTGTCAGTGAGCCTTTTTTAGTAATAAATGCAGATGACTATTATGGGAAGGAAGCCTATAAAAAAGCATATAGTTATCTGACTCAATACCAGAATAGATCAGATATATTATCAATATGTATGATTGGATTTATCTTAAAGAATACTTTGAGTGAAAATGGGGGAGTTACGAGGGGAATATGCAGGGTCAATAGTGATGGTATGCTTACTGATATTGTCGAAACATACAATATCGTTAAGCGTTCGGACGAAGCTTGGATTAAAGGTGGATTACATCCGATAGCAATAAATGTAGAATCGGAAGTTTCTATGAATATGTGGGGGTTGAAGCCGGAATTCTTCGATATTTTAGAAAAAGAATTTTTGAGTTTTCTTGATAAAGCAGAAGTATTGGATATGAAAACAGAGTATTTATTGCCTACTATAATTGGAAACTTGATAAAAGATGAGAAGATAAAAGTAAAGGTATTGCAATCCCAGGATAAATGGTTTGGGGTAACCTATAAAGAAGATAAAGAGATGGTGGCTTCAGAAATCAGTGAGCTGGTAAATAAAGGCGTTTATCCTAACTGTTTAGTTGAGCAGAATAATTAGGGTGGTATTAAAATTATATTTTAATAGCATCTTGTGTATGGAGGAAAAGTGGCTATGAAAATCATGTTATTGTCAGCAGCTAGAAGCATTCATACGGTGAAGTGGGCTAATGCTATAGCGGAAAGAAATCATGAGGTATATTTGGTTTGTAACCGGGGGCACGAGGCACATACGGACGATTTGAATACTGATATTGAGCAAATTATTTTGAAATACAGCGGAACAGTTGGATACTACTTTAACTCGAGAGAGCTTTCCAGAGTGGTTAAAGATATTCAGCCAGATGTGGTAAATGTGCATTACGCAAGCGGTTATGGCACATTGGCAAGAAAAGCGCATATAAAAACCCCCTTATTGCTATCGGTATGGGGGAGTGATGTCTATGATTTCCCTTACGAAAGCAGGCTGAAAAAGAGCATTTTAAAAAGAAATGTAAATTTTGCGACGAAATTAGCGTCCACTAGTTATTGTATGGCGGATCAGCTGAGATGTGTTATGGATAAACAAGATTTAGAAATTATTGTTACTCCGTTTGGAGTGGATCTGACACTTTTTGAGCCAAACAATTATTCACAAAGAAAAAGTTCAGAAGAAATTGTCATTGGGAATATTAAAGCATTAGAACCTCAGTATGGAATAGATAAATTACTATACGCGATAGACATTTTAAACAAAAAGTTGTCTAAAGATACCAACTGGAATAAAAACCTTGTTGTAAAAATTTATGGCTCTGGAAGTCAAAAAAGTTATTTGGAAGAGCTTGCTAAAAAAAAGGGTATTGGAGATATTGTTAAATTTGAAGGCAGAATATCAAATATGGATGTGCCAAAGGCCTTAAGTGATTTTGATATATTTTGCGCTATGAGCCAAAGAGAGAGCTTTGGGGTAGCTGTAGTGGAGGCAATGGCTATGGAAGTGCCGGTTGTAGTTTCAGATGTTGATGGCTTTAGAGAAGTCGTAAAAAATAAAGAGACAGGCATTATAATAAATAGAGATGATGTCTACGCAATGGCAGGAGCATTAGAAGAATTGGTGAGAGATGAAGTAAAACGCATATCATACGGAAAAGCGGGACGTAAAAGGGTACAGGCGTTATATGACTGGAATAAAAATGTGGATTTAATGGAAAAGATATATAACAAATTGATTAAAACCGGGTAATATATAGTGGCAGGTAAATGTGTTTTGTGATTAACAATCTTGTAATATAATGTACTTAATTTTTAACAGGAATGTGAGGAGGGCAAAGAGTTGAGAAGAAGAGTAACTAGGCTGGTGGCAGGAATTCTGGTATTTGCTACAGTAGTAAATGTTTCTTTTGTTAGTTCTGCTTATGGGGAGGAAGAAGTGCAGTCAGACACTCAGAATACATATGAAGCAGATAGTACAGAAATAAACATATGGACTGGAAGTGTCTTAAATGGCGACAGAGCATATTGGAATTCTAATGGTGAAAAGGTTGTAGGACAGAATAAAATTGGAGATAAGATATATTATTTTAGTGAAGAAGGTTTCGTTCAAACTGGATGGATAGATATAGGAGGAGAAAACTATTACTTTTCATTGGAAAATGGAGAGAGGTATGAAGAGAGAACAGAAACAATTGACGGGGTGGAGTATTTCTTTGATTTAGATGGAAGAGCGGAAAAGGTTGAAAAGAGTTCAGGTCCGTCAAATGAAGAATTGGATGCAAATGATATAGAAAAGAACAATGGCATTGACTCTGAAAATAAAGATGTTAAAGAAGATGCGGAGGACTTGATACAGTCTAAAGATGCATCTGTTAATCAGGGGGCTGTTAATTCTGTTACAATATTGAAGGGCTGGCAGGATACACCAGAAGGGAAGAAATACTATGACGGTGAAGGCAACTTTGTAGTTGGTATACAAAATATAGACAACAAACTGTATAGTTTTGACGAGAAAGGTGTTCTACAGACAGGGTGGATAGAGTCGGACGGGAAAAAGACCTATTATGGGATGCCTGACGGGAGCCTGCGGACAGGCTGGCTGCATTTTGGAGAAATATACTATTATTGCGGAAGCAATGGGGAGATAATGAGAGGATATCAGAAAATAGGAAGCAGCCTGTATTATTTTAATGAGGAAGGGATCCGCCAGACAGGGTGGATAGAGTCGGACGGGAAAAAGACCTATTATGGGATGCCTGACGGGAGCCTGCGGACAGGCTGGCTGCATTTCGGAGAAATATACTATTATTGCGGAAGCAATGGGGAGATAATGAGAGGATATCAGAAGATAGGAAGCAGCCTGTATTATTTTAATGAGGAAGGAATCCGCCAGACAGGGTGGATAGAGTCGGATGGTAAAAGGACCTATTATGGAATGCCTGACGGGAGCCTGCGGACAGGCTGGCTGAGGTTTGGAAATATTTACTATTACTGCGGTAGTGACGGAGTTATCGTGACGGGCGTGCCTAAGACTGTAAATGGTGTATGCTACTATTTTAACGATGAAGGAATCAGAAGTAAAGCACCTGGCGGCTGGCAGATATATAATGGGAAAACGTATTATGGGATGCCGGACGGCACTTTTCGCATAGGCTGGTTAAAGTTTGGAAACATATACTATTATCTTGACAAAGATGGCGTTAAATTAACTGGTTTAAACAAAATAGGAGGCGATCTGTATTTTTTTAATGATGAGGGAGTTCGCCAGACAGGATGGATAGTTGCAGGTGGCACAACTTATTACGGGATGCCGGATGGGAGTCTGAGGACAGGTTGGCTGAAATTTGGTAATACATACTATTATTGTGATAATGATGGCGCCGTTATAATTGGTACGCCTAGGATAGTAAACGGCGTCTGCTACTATTTTAACGATGAAGGAATCAGAAGTAAAGCACCTGGCGGCTGGCAGATATATAACGGGAAAACGTATTACGGAATGCCGGATGGTACATTTCGCACAGGTTGGTTAAAATTTGGAAACATCTATTATTATTTTGACAATAATGGTGTGAAAGTAACAGGACTAAACAGAATAGAAGGTAACCTGTACTACTTTAATGATGAAGGAATTCGCCAGACGGGATGGATTAAAGTTGCGGGAAATAAGTCGTATTATGGGATGCCAGATGGAGTGTTGCGAATAGGCTGGCTTAAATTTGGAGATATATATTATTATTGCAATAGTAATGCAGAAATTGTAGTAGGGGACTATGTTGTCAGTGGAGTCTTATATACTTTTGATTCAAATGGTATAATGCAGAAAAAAAGTGGATGGGGGAGTTATAATGGGCTAAAGTATTATTTTAATCCGTCTACGGGATTCCCTTATAAAAGCCAATGGGTAACATTTGGAGCTACACATTATTATGCAAACTGCAATGGGTTTATGGTACAGGGGTGGCAAAATATTAATGGGAAATACTATTATTTTTATCCAGCCACCAATATTATGGCGAGAAATACTACAATAGATGGATTTGTTATCGGTGCTGACGGAGTTAGAGTCCCTACAATACTTTCTAAAATGACAGCAAGAGCCTGGGGATATTCCAGTTTGACAGGCTATTTACTGATGGTGGATAGAGATGCTCACAAAGTAGGAGTTTTTAAAGGAAAGCAGGGAGAATGGAATAATCTTTATTTTTGGGATTGCGGAAACGGTGCATCCTCTACGCCAACAGTTGCTGGTGTATTTAAAGTAGGGATGAAAGGATATTATTTTGACTCTGGTTCGGCGAGATGCTTCTGGTATACGCAATTTTATGGAAATTATCTGTTTCATTCAGTACTATGTTATAAAGACGGAAGGATAATGGATGGCCGGGTAGGTATGGCATTATCTCACGGTTGCGTTAGGCTTCAAATACCAAATGCTAAATGGATTTATGATAACATACCAAAAGGGACAACGGTTGTTGTTTATTAATAAGGCATTAAAAGAGAAGAACCCTCAGTTACCAAGAGTATTCGATAAATAGTGAATTGTAAAAAGTAATATATAAACGTTGTATCTTTAGATGAAATTTGCTATTATTAAAAAAGCATGTAAAAAGTATGTAACATTTTGTAATAAAGAGGGATCTTATGAAAAGTTTAATTAATTTTAGAAGTTCAAGAACCAGAATGTTTTGTCTATGTATTGTAGATATCATAACTATTGTTGTTAATGCTTATTTATCTTTGATAATACGGCATGAATGGCATTATAGCTGGGTTCCGTATGAGTACATCAGCAGTATTAAGATATATATGGTAGTCAATATCATAACTACTATTTTGATTTTTATGTTATTGAATTTATATCGAAGTGTATGGAGTTATGCCAGTATACATGAAGTTGTACTTGTGGGCGCGGCGTGTATGTTGTCTACTGCTTTTCAGGCGTTGGGTATGTTGATTTTGGCATTAAAAGTTCCTAGAAGTTATTATGCAATATATTTTTTCCTGATGGTAATGACGACTTTGGCCACAAGATTTTCATATAGAGGTTGGAAAGCCTTAAAAAGAGGGTTCAGCAAACAAAAAGGCCATATAGTAAATACAATGGTAATTGGGGCAGGTGAAGCGGGCAGTGTAATAATTCATGAATTAAAATCAAGTCTTCAGCTGAAGCGTAACGTGGCATGCATTATTGACGATAATCCTTCGAAGAAAGGAAAGTACCTCCAAGGGGTACGTATTGTAGGTGATAGAAATTCAATAATCAGCATGGCGGAGAAATATCAAGTTGAAGAGATTATTTTGGCCATTCCTTCAGCAAATGCAAAAACAACAAAGGATATTTTAAAAATTTGCAATCAGACACAGTGTAAATTAAAAGTACTTCCTGGGATGTACCAGTTGATTACGGAAGAAGTGAGTGTTTCCAAACTTCGAGAAGTATCAATTGAAGATTTGCTTGGCAGAGACAGTATTAATATTGATTTGGACAGCGTTGCAGGTTATGTGTCAGATAGAACAGTGCTTGTTACTGGTGGTGGTGGGTCGATCGGCAGTGAGTTGTGCCGTCAGATCGTGAATTATAATCCGAAATGTCTAATTATATTTGATATTTATGAAAATAATGCTTATGATATACAGCAGGAACTAAAAAAGAAATATCCTAAGCTACATTTAGAGGTATTAATCGGTTCGGTTCGTAATACAAAGAGAATTGAATGGGTAATGGAACATTATCGTCCTAATGTAGTATATCATGCAGCTGCACATAAGCATGTCCCATTGATGGAAGACAGCCCTAATGAGGCGATTAAAAACAATGTATTTGGAACATATAAAACAGCAAGGGCAGCAGATAAATTCGGAGTGGAAAAATTTGTCCTTATATCAACCGATAAGGCGGTTAATCCTACCAATATCATGGGGGCTTCTAAGAGATTATGCGAGATGATAATACAGACATATAATCGTTATTCAAAAACAGAATATGTAGCTGTACGCTTTGGAAATGTGTTAGGAAGTAATGGCAGTGTTATTCCACTGTTTAGAAAACAGATGGAGGCTGGAGGTCCTGTTACGGTAACACATCCAGACATTATTCGGTATTTTATGACGATACCGGAAGCTGTATCACTCGTTCTTCAGGCGGGCGCTTATGATAACGGAGGAGAAATTTTTGTTCTGGATATGGGAGAACCAGTCAAGATAGCCGATTTGGCAAAGAATCTAATTCGTTTATCCGGGTATACTTTAGGAGTAGATATGGAGATAGAGTATACAGGTTTACGTCCTGGTGAAAAGCTTTATGAAGAACTTTTGATTTCAGATGAAGGTTTACAAAAAACGAAGAATGATTTAATTTATATAGATGAACCGATAGAGTTTGATGAGATTCATTTTCTAAGTGAATTAGGAAATCTGGAAAAAGCAGCGGTTAATGAAAGCGAGAATGTGAAAGAAATTGTGGCGAGTATTGTTTCGACTTATCACATAAGACCAGAAGACAAAAAGCGAGATGAAGAGAATTATAAAGCTTTGAATAGTTTGGGAAAATTCAGTCATGAAGGACCTATAGTGGAGGAATATTTATGAAAAATATGCAGATACCATTTTCTCCCCCTGATATTACAGAAGAAGAAATTGCAGAAGTCGTAGATACATTAAGAAGTGGATGGATTACAACAGGACCAAAAACAAAAGAATTTGAAAGGGAAATCGCAAAGTTTTGTCACGCATCGAGAGCGGTTTGCTTGAATTCGGCGACCGCTTGTTCGGAAATGACATTACGGCTTTTAGGAATTGGGCCGGGGGACGAGGTGATTACGTCTGCATACACATATACAGCATCGGCAAGTGTCATAGCCCATGTTGGTGCTAAAATTGTGTTAGTGGATACACAAAAAGATTCCTATGAGATGGATTATACGCAGTTGGAGAAAGCAATAACTGAAAAAACAAAGGCTATCATTCCTGTAGATTTAGGAGGAGTGATGTGTGATTATGATAAAATATTTGATATCGTTGAAAAAAAGAGAAGTTTATTTTATGCTTCAAATGAGATTCAGGAAAAAATAGGTCATGTTGCTGTAGTTGCAGATGCGGCGCATGCGCTGGGGGCAGGTAGAAATGGAAAGTTATGCGGGGAAATAGCGGATTTTACATGTTTTTCATTCCACGCGGTTAAAAATTTGACAACTGCTGAAGGTGGTGCGGTTGTATGGAAAGATATTCAAGGGATTGATAATGAAGAATTGTATAAAAAATACATGCTCTTATCCCTCCATGGCCAATCAAAAGATGCATTAGCTAAAACTAAACAGGGCGCATGGGAATATGATGTTTTAGATACGTATTTTAAATGTAATATGACCGATATCATGGCAGCTATTGGATTAGTGCAATTAAGACGGTATTCATCGCTGATGAAGAGGAGAAAAGAGATTATACAGATATATGAAAAAGGGTTAGAGAATCTCCCTGTGAACACATTAAAACATTATGGTGAAAATTACTCATCGAGCGGGCATCTTTATCTCGTGCGTCTGAAAGGTAGAAATAGGCAAGAATGTAATGAAATCATTATAAAGATGGCGGAGGATGGTGTAGCAACAAATGTTCATTATAAACCGCTTCCGCTGTTGAGTGCATATAAAAATAGGGGATTTGATGTACTTGATTATCCAAATTCTTATGCACTATATGAAAATGAAATTACTTTTCCGCTTCATACCAAATTGACCAACGAGGAGGCGGAGTATGTAATTGCTACATTTAGGAAATATGTATAGTAGGGCAGGGATCAATCATGAGAAAATGGGAAAATCTGCCGCCTTTTATGCAGGTGGACGAAGTTAGAGTGTATTATGATATATTAGAAAAGCATAGAAGTAGTTTGCTATTCAAACGCATATTTGATATAATAATTGCCGGTGTCTTAATTCTGATTTTGTCTCCTCTTTTTTTAATATTGGCATTAATAATTAAAGTAGATTCTAAAGGTCCGGCAATCTATCAACAAACTAGAGTCACAATTTACGGGAGAGAGTTTCGAATATTTAAGTTTAGAAGTATGGTTGTTGAAGCGGATAGAGAGGGAACACAGGTTACTACAAACGGAGATACAAGAATTACAAGGGTTGGCAGGGTTATACGCAAGTATAGGTTGGATGAACTTCCTCAATTAGTGAATATTTTATGTGGAGATATGACATTTGTAGGCACTCGTCCAGAAGTGGTCAAATATGTTAGAAAGTATACTGATAAAATGAAGGCAACATTATTACTTCCGGCAGGAATCACATCCTTGGCCAGTATAGCCTACAAAGATGAAGAAAAATTGTTGAAGTCAGCAGAGGATGCAGATGAAATTTATATTAAGCAGATTTTACCTGAAAAAATGAAATATAATTTAAAGGCTTTACGGGAATTTAGCCTATGGGGTGATATAAAAATAATGTTTCGTACAGTTTTTGCTGTTTTAAAATGAGTCCAAGGAGATTGGAAAATGAATATCTGGATTGTTAATCAATATGCCATTCCGCCTAGTTTGGGCGGATTGGTCAGACATTACTATTTTTCTAAATATATGCAGCAGGATGGTCATAAAGTAAGAATCTTTACATCTAGTAAAATTCATAATTCGGATATCAATTTGATAAATGATAATACTCTATATAAGGAAAAAATGGTAGATGGAATTGAATATACGTTTGTGCACAGTAGGGATTATAAGGGGAATGGAATAGATCGTGTTCTGAATATGTTAGAGCTTCCTTTTAAAATGTGGAAAGCGATGAAGGCATTTAAGAAAGAAGGTCCGGATGTGATATATACTTCCTCACCTAGTCTTTTTATTGCATTTTTTTCTTTACTTTTTGGAAGACGTAATAAGATTCCCGTTGTAGTTGAGATAAGGGATTTGTGGCCTGAGTCAATCGTAGAATATAATGGGATGTCTAGACGGAATCCGATTATTTTGATGATATACCAACTGGAAAAGTGGATTTATAAAAATGCAACACAATTAATCTTTACTTTTGAGGGGGGAAGCGATTATATAAAAGATAAAAAATGGGATAGATATATTGATTTGGATAAAGTGAATTATGTAAATAATGGAGTGGATTTGAAAGAGTTTGCGGAAAATATTGGTAAAGCACAAATTGATGATCCAGATTTGATTGATAAAAGTAAATTCAAGGTAGTTTATGTAGGATCTATTCGAAGGGCTAACAGTGTAAAAAATCTAGTAGATGTGGCACGAACGCTACAGACGCAAAATAAGGATGATATTTTATTTTTAATATATGGAGATGGAGTTGACAAAAACGAGCTGGAGAGTGAGTGCAAACGAGATAATCTTGTCAACATAAAATTCAAAGGTAAAGTGGAAAAGAAATATATTCCGTATATTCTTTCAAATAGTAATTTAAATATTTTGAATTATAAGCAATCTGCTACATGGAAATACGGAGGAAGCCAGAATAAACAATTTGAGTATCTGGCTAGTGGAATCCCTGTTTGTTCTAATGTTGAAATGGGCTATTCAATTATGCGGCGTTATCAGTGTGGTATTGAAGAAAATATGGAGACAGTCCAACAATATGCAGAGGCAATACTTGCTTATAAAGACATGGATAAGGAAGAATATGAGCAACAGTGTAAGAACGCCAGAAAGGCAGCGGAAGAGTTTGATTATCCTAAGCTAAGTCTGAAAATAGAAAAAATTCTGGAACATGCTGTAGGGAATATTTGATTTAATCAAAATTGTAAAAGAAAGGAAATGTATGATATTTGATTCTGCATATGTCATACTGGAAGAAAATGAAAGAAAAACTATTAAAGAAAATTGAAGCTAAAGAGGTAAAGGTAGGCGTTGTTGGGCTTGGTTATGTGGGGTTGCCGCTTGCGGTGGAGAAAGCCAAAGCTGGATTTAAAACAATAGGATTTGATGTACAGAAGAGCAAAGTACAGCAGGTAAATAAAGGGGAAAATTATATTGGTGATGTGGTGGATAAGGATTTATTCGATCTTGTTAAAAAAGGAATGCTTAAGGCGACAACGGACTTCAGTTTTGTCGCAGATGTAGACTTTATCGCTATTTGTGTGCCAACGCCTCTGGATATTCACCAACAGCCAGATATTAGTTATGTTAAAAGTTCGGTGAAAGAAATCGCAAAGTATTTAAAACCAGAGACTATTGTAGTTCTGGAATCGACGACTTATCCAGGAACGACAGAAGAATTGATTATGCCTATTTTAGAACAGGATTCATGTCTCAAATGCGGAAAAGATTTTTATTTAGGATTTTCTCCTGAGCGTGTTGATCCAGGCAATATAATATATAAAACAAAAAACACTCCAAAAGTTGTCGGAGGTGTGGGAAAAGACGCGACGGAAGTCATTGCCGCTATGTACAGAGCTGTGTTGGAAGGAGAGGTTTATGAAGTCTCCTCACCTGCTATTGCTGAAATGGAGAAAATTTTAGAAAATACATATCGAAATATAAATATTGGGTTAATTAATGAGTTAACCATGCTTTGTCATGAAATGAATATCAGTATGTGGGAAGTGATTGATGCGGCCAAAACGAAACCATATGGATTTCAGGCCTTTTATCCCGGGCCTGGACTGGGAGGTCATTGTATACCGTTGGATCCGTATTATCTTTCTTGGAAAGCTCGGGAATATGGTTTTCATACTTCAATGATAGAAAGCTCTATGATGATCAATGATAAGATGCCAAAATATTGTGTAGAACGTGCAAGTAAGCTTTTAAACCAACAGAGGAAAGCATTGAAGGCTTCTAAAATTTTGGTCGTAGGAGTTTCCTACAAGCAGGACATTGATGATTATCGTGAAAGTCCGGCACTGCGAGTTATAGAAGAATTAAAAAAAGAAGAGGCAGATGTTTCCTATTTTGATCCATGGGTTCCGGAGTATAAGTATCATGGCAATAAATATTATAGTATTAAAGAAATAACACCTTCCGTTCTTGAAAGATATGACTTAATCATGATAACAGCGGCACATAGTAATGTTGATTATGCAATGATACAAGAAAATGGCAAAATGATTCTTGACACAAAAAATGTAATGAAAAATATTACCAAAAGAGAAAATATAGAAACATTATAGAGGATTGATATGAAAATAGTTACAATTGTTGGGGCAAGACCACAATTTGTGAAGGCAGCTGCAGTTTCACGTATTTTGAGGAAAACACATGAAGAGGTTCTGGTCCATACAGGGCAGCACTATGATAGAAATATGTCGGAAATTTTTTTTGATGAGTTAAATATTCCTAAACCGGATATAAATTTGCGGGTAGGCTCCGGTACGCATGCCAAACAGACAGCTGAGATGTTGATCGGAATTGAAAATATTTTACTGAAGGAAAAACCAGATTATATATTGGTGTATGGAGATACAAATTCTACTTTAGCAGGTGCTTTAGCGGCAAGTAAAATTAATGTTCCGGTAATTCATGTAGAAGCAGGACTGCGGTCATACAATATGAAGATGCCTGAGGAACAGAACAGGGTTTTGACTGATCGCATTTCCTCTTTATTATTATGCCCAACGAGTACGGCTGTCGATAATCTTAAGAAAGAAGGAATAGTGAGCGGAGTATACAATATTGGTGATGTAATGTGTGATGCCGTATTGTATTATTCGAAAATGCTTGATGAAAGGCCAAAAGAGTATTATTTTTCGCGGTTAACTGGGTTGGATAAGGCGGTTCCTCTTCTTAAAGATTGGTATATTGCTACTGTCCACAGAGCAGAAAATACGGACATGGTAGAAAAAGTTGGAGAAATCTTAAGGGCTTTTGACCTCTTAGATGCACCAGTTATCTTTCCGGTCCATCCAAGAACAAAAGATTTTGTAAATACTTTAAGAATGAACAATTTTTATGATAATATTTTTTTTGTCGAGCCAGTTAGTTATCTTGATATGTTATATCTTGTGAAAGGTGCAAAAAAGGCAATTACAGATTCTGGTGGACTTCAAAAGGAGGCGTATATTCTTAATACGCCATGTGTGACAATTAGAGATCAGACAGAATGGATAGAGACATTAACTGGGAACCACAATATTTTGGCAAAACCAAAAGCTGATGACATTGTGGATAAAGTTATGTATACTGTTATTGACGAAAAAAAATCAAATTTGTATTATGGGAATGGAAAAGCAGCGGAAAAGCTGTGTGAAATTTTATATTCGTAAAAAAGGAATGATTAAAGCTTTGATAAAAAGGAGAATAGCTATGAAATGTGCCTTAATAGGATGTGGGAGAATTTCTACGAACCATGTAAAAGCAATCATTAATAATAATCTGGAACTGATTGCTGTATGCGATATTGTTCCAGAACATATGGAAAAAGTATTGAAGGAGCATAGTTTACAGGACAATCAGAATATTAGACGATATACGGATTATAAAAAACTGTTGAAAGAAAATCAATTGGATTTAGTCGGGATTGCAACAGAAAGTGGCCTTCATGCTGAGATTGCAATCAGTTGTATTGAACATGGAACTCATGTTATTATAGAAAAACCTATGGCAATGAGCATTGAGGATGCCAATAGAATTATTAAGATCTCAGAAGCACGTCATATTAAAGTTTCGGCCTGCCACCAAAACAGGTTTAATATTGCTGTTCAGGAAATGAGGAAAGCGGTAGAAAGCGGAAGGTTTGGAAAACTTTCTCACGGTTCTGTTCATGTACGTTGGAATAGAGGAGTTGATTACTATAGGCAGGCTCCATGGAGAGGAACTTGGGCTCAAGATGGGGGAGCATTAATGAACCAGTGTATTCATGGAATTGATTTACTTCGCTGGATGCTCGGTGATGACATTGAAGAAGTCTATGGTGTTACAAGACAGCAATTTCATCATTATTTAGAAGCAGAAGATATTGGAATGGCAGTTGTAAAATTTAAAAATGGTGCAGTCGCAACAATAGAGGGAACAACTAATGTGTATCCCCATAACCTGGAGGAAACACTGTACCTGTTTGGCGAAAATGGGACAGTAAAACTGGGAGGAAAATCTACCAATAATATTGACGTCTGGGATTTTGCCGATGAGTCAGATTTGGATGATAAAAATAAAGGCCTGAAAGAAGAAACAAGTAATGTATATGGTAACGGTCATACAAGTTTATATGCAGATATGATTGAGGCAATTGAAAATGACCGTAAACCCTATGTAGACGCGTATGCTGGAAAAAATGCATTGGAACTTGTTTTGGCTATTTATAGGAGCCAAAAGGAAGGAAAGCCGGTTAAATTTCCATTAAAAGATTTTGCAAGTGTAGATATGACGGGGGAATTCTGATGGATGATTATTTTGTACATGCCAGTAGTTATATTGATTCGGATGTAAAAATAGGAATGGGAACAAAAATTTGGCATTTTTCTCATGTCCAAAGTGGAGTGAGCATTGGTGAGAACTGTTCGTTTGGACAAAATGTAAACATATCCAATAATGTTAAAATTGGTAATGGGGTAAAAGTGCAAAACAATGTTTCAATATATGAAGGTGTTGAAATGGAGGACTACGTTTTTTGTGGTCCTTCAGCAGTTTTTACTAATGATTTGACTCCGCGTGCCAAGTATCCAAAGGGACGAAAAGGATTTAAAAAAACAATTTTAAAAGAAGGAGCCACTATTGGTGCCAACGCGACAATCGTTTGTGGCAATACGATTGGGAGATGGGCGATGGTTGCTGCTGGTGCAGTGATAACTAGTGATGTCACTGATTATGCTTTGATGGCAGGGGTACCGGCCCGGCAAATTGGATGGGTATGTGAGTGTGGGAACAAATTAGATGAGGAATTGCAGTGTAAATCTTGCAAAAGATGTTATGAAAAGAAAGAACAAGGCATAATGGAGATATCATAATTAAAAAACTTATTACATTGTTTGGAAGGGGCGATTACTTTATGGACAAAAGGCCCAGATGCATTTTTCATATACCCAATCATATCGATGTAGACGCGAAATCAGGCTCTCAAGTGAGGCCTGTTAAAATGATGGCGGCATTTGACAGGATAGGATATGATGTTGATGTGGTAATGGGATATGGCAAGGAAAGAAAAGCGAGCATTAATGCTATAAAGAAAAAAATAAATAAAGGTATAAAATATGATTTTTTATATTCTGAGAGTAGTACTATGCCAACATTGCTGACAGAAAAAAATCATTTACCGCTATATCCATTTTTGGATTTTGGCTTTTTCAAATTTTGTAAAAAACATAATATAAAAATTGCTTTATTTTACCGTGACATACACTGGAAATTTGGACAGTATAAAGCTAAGGTCCCTTTATATCAGAGAATGGTGACTATACCAATGTATAGATACGATTTGTTCCAATATCAAAAATATTTAGATATAATTTATCTACCGACGCTTAATATGGGAAAATATGTGAACGGATTGGGGAATGTCTCAAAAGTTGATACATTACCTCCGGGAGCAGATAAGAGAATAGTAGATGATAAAAGTGAAAATTATAATACTTCTGACAGCACAATAAATATTTTTTATGTAGGTGGAGTATTGGGGATATACAATTTTGAAAAGTTATTAAAAATCGCAAAACAAAAGTCTTATGTAAGATTGAAATTATGTTGTCGTGAAAATGAATGGAATATGGCAAAGCATAAGTATTCTGATTATTTAACGGAACGAGTGGATATAGTGCACAAGCATGGTAAAGAATTAGAACAATATTATGCGTGGGCGGATCTGTGCAGTTGTTATTTTGAGCCAAGCCTATATATGGAAATGGCTGTCCCGATTAAACTATTAGAGTATGTTAGTTTTCAGGTTCCAATTATTGCTACAAAAGGAACTGCAGCAGGGAATTTCGTGGAAAAGTATGGTTGCGGCTTTAGTATTCCCTATGATGAGGGTAAGTTAGAAAATGTATTAGAAACTATCCATGAGGATAAACGCTTATTGTTAAATAAGTATAAGCAAATTAAAGATTGTATTAATGAAAATACGTGGGAGAGCCGGGCACAAAAGGTTGCGGGAGATTTGACAAGTATAGAAGGAAGGTAATTACTCATGCAGTTTAGAGATTTAAAAGAGCAATATAATGTACTGGAAAAGGATATAAATAAAGCAATACAAAGTGTGCTTTCAAAGTGCAATTTTATCAGTGGAGATGAAGTGGGGGAGTTGGAAGAACTGCTCGCAGAGTATGTAGGCATTAAACACTGTGTAACCTGTGGTAACGGAACTGATGCGATGAGTATGATGATGATGGCATGGGATATCCATGAGGGAGATGCTGTGTTTGTTCCTGATTTTACGTTTTTTTCATCAGGTGAGATTGTTGCCCATGCAGGAGCTGTTCCTGTGTTTTATGATGTGGAATTAGAAACTTATAATGCAGACATAAACTCATTGGAAAATGCTATCCGTCTAGTCATTGAGGAGGGAAACTTACGGCCTAGGGCAATTATCGCCGTAGATTTGTTTGGTCTTCCGGCAAACTACACTGACTTGGAAAGACTGGCTGAAAAATATAACCTTCGTATATTGGAAGACAGCGCACAAGGGTTTGGGGGAAAGATTGGGGTAAAACGTGCCGGCAGCTTTGGAGATGCAGCAACTACATCTTTTTTTCCTGCTAAGCCATTAGGCTGTTATGGGGATGGGGGAGCGATTTTTACTAATGATGATGAAACTGCCAAATATCTGCGTTCTATTGCTGTGCATGGAAAGGGGAAGGTTAAATATGATAATATACGTATAGGTATGAATTCCAGATTAGATACACTGCAGGCGGCAATTTTAAAGGTAAAATTAGAAGCATTTAAAAGATATGAGCTTTATAATGTAAATAAGATCGCTGAAATGTATAATGAGCGATTAAAAGATATAGTAACACTGCCGGTTACGCCGGAAGGCTTTTATTCAAGCTGGGCTCAGTACACGATTCAGTTAAACAGTTCTGGGCAGCGTGAAAAATTGCAGCAGTATTTGCGGAAGCATAATATTCCAACGGCGGTTTATTATATAAAACCGATGCACAGCCAACTTGCATTTTCAAGGAATAAAGAATATGTAGAGTGTAAGAATACAGAAAAATTATGTAATACGGTTCTTTCACTGCCAATGCATCCATATTTAAGTGAAAAGGACTGCGATTTTATCTGTATGAACATAAAACGTTGCCTATTAGACAGTTAATGATTTAGTGATACAGTGAGCTGGAAACTAAGGAGAAAAAGTTGTTAAGAAAATTAGATAATAATATACAGAAAATGATGTGTTCCGTTTTAAATATAATTTGGGATTTTACAAAAGCATTGGATATGCGTATACGCGAGAAATTTTTGACAGCGTTCTTTATGATGATAAGTATTATGGCTTATATCTATGCAATACTTCCTATACATGTTCATTTATTGTTGAAGTGTCTGATCGGTACCGTTTTTATGCTGGGAATATTAGTGTTTTCCATAGACAGGGAATTAAAACCTGTCAAACTAAATAGTACAATATGTTTATTATGGTTTGGATTTGGCGTCATACGTTTGATTAGTGGATTAATTATATCCATTGAATATTTGCCGCTTGCATGTATTTGGCTGGTTGGGTTCCCCTCAATTTTTTTTGTCTGGAATAATAGAAAAGATTATGAGAAATTATTCGAACATATTTATACTGCGTTTTTGTATCCGACTATTGTGTTTTTTGTGGCTTCTATTTTACTTGTGCCAATTAGATCTTCGGCATATTTGGGTTTGACTTCTAATGCCAATGCTGTAGGGCAGCGTATTACAGCCATATTTGGACTGCTTATTGCCTGTTTTATGTTTTATGGTAAAGGTAAGAAATATGTAAAAATTCTAAACCTGCTATGTATTTGGTTTTCAATTGCGTTTGCTGTTTATTCTAGGGGTCGGACAATAACAGTAGTACTTGCCAGTGTAATTATTGCCGCATTCATTTGTGGTGCTGTTATTGTAAAATTAAGCTGGTATGAACTATTAAAGAAGGCTGTAATTTTGCTTATTGGAGGCACTGTGGTAACCTTAATTATTTTGCCTGTTAATAAGGTGGCAACGAGTATCATGCCAGAAGTCAGTTTTCAAGAAGAAAAAGAACAAGACGCAAATTTAAATTCTTTAATAGACGGATATATGGTGAGGATGGAAGGGAATGATAAAGCCAAAGCCGGGATAAACGATTACTCTTCTGGCAGAATGGGAATTTGGATTGAAGCAATCAGTAAATCCAACATGTTGGGACATCCTAGCCGGAATCATATAGTTACAGTTAGAAACGGAGATGTTGGAAATAATACACATAATGTTTTTATACAGTTTATGTATGACAACGGGATAATCGCGTGTGTAGTATTTATACTATTAGTTTTGGTGGCATTAAAGCAAACCGTTTTACTATGTTATAATACGCGGAAGAGACTTTACGCCATTCTGTTAATGATAGAAATATCGTATCTTTGTATTTCGATGTTTACAAGTACTAATATGCCGTTTTTATATGAAATCAGTTTTGTTTTTTATTTTGTATATGCAATTCTGTTTGAGAAATCTTCAGGGTATACATTACATCAAGCGGGTTAATGGAGGAAGTAAAATGCCAGGTATTTATATATCCAATTTTAACAATAAAAATAATTTAAATAATGTTTATCCATCGAAATGTGTATTTGAGGAAATACCAATTAGCGGCTATAAAGTATATCGCAATACATTAGCTAAGTTTATGGATGATAAAGTATTTGCTCAGGACAATGACTTTGTATTGATTACCGAAGGAGTGATCCTAAATCGAATTGAGTTGATGCGGAAGTATAGACAGCAAGATTTTTTCCATACAGTAAAAGAAATGTTAAAGAAAAACGGGGAAGAATTTTTTAAGGAGTTTCGTGGGAGTTTTTGTGGTGCCGTTTATAATAAAGCTTTAGATGAGTGGATTGTTTATACCAATCAAGTCGGTGACAAGTCTGTTTTTTACTATTTTGAGAACGGTAAGTTTGTCATAGGTACTCAAGTTAATTATATTTTAAACACACTAAAGAAAAACGGTTGTCCTTTAACATTCGATAGAAAAGCGATGTACGATATGTTGACTTTTGCATTTATGGAACAGGATAGCACCTATGCACATGAGATAAAGCGATTAGGAGCCGGACAGTATATCAAAATCAGTAAAGGGCAGTTGCACATATATAAATATTTTGAATTTTTGAGAGACGATGGTCATTTAAGAGATTTACAGGAAGAAGAACTAATTGATATTATTGATAGTAAATTTCGTCAGGCAATACAGCGGGAATATGAAAAAGACTTGGAGTATGGCTATAGGATTTACACGGATTTAAGTGGTGGGTTGGACTCCAGAATGACGATGTGGGTAGGGGCAGAGATGGGCTATTTACCGATGACACATCTGACATACTGCCAAGCTAATTATAAGGACGAGCTTATTGCGAAAGATTTAGCAGATTATTGGGGAAACGAGATTGTCGTAAAAAGTTTAAATGACGCTCGCTTTATGTACGATATTGAAAGAATAGTGGAAATGAATAATGGATTATCTTTATATAGTGGTATTACAGGGGGAATGCGCCTTTTAGAAATGATTGATTCTGAGTTTATGGGATTAGAGCATACAGGCCAGCTTGGAGATGCGGTGCTCGGTTCTTTTTATAAAAAAGCAGAGCAAATTGGTAATTGGGAACTAACGGGGATGTATTCAGAAAAATTAAAAGATAGGATTAGTGACGAATATAAACATACATTTTGCGATAATGAAATGTATTTGCTATATACAAGAGGATTTCAGGGGGCTATGTGCACACATTCAATTAGGCAGAACTATACGGAGGTATCATCGCCATTTATTGATGTTGATTTTTTAAGCTTCTGTTATAACATACCGGCGGAATTAAGGGTCAAACATAATATATATATTAAGTGGATATTATCCAAGTATCCGGAAGCGGCAGGATTTGAATGGGAAAAGTCTGGATGTAAGCTTTCTGCTGGAAATGCAGAACAATTTATTAGAAAAGTGATTACGGCGGGCCCTAGGAAGTTGAGGAAAGCACTTAGAATAACAGATAAGATAAGCAATAAGGGGATGAATCCAATGGATTATTGGTATAAAAGTAAGTGTGAGCTGAGCCGTTTTATGGATGGATATTTTGAGGAAAATATTTGTAACAAAGTTTTTGATAAAAAGGAAAAAGAATGCCTTGAAAGTTATTATAAAAATGGTACAACTATGGAAAAAACACAAGCACTAACTGTTTTGGGGGCTGTGAATTATTACTTTGGCAGTTAAATATATAGAGGATAAAGGAGAACAGATGAGTAATATTTTAATAATTCCGTCATGGTATCCTAGCATTAGTTATCCAAATAATGGTAGTTTTTTTAAAGAACAGGCAGAGACATTAAAGAAGGCTGGTTTTAATGTTTCAGTGTTATGTTTAGAGATTCCATATAGAAATACAAAGAAAGATTATAGGTATTTTAGGAAAAATAAATACATTGAAAATGGAATAACAATTTATAGATATGTATATCCATTTGGAATATTGCACCGTTTTCCTCGTCTCTATTATAAATTTCTTAAGTTGGCCAGTGTTTGGATATTTGGTAAAGAATTTAAAAATTATGGATTTTGTAATATTCATGCACATTCATTTTTGATTGGAGGCTATATCGGGGTATGTCTAAGTGAAAAATATGGGTGTCAATGTGTTATTACAGAACATTCATCTAAAATTTTGCGAGGAGTACTGAACGATATCGAGAAAAAGGTGTTAAGAGAATGTGTAGACAAAAGTAACCATTTCGTGTGCGTTTCAAATAATCTGAAAAGGTACGTGGAAAAAATGGTTGATTTTAGGGGGAAGATATGTGTTCAGCCTAATATGGTCAGTCCGATATTCAAATCTTCTTATAAAACTTTCAGCCCATTTTTATTTACGAGTGTTGGAAATTTAATACCGGGAAAGAAAATGGACTTACTTATAGAAGGATTTTGTGAGTGCTTTTCAGAAAAAGATGATGTTATTTTAAAAGTAATAGGAGGAGGCCAGGAAAGGCAAAGACTGGAAGGTATAATTAAATCAAGGAACAGAGAAAATCAGATAATTTTAACAGGACCGTTGCCTAGAAATAAGGTTGCGGAAATTTTGGCACAAAGTAATGTTATGGCGTTAGTGAGTGAAATTGAGACATTTGGAATCGCCTATATAGAAGCATTGGCCAGTGGCAATGTCATTATAGGTGCCCATAATGGTGGCGCAGATGATATTATAACTGAGGATAATGGAGTTTTTATTTCCGAGTTTGATATCGCATCAGTTTCGACAGCGCTGCGTTATGTTCATGATAATTATAATAATTATGATTGTATTCATATAAGAAAAAGTTGTATACAGGAATATGGAGAAGAAGCATTTGTGAATGCGTATAGAAAATTTTGGAGATGTGAATCAAATGAACAATAGCCCAACCCCATTTATAACTTTTATTATTCCAGCTTATAATGCAGAAAAGGTAATCGAAAGCTGCATAGAGAGTATAATCGCTATTAAAAGAAGTGATTTAGAAATAGTTATTGTAAACGATGGATCACAAGATGGCACCTTGGAAATATGCGGTAAAATTGACGATGAACGTATTCGCATTTTTACACAAGAGAACAAGGGAGTATCTGCTGCACGAAATCGAGGGATTTTAGAAGCGAGAGGCCGATTTGTAGCGTTTGTCGATTCGGATGACTTACTGTGTCCTCAAGAAATGGAGAAGGTGCTAAACAGTGTTTCAGATAAAGATGAGCTGATAATGTTTAATTTTAGCAGAAATAGAAATGGAGTAATAAGTAAAGATGCAGTACAATTAGAACCTGGAGTACACGGGAAAAAGGAATTGCTCATATTAAAAGAAAGAGTGCTGGATGTTCCAATATATAAAAATTGGAAAAACCATGTTATGCAGGGAAGTGCAGTTCAATATTTGTATAAACGTACTAAACTTATAGATAGTGATATATTTTTTGAGCCTAAACTTGTATATTCGGAAGACTTATGTTTTTGTCTTGAGATATATACAAATTTTGATAGTATAAAAGTAACAAGTTATTATGCCTATATCATTAATGCTGTGAATAATAGCTCAAGCCGTCGATATAGAGAAGAATTTTGGAATGAACTATTAAATGTTTATGAAAAAATCAATACAATTACACAATCTGAATACGAATCAATATATTACTATTACGGGAGGGGAGCAATTAATCATTATCTGCAATACCTGCCGGTCCAAGAGGTGATCGATAAAAGTAAAAAGATCATATATGATGAAAAGTTTAAGACGAGTATCAAAAATATTAGTTTTGCAAATAAAACCTGGTCCGAAAAATTAGAAGATTGGTTCTATATAAAAAATCATTATGCATTAGTAATATATTATAAGAAAATAGATATGGTATTACACAGGATTGGTGCCGGTATTAAAAGAAAAATAAGATTTATAATTTTAAATGGTAAGATTTGATTAAATAGTTTAATCTGTACGAAAGGATATCTGATGAAAATAGAGCGCACTAGAAATGCAACTAGAAATATTATAGTTGGAACCATTTTTAAAATATACTCAATGCTTATGCCTTTTATAATGCGTACAATAATGATATATGTATTAGGAGTTAATTATCTGGGATTAAATGGACTGTTTACATCTGTTCTTCAGGTACTTAATTTGGCAGAAACTGGTGTTGGCGCGGCTATGGTATTCAGCATGTATCAGCCCATTGCGTCAGATAACCATGAAAAAATATGCATGCTAATGAGGTTGTACAAAGTTTATTATAGGATAATTGGGACTGTAGTTTTAATGGGAGGTATCTTTATTACTCCCTTTTTGAAATATTTAATTAAAAGTGATATACCTGACAATATAAATATTTATATATTATATTTTATGAATCTGGCATCAACTGTAAGTACATATTGGCTTTTTTCTTATAAAACCAGTCTGTTATTTGCACATCAGCGTTCAGATGTTTCAACGAAAGTAAGTTTGGTTACAGAAACCTGTAAATATTTGCTTCAGGCGATGGCATTGATTTGTTTTAGAAGTTATTATCTATATACAATCATAATTGTGTTTACACAGATCGTTGCAAATTTAATTACGGCATTTATAACAAACAAAATGTATCCGTCATATAAGGCAAAAGGCCTGCTGCCGCGTGAAGAAATAAAGGTGATTAATAAAAAAATAAAAGATTTATTTATGACAAAAATCGGAACAGTAATATTTAATTCCGCAGATACATTGGTGATTTCAGCGTTTTTGGGGTTGAGGGTTCTAGCTATTTATCAAAACTACTTCTATATTGTCACTTCCATAACAGGCATAGTCGGAATAATATTTACTTCGTGTACAGCTGGCATTGGAAATAGTCTAATCACAGAAACAGAGGAGAAAAATTACACTGATTTAAAGAAAATGACTTTGTTGATTTGTTGGTTGACTGGCTTTTGCTCAGTTTGTTTATTATGTCTGTTTCAGCCTTTTATGAAACTGTGGGTGACTGAGAAACTCATGTTACAGTTCAGTGCTGTAATTTGTTTCTGTGCGTATTTCTTTGTTAGCCACATCTATCTTCTGTTTGAATTATATAAGGATGCGGCCGGTATGTGGCATGAAGACAGATTCAGGCCTATGGTTGTCTCGTTCATTAATTTATGTTTAAATCTTATTCTTGTCCAATTCATTGGAGTATATGGAGTATTGATTGCAAGTTGTCTCGCCAAAGGATTGTTTGGTCTTCCATGGGTGTTGTATAATCTGTTTCATGTGGTTTTCCACAGATCACCATGGAATTACATTAAGAGATTATTGTATTATGTTTTTACGTCAGTTATTGTCAGTGCGGTTGTATTCGCGATATGTACACTAGTAACGTGCGGTGGAATTGCGGAGTTGGCAGTTAAACTGACCATTTGTTGTTTGATTGGCAATTCGTTTTTTTGGATCTTGCTGAGACGGGACAGTCAATTTAAGGCAGCTATAGGATTACTGCAAAGATTTGTACCGGAGAAGCTTAAGAGGTTAATTCACTAGACATATATCATTGAATGGAGTGAAACGATGAGTAAGAAGGTAAGTGTAAACTGTTTTATCAGAACAGGAATATTAATATTGGCTTTTATATTATTTTTGAAGGGATGGCTGGTAAGCAGTATACCCATTTTAAGTATTTCTATATTTTTAATATGGCTGAATAATATTATTTTTTCACTTAATAACGTACGTGAAAAAATTGTATTCCTTTTGTTTCAAGTGGCTATTTTTACATTTTTAATATCACGTCCATTGATTGGAACCTTGAGTAAAGGGGAATGGTGGACGATATCTGGTCAAGCAGTGGAAAATTTCCGTTTCGCTTTTCTTGTGGTAGCAATAGCAATGGTGGGACTGTATATTGGGGCTTTGGTTTCGGGTAAACTGTTAAAAAATAATAAAGATTTGATCAATAAAGGTAATTATGAAAAAGTAGAATTTAAAAAAAGTCTTCAGAATATATCACTGATTGTGTTTAGCATATCAGCTGTTTTTTATGGAGTGCAGGAAATAGAAAAGTTAGTATATATGGCGGGGAAAACATATGTTCAATTTTATCAAGGTTTTAGTGGACAGATGCCTTCCTTTGTATATCTTTTTGCATCTTTTATGAAATATAGCCTTTGTATATTTTTAGCTACAATGCCAGATAAAAGGAAAGCATTTTTGCCACTGGCCGTATTTGAATTAACTGCTGTACCTCAACTGATAATCGGTATTAGGAATCCACTGATTTTGAATAGTATGTTTATTTTGACTTATTATATTTTGAGAGATTACTTTGAAGGTTCTTCTGTTTGGCTGGGGAAGATTGAAAAGCGGTTATTATGTATTAGTGCACCGGCCATATTGATACTAATGAAGATATTTACTAATATACGCGGTCATGTTCAAATAGAGTTTTCGAATGTCTTTCAAATGATAAAAGACTTTTTTGATGGTCAGGGGGTAACATTTGAGGTGTTAACAAAATGCTACGGATGGATTGGGAATTTGCCTTCAAGAAATTTACGAAACTACACTTTTGGAGAATTCATTGATTATATTCAGTATGGCAGCATTGGACAGAAAATATTTGGGACATCACCACTGCCTGATTATAATTGCGAGGCCAATGGTTTACTAAGTAATAAGCTTTCCCATAATTTAGCTTATGCAATGGATAAAGACTCTTACTTGGCAGGACGCGGTTGGGGATCTTCTTTTATTTTAGAAAACTATATTGATTTTGGTTATATAGGAGTTATTATTTTTAGTGTTTTGCTGGGGATGGTACTCATAGCTTTTGTCAAGAAATTTAACACAAATATAATTTTAAATGTTATTATACTAGTAAGCATTACGAGTATATATTTTATGCCGAGGGCAGAAGCGACTGGCTGGCTGTTGTTTATAATAACATTCCGATTTTGGGCTTGTATAATAATGTGCTACTTTCTGACATGGGTGTACAGGAAATATATATCAGGCGCATTTATTAGGAAATAGATCACTTATTAAAAACGGAGGAGTATAACATGAAAAGTAAAAAGATATTGAGCCTTTTGCTGGTTGCTGTATTTAGTTGTCAGACAGCCACAGTATATGCAGATGAAGGGGATGGGTATCAGGCAGATGAGATTAGTGAAGAACAGATATATGAGAAGGAATTGCCTAAATTCAGCATAGAAGATATGAATCTCATTATAGGAGAACAGAGATATTTTTATGCGTTGCCTGATGATTTGAATTTGCAGGAAAATGAGTTGAAAGTAACTGTTGAAGATGAAGCGGTTGTTAAAATACAGATTGCGGCACCGGAATCTTTAGAGGCTGATATTAAAGATGGTGTGCCAGAAAATGCCCAATGGTATTGTGCTATAGGTATAAGCCAGGGTGAGACGATGATTTGTATTCAAATGGGAAATAAAGAGAAGAAAATTCCAGTAATTGTATCCGGTCAAGAAGGCGATTCGGAAGAAAAGAATGAGAAGAATACTGAGGAAGGTCAGATAGATGGTGAAGCTATAACAAAAGACAAGATTGCTGAGAATACATATAATACATTCAGTGTTCAAACAGGGTGGACAGAAAGAGAAGGTAAAAAATATTATATAAATGGGAATGGAGAGGCCTGTAAGGGTATTACGAAAATAGAAGGAGTATTATACTATTTTGATGAAAATACAGGGGCATTAACAGAATCTGCCGGCTGGATAGATATAAATGGCAGCAGATATTTTTGTAATGAAGAAGGAAAACTGTATAACCGTCAGTTTATAAAGTTTGGAAATATATATTATTATATGGGTGCAGATGGTAGTTTGCAAAAAGGGATATTTCAGGCGGATGGAAAGAAATACTATGCCGATCCTGCCACCGGACAGGTAAACCTGAAGGCAGGCTGGATAGAAGACAGCGGTAAAAGATATTTTGCAAACGAAGAAGGGATACTGTATATTAATCAGTTTATTAAGTTCGGAAGTATATATCATTATTTGGGTGATGATGGAAGCGAGCAAAAAGGAACTTTTGAAGTGCAAGGAAAGAAATATCATGCAAACTCTGCTACTGGTGAAATCAAATTAGAGGCTGGCTGGATAGAAGATGACGGTAAAAGGTATTACGCAGACGAAGAAGGGGTACTGTATGCGAATCAGTTTATCAGGTTTGGAAACATATATTATTATATGGGTGATGATGGAAGCGTACAAAAAGGAACTTTTGGGGCAAACGGAAAGAAATACCACGCCAATTCTGACACAGGCCAAATCAAATTAGAGGCAGGCTGGATAGAAGATAACGGTAAGAAATATTATTCATACGGTGGAGGGGAAATATTCTACAGCCAGTTTATCAGTTTTGGAGCGATATCCTATTACATGGGGGCTGACGGGAGCATTCAGAAAGGGGTCATACAGACCGGAGATAAAGTATACTATGCGGATGAGAGCACAGGTCAGATCCAGAAGAAGGTCGGCTGGATAGATAGCGGAGGAAAGAGATATTTCTCCAATGAGGCCGGGATACTTTACAGCAGCCAGTTTATAAGTTTTGGAGCGGTAACCTATTACATGGGGGCTGACGGGAGTCTCCAAAAAGGGATCATACAGGCTGGAGACAAAGTATACTATGCGGATGAGAGCACAGGTCAGATCCAGAGGAAGGTCGGCTGGATAGAAAGTGGTGGAAAGAGATATTTCTCCAATGAGGCCGGGATACTTTACAGCAGCCAGTTTATAAGTTTTGGAGCGGTAACCTATTACATGGGGGCTGACGGGAGTCTCCAGAAAGGAATCATACAGGCTGGAGACAAAGTATACTATGCGGATGAGAGCACAGGTCAGATCCAGAAAAAGGTCGGCTGGATAGATAGCGGAGGAAAGAGATATTTCTCCAATGAGGCCGGGATACTTTACAGCAGCCAGTTTATAAGTTTTGGAGCGGTAACCTATTACATGGGGGCTGACGGGAGTCTCCAGAAAGGGATCATACAGGCTGGAGACAAAGTATACTATTCGGATGAGAGCACAGGTCAGATCCAGAAGAAGGTCGGCTGGATAGATAGCGGAGGAAAGAGATATTTCTCCAATGAGGCCGGGATACTTTACAGCAGCCAGTTTATAAGTTTTGGAGCGGTAACCTATTACATGGGGAATGACGGGAGCCTTCAGAAAGGAATCATACAGACTGGAGGCAAATTATACTATGCGGATGAAAGCACGGGACAGATTCAAAAGAAAGCTGGCTGGATAGAAAGTGGTGGAAAAAAATATTATTCTAACGAAGCGGGCGTTCTGTATAGCAGTCAATTCATCAGTTTTGGTTCCAATTGTTATTATATGGGAGCCGACGGAAGCATGCAGAAGGGGAAACAATATATAAATGGTAAGTGGTATTATTTTGATGAGGAGACCGGGCTTATGATAAGAAGTACGGGATGGTTCTCCAGTGGGCCTAACAGGTATTATCAGAAATCAGATGGTACACTTGCAATAGGATATACGGATATAGATAATATTAGATATTATTTTAACAGCAGCGGTGTTCTGGCCTCTAAGATGGGCATTGATGTATCACAGTGGCAGGGAAATATAGACTGGAGGAAGGTTAAAGAGGCAGGTGTGGAATTTGCTTTTATCAGAGTGGGATACAGAGGAAGTGCCAGTGGGAATCTCGCGGCGGATCCTTATTATAAGCAAAATATTGAAGGGGCATTAGCAGCGGGAATAAAAGTTGGTGTGTATTTTTTCTCGCAGGCAACTACTGTACAGGAAGCCAGGGAAGAAGCTTCCTATACATATAATCTCATTAAAAATTATAATATAACATATCCGGTTGCATTTGATACTGAGTATTATGATTCTGCGCATAGTGGAAGAGCTGATAAGCTCAGTGCGTCCACCAGAACATTGCTGGCAAATATTTTCTGTTCTGAAATAAGAAATTATGGTTACACAGCTATGATTTACTCTGGGACATATTTTATGAATAATAATCTTCAGATGTCATTACTAACCAACTGTTTGGTGTGGGTTGCACAGTATAATAAGGAGCTTCAATATAAGGGGACTTATAAATGTTGGCAATACAGCAGTTCTGGAAGAGTCAATGGCATCAATGGAAATGTTGATATGAATGTATGGATTAATTAGAAACTGTAAGCATGTAATCTGTATTAAATGATATTCAGGGGAGTTGTTAAAGTTAACCGCGAATTGGGGCAAACTGTTTGACAACTCCCCTGGATTTGTAGTTGTAAGTCAAATTATTGTGTGGTATATTTACGTATGAAATAATAAAAATACAACGAATAAAGAGGTTACGGTCATGAATAGACATTCAGAGATACAGGAATATAAAATGATGTGGTGCTCTATTTTTATTTCTGCCATTTTTACCTTCTGCATTGGGTTGGTGATTTCGGTTTTTGTTGTTGATAAATTGGATGTAAATTATATATTACAGCATTTTTACAGACCAATTACAGATTTTACAGCAGAAACACAAGAAAAAATGCAATATATTTTGTGTACGGTAAGTTATCCGGTTATTTTTTTTATAAGTTTTAGCATAGTGAAAAAATTTGTTAGTTTTTCAAATAGTAATGTTTATACGAAAGGTTATTTGTCTGTTATTTTAACTGGAATTTTATTGGTTATCAGCCTGGAAGGTACGGGGGGGGGGGTACATACTGTCGATTTACAGGGCTTTAGACCATAATGATTATACAGCATTGGTAATTAACATAATTTTTTTATCAATGTGTGTGTTATTTAGTACAATATATATAAATGTAGTAGGAAAACATTATGTCAAGCAAAAGTATAATATAGTTTTTATAATCGTTATAGTGGTAGTCTTACTTTTGACATCTTTTCTCTTTGTCATTGACAGATATGACAGAAATCCTTATATGATGCACCATTTTAATGCATACTTTTATCCTGTTTACAGAGTATACAGCGGGCAGACTTTGACGGTAGATTTCCACAATATGTATGGTTTTTATCCTTATTTGCTGCTCCCGATTGCGCTTATATTTGGTGGAGGGAAATTAACGGAGTATGGATTTAGCCTGACGATGATGTTATTGGTTTTTATAGTATTTGGGTGTTTAGCCTATGTCATCTGGAAGTCGATAAGGTTTAAGTTTTTAGCGGTGGTAAGTACCTTAGCGGTTATTTTTGTGGCTTGTTTGATGGAATTGAGCAACAAAGGATCATATTATTTGCAATACTGTCCTCATAGAATGTTATTTCCGTGTGTGATTATTTTGTTTATATATAAATGTATTCAAAATGACTGCAGCAACAAATCATGGCTTTTAGGGGGATACTGGATTGCTGCAATAAGTATATTTTTTAACTTAGATACAGGTGTGATAGTGGCAATTGTTTGGCTGCTATTCCGGTGCTATTGGAATCTTCTGGATAAAATATCTATTAAACAATTTTTATTAAAGTCACTAAAACAATTTTCATTAATTATTTTATGTTCTGTTGCTATATTTATGTTAATTTCTTTCATTACGTATTATCGAACAGGTTCATGGATTAGACTATCAGAATTTTTTCTTACGCAAACAGTATTTTATAAATATGGTTTTTATATGATTAAGATGAGTTTATGGCATCCATGGTTGATCCTGGTAGCCATATATATGGTTTCATTGTCCAAAAGTATAAAGAATATATATTGGTTAAGTAAAAAACAGATGGGTAAGGAACAGAAGATCATCAGCCAATTGTATTTTGTTTTGCCCGTTATGGGGATGGGAATATTTTCCTATTATCAAGGTAGAAGTCATAATGAAGTGTTTTCATGGATAGTGTGGCCTGCAGTTATAATCATAGCATTGTTTACACAGGATAAGTTATTATATTATAAGGAGAAAGGAAAGTTATCTGGCAGCAATAATGCTAAGCTATA